>CAWDYK010000027.1:0-241817 GCA_963806475.1 uncultured Solirubrobacterales bacterium
CGCTGCCGACAGACCCTTGCCATAGAACTCGCCATGATGGTGCGGGAGGGTGATCGGCCGGCGGTGCGGTTTGACCATCTTCACCACATGCTTGCCGCCGGTGGTTCGCTTCCAGCCTTCGTTCTCCAAGAACCGGATCGCGGTGCGCCGGTCAAGCAGCTTTGCCACGGCTCGACCGTACACCGCGTCCAGTCGTCCACCGCCTCTGTGTCACTGACTCGGTGCAGAGTCGTCACCGTCGTGGAACAGGTCGTCACAGTTCGGTGATTGTCGGGCCGCTGACGCCGCGCCTGATTGACGCGCCCTGTTGTAGCCCCAGGTGGGGCAGGTCACGATCGATTGATTTCTTTAGAGGCCAATCACGGGGTCCGCTCCGGCGCGCCGGACACGGAGCCGTCTGTAATTAGATATTAGGTTTCGTGAGCATGAACAATGAACAGACAGCATGAAGATACGCGTGAAGATCTCGAAAGGAGTTGCTCATAGTTAGCTCGTGGGTTCCCCGCGCGTTGCCGGGCCGCCACCGACCCAGCCGACGGGATAGGCGATGTGTGTGGGCTTGTGGTTACTCGATTCTGGTGATCGCCCAGGCGAAGCCGGCGAGCTCGCGAGCGGCGGCGACGGCGATGATCGTGCGGCGTTTCGCGCGAGCCTCGAGGCGTGTCTAGGTGCGGTGGAGTCGCCGCTGGGCTGACGATGCGACCGCGATCGCTTCCGGCGGCTGGTTCTCCTGGCGGTCGGTGAGCGCACGGCCGATGCTCGGGCGGGAGCGGTAGTGCCAGGCCGCTTCGACCAGCAGCCGCCGCGCGTGCCCGGATCCCGTTTTTGTGATCGCGCCGAGCCGGCGCTGCTGCCCGGTCGTTGCCTCGGACGGGACCAGACCGACGTAGCTCATCAGCTGCTCGGCGCGGGCGAACCGCTCGAAGTCGCCGATCTCCGCGCACAGCCCGACCGCGGTCAGCGTGTCAACCCCGCGCAGGCACCGCAGCCGGCCGACCTGCACGACCCACGGCGAGCTCGGCAGCAGTCCGACGAGCTCGCGCTCCAGCTGCTCGCGACGGTGCGCGAGCGCGGCGGTCGCGCCGCGGGCGTCGAGCAGTGTCGCCTGCGCCGCCGGCCACTCCAGCGTGACCGTCCCCAGCCAGTCGCGGTGGCGCTGCGTCCACGCCGCCCCGTCGTCGAACCGGATCCCGCGCCGCAGCAGCAGCTTCGAGAGCCGATGCCGGCAGCGCATCAGATCCATCCGCACAGCGTCACGAGCGCGGACCAGGTCACGCAACGCCTCCTCCTCATCGCCCGGCACCCGGACCGCGTGCAGCTTGCCGGCCAGCAGCAGCCGGACCAGATGCTCGGCATCACGGCGATCCGTCTTCACCCGATCCCCGCTCGCGCGCGGGATCTTGGAAGGCGCCGCGACGATGCACTCGACCCCGCGCTTGGCGAGCTCGCGCGCAAGCCCGTAGCCCGTCGGCCCGGCCTCGTACGCGACGCGCACGGGCCGTGGCAGCCCCGCGCAGAACGCGGCCGCCTTCGTGCTCTCGCCGCTCATCGCGAACGTCTGCAACTGTCCCGTCTCAGCATCAAGCACCGCCGCGACGACCTTCGTCGCGTGCACATCCAGACCGACGAGACTTCTAGCCTTCGCCATGGCCGGCTCCTCCTATGCGATTGTGGGCCGCCGCGCGGGTGGAGCCGCGCGGCATAAATTTCACCCCACGACCGGCGTGGGGGGACCGGCCCTTTCTACACCGCGGGCCGGACAGACCGTCAATCCACGGACAGACCGTCAATCCATATTGTCTAACGCGAGCCGTCGCCCACGCGGGCACCCGAAATCGAACACCGCGATCTGAGCTAACGCCCAGAGGGTCCATGAACCTCCGCATGAGATGAGGGGGGGGCGAGAACCTGGTCCCTGGGGCCTCTTAGTGGTATGGCCACACATACCGATTCGCACCGAGCCAACAGCGCGGTCGAGGAGCTCGTCACAGAGCTCCTCGGGTGTGGCGCTGTTCTCAGCCAGATGATCAGCCAGATGGTCGAGTTCGAGGCGTCGGGACGAAGTGCTCCCGACGCGGCTCCGATCCCGACCGTAGCCCACGAGCTGAGAGCGGGCGTCCTCACCGACATCAAGCACCGGCACTCACGTCGGGACCTCAAGGTTGCCGCGGCGATCGTCGGCGAGGTCACCGAATCGATCTGTCAGAACATCTTCTTCGTCGACCTCGACAAATTGGAGGAGTCAGGGATCGACTGCAACCCCGGCGATGAGGGCGAGTGAGGCAAAAGCTTCGTCGCGTGCGATCAGTGTCCAGCCGCGGCAGCGCCCACAGCGGAGATGAGGAGGTCCGTAGAACCGGTCACACCAGGCGGTTACGTCGACCCCGGGCGCCATCGGCGGCGCTTCGGGACGACTGTGACGGCACACTCGCAAACCTGCGAAGTGCGGCGACCAGCCGCTTCCGCTGCCGCGAGCCGAGTTCCGCGACGAGCTCATCGCCGCCGCGGCGCAGGGCGGCCATGCTCAGCGCCTGCGCCCGCTCCGACGCGCCAAGCTGCTCGATCGCGGCGAGCAGCTCGCCCGCCGTGATCCGGTCCGAGGCGGTCGCGTGCCCGACCAGTCCATGTTCGAGCGCCGCCGAGGCGGCCTCGAGCGCCACGCTGCGTCGCGGTGCGGTCCGCAGCGCGTAGGCGAGTCCGACGCGATGCGCCTCCTCGAGCACCCCGGCCACCGGGCCGCGACCCACCGCTCTTCGGGAGCCGCGGGGAGGAGACCCGCCGACGCGTGACCGGCAGCTCGAACGGGATCGCCGAGCTGGCAGTCCGGCTTCGGTCAAGAACCGGCTCGCCGCCTTCTCGGTCGCGTGGAGAACGAGCGTCTGCATCGCGCGCGTGAACGCGACGTACGCGAGCCGGCGCTCGGCCTCGATCCCCTCGCCCGCAGCCCGTTCCTCGGCGCTGACGTCGAGCGCGCGCCGGTGTGGGAGCTGGTTCTCCTCGACGCCGAACACGTGCACTTCGGCCACTCTCGGCCCTTGGCCCGGTGGATCGTCGTCAGCTCGATCCCGCTGACGTCGTCGCGGATCGCGCGCAATGCGTCGCGGCGGGCATGGAACAGGTCCGCATACTCGGCGACGGTCTTCCCGGCGGCCTCTCGCTCGGCTTGCTCGAGCACCTCGAGCTCGATCTTCTCGGTCTCGCCAAACGCCTGCTCGTAGTCGGTGAAGTACTCGTCGAGCCCGCCCGGGCCCCGCAGGTGGGCGATGAAACTGCCGGGCGTCTGTGATCGCGGCGAGCGCGTCGAGGATGCGGCCCGCATCGTCGAGCCTGAATCGCTGGCGGCCATCGGCGGGCACGCGCGCGAGGGTGTCACTGAACGAGCCGCCGCGCCGGAGGGAGTTCGCGACCGAGTCCTCGCTGCCGTAAGGGAGCCCCCGGCTCGGAGCTCGGCACACGACCGCCACGTCGTCGGGCTCCGCGTTCCGCGGAGCGGCGCACAGGCGCAGGTACGCCTCGAGCGCACCACGGGCGCCATGCGGTTCGAACACCGGCTCGGGCGCGGAGATGCGAACGCCGAGCTCGGCGCACGAGAGTGCCACGGTTCGGAGCAGATTGGTCGTTCGGGCCAGCACCGCGATCTCCGCGCGCGCACGGCCGGCGAGCGCGGCGGCGATCTCGGCTGCGCCGCGCAGCTGGCTGGCGTGCTCGCGCAGCGCCAGGGCGTGGCCGTCGCCGTCGTCGGGCACATGGTTCGGGTCCGCGTGGATCGGCTTCGGAAACCGCACCCGGTTGTGCTCGATGAGCCGTCGCGAAGCGTCGACGACCTCAGGAGGGCAGCGGTAGTTGTGGGCGAGAGAGATGCGCCTGAGGCCCGGGTAGGCGAGGTCTAGGTCGACGATGCGCCGCACGCTCGCGCGCCGCCACCCGTACAGCGTCTGGTCCTCGTCGCCCACGCAATAGAAGCCATCCTCCGGCGCGGCCAGGATCCGGACCAGCAGCTCCTGAGCGGGCTCGATGTCCTGGTACTCGTCGACGAGCACGTGGTGGAAGCGGCCCTGCCATCTCCGCCGGAGGTCGCCGTCTTCGCGGAGCGCTCTGACCGCGACTAGCACGAGGTCGTCGAAGTCATGCACGACCTGCTCAGCGAGGTGGCGCTCGTACAGCTCGTAGATCCGGGCCAGCGCGTGACCGTCGGGCCGATCGCCGGCCTGCAGGCGGTACTCCCTGGGCGTCGCCATCAGGCCGAGCTTGATCGTACTCACTGCGGCACGGGCGTCGCCGGGGTCGATCCACGTTCCCTCCTCGCCGAGCACGAGCCCGCATCGCCGCCGCCACTGGTTGAAGGACAGCTCGCGCGGGCCGCCGCTGCGAGCTAGCCCTTCCTCGCGCATCAGCCACCAGCCGACGCTGTGAAACGTACGCGCAGCCGCCGCGTGGAGACCTGCCGCCCGCAGGCGACCCTGCAACTCGATCCGCGCGTCACGATTGAACGTAGTGCACAGGATCCGTTCGGGAGGAACTCCACGACGAATCAGTTCGCGAACCCGCTCGATCAGCACTGCCGTCTTCCCGCTGCCGGCCGGCGCGATCACCTGGACGACGCCGTCGGGTGCCTGCGCGGCCTGGCGCTGCTCGGCATCGAGCGTCAGCGACGGGCGGAGGAACGCTGTGTTCGGCAAGCGCCGACGTGTCTCCGCGATGAAGCCTCATCGCCACGTGCAGCGCCCGCTCGAGCGTGTAGGGAAACTCGAACTCCGGGTCAACGAACTCCTCGGGAACGAGCCGGGTCAGCCGCTGTTCGCTCTCGATCGCGACTCGCGTGCCCGAGCGCAGCGCCGGCTCGAGAACGTATCCGTGCAGCAACCGAAGATCGTCGAGGGTCCGGAGCCGCACGCCGACGACGGCGAGCGCGTCGACCGTCGCGACTCGGGACAGCCACGCCTGCGCGGGGTTCCCGAGGCCCTGGCGCCGTTCGCTGGCACGCCTCATCGCCGCCGCGACCTCCCGGCGAAGCGTCCCGACCTGAACGACGTCGTATCCGTCGGCTGCGAGCCGTCGGTGGTCGAGCATCTGGGCCCACGTCAGCATCGAGGCGCGCACAGCCGACACAGCTGGAATCTACACATCGGCCGGCTCGGCCCGGCCGGCGTACGCGGCCCAAGCGTTACGCGGCCCGAGCGTTACGCGGCCCGAGCGTTACGCGGCACGACGCATCGGCTCAGCTGAGCGCACGGCGTATCCGAGCCTGCGGACGGCCCGGCGGAATGCCGGCTCGCAGCCGCTCGGGACCAGCAGCCGGTCCTCGCCTGCAGCGATGCACAGAGCCCGCGTCTTGGCGTCGTTGGCAAGCAGGGCGGCCAGTGCGGGGTCAGCGCAGTCGATGACCCGCATCGAACCGCGATCGATCAGGCGCTCAGTCCGGCGCGCGACCTCGTCGAGCAGGTCGACCACACTTGCCGGGATCGGCGCCCCAGCCCGCGCGGCAAGGAACTCACGCACGTCCGCAACGCTGTCCCCGCGCTCGATCGCCGCGAGCAGCTTGTCGCGATCCAACCGCCACAGCCGGTCGGACAGGTGCTCGGTATACCGCTCGAGCACGAGGCGATCGGCGTGGGCGAGGCGCTTGGCGGTCACGGCGAGCTCGAGGTTCGCCATGATTGTGAACGCGGGCGTTGCCTCGACCGATTGCGGCTCGTACGCGTCTACGACCCCGAGGCACCACGCGCCGAGCGGCGTCAGCCGGATGTACGACAGTCCGTCGTAGCGGCTCAAGAATTCGAGTCCATCGGCTCCCCAGAGGTTTGAGTAGTCGGGCCGTGCGCCCGCGGGAGGGACATAGGCGACGTCGATCAGTCCGAGCGTGGTCGCGTATTCGAACAGAAGGCACAGCGCGTACCGCGCCTGGAGGATGTTCCACCCGCCGCAGCCGTCATAGCCGAGGCTCCCGTAGCCCGGCTCGCAGATGTACAGGCTCCACGCGTCACGCGTGACCTCGAACCGGAGCCCGATGGCGCGCATGTAGCGAAACAGCTCATCGACCGCGACCCACCGGTCCGGCGGGCAGTCCAGCAGCCCGTTCGCGATCGCCTCGCGCCGGTCCCCGACAGCCGTCAGGCCGCGCTTGCCCTTGCCGGTCTGGCCCTTGATCGCGTCGACGCGCGCGAGCTCGTCGAGGATCCGGGTCGTGAGCCAGCGCTGCCACGCGGTCCTGATCACGCTCGCCGGGTCGGCAGCGAGCGCCTTGATGCCCGCCTTCGTGAGCCCGAGACGTGATCCGCGCAGCTCGGCGAGGCCGGCTGCCTGGACGAGCAGCGGCCACGCGAACGCCCTGATCGGCCCGACGCCCTCGTCCGATTCGCCGTAGAAATCGCCGCCTTCGAGCGCCTCGGCGATCAACCGGACGGCCGCGCCGGTCGGACGCCGGGTCTTGTCGCTGACCGCGAGCTTTCCCGCCTCGACCAGCCGGAGCACGGTCCGAAGCTCCTGGATCGCGGTGTGCTCGGTCTCTCGGACGGTGAGCACCTCCGGGCCATCGGGCGACTCCGGGCCGTCGCACGGCTCCGAGCAGTCGGGCAGCTCGGCGAGCGACGCGATCGTGACTGATCTCGGGCGCGGGACGAACGCCCGCAATCGGGCGCGCAGCTCGTCGGGCATCGTCAGCTCGGCGCCGAAGAACAGCCGCAGGGCGGTCGGTCTCCCGGAGCGCGCAAAGCCGGACTGGTCGAGCACGCCGAAGTCGGGGGTGCGGCCATACTTGGCGCGGAACTGATCGAGCGCCAGATGCGCGGAGGGACCGTGCACGACCTCGGCGACCGCGGCTCGCTGGGTCTCGTCGAGACGCCCCCATAGCTGGCGCAGGACATCGTCGCGCTCGAGTCTCGCGCTCACGAGCGAGATCAGCTCTGGCTTGCGGCTCGGCAGCGGGCCGCCCTCCACCAGCGCAGCAAGTTGCTTGACGGCGGGGACGTTGTTCGCGCCGAGCGCGTCGGCGACCGTGGGGACCCACTGTTCGGTTCGGTGACGAGGCATTCGCATGAGCGAAGCCTGCCCGACGCAGCGGACGGAGCCGGTGGCGATCGGGCTGCCCTTCGGCACGTCTGGCACGACGATTACAGGCTGTCCTCCCGGCCACGTCCGGCACGGCGTTTACCGTGCAACGTCGATGTCAGGTGCCGCCATCGTCCAGAGCGACCGCAGCGTGCTGCTCGAGGTCGCGCACCCGGAATTCGACGGAGCACGCGCTACCCTCGCGCGCTTCGCCGAGCTCGAGAAGAGCCCCGAGCACGTGCACACGTACCGGATCTCACCGGTTTCGCTGTGGAACGCGGCGGCCGCGGGGATGCGCGCCGACGAGATCGCAGCCTCGCTCGTGGAGCTGTCCCGGTACGAGGTCCCGCAGGCGGTGCTCGCCGACGTCCGCGATCTGTGCGCGCGGTACGGTCGCTTGCGGCTGCTGGCGGGCGACGCTGGGCTCCTGCGACTCATCAGCGATGACCCGGCGCTGCTCGCCGAGGTGGCGCGCGCTGAGCCAGTCGGCGCGCTGTTACGCGGTCGGCTGTCGGCGACCGAGGCCACGCTCGCCGCGGCCGCGCGCGGGCCGCTCAAGCAGGCGCTGATCGCGCTCGGCTGGCCGGTCGAGGATCTCGCGCCGTACGAGGACGGGGACGCACTCGACATCGGGCTGTCCGACACGCTCGACGTGCGGCCGTACCAGCGCGAGGCGGCGCGCGCCTGGGAGGCGGCCGGCGCCGGGGTGGTGGTCCTCCCATGCGGCTCGGGGAAGACGATCGTGGGCCTCGCGGCGATCGCAGCGCAGCGGTGCGAGACGCTGATCGTCACCAGCAACTCGGCCTCGCTCGCGCAGTGGCGGGGCGAGCTCGAGGCTCGAACGACGGTCGCTCGGGAGGCGATCGGCGAGTACTCGAGCCAAGCCAAGGAGATCCGGCCGATCACGTTGACGACGTACCAGATGCTCACGCACCGGCCGCGGCGCGACGCCGGGTTTCCGCATCTCGATCTGTTCGAGCGGCGCGAGTGGGGTCTCGTGATCTACGACGAGGTGCACCTCCTGCCGGCACCCGTGTTCCGCGCGACCGCCCGGATCCAAGCCCGCCGGCGGCTGGGGCTGACCGCCACTCTGGTCCGCGAGGATGGCGCCGAGCCGCTCGTGTTCTCGCTCGTCGGGCCGAAGCGCTACGACATGGCGTGGCGCGAGCTCGAGGAGGCGGGGTGGATCGCGAGCGCCGAATGCACCGAGGTACGCGTCCCGCTCGCGGCGCAGGGAAGGATGGAATACGCGCTCGCCGACGAGCGCGAACGCTTCGGGCAAGCGAGCCGCAACCCGGCGAAGGACGAGCTCGTGATGACGATCCTGCAGCGGCACTCGGGTGCGCAGGCGCTTGTGATCGGGTACTTCGTCGGCCAGCTCGCGCGGATCGCACAATCGCTCGGGGCGCCGCTGATCACCGGCAAGACCCCGCGCCACGAACGCGAGGCACTATACGCGCGTTTCCGCGGGGGCGAGATCCCGGTGCTGTGTGTCAGCAAGGTCGCGAACTTCGCGCTCGACTTGCCCTCAGCGAGCGTGGCGGTCGAGGTCTCCGGCACGTTCGGCTCTCGGCAGGAGGAGGCGCAGCGACTCGGCCGCCTGCTGCGGCCGAAGCCGGGAGAGAACCGCGCTTGGTTCTACACGATCGTCTCGCGGGAAACGATCGAGCAGGATTACGCGCACCGCCGGCAGCTGTTCCTGGCCGAGCAGGGCTATCGCTACACGGTGCTTGCTCCGGAGGAGCTGACGGCCGCGCCGACGCAGCGCGCGGCATGAGCACGGCGAGCGCCATGAGCGTGGGACGCGACGTGAGCCAGCGCGCGGCATGAGCACGGCGAGCGAGCTGCTCGAATCCGCGTCGGTGGCCCACCGCCGTTCCGTTGCGACCCGGCTCGACCTGCCTGCCGCCGCGACCGCGAGCGAGATCGCCGATGCGCTCCGGGATCGGACAAGGCTTGCGAACATCGTCCACGGGCTGTCCGAGGAGGCGCGCCGACTGGCCGCACGGGCGGCATTCCACGGCGATCCAAGCGTCCGCCAGTCCTGGAGCGACCGCGGCGATCCGACCGCAGGCGAGCTCGAGTCGCACGGCCTCGCGGTCGCGTTCCGGAACGAGTACCGGATCGAATACCACGTGCCACACGACCTCCACGGCCCGCTGGCCGACGTGCTGGCCGAGGGATACGTACACGACCTCGAGCCCGCGGAGCCGGTTCGCTGGCTCAACGCTGCGCCGGTCCAGCTCGCGCACGACCTCGCCGCAGCGTGGGCGTACATCGCCCGCTCGACGGTCCGAGTCAAGGCCGACGGGCCTGTGTACCAGCGTGACACGCCGAAGCTGCTCTCGGCGTTGCCCGGGCTCGAGCTGCACAGACCCGACGATCCGATCGCCACCTACCGGCTTCAGTTCGTGCTGGACGTGCTGTCTGAGGAAGAGCTGGTCAGCCTGCGGGTCGCCAACCTCCCGGGCGCGGGCGGGCGCCGGGAGCTGGCTGCCAGCGGCGACATCCTGGGTCTGCTCGGGCGCGCTCCGGCGGCGCTGCGCGAACGCATGCTGAGCCATGCGGGGGTGGCTTCGCTCGGTGCGGCGGCGCTCGGACTGTCACGGCGGCTCGACCCGGACGCGCCGGTCGCGATCCCGAGCTTTGGCTCGGCGCTCCGCGCGGCTGTGTGAGGACCTGAGCCTCGGCTACGACCCGGACACGAGTGACTTTACGCTGGGGATGGGCGGGCTGCATTTCGTCTGGCTGGCCGGCGGCGTCGTCGATCGGCGTCGATGCGAACGGCATCCCGAATGCCGCGCGGGTGGCTCCGGAGCCGGCGCCCGAGACCGGCCGGATCGTCTGCCAAGCGAACTTCGAGATGGTCGCGCTCACGCCGCCATCGCCCGCGCAGCGTTTGATTCTAGAGCTCGTATGCGACCGGGTGACGGAACAAGATCACGTGTTCCGGCTCACGCGCGCGTCGGTTCGCGCGGCCGAGCGATGCGGGATCCTCGACGGTGGCGTGGTGGCGGCGCTCGAGCAGATCGCCGGAGCGCTACCCCAGAACGTCGGGCGCTCGCTCAGCGACTGGACGTCGTCGGTGCGCCGGCCATTGAAGCTGAGGACTGCGCTGCTGCTCGATGCGGGTGAGGCCGAGACCGCCGACGCCCTGCTTGCGGGCGCGGCCGGAACCCACGTCGTCGAGCGCCTGTCGCCGTCGCTACTGGCGATTCGGGGCGGCTCGATCGGCGCCGTCCGCGAAGCGCTCCGCCACGCCGGCCACGAACTCGAGCCTGGCCTCGACCGGATCTCTGGGCGTTGGACCGAGCGCGATCCGGTCCCGAGCGAGGCCGAGCACGTGTGGGCCCCGCGGCGCGAGCGGGCCGCGCCTGAGGGCAGGCAGTGCTCGACGATCGAGAAGTCGTCACCGCGTGCGTCAACCGCTCCCGCTCCCGCTCCCGCTCCCGCTCCCGCGCCGAGGCTCGAGATCTCGCTCGAGGAGGACCCGGTCGATGTCGTCCTCGATGCGATCGAGCGAAGGTCGAACGTGTTCATCGTCTACGCGGGCGCAAACGGCACCACGCAACGCCAGATCACGCCGTACGAGATCGAAGGAGCCGCCGTGCGTGCGTTCTGCCATTGGAGACGGGACGAGCGGTCGTTCTGGCTCGCGTCGATCATCGACGCGCTGCCCGCTGACGACTAATCCCAGGTGTGGTGGTCAGCGACTTAGGGATCGAAGTGGAACCGCATAGAGCATCGCCTGTTCTCGGCGATCGCGGTCAACTGGCGCGGCAAGCCGTTAATCTCACACCAGGTCATCATCGACCTGATCGCCGCGACCACGACCAGCACCGGCCTGAAGGTCTACGCCCGCCTTGATCCGGCCACCTACCAGAAGGGGATCAAGGTCACCGCCAAGCAACTCGCCGCCGTCAACCTCAACCGTCACACCTTCCACGGCGAGTGGAACTACCCGATCGCTCCGCGCGCCCCATAAGTCGAGCGCAGCGACGCGCCACGCGGCCTACGACCCGCCTTCCGGGCGCGAGCGCAGCTCCCGGCACGCGCGCCTGAGCCTCGCGGGAGCGAGCCCCGTCGCACGCGACACCGCCGCGTCACCGCCGCGCCCAGCCACCAGCGCCTCCGCCGCCGCCCAGCACGCCAGCTCCCGCTCGCTCAAATGCGGGGCCAGCAGCCGATAGCGCTCAGCGACCTTGGCCTCATCGACCACAACCCATATCTTCTACCCCCACCCAAAGGGCCCTCCACCCACGATCCGCGCGAACAGCATCAAATGACGCGGTAATTCTTGCGGGTTCCCCTACGGAAGTGACCTGGCCGGAGCGAGCCAGATCGACGTGAACGTCATGATCTCGGCGAGCATGTCGTAGTCACGTTTGTAGTGGAGGACGGCCGCGCCAGCTTCCTGTGCGGTGGCGGCGAGGATCCGTGCCGCCCGTCCCGACCGGTCCCGCCCGTTCCGACCCGTTCCGACCCGTTCCGACCCGTTCCGACCCGTTCCGACCCGTTTCCGCGGCCTACACCAGTCGACGCTGACCGATCCAGCCGCTCCCGAGATCCTCGAGCAACTCGTCGAGCAGTGCCTCCTCGTGGATGCCGGTCGTCGCGTCGATCGCACGCCACGGACGCGCTCGGGCCCGCTTGAGGACCCGGGCGGCGATCGCGGCGCCGGCCTGGTCGCCGTCGGCATGGACGAGGATCTCCATATTCGCCGCCTCGGCGGCGTCGAGGATCGCTGCGACCGCTGTGTTCGGCCAGCCGCTGGTGCACAGCAGCGGGGGGCAGCGAGGACCAAGCGCGCCGGCGGCTCCCGCGACGATCGAGGGGTTCTCGCACACGAACATCACCTCGCCCGCCAGCCGCGGCGGCTCGGCGCGCAGCTCGGTGAGCGTGAGCACGAGCGGACGGCCGGCGCGGGCCGCTGCGCGCAAGCGGCTCGCCAGATATCCTCGCGTGAGGCGGTGCGGCCGGACACCGAGGGTCAGCGCGGTGCAGGACAGCTCGTCGCAGCTGACGCCGACGCGCGCCCACAGCGCTCGCCACTCGTCGGGCGATGACGGTTCGCGGGGCTGGGCGCCCTCGAGCGCGAACAAAGCCGCCGCGAGCAGGCGGCCGAGAGGTCGGTTCCGGTCGAGCGCATGGGCATCGCCGCCGGCGTGGGAGGCCGCCAGCGCCGCCAGCGGCAGTCCGTTGGCGGGGAGCGCGGAGAGCACATCGAGTGTCTGGAGCACGATCGCCGTTCGCACCGGGCTGCTCCCGCCGAGGCGATTGCGCGCGTGCTCCAGCCACGGCTGGAGCTCTGGCCGGGAGGCCTGCGGATGCGCGAGCACGCGAGACCACGCAGCCTCGCGGGCGGCCGCAACCGCCGCGCGCTCGGCTCGGCGGTTGCCCAGCGGGCCGTCGACCGCGACGAGCGCCTGCTCGAGCGAGACGTCGAACCGGGACTCGCGCAGGCGGGAGTCGAGGCGCGCGAGCTTGATGCGGACCTCGCTTCCCGCAACGAACGGCTGCTGTGGAGTGAGCAAGCCGTTGAACGCGTGTGTCTCCTCGGGCGACAGGGATGACAGCACGACTCTTCCGTGCGGGCCGCCGTTGCGCTCGAACCGCTCTCGAGCCGCGAACAGCAGGCGCCGCAGCGCCGGCCGGGACAGGTAGGCGATGGTCTCGGTACTCACACCGCAGCTCAGTCCAGTTGGAACGCCATCGGCGCCAGATCGTGCCCGTCGTGTCGGACAGAACGGCCATGATGGGCTGGGCGGAAACCCCGCCCCGGACCAGCCCATCGGCCGCTTCGCTCAGCCGGCCAGCCACCGCCGGCGCGGAGCTCCTGGAGCCCATCCGGGACGGTGCGGATCGGTGGTATTCGAGCTGCGGCGAGCCTTGTCGATCCGAGTCATAGACGACGCCGGGAATCCCGCGGGCGGCCGCGAGAGTAACCCCCTCGACGGGCGTTGTCCAGGTGGGTGGTCGATGTCAGATGGCCGATCCAGACGAAGCGGCCGGAGCGCGCGAGCACGACCTGCTGCAGGCGGGCGGGGGTTGGCCGCGGCTCTCGCTATCCCGTGCGATCGGAGGGCGGCTGCTGCGGCCACGGCTCTCGCTGCCGCGTGCGATCGGAGGGCGGCTGCTGCGGCCACGGCTCTCGGTACCCCCTGCGATCGGCGGGCGGGCTGCTGCGTGTGTTGGTGATGAGGGGGGGTGGCTGCGGGTGCTCGGCGCGATCGGCGCGGCCAACCGCAGCGGCGCGCTCGACTCAACGGCGCCCGGCCGTGCACAAGGTGACGAAGTCGCGCTTCGCCGAGGGACGGTGCACGATAAGCGCGTACCACATGCGTATCGTGGCGAGGCCGGCGCCGGCGGGAGGCGGCGTAACGATAAGCAGGTGCTTATGTCCGAAAAGCACGAGGCGCCACACGAGTACCCGGAGATAAGCCCGCACAGCGCGCTTATGTCCGAGAGCCGGCGAACACGCGCGAAGTAACCGGAGATAAGCGCGCGCTGATGGTGCGCGGGTGCGCCGCCGGGGATCGAGCTAAGCGCCAGCACGATCTCCGCGCGAGCCACGTAGGCCCGCCGGTTCGGCAGGACCACGTTCACCTCGAACGGGCGGACATCCGGCCGCGGCCGCCACCTCGGGCAGCCGCGCGAGGATCCGAACCAGCGCCGGCCGGCGCTGCGCGAGTGGTGATGTACTGCCGCTCGTCTTCGTCATCGCTGAGCACCTGCAATAGCAGATGGTCGTCGTGCCACAGGGGCAAGGCCCAGCACGGCCGCGCTCGTGGCATCCCGGCCACGTCGGCGGCTAGGCAACAGCAATCCACCGGGATCAGCGCCACGTCGGCGCCCTGGCCAGGGACGACGAATCACATCCCCTCCCCCGCCCGGGGGGGCGCCGGCCCGGTGACAACTTGCAGCTAGCTAGGAGACACCCTGGAACCAAATGAACCGGACACAAGCGACCTAGCTAGGAGGGACAGACATGCCCGCCGCGTCACAAGACATTGAGACCGTCGGCGATGCGATCGATCTGGTGGTGAGCAAGGCGGGGTGACCCGTGAGGCGGCTCAGACCGAGACGGGTGTTTTCGATCCCGTTCGCGGACCAGAGCGACTTGTGGCCCGACCGGAGGTGCTCTCGTGCTGTCAAACAAGAAACGTTGATCACCGGCGTCATCACGCGCGATTCGATCGCGTGGGAGGCGGCGCGGCAGGCCCAGGAGGCCGGCGCAGAGGTCGTCCTGACGAGCTTCGGCCGCGCCCGGCGCCTCATCGAGCGCGCGGCGAAAAGCCTCCCGGTACCCGCCGATGTGCTCGAGCTGGACGTCAACGAGCCAGACGACCTCGAGGCGGTTGCCGCGAACCTCGATCCTCGATCAGCGCTGGGGCCGGGTCGACGGCTTGCTCCACTCGATCGCGTTCGCACCCGAGGACGGGCTCGGCGGACGCTTCCTCGAGACCTCGCACGAGAGCGCGATCACCGCGTTCAAGACGAGCGCGTTCTCGCTCAAGGCGTTGGCGGTTGCGCTCGCCGACCTGTATCCCGCGATGGGCGCGAGCATCGTCGGGATGGACTGGCCGCACGGGGAATCCCGGGATTCGAGGAGCTCGCCGAGATGTGGGGTCGGCAGGCGCCGCTCGGCTGGGACGGCGGCGACGCCGGCCCCGTGGCGGGCGCAATCCTGTTCCTGCTGTCGGACCTGGCGCGCGATCAGCGGCGAGATCCTGCACGTCGACGGTGGCTTCCACGCGATGGGGCGCCAATGTCGAGATGCGCCGCGCAGTCGAGCGATCCGCTAACGGGAACGGGCGGGTCCTTGTGGATGGGGCGGTGCCGGCGGCCATCGACTGAGGACGGGCGCTCAAGGACTCGCGCCCATCTCCGGCGTTATCGGCGGTGTCCCAGCCGGATCGACGATGACGTCGCGGCGCACCAGTCCGAACGGGCTGTCCTCGGAATCTCGGCAGATCGCCCACCGCGAGCCGGGATGAACGATGCTTCCGCCGAGCGCCACCACCTGCTCGAGCGCGGTGCCGAGATCACTGACCTCGACGTACGGCAAGGAGGCTGCATCGCCCGGCCCGCGTCCCCGTTCGTGCACGCCGATGGCCACTCCGGGCTCCCGGGTCTGCCAGCCCTGCCCCTCGTCGTCGCGCCGCTCGGTGAACTCGGAGCCGAGAAGCCCCGACCAGAAGAGCCGAGCGCGATCCGGATCGTCGGCGGGGAACTCGACCAGCAAGACGCGGCGCGGCACCGCCTGGAGATTAGTCCTTCGTGGGGAGGACCAGGGCCGTTGGCGAGGCGGGTCGTCTGCGATGCTCTCGGGGTGCAACTTGGGAGCTCTGGCATCTGGACCACGTACCGCGCGATCGGTGAGGAGAACGCGGCGGAGGCGGCGAGGCTCGTCGAGCACTTGGGCTTTGGGGCGTTCTGGCTCGGCGGCTCGCCGCAGCTGCCGGCGCTCGCGTCCGTTGCTGGAGGCGACCGCACGGATCGTGGTCGCGACCGGCATCCTCAACGTGTGGCAGAACGATCCGAGCCAGGTTGCGCGGGATTTCGCGCGGCTCGATGGCGAATTTCCCGGACGGGTGCTGCTCGGGATCGGCATCGGTCACCCCGAGGCTCAGAGCAGGTACGCCAAGCCGCTGTCGGTGATGCGGGCGTTCCTCGATGGCCTCGATGCCGCGGAGACCGCGGTCCCGCGGGAGCGTCGCTGCCTCGCGGCGCTCGGGCCGAAGATGCTCGAGCTCAGCCGCGCGTGCTCGCTGGGCGCGCACACGTATTTCGTTCCGGTCGCGCACACCCGGGCAGCGCGCCAGCGGCTCGGGCGGTCCGCGCTGCTGGCCCCGGAACTCGCGTGCGTGCTCGCTGAGGACGTCGAATCAGCCCGAGCCAAGGCGCGGCAGTACGTGAAGCTCTACCTCGGCCTAAGCAACTACACGCGGAACCTCCTCACCTACGACCTCACCGAGCAGGACGTCGCCGACGGCGGGTCGGACCGGCTGATCGACAGCATCGTTCCGCACGGAGACGGCAGCGCGCTCGCGGCAGCAGCGCAGGAGCACCTGAGGGCGGGCGCCGATCACGTCTGCTTGCAGACCGTCGGGGGATCGGGGATCCCGCGCTCTGAGTGGACCACGCTGGCGGGCGCGCTCGGTCTCGGCCAGTGACGATCGCATCGCGCTGCTACGCGGCCTCGGCGCCGCCCAGCGCTCGGGACCGCGATGGACGCGGGTCGTCTCCGAACTGGATGCGCTTCTTGATCCCGTTCCAGCCGCCGTTGACCTTCCAGAATGTCCAGATGGCCGGGAGCATCCCCATAGCGGCTGTGCCGGCGGCGAGCCAATTTCCAAGGCTGATGGCGGTGATCAGCCCGGCGAGCGAGGCGCTGGCGCCGGCGCTCTCGGCCGGGCGCCGTCTGACGCTTGTGGCGACGCGGCGACAACGCGACTGTGAGCGACGATCGGATCTGCGGCGAGACATTTGCAACCCCAAACTTGCGGTACGACAAGGACGTGACAACTGTCGCACCGGCTTCGCTTGCGGGACAGGCCCCCTTGGTTTGAATGCGGCCACACCTTCGGCTACCTCTCCGCGATCGCCACTGTACCCTGGCCATTGCCGGTACCGCGCGCCGGTGGTCGACGAGTCGATGGCGCCGGCGAGAAACGACCCGGGAAGGAGACGTGCGAGACCTCATCGCCCTGAGCCGCCCGAAGGCACTGGCCCCTGAGAGGAGAGCGGCGGGTGTCGGTCGCAGGTGAGTCACCGAGCCGCGCTGCGGACTCCGCGGCGGACGCCGACGCCTCGCCAGCGTCGGTCGACCGCGACCTGGCCCTGTTGCGGGCGTATGAGCCGGTGGTGCGGTATACGAAAGGGGAGCTGTTCCTGCCGACCGCGGTCGGCCCCTACGTCGCGCATTGCAGCCTCTGGATGGGGACACGCGGCGGCGGGCAGACCGAGCTTGCGCGCCGGGGCGAGCTGACGCTCGAGCGCCTGTCGCGTGAGGGGGTCCTGAATCGCGACTCGCAGCTGTTCCTGCGATTCGTCGAGAAGCCGCTGGGGCGCCGGGAGTATCTGCGCTGGCGACGGATGCCGCGCGAGCGGCTGAGCGCCACCGGACGCTTCACCACGACAGGCGTCTTCGGTCGCCTGATCGACGCGGGGCTGCGCGCCTCGCTGGTGCTGCGCGGCAAGGTGCCCGCCGGCCTCGCCGCGGCGGCGGAGACGATGTATCGCGAGCGGTTGGACGCCGGCCGGTTCACGTACTACGGGCGGGTCGTCCGCGACGGCGGCTACGTCTGCCTGCAGTACTGGTTCTTCTACGCGATGAACGATTGGCGCTCGACGTTCGGCGGCATCAACGACCACGAGGCCGACTGGGAGATGGTGACGATCTACCTCGCCGAGCGGAGCGACGGACCCCCGCGGCCGGCATGGGTCGCGTTCTCCTCGCACGATTACCGCGGCGACGACCTGCGCCGGCGGTGCGACGATCCCGAACTCGAGCGCGAGGGCGCGCGGCCTGTCGTGTTCGCCGGGGCGGGCTCGCACTCCGGCGCCTTCATCGCGGGGGATTACGTCGTCTCGGTCGATCCTCCCCAAGTGCAGGCAGCAATGAAATCCATGCGCAGGGCCCAGCGACTCCTGGCGCCGTGGCGCCACTACACTGGCAGCTCACCGGGACTGGGTATTCCGTTCGTTGACTACGCTCGCGGCGACGGCATCGCGATCGGGCCTGGGCACGAACGTCAGTGGACTCCGGTGCTGATCGACGACGAGACACCGTGGGTGCGGGACTACCGCGGCCTGTGGGGGCTCGATACCCGAGACCGCTTCGGTGGGGAGCGAGCGCCGTCAGGCCCGCGCTATGAACGGGACGGCTCGGTTCGAACCTCGTGGTCTAACCCTCTCGGCTGGGCCGGACTTCTCAAGATCCCGTCTCACGATGGCGAGATCGCCGACGCCCTCGAGCGGCGCGTCGCCGAGCTCGGCCAGGAGCTGAGCGAGCTCGATGTCACGATCGAGGCCGAACGCGCGGCGCTGCGCAGCCTCCGGGCCCAGGCCCTGTCGCTGCGAACCCACGATTACGACCAAGCCCTGGCAGCGCGCCGGATGGCCGAAGTGGCAGAGCGCGAGGCGGGGCTCAATCGGACCATCGCCACGCGCACCGCGCTGGCCGAGGAGCGACGCACCCACGTCGGCACGCTCAGCCGGCCGATCCCGGCCGAGCCGCCACAGGCGCACATCGGAAAGCCGCACATGCCCTACCGCCAAGAGCAGCAGCGCCGGACCCGCTTCCTTGAGCTGTGGGCGGCGGTCAGCACGCCGCTGCTGCTCGGCTCGGTTATCGTCGTTCTGCTCGCTCCGCCGCTCGCCTCGATCACCACCATCGGCGTGCTCATCATCGCGTTCGCCGGGGTCGAGGCGATCGCTCGCCGTCGACTCCTCTCGTTCGTGGCCAGCGTGGTCCTGCTCGTCGCAGCGACCGCCCTGGTCGTCGGGCTCACTCTCCTGTTCCTCAAACACTGGCGCACCGCGATCTCGGTGATCGTCGGCGTGGCCGCGCTCGCGCTCCTATTCGGGAACCTCGAAGAAACGCGCCGCGGCTGACTCGTCGCGGCCCTACGCGCCCGCTGGGACGTAGGAGCGCAGGAACCGCGCAAGCGCGACTGCGCCCTCGGGATTCGGGTGGACGTCATCGGCGAACCACGGCTTTCCTGCGCTGTAGGCGTTCCAGTCGGCGATCCGCAGCTGCGGCCAACGACGAGCGGCCCGACGGATGGTGTCGTTGGTCGCTTGGAAGGTGGAGGCATAGTTGCCGACGTCGCGCAGCGTCAGCCACACCACCTCGCGTGCGCCCTGCGCCAGAGCGGCGCGCATGATCCGATCGATCCCCAGTTCATAGCCCGTGCTGTCGTCGTCGTAGCCGACGTCGACGATCAGGACCGGGCCGATTCTGCGACCGAGCGAGGTGATCGTGCTAAGCGCGGGCGGCGGCGTCTGTCCCCGATAGGTGCAGCTCGGCAGGATCAGGCGGCGGCAGATCTTGAGCTCGAGCCGCAGGTGCCGGCCCTGAGTGAGGGCTTGCACCGCCTGCGGGACCTCGTCGATCGTCTCGCCGACCGAATCGGCGACGATCGTCGCCTGCACGCCCGGGGTCCGCCGTCCGGCCGGCGCGGCGGAGCGCCGCTCCGAAAGCGGTCCGGAGACGGGCGCCCCGATGCCGGAGGCCGGGGCAGCCGTCCTGACCGTGGCCCGCGCGAGCGATGCCCGTGCGGCCGCGGCCGAAGCGAGCGATGAGAGCGGGGAGCGCGCCGGTGCCACCGGGATCAGCATCAGCGCCGCGATCGCGCCGAACAGACCGAGCGCGCCCGCGGTTGCAACCGCGACGCCCTGTCCGGGCCGGCGCCGCTCGAGCCGGCCGCTGATCCACCGTGAGGCCTCTCCGCGGCGCACCGGCATCTCGACGAAGCGATAGGACAGTGTCGCCAAGACGAGCGTGACGGCAACCTGCGCACCGACCAGGACCCCGCTGCTCCAAGTGAGATCGATTCCGGGCCGGGTCAGCGCCATCACCGGCCAGTGCCAAAGGTAGATGCCATAGCTGCGTTGCCCCAGCCAGCGCAGCGGCCGCACGGAGAGCACCCGACCGACGCCGCATGCCGGATGCACTGCCGCCGCAATCAGCGCCGCCGCAATCCCACCGGCGATCAGGAAGCCCCCGCGATACAGGAACGGGTCGTAGTCGTGCCAGCCGTGCATCACGAGCACGAGCGCACCGAGCGCGACGATCCCGACCGCGTCGAGGATCGCGCCGGCGCCCCGGCCCGTGCGCCCGGTCAATCGTCCCAGCGGCCACGCGAACGCGAGGATCGCGCCGATCATCAGCGGTGCAGCGCGCGTGTCGGTGCCGTAGTATACGCGCGAGGGGTCCGTGCCGCCGTGGTAGAGCGTTGCCATCAGCCAGGCGGACCCGGCGATTGCAGCGGTCGCAGCGAGCGCGATCCAGCCGCGGCGGCGGAGCGCCAAGCCGCCCATCAGCACGAGCGGCCACAGCAGGTAGAACTGCTCCTCGACCGACAGCGACCAGTAGTGCTGCAGCGGCGACGGTCGCCCGAACGCGGCGAAATATGAATGACCGGCCAAGATCTGGTGCCAGTTATTCACATACAGCACGGACGCGAGCGCGTCACCGCGGAGCTTGCGGAGGTCTCCGTGCACGAACAGCGCATCGATGAGCAGGCACACCGCGATCACGAGGAGCGCAGCCGGGAGCAGCCGCCGGGCGCGCCCGATCCAGAAACGCCCCAGGTCGATGCGTCCGGTGCGCCGGTGCTGGGCCAGCAGTAGCGAGGTGATCAGGTAGCCGCTGAGGACGAAGAACACGTCGACGCCGAGAAACCCCCCAGGCGCCCACGGGACGCGCGCGTGGTACGCCAGCACGGCGGCGACAGCGAGGGCCCGCACGCCGTCGAGGCCGGGGGCGTAGGGAAGGTCAGGGATGTACGGCGACGCGGGCGCACGGCGCGAACGCCGAGCTGCAGCACCGCCGATGTCATGCACTGGCCGGGATGTCACACGTCCTCCGTCTGAACCCCCACGGAATCCGCGAACATCGTGCCAGAGACTTCGCCACCTCGCCGTCAGCCCCTCCGAGCGGGCGAACGGCGAAACGCTTTTCCCAGGTCGAGCCGTGCCCCCGGCGGACCTGAACTTAAACTAACCTCGCAAATACTCGGCAGAACGAACCACGACATCAACGAAGGAGTCGGCGAGAAGGTGGCAACTTCCAGATGGAGGTGGTCCGATCTTCGTACTGGGCTACCTCGCGATCGAGGTGACATCGGCGCGAACCCGCCGACGAGCAGGGGGAGATTCAATTCGGTCGCCGAGTCGCCGACCACGGATGGATTCGTGCTCGACCTCGCGGCGGGGACGATCAAGACCCAAGTGATCCGGTCGTGGCCGGATGCATCTGCAGGCCGGCGAGGAGCTTCGGCTCGTCGGCAGTGGGAGCCGCCTGATCGTTGGTCATGTCCCCGCCGTACACGACACTGCACGGGCCGCCTCTGCCGGTTCGCAGGCGCGAGCGTACGCCGCGTGAACCCGAGACTGAGGAAGCCCTTTCAGATGCCGG
Organism: uncultured Solirubrobacterales bacterium; assembly: GCA_963806475.1. GTDB lineage: Bacteria > Actinomycetota > Thermoleophilia > Solirubrobacterales > Solirubrobacteraceae > Palsa-465. The sequence goes on from CAWDYK010000027.1 coordinate 21,194, forward strand.
ACGCCGCGCGAGACGATTCGCACCTCGGACGAGCACGCGCCGAGGGCCGAGCGGGCGCGGTCGGTCAACAGCAACTCGCTGGGGCGAGCGGCCTCCGCGACGCGCGCGGCCCGGTTGACCGTGGTCCCGTACCAGTCGCCCGCACGCGGGACGGCCGGTCCGGTGTCGATTCCGATCCGGACCGGCGGGTAGCCGAGTCGCCTGATCGACCCGTGGATGCGGTCCGCCAGGCGGACCGCGTCCAGGACGTCGATCGCCCTGACCATCACGGCATCGCCGATCGCCTTGACGAGCTCGCAGCCCTCGTCCTCGGCGAGCTCGCGCACGAGCACGTGGAACCCGACGGCGAGCTCGGCCGCGAACTCATCGCCGCCCCGGAAGCTGTGCTCCGTGTAGCCGCAGAGATCCGCGAACAAGAAGGTGTTGCACAGGACAACCATGCCCTTGAGGCGTGACAATCGAGTGAACGATGTTCACTCGAGGTTCTCATCTGCCATGCTTAGGACAGACCACGGCGCGGGTGCGCGCCGGAGGACAGCACTGGCGCCCAGGAGCATGGCGCGGAGCCGACAATGATCCGTGAGCTGTTCGTAGGACGCGATCGTGAGATCGCCGAGTTGTGCTCCGGCCTGGGGGAGGCGATGGAGGGGCGCGGACGGCTGTTCCTGATCGCAGGCGAATCGGGGATCGGCAAGACCCGGCTCGCCAATGAGCTTTCAGTCGAGGCGTCCGCGCGGGGCGCGCTGGTGGTCCAGGGCAGTGCGTGGGAGGGTGGCGGCGCGCCGCCGTTCTGGCCGTGGGTGCAGGTTGTGCGGGAGCTCGCGCTCGGCCTCAGCGGCAGCGACCGGCCGCGCCTGCGGGAGATCCTCGGCACCAGCGCTCCGTACCTCGCTCAGCTCGTCCCGGCCGTCCGCGACGCGCTGCCCGACACGCCCCCGGCTCCCGCGCTCGAATCCGAGCACGCCCGGTTCGGGCTGTTTGACGCGATCGCCACGTTTCTCCGCGACCGAGCGTACGAGCGGCCGCTCGTGCTCGTGCTCGAGGATCTGCATTGGGCCGATGGGCCCTCGTTGCTGCTGACGGAGTTCCTGGCGCGGACGCTCCACAACGTGCCGCTGATGGTGCTCGCGACCTACCGCGACGTGGACGCGCGCCGCGACCCCGCCCTCGGCGACATCATCGGAAGGCTCGAGCGCGCCGGGCACCGGATGTCGCTCGGCGGCCTCGCGATGCGGCCGGTGACGGAGATGGTCGGCGCATACACGGGCGGTAGCGCGCGCCCGGGGTTCGCGCGGCGCATCGCTGCGCTGACCCACGGCAACCCGCTGTTCGTCGAGGAGATGATGCGGCTGCTGGTCGCGGAGGGGCGCGTCCGCGAGGCGCAGGGCTCGGGAGCACTGCCGTTGCCCGTGGGGGTGCGCGAGACGATCTCGCGCCGGCTCGCGCCGCTCCCGCAGCCGGTTCGCCAGCTGCTCACGATCGCGTCGGCGATTGGCGCCGAGTTCGACCTCGACACGTTGGTGGGTGTCACCGGTGCCGAGTACGACGAGCTCCTCGACCTGCTCGAGGACGCCGCCGCGGTGCGCGTGGTGCGCGAGCTCCCTGAGGACCGCACGCGGTGGCGATTCGAGCACGCGCTCGTGCGCGAGATCCTGTACGACTCGCTGGGGCCGCGAGAGCGCGCCCGCCTTCATAAGGCGATCGCCGAGAACCTCGAGGAGCGGTCGATGATCGCCAGCTCCCGCGATCTCTCGGCGCTCGCCCACCACTTCCTCGAGGCGGCGACGTTCGGCGACGCCTCGAAGGCGCTCGAGTACGCCGTCGCGGCAGGCGATCGGGCGATGCGGGTGCTTGCCTATGAGCACGCCGAGGGCAAGTACCGCCAGGCGCTTCGCGCGCTCGAGCTGGGCGGCGACGATCCCCGACGCCGCGGTGAGCTGTTGATCGCGCTCGGCGAGGCGCAGACCCGCGCCGGCGATCAGGCAGCGGGCCGCAGTACGCTGAGACGCGCCGTCACGGTTGCGCGCGAGCTCGGCGACGGCGAGCTGCTGGGACAGGCCGCGCTGAGGTTCACGCCGTGGGGGGTGTCGACGGCGGTGGTCGACGAGGAGCTGGTCGCGACGCTTCAGGAAGCGCTCGACTGGATCACACCCAGCGACCGCCCGCAACATGCCCGACTGCTCGCGCACCTCGCCGCGGCGCTGTACTGGAAGGCGCCGCTCGAGCGCCGGCTCGCGCTCGTGCAGGAGGCGATCGACTCGGCGCGGAAGGTGGGGGACCCGGAGACGCTTGCGTTCGTCCTCGTCGAGAGCCACATCGCCACGTGGGATCCCGAGAGCGTGCAGAGAAGCCTCCCTTGGGCCGAGGAGATCCTGATGCTCGCCGAGCGCTCGGGAAAGCTCGAGCTCGCGCTCCACGCACACACCTGGAGGGTCAGCCTGATGCTCGAGCTCGGTGACATCGCCGGCGTCGACCGGAGCATCGAGGCGATCGCGCAGATCGCCGGTGCGCTCGGCGAACCCAGAGCGAAGGCGTACGTGCCGCTGATCCGGGCGATCCGGGCACTGCTCGACGGGCGGGTCGAACAGGCGGAGCGGCTCAACGCCACCGCAGCCGAGCTCGCAAACGAGGTGACTCGGGACGCGATCGTCCCGATGATCATCGCCGCGCAGCTGTTCTGGATTCGCTGGACGCAGGGGCGCGTGTCCGAGCTCGAGCCCGCGGTCCGCCACATGGCCGAGACGTACCCGCTGATCCCGAGCTGGCGCTGCGCGCTGATGGCCTGCTTGAACGAGGCCGGCCGCCGCGACGAGCTTCGATGGGAGCTCGAGCGCGTCGGTCGCGCGGACTTCGGGACACTGCCCCGAGACAATGCCTGGCTGGTCGGGCTCGCACTGATCGCCGAAGCTTGCGCGACGGTCGGCCACGCCGAGCACGCCGAGACGATCGCGGCGATGCTCGCGCCGTTCGCGGGCCGTCACATAGTCTTACCGATCGCGGCGTACGCGGGGCCGGTCAACCGCTATTTGGGACTGCTCGCCGCCGCGCGCACCGACCACGAGGCCGCGCTGGCGCTGCTTGGCAAGGCGCGCGAGGAGGCGGGAGCTCTCGGAGCCCGGCCGATGCTGGCGAAGATCGCGCTCGACGAGGCCCGCGTGCAAGCGGCGCGCGGAGAGCCACGCCTTGGCGCGACCCGTGCCCGCGAGGCTGCGGCGCTCGCCGGCGAGCTGGCGCTCGATGCGCTGCGCACGCGCGCCGCCGGGCTCGCCGACGAGCTCGCCGGAGCGAGGACCCGAGCCGGGGGCGCACAGCGGCCGGAGGCGGTGCCGACCGCCACCGGCACGCGGGGCGGCAGGCTTCGTCGCGCGGGAGACGTGTGGAACCTCCAATGGGAGGGGCGCTCGCTGTTGTTGCGCGACAGCAAGGGGCTTCGGTATCTGGCACTGCTGCTGGCCGACCCCGGTGTCGAGGTGCACTCGCTCGACCTCGTCGCTGGACCGGCGCCGTCCCGCCCGACGGCGCGCGCTGGAGCAGGGGCCGTGCGTAGCGACGAGCTGCGCGTGCGGCCCGCCGGCGAGGGCGGCATGCCGTCGCTCGACGAGCGCGCCAAGCGCGAGTACCGTAGGCGCCTGGCCGAGCTGCGAGAGGAGCTGACGGAGGCCGAGGATTGGGGCGATCCCGAGCGCGTGGCCGCCGCCAGGGAAGAGATCGACACGATTGCGCACGAGCTCGCGGCAGCCGTAGGGCTCGGCGGACGCGACCGCCCCGCGGGAGCGGCCGCGGAGCGCGCCCGCGTCAACGCGACGCGAGCGATACGCGGCGCGATCTCGCGAATCGGCCAGGCGGACGAGGACCTCGGCCACCACCTGGCCACGACCGTGAATACGGGCACGTTCTGCTCGTACACGCCGAGACCGGGATCGCCCGGCTGGGACATCGGCTGGGATCCGCGCTAGCCCCGCTCGCCCGGGACCTCAACTCGCCAGCACGGTGTCCCAGCGCTCGACGAGGAGCGTTGCGCACGCCTCGTCGCGGGCCCCGAGGTATGCCTCGAGCGCGAGCGCCCCAAGGCAGTCCATCGCTCGCGGCCAGTCGGTGCGGATCCGCGGGCGCTCGAGCAGCCCGAGGATCGGGGCGAGCAGGCCGCTGAAGCTGATGCGCTCGCGCACGTGCGTTCCGTGGGCGCCCATCGACGTCAGCTCGTGCTCGAACCGAACGTGAGTCGCGAGCGTGACCCAGTCGAGCGTAAACGAACGCGGGGGCTCGAGCGACACGATCCGGAACTCGCCCTCGGGCAGCATCCGGTACTTGCAGTGCCCCTTGGCGCCGACCTTCAGCGGCCCTTCGACGTCGGCGCGCTCGATGTCCTCGCTCCATCGCGGCCACTGTGCAGGCTCGGTGTAGAACGGCCATACGAACTCGGGCGGGGCCGGTAGTTGACAGACGTTCTCGGTCGCGAGCATCGTCACGCTCCGTTCTGGCTGGCGGGCAGCTTCGGTGGGGCCGCGACGCGCCTCGCGGCATAGTGCGCGAGCGCCATCACGGTCAGCTGCGGGTTGACTGTGATCGGCGCGGGAAACACGCTTGCGTCGCAGACGTAGAGGTTCTCAACACCGCGTACCGCGAAGTTCGGGTCGACCACGCCCTTGTGCGGGTCGCGCGAGAGGCAGTTACCGCCCTGCGGATGGCTCGTGCTGATCGACAGATCGGAGTTGTCGACGAGCTCGTCGAAGCGCTCGAGCTCGCGCTCTGAGCGCGCCTCCATGTAGCGGAAGCTCGGCGGCATCACCCGCGTCGCGCCCGCGGCGAGCATGATCCTGCCCGCGAACTTCAGGGCCTCCACGATCCGCCGGAAATCGGTCGGGTCGGTGACGTACTTCAGCGAGACGCCGCGGCCGATCAGCTGCGGCCTCACCGTCGCGTTGCGCTTGGTGCCGACCACAGCTCCCACGCTCGTCATGTACGGGTAGCGCAGCATGTTGGCGCGATGCTGCTCGAACCAGCCGGGCATGAACAGCGCCTGGCTCGCGAGCGGGTTGAACCACGTCTCGAGCGCGTAGTCCCGGCCATCTGGACCGGTGACGTAATTGGTCATCTGAAGGCCCCGCTCCGAGTGCAGCTTCTCGCCGAACTCGGCTGTCAGCGGCGAGCCGGCGTTGAAGCCGAGCTGCTTGCCGACGAGGCCGCCGCCGACTCCGCTGCGCTTCAGCAGAATGCTCGAGGCGACGGCGCTGGCGCTCAGGACAATGCGGTTGGCGCGGACCTTCAGCTTGCGCTCCCCGAGCCGGCAGTGCAGCGCGAGCGCCCTGCCGCCGCCGGTCTCGATGCGCTCGACCTCGCACTGGGCGAGGATCCGAACCCCCTCCCCGAACTCGGCCTGCGCCTTCGGCAGCACGCACTCGAGCATCGACATCTTCTTGCCGAACCGGCAGCCGATGTTGCAGTAACCGCAGCCGAGGCAGTCGTGAGTGATGTTGCACTCGAAGAAGTTCTGATCGTACGGTGGATCGGTCAGCTTCAGCTTCTTCACGCCGTCCTCGAACTTGTGCCAACCGGGGTTCAGGTAGCCGTTGCCGACAAGCCGCGTCACGCCGATCAGGTTCCGGACCGTCGTGAACGAATGTCGAAGCTCCTCGGCATCGAGACCGGCGTCGAGTCCGTCGGGATCCTGCCAGGCGGCAAGTGCGCGCGGCGGCAGATCGAAACAGACCCCGTTATTGACCACCGTGGAGCCGCCGACGCACATCCCCTGCAGGATCTGGAAGCGAAAGTCCCGGGACAGCGTCAGCGCACCATCGGCGTAGAGGTTCGAAAGCTGCTCCGATTCGACCTCGGTGAACTCAGACGGGTCGACGTGGAGGCCGCGCTCGAGGATCAGCACCTCGCGGTCCTGGCGGGCGAGCTCGTAGGCGAGCACCGAGCCGGCCGCGCCGCTGCCGACGATCGCGATGTCGGTCGTGATCACGTCCGAGTGAATGTCCTCCGGCTCCAAGCACTTCACGCGCGGGCGATCCCAGTCCACCGATCTCAGCTTCTCTTCGTAGTCGGTGCGCTCGGAGAACTTGAGGTAGTCGCACTCCTTTGCCGCCACTGGGTTCTCGTAGTAGCCGACGAACGCCAGCTGCTGCGCGGCGCGGATCATCGCCTGGACCGGGATCCGGAACTGCTTCGGCAGCCGGCGACCCCATACATCCGACAGCATCCGCTGCCGCACGAACTTCAGGCGTCCTTCGGGATTCATCATCGAGAACGGTGGGTGTGCCGTGAGCAGCGGGTAGACGGTGAGCCCGATCAGCGCCACGCGCACCTTCCACTTGCCCTGCGCTCGGAAACCGGCCAGGTAGTTGTCTACGTGCTTGGCGACATCGAACGGCGAGACCTTCGTCGTCGCGTCCGGCGTCAGCACCTCGGCGAGAGCCATCAGCGTCGAGAACTCGAGGCTCGAGAGGTAACGCAGCCTGAACCGCGCTCGCTGAGCGCGCTCGTAGAAGGCAGCCAGCAGCACCACGATGAGGACGTCGGCCCCCAGCCAGACCCACACGAGGGTGCCGGCGCCGAGCGGCAGGTTGTTCACATAGACCGTTCCCGAAACGTTCGAGACGTTGTCGAACACGAGCGAGAGGCTCAGGCCGAGCACGAGCACCAGATGCCCGATCGCCAGCAGGACGGCGGTGTAGGCATAGCGGCGGACGTCGGCGACGCCGATGATCGCGAGCGCCACGAACAGAGCGTCCTTGGCCAGCGAATTGGCGACGAACGGATACCGCGTGTCGTGGGTCACCGCCGTCGCCACGTAGGTGACGATGAACCCGGCGGATAGCAGGCCGATCACGCCGAGCAGGATGCGAAGGTCGTGCTCCGCGCGCGTGAAAGAGCGGCTCCCCACCGGTGAAGCCTCGCGCGCAAGAGAGCGGTCCCCCGCAGGTGAACCCTCGCGCGTATTGCCCATCTGCAGGCCCCCAATCCGGTCCCTAACGGCGTACTCGCCGTCGCGTGGTCATGTGCGCCGAACCTACCAACGGTGAGCGGAGCGGCGTGTGGAAATTGTCACACCCCCGAGGACCTGTGCATCATTGCCGCCGTGAGCGAGATCTACGGCGGCGTCGAGACGGGAGGCACGTGGTGTGTGTGCGCGCTCGGCACCGCTCCAGACGACGTGCGCGCGCTCGAGAAATTCGCGACCACCACGCCGGAGGAGACGCTCGAGCGGATCGTCGCGTTCTTCGCATCGCACCGGCCCGCGGCCGCGATCGGGATCGGCTCGTTTGGTCCGGTCGACGTCGATCGCGACTCGCCGACGTGGGGACATGTCACCACCACGCCCAAGCCCGGGTGGGAGCGAACGGCGGTGGCGACCGTGATTCAGGAGCGCCTGCAGGTGCCGGTCGCATTCGACCTCGACGTGGCCGCGGCAGCAGTCGGCGAGCACCGGTGGGGCGCCGGACGCGGGACCCAGAGCCTCTGCTACCTGACCATCGGCACGGGGATCGGCGCCGGTCTGCTGATCGACGGGAGGCCGCTGCACGGCATGGTTCATCCCGAGGTCGGCCACATCCGGGTCCCGCACGACCGCCGGCGGGACCCGTTTGACGGGGTGTGTCCGGTCCACGGCGACTGCTGGGAGGGTCTGGCATCCGGTCCGGCGATCGAGCGGCGATACGACGTCTCGCCGGCTGAGCTCTCAGACGGCCATCAGGCGTGGTCGCTCGAGGCCGACTACGTCGCGCTGGGAATCCTCGGCATCGTGCTCGTCGCCTCGCCCCACCGCGTGATCGTTGGCGGCGGCGTGATGGATCGCCCCGGCCTGTTGCCAATGGTGCGGGTGCGGCTGCGTGAGTTGGTGGCGGGCTACCTCGACACGCGGCTGCTCGATGAGGACATCGACAGCTACCTGGTCACGCCCGCGCTCGGCGACGAGGCCGGCGTGCTCGGAGCGATCGCGATGGCGCAGCTCCTGAACTGCGGCTCGGTGCTGCGTGCGCCTGAAGTCTCGGCCGGCCGGACGATATGCTCGCCGCGCCGACATGCAGAGTCGATCCCGCGAGCGCCGAGTTTACCGATGAGTGAATCAACCTCAGGCGGCGCCTCCGCCTACGGCGCCGCCGGCATCGATTACGAGACGCTGGACGCCGGCAAGCGCACCGCGTTGACGGAGGCGCTGGCGACCTCCCCGCTGGTCCGGTCGCGGGGCGGGAGGGCGCTCGACGACTCCCGCGGCGAGCCGGCGTTCGTGTTCGAGGCGGGCGGGCAGAAGCTTGCGCTCGTGCTGGAGGGTCTGGGCACGAAGTCGATCATCGCCCGGCAGGTCGAGGAGGAGCTCGGCATCTGCGCGTTCGACAACGTCGCCTACGACACGGTCGCCGCGATCGTCAACGACCTGTGCTGCGTGGGCGCCGTGCCGCTGGTCGTGAACGCCTATTTCGCAACCGGCAGCTCGGACTGGTACCGCCACCGGGAGCGGCACGCGTCGCTCCTGAAGGGGTGGCGGGAGGGCTGTGTTCACGCCGGCGCCACGTGGGGGGAGGCGAGTCTCCTTCGCTGCCTGCGCTGATCGCAGGGCACGACATCGAACTGGCCGGCAGCGCGGTCGGCCTGATCCCGCCGGGGCACGAACCGCTGCTTGGGTCGAGGCTGGGCCCGGGCGATGAGATCGTGTTTGTCGCCAGCACCGGCCTGCACGCCAACGGATCCTCGCTGGCGCGGATGATCGCCTCGCGCCTTCCCGACCGCTACGACACCCGGCTGCCGAGCGGGCGACCGTTCGGGGAGGCCCTGCTCGACCGTAGCGCGGTCTACGCGCAGCTCGTCGCCGCGCTGATCGAGAGCGACGTCGAGCTGCACTACCTCAGCCACATCACCGGCCACGGTCTGCTCAAGCTGATGCGGCCGAGGCGCGACCTGAGCTACCGCATCACGAGGCTCCCGGCGGTTCCCGAGGTGCTCAGATTCCTCGCAGAGCAGGTGGAGATGACGGCGCAGGAGGCCTACTCGACGTTCAACATGGGCTGCGGGTTCGCGGTCTACTGCGCGGCCGGCCACGGCGAAAAGGTCGTCGGCATCGCGGCTGCGCAAGACCTCTCCGCACACGGCGCGGGCATCGTGCAGGAGGGCCCGCGGCGGGTCTTGCTCGAGGAGGTCGGCGTCGCGTTCGAGAGCGGCGACATGAACCTCTCGCCGAGCCCGTCGATAGAAAGGAGCGGCGATGAATGACGGTGGCAAGGTAGTGATCAACCTGGCGACGGGACTCGAGGACGCCGAGCGCGTGACCGTCGCGTTCCTGGTGGCGAACGCAGCAGCCGGCGCGGGCAAGCGCGTCACAATGTTCCTGACCAAGGAGGCGGTTCGGATCGCGCTCGCAGGCCACACCCAGGGGATCGCCTGCGACGGCTGCCCGCCGCTCGCGTCGCTGGCCTCGGACTACGCGCAGGCGGGAGGCGAGATGCTCGTCTGCCTGATCTGCTTCAAGGCCCGCAAGCTGAACGAGGCCGATCTCATCGACGGGGCCAAGATCGGCGGCGCGACGCCGCTGTGGGAATGGATCGGCGAAGGCGCGACCGTCTTCAGCTACTGATGCACTGAACCGAAGGCCGCAGCGCGCCGGGTCAGATCAGGTCAGCGCACGACGCAGCTGTCGCTCGGTGGTTGGCCCTCCGGGAACGCGGCCACGAGGCCGTTGGCGATCGCGTGCGTCCGCGCGACGTAGCCGGGCGAGTAGTAGTGGATCCCGTCGGGAATGAACCAGGGGCGCCGCGCGTGCGCGGCCCAGTCGAACACGCGCATGTTCGGGTAGCGGCGGCACGCTGCGGTCAGCGCCGCGTTCCAGCGCTGCATCGTCTCCTCGCGGTACGGGCCGTCGCGCAGCAGCGTGACCACGTCCACCCACATCACCGGATGATGGCCGATGATCGACATCATCTGGGCGATCCGCTCGGAGAACCCGATCGGCGAGCCGTCGTGGACGTTGTCGACGTCGTTGGTCCCGAGCGCGAGGATCCAGCAGCCGCGGAAGCCCTCGGAGACGTGCTGGTGGGCGACGGTGGCGGCGTTCGGCTGCCCCTCGAACGTTTCGACGATCGACCGCGCGCCGGAGATCTCGGGGTAGGTGGTGTGGACCCCGACATCCGCCATCTGCGCCGGCAGGCGCAGCCGCGGGTTGGGGATGTAGTCGGTGGAGATCTCGCCCTCGGAGGTCGAGTCGCCGATGTAAACGACCGAGCGGCACGAGGATTTCGTGGGAGGAGGTCCCGCCGGCGCGGCGCGCTTCGCGTTGCGATACACGGACACCGTCCGGCTGGCGGGGAGCGAGGCCGGAAGCTTCGTCGTCTTTCCGCCCGAGTCCGCCGTCGAGTTGCCCGCCGAGGCTACCGGCAGGAACCCGGTCAGGCTGATCACGACGAGCGCGAGGGCCCCGGCGGTGGCGCCGGTAAGCGCGAGCCTGCGGCGTCGCGCCCGCGCGCGCCATACGTGAGAGCCGGCCCCGGTTCGCAGCTGGCGCCACAGACGCCCCAGGGCTCCCTGACGGATCGGTTCCTCGAGGTAGCGCCACGAGAGGCTCGCGACGAGGAACGTCGCAGCGATCTCGAGCGTCGCTCGCAACAGGTTGAAACCTTCGGTCGATGACCCCGCGAGCACGATGATCGGCCACTGCCACAGGTAGATCCCGTAGGACCGGACACCGATCCACCGGAGCGGCTCCCAGCCGAGGACCGGCCCGAGCCTGCTCGCGGGATTGACGACCGCCGCGACCATCGCGGCGCTCGCGAACGCCAGCAGCACGAAGCCCGGCGGATACAGGAACGAGGAGAACGAGTCCGTCCGCCAGACCAGCAGCATGATCACGACGAACCCGATCACCCCCCACAGGTCGAGCAGGTTGGTGAGCCCGGGCCGGCGCGCAGGCAGTGGCTTCCAGCTGGGGTAGGTCATCGCCAATGCCGCGCCGATCAGCAGGCCGAATGCGCGCGTGTCGGTGCCCTCGTACGCCCGGGTGGGGTCGTAGCCCGGGTGGAAGAGCTGCCCCATCAGTGCCGCCGATGCCGCCGCGGCGACAAGGGTGACGATCGCCATGCGGCGCCGGGTTCGGAACACGCGGATCCCGATCAGCAGCAGCCACGGCCACAAGAGGTAGAACTGCTCCTCGATCGCCAGCGACCACAAGTGATCCAGCGGCAGCGGCGCGGCGAAGCGCGCGAAGTACGAGCCGTGTTGGGCGATCGTCGACCAGTTGCCGACGTAGAGCGCGGCCGTGACCACCTGCCGGCGGACCTGGGCGAGCTGCGAGGCGTCGAACAGCGCTACGTACACGCTCACCAGCGCCAACATCAGGAACAGCGCAGGCAGCAGGCGCCGGGCCCGCCGCAGCCAGAACAGACCGAGCCCCAGACTTCGATGCCGTCGCCAATGGCCGAGCAGCAGATCGGTGATCAGGTAGCCGGAGAGCGTGAAGAACACGCCCACCCCGAGCATCCCGCCCCTGGCCCAGGGTATGTTCACGTGGTAGGCGATGACGCACAGCACCGCGATCGCGCGGATCCCGTCGAGGCCCGGCATGTACCGCTGTCCGGGTGCAATCGGCCGAGGCATACCAAATCGCTCGCTCCCGTGGGCGGTCTCGATGGGGCGTCGAGACGAGCCGCCCGATCAGGCGAGCAAGGCGCTCAGGATAGCCGCAGCGCTCCCCGGAACGCCGATTGGGAGAAGGGGTGGCGGATTTGCGCGCGCAGCGGGTACCTTCAGAGCATGTCTCCCTACGACGACGATGATGACTGGGTCGGGACGCCGCCCGAGGGTCGCTACACGCGTGACCGCGCCAAGCCCGAATACTGGGCGCGGCCGTGGCCGCTTGCCGGAGCCGGGACGGCGCTGCTGCTGGTGATCGTCGTGATCGTGCTGATCTTGCGTTGAGCCGCAGCTTGTCCGAGGCGCTGCCGCCCGCCCCGCTTGCATACGGCGTCAGCGCTGTAGCGCGCGGCTGATGCGCCCGGCGAAACCCGGCCGCAGCCGCCGGGTCCGCTCGAGCGCTGCGACCGCCGCGTTCGCGCCGGGGCCCCCGTGCACGCCTCCCCCGGGGTGGGCCGAGCACGAGCCGAGATAGAGGCTTCCGATCGGCGTCTCGGGCCGGCCGAGGGTCGGAATCGGTCGCCACAGGAGCTGCTGCTGAAGCTGGGCGGTTCCGCCGCCTACGGCGCCGCCGACGAGGTTGCGGTTGGCGCGCTCGAACGTCCGGGGGGTGAACACGTGGCGAGCCCGGATCAGCGAGCGGAAGCCCGGAGCGAGCGCCTCGACCTGTTCCTCGATCCGATCGGCGAACAAGCCCGTCTCGCGCTCGTCCCAGCTCCCTGTCAGCCGACCGCCTGCATCGTCGCGCGGCCGCTGCGGAACGTGCGTGTAGGCCCACGCGGTGTCCTTGCCGGCGGGCGCCCGCGAAGGATCGAGGTGGCCGTACTGGCCCATCACAAGATACGGCGCCGCCGGGATCTGCCTGCAGGCGAGCTCCGCAGCTTGGCGCGTGAGCGCATCGACGCTGTCCGCGACGTGAATCGTGCCGGCGGCGCGGGCGCCTGGCACGTCCCAGGGAATCGGGCCGTCCAGCGTCCAGTCGACCTTGACCGTGGCGCTGTCGTACTCGAAGCGGTCGAGGTCGCGGCTGAGTGCCGCCGGGAGCGGGCAGTCGCCAAGCAGTTCCCGGTACAGCTGCAGCGGCCCGACGTCGGCAATGACTGCCCGCGCCGCGAGATGGCGCGAGCCGGATGCGGTCCGCACCGCGGTCGCGCGGCCGGCGCGGCATTCGATCAGCGTCGCGCGATCGCCGCACAGCACCGAGGCGCCGCGATGCTCGAGCCGCCGGACCAGCGCGCTGACGAGGTTGCCCGCGCCGCCCTCGACGACGGGGAAGCCGTGCTGCTGGGCGAGCGAGCACAGCACCCACCCGAACATTCCGCTCAGGGGCGTCTCGGGGCTGACATCGGCGTGGAGCGCGTTGCCGGCGAGAAGACGCCGGCCGCCTTCCCCGGTGAAGGTCTCCTGGCCCATCCGGCGCACGGGCAGCAGCGCGAACCGGGCGAAGCGCACGAGCTCCTCGGGACCCAGGGCCCGCAATAGCCGCAGCGCCGCCGACAGCGGCGGGAACGGCGAGAAGAACGTGCCGAGCGCGCCCGCCCTGACCTGCTCCCAGCGCCTGTACAGCGAGCGCCAGGAATCCCCGTCCCCGGCCGCGAACTCCTCGAGCGACGCAGCGGTCTCATTGATGTCGAGCGACACAAGCGGGCAGCGGCCGTCGCGCCCGGGATGAGCAACGGCGACGCGACTCGTCAGCCAGCGAAGCCCCCAGGCCTCGAGCTCGAGACCGCGGATGTGCGGCGAGGCGAGCGCGAACGGATAGAACGAGCTGAACAGATCGTGCATGAAGCCCGGCTCGACCAGTTCCCCGGAGCGGACCGCGCCGCCCGGCTCCTGCGCCTCCTCGAGCACGGTGACCTCCCAGCCGTGGTCAGCCAGCACGTTGGCGGCGACGAGGCCGTTGTGGCCGGCTCCGATGACGACCGCGTCAGGCATCAGCTCCCGCGTGCCCGGCGCCGGGCGGTTCCCAAACAGCTCGTGTAGAAGTTCCTCCTACCGGTGTGTAGGCTGGCCGGACGTGAACACTCCGAACGCGGCCTCGTCGCTGAGTATCAGGGAGATGTCCGCGCGCAGCGGGGTCAGCGAGGGGACGCTCCGGATGTGGGAGGCTCGATACGGCTTCCCGGTCCCGCAGCGACTCCCCAGTGGCCACCGTCGTTATTCCGGACTCGAGCTCAAGCGCGTGCGCGCGGTGCTGCAGGACCGCGAGGCGGGGCTGTCGCTGAGCACTGCGATCAAGCGCGCCCGGGCGCTGAGCGACGGGCCACGGCCCTCGGTGTTCACGGCGCTGCGAGACGGATTTCCACACCTCCAGCGGCAGCTGCTCCCGAAGCGGGCGCTTGAGGCGCTCAGTCATGCGATCGAGGACGAAGCGTGCTCACGCAGCGAGCGACCCGTACTGTTCGGCTGCTTTCAGCACGAGCGCTTCTACCGGCAGGCCGAGCCGCGCTGGCGCGACATGGCGCGCACCGCCGAGCTCGCGGTCGTGCTCGCCGATTTCTCTGGCAAACGACTGCCGAGGGTCGGGCCCCCCGAAGTGCCGATCCGGGATACCGATCCGATGATGCGCGAGTGGGTGGTGGTGTGCGAGGCCCCGGGGTTCGCAGCTTGCATCGTGGGCTTCGAGCGCCCGGGCCAGGGGCCCGGCCATCGCGGCTTCGAGACGATCTGGAGCGCTGAGCGTGCGGTCGTGCGCGAAGCCGCACGGACGTGCTGCGAGCTGACGGCGCGAACCGCGCCCGAGCTCGTCGCGGGCCTGCGGCCGCGGTTCGAGGAGCCGCTGCCGCCGCTCGGTGACGAGCTGCGTTCGGTCGTCGATCTGACCACGCGAATGGTGCTGTACGCGACCTCCGGATGAGCGGTGCGTCACGCCGCGCGCACCGTTCGCACGAGCAAGCGCTCCGGCAGTACGGGGCGGAGCACTCGTCTGGCGGCTGGGTGAACAGTCGCATAAGGAGTTCCTAAACAATATGTACAGTATCTGACCGGAAGTGGGAATCGGCGAGAGTCGGCCCGGCGGCTCGTATCCGGCGTGACGATCGGCGATCATATGGCCGGGGCGAGGAGCCCTGTTCCATGTCCCAGTCGACGCTTTCACCACGCGCTCCCGATCTCTGCGGCGTTGCCGTCGATGGCCGCTACTTGCTCCGGGCGGTGATCGGCGAGGGATCGTTCGGGCGCGTGTATCGGGGATATGACAGGCGCCTGGCGCGCCCCGTCGCGGTCAAGGTGATCAAGCCGTGGTGGGCGGAGGACCCGGAATGGGTCGCTCGGTTCGAGCGCGAGGCGCAGCTGATGGCGCGCGTCAGTGACCCGGGGATCGTGCAGATCTTCGATGTCGGTCACGCCGATGAGGGGCTCTACTACGTGGCGGAGCTGGTCGAGGGCGAGAGTCTCGAGGCGGCGCTTCACCGCGGGCCGCTGGCGATCGCGGAGGCGCGCGAGATCGCCGAGCAGCTGTGCCGAGCACTCGGCCATGCACACGCGCGACGGGTCGTGCACGGGGACATCAAGCCGGCAAACGTTCTGATCTCGCAGCACGGGTTGGTGAAGGTCGGGGATTTCGGTGTGGCGCGGTTGGCGGAGGGAAGCAGCGCCGGCGCCGCGGCCGCGACGATCGCCGGCACCCCGAAGTACATGGCGCCCGAGCAGGCCCGCGGGCGAGGCACGACGATGGCGAGCGACGTCTATAGCGTCGGCGTTGTGCTCTATGAGATGCTCGCGGGGCGGCCGCCGTTCCGCGGCAGCTCGGTCGTGGACCTGGCGCTTGCCCACCTTCAGGACCCGCCGCCGCCGCTCCCGCCCGATGTCCCGCGGCCGCTCGTTGACGTGGTCGAGCGCGCGCTGGCGAAGGATCCGCGGGACCGATATGCCGACGGCGAGCAGCTCACCGGTGCGCTAGCTGCCGCACGGCGCGGAGCTGCCGCCCGGCATGCGCGGCGGATCCCGACCTCGGGGCGCACGACTCCGCCTGGCCCGATACTGCCCCCTGGGCTCCCGATCCCCCCTGGCCCCGCCCCCGCGACGCCGCCTGGCCCGATCCCCGACGCCGCTGAGGCTCCCCGGCCGTGGCCCGGCCCAACGGGCACCCGGGTTGCGCCACGGCTCAGCCGGCGCCGTGACGTCAACCCGCCGGCGCGGCGCCGGACCATCGCCCTGCTCGGCGCGGTGATCGCGCTGGTCGTCGGCTTGGTCGCCGCCGCGATCATGATCGGCGGAGTGCGCCACGTGCGCGTGCCGAAGCTGGACGGTCTGACCAGGGCTGCGGCTTCCCGGCGCGCCCACCGCGCGCATCTGACCCCCGTGTTCCGCAGCAGCTTCAGCGAGGCCCGCAAGGGAGCCGTGATCGGGCAATCGCCTTCGCCGGGAGCGCGGGTCAGGCAGGGCGCGTCGGTCAGCCTCGTCCTCAGCAAAGGCCCGCCGCCGGTCGCCATTCCGGGCCTCACCGGGTCCAGCGAGGCAAGCGCCCAGAGCGACCTGCGAAAGCTCCGTCTGCTCGCGACGATCACGCACGTGCCCGCGCCAGGGGTGACACCCGGCGTCGTCACGCACCAGGATCCGGCGCCCGGAACGAAGCTGTTCCCGGGATCGACCGTCTCGCTGTCGGTCGCCGAGGCCCCGCGCTGGCGGGCGCTTACCACATTCACGGGAAACCAATCGGTCCCCTTCCGGATCCGCGGCACGCGCTGGCGGCTCGTCTACAGGATGGGGTTCAAGGGCACGTGCACGTTCATCTTCGTGTGCTCGGGGCCGAGCGCACACGCGGCCAACCTGACGAAGGGCACGAGCGCGGGCTCGTTCGACCTGAACGAGGGCAGCGGCCAGATCTGGACGTTCCCGACCGGCCCGGGGCTCTACCAGGTCAGTATCAGCCCCGGCTCCGACACGGCCACCTTGTCCGTGCAGGTGCAGGACTGGTACTAGCGCCCGGGGATGGGCGGAGGGCTAGCGGCCCATCCTGCAAGTCCGTCGCGGTCTGGCGGCTGCAAATCTTCGCGTGCCGGCGTCCTCGGACCTCGATGTACCAAAGGCACACCTTCGGTCCTGCGTCCTTGCCACGCTCGATTTTCGCTCACCAGCCCATCAACGGACTCACAGGATGAACCACTAGGCGCGGCGAGGTGCTGTAGCCGCCGACCCTCCGCTAAGGTTAACGCAGCGACAGATGTTAGGCGCCGCCCGCTCTCGAATCACCCCAGAGCCGCTGACCCAGCCCCGAGGCGCGCGCCACCGGCCGCTCCACAGCGGCCCGGATCGTCTCCTCGGTCCCGACCAGGATCAGCCGCCCCCGCGCTCGCGTCGCCGCCGTGTACAGCAGCTCCCGGGTCAGGATTCGCGAGCTCGGCGGCGGGAGCAGGACGGCAGCCACATCGAACTGGGAGCCCTGGCTCTTGTGGATCGTCATCGCGTACACGGTCTCGACCGCGCCCAGACGGGTGGGGCTGAACTCGAGCATCGAGTCGCCGCGTTCGAACGCCGCACGCGGGACTCCCGGTGCGGTCTCGACGATCACGCCGGCGTCGCCGTTGTAGAGGCCGAGCTCGTAATTGTTCTCGGTGATCAGCAGCGGGCGCCCGACGTATTCGCGCTGCTCGAGGTCGAGCCCGGGAAACTCGTCAGCGAGCCACGCCTGGATCCGCGTTGTCCACGTGCTGACCCCGTGCGGGCCGCGGCGGTGGGCACACAGCAGCCTGAAGCGAACGAGGGCGCCGAGAGCCTCCGCGACCTCGCCCGCGCGCGCGGCATCGAGCACGGCCGCTCCGGCTGAGAGCGCATTCTCCTTGACGGGTCGTAGCTCGGCGTCCTCGTCGGCCTGCTCGCCGTCGACGGCGAGCCATTCGATCTCCTCGGCGTCAGGCTGCCTGAGAGCCTTGATCGCGCCATCGGCGTCGCCGGTACGGATCGCCTCGGCGAGGCGCGCGATCCCGATCCCGTAGCGGTGTACGCGGTCGAGCACGACGATCCCGTCGGACAGGGGGCCGCGCTGGTGCACCGTGGCCGCACTCGGCTCCGCCGCCGAGCCGACGATATCTCCGAGGACGACCCCGGCCTCGATCGACCTGAGCTGGCCCGGGTCGCCGACCAAGATCAGCCGCGCGCCCGTGCGCACAGCCTCGACGAGCCGCGCCATCAGCGACAGCGACACCATCGAGGTCTCGTCGACGATCACGACGTCGTGCGGCAGGCGGTTTTCGCGGTCGTGGGCGAACCGGCTATGCGAATCCGGGCGCCTGCCGAGCAGCCGGTGCAGCGTCGAGCCACGCAAGCCGAGCAAGAGCGCCCTCGTCTCGTCGCTGACGGCAAGCCTCGCGGCCTCCTCGTGGACGGCCTCCTGCAGTCGTGCCGCCGCCTTCCCAGTCGGCGCTGCCAGCGCGACAAGCGGCTGCCGGAGCCCGCGCGCGGCCGCATCCTCGGCGAGCAGCGCGACGATCCGCGCGGCGGTCGTGGTCTTGCCGGTTCCGGGACCACCCGCGATCACCGCGACGCAGTGCGCGCGCACCGCCTCGGCCGCCAGCCGCTGCCGATCGTCGGAATCCGCGGTGAACAGTCGCTCGAGCGCGCCGGCGGTCGCGGGGGCGGCGTTGGCGCGGGGGGCGTTGGCGTCGGGTGCATAGGCGTCGGCGTCGCGGGCCGAGTCGGCGGGCGTTCCTGCAGCCAGTTCCAGCAGGTCGTCCGCGACCCGGCGTTCCTCGCGCCAGTAGCGGTCGAGATACAGCCGCGAGCCGGCCATTCGCAACGGCCGATCGTCTCGGGGATCATCATCGCCGAGCGCCACAAGCGCGCTCGCTGTGACCGCCGCCACCCATTCGTCCGTGTCGGGCCACGGCAGCGTCGACAGCTCGAGCGTCTCCTCGGACTCGACCGCCGCCGTCTGCGCGATCGTCGCGAGGTCCACGAACACGTGCCCGAGCCGGGGGGCGCGCGCGGCAAGCGCGACCGCGAGGCGCACGGGCTCGCGGTCCTCGCCGACCAGGCGCGCGACCCGGTTTGCGACGTGGACGTCCGCCGGCGACAGCAGACCGATCTCGTTGAACTCGCGCAGCAGCCCGATCGCGCCGGCGGCGCGCCGGGCGTCGAACGGGTCGAGGAGCGGCGCCGTCACGCTCATACCGTCCCTTGATCGACGACGTCGCTCAGCTCCGCGACCAGCGCGGCCGGCGGCTGCCATGCGAACACGCCACACGGCGAGCCGGCGAGCGAGGGCGTGTCCAGGCCCGCCATCCCGCGTAGGAACAGATACAGCGTGCCGGCAAGATGCTGCTCGGGCTCGTATCCCGGCAGGCGCCAGCGAAGGTACCGGTGAAGCGCGACCGAGTAGAGCAGCGCCTGCAGCGCGTAGTGGGCGCGGACCATCTCGGCGGCCAGCCGGTCGGGCTGGTAGTGGCCGATCGTCAGCGGCTCGTCGACCGGTCCGAGCCAGTTCGTCTTGTAGTCGACGACCGCGAACCGCGGCCCCTCCAGCCGCACCACCAGGTCGATGCTGCCGGTGAGAAAGCCGCGGACGCTCGCCCGCAGCGCCGGATCCTCGAGCCGCGCGGCATAACCCGCAAGCGGATCGTCGTCCGCCAGATGGGTCCGCAGCGCCGCCGCGATCGCGCGCAGCGTGAGCTGCGCGGTCGGGTCATCGCCGCCCACGAGCGGCAGCTCGAACTCGAGCTCGTCGAGCCGATCCTGGCGGCGTACGTCCCTCAGGCGGATGCCACCGACCACGTCGCCGAGCGGGGTCTCGATCGCGGCGCGGAGAGCGTCGATCGCCTGCGCCCCGTCAAGGTCGATTCGGCGCCGCCCGCGCACCCGGTCGATCTGCTCGGCGAGCTCTCGCTCGAGGTCCTCGGCGTCGAAGTCGGTCGCCTCGAGCACGCGGTGCACGACGGTCCCGAACTGCACCCCGACCGGCAGGTCGCGCATCGGCGAGGGGAGGTCGAGGCCCTCGCGCGCGGCCGCCGCCGGAAGCGGCGAAGCTGCGCTCGGCTCGTCGGTGAGGATCGGCTCCTCCGGCTCGCTTGCGACCAGTTGCTCGTGCGCCGCGGCCGTGATGTCGCTGTAGGACGTTCGCCGCCAGCGTAGGTCGAGCGTTCGATCGAACCGCGCGGCGGCAAGCTCAGCCGGGAACGCGATCGGCGGGCTAAACGACCGCTCATGACCGACCGTTGCGCGCTCGACGCCGATGCATCCGGGCGCCTCGGCGACGAGCTGCGCGAGCCTCGCGAGCACAGTCTTGTCTTGCGGAATGGTCGTTCCCCCGTCTGCTGCGACGTTGCCCTCGACGTCGCGGCAGAGCAGCAGCCTTCCGAGCGGCGAGTGCTGGCTGTCCCACGCTCCCGCCCACCAGATGACCGCCTGCAGCTTCGCACGCGTCAGCGCGACGTAGGCCAGTCGCAGCTCCTCGCCACGCTCCTCGATCAGGTTCTGCGCGCGGTGCTTGCGATAGCCGGCGCCGTCGAGCCCGACGTCGATCGTACGCCTGTCGCCCAGCGCCGGATCGTGGAAGAACACAGGCTCGGGCTCGGACGGCGTCCAGCTCGGCGACCATAGGAACGGGCAGTAGACGATCGGGAATTCGAGCCCCTTGCTGCGATGAATGGTGAGGATCTGGACCGCCTGCGCATCGGATTCGAGCCGGCGGCTGCGCTCCTCCTCGCCCTCCTCGCGCTCGGCCGCGAGCCATCTGCTGCGAGAGCCAGCCGCGCAGCGCTGTGACACCCAGCTTCTCGGCGGCGGCCGTATGGTGGAGGAGTTGCCCGAGGTGGCGCACGTCTGTCAGCCGCCGTTCCCCGTCAGGCGTCGCGAGCACGCGCGCGGGCAGATCCTCATCGATCATGATCGCCTCGGTCAGCTCGGCGACCCCGTGCTCGCGGAGGACGCGGCTCCAGCGTTGAAGCCGCCGGTGAACCTCCTCCCACTCGTCCTCGCCGGCCGTGGCGATCCGCTGGGCGCTCCAGCCGATGAACGGCGTCAGCGCCGCGCTCCGAGCGCGCGACGCCGCCGCCGGGCGGTCGATCGCCTCGAGCAGGCGCAGCCAGTCGCGCGCCGAGGCGGTAGAGAACACGCTGCCGGCGCCGTTGATCACGGCGGGCACGCGCGCCTCGTCGAGGGCGGCCCGGATCAGATCGGCCTGGCTGTGGGTCCGCACGAGCACGGCGACATCGCCGGCGCAGATCGGCTCGCGCCCGGACCGCGTGCCGTCGGGATCGCGGTGCTCGATCTTCGCGTCGGTGCCGAGCAGCGCGACGATGTCGGCCGCGAGGTCCTGCGCGATGTACTCGCGGACCGCGGGCGTGCGCAGCAGCCCACTCGGCGTGCGCTCGATCGCCGGCTCGTCTCGGCCGACCACTCGGACCCGAAGCGGCTCGCGTGCCGTCGCCCCGACCAATCTCGGCTCCTGGTGGGCGGGCGCGGCGGTCACCTTGCGGTAGACGATGCCCTCGTGTCCGAGGCGAGCGCCGCCGAACAGCGCGTCGTAGGCGTTCAATAACGGCTGGTCGCTGCGGCGATTGACCTGCAGCGTCGCGCGCTTTGACGCCGTGCTCGCCGCCACAAGGTACGCGTACACGTCCGCGCCGCGGAACGCGTAGATCGCCTGCTTCGGATCGGCGATCAGCACGAGCGTCACGCTGTCGTGGATGAATGCGCGGTAGAGGATCTGCCACTGGACGGGGTCGGTGTCCTGGAACTCGTCGACGAGCACGACCTGGTAGCGCGAGCGCAGGCGGCCGGCGGCCGCGCGGCCGCTCGGCCCGGCGAGCGTGCCGTTCAGGCGGGTCAGCAGGTCGTCGTAAGTCATGATCGCCAGCTCGCGCTTGCGGCGTTCGAGCTCGCCGCGGACCGCGTGTGCGAGTCGGTAGCGCATCGCCGCGACGCTGGCCTCCTGGGGCGCGAGTTTGGGCTCGAGCTCGTCGTCCGGGTTGAACACGGCCGCGCGCGCGATCTTGAGCGCCTGTGCACGGTCGAACGGG
This sequence comes from uncultured Solirubrobacterales bacterium, assembly GCA_963806475.1. Classification (GTDB taxonomy): domain Bacteria; phylum Actinomycetota; class Thermoleophilia; order Solirubrobacterales; family Solirubrobacteraceae; genus Palsa-465. Next base: position 42,769 of record CAWDYK010000027.1, read on the forward strand.
GCCCCGCCGTGCTTCTGAAAGCGGCGAACGTAGAGGTCGTCGAGCACCTCTTCGAGCAGGTCGCTGACGTCCTCGACGAACTCGGTGTCGGGCTTGAGGTCGCCGAGCGTTCCCAGCTCCGCGAGCACCTCCTGGCAGAACCCGTGGGTCGTCGCGATCGTGGCGGCGTCGAAGTTGGCGATCGCGCGGACCAGCCGGTCGCGGCGCCGCTCGACCTCCTCCTCCGTCCCGGTCGCGAGGAGCTTGACAACCTCGTCGGCGCCCGGATCCAGCACACCGTCGAGGATGCGGGAGAGCTGCTCCTCGCAGACGACGAGGCGCTCGCGCACGCGGTCGCGGAGCTCGCCAGTGGCGACCCGCGTGAATGTGATCAGCAGCATTCGCTCGAGCGGCATTCCGTCAGCGACGTAGCGCGCCGCGAGGGCGGCGATCGTGTAGGTCTTGCCGGTGCCGGCACTCGCCTCGAGCACAGTCACGCCGGTCGGGAGTGGCCCCGTCAGAACGAATTCGTCGGTCATCGTCGGCGTGCTCATCGGTCGACCAGCCGTTCGTGTGCGAGCAATCCCTCCCACAGACGCAGCGCGTACAGGGCGAACCGATGGGGCGCGGCGTCGGGCCATCCCGGCGGCCGCTCGCCGGCGCGCGGTGCCTCGGCGAGGAGGTCCGCGAACGCCCGCTGGCCGCCGAACACGAGCAGATGCTCGGGCTGGCGGTCCTCCTTGTCGTAGCGGAATGCGGTCTCCCACTGCTTCTGGGCGGCTTGCGCGGGGTCCTCTCCGAGCGCGAGCGCACGCGCGTAGGCGGCCGAGGAGTCGCACGCGAGCGGAAGCGGCTCGCGCATCCCGCGGTCGTAGAGGTCGACCAAGGTGATGAGCTGGACGAGCGCCCGTTGCCGTCGATCCGCCTCGTCGTCGGCGAGTGGTGCGATTCGTGCCAGCGTCGTGTGCGCGCCGACGGAGTTCGATTGCGTGCGCCCGATCACGGCCGACTCGAGCGGCCGCTGGGGCCGGGAGGCGGTCAGCGCGAGCAGCCGCACCCACGCGGCGAGACGATCCCGCGGTCGCACGCGCGAGTAGGAGACCTTGCGGATCGTGCAACCGTGGACGCCCGCGACCGTCCCGGCCAGCGACCGGCCGTCGGGCAGTCGCACCCGCACGTCGAGCGAATCCGACGGACCGACGCCGTGCTTCGCGGCCTCGGCCGCGATTTGCTCGACGATCGGTCTGACCTTGTCAAGCACCGGGATCGCGAGCATCGCCGGTGGCAGCATCCCGCGCGCCAGCTCCGCTTCGACGCACTCGTCGAGCTCAGCCCCGGCGAGCACGCCCTCGAGCAGCCGCTGACCCACGCCCCATTCGCCGAGACCTCCGAGCTCGATCGGCAGGCCATCCTGGACCTCGTCGAGCGACTCGCGGACGCTGATCCCGAGGCGCCTGCGCAGGAACGCGCGCGCCGGATGCTCGACGAACCGTATGAGGTCTTCGAGCTCGATCAGCTCGCCATTGAGGGGTGGCAGCGGCGCCGCGAGGAAGGGCCGGGTTCTCGGCCGGGGCGCGATCAGCGCCTGCGCGCCGCCGAGCGCGACGCGATCAAAGCTCCACGGGCCGTCCGGCGCGAGCGCGCCAGCGGTGAAGTTGCGCGGATCGAACGGCTGCAGCGGGTGGCGGACGAGCACCTGCTCGCGCGCGGAATTCCGGTGGTCCTCGGGCCGGAACGTGCGGTCGACGACATCGAGCAGTTCGGCGACGGGAACCGCCGGCGGGCGAACCAGGTTCGTGCGCTCGTCGTTGCCCGTGTACGTGATGATCAGCCGCTCGGTCGCCGCCAGCAACGCGTCGAGGAGCATCTGCCGGTCCTCGGCGCGCGGGTCGCGGTCGCCGAGGTGCGGGTCGTCGAGCAGCAGGTCATCGCCGTCGCGCGGCGCCTTGCGCGGGAACTCCCCGTCGTCGAGCCCGAGGACGCACACGACACGGTGCGGCACCGACCGCATCGGCACCAGCGTGCAGATCGTGAGGTGCCCAGTGCGGAAGTTGGCGCGCGTCGGACGGCCGTGCAAGCGGTCGGCGAGCAGCGCCCGGATGTCGGCGAGCTCGAGCTCGGCGCTGCTCGGCTGATCGTCGGCCGTCGCGTCGGCGAGAACGTCGTCGAGGATTCGCTGGAGCTCCGCGCGCTGCCACGAGCCGCGGTCGGTCGTCGCCGTCAGCGCGTCGGCGGCGGCCGCGAGGTTGGTGGCCCAGGAGCCGATCGTCTGCGGCCGGCCGAGGGTGTCGACTACGTGATGAAAGCGCTCGACGAACTCCGTCATGCGGCCCGCAAGGTCGATCGCCCCGCTCTCGACATCGTCGAGCGGCAACACCCCGCCGACGAGGCGCCGGTCCTCCTCGGTCATCGCGACGCCGAGCAGGATCCGATCGAGCCCGGCCTTCCAGGTGTTCGTCTGGACGACGTCGAGCTTGTACGGCCGGCGGTGCGCGTCGTCGAGACCCCACCTGATTCCGCTCGCGACGACCCACTCCTCCATCCGCGTGACGTCGTCGTTGTCGAACCAGAAGCGGCGCCGGACTGGCTCGCGGTCGGCGAGGTCGAGCAGCTGCGATGCCGTCACACGTTGATCGGCGAGCTCGAGCAGGAGCGAGACGACGCCGAGGACCGGGTTCGTCTGCCGCAGCGAGCGGTCCGCGAGGCGCACCCGCAGGTCGGGGAGGCGCTTGCCGGCGCTGTCCAGGGCGGCCTTATCGCCGTCCGTCTCACCGCGCCCCGCCCCGAACGCGGCCTGGATCAGGGGGGCGATCGTCTCGATGTCGGGGCACATCACGATCACGTCGCGCGGCTCGAGCGTGGGGTCCTCGTCGAGCAGGTGTAGGATCGCGTCGCGGACGACCTCGACCTGACGGGCTCGGCCGTGGCACGCATGGATCTGCAGGGTGCGGTCGTCGCGATGCAGCAGCTGCCGTTGATCCGCCTTGCCGGGGAGCGGCGCGCCCGGCGGCGAGCGGTCCTCGCGGATGTCCGCCTGTATCCGCCCGAGCAGGGTGTCGGGGCTCATCGGCGTCGGATGGTGGTGGTCTTCGTGCGCGCCCCGGCCGTCCAATACAAGTTGGAGCTCGCGCGAGTCCTGGCCCCAGGAAGCAAGCAGTCGGTTGCGCGGCGCCATCGCGGTCCGGTCCGCCCTGCGGCGGGCGCTCGCCGGTCCACGCTCTGCAAGTGTCGCCCACAGCCGTGGCGAGGGGTGCAGCACGAATAAGTGGACATCGCGCGCGTGCCCGATCGCGTCGAGGATCTGCAGGTAGCTCTTCGGCAGCCGGGTGATCCCGAACAGCGAGAGGCGCTGCGGGAACTCGAGGATCCCGGGTTCTGTGCGAATACGCTCGGCGGCGAGCGGGAGGCGCTCGGCGGGGCTCGGGATCGCGATCCGGTCACGCAAACGCCGCCACAGCTCGGCCTGCCAGACGCCGGTCCTCGGCAGGGCCAGACCGCTCCCGTCGCTGTCGTCGCGTCGCGCCCAGGCCTGGAGCATCTCGGGGCGGCGGACCGAGTAGCGGTCGTAGAGGTCGGCGATGTGCCGGACGCTCGCGAACCGCCGGCCGCCGCGGATGTGCGTCGCCAGCGCGCCCAGCCAAGGCTCGGGCAGGAGCTCGTCGACCGTCTGGAGAAGCCGCCAGACAAGCCGCTCGGCCGTCCACGGGTCGTGGTCAGGATCGATGCCGCCTGCGGTTGCCGTCGCGGCAGCGATGAGCGTTCCCGGGAACGGGAAGTCGATGTTCGCGCACAGGCCGTCGCCGCGGTCCTTACTCGCGCCCAGCGCCGTCGACAGCCGCTGGGTCAGCCAGCGCTCCATGCCGCGGGTAGGGACCGAGATCACCTCCGGCGCGAACGGATCCTCGAGCGGCTCGAGCAGCACGCCGCGCAGCGCGTCCACCAGGCCGTCGGCGCACTCTGCTCGGTGGATGTGCAGCATCGCGCCTCACGATAGGACCGCCGGCCATGGTGGGACGCTCAGAGCATTATTCTAGAAACAGGCTCTAGGCTAGAACGGTGCGATCGGGGTGATGGTGTGGCAGACCGACCAGTACTCGTCGTTCCTCTACCGGGGCGGGATGGTGCTGCTGTCGCTGGCGACTGTGCTGGTGATCGCCTGTGTGGCACACCCGGCGACGCGGGTCGGCTGGCTGCTCGGCCTGCAACCGTTGCGCTGGCTGGGCGTTCGCTCCTACGGGATCTACCTGTGGCACGCCCCGGTGATCGTGCTGACCAATCCGTCGACCGCGTTTCCGGCGCCGGACGCCCTTCGCGCCGTCCTCCAGGGTCCGACAGGCTCCGGCACGCCTACCTCGATTTGGAGCCTGGGGGCAAGGCCACGTCGGAACAGTACTGCGAGCGCGCCTGATGTCCTGCACGCCCTGCACACTTCCGCGGCCGCCCTGGCGGCGCCGCCGCTCAGTACCGGCCGCGCGGCGCCGCCGCCGCTCAGTACGGGCGGCTCGGGTAGCCCGGACCGAGCCTGTCGTTGGCGTGCGCGGCGAGGTCCAGCGCCCTGTCGATCCAGAACGTCCCGGGGGCCGGACCGCCGTTGCAGTGTCCGCTCGAGTTGCCCGGCGTGTGCGTCCACAGGAACGCGTCCGCGTGCGGAAATCCCGTGTCGGTCGTGTCTGGGGGGCCAAGGCCGCGGCCCGGGGGATTGCAGAGCGCTTCGATGCCCTCCGTCACCGGATGTCGGTTCAAGAGCGGGCCGTTGCCGTTCTGGGCCGTGTTGACGATGTAGTGAGCGCCGCCAGTCGAATTCGAGATCCGCTCCGCCCAGCGGACCTCGCTGATGGTCCAGTTGATGTGGGTGTCGTTGGTGAAGAACCCTCGGATCTTCTGCACCCCGGCAGCGTTCAGCGCGCGCGCGGTGTAACCGACCGAGTTCGAGTCAGAGTAGCCGGCCTCCAGGTACACGACAGTGTGTGGCAGCGCCGAGATCTTGTCCACCTCGTAATGCAGATACCGCTCCCAGGTGCCGAGCGAACCGATCTTCGCCATGCAGCTCGAGGCCCCGAACGCATCGAGCTCGAGCATGTAGACGGCGGGCCGGTTGCCCGTCGCCGCGGCCATCTCATCGACCCGGCGCTTGAATGTCGGCCAGATCGCCGCGAGCCGGCCGTTCGAGGAGCAACCTCCTGCGTCGGGGTGAAGGAAGTATGTGGTGATCAGCGGGATCGACCCGGGATCCGCCCGCATGTTGTGGCAGAAGATCTTCTGAACCTGGCTGTAGATCGCGCCGGGTCCGCCGCCCTGTGAGTACGAGCTGAAGCGCTGGGCGTCCGGCTGGTCGGCGATCTTCTCGAGCAAGCGGATCTTCTGGACGATCCCGCCGGGAACCTGTCCGGACTGGATCTTGTCCTCGACGCGCGCCTTGAACCACGCCCACGAGTCCGAGTCCGAGAAGCTCGGGAGCATCGAGCCGACGCGGGTCGATGTATCGATGCCGAGGAACCGCGCGATCGCGCCGGCGGCGGAGCCGTGCTTAGGGCCGTCGACGAAGAAATGGGCATCGGTCAGGGGGTTCGCGCCCGGTGGGGTCGCCAGCATCAGCGGATTCGAGGGATCGCGCGTGCCGGGGTACAGATCCGCGCACTGCTGCGCGTAGGCGGCGGGCGCGCCTACCACTCGGCCGGTGGCGCCGGTGATCCCCGTTGAGCGCGCGAGCGTGATCGCGAGCGTCCCCGCCACTGCCAGCGAGATTTCCCACAGTCGTCCCGTCGAGCACGCGCGCATACCCACTGCGTCGGCACGGCGGGCGCTGTGCATGACCACTTACCGGTTCGTCTGGACGCGGAGCCCGACGCGGCGGGCCGACAGCTATTAGCTCCAGATGAACGTGACGGTTGCCCCTGGCTGCAGCGTATACGTGAACGCCCGAGCGCGCCAAGCGACGGCGAACCGGGCGGGTGTCCTCCCGCCGTTGTGCGCGACCAACACCTTGCCGCCGTCAGGGTTCAGGAATGCGACGTCGTCCAAACCGGGGGTGACGCCGTACGCGCCGCTCGCCAGCCGGAAGTCGGTGACGAAGCGCTCCGAGCCGATTCGAATCGCCCCGCGCTGCACGAACTTCGAGAGCTGGCCCAACTGGTAAAAGTTGCTGCCGAGCCTGGCGTGGTGCGCCTGTTCGGAGACGGTGACGACGCCGGCGCATCCCCGGCACGCGACGTTGGGTTGCTGTACGGGCCCGCCCTCGGGGTCGAGCGCGAGATTCCACAGCGCCACGGCGCTCGCCCCGTTGCGCGTCGCGCTGATCCCGACCTCGGCGGAGGAGTAGGGAATGATCCCGGGCGAGCACTCCGAGACGATCTGGTCGACCGCCGGCGCGAGCTGCGCGAGCGCCGCCAGGGTCCCGAGGCCGCCGTAGCAGTGCCAGGCGATTCCGCTCAGATACGCCGCCGCCGGACTCGCGAGCAGTGCCTGGGCGTACGGCAACGCGGCGCCCGTGTCGACCCCGTAGACCTTAGTGCGAAGCCCTGCCGCGCTCAACGCGGGCGCCAGGTAGCTCGCGATGAACTTCGCCTCGTCGGGCTCGGGCAGCGACAGCCCCGGGTAGGGGACGACGGCGCCCGGCTCGTTCTGCGGCGTGATCGCCGAGATTGGTACGCCCGCGGCGGCGTAGGCCTCGATGAACTTAACGAAGTAGTTCGCCAGCGCTCCGAACGACCCGGGCGCCAGCGTGCCGCGGTCGTGCAGGTTGTCGAACGCCGCATTGGCCTTCATCCACGGCGGTGGGCTCCACGGGGTCGCGAGGATCTCCACGCCGGGGTTGATCGCGAGCATCTGGCGAAGCGCCGGGATGATGTACGCCTGGTCGTGGGCCAGCGAGAACTGGGCGAGCTCGGGATCTGACTGCCCGCTCGGCAGGTCGTCGTAGCTGTATGGCTGACCGGCGACGGTGAAGTCCGAGGCGCCCATCGGCACGCGCACGAAGTCGAGGTGGATCCCGCCCGCGCCGAACAGCGCGTTCATCACGAGGCGCCGGACCGGCGGCGGCAGCTGCGTGTAGAGGAGCCACGCGGAGCTGTCGGTCATCGCGGCGCCGAACCCCGTCACGCGCTGGTAGTGGGCGGCGTCGTCCACGTGGATCACCGGTACGCTCGCCGTCCGGGGCGTCTCGAACCGGACCGAGGGCATCGGTGTCAGTGCATAGGTGAGTCCCGCGGTGGTAAGCACGGCGTGCACACTCGGGCCGCCCAGCCGTCGCGCGGAGCCGTGCACCGGGAGCACCTTCCGGGCGGCGCGGTCGCGCGCGAGCGCGCCGGCCGGCGCGCAGAACGCGAACGCAAGCGAGCAGACGCCGGCAAACGCAGCGCTCCTCACGGCGACGCTCCCCATGTCATCGCGGTCATCCTAATGCGAGCGCCGCGCGGGCCGGTGGCTACAGCCCGACCGGGCGGTCGCGACAGCTCCCCCGGCGTCCGGGTCGTGGGAACACGCTACTGTCCAGGCGGCGATGATCCAGCGACCGCTCAGGAGGGCAGGTTTGCAGCGCATGACGCGGCTGATCGCAGCGCTCCTCTGTGCAGCCTCGGTGCTGATCGCGGCCGGTTGCGGAAGTAGCTCCAGCAGCAGCACCAGCGCGACCTCGAGCAACGCCGCCGAGACCGTGACCAAAGCCGCTGCGGCGTCGGCCGACGCGCCGGGCTACAAGATGACGCTGGCCATGCGGATCACCTCGCCCGCGCTGCCCAAGCCGCTGACCGCGACGGGGAGCGGGAGCTTCAGCATCCCCGACCGCGCGGGCAGCTTCGATCTGACGATGGACTTCAGCAACGAGCCGCAAGTCGCCCAGACGCTCGGCTCCTCCACGTTCCGGATCGAGGAGATCATCAAGGCTCCGATCATCTACGTGAAGCTGCCGGCGGCGATCGCCCAGAAGATCCCCGGGGGCAAGCCATGGCTGAAGATCGATCTCAGCAAGGCAGCGGCTGCGGCCGGGATCCCCGGCCTCTCGTCGCTTACCGGTAATCCCGCGTCGAGCGACCCGAGTCAACTGTTGCAGTACCTCCGCGCCGTCTCCGGCAGCATCACGAAGGTCGGCACCGAGCAGATCGGCGGCGTCCACACCACTCACTACAAGGCGAGCATCAGCCTCGATCGCGTCCCCGACGCGCTGCCGACCGCGCAGCGCAAGGACGCCCAGCAGGCGATCGTCGCGCTCGAGAACGTTACCCACCAGCACGAGCTGCCGGTCGACGTCTGGATCGACGATCACAGCCTGGTGCGCCGGATGCAGATGACGTTCGTCTCCACCGCGAACAGTCAGAAGGTCACCACGGCGATGACGATCGACATCCCCGAGTACGGGCCTCAGCAGGCGCCGACGGCCCCGCCGGCGGATCGGGTCACCGACGCAAGCGCGTTCCTGGGCGCCGCCGCCGCAGCTGGCTCGTCGGGCGCGACGAGCTCGTCGGGCGCGACGACGACCCCCTGACAGGCGACCCCTGACACCCGTCAGCGCCAATTGAGGTCGACCGTCTGCCAGGAGCCCTGGTACACGGCCTCGCGGATGTTGCCGGCGGTCGCCCGCCAGAACACGTACTGGGTGTAGTTGTTGGTGACCGCCGCGGCCGGCGCGGACAGCGTCTGCCCCCAGCCCGCCCGGCCTGTCATGTCCCGCGGGTTGCTCCAGCCCGATTCGGTTGCGAGCGCCTGCTGGATGTGACCCCGGCTGTCGCGCCAGAACACGTATTGATGGTCGGTGCTGGGGTTGACCGCCACTGCCGGGGCACCGCTCGCGGCGGGCCATCCGTGGGTCTTGGCCATGTCGACCGGGCCGTTCCAGTGGCGCCCGTACCAGGCCTCCATGACGTCGCCCTTGTTCCCCGCCCAGAACACGTATTGGTGTGAGAGGTCGCTCACCGCCACGGCCGGCGCCGACGACGCCTTCCAGCCCAGGTTCACCGGGCCGTGCCAGCGGCCGTTCCACCAAGCCTGGCGGATCCGGCCATCGGTCCCGCGCCAGAAGATGAATAGATGGTTGTTCTCCGGGTTGATCGAGATGGCCGGGGCGTCGTTCGTGGCCAGCCAGCCCATCGCGTTCGTCATGTCTCGGGGGCCGTGCCAGCGGCCGTGCTGGTACCACGCCTCGAACATGTGCCCGCCTGCCCCGCGCCAGACCACGAACTGATCGCCATCGTTACCGATCGCGACGCTAGGGGCCGACGCGGCCCTGCCCCACGCGACCATCTTGACCGGGCCCACCCAGCTCACGCCGCTCGACCACGCCTCCTGGATGAATCCGTCCGGACCCTGCCAAAACAGGTAGTGGCTTCCGGTCCGTGGGTTGACGGCGGCCGCCGGCTGCCCGGCCGCGGACGACCGGTCCCAGGCGAACGTAACGGTCGCTCCGGCGGGTAGCGTGTAGGTGAAGTACCGGCCTCTCCAGGACACGCCGAACGTGATCGGCGCTGCCGAGTTGTTGTAGGCGATCAGCACCCGGCTCCCGTCGGGGTTCAGGAACGCGAGGTCATCGAGGCCCGGAGTGGCGCCGCTGGCGCCCGAGCTGGTGTGGTAATAGCTGACGAAGTGGTTTGAGTCGATCCTGACCGCGCCCGGCTGTACGAAGCGGCCGAGCTGACCGAGCTGGTAATACGGCCTGTTGTAGGTCACCTTGTGGGTGTGCTCGTCGATAGTGACCAGCCCGGTGCAGCCCTTGCAGCCGGAGTTGGGAGGCTGGACCGGTCCGCCCGCGGGATCGAGCGCCAGGTTCCACAGCGTCACCTCGCGCGCCCAGTTGCGCATCGAGCCGATCATCACCTCGGGCACCGGATACGGAGTGATTCCCGGTGAGCACTCGGTCACGACGTGATCGACGTTCGGTGCGCTCGCGCGTGCGGCCGCGATCACGTACGGAGTCCCGTTGTAGCAGTGCCACGCAATCCCGTTGATCGAGCCGCGCGCGGGACCGGTGAGCAGCGCCCGCGGATAGCCTGGGTTCCTCCAGGCGGTGTCGCCTCCGTAGATCCTCGTGGTGAGGTGCGCCGCGCGGAGCGCGGGCTGCAGGTACTGGCTGATGAACTGAGCCTCGGTCGCCTCGGGCATCTCCATCCCCGGGAACCGGGCGGGCGATGCCGGCTCGTTCTCGGGGGCGACCGCGGCGATCGGCACTCCCTGGGCGGCGTAGCTCTGGATGAACTTGACAAAGTAGCCGGCCAGTGGCGCGTATGCCGTCGGCAGCAGCGTGCCACGATGCCCGATGTTGTCGAGCGCCTGGTTGGCCTTCATCCACGCGGGCGGGCTCCAGGGAACCGCGAACACCTCAGTCTGCGGGTTGATGCTGAGCATCTGGCGCAGCGCGGGCAGCACGTACGGCATGTCGTGGGCGATCGAGAAGCCCACCAGCTGCGGATCGCTCTGGCCCGGCGGTTGATCGTCGTAGGTATAGGGCGTGCCGTTCATCGTGAAGTCGGATGCGCCGATCGGCACCAGCGTGAAGTTCAGGTCGATGCCGTTCAGCCCGAACAGCTGCCGCATCAGTTTGTAACGGCTGCTCGGAGCGAGCTGCTCCTGGATCAGCCAGGCGGAGGTGTCCGTCATCGCCGCCCCGACCCCGCGCACCCTCTGGTAGCGGATCCCGTCGCGTACGTTGATCATCGGGAGGCGACGAGGGCGCTTCGAGGAGAACTTGACGTCCCGAAGCCGCTGCAGCCGTTGGGAAAGGCTGGCGCTGGTCTGCGCCACCTCGACGTCGCCCGCGGTGCGTGCTGCGACCGCACCGGCCGGCGGGCCGAGGGAGGCGTCCGAATTGGCTCCCGCAACGGCCCGGGCGACGGCCGCCGCGGCAGCACGCTCCTGCCTGGCGGTGACCCGTGAGGCACCGCCGCGCGACGAGGCCCCGTCCGACGTCGGTGGAATCAGCGCCAGTGCCGCGGCGCACGCAGCGGCGGCGGCCGCGACCGCGAGGGCGCGCGCGAGCAGTCGATTGCATTGCCGGACCATGGTTCAGCTGTCGTAGTCGTCAGGCTATTCCCGCTGCTGACGCGCGACGGCGAAGCCCGGCACGGCGTGATCCACGGGAACTGGATCGAGCAAGCTCGCGTGTGCAGCGCCTGGCACTGCCCACGCCAACGCAGAACACTCGTCCCACGCCAACGCAGAACACTCGTGGCTCGCGCAAGTTGCGCCGGGAGCATAGCGGTGGCGCCGGGCGCCGGTCCCGTTGGGCGCGGCGGCTGCCGAGCGTGCTGAGAATCCGACACCACCCCTCACCTCGGACTCAACCCCGCCGCGCCGATCGGGGTATAACCGCAATGTGGACGTAGCCGCATCCCTGGTGCTCGACGTCGCCCACGCCGCCGGTGTCCGCCACTTCGACGCAGCCCGCTCGTATGGGCGGCGGTGGAGTTCCTCGGATCGTGGTTACGATCGCGCTCGATCGTGCCTGGGTCGGTGACGATCAGCTCGAAGTGGGGCTACACCTACACTGCGCGAGCGTCAGCGGCACCGAACAGGGACCCACGATCGAGCGCCTGGCCGCGACCGGTGGCTTCGACAGCGTCCAAGCGACGTGGAACCTGCTCGAGCGCTCGGCCGGCGATGCGCTCGAAGCTGCCGTGGACCTAGTCCAGGACTCAGATCGACGCTTATGCTGCCGTACGGGGTCTGTGTAGCGCCCGACCAGAGCCGAGATGACCCAATCGGAACACCCGCAGGCCGCTCAGTAACGTTTGTTACAGGGCGGGGTTTGTTGCATCGTGCTCCCGGTTCGTCGTGACAATTCGCTGCCCGCGCGGGCGAGGCGGGCCGGCCGGCAGGTCCAGGCCGCCGCGCCCAGATGGCTCCCCGTACGCCGCAAGGTGTCGACGCCCGAGCGACTCAGGCGCCGCGCGCAGGAACTGCTCCCGGCGGCTCCGCAGCTCGACGTCCCGTGGGCTCGATCGAAGCCCGCGGTCGCCACGCGCGAAGCGGTCCTCCGGATGCTGCTGCGGCCGGTCCTGAACTACTACACGCGCCGCCGAACGAGCGGAAGCGACAAGCTCTCCCGGCTGAAGGCGCCGGTGATCCTCGTCGCCAATCACGTGAGCCACCTCGACACGCCGGTGATCCTGGCTGCGCTGCCGCGCCGCTTCCGCAAACGCACGGTGGTCGCCGCAGCGACCGACTACTTCTACCGCAACCGCCTGCTTGCGATGGTCGTCTCGGTCGTGTTCAACACGGTGCCGATGGATCGGAAGGGCGGCGGCCTCGAGAAGGAGTCGGCCGGCCACGTCGACCGGCTGCTCGACCGCGGATGGAACCTGCTGCTCTACCCGGAGGGGACCCGCTCGCGCCACGGCGGCACCGGACGCCTGCGGCGCGGCGCGGCGGTCCTCGCGGCGCGCCACCGGGTGCAGATCATCCCGATCCGGGTTACCGGCACTCGCGCCGCGATGCCGCCAGGGCGCTTCTGGCCCTCGCGGCTCCGAGGCCGAAACGGGACCAGGCGCCACTCGGTCGACATCTGCTTCGGCGATCCGATCACGCCGACCGGAGATGTGCACGCAATGATCAAGACCGTGCAGCACTTCTTCGAGGACGCCGAGGAGCCGGTCGGCCGGCGGTAGCCGGTCCGATGAGCCGGTCGCCCAGCGCCAGCGGGTCGAGAAGACGAACCGTGTGAGTTCGCTTTCTCGACCAGCAAGCAATGCGGCGGCGGGGCGCGCTGACGCTACCAGACCCGCTCGGGCGCCTCGCGTGTGGGCAGCGCCGAGAGGTCGTACGCGTCGTCGTCGTCGAGCCAGTCGACCGTCCGAGCGACCGCCTTCTTCCATTTCCGGTAGCCCCGCTCGCGCTGCAGCGGATCCATCACCGGCAGCCACTCGGCGGCCTTGTGCCAGTTGTGCTTGAGGGCGTCGAGGTCGGGCCAGAACCCGACCGCCAGGCCGGCGGCGTAGGCGGCGCCGAGCGACACCGTCTCGGCGACGATTGGGCGCACCACCGGCACGTTGAGCACGTCGGCGAGGAACTGCATCAGCAGGTTGTTGGCGGTCATCCCGCCGTCGACGCGGAGCTCGACGAGTCCGCCATCGGATAGTGGTGGCGATGCTCCTTCTGCGCCACCGACACGATGCGTGCGCGGCTATCGAAGACCAGGCACCGCGAGGACGCGGTCCCTTGGTCAATTGTGACGACGTAGCGTCCGCTCACGGGCCTCTCTCCAGATTCCAATCAGGGAATCGGGCCTCCGATATCGGTTTTCTACCACGAGATCCCGCCGTCTACCACCAGATCGTGCCGTCAACCACGGATCGCCGCGTCTACCACGGGATCGCGCCGAGCTCACGGGAAATCGTGCGCGCGGTCTCGAGCACGTATCCCACCAGCTCCGCTCGCGGGGTGTCTCCATCGCACAGGCGCTCGATCGGCCCCGACACGCAGATCGCCCCCGCCGTCCCCCCGCGGCGATCCTCGATCGGCGCCGCGATCGAGGCAACGCCGGGGTACAGCTCGCCGACCTCGCCGGCCCACCCGCGAGTGCCGACCTCATCGAGCTCGTGCACGAGCCGGTCCATCTCGGTGACCGTGGCGGGGGTGTAGCGGGGCAGGGACTCGGCGCCGAGCTCCGTGAGCAGGTACCTGTGATTGGCGAGCAGTGCCTTTCCGAGGGCGCTGGCGTGCGCGGGGATGAGGCTCCCGACCTCGAGCGCCTGTCGGCTGTCGTCGGGGCGGAACACGTGATGGACGATCAGGACCTGCTTCTCGTGTTGCGTTCCGATGCGCACGCTTTCGCCGCTCTGCGTCGCCAGCGCGTCGGCCCAGTTGAGCGCGCGGGTTCGCAGCTCATTGGCGTCGAGATAGCTCGAGCCGATGTGCAGCAGGGCGGCGCCGAGCTGATACTTGCCGGACTCCGGTTCCTGCTCGACGAACCCGACCGACTGGAGCGTCCTCAGGATCCCATGAACCGTCCCCTTCGGCAGCCTCAGCTGTCTCGCCAGCTCGACGACGCCGAGCCGGCGCGAGCGCCCGGAGAGCAGTCGCAGGATTGCGGCCGCACGCTCGATGGATTGGATCGGTCCGGACACTTATCGGGTGTCACAGCCGGTTGCTTGACGGTGACAGGCCCCGAACGATGTTTGACATTGGCGAACGATTTCCGCTATTGTCGCAAAGGAATACTCGAGGGTGGAGTCGATTCGGCTCGATGGAGGGTGCTTGTTCGGCATTTTCTCTGCTGAAGGAACTGCTCGATGCGGTCGCTGCACTTCGGAATTCCCCCGCCATCGCCGCCTTCCGGAATTGCCCACCTCGGGACGCTCGGCTTCGGCGTTCGAATGCCCGCGTCACGCCCTGTCCTATCTCCTCCCGGCTCTTTGGGGGCTGCATGAAGAAGCTCATCAACGCACCTGACGATGTCGTGCGCGAGGCACTGCAAGGCATCGAAGCCGCGCACGGTGATCGTCTCCGTGTCAACTACGACCCGCCGTATGTGGTTCGCGCAGACGCGCCCGTGCAGGGGAAGGTCGGGCTCGCATCGGGCGGCGGCTCGGGCCACGAGCCTATGCACGGTGGGTTCGTCGGACCCGGCATGCTCGACGCCGCGTGCCCCGGCGAGGTGTTCACATCGCCCACGCCCGATCAGATGCAGGCGGCGACGCAGGCTGTCGACGGCGGCGCCGGCGTGCTCCACATCGTCAAGAACTACACCGGCGACGTGATGAACTTCGACATGGCGGCCGAGCTCACCCGCGCCGACGGCGTCGAGGTCGAGGCCGTCGTCACCAACGACGACGTCGCCGTCGAGGACTCGCTCTACACCGCCGGTCGGAGGGGGGTCGGCGTCACGGTCCTGCTCGAGAAGATCTGCGGCGGCGCCGCCGAGGACCGGCGCTCGCTGCGGGAGGTGGCGGAGCTCGCCCGGAGGGTCAACTCAGGCGGCCGCTCGATGGGGATGGCGCTTACTCCGTGCATCACGCCGGCATCGGGGTCTCCGAGCTTCGAGCTCGGTGAGGACGAGGTCGAGATCGGCATCGGGATCCACGGCGAGCCCGGCCGCTTCCGCGAGAAGCTCGGGCCGGCGGCTCAGATCGCAGAGCGGCTGGTGACGCCGATCGTCGAGGACCTGCCGTTCAACCCCAGCGACCGCGTGCTCGCGTTCGTGAACGGAATGGGCGGGACCCCACTGATCGAGCTCTACGTGATGTACAACGAGGTAGCCAGGCTGCTACAGGGCCACGGCATCCAGATCGAGCGCAACCTGATCGGCAACTACATCACCTCGCTCGAGATGCAGGGCTGCTCGATCACGCTGCTCAAGCTCGACGACGAGATGGTGCGCTACTGGGACGCGCCGGTCAACACGCCGGGCCTTCGTTGGGGCGTCTGAGCTTGCCCATCACCGGAGAAACCGTAAGTGACTGGATGACGCGTTTTGCCGCGTCGATGCAGGAGCATCGCGAGGAGCTCGTGAAGCTCGACACAGCGATCGGCGACGGCGACCACGGGACCAACATGGACCGCGGCATGCGCAAGGCGCTCGAGAGGCTCGCCGCCTCCGACCAGGCCGACGCGGGAGCGGTCCTCAAGACCACGGCGATGGCGCTCGTCTCGAGCGTCGGCGGCGCCGCGGGCCCGCTCTACGGGACGCTGCTCCTACAGATGGGCACAGCGATGGCTGGCAGCGATGATGTCGACCTGGAGACGTACACCGCCGCCTGGCGCAAGGGCGTCGAGGGTGTGCAGGCGCGCGGCAAGGCCGAGCCCGGAGACAAGACGATGGTCGACGCCCTGCTGCCGGCGCTACAGGCGCTCGAGCAGGCGTCGGATCTCGACTCCGCTCTGCAGGATGCGGCGAGCGCGGCCGAGCGCGGGATGCGGGAGACGATCCCGCTGGTCGCCCGAAAGGGGCGGGCGAGCTACCTGGGGGAGCGCAGCAAGGATCACCAGGATCCGGGCGCGACCTCCACCTACTACCTCTGCCAGACCGCGGCTGAGGCGCTGGCAGGTTGAAAGGAGAGAACGCGTATGGCTGATTACGTCGCGGCACTGGACCAGGGAACCACCAGCACGCGCTGCATGCTGTTCGACCACGGCGGCAACGTGGCGGCGGTCGAGCAGCTCGAGCATGAGCAGATCTATCCCCAGCCCGGGTGGGTCGAGCACGATCCGAACGAGATCTGGCAGCGCTCCCGGCAGGTGATCGACGCCGCGTGCAACAAGGTGAGCGGCGGCGCCGGCAGTGTCGGTGCGCTCGGGATCACCAATCAGCGTGAGACGACGGTCGTGTGGGACCGCAACACCGGCGAGCCCGTTCACAACGCGATCGTGTGGCAGGACACCCGGACCGACAGGATCTGCGCCGAGCTGGAGAAGGAGGGCGGGCAGGACCGCTTCCGGCTCAAGAACGGCCTGCCGATCGCGACGTACTTCTCCGGTCCGAAGGTGCGCTGGATCCTCGACAACGTCGACGGTGCGCAGGCGAAGGCCGACGCGGGCGAGCTGGCGTTCGGGAACATCGACACGTGGTGCATCTGGAATCTGACCGGCGGCTCTGACGGTGGTTTGCACATCACCGACGTCTCGAACGCGAGTCGCACGATGCTGATGAACCTCGAGACGCTCGACTGGGACGACGAGCTGCTCGGCGCGATCGGCGTGTCGCGGTCGATGCTGCCCGAGATCCGCCCGTCGTCGGCTCCCTACGGCGAGGTTAAGAGCGGGGTGTTCGCGGGCATCCAGGTCGCGGGCGACCTCGGCGACCAGCAGGCCGCGACGTTCGGCCAGACGTGCTTCTCGGTCGGCGAGGCGAAGAACACGTACGGCACGGGCAACTTCCTATTGCTCAACACGGGCAACGAAGCAGTGCAGTCCAAGAACGGCCTGATCACGACGGTCGGCTACAAGATCGGCGATCAGAAGGCCGTCTACTGCCTGGAGGGTTCGATCGCGATCACCGGGGCGCTCGTGCAGTGGCTGCGCGACAACCTCAAGATGATCCGGACATCGCCCGAGGTCGAGGACCTCGCCAAGACCGTCGAGGACAACGGCGGCTGCTACATCGTGCCCGCGTTTTCGGGCCTGTTCGCCCCGTACTGGAAGTCCGATGCGCGCGGTGTGTTCGCAGGGCTGACCCGCTACGTCAACGCGGGGCACATCGCGCGCGCGGCGCTCGAGGCGACCGCGTTCCAGAGCCGCGAGGTGTCCGACGCGATGAACGCCGACTCGGGCGTCACCCTGGAATCGCTCAAGGTCGACGGCGGCATGGTCGTCAACGAGACGCTGATGCAGTTCCAGGCGGACATCCTCGGCGTGCCCGTGATCCGGCCGAAGGTGGCCGAGACGACGGCGCTCGGCGCCGCCTACGCGGCCGGACTCGCCACCGGGTTCTGGAACACCGAAGACGAGCTGCGTGAGAACTGGGTCGAGGACAAGCGCTGGGAGCCGAAGATGGACGCCTCGGCGCGCGGCACGGCATACCACTTCTGGAAGAAGGCAGTCGAGCGCACGTTTGACTGGGCCGAGTAGAGACGTCGCTCTTGGGGCGCCGGTCGGGCGCAAGCCGGCGCCCCGGGTGTGGCTGGTTTCCAGCGTCAAGTCAGGAGTAAGCTCAGACCGTGGAGAAGCTCAGCACCGACGTGTTGGTGATCGGCGGCGGGGCCACCGGCGCCGGCGTGGCCTGGGACGCGGCGCTCCGCGGGTTCGACGTGATCCTCGTCGAACGAAGCGATCTTGCGACCGGGACGAGCGGACGCTTCCATGGGCTTCTGCACTCGGGGGGGCGCTACGTCGTCAAGGACCCGAATGCAGCCGACGAGTGCGTGCGCGAGAACGGCGTCGTGCGTTACGTGGCGGCGGACTGTGTCGAGGACACGGGCGGTTTCTTCGTGACCACGCCGTTTGACGATCCGGCGTACGCGGGCCGCTTCTTCGAGGCATGCCGGAGGACGGGCGTCCCCTGCGAGGAGATCGGCCCGGCGCAGGCGCTGCGCGAAGAGCCGCGACTGAACCCTCGGATTTCCCGCGTCTTTCGCGTTCCCGATGGGAGCATCGACGTGTGGAAGCTTGTGTGGGCGCTCTCGCGCGGCGTACAAGAGCACGGGGGGCGCGTGCTCCCCTACCACGAGGTGATCGCCGTGCACCGAGACGGCGACCGAGTCACCGGCGCGCGGGTTCGGGGCAGCCGCACCCGTGACGAGATCGACATCGAGGCCGCGATCATCGTCAGCGCGGCCGGAGCGTGGGCGGGGCAGATTGCGACGATGGCCGCGATCGAGGGGGTCCACGTGATGCCAGGCCGGGGGATCATGATCGCGATGAACCATCGCCTCGTGAACACCGTCATCAACCGCTGCCAGATGCCCACCGACGGCGACATCATCGTGCCGATCCGGACGGTCAGCGTGATCGGGACGACCGATGAGCCAACGGATGACCCCGACGACCAGACGGTCGCCCAGGCGGAGGTCGACGCGATGCTCGAGGACGGCGAGCGCCTCGTGCCCGGGTTCAAGCAGGCGCGAGCGCTGCGGGTCTGGACCGGGGTGCGGCCGCTGTTCGAGGACCGCAAGCAGAACGGCGGCGCGACCGCGACCCGCGACGTCACCCGCGCGCACGCGATGCTCGACCACCTCGAGCGCGACGGCGTCGCCGGCTTTCTGACGATCACCGGCGGCAAGCTCACCACCTACCGGCTGATGGCGAAGGACACCGTCGATGCAGTCTGCCGCCAGCTCGGAGAAGACCGGCCGTGCACGACCGCGAGCGTGCGGCTGACGGGGTCGGACCTGGGCGAGGAGATCCACATCGGGGACCGGCTTGCGATGCGTGAGCAGCACCTGCTCGAGGACCAGCTGATCTGCGAGTGCGAGCTAATCTCCCGGGACCGGCTCGAGCAGGTGATCCACCGTCGCGGAACGACCAACCTCGACGACATCCGTCGTCAGCTCCGGCTCGGGATGGGACCGTGTCAGGGCGGCTTCTGCATCTACCGCACGGCTGGGATCCTCCACAGCCACGACGGGATCGATAGTGAGCAGGCGAACCGGGCGCTGATCGACTACGTCGCCGAGCGGTGGAAGGGCGTGTGGCCGGTCCTGTACGGAGATCAGCTTCGGCAGGCACGGCTCGACGACTGGATCTTCCAGGGCGTGCTCGAGGTGGGGCACCTGCGATGAGCCCATCGCTGCATTACGACGTCGTCGTGCTGGGCTGCGGCGTCGCCGGCCTCACCGCCGCGACCCGGCTCGCCGAGGGCGGAGCACGGGTGTGCGTGCTCGCCAAGGGGGTCGGCTCGACCCACCTCGCCCCTGGCACGGTCGACGTCCTCGGCCACGATCCAGAGCTCGTCGAGCAGCCGAGCTCCGCGCTTCCGGGGTTCATCGCGGCCCACCCCGATCATCCCTACGCGCTCGTCGGCGCCGACGCGATCGAGCCGGCGCTCGAGTGGTTCGCCGAGCGCATCGAGCAGGGCCCTCAGGCGGGCTACCGCTACACCGGGAGCATCGAGCGCAACCACCTGCTGCCCACTGCGATCGGGGCGATCCGCCCCTCCGCGCTCGTCCCCGAGACGATGACCGACGGCGATGCGCGATCGCCGACTCCCGTATGCGTCGTGGGAATCCGCGCACTGCGCGACTTCCACGCGTCGCTGTGCGCCGGCAATCTCCGTCGGGCTGGCATCCCGAGCCGCGTGCTCGAGCTCGACCTCGACGTGGGACGGGTCGAGGTCAACTCGCTGGGGCTCGCGCTGAGGTTTGACGATCAGCGATTTCGCGCCGCCTTCGCCGCCCGGCTTGCGATGTTGCTCGGCACCGCGGAGCGGGTGGCCCTGCCGGGCGTGCTCGGGCTGAGCGACCCATACGGCGCGTGGTCAGACGTCAGACGCCGGCTCGGCCGCCCCGTGTTCGAGATCCCCACTTTGCCGCCGTCGGCTCCGGGCATGCGGGTCTATAACGCGCTCGTCGCGGCACTGCGCGCGGCGGGCGGCAGGTTCGTCCTCGGAGCCGAGGTCGTCGGCGTCGAGCGCGACGGCGAGCGCGTAACCGCCGTGCGCGCCCACACCAGCGGGCACGACACGGTCTTCGGCGCGCGCTGGGTGGTGCTCGCGACAGGCGGATTCGCGTCCGGCGCGATCGAGCTCGGGCCCGACTGGCAGGCCCGCGAGCGGGCGCTCGGGCTCGCGCTGCGCGGCGTGCCCGGTCCCGGTGAGCCTCGTTTCTCGCCCGACTACTTCGCCGAGCACCCGATGTCGCGCGTCGGGGTCGCCGTCGACTCATCGCTGCGCGCCCAGGACACCGAGAACGTGCTCGTCGCGGGCGCCGCGCTACCGGGAGCGGTGCCGTGGCAGGAGGGCTCGGGCAATGGCATCGCGCTGGCGACCGGCAGCTTCGTCGCCAGGGCGGTGCTCGAGCGCGAGGGAGCGGCTGCGACGGCATGATCGAGGACCTGTTCCACGAGGAGCTGCGCAGCTCCCTCGACCACTGCGTCAAGTGCACGATCTGCGAGACGGCGTGTCCCGTGTCGAACGTCACGCCGCTGTTCCCCGGCCCGAAGTACGCCGGACCTCAGGCCGAGCGCTTCCGGGCGACGGGCCAGCCGCCGACCGAGTGGTCGGTCGACTACTGCTCGGGCTGCGGCCTCTGCACGCTGTCGTGCCCGCAGGGCGTGAAGATCGCCGAGCTCAACGCCCACGCGCGGTACGGGGTCAAGCAGAGGAAGGGCGTGCCGCTGCGGGACCGGATCATCACCCGCCCGACCCTGCTGGGGCGCGTGGGGACGCCGGTCGCGCCGCTCGCGAACGCGACGCTGAGACTCCGCCCGGCCCGCGTGCTGGCCGACAAGCTGCTCGGCGTCCACCGCGACGCGCCGGTGCCGAAGTTCGCCGGACGCCGCTTCCGGACGTGGGCGCGCCGGCACCAGAGTCCCGCGACCGGGACGAGGATCGTGTACTTCCACGGTTGCGGCACCGAGTACTACGAGCCCGACGTCGGCGAGAAGGTCGTCGCCGTGCTCGAGCACAACGGCTACCAGGTCGAGGTTCCCGAGCAGGACTGTTGCGGGCTGCCGTTGCAGTCGAGCGGCCTGTTCGACGACGCGCGCAAGTACGTGCGCCGCCTCGCCCGTGCACTCGCTCCGCACGCGCGCGACGGCACGCTGATCGTCGGCAACGCCACCAGCTGCACGTTGATGCTCAAGCGCGAGGCGCGCGAGATCCTGGGGCTCGAGGATGACCCTGACCTGGCGCTGGTCAGCCGCCAGACCTACGACATCTGCGAGCTGCTGCTCGAGCTCCACGACCGCGGCGAGCTGCGCACCGACTTCCAGCCGGTCCCCGAGGTGGTCGCCTACCACGCCCCGTGCCAGCAGCAGGGGCACTGGATCGGCAAGCCGGCGCTCGAGCTGCTGGCGCTGATCCCCGGGCTCGAGGTCCGCGAGCTGAACGCGCGCTGCTGCGGCATCGCCGGGACGTACGGGCTGAAGAAGGAGAAGTACCGGATCGCGATGGACGCGGGCGCGGACCTGTTCGGCCAGGTCGAGGCCTCGGGCGCCCGGGTCGTCGTCTGCGACAGCGAGACGTGTCGCTGGCAGATCGAGCACGGGACCAGGCGCCCGTCGGTGCACCCGATCGAGCTATTGCACCAGGCGTACCGGCTGTAGCTTCCGTTCGCCGTGGTCGGGATCGTCGTTGTCTCCCACAGCGCGACGCTCGCGGAGGGGGTCGTCGAGCTGGCGCGGCAGATGGGAGGCGACGAGCTGAAGCTCGAAGCCGCGGGCGGCCTCGAGGATGGCTCGATCGGGACCGACGTCGAGCGCGTTCGCGCGGCGATCGAGCGGGCGATGAGCGACGACGGCGTGCTCGTGCTAATGGATCTCGGCAGCGCCCTGATGAGCGCTGAGATGGCGATCGAGCTGCTCGAGTCGGGCGGCCGCGTGGAGATGAGCGAGGCGCCGCTCGTCGAGGGCGCGGTGGCGGCCGCGGTCGCCGCGCGGGGCGGCGCGCCGCTGGAGCAGGTGCGGGCCGAGGCGAGGGGCGCGATCGCGATGAAGAAGGCCCAGCTCGGCGGCGGAGGGGCGGCGGGCGCGGATGCCGATACCGACGGCGACGGCTCCGGGGCGGTCGAGGGCGTGCAGGCGCGGATCCCGGTGTTGAACGAGATCGGATTGCACGCGCGGCCGGCGGCGCTGGTCGCCGCGCTGGCGAACCGGTTCGACGCGGACCTGCGGCTCGCCAAGGAGGGCGGCGCGGGTCCGGTCAGCGCCCGTAGTTTCACCGGGCTGATGACGCTCGTCGCGCGCAAGGGCGATGAGCTGGTGGCGACGGCCTCCGGGCCGCAGGCCCAGGCAGCGCTGGCAGCGCTGGAGGATCTGGCGCGCGAGGGATTCGGCGACGGGGTTGCCGCCGGCGCCTCGGCTGTGTCGCGACCGGTCCGGCAGTCTCGGCAGCCAGCGCAGTCCGAGCAGTCCGAGCAGGAGGTCGGTGCGCCCGAGCCGGGAGTCTTGCTGCGTGGTCTCCCTGCATCACCGGGAATCGCGCTGGGACCGGTGAGGCGATTCGAAGAGCAGCTCGAGGCTCCTCCCGAGCGGCCGTCGGAGGGGGCCGACGCCGAGAGGAGCCGGCTCGAGTCGGCGCGCCAGGCCGCCAGGTCCGCGATCGAGCGCGACCGCGAGCAGGTGGCACGACGCACCAGCGCCGGCGATGCTGCGATCTTCACCGCGCACCTGGCGCTGCTCGATGACGAGGCGCTGGTCGACGCAGCCGCGGCGCGAATCGAGGGCGGGGCACCCGCTGAGGCCGCGTGGTACGGCGCGACGAGGAGACGGCCGCCGCCTGGCGGACGTTCGACGATGAGCTGATGCGCGAGCGCGCGACGGACGTCGAGGATGTGGGGAGGCGCGTGCTGGCGGTGCTGGTAGGACGCGAGCCGGGCGCGAGCATCTCCGAGGGGGGCGTGCTCGTCGTGTCCGAGCTGACGCCCGCCGACGCGGCGGGATCGACACAGACCTCGTCCGCGGGATCGCCGCGGCGCGCGGAACGGCGACGGCGCACGCCGCGATCCTCGCCCGTGCGCTGGGAATCCCGGCCGTCGGCGGGCTCGGCGACTCGGTGCTCGCGATCGGTGAAGGCACGCCGGTGCTGCTGGACGGGGAGCATGGGACCGTGCTGGTCGCACCGAGCGAGGAGGAAGCCACGCGTGCCGGTGAGGAGCGCGCCCGCGCGGTCGAGCGGCGCGAGGTCGCGCGCCGGCATGCGTCCGAGCGCGCGGTGACCGGTGATGGAGTTGTCATCGAGGTCTCGGCGAATCTCGGCGGAGCCGGGGGCGCGGCCGAGGCCGTGAAGCTCGGAGCCGACGGCGTCGGGCTCCTGCGAACCGAGTTCCTGTTCCTCGACCGGGCCGAGATCCCCGGGGAGGACGAGCAGGCGCAGACGCTCGCCCGGATCGCCTCGGAGCTCGGCGGTCGCCCCCTGATCGTTCGCACGCTCGACGTCGGCGCCGACAAGCCGCTGCGCGCGCTGCCGATGCCTCCCGAGCAGAATCCGTTTCTCGGCCGTCGTGGGATCCGGCTGTCGCTCGATCATCCCGACCTGCTCGCGACGCAGCTGCGAGCGGTGCTCAGGGTCGCCGCCGAGCATCCGGTGAAGGTGATGTTCCCGATGGTGGCGACCATCGACGAGCTCGAGGACGCGCGCCGGACGTTGGCGGAGGCGCGGGCGGCGACGGGGGTGGACGCGCCACTCGAGATCGGCATCATGGTCGAGGTTCCCTCCGCTGCGCTTCAGGCGCGACAGCTCGCCGCGAAGGCCGACTTCTTCTCGATCGGGACCAACGACCTCACCCAGTACACGATGGCCGCGGAGCGTGGAAACGAGCACGTGGGCGAGCTGCTCACTGGCCCGCAGCCGGCGGTCCTGCGGCTGGTGGCGGAGACCGTCGCCGGCGCCGAGGCGCATGGCCGCTGGGTCGGAGTGTGCGGCGAGCTCGCCGGGGATCCCGCCGCGGCGATCCTGCTGGTCGGCCTCAGGGTGCGCGAGCTGAGCATGGCGCCGCCGCTCGTGGCGGAGGTCAAGGCGGCGTTGCGCTCGGTCACGATCGCCTCGGCTGCCGACGTCGCAAGGCGCGCCCTCGACGCGCGCGACGCGACCGAGGCGCGGCGGCTTGCGGCCGATCTTGTCCCCTAATCCCGCTGGTACGATCGCCTCACGGTGGAGGCTGGCGCGCTGAAAACCCGGACCAGAGGCAGCGCGCGAGCCAGCGCGTTGATCCTCGCCGGCACGAGCCTGAGGATCGTCGCCACGCCGGTGGTGATGGGGCTGATCCTCGGCCACTCGTGGACCGCGGCGGCGATCGTGTTCGTCGTCGTCGCGAGCACCGACTGGTTCGACGGCCGGCTCGCCCGACGCTGGAATGTCAGCTCGCGCCTCGGGTCGTTCCTCGATACGACGGCGGACAAGCTCCTGATCACCGGCGTGCTGGTTGCCCTTGTGTCGGTCGACCGGGCATCCCCGTGGCTGGCGATGGTGATCATCGGCCGCGAGCTGTGCCTGCTGGGGCTGCGCGCGGCGGTGGCCACCCAGGGTCTCCACCTCGAGCCCTCGCTGCTCGGTAAGTGGAAGGCGACATTTCAGTTCGCCGCGCTCGCGCTGGTGATGATCCGCCCCGACGTCGAGATCGCGGGGGCGTTTCTCGATCAATGGCTGCTCGGGGTCGCGGCGCTCGTGACCGTGTGGTCGGGGGTCGACTACTTCGTGCGTTTCTCCGCCGCGTTCCGCTCACAGGGCTAAACAACGTCGAGGGCGGTGGCACCAGCTGTGCCACCGCCCTTGCTGACGAGTCTGACTGGCGGTGTTACTTACTGCAGGCTCGGACGGTCCTGCACGGTCTCGCCTTCGCCGTAGACACCCGGCTCCGGCGGCTTACGTGCCCTCAGGATGTCTCGGATCCCCAGGTCGTACACGGGCGCTGCTAGCGCCGCTCCGAGAAGAGGCCCGACGATCGGCACCCAGAAGTAGGTGTTTATCCAACCGTAGTCGCCTGGCATCGCTAGCTTCCCCCATCCTGCGATCCAGGCGAAGATCCGCGGTCCGAAGTCGCGGGCCGGGTTGATCGCGTATCCCGAGTTCGCGCCGAACGAGATACCGATTGCCAGCACGATGAAGCCGACGATCAGCGGAGCCAGGTTCACTCCGGGCGGTGCGTTGTATTCGTCGGTGACCGCGAACACGAACAGTACCAGGAAGAACGTACCGACAACTTCGTCTACGAACGGTCCTAACACGTTGTGGAAGTACGGTGCCGGGAAGGTAGCGAACGTACTGTACGTACCTAGTGACCTCGGGTGGCCCTTGATGATGTGGTGGACTTCGTTATAGTGGTTGATCGCGTTGTTATAGACCAGGAACACGAGCGCGGCGCCGACGAACGCGCCGAGCACCTGCGCCACCCAGTAGCCGGGAACCTTGTTCCACGGCAGCTGCTTGCGGATCGCCGCCCCCAGCGTGATCGCCGGATTGATGTGGGCACCGGTGATACCGCCCACGACATAGATGGCGAAACAGACGGCGAATCCCCATCCGAAGGTGATCAGGAGCCAGTCTCCGGACCCTAGAAGCGCTGGGCCCAGAGGACTTTCGGTGCGCCCCGACCCGATCAAGGCGAAGAGCATCGCCACGACGCCATCGCCGAAGCAGATCAGGATGAAGGTTCCGAAGAACTCCGCCCAAAGGTCGCCGGCGGTGCCTCTGTGCCAGGCCCGGGGCTGGCCAACTGCTGGATCAGCTACTGCCACATACCCTCCTCTCCGAAGACGTTGCGGGTCAAGGACTGCTTGTCGAGCACATCCATAGTTCGGACCTCGTCCCGGTCCAATGCGTCGCAGGCGAGTGGGCCCTGCGGTCGCCGAACGTGCGTGCAGGGTCTGGGCTGCGGCGTCTTGCCACCGGTCCCGCGACAACAGGTCGATCCCGCGCCCCGCGGCGCGAACGGCTCCGAGTCAGACTGCGCTCAAGCGTCACAACCCTCAACCCTCGCCGGACAAATCCGCAGTACTGCGGATTTGTCCGTGTGCAGCACACGTAGGGTCCGAGATTACCAGACCGTGTTCGGCAGTGTCAAACGACGTTTGCCAAGTCAATAGTCCGTGAACATAATCTCCGGGCGGCCGCGATCGCCGGTCCGAGGGGCTCGAGCGCACGTTCGGGGCTTCTGTAGGGCGGCAGAATTTCTCCATTGCTGGGGCGGCCGGGTTTCTCCATTGCTGGGGCGCCGGGTTTTCTCCATGCTGGTGCCAGCCCTAGCTGGTCGAGAAACGCGTCGTATGTGTTCGCGTTTCTCGACCACCTGGTGAGCCGGACTCGACCGTTGGCGCAATCATGCGGCGATGGCACTCGGCGTCGATGAGGCGTGAACGAGGCCGCCGCACTCGTGGCGCTGGCGGCGATCCTGCTCGCCGCGGTCGCGCAGCCGCGCTGGGCGCCCGATTGGGCGGTCGCGGCCGGCGCGGCGATCGTGCTCGTGCTGGCCGGCGTCCTCAGCGCAGGCTCGAGGGGAACGGCTTCGCCTGCGCGGCAGCGTACGCGTTGCCCTTCAGCTCGGGGCCCGGGTCGATGCGATCGGCAATGCCGTCGAGCCCGGCTGCGAGCAGCGCCGCGTAGCGAAGGTACGGATTGACATCGGCGCCGGGGATCCGGCACTCCGCACGCCGCGACTGCCCGTTCCCGACTACGCGGAAGCCGCAGGTGCGGTTGTCGCGTCCCCATGACACTGACGTCGGGGCCCAGCACCGGATCCCCGTGGTGCTTGCGCGTCGCAGAGGGCGAGCGAGGTGCGGTCGAGCCACGGGATCACCCGTAATGTCGCGAGGTCCGGCACGATCGCGAAATCCCCATAGCCCTTCTCCCAGTTCGCCATCTCGTGGCCGGGGACGGGATCCATCTCCATGTCGAGCGCGAGCAGGTAGTCGCAGCCCTCGATCACTTCCTCGACGACCTCGTCGAGGAAGTACGAGATCTCGATCCGCTTGCCCATCAGCCGCCTCTGCATGTCCGTGAACGCGGTGAGGACCGTGTCCATGCTGCCGCTCTGCGCGTGCTCGCGCAGCTCATCCAGCGAGAGCATCCCGGCTGTACCGCCTGGGCCTCCGGGTCGCGGTGCGCTCATGCCTCACCTCACGCGTCTATGACGTTCACCGGCGCGGGCACGATATCAGCGCCGCACTCCCCCGTCAGGACTTTCGCAGCAGTCCCTGCGACCGCGCCCACTCGACCGTCTTTCGCAGCGTCTCGCGGGGATCGGTGTAGCGCAGACCCAGTTCGCGCTCGGCGCGCGAACCGTCGTAACGGTGACCGTGCAGCAGCGTCCGGACCATCTCGCGACACACCGGCGGACGGCGGCCGACGCGCCTGAACGCCCATTCGGCGATCGCGGCGCCGCCGGTGGCGAGCGGCCGCGGGAGCAGCCGCGGTCTGCGCTGAACCCCAGCCGCCTCGCCCGCCAGCGCCAGCGCGTCGCGGATCGGCAGCGTCATCCCGCTGAGCAGGTAGCGCTCGCCCGCGACACCATGTTCCGCCGCCAGCAGGTGGCCCTCCACGCAGTCGTCGATGTCGACGAGGCTGACGTTGGTCGGGACGAACACCTTCAGGCGGCCGTCGAGGAACGCGAGCAGAAACCGCGCGGTTCCGCCGGATCGCCCCGGACCCTGCACCGAGGAGGGATTGACGCACACGAGATCCTGGCCGAGCTCGCGAGCGGAGGCCAGCGCCGCGCGTTCCCCCTCGGTCTTCGTGCGCTCGTACGTCGAGAGATACCACCCGCGGTGCGGCGTGCGCTCGTCACCGACGGTCCCAGGCGACTCTCCGATCGTCGCGGCCGACGAGGTGTGCACGAGCCTCGTGACTCCGGCGCGAGCGGCGGCGCGCACTGCCGCCGCCGCACCGTCCACGTTCAGGCGCTCCATCTCGACCGGATCCTCGACGCACAGGGTGTTGATGCCGGCGACGTGGAAGGCGCGCTCGCAGCCCTCCATTCCCCGCGCCAGCGCGTCCTCGTCGTATGCCTCGCCGCGGATGACCCGCGCGCCGCGCGCCGCCAGCCTCTCCGACGACGCGCCGGATCGCGCTAGCGCCACGACCTCGTCGCCGCGTTCGAGCAGACGCGTGAGGAGCGCGGCGCCGATCACGCCCGTGCCCCCGGTGATGAATGTGCGGCTCACGCGCTGGCCGCGCAGGCTACATCAACCGAACTAGGATTAGGCCTGCCGATGCTCCCGCGGCGCTTCGCTCCAGACCCGCTCCGGCCCATCGTGCCGATGACCGAAGACCATCGCGGTCACCGCGTGGTCCAGACGCTGCTGCGCAGGCGCGACGAGGGCTCGCGCCCCGGCGACCGCAACGACGGCCGCCGTGTCGCGCTGCTGATCGAGGGCGGCGGCATGCGCGGCGTCGTCTCGGCCGGGATGACGGCGGCGCTCGAGCAGCTCGGCCTGCGTGATGCGTTCGACGAGATCCACGGCTCGTCGGCCGGGGCGTTCAACGCCGCGTTCCTGCTGGCCGGCCAGGCGGCGTATCTGGCGACGCTCTACCAGCACGGCTTCGGCGATCCCCAGTTCGTGAGCGTCGCGCGCGCGCTGCGCGGCGGCCCCGCGTTCGACCTGGACTACGTGATCGACCACGTGTGGACGCGGCAGCGGCCGCTGCGCTTCGACGCGATCCGCTCGAGTGGGATCGAACTGCACTGCACCGCCACCGACGCCGACCGCGCGGCGATCGTCGATTTGACCGAGCTGCACAGCGACGAGGACATCCGCTCCGCGCTGCGTGCCTCGGGGCGGCTGCCCTGGCTAGCCGGCGGCCCGGTCGGCTTCAGGGGGATGCGGCTGCTCGACGCGACCCTGGCAGAAGCGATTCCAGTCCACGCAGCGGTCGCGACCGCCACCGACATGCTCGTGCTGCAGACCAGACCGCACGGCGTCGCGCACGCGCCGCTCTCGACGGTGATCGCGAGACTAACCGACCGCTACCTGCGGTCGATCAACCCCGGCCTCGTCGAGCTCCGCCGTTCGCGTTCGCCGCGCTACGACGCGCTCACCGCCGAGCTCGCGGCGAAGGCCGCGGACCCGAACCACGAGCCGGCGGTGTGCGTGATCCGCCCGCCGGCGGGCGCGGCGCTGGCCGGACAGCTCGAGAACCGCGCATCGGTCCTCCAGCGCGCCGCGGCCGAGGGCCTGCGTGCCGCCTGGATGGCGTTCACGGGCGAGGACCCGGAGCTGATCTCGACGCTGCGCGCCTACCCGGCAGCGTCGGTCGCCGGCGCGGCCTCGCGCGGCCTCGGCGCCGATGCGAACTCGGGCACGGCGTCGTGGAGCGGGCGCAGCCGCAGCGACAAGATGTCGAGCACATAGTTCTGGTACAGGCGCCACGGCGCCTTCGATCCCTGCCGCGGGAACTGGTCGATCGAGCGCACGACGTAGCCCGAGGAGAAGTCGATGAGCGGCTCCTCGGTGATCGACGCATCGCGGTTGCGCGGCACGCAGTAGCGGTATCCGTGGGCGCTCATGTGGTTGAGCAGGCGGCACACGTACTTGCACGTGAGAACTAGGTGCAAACGTCCCTATCGGAGGGACCTTTATGTGTCGAAGCTTCTCGGGCTTCTTCCGTTGGTGCTCGTGCTGTTGGCGTTCTCAGCGCCCGCGTTCGGGTCGGCTCACAAGCATCACCGTCCCGTCGCCTATCCGGCGGGCGTAAGGACCGCCTGGGTCTGTGAGCTCGGCGGCGGGGTCGTCGCCGCTGGTTGGATTCTGTTCGCCGGCGGAGCAGACTAGTGGGTGCGGCTATGGAGCAGCGTCACGCCCCAGACCGTGCCGAACACGAACGCGATCAGCATCATTGCCAAGATCACGCAAGAGAGGCCGTGCCGGGTACGAGGCTGTGCCACGCACATACCCCTAGCGCTTCACAGTTACCGCGATGATGGTGCCAGATGTACCAGCACTGAGAACGGCGAGTTCCGCAGGCTTGAGAGCGAGGTAACTTACCCGGTACAGCGGCGTCGGTCGCCACAGCCGGGTTGACCCAGCTGGTCGGGATGTCCTGCTCGCCGAGAAGGAACTTAACCTGCGTCTCGCTCATGACCTCTGTCCTTCGCGCTTGCCAGCGGCGCGATTCTATGGGAGGGGGTTGCGGGGGCTTTGGGGTATATGCCAACCCAAACATCCCACGACCCACGACGCCGCGACGCGCTGGATCCTGCCACGTACGATGCGGGAGTGCCTGCAGATGTGAAGTGGTCGGCGTCGATCGAGCTGGTCGGTGCGGGTGGCGAGCCCGTCGACCTCGCCCGGACGCTGCTGTCGCACGGCGTCGCCGACTTGCCGCCGAACGCGATCGATCGCGCCGCTGTGCAGATGGAGACCGTGTTGCCGGCCGGCGGGCGCGCCTGGGCTGTGCGGCTCGTGGCCGACGGACCGCATGTCGCACGGCTCGAGTCGTTGCGCGCAACGCCCCCTCCGGCGGCTCGCGACGCGCTCGTGGTGAAGGTGCGGCACATGTTGCGCCTCGAGGAGGACCTCAGCGGCTTCTACGCCGCGGCGGCGGCGGACCCGGCGCTCGCCTGGGTCGCTGCGGGGGCGGGGCGGATGCTGCGCAGCCCGACCGTGTTCGAGGACGTGATCAAGACGATCTGCACGACGAACACCACCTGGTCGGCGACCGAGCGGATGGTCGGCGCGATCGTGCGCGAGCTCGGCCCGGCGGCCCGGGGGGATCCCGAACGGCGTGCGTTTCCACCGCCGCAGGCGCTCGCCGAGACCGACGAGAGCTTCTATGTCGAGGTCGCTCGCGCCGGCTATCGCGGCCCGTATCTGCGGGCGCTTGCGATCGACGTCGCGGAGGGACGGCTCGATCTGGAGAGGTTCAACGATCCTGCACTACCGGACGCGGAGGTGGCGGAGCGCCTGCTGGCGATCGCCGGGGTCGGGCCATATGCGATGGCGCACATGATGATGCTGCTGGGACGCTACCGGCGGCTGATCCTCGACTCCTGGACTCGGCCCACGTACCGGCGGCTGACCGGTCGCGCGCGGATCACCGACAAGGGGATCGAGCGGGCGTTTCATCGGTACCGCGAGTTCGCCGGGCTGGCGTTCTGGCTGACGCTGACCGAGGGCTGGGTGACACAGAGCGAGGGCGGGCGCTGATGGCGGACGATCAGTGCTCGCGCGGGCGGTTCCTGGTCAAGTCCGGCGGCGAGAGCGCTGCGTTTTTCCCTCACCTCCCGCGCGCCCTACGATGTGATCAATGGCACATCGCATCGTCTACGTGTCGAGATTGACCCGCCTGCCGCTGGTGAGCTCCGACGGTTCCGACGTCGGGCACGTAGTGGACGTGGTGATCGATCTCGGAGGGCGCCCTCCCCGCGTCAACGGGTTCGTGGTCGCGGTGCCCCGCCGGCGCGTGTTCATCGGGATCGGTCGCGTGGGCGAGATCGGCAACGACGGGGTCCGGCTGCGGCGAGCATCGGTGAACCTCCGCCAGTTCGAGCTGCGCCCGGGCGAGCGCCTGGCCGTCGGCGAGGTGTTCGGCCGCCGCGTGCGAAATCAGCGCGTGGTCGACATCGGCATCACCCCGTCTCCGGAGCCGTTCGGCTGGGAGGTCGCGACGGTCGCGCTGGGGGGACGCCGCGTCCCCGGCCTCCGGCGCACGCCCGAGGTCGTCGACTGGAGCGAGTGCGGGGAGCTGTTCGCGCAAGAGACGGTCGTCGATCGCGAGGCAGCACACCTCGGCGGCATGCACCCGGCCGAGATGGCAAAGGCGATTCGACGCCTGCCGCTCAGCCGCCGCCGCCTACTGGCGGCAGCGCTGGAGGACGACCGGCTCGCCGACCTGCTCGAAGAGCTCTCCGAGGATGAGCAGGTGAGGTTGGTCGAGGGACTCGATCTCCCGCGGCTCGCGCGCGTCCTCGACGAGATGGAGGCCGATGACGCGGCCGACCTGCTCGCCGAGTTCTCGGCGGCGCGGCAGGCCGAGCTGCTCGACGAGATGGACCCGGAGGAGGCCGAGCCGGTGCGCCGCCTGTTGACGTACGAGCCCGATACGGCGGGCGGACTGATGACGCCCGAGCCGGTGATCCTCAGTCCGCAGGCGACCGTCGCCGAGGCGCTCGCGCGCGTGCGCGATCCCGACCTCCCGGTCCCCGTTGCGGCGCAGGTGTTCGTCGCCCAGCCGCCGCTCGAGACGCCGACGGGCCGGTACCTGGGGATGGTTGGGATCCAGCGCCTGCTCCGCGAGGCTCCCAGCAAGCCGCTGGGGCGCTGCGTCGAGGAGGACGTGGAGCCGGTTGGGGTAAATCTCGGCGACCGCGAGGTCGCCGGGCAGCTCGCCGCCTACGACGTCGTCGCACTCGCGGTGACCGATGAGGTCGGTCGGCTGATCGGCGCGGTCACGGTCGACGACGTGCTCGACCACCTGCTGCCCACGAACTGGCGGATGGAGCTGGCGGAGAGGTAATGGCCCGGCGGCAGCTCATGCCTCGGCGGCAGAGTGGTGACCGCCGCGACGAGCTCGAGACCCCCCGCGGGACCCCGGGCGGCCCGGTCTACGACCCGGATGCGTTCGCGCGCTTCGCCGAGCGGCTCGCGCGGTTCCTCGGCACCGGCCGCTACCTCGCGGCGCAGACGATCCTCGTCATCCTGTGGATCTCACTCAACGCCGTCGCCTGGTCGCTGCGCTGGGACAAGTATCCATTCATCCTGCTGAACCTCGCGTTCTCGACGCAGGCCGCGTACGCCGCGCCGCTGATCCTGCTCGCGCAGAACCGCCAGGCCGACCGCGACCGCGCCGAGGTCGAGCGAGACCGGGAGATGAACGCCCGCTCGCTCGCCGACACCGAGTACCTGGCCCGCGAGATCGCCGCGATCCGGATCGCGCTCGAGCAGAAGGCCGACCGGGACGATCTGGTCGAGCCGATCGAGCGGTTGACCCAGGCGCTCGAGCAGCTCCATGCTGGGGACCGCGAGTAGCTCTGTCCGCGCGGGCGCGTTCCTGCCCGCCTTTCAGCACTGCCGCGCACGTTCGATCGGCGCCGGCGCGCTGACGCGGCGGCCTGGGCGGGCGTCTAGTGGCCCATCCTGCAAGTCCGTCGCGGTCTGGCGGCTGCAAATCTTCGCGTGCCGGCGTCCTCGGACCTCGATGTGCCAAAGGCACACCTTCGGTCCTGCGTCCTTGCCACGCTCGATTTTCGCTCGCCAGCCCATCAACGGACTCACAGGATGAACCACTAGCATGGCCCGCCGTGGGCCTGAGTGGATGGCGGCCGTCGGTGGCGATGGCGTTGGTGTCGGTAGCTGCGTCGCTGCTCGTCGGCTGCGGCGGCTCGAACCGAGGGTCGGCCGCGACCGCGAACGCCGCGTCTACGAGCAGCGCCGCGACCAGCTCGACTCAGGCACCCGCACCCTCGACTGCGACAATCGCGACGAGCACGAGCACGAGCACGAGCACGAGCACGACGACGATGACCTCGTCCCGGAGCCGATCGGCGTCCACTTGGTCCCCGCGAGTGCCCAAGCCGGCGATCGTGTTCGACCCGATCCCGTTCGGGACCAAGCGCAAGCTCGAGATGGTCGCCTACTCAGAACGGCACTACGGGATTGCGAGCTACCGGCTAATCGATCCGCATGTGATCGTGATCCACTTCACCGAGACGCCCGACTTCCAGTCGACCTACAACACGTTCGCGCCCGACACACCCGACCCCGAGCTGCACGAGCTGCCGAACACGTGCGCGCACTTCGTGATCGACGGCGACGGAGTGATCCACCAGCTCGTGCCGCTCGACATCATGTGCCGCCACACGGTCGGGCTGAACTACACCGCGATCGGGATCGAGCACGTCGGCTCGAGCGACGGGGAGGTGCTCGGCGATCCGCGCGAGCTCAGCGCGAGCCTCGAGCTGGTGCGCTGGCTTCGCTGCCGCTTCGAGATCAGCGTCAGCAACGTGATCGGCCACAACGAGAGCCTGTCCAGCCCCTACCACCACGAGAACGTACCCGCGCTGCGGACTCAGACGCACGACGATTTCAACCACGCCGACATGGAGATCTACCGCGCGAAGCTGCGGGCACTCGGCGGCTGTCCGGCCTGAGCGGCGGATGTGGCCGCACTCGGCGCCGGAGCTGATCGAGGTGCAGCGGGCGTTGGCCAACGCCTCGCCCGAGCCCTGGCACCCGCCGCTCCGGTCGTTCGCGGTTGGGGGGTGTGCGGTCTACTTCCCACGCGGACAGGAGGGACGAGGCGGCCGCGGCGACCCCGCTTGGGCGGCGGCCGCGGTTGTGAGGGCTGCGGGCGGGCGGGTCCTCGCCGAGGTAATCGTCCACTCCACAGCCGGCGCGCCCTACGAGGCGGGGCTGCTCGCGCTCCGCGAGGGGCCGGTGCTCGAGTCGGCGGTCCGCGCCCTATCGCTGCGATTGGACGTGCTGCTCGTCGACGCGACCGGTCGCGATCATCCTCGGCGCGCGGGGATGGCGCTGCATCTGGGTTCGATCCTTGACCTGCCGACTGTCGGCGTGACCCACCGGCCGCTGCTCGCGAACGGGGCCTGGCCCGACGACATGCGGGGCGCGGCGGCGCCGCTGCTGCTCGAAGGAGAGCGGGTGGGGGCGTGGGTGCGGACGAAGGCGGGGACGCGGCCGCTCGTCGTTCACCCCGGTTGGCGGGTGGGGCTCGAGGAGGCGATCGAGGTCGTGCTGGCCATGACCGGGCGCTATCGGACACCCGCCCCGTTCCGGGTCGCTCGGCAAGCCGCCAGGTCTGCTCGCGCTGAGCAGTCGTAGACTCGGATCTGGAGCAGCTTCACCGCGGCGGGTAGCGGGGGTTGAGAGGTCAGCCGGTGACCGTCAGCTCGTCGAGCAGCGGCGGCTGTGTCCCCGTGGCGGCCGTGATCTGGATGCGGACGAACCGGGCGGTCGAAGGGATGAAGTGGATCACGTCGGTGACGCCACCGGTGCGGCCCGTGACGGCGCCGACCGTCTGCCAGCTGACGCCGTCGCGCGAGACCTGGACGGTATAGCTGCTCGCGCGGAGCGTGGTGACCGGACCGGCGGGAGGGGGGAGGTTGGGTCCGGGCGCCGGCGGCCACTGTTGCCCCCAGCGGACGGTGGCGGTCCTGACCTGCTGGCCAAAGCCGTGGACGGGCACCGTCAGCGTCGCCGGGATCGCGCTCGGCTGCCATCCGGTCGCGACGCTGCCGTCGACCGCCCCGAGCGGGGGCTCGCCCGGCAGCGCGCTCGACGCGGATGCGCGGCCGCAGCGGACGACGTCGGTGGTGAGGGCCGTATCGGGCCTGCGTGTGGGGAGGACGAGGGGGCGGTGGCCCACGACGCGCCGTCCCGCGAGCGTCGCGAGCACGAGGTTCCGCCCGGCCGTGACGGTGACGGTGGTGGTGCTGGGGCCGATCGAGACCGTGAACTGTCGCCCGCGCCAGCTCAGCCCGCGCAGCACGATCGTCGATAGTTGTCCGGTGAGGCTGGGGTCGAGGAGCACGTCGTTCGGCTCCCAGCGCAGCCCCGAGTAGCCGTACAGGAACTCCTGCAGGAAGCCGCCGATCCCGGCCATGAACGTGAACGCCCCGGCGCTGCGGGTCTCCGAGAACTGATCGAAGACGTCCCGGATGAACGGCTCGAAGCTGCGGAGCGTATAGACGAAGCTCGAGCAACCGGACGTGTTCAGCGCCGCGGCGTCGATCGAGTTGACTGCGTCGCTCATCGCCGGTCCGGTCGGGTCGGTGCGCGGGACGTAGAAGTCAAGGTCGTTCTGGGCCAGGCGCTTCGGCATCGGGAACGCCCATGGGTACTGCAGGAGCGTCACATCGGCCTGTTTGACGAGCTGCCCGGCGTAGCCGGCGAACTCGGGATGGACGTTGTGCACGGGGTCGGTGGGGACGACGATCCTCGCCGCGATCGGTCCCCACTGGGCTTGCACAGCGAGGCCGAGCACGCGTGCCGCGGCGATCGCGTCCTTGATCGTCGTCTTGGCCGCGGCGTTCGTATACACCTCGTCGTTTACGTTGGGGTTCTCCTCGTCAGGTCCGGTGACGCCGCTTATGTGGTAGCGGCCGTCTGGGCCGAGCGTCGCACGCGAGGCCCAGAATGCCGCCGCTTGTGAGATCACCGGCCAGCCGCGCTGCGCGAGCGCGCGCTTGTCGCCGGTCGCGAGGTAGTACTGCCACTGGGCGAGCGCGACGTCGGCGGTGATGTGCTGCTCGTACAGGCCCTCGTTGCTCACCGACACCGGCGGCGGGGTCTGCTCGGTTCCGTCGAGCGCGCTCTCCCAGGGGAACCGGGCGCCCTTGTAACCGGTGGCGGCCGCGTGCTGCCTGGCGGCGGTCAGCCGGTCGAAGCGGTACTGGTCGGTGGTGGTCGCGAGCGTTGGGTGCTGGGCGAGCAGTGACGGGAACATCCACGTGTCGGCATGCCACAAGATGTGGCCGTCATACCCGTTTGAGGAGAGGCCGGCCGGGGAGATGCCGAGGTTGATTCCGGGGGCGGCGCTCGACCACAGGTAGAACTCGCTTGCGTTGACCGCGGTTGCGAGGTTGCGGTTACCGATGATGTCGATCCGGCCGTTCCACAGCGATGCCCAGGCTTGGCTGTTCTCCTTCAGCAGCTGGGCGGTGCCGACCGTGGCCGCTGCCGTCGCTTGCGATTGGGCGGCTCCGACCGGGTCTGGCGTCTGCAGTGAGCTCGCGACGCCGACGTACTTGGTGATCACGTACGCGGCGCCGGCCGCGACCGGGAAGTCGAGCCGCTGGCTGACCGTCTGGTTGGTCTCCTGATCGCCCTGGGAGATCGTGGCGGCGACGTTCGCGCTGGCCTGGACCTGGCTCGACAATCCCGCGGTGAGGTTGGTTCCCCGCGCCTGGACGCCGAGGAAGTCCCGTGGTGCACCTGTCGCCCAGCCCTTCGTGAGCTGCGTGGTGAGCGTCGCGGGCGTGCCGTCGATCGTGTCGATGACCGTCGCGGTGCCGGACCATTGGGGCGTCAACGTCAGGTGGACGACGCCCACGTTCGGACGGGCGCGATCGGTGAACACCTGGAACTGGAGGTTCGTGACGTGACCGTCGGGCGCCGTCCACTGCGCCGTCGTAGTGATCACGCCGGTGCGTAGGTCGAGCGACTGCCGCCAGTTCGCGGTGGTCCCTGTGGACAGCGAGAACGGCATCCCGCCGTCGACGAAGGCGAGGGTCGACCAAGTCGGAATCGTCGCCCGCTGTTGAACGCCACCCGCCGGCTCGGCATAGAACCCGGCGAGCTCGGCCTGGGAGGGCACCGTGCCGGACGCGTGGCCCTGCCCCGCCGGGGGGACCCGGACGCCGAGCAGGCCGTTGCCCGTGTACGTCGGGGCGTAGCCGGGGCCGGAGCTGGTGGCGGTGAGGACCGTCGCGCCGGTCGTCGGTCCGGGGACGGCACGGGGTGCCTTGCGCTTCGGGGCCGGCTTAGACTTGGCGTCGGCAACCGCCCCGCCCCCTGCGGCAAGCACGGTCTGCACCACCGCTGCGAGGACCGCAGCATGCACGAACGACGAACGGCGCATCCTCTACCGCCGTGAACGCTATCGGACTGCCGCGGCCCGGGCTGACCCGGACTGGGCGAGTGGCCGGCGTGCGAGCCGAACTGCGCGCCGGACCGGGCGGCCCCGGACCGGGTGGACGGGCGTAAAGTCAACCGAATTGCTTGCATTTTGCTAGGTTTCGCGCTCCCCGACCGACGCAAAGGAGCCCGATGAGCGTCACCGACGAGTTGCTCTCAAACAACGAGGCCTACGCGGCGTCGTTCGACAAGGGCGATCTGCCGCTGCCTCCGGCCAAGAAGCTCGCCGTCGTCGCCTGCATGGACGCGCGGCTGAACGTGTATGGGATCCTCGGTCTGCGTGAGGGCGACGCGCACGTGATCCGCAACGCCGGCGGCGTCGTCACCGACGACGAGATCCGCTCGCTGGCGATCTCGCAGCGACTGTTGGGGACTGAGGAGATCATCCTCATTCACCACACCGACTGCGGGATGCTCACGTTCACCGACGACGAGTTCAAGAAGTCGATTCAGGACGAGACGGGGATCAAACCCGAGTGGGCGGCGGAGGCGTTCCCGGATCTCGGCGACGTCCGCCAGTCGATCGCCCGGATCAAAGCCTCGCCGTTCATCCCGCGCAAGGACTCCGTTCGCGGCTTCGTCTACGAGGTCGAGAGCGGGCGGCTGCGCGAAGTGACCTGAGCGCCTGTCTCGGTCCCTCGATGGCGGTCAGCCCGCCCCCGCGCCGATCGCTAGGATCCGATTCGCCGACCGTCGCGCGAGCGCGGCGCCGTGCCGTCGCGCCCCGCCCAGCAGCGCGGTGTCCATCTGCGCCCGCTTGTAGAGCCAGTGGATGTCGGCCTCCCAAG
The DNA here is from genome assembly GCA_963806475.1 of uncultured Solirubrobacterales bacterium. Lineage (GTDB taxonomy): Bacteria > Actinomycetota > Thermoleophilia > Solirubrobacterales > Solirubrobacteraceae > Palsa-465. The sequence goes on from CAWDYK010000027.1 coordinate 81,129, forward strand.
TGAAGCCGATGCCGCCGTGAGCCTGGATTGCGCCGGCGGTGACCTCAGGTCCGCCCTCGGCGGCGGCCGCGGCCGCAAGCGTCGCGGCCTCCGCGAGCCGGTCGGGATCGGCGTCGGCCGCCCAGGCCGCGTAATAGACGGACGAGCGCACGCGCTCGGTGTGCAGCAGCATCTGCGCGCAACGGTGCCAGACCGCCTGGAAGGAGCCGGCGGGGACGCCGAACTGCTTACGGTCCTTGACGTATTCGAGCGTCATCTCGAGCGCGCGCTGGCAGAGCCCGAGCACCTCGGCGGCGAGCACGATGCGGATCCGGCGTATCTGCCGGACTCGGCTGCGGCGCGGACGCTCGAGAACGGCGAGCGGGTCTGCAGCAGTTCATGGGCGACGCGCTTGATTTCCTTCTGATCCTCGGTCAAGTCGAAGTCCATTGGGTTTCTCCTCGTTGGGTCGTGCTGCCGCTTACCGGGCTTTGGGAAGCCCGAGCACACGCTCGGCGACGATGTTCTTGAGCACCTCGGTCGTGCCGCCCTCGATCGAGTTGCCGCGGGCGCGCAACAGCTCGTAGGACCAGCGGTTGTCCGTGCTCAGGGCCTCGGGACCGAGCAAGTCCGCCGCGAGCTGGGTCAGCTGCTGGTTGCTGTCTGACCACATCCACTTCGTCAGCGAGCCTTCCGGCCCAGGCTGCCCGTACTTCTCGATCGAAGTCAGGCCGCGGTAGGCAGGATGCGTGCCTCCTCGAGGAACAGCTCGTTGAACTCTGACTCGCCCGTGATCTGTCGCAACGGCCGGACTTGGACGGCGTCCTGCTCCATGTCGAGGAGGAAGTAACTGAGCCCCTTGTGCTTGGGGGCGTTGAAATCGGTGCGGGCGACGAGCATGCACCAGCTCCTCCTTGCCGCCGAGCCGCACGGCGCAGCCCACCGGCAAATCCTCGAGATCGGTCGTCTTCTTCCCCTCGCGCACCCGCGAGCATGCGAGCTGATGCACGCCGGCGGCCAGCACGTAAAGGGCGTCCTCCGGCGGTGCGGGCACGCCGCAGCGGGCGAAGGTCTTGCCGTAGCGGAGAGCGAACCGCCGCAGGGCCTGGTCGCGCTGGTCCCTGACGGCCGACCATTCCAGCAGATAGATGCGCGCGAACACGGGCTCCTCGTCGAGCGTCTGCTGGTACGCGCGGATCCCCCAAGTACGGTGATAGTACCTCGTGGGTACGACAGAAGTACTTGTCAAGTTCGCGAATACCGCGTCCGCAACTGAATCGCCAAACCTGCGCTCGCGCGCCGAATGTCTCTCGACGACTTGGCTAGACCGTGAACACGAGCTTGCCTACGACCTCGCCGTTCAGCAGCGCCTCGAAACCGCAGCGTGCCTCCGACAGGGGCAGCGCGCGATCGATCTCGGGGCGGATGCCCTTCTCCACGCAGAACCGCGCGAGTCGCTCGAGCTCATCGCGGGTGCCCATCGTCGATCCGATCACCGACAGTTGCAGGAAGAACACCCGCGTCAGCTCTGCCGGCGGCGCGTCGCCGGTGGTGGCGCCCGAGATCACGAGCTTTCCGCCCGGCTTCAGCGAGCGGATCGAGTGGCTCCAGGTGGCCTCGCCGACGGTCTCCATCACAGCGTCGACGCGCTCGGGGAGGCGCGCGCCTGCCTCGAACGCCTGGTCGGCGCCGAGTCTCAGTGCCTCCTGTCGTCGCTCCTGTGCCCGGCCGGTCACCCACACCCGAACGCCTGCCGCGCTCCCCAGCACCGTCAGCGCCGTCGCGACGCCACCGCCTGCGCCCTGCACCAGGATTGTCATGCCCGGGACCACGCGCGCACGCGTGAACAGCATGCGGTAAGCAGTCAACCACGCAGTCGGCAGGCAGGCGGCTTGCTCGAAAGACAACTCAGTCGGCTTGGGGACGAGATTGCGCCGCGGGACCGCGACCATCTGCGCGAACGTGCCTTGATGCTTCTCCGAGAGCAACGACCGCCTAGGGTCGAACGTCTCGTCTCCGCGCCACGATTCATCGCTGATCACAGAGTGCACGACGATCTCGTTACCGTCCTCGTCGACTCCGGCGGCGTCGCAGCCGAGGATCATCGGCACGCGGTCCTTGCTGAGTCCGACGCCTCGCAGCGACCACAGGTCGTGATGGTTCAGCGAGGCTGCCTTGACCGAGACCGTCGTCCAGCCCTCGCGAGCCTCGGGCTCCGGCCACTCGCGGGTCACGAGGCAGCGGAGCGGGTCGTCGCGGTCGATGTCGGTTGCGAGCACGGCGAGCACCGGTGGAATCATGGCGAACCTGGCCGCCCGCCGGCGTTCCGAGCGCGGAGTGGCTCGTGCCCATTCGCCTGCGGTCCGGCGTCACCTTGACGATCGAGCCGCCTGGCCCCCGGGGGTATTCGGTGATCGAAGCGCTCGACGGCGGCAGCGCGAAGTTCCGGAACAGGCCCGGGTACGGCCTCCGCGATCGCCCGGCGCATCGCGGCCATTGGACGCGACTGCGTGTGGCTGTACAGATCTACGGGCTCGACCACGTCGCCAGTACCGCTCGGGCGGCATTGTGTCCGGGGATCCCGCTGACGCCGCCTCCCCGCCGAGCGCCGGCTCCGCACAGCCACACGTTGGGGTAAGAGGTCTCAACTCCCCAGCTCCCTACCTCGTGCTCGGATTCCGCAAACGGCCAGGCGAGGTCGCGGTGGAAGATGTGGCCGCCGGGCATGCCGAGCTCCGCCTCCAACTCGCGCGGCGTGAGCGCCTCAAGGCACACCGTCCCGTCAGGCGCCCGCCAGAGGCAATCCTCGATCGGCTCGGCGAGGACGCTGTCAAGCGACTGGAACGTGGCGACAACGGCGGCGGCCTTGCGTTCAGCGTGCGTCGCCGAATCTCCGAACAATCGGGCCGGCATGTGGAGAGCGAACATCGTCATAGTGTGCGCACCTGCTTCGCGAAGCTGATTCGAGAGGATGCTGGGGTCAGTCAACGAATGGCAGTACAGCTCACAGGGCGGGACGCCGCCCCCGACCGGAACGTCCCACCTGCCGGTGCCATTGCCGATCACGTGGTACAAGTAGCACCGGTTCTGGTGCAGGGACGCTGCGTCCTGCCGCGCGAACGTGCCGATCGTGGCATCTGTCAGCACGATTCCCGGTACCAGGTCGGAGCTGAACGTTTCCTCGAGCACGACCGACAGCGGCTGTTCGAATAGCGCGTCCCAGGCTGCGTCATCGCCGACCAGCCGGCGGAAATCGTGGCGACTCAGTAGCGGTCTGGCCAGCGTGGGGAACACGCGCGCCGCCACGTGGCCGACCATCCCGTTGAAGCGCCGCCACGCATCGGACAGTCTCGGGTTCCCGCGGACGGGGAGCCCACACTCGCGACCAAAGGGCAGCCCCTGGCCGCCACCGATTGACACCTCCCCGTGGCCTCCGACGGCCTGCCCCGAGGCGCCATCGACGAGTAGCCCCGAGTCGCCGTCGGGCGCGTACGCAGACACTCGACGGCGACGCAGTTCGATGTCGACGTCGAGCGTTCGCAGCAACTCCGGTGGGAAGAGGCTCACGAGGTACGCGTATCGCGACAGCCGCGCGCCGACGCCATCAAAGGGCGAGCCGGAGATCGCCGCGCCGCCAACCCGCTCACGCCGCTCGAGGATCAGGACCGAGCGGCCGGCGCGAGCGAGCAGCGCCCCGGCGACGAGGCCGTTGTGGCCGCCGCCAACGATGATTGCGTCATATGTTTCGCCCGTGGACATCACGGCTCAATGTGTCGTGAGTGCGTCGGTCACGGACTGCCAGGCCTGCTCTCGCGCAACGGCGTTTGTCGTGGCCTGCCGGGTCAGGCATCAGCAGAACAGCGAATCGATCGAGACACTGATGTTCCGAGGGGGGCTGCGAGCTGGCTCCAGGCCCAGCGAGCTGTCATCGCTGAGCCTCACCTGCTCGCACGTCTGCCGCACCTCGCCGGTGAGGAAGCGCGACTGTGCGAGCGCGTACTGGCCGCCCGCGAGCGGGGAATGGAACTGCGGCGTCAGGCAGTGCTGATGCGCACGTCACGTCTTCCCGTTTCCGGCGCAGCGCGCGGATGAGGTCGACCTGGAGCCCGTTGACGTCCTGATACTCGTCGATCGAGACGTGGTCGATCGAGACGTGGTCGATCGAGCGCTCGATCGCGGGGCCGATGACGTCGTCGCGGGCGAGCGCGCGCCAGTACAGCAGCAGGTCGTCGAGATCGAGGACGCCGACCGATCGCTTGCGGGCCGTGTACGCCTTGAACAGCATCGCCATCGCCTCGACGTGCTCCTCGCACCAGGGGAAACGACTCAGCCACGACAGCAGACAAGGTGCGTTGGAAGTTCACGGTGCGCGAGTAGATGTCGAGCAGCGTGCTCTTGCGCGGGAAGCGGCCTCGGCTCTGAGCGTGCCCCTGCTCCTCCCGGGTCAGGTCGATCAGGTCGGCGGCATCGCCTGCATCGAGCACCGCGAAACCTGGTGCGAGCCCGAGCGACGAGGCGTGGATCCGCTCGAACCGATGGGCGACCGAGTGAAACGTGCCTCCGACAACTCCTCCCGACTGCGACGGCACCGGCGCATGCCCGCGGGTTCGCTGTAGCATCTCCCGCGCGGCGAGTGAACGTCAGCAACATGATCCGCTCCGGAGCCACGCCTTTGGTTGCGAGCCACGCAACCCTCGCGCACAGCGTCGTCGTCTTGCCAGTTCCGGCGCCGGCCAGGATCAGCAGTGGCCCGCCGCAGTGCGTCGCAGCCGCGAGCTGCTCGGGGTTAAGCTTGTCGAGTCTTGTCGCCGCTGCAGAGACGGCATCGATAGATAGGGCGCCGAACATGCGTTCGAACACAGTAGGCGCGGCGGCGGACGGAATCAGAGGCGCATGTCGGTGGCCACCCCGAATCAGCGCCGCATGTCGGTCGTCACCCGGTCCAGCTCAGCGGGCGGCCGTAAGTGCCCGCACTCGTTGCGGCAAACCCGCACCGAGACCGCAGATCGGGACGGATGCACCCCGCCGGGGCCGATCCGACAATCCAGACGAGGCATGAGGTCCAATCGTCCCACTCGAGCGATCGGAAGAACGCTGATCGGTGCCGGCAGCCTCGCGCTCGTGATGGCTGCCGACGAGCGGCTGCCTCGTCGAGGCGTCCTGAACTGGAGCGCGACGTGCGACGAGGCCAGACAGCGGATCGCGACGAATCGGGCTCTACATGGTCAGCGCGGACCAGATCGTCCCAGAGCTGCGGAACCTTCGCGTAGGGGAGGTGTCGATGCGGCCGAACGACGCCGGCATGCGGGTGGAGGCGCTCGATCGCTGGTGATGGAAACAAGATGATCCACGGCATCAACGAGCGGGCCGAGAAGGGCGTGGCAGAAAGTCCACACAGCCCATCAAATCAATAAAACTAGGATCCATGGGAGACGAACAGATGGCAACCACAGTGGGCACAAGATGGGTGTGGGACTTCGCCGACGGGTCGCGAGACATGCGCGAGCTGCTGGGCGGCAAGGGCGCCGGTATCGCCGAGATGACGCGCGTGCTGGGAGCGGAGCTGGTGCCGGCCGGGTTCACGATCACCACCGAGGCGTGCGTTGAGTTCATGCGCGCTCGGCGGCAGGAGCCGGCCGGGATGGCGGAGCAGGTCGACGAGGCGCTGGCGCGCCTCGAGGCGCAGTCGGGGAAGCGGCTCGGCGATGAGAAGGATCCGTTGCTCGTGTCCGTGCGCTCCGGCGCGCGGGACTCGATGCCGGGCATGATGGACACGGTCCTGAACCTCGGGCTCAACGACCAGTCCGTGATCGGGCTGGCGCGAACGACGAACAACGAGCGCTTCGTCTGGGACTCCTACCGGCGCTTCGTGCAGATGTTCGGCAACGTCGTGCGCGGCATCAGCGGCGATCTCTATGAGGACGCGATCCAGGCGGCCAAGGACGCTCGGGGGGTCAAGCAAGACACCGAGCTCAACGTAGAGGCGCTGAAGGAGCTGACCGACGCCTTCAAGGCGATCTACCAGGAGCACACTGGCGAGGGCTTCCCACAGGAGCCGCACAATCAGCTGCGCCTGGCGATCCGTGCCGTGTTCGACTCCTGGATGGGAGACCGGGCGAAGGCATATCGACGATTCAACAAGATCCCCGACGACTGGGGGACCGCGGCCAACGTCCAGCAGATGGTGTTCGGCAACAAGGGCGAGACATCCGGCTCAGGCGTCGCGTTCTCGCGCGACGAGGTCACCGGTGCTCCCGAACCGAGCGGCGATTTCCTGCCGAACGCGCAGGGCGAGGACGTCGTCTCGGGCGCGCGCACCCCGCGCGACATCTCCGAGATGAAGCAGTGGATGCCGGAGCTCTACGCGAGGCTGATGGAGATCCTGGCGACGCTCGAGCAGCACTACAAGGACATGCAGGACACCGAGTTCACGGTCGAAGAGGGTCGGCTGTACATGCTGCAGACGCGCAACGCGAAGCGCCCCGCGCAGGCCGCGGTGCGGTTCGCGGTCGACGCCGTGAGGGAGGGTCTGCTGGCACGCGCCGAAGCGCTCGCCACGATCGACGCCGGAGGGCTTGCGGCGCTGCTACACCCGGCGTTCGATCCGAAGGCGCAGTTCGATGTGCTCGCCCGCGGCGTCAATGCGTCTCCGGGCGCGGCGAAGGGTGAGGTCGTGTTCACGGCCGCCGACGCGGTCGAGGCGGGCAACGAGGGCCGTGACGTGATTCTGGTGCGAACCTTCACCGACGCAGAGGATGTCTCCGGGTTTCACGCCGCGAGGGGCATCCTCACCTCCGAAGGAGGCAAGGCTTCGCACGCGGCGCTGGTCGCGCGCGGGATGGGTCGCCCAGCGGTGGTCGGTGTCGACGCGCTGAAGATCGATGTGAAGCAGAAGACGATCAGCGTCAACGGGACCGTGATCCATGAGGGTGATCGGATTGCGATCGACGGTACGCGCGGGCTGGTGACGGTCGAGGATGTGCCGCTCGTCGAGGCAAGAGTGGATGAGAACTTCAAGACCGTCCTCACGTGGGCTGACGAGCTGCGGCGGCTTGGCATTCGCGCCAACGCCGACACGCCTGAGGACGCCATTCGGGCACGGGAGCTGGGGGCCGAGGGCATCGGACTGTGCCGCACCGAGCACATGTTCATGGCCGAGGATCGCCAGCCGAAGATGCGGGCGATGATCATGGCGAACACCGTCGAGGACCGCCGGGCCGCGCTCGGACAGTTGCTGCCGCTGCAACAGGGGGACTTCGAGGGGCTGTTCGAGGCGATGGCCGGGCTCCCCGTGACGATCCGGCTGCTCGACCCGCCGTTGCATGAGTTCCTCCCGAACCTCGCAGACCTCTCTGGACAGGTGGAGCACGCGCGGGTCGCCGCGAAGGTCGAGGCGGCCCTCGACCACGACGCCGGTGGCAACCTGAAGGAGCTCGAGCTGCTGCTCAAGCGGGTCGAGGAGCTCTACGAGGCGAACCCGATGCTCGGGACCCGCGGGTGCCGGCTGGGGATCCTCTATCCCGAGATCTACGAGATGCAGGTCCAGGCGATCATGCGTGCCGCGAGGAAAGCGGCCAAGCCGCCGCATCCCGAGATCATGATCCCGCTGGTCAACTACGAGCACGAGCTCGAGCTGATGCGGGAGCTGGTCGTCCGGATCGGCAACGAGGAAGGCCTCAAGGAGGGCGTCGACTATACGGTCGGCACGATGATCGAGCTTCCGCGGGCGTGCTTCGTGTCTGACCAGATCGCCCGCCATGCCGACTTCTTCTCGTTCGGCACCAACGACCTCACGCAGACCGCGCTCGGATTCTCGCGTGACGATGCGGAGTCGAAGTTCGTCCCGACCTATCTCGATCGCAAGATCATCGACCACTCCCCGTTCGAGACGATCGACGAGCGTGGGGTGGGCTGGCTCGTTCGGCTCTCGGCGTGGACCGGCCGCGAGTCGCATCCGGGCCTGAAGCTCGGCGTCTGCGGTGAGCACGGCGGTGACCCGCAGTCGATCCACTTCTTCCACAAGGCCGGGCTCGACTACGTGTCCTGCTCGCCGTTCCGCGTCCCGGTCGCGCGGATCGCCGCGGCGCAGGCCGCGATCAAGAACGAAGGCTTCTAGAGACTGATCGGGAGGGCCGCGTCCGGGGTCACCGGGCGCGGCCCGTCCGAATCGCGGGCGCCGGGGCACTAGTGGCCCATCCTGCAAGTCCGTCGCGGTCTGGCGGCTGCAAATCTTCGCGTGCCGGCGTCCTCGGACCTCGATGTGCCAAAGGCACACCTTCGGTCCTGCGTCCTTGCCACGCTCGATTTTCGCTCGCCAGCCCATCAACGGACTCACAGGATGAACCACTAGCTCTTGAGCGTGGTGCTGTCGGCGATGCTGTGGTCCTCGCGCCAGCCTTGTACGTGTTCAGGGGGTCTGACGGTCGATGACGGTGGTGGTCAGGAGGCGATTCGTTGCCAGGTGCGGTCGTGGAGCGTCAGGTCGGCTGGTTGGGCGGATCTGAGGCTGACGGGCATGTGTGCTTCGAGCGCGTCGCTGGCGTGCGCGAGGCGGAGGACTTCGAGCATCAATTGGCGGATCTCGCCGGGCACGAGCGTCTCGTCCGGGTTCTGATCGGCGCTTGGGGCCGGGGTGTTGTCTTCGGGCGCGGGTCCGGCGTCGTTGAGGGCGGTCATGGTTTGCTTGATCACCCAGTGATAGTGGGCTCCGGGGAGGTGATCGAGGACCTCGAGCAGGGTGACTGGATCCTCGTCGATCAGCCAGCTCGTGCCCGCGGAGGCGTGGTGGGCGATCCAGATGCGCTCACCGGTACAGATGTGCTCGGCGACTTCGCTGGCGTACCGTTCGTGCGCGCTGTGCGGCTGCCAGAACCGCCAGCGGCAGCGACTGGTTGGATGCTTCCAGGTGCGGACCGGCGTGAGCTGCCGTGCGCAGCAGTACTTGAGCTTGCGTCCGGACCCGCAGAAGCACGGGGTGTTGCGCGATCGTCCACCGACTGCCATCGACTGTGATGATCGCGCTCGCGGCGGACGGCGAGCCGGCCGCGGTTGCTCAGGGCCCGGATGGCTGCAGTGACGGTACGGGCTGGCCGTGATGGGCGGCGGTCGCGGCGCCGATCAGGTGGTCGAGCACGGGTCGGTCTTGGAGGCGCAGTGTTTCGCGGACCGAGAGGATCCGTTCGATCCAGCGGTTGCGTTGGTCTGCATGACGATGAGCTCGCTTGTGTGAGACGCTCGCGGTGTGATGAATCCGCTGCTGCGTCGTAAACGACGGCCGAGCGGGATGATCGGTCGCGGCCGTGCCTGCACCGGGGAGGCCGAGTCTCAGCGCACTGACGGCCGGCGTGCTGATCGCCGGATGTGCCGGATCGACAGCTTCGTCGACTCCGGTCGCGCCTGCTAGACATACCGCTCATCCAGCTCACTCCACCGGGCTCGGCGTGCTCGATCACGTTGATGCGAGACCCCGAGCGGGCGGGTGCCGTCCAGGGGATGCACCTTCGGAGGGTGGCGCCACAGGAGCGGGTCGGGGGAGTCGCCTGTGTCGCCCACCGCAACGATCGGCGCGGAGTGATTTCGCAGCGGGCGGATGCTCACGTCGAGCCGACGCGGCGGATGTCAGCCACCGCAACGATCGGCGCGGAGTGATTTCGCAGCGGGAGTACGGTGTGAGGAGTGGAGGACGACGCGATTCTCGCCTTGGTGACGCGGCTAGCGCGGCCACACGTTTCCGGGGGCGACGTCATCGAGCGTGCCGCGATCCTCGCTGAGGGCGCCGATTCCTCTGCGATCATCGCATGGATCATCAGCCACGCTGGTGAACCCGAATCACCCGTTGCTTCCGCCCCAACGCGCGGACTGCACGGCTCGCGGCTCAGCGGCGGGCGTGATGCACCCTCCCGGGCGCCACTCAGGTTCGTGCTGCCGGCTGGCACTCTGCGCTGAGGCTGGATCATAGGAGGTTGTCCACTCGCCAGACGCGTCCGCCGTCGGTGGAGCGATAGACCCACACGACCGCTCGCAACGTCTCGCTCCACACGTCGCCCGACCCGAGCCGCAGCACCCACGCCCTGACCGCGACCGCGCCAGGAGTTTGGCGAGGCTGATCTGGCTGCTCACCGCCGGCAGCTAGAGCCCCTCTGATCTGCTCGTGCGGCTGCGCGGCGTGAAGATCGCGAGCCTCCACGAGGGCGCTCCGCTCAACCTCGACATCAGCACCCTCGAGCGACTCCACCGCCGAGCACCGCCAACCCAGCCCGTCCAATCCACGACGACCGGGCGTGCGTTCAGTGCACCGACGTTCCAGACGTTCCGGATGCTGGTGGTGGGGTTCGTCTGCCGGGTCGGGGAGCACTCGGTGTGCGGGTGGTGCCCGGACAGGCTCGGGCTGCTGCTGTGCATCACTCGCGCGCGTCGTGCGCTTGCCGTTCATGAAGCGAGCGGTCGGCGTGCCGGTGCTCTGTCGTCTGTGGCGGCCCGATCCGGACGCGAAGGCCAAGCGCGGCGGCGCTCGCCGGCCGAAACCCCGACTCCGAAGCTCGCCGCGATCGCTGCCGCGGCCGACTGGGAGCAGATCGAGGTCACCCGCTCGGGCAAGCGCCGACAGATGCACGTCCACTCCTTCCAGGCGCTCCTTTACGACGTCTGGGGAGAGCGGCCGGTGCGGATCGTGCTCGCGCGCCGCCCCACCCGCACCGACGGCTATGACATCGCGCTGATCTCAATGGACGTGGACGCCACGGCGGCCGAGATCATCGAAGACTACGACGAGCGCTGGTCGATCGAGGTCTGCATCGAAGACGCCAAGCAGATCACGGGCGTCGGCGAGGCGCGCAATCGCGTCAAGCAGGCCGTCGAGCGCACGGTGCCGTTCAACCTGCTCTGCCAGTCACTCGCGATCGCCTGGTATGCGCTCAACGGCCGCGCCGAACAGGACGTCGAGCACCGTCGCCGGCACGCGCGCTGGTACCGCCACAAGCGCAACCCCTGCTAACCCCGACATGCTCGCGAGCCTGCGCCGCGCGAACATCGCCGCCCAATACTTGCCGGTTACCGCGGCGAGGAGCTGCTCGGCTCGTACACACCGGCGGGTGGTGGTAATCCGGTTGTCTTCTGTCGAACTTGCTGTTCGAGCCTTGGCCGGGGCGAGTGGCCTGACGGGCCCGTGATCGGGGTCCGGCTGGGAACGCTCGATGGCGATCCCGGCATCAGGCCTCAGTACCACATCTTCGTCGACTCACGGGCAGCCTGGGAGGAGCTGGCCGACGACGAATTGCCCGCTACTCCGAGCGCAAGCCGGAGATCTGAGAGTCGGGCCCCCGCGTCCGGCGGCGGTCACGTTGACGTGCCTGCGGGTGTGCCGCTGCACGGCCGGCGCTTGTCGGAACAACCGCTGGGTCTCGGTTAGACGCCTGGCCCGTCAAGTCGCTGGGAGACGGCGTGATGATCTGGGTCCCGGTGCCGCCAAGGTGATCGCGCTGGGCTGCTCCACGTGTCATTGATCGTGCTGGGCTGCTTTATCGCGGCCGCGCTGATACCTACGGCCGGCCGCGCCGCACGGTTCGCACGAGGGTTGACAACCGACCCGTCGAGCCGCTGTCATGTTTGCCATGAAGGAGCTGAGCGGCACCGCGTCGCGGCTGGTCGGCGCGTCGATCGAGGATTGCTTCGCGCTGCTGCGGGCAGTCGATCGCTACTCCACCTGGCACCCTGAGGTCGTCAGAGAGGTGGAGGTCCTGCAGCGGACCACCGACGGGCACCCCGTTCGCGCGAGGGCGACGCTGCACGTCGCGGCCGGACCCTTAGTTCGTGACTTTGACCTGCTGATGGCGGTGGCGACGCGAGAGACCGAAGCGGTGACGCTCACCCGTCAGCGGCACGGACCGGGAGATCACGAGCAATTCGAGGTCTCCTGGCGCCTACGTCCTCACGACCGCGCGACACAAGTCCATCTCGACGTCGCCGCCAACCTATCGGTCCCGCGGTTCCTCCCCCTGGGCGGGATCGGCAACGCGATGGCCGAGGGGTTCGTCGCCGCCGCGGTGGGCGCCCTGCAGCGCTAACCGCAGCCGGTGATTCCGCCGTCGAGCGGGATCACCGCGCCGGTCAGATACGAGCCGGCGCGCGAGGCCAGGAACACCGTCAGCCCGGCGACGTCGTCTGGCCGGCCGATCCTGCCCAGCGGCACCGTCTGCTCCACCATTTCCCGCGCTTCGAGGCTGTCGAGCATGAACGCCATCATCTTGCTCTCGATCGCCACGCGGACGCCGGCCTCGAGCAGCCCGCGCGCGATCATCTTGCCGATCCCGCGCGAGCCGCCGGTCACGAGCGCGGTCTTGCCCGAGACGTCGAACAGGCTCATTAGTCCGCGAACTCGGCCGGGCGCTTCTCGAGGAACGCGGCGATCGCCTCGGGCGGCGCGCTCCCGAACGTCGCCATGATCTGCTGGCGGTCCTCGTATTCGACCGCAGCCTGCTCGGACGGGATCTCGAGCGCCGCCCAGATCCCGCGCTTGGTCAGCCGGACGCCCCACGGCGCGAGCGAGGAGATCTGGTGCGCGGCTTCGAGCGCCCGGTCCGCGAGGCGATCGGCGTCGACGACATCGGCCACCAGGCCGATCCGTAGCGCCTCGTCGGCGTCGACCCGGCGCCCAGTCAGCATGAGCTCGTGCGAGCGCGAGGCCCCAATCAATCTGGGAAGCAGCCAGCTCGTGCCCATGTCGCAGTTCGAGACGCCGATGTTGACGAACGCCGCCCGGAACACGGCCTCGCGCGCGGCGAATCGGACGTCCGAGCCGAGCGCCAGCGCCAGGCCGAAGCCCGCTGCCGGTCCGTTGACGGCGGCGATTACCGGCTGCGGCAACGCACGCAGCTCGAGGATCAGCGTCGACATGTGCTGCTGGTTTCCAAGTCGGTCGCGAGCGGCGTCGGTGCCGTCGTTTTCTGGCGCGGCGCCGTAGCCCTGGAGGTCGAGTCCCGCGCAGAACCCGCGTCCCGCGCCCGTCAGGATCACCGCGCGGCACGAGCGATCGGTGGCGATCGAGCGCAGCTGCTGGTGAAGCGCCTCGCACAGCGCCGAGGTCATCGCGTTCAGTTGGTTTGGCCGGTTCAACGTCACCCGCCGCACGTGTGGCGCGGGTTCGTCGACGAGTAGCAGCGTATCGGTGTCCATGCGCGCATCCTATGCGGGGAGCCACTTGTTTGGGCTCTGCGTGCAGGGCCGGCGGCGATCGCACGTTGTATCGCCGGGAGGCGGCGCGCGGGGCGGCTACTGGACCTGTAGAAAGGCGAGCACGGCGAGCACGGCGGCGGTGCTGATCGTCTGCTGCCAGGATCGGGCGAGACCGAGGTCCAGGCGAAGCGCTTGGGCCTGCCCGAGATAGTCATTTCGCGAGGATGAGCTGCAGGTTGATCGGCAGCGCACCGAGCCGCAGCTGGGTCGCGAGGTCCTTTGCGGACTGGGTCGTGAGCCGACCGGTGATGTCGGCGCCGTTATCGCCTCGAATGCCATCGGGGTAGGTGTTGAAGTCGATCTGGGGGACGGTGATCAGTTTGTCGTCGAGCGCGACCGCGAAGTGCTGGTTGAGGATCTGGCCGGGACCGCTGACGAGATTGCCGCGGCGGGCGATCGTCTGGGTCACCCTTTGGAACGCTTTGCGGCCTCTTGGCGTGAACGAGAACGTGACGTCCGGATTGCCGCCGTTGTCCTTGCTCTGTCGCGGCTTGGCGATGTCGCTTGCGACCAGGGACGTGTGGTCCTTGAGCACGTAGAACTGGGCCTGTGGGTCGGTGGAGCTCGTCTGGTGCTCGGCGCTCGGATCGGCCGCCTGCAGCACGACCGTCCCCGGTGGCACCGCCAACTCCCGCCCTTGGGAGGCGGTCATGCCCGCTGGCAGGCTGGACAGCAGATCCCGTTTGTTGTCATCGGGGCCGGACAACAGGCAGTGCACGCCCGGTTCGGGCGTGATGCCCTGCTCGCGAGCCGCCGTCGCGCAGGCGGCGCTTCCGGGCGCGCCAAACAGGTAGTACTGGGGGTGAATGCCACGATTTCAGCCTCATCTTCACTCGGTTCGATCAGGCCGGCTGGCGCCATAACTACCCGCCGCCGGCAAGGGCAGCACGCCAGCCTCGAGATCGAGCAGCAGGCGCTTGCGCTTGAGCCCACCGCCGTACCCGGTCAGCGAGCCGTCGGCGCCGATCACGCGGTGGCAGGGAACGATCACGGCGATCGGGTTGTTGCCGTTGGCGAGGCCGACTGCGCGGGCGGCGCTGGGTGCCCCCACCCGGGCGGCGATCTGGCCGTAGCGGACTGTCTGTCCGTACTCGATCTGCCGCAAGGCGCTCCAGACGCGGAGCTCGAACTCGCTGCCACGCAATAACAGGGGAACGTCGAATGCGCGGCGCGAGCCGGCGAAATACTCCTCGAGCTGACGGCGGACGTCGTCGAACGCGTCGTGGCGCTCCCAGCGGGCGTCGATGTGCACGGGGCGGCGCCCGCCCTGCATCGAGAGGCGATGGAGAGACAGTCCGTCACCGACCAGCAGCAGCTCGCCGATCGGGCTGTCGATCGTGGTGTAGATCAAGGTGCTCATTGCCACTGGAACGCGCCGATGCGGCGGATCGTGAGGTCTCAGCGCCCGGGCCAGCGCCCGACCCAGACCTGCCAGCGCTGCCCGTCGCCGTGTGCATCGTGGTCGTCGGAATGACCGTGGCGACGCCACGGCTGCGATGTCCATGGCCTTAGCGCCATGTTCACGATCCAGAGGATCAGGGCGCCCCCGACCGTTGACCAGAAGCCGCCGATGTGGAAGCCGCTGACGATCTTGCTCGTCAACCACAGCATCAGCGCGTTGATGAACAGCAGCGCGATACCGAGCGACAGGATCACCGCCGGCAGCGTCAGGAGAATCACGAGCGGTCGGACGAGGAAGTTGATGATCCCGAGCACGAGACCCGCCAGCAGGAGCGTGCCGAACTTGCCGCCGTAGGAGATCGGGCCGATGACCGCGGCGGCGATCAGGAGCCCGATGCAGTTCGTCAGCCAGGTGATCAGGAGGCGGGGCAGCATGCTACGAAGATACGGCACCGGTTTGCAGCTCGCCGCGCGCTGACGGCGCCGCGAGCCGGCGCGGCTCGAGATCCATCGTCTCGGCGATGAGCTCATACGAGCGTCGGCGCGCCGCGTGGTCGTAGGTGATCGTGACCACGATCAGCTCATCCGCCCCGTAGTCGGCGATCAGCTGCTCGATTCCGGCGCGGACGGTCGCCGTAGAGCCGACGATCCCGCGGCGGCCGGGAGGATTGTCGCCGCTGCGCCTGCCCTCGGCCTTCAGGAACGCGACCGCCTTCTCGGGCGGCGGAACTGGGATCAGCCGGCCGCGGCGAAGCAGCCTGAACGTCATCCGGCTGCTCACCGCGAGGTGCTGCGCCTCCTCATCCGTGTCGGCGCACAGGACCCAGGCGGCGACGGCCGTTCTGGGCGCGTTGAGTCGCCCGTCGGGGTTGAACCGCTGGCGGTAGACAGCCGCGATCTCGCTGCCATCGGGGTTGATGAAGTCGGCGAACGCGTACGGGACTCCGAGCTGGGCGGCCCAGATCGCACTCTGCAGCGAGGAGCCGAGTAACCACACCGCGGGCAGCTCCGGCCGGCCGGGGAGTGTCGACGCGAGCCGTTTGAACGGATGGTCGTCGGGCAGGCTGTCCTCTAAGTACGAGAGCAGCTCGGCGAGCTGCTGGGGGAAGTCGTCGGGGGCTGCGTACCGCCTGTCGCGCTGGAGTGCGTACGTGGTAAGCGGGTCGGTGCCGGAGGCGCGCCCGATCGCGAGGTCGATTCGTCCCGGGTAGAGCCCGGCCAGGACCGAGAAGGTCTCGGCAACCTTGAACGGGCTGTAGTGGGGGAGCATCACGCCGCCGCTGCCGACGCGGATCCGCTCGGTCGCGGACGCGATTGGGCCGATCAGCGCCTCCGGGCTCGCGCTGGCGAGCATCGGTCCGCCGTGGTGCTCGGCCACCCAGTAGCGGTGGTAGCCGAGATCGTCGGCGAGCCGCGCCAGGTCGAGGGTGCTGGCGAGCGCGTCGGCTCCGGTGGAGCCTTCGGAGATCGGCGACTGGTCGAGCACGGAGATGAGCATCTCGTGCTCTCATGTTAGGAAAAGCGGACGTCGGTCGTTCGCGGCCAGCGGGCCGGTACTGTGCGGGCCGATGTCGATCGGCACCGCCGCGCTTCGCTCCGTGACCGACACGCGGTACGTCACGCCGCTGCGCGAAGGCGGCTCGCTGCCGGGCCTGATGGAGGCCGACGACGACGGCCTGTACGTGACCAAGTTCCGCGGCGCCGGACAGGGATTGCGCGCGCTCATCGCTGAGGTGATCGTCGGCGAGCTCGCGCGGCGGCTCCGGCTGCTCGTCCCCGAACTCGTCGAGATCGAGGTCGATGCGGCGTTCGGAGCTGCCGAGCCGGATCCGGAGATCCAGGAGCTGATCACCGCGAGCGCCGGCTCGAACCTCGGCGTGGATTTCCTGCCCGGCGCCCTGCCGTACGTGCCGGGCGGAGCGTGGGAGCCCGATCCGGGGCTCGCGGCGGAGATCGTGTGGCTTGACGCGCTCACCACGAACGTCGACCGCACGCCGCGCAACCCGAACATGCTGCTTTGGCACGGCCGCCTGTGGCTGATCGACCACGGCGCGGCGCTGTACCTGCACCACGGCGGGCTGGACGCGGCCGAGCACGCGTCGCGGCCATTCCCGCTGATCGCGCAGGTCGAACGCGGGGAGCGCTTCAACGCAGGAGTCGTCCTGTTCTGTCGTCAGCGCGATTTCCTGGGGATCCACGTCGCGCTCGATGAGCGGCGGCTCGACGCGCTCGCTCCGGGGGCCCCGGCGGCCGAGGTCCGCTCGCATCTCGACGCGCTGGTATGGGTCGCGGAGGGGGATCCCGGCGGCGGGCCGATCGCGGCGATGCCGCCGTGGGAGCGCTTCGGCTGGCTCGTCGCGCCGTCGAGCACGATCGTCCAGCCCTCGGAGGTGCACACGGGCCTCTCCGAGAATCCCGCCGCGACGCTGGAGGCATTGTTCACAGAGCTTGTCGGGCCGTAGCGGCTACGGTTTCGGGGCGACCGGACCAGAGGAGGCAGCGATGGCGTTCATCGAGACGATTCCGAAGGACGAGGCGACGGGGGCCGTGGCCGATCTCTACCGCGACGACGAGCAGCGCTTCGGCTACCTGCCGAACTTCACGAAGGCGTTCTCCAGCAGGCCGGAGGCGTACGAGGCGTGGCGGCAGCTGAACCGGACGATCAAGGGGGGAATGGACCTGCGCCGTTACGAACTTGCGACGCTCGCGGCGGCCGCCCAGCTGCACTCGAGCTACTGCGCGCTCGCCCACGGCTCGGTGCTGCTGAATGAGTTCATGGACGCCGATTCGCTCCAGGCGGTAGTCAGCGACCACCGAACGGCGGGCCTCGACGAGGCCGACGTCGCGGTGATGGACCTGGCCGAGAGGGTCGCGGCGGACGCGACGTCGGTGACGCAAGAGGACATCGACCGGCTGCGCTCGCTCGGGCTCTCCGACGCCGATGTGGTCGATGTCGTGCTCGCGGCGGCAGCTCGGTGCTTCTTCAGCAAGGCGCTCGACGCGCTCGGCGCGCGGCCCGACGCTCGCTTCACCCAGCAGCTCGAGCCGGGGATCCGCGCGGCGCTGACCGTCGGCCACGCAATCGCGGCGACCTGAGGGCGTCGGGCTGACGCTCGAGTGGTTCATCATCGACGCGTGCCGTCGCTGGCGTCCAGGACGTCGATCCGCTGTACCTCGCCGCGCTGGACGCCAGCGCGATGACGGCCAAGGCGGCGAGGATCGTCTTCGTGCTGATCGTGTTCCTCACGCCCGCAGCCTGCGGCGGCGGGTCGACGCGCCCGCACCCGGTTACCGCCGGGATCCCGGCCGCGCTGCTGCGCGAGTCACGCCCGATCGGGAGGGGCTCGCGTTTCCAGCCGCCGGTGCGCGGACCGGTCACAGGGGCGTGTCGCACCGAGTTGGGTCGACGGCACGGGGTCCATGTCGAGCTGTTCGCAGCCGACCGGGTGGTGGTCTTCGCGAGGGGCATCGGCGTCCGTCCGCCGCTGTCGCTGTCCGGCGGACGCATCGCTCGGGCTCGCTGCTACGGCGAAGTGGTCACGCTCGAGCCGACCGGGGTCGTGCTCGTCCGCCCGGGGATGCGGCTTCATATGCGGGACCTCTTCCGCGCCTGGGGACAGCCGCTCTCACGGCGGCGGCTCGGGTCGTTCACGGCACCCGGCGGTACGCAGGTCGCGGTGTTCGTCGGGGGCAGGCGGTGGCACGGCTCGCCGGGCGCGGTACCGCTGCGCGCGCACTCGGAGATCGTGCTCGAGGTCGGGCCGCGCGTTCCGCCGCACACGTCGTACACGTTCCCTCCGGAAACCTGACGCGGGCGCCGATTCAGCCGCGGCGCATCAGCCGGCCGACGGCGGCCATCAGCTCGGCGGTCTTCTCGTCGCGCTCATCGGCGGACGCCGTACCGAGGACGCAATGGTGGGCATGATCGTCGAGCAGGCCGAGCGCGACCTTGTCGAGCGCCGCCTGCGCGGCGCTGATCTGGGTTAGGACATCGATGCAGTAGCGGTCGTCCTCGACCCATGCCCTCGATCCCCCGGATCTGTCCCTCGATCCGACGCAGTCGCGCGATCAGCTGGTCCTTGGTCGCGCTGTAGCCGCGCGTGGGCCTGCTCGCCGGGTTCATCGCGCAGTTCGGCAACGGCTTTTTCGAGAGCCTGTTCCTGAAGGACGCTTCGCAGCCGATCCCGACGATCGAGAACGTGATCGTCGGCCCGGTGATCGCCGTGTTGAGCTTCGTCTGCCCGGTTGGCAACGTGCCGCTCGCGGCCGTGCTGTGGTCGGGGGGGATCAGCTTTGCCGGCGTGCTCGCGTTCCTGTTCGCCGACCTGATCGTGCTGCCGATCATCTTGATCTACCGTAAGTACTACCGTAAGTACTACGGGCTCTCGTACACACTGCGGATCACTGCGCTGATGTTCGTGACGATGGTTATCGCGGCGCTGCTGGTGGCCGGCCTGTTCAGCCTCCTGGGCGCGGTGCCGTCCGGCCCGAGGCCTGGCCACGCGGACATCTTCGGCCAAGTGCAGGTCAACTACAAGCTGTTCCTGAACGCGCTCGGCTTCGGGATCTTCGTTGTCCTGTTCTCGATCACGTTCAGGCGCGGCGCCACCGACCCGAATTGCGGGATGAAGGTCGACCGTGGCCGCGCGGTCACGCGGCAGGTCGCCGACCACACCTATTATTTCTGCTCGGAGCACTGCATGCACGAGTTCGACGCGCGATCCGAGGCGTCCTCGCATCGCGAGGCGGTGGCGCACTGACCCGCATCCTCCTGGCGGAGGTTACGACCGGGTTGCGTTGATCGGTCGGGGCGATCTCCTCGGTCGAGCCGCGGACGCGGGATGGCCAGTCCTTTGACCATCCCCTGGTCCGCGCCCTTGTTTTGCCCCCACTTCGCGAGCCCGGTCGTGGAGCAAGTGCCGCGATCGTCAGGCAGCCGCGGCTGCCAGCGAGGCATTGACGTGTCTCAGCCGAGGATCAAGCGCCATCGCCGAGGACTGGTCGCCACCTAGCCGGGTCCACCTTCTCATGCCCACGTCCACAGTGAGTATCGCTCCGGCACGAGCGCCGGAATGAGGAAACGACGTGCAGTGAAGTGAGGATCTTTCTCCCCGGTCGTCAGGCCGCGGAGTCGACCGCCGTGGTGGTGGCTTGCGCCCCCTTCGACGACAGCGCACCGGTGGCAGTCGACCCGACCGCACTGGGGTGCCGGCCCAGGCGCTTGGCGTCAAGGCGGTGGCCGCGCTGACCAGCCGACGCGCATCGCGATCGCCAACAGCTTGAGGCGCGCCAACGGCTTGAGGCGCGCAACGCATCGTGGAGACCTCTACCCCTTTTTAGTAAATCAAACCATACCTAGGGTATATGAGTCTACTGTTTTTGGGTGCGTCAGTATGAGGAAGTGGCGGTTGGTCTGACCTCGGCTATCGGGTCGTCGAGATGGGCTCGGCCGAGTTCGTCGTCCTCCTCAGCGTGAACGATCAGGACCGGGATCGGCGAGTGGTGAAGCGCGTAGTGGCTGACGCTGCCGAGCAGCGACGAGCTCAGCGCGCCGCGACCGCGCGAGCCCATCACCAGCAGGTCGTGGTGCCCGCTTGCGATCCGCTTCATCAGGGCAGGGCGGATCGGCTCGTGGGTGAGAATCTTCGTCACTGGTACCGCGCCGGGGACGCGGTCGACTGCTTCGGCGAGCGCCTGGCCCGACTCGGTTTCGAGCTCGACCGCGAGCGGCACGCACGCCCCCGCGGTCGTGGGCGTGCTCGTCCACGCCGGCGGCCGGGGGATCGCGGTGAGGATCGTGAGTCGCCCGTTGGCGCACTCGGCGATGTCGATCGCTTCCGAGAGGGCCTGCTGTGAGTGTCGTGAGCCGTCGAGCGCGACGAGGATGTTCCGGAACATTGCTCGCTCCCTTCGACCGGGAGGGAATCGAAAAACTGAGTGGCATGCCAAATGTTAGCATGCTAATCTGCGTGTGTGGTTGAAGTTCTCCAAAGTGACAGGGCAGAGGAGTTCTTAGTCGCATTCGATGCGTTCGCACAAGCGGTGCGGCGCGCCCGGGGGGCTCCCGCGCAAACGGACGAACCGGTTTTGACGCTCTCGCAATACGGGCTGCTCCAGGGCCTTTCCGAACGTGACGGTGCGCGGGTGCGCGAGCTCGCGGCGCAAGCGGGGATCGCCCCGTCGACCGCGACCAGGATCCTCGACGCGCTCGAGCGCCGCGGGATCGTCGGCCGCCGCCGAGATCGCGACGACCGCCGTGCGGTGACGGTCACGCTGACGGACCTCGGGCGGGAGCTGCTGGAAAGCCAGCACGAATGGCTTCGTGGCCGGCAGCTCGCGTTCTTCGAGGAGCTTCCGCATGAGGAGCGCGAGCTAGCGCCGGATCTGCTGGTCCGGCTGGCGGCGCTGATCGACGCGCTGGCGACCGGGTTCGAGGACTAGTGCGGGATTGAACGCGGCGGGCGCGGCCCCCCGGGTGGGGGGTTGCGGCCCTGCGGGCGTTGCCGCGGTCGGCTCGGGTGGGCAAGCTCAGATTCATGAGCCTGCTGGCAGATACGGCGCGCTTTCGCGCGGACGACCCCGATGAGCTCGTGGCCGCGTCGCTCGCCTGCCCGATCTGCCTGCATGGTGACGAGGTCGAGTGGGAGCTCGACCCGGACGGGTACGATCCGTCTGCGCAATGCCTGTGCCGACGCTGCGATCAGTCCTGGCGGGTGTTCGTGACGCCCGACCAGGCGCTGCGGCTCGGGCTGATGACCGTCCGCGCGCAGTAGTCACCGGACGATGAGCGCGGAGGGCCAACGCGCCGTCCGCGGTGTCAGCATCGAGGCGCTCGAGCTGTTCGTCGAGGTGCTCTCGCAGTCCGAACGGGCCGCCAGCGGCGATGACTTCTACGACCGGTTGTGCGAGGCGGTGTGCCGGCTGGCGCGGATGCGCCGCGCGGTGATCTTCCGCTACGACGCGGCTCGCCGCCGGGTTCGGGCCGCAGGGGCGCATGGCCTCGACCTTGAGCAGTTCGCCGACGCGCACGTGACGGTGGAGTCCGCGCCGTTTGCCGCTGAGGCCTTGCGCGAGGACGCGGTCGTCGAGGTGAGCGGAGACCTGGCGGGTCAGATTCCTAACGAGTACATGGCGCTGTTCCCCGAGCCCGTGCGGCTGGTATGCGCGCCGATGGCCGCCTCTCACCGCGCGATCGGCGTGATCCTCGCCGACAGGCTGATGAGCGCTCCGCCGGTCGAGGAACCCGAACGGCATCTGCTGTGGACGCTCGGAAAGGCGGCGGCGCTGGCGTCAGTCGCCCGGTTCGTCGCCACGTCGGCTGAGAAGGCGAATCCAGCTCGAGCAGCGGATCGACCTCGCACGGGAGATCCACGAGGGGGTGATCCAGCGGCTGTTCGGCGTATCGATGGCGCTCGACGGCGATGGGGATCTGCCCGAGCGCGGCGCGCCGGGCGGTGCGCGAGCGAGACGCAGAGTGGCGCTCGTCGATCTTCGCAGCGCGCTGCAACGCCCGCTCGGCCGCGCCCCGCGCAACACCGAGACTACGTTCCTCAGCGAGGTCGAGCGGCTCTGCTCACGTGCATCCGGATCTGGGGGTGACGCTCGAGCAGGGCGATCCCGGCGATGTGCCTGCGAGCCTCGAGCCGCTCGCGCAGTCGGTGCTCGCCGAGGCGGTCCGGAACGCGCACAAGCACGCAAGCCCCAGCCGGGTCAGCGTTCGCGTCGGCCGCGATGACGGCGCATTCGTGCTCGAGGTCATCAACGACGGGGTGCGGGGACACAAGCGTCACGCCGGCATGGGCCTTCGGCTGGCCGCACTCGAGGCACTACACTCCGGCGGGGTGGTCGAGTTCGGCGAGCGTGACCCGGGGACTTGGCAGGTGCGACTGGTGGTGCCGCACGATGGCTGATCGGTCGACCACGGCGAAGGCGGTGCAGGATGGCTGAGGCGACACGGAGTCCAGACCGCCTGCGCGTCCTTGTCGTCGACGACCACGACGTCGTGCACTGGGGCTTTCGTCTGATGTTGACGCAGCAGCCATGGGTCGAGCGGTGTGTGAGCGCGCATTCCGGGCACGAGGCGATCGCAGTCGCTTCCAGGTACCGGCCGCATGTCGCGCTGGTGGACCTGTTCATCGGCGAGGAGTCCGGAGCCGAGATCTGCGAGCAGTTGCGAGCGGCGCAGCCGCTGACGCGCGTGCTGCTGTTCTCCGGGGCGGGAGAGATCAGCCCGCAGGCGGCGCGGGCCGCTGGTGCCTCGGGGTTCGCCTACAAGGACTGGCCAGCGCGACGGATCGCGAGCGCCGTGCGTTCGGTGGGGCTCGGCCAGACCGTGTTTCCCGACAGGG
This sequence comes from uncultured Solirubrobacterales bacterium, assembly GCA_963806475.1. Taxonomy (GTDB): domain Bacteria; phylum Actinomycetota; class Thermoleophilia; order Solirubrobacterales; family Solirubrobacteraceae; genus Palsa-465. The sequence continues at coordinate 104,087 of CAWDYK010000027.1, forward strand.
CGATCACGACAACCCGGGGGCGCTCGGGCTCTCCGACCGCGAGCGCGCGGTCCTGGGGCTGATGGCATCGGGCTTGTCGAATCCGGAGATCGCGAAGGCGTTACACCTTTCCAAGCACACGGTCAAGGAGCACACCAGCGCGGTGTACCGCAAGCTCGGTGTCCGCAACCGCACCGAGGCCGTGCAGCGGGCCCAGCGCCTCGGGCTGCTGGTGTAGCTTCGGACGATCGTGCTCGATGCTGGACTGAGCGAGATCGCTCGCTTCCTCGCTCTGCGCCCCCCAATCGACACCCTTGCGCCGGAGGAGCTCGGGGATGTTGCGGCGCAGACACAGATCGAGTTCCACCCGCCAGGCGCGGTGATCCTGAGCGAGGACGGCGGCCCGGTGACGTTCCTTCGCGTGATCCACAGCGGCGCGGTTGACATCTGGCACGAGGGCAAGCTGCTCGATCTGCTGGGTCCAGGCGACACGTTCGGCCACGCCCCGATGCTGGCCGGCCTGCCCGCCTGTTCTCGCGGCGGCGCCTGCGGCTGCCCGGCGCGGCCGACACAGAGGTGCTCGGCCGCGTCTGGTTGCAGGGGCGCGATGGCGAGGCGCCGTCGTGGCTCTCGCTCGCGCGCGTCGCCGAGTTGCTCGGGCTTCCGGCGGAGCCACCGCATCATGCCCTCGGCGATGCGCTGACCACGGCGAAGTCGTTCATCGCGCTCGCCAGCCATCTCGATGCGGGGGAGCCGCAGACGGTCGGCACACTTGTGGCGGCCGGTGCTCGGTTGACTGATGGACGGCGGTTCGGCCCTGGGTAAGAAGAGGCGATACGTTCTACGCACACAACCGAGAGAGGGAGCCGCCATGCCGACGGTCAGCGTTCGCGGCTCGCAGGCTCAGAACAGCTGCAGGTAGCGATCGAGCTCCCACTGCGTGATCTGCTCGGGCGCCGCCTGCCACTCGCTGCGCTTGACCTGGATGTAGTAGTCGATGTAGTCGCCGTCGGGCTTCGTCACGTACTGCGATACGTGCGAGACGAAGTCGAGGTTCCGAGGTGCGCGCGCTCCGCGACGAGAACCGCACGCTGGCGAGGCGATGAGCACGCCGTTCGACCTCGTTCTCGGACGCAAGACGTACGACATCTTCGCCGCGCATTGGCCGCACGCCGCCGACGATGCCGGCGCCAAGCCCTTGTGACCGGATCGTTCGCGCTGCACTGACCGTCAAAGTCACCGCCCGTCGTGGGCGTGGCCGGAGCTCGAGGGCAAGGCACCCCGGCCGCCCGGGCGAACGGCGGTCGCGCTCGCCGAAGAGGGGCGCACGATGATGAAGGGCATCCCGGCCCGAGCGTCTGAGCGTCTCGGGGGACCGAGTCCGGGAACCTGATCCAGACGCTGCTGCGCCACAATCTCGTCGACCAGTGCCGCCTCTGGACCCGCGAAGTTCGCCGCGCGCTGGTCGAGCACTGTGGTGAGTTGTTCGTACGACTTGCGCAGCCGCGTTGCCTTGGCGAGCGGCCGGGCGCGCAGGTCGGCGCTTGCTGGCTTGGCGGCGATCGCGATCTCCTCGCCGGGGAAGCCCGCCTTCATCGCTATTCCTAAGGGGCGGTCGGCGTTAGCTCGATCCGACGAGCACGGGCTGTTCCTCGCTCGGGAAAACGTTGCGGCCGGCTGGCCTGCGAACATCGGCCACCTGGCCGTTTCTGGGCGAGCCGGGTTAGGGGGTGCCATACGAGGCGAGAAACGCGCGGACGCCGACGTCCGCATAGCGGCCCAGCTCGCGCCGAGCCGGAATCCCGTCGCTCCCCAGCAGCATCGCCTGGTTGATTGACGCCGACATGATCAACCAGTTGAAGTGAGTAGCCGCCAGGCCGGGATCCTCCAGCCGTAGCAGGCCGCGTGCGGCGAGTTGCTCGAACACGGTCGCCAGCGCGGCGATCGTTCGCCCCGGTCCTCGTTCATAGAACGTGCGTCCGAGTTCTGGGAAGCGACCGGCCTCGGCGATCACCAGCCGCCTCAGCTCCAGCAATCGCAGCTGCATCACGCGCGCAAGCAGACGCCGCGCGAGGTCGCGCAGGTCGGCCTCGAGATCGCCGCTGTCGGCCAGGTGGAGGATTTCCTCGGAGATGGGATCGCTGATCTCGTTGACAGTGGTGGTCACGATCTGGGTGAACAGGCTCTCTTTGTCGGCGAAGTGCTTGTACACGGTCTGCTTCGAGACCCGTGCAAGCGCCGCGATCTCGTCCGCTGGTGCTCGGCACGGGCAAGCGCCTCTTCCGACAGACCCCCCGGCCCCCCCGATGCGGTTGATCGACTGCACCCCGACGACCACCGGCGTACTGATGCTCACCTACCAGCCTGCCTGAGACCCTCGGCGAGGCGTCGGCGTTAGCCGGATGGGCCGGTGCGGCGTCGGCCTCGAGCAACGCTCGTAGACGCGGTAGCGCTTGACGACCCTCCCCCGACTCTCACTCCCCCAGATGGACGAGGACCGAACATCTGCTCCCGTGTCGTGCATGTGATCGAGCGAGACGGGCGGATTGGTTGGCCGATGCCGCCCGGGCCGGGCTGGTCGGCGCCCAGCTCGAAGCCGAGCGTGTCGACGTAGAAGCGCTTCGCGCGGTCTTGGTCTGCGACGCGACCGCGGCGTCGAGGTCCTTGACGAAGTAGCGGACCGATGCTGTCTCTCGGGCGACCGGCGCCGCGATCCCCTCGATCCGTCGCAGCAGCGCGGCCGCGAACTCGGGGCGGGGCACGACCGGCACGATCGGCATCCAAAGCTGCTCGAGCGGATCAATCATCGTGGCCTGCCTCCTTCAGGTAGACACGTCGCAGCGCGGCGCGAGCCCGCACCAAAAGCGTCTCGGTTGCGTGGACGCTGCGCCCGATGTGCTCGGCCACCTCGGGCACCGATAACCCGTCCAGGTAGCGCAGCGTCAGCGCCGACCGCTGCGTGACAGATAGGCGCACCAGCGCAGCATGTGCGGCCATGAACGTCTCCGCGGTTAGATCCTCCGCGAGCGCCACGCTGCCGCACCGCGGCAGCAGGTAGCCGGCCCGGAGATCGGCGGGCTTCCGCCTTGGCCCGGCGGAGCAGAAGCAACGGCGTGCCGCGCCGGCGAGGCGGCGGACACTTCCGGTCGCCCCCGACGAAGCACAAGCGCCCAGTCCGCGCGTCGACGCTTTCGCGCCTCGTCCGGAGCGACACAGCTGAGCCTGACTCTCGGTTTGACATGCGGGAGGGGAAGCCTCGTGGCCAGCATGGACACTGCCGTGCCTGCTCGCCGGCCGGCGATGACGGTCCGTTGCGTCAAGCGGCGAGTGTTGGTTAGGCCAGATCGACCGTGATACCTCGAGCGAGTGGCGAGGTCCTCGCTCGGTGGGCTTGTGTGGACTGAGTGGTCGCGGCGCAGACGCCGCGCTCACAGCCCAGAGGGCGACTTTCCCGTGAAGGACTCGGCTGCCAAGCGGGCTAGCGAGGCGGCTCGGCGGCGATGCGGACGCTCGGGCTGCGGTAGATCGCGTCGATCGTCTCGGCGTATTTCTGCTGGACGATGCTGCGCTTGACCTTGAGCGTTGGGGTGAGCTCGCCGGTTGGCTGGGAGAAGTCCTCGCGCAGAATCTCGAAGCGCTTGATCTGCTCCACGGGCGCGTAATGCGAGTTGGCCTCGTCGATCGCTGTCTGTATCTCGGCGCGCATCAGCTCGGACCGATGGAGCTCGTCGAGCTTCAGGTTGTGCTCGCGCGCGAACGCTGGCGCCTCTTCGGGGTCGAGCGTGATCAGCGCGACGAGGTAGGGGCGGCCGTCGCCGATCACGACGGCCTGCGAGATCCAGCGGTTGTGCCGCAGCGCGTGCTCGAGGTTCGCGGGCGTGATGTTCTTGCCCCCGGCGGTGATGATGATGTCCTTCTGGCGGCCAGTGATGAACAGAAAACCGTCTTGGTCGAGTCGGCCGAGGTCGCCGGTGTGCAGCCAACCGTCCACCAGCGCCTCGCGTGTCGCGTTCGCGTCGTGGTAGTAGCCCCTGAAGATGTTCGGGCCTTTGATCAGGATTTCGTCGTCGTCGGCGATCCGCACCTGGACCCCAGGCAGCGGCCTGCCGACGGACCCCAACCGGAACGCGTCGGGGGTGTTGACGCTCGCGACGCTGGCGGTCTCGGTCAGTCCGTAGCCCTCCATCACCGGCACACCGCAGGCGTAGAAGAACTCCAGGATGCCGGGAGCGATCGGCGCCGCCCCGGTCACCGCCTGGCGCAAGCGCCCGCCGAACAGGTCGCGCACGTTGGCATAGAGGCCCTGCTCGGCGCGCTCGAACGCCGCCCGCAGCTCCGCGGGGACCTCCTCGCCGCGACGCCGCGCCTGGCGCACCGCGATTCCCACACGCGTTGCCTGCTCGAGCTCTCGAGTGTCGCCGGCGCTCGTGGCCAGCGTATGGATCTTCTCGAAGATCCGCGGCACCGACGGGAAGAACGTCGGCTTGAGCTCCATCAGGTTGGCCACGATCTTCTGCGGGTCCTTCTCCCAGTAGGCGAGCGTGGCGCCGGCATCGAGCACCAGGAACTGGACGATCAGCGCGAGCGCGTGCGCCAGCGGCAAAAACAGGTACACGCAGTCGTCCTCGCGCACCAGGTCCTGTGTCTCCAGTGCAGACGTGATCGCACGATAGTTGCCGTGCGTGAGCTCGCACGCCTTCGGCGGCCCGGTCGTCCCCGACGTGTACAGAAACAAGCACCCGGCGTCCGGCGTGACGCCGCCAACGCGCTCCTCAAGCTCGGCCTGTGGCCGCCCTCGCCCCCGCTCGCGCAGCGCATCGAGCGAGATCGTGCCGCCGTCGGCGTCCGCCGGCTCGATCATGATCACGAACTCCAGCGCCGGCAGGTCAGCCGAAACGGCGCGGACCTTCGCCAGCTGCTCGGCGTCCTCGACGAACACCGCCCGCGCCCCGGAGTGATGCAGCACGTAGTGGCACTCCTCCGCCGAGTTCGTCTGGTAGACCGACACGACAATCGCGCCGGCGGCAAACGTCGCAAAACACGCGTAGGTCCACTCCGGCCGCGTGTGCGACAGGATCGACACCCGGTCTCCCGGCTCGATGCCCAGATCGACGAGCCCAAGCGTCAGCTCCCTCACCGTCCCCTCGAGCTGCTCGTAGGAGACCTCGACCCACTCGCCACCAACCTTGTGCTTGAGCGCCGGCTTGCCGCCGTGCCGTGCCGCCGCCAACACGATCAGGTCAGCGATCGTCCGCGAGCCCGTGCCAACGCTCCCATGCATCCGGTTGCCCCTCTCAGGTTCAGTCACGCCGGCGATTCTAGGGTAGACCAAGCCAAGCGGTCGTTGTCGTAACTCTGCGCCACCCCGCCGGCCCTCTCAGCCTTTGTGGTTGGGAGACGATCGAGGCGGACTCGTCAAGGAACATCCGAAACCGACCAACAAACGCCGACAGCTGCGGCGGGCCCGTGAGCGCCGCTGAGCCGGCCGTCCGGATGGCCCGGCGACCACCGACTCGGACTTCGACCGCGAGAAGCCCCAAGAGCGCTTCGCGAAGCCTCTCGGCGATGTCCCGGTCGTGAACGTCGGCGCGGCGACCGAGACCGAGATGAAGGAGAAGCAGCACCGCGTCGCGGGCCCCGGCGCGGCGCTCGAGCAGGGCAGCGTTTCCGGTGGCGGCATCGCGCTGCTGCAGGCTGCGAACGCCGACCGTCCCGACCGGTTCGAGAAGCAGGAGGAGAACACCGGCGCGAAGATCGCGCCGCGAGCGCTCGAAGAGCCGCTTCGCCAGATCGCGCACAACGCCGGGCTCGACGGCTCGGTCAAGAACATCCTCACCACTTGAGGCGATCGTCGCCGACGTCCCGGAGAAGGAGTCCGGCGGAGGCGGCGATGGCACGCCCGACATGAGCGGGATGATGGAAGTAGAGGCGCTAGTTGCTAGCTGCCGACGGCAGCCGGTTCGCGCACGCGTCCCACGAACTCGGCGATCGTCCGCGCCACGAGCTCTGGGTCGTCGGACATCGGGAGGTGGCCGAGTCCGGGCAGCTCGATCCACTCGGCATTCGGGAGCAGGTTTCGCAGGCGCTCGGAGTAGCGCGGTGAGGGGATGATCCGGTCGCGGGTGCCCCATGCCAGCAGCACCGGGCAGGTGAGCCCGTCAAACGCGCGCGGCGGCCCGTCGCGAAGGATCGCGTCCATCAGCTCGAAGTACACCGGGCAGGCGACCGAGTCGCGGACCATCTGGGCTGCCGCAGCCGGGTGGATCCGCTCCCCGTGGGCGGCAACCTGCCACAGCAGCGCGCGGCGCAGCCGGGGACGTCGCATCAGTGAGTCGATCCGCGGCAACAGCGCCGTTGAGAGCATGTGCTCGCGATTGAACAGCGTCCGGAGGCGCCGCTCGGCCCGCGATCCCTGCTCCCAGCCACCGGCGGGCGCCAGCGCCACGACCGAACGCGCTCGACCGCGTGTGGCCAGCTCGAACGCGATCCAGCCGCCGAGCGAACTACCAACCACATGCGCGGTGTCGAACCCAGCGCCGTCGAGGTCACGCTCGACCGCGTCGACCAGCGCATTCACCGACACGGGCGTGTCGGCCAACTCGGGCCCGCCGACGTGGCCGGCGAGATTCACGGCAAGCACATCGTGGGAGCGCTCAAGTGCCTCCAGCACCGGTTCCCACAGCAGCCGCGTGCCTGAGAAGCCGTGAATCAGCACCAACGGTTCGCCGGCTCCACCACCATGGACGCTGTGCCCAGTACCCGATTCCACGGGCAGAGCCTATCCGCTGGGTCACAAGACATTGCAAACCTGCGAAGCGCAGATCATCGGTTGCGGCCCGACGACTTCGGCTCGGCGGACCACAGCCGCCCCACTGGCACATTCCAGCTTGCTGGTCCGCCGCGCCAAATGCAGCCCCCATCGCCCACTCTGCTGGTCTTGAGCCGAACGAGCGGTCCGCGAGCCAGCGGCGTGAGGACTACTCCTCGGACTAGGCCTGGGGCTAGGCCGGCGCCACCGGCGCTTGCGGCCGTCCGCCGAGTGCCCGGGTCAGTCTTGCGGCGGCGGCGAGCAGCGTCGTAAGAAGGCGGGTGGGGTCCTCCAGCCGGCTCGCCGGTCCCTGCAGACCGAGGATCGCGGCAAGCTCGCCGCTGCGGTCGAACACCGGCGTGGCGATCGCGTTGACGTCGACCTCGCGCGCGCCGGGGAGCGACAGCGTCGCGGTCTCGCCCGTCGACTCCTCGAGCTCGACCAGGACCGGCCTGGCGAGCGACCGCAGGTCGAGCCGCGAGATCACCCGGTCGGCGAGCGTCACCGGCGCAAGCCAGAGTCGGTAAGGGCGGCGACAGCTGTCTAGGATGCTCGCGATTATGTCGTTCGTGCCCACCGAGCGCTGATGTCATTCCTGCTGACCTGCCCGAACTGCGGGGTCCGCGAAGTGGCGGATTTCGCCTTCGGAGGCGAGGTGACAGCCCGTCCCCGCACCACGCCGAGCTTCCGCGAGCTGAACGAGTACAACTACTTTCGCCGCAACATAGCGGGAGTGCAGCGCGAATGGTGGTATCACCGGTCGGGTTGCCGGACATGGTTCCAGGCTGAGCGCGACACGCGCACGAACGAGGTGCTGAAGGTCGGCCTGCCTGGTGAGCTCGGATGACGCGACTTCCCCCACAGTCCGCCGAGCTGATCGACCGCAACCGCAAGCTCACGTTCACGTTCGACGGCAAGAAGGTCCACGCGCTCGAGGGTGACACGATCGGCTCGGCCTTGTACGCAGCCGGACAGCGCACGTTCTCGCGCAGCTTCAAATACCACCGCCGCCGCGGGCTGATGTGCTGTTCGGGCAACTGCCCGAACTGCCTGGTTGCCGTTGACGGCGCACCCGGCGCGCGCGCGTGCACCGAGCCCGCACGCGACGGCGCCAAGGTCGAGCACCTGAACGCCCGTCCCAGCCTCGAGCACGACGCGATGGCGATCACCGACTCGCTCGGCGGCCCGTTCACGCCGCCCGGCTTCTACTACAAGACGTTCATCCGCCCCCGCCGCCTGTGGCCGTTCTACGAGAAGGTCCTGCGCCATGCGGCGGGGCTGGGAGAGCTCCCCCAATCGCAGCGCGAGCGGACGCGGCGGACCGATTACCGGCGCCGTCACGCGGACGTGCTCGTCGTCGGTGGCGGTGCCGCCGGCCTTGCCGCGGCCGCGGCCGCCGCCGAGCTCGGCGCCGACGTGGTGCTCGTCGACGACGGGATCGAGCCCGGCGGTCGGCTGTTGTGGGAGGGCGCACACGAGCAGGCCCGGACGCTGACCGAGCGCGCGCACACGGCGGGCGTCGAGATCCTCACCAGCGCGCCGGCACTTGGTCACTTCGACGGCCTCGTGCTGGTGTGGCAGGGGGACACGCTTCACCAGATTCGCGCGCGCCATCACATCTACGCGACCGGCGCGATCGAGCAGCCACTCGTGTTCTCGGGCAACGATCTCCCGGGCGTGATGCTCTCGAGCGGCGCGCGCCGGCTCGCGACGCTCTATGGTGTCTCGCCGGGCAGGCGCGCGGTCGTCGTCACCACTGGCGACCGGGGCGTCCGCGCCGCGCTGGCGCTGCAGGCCGCCAGGGTGGACGTCGCCGCCGTCGCCGATCTCCGTCGCGCCCCCTCGCGCGCGACGGGCCGTCTCGCTGCCAACGGAATCGAGGCGCTACAGGGCTGGACGATCGTCGCCGCGCTCGGCCGCAGCGAGGTCCGCGGTGCGTCACTGGCCCCGCTCGCCGACGTCGACCCCCGCGCGAACCCGCAGCAGCTTCGCGAGCTCGAATGCGACCTGCTCGTTGTCTCGGGCGGGGAGGCCCCGGCGACCGCCCTGCCGACGCAGGCGGGCGCCACGACCGTTTACGACGAGGCACGAGGAAATTTCCGCCTCGACCGGCTTCCAGCCGGCGTCTGGGCCGCCGGCCAGCTCGCGGGCGAGGGCCACTGGAACATCGCGAGGGAGTCCGGGGAGCTCGCGGGGCTCGAGGCCGCGCGCTCGCTAGGGCTGGCGCTGGCGGCCGAGGGCACCCGCCGCGACGAGCTGCGAGCGCGGGTCAGAGGGGAGCGCGGCGAGGTCGCCGCCCCGCCGGCGGCGGCCGGTGAGAGCTCGCCGGCGCGCGCGTTCGCGTGCTTCTGCGAAGACGTCAGCGCCAAGGACATCCGGCGGGGCGTGAAGGAGGGCTACGACTCGATCGAGCTGTGCAAGCGGTTCACGACCGTGACGATGGGGCCATGCCAGGGCCGGATGTGCCAGCTGCCGTCGGCGAGGCTGATCGCGCAGGAGACCGGGCGGCAGCTCGCCGACGTGGGGACGACCACCGCGCGGCCGCCGTGGTCGACGGTGCCACTCGCCGCGCTGGCCGGGCGTCCGTTCGAGCCGGCCAAGCGCTCGTCGATCCACGGGCGCCATCGGGAGCTCGGCGCGAGGATCATGTGGGCCGGCGACTGGCGCCGAGCGTACGACTACGGCGATCCCGAGGGTGAGGCGATGGCGGTGCACGAGTCGGCCGGGCTGATCGACGTCTCGACGCTCGGCAAGCTGCTGGTGCGCGGCAGCGAGGCGGGGGCGTTCCTCGACCGGCTCTACCCGAACCGGATGTCGACGCTGAAGCGCGGGCGCGTGCGCTACGGGGTGCTGACCTCCGACGCCGGGCGGATCATCGACGACGGCACCGTCAGCCGGCTCGACGACGAGACGTTCTACGTGACGACGACCTCGAGCGGTGCGGGAGCGGTCGAGCAGTGGTTCTCGTGGTGGCTCGCCGACTGGGCGATGGACGTGATGATTACCGACGTCACCCAGGCCCTGTCGGCCGCGAACCTGGCGGGGCCGAAGGCGCGAGACATTCTCGCTCGGCTGACCGGTCATGACGTCTCGCCGGAGGCGTTCACGTACCTCGACGCGCAGCAGGCGCGCGTTGCGGGGGTGCAGTGCCTGGTGTTGCGGATCGGTTTCGTCGGCGAGCTTGGGTACGAGATCCACTTTCCCGCCGCGTTCGGCGAGGACCTGTGGGACGCGCTGCTGAAGGCGGGGGAGACGGAGGGCATCCGCCCGTTCGGGCTCGAGCCCCAGCGGATCCTGCGACTGCAGAAGCAGCACATCCTCGTCGGCCAGGACACCGACTCGGAGTCGACGCCGTTCGGCGCGGCGATGCCGTGGGCGGTCAAGCTCGACAAGGAGGAGAGCTTCATCGGCAAGTGGGCGCTCGCGCATGCCGCCGAGCAGCCGAGCGAGACCGCGCTCGTCGGGTTCACGCTCGCGGGCGGCACGGTCCCGACCGAGGGCTCGGTCGTGCTCGACTTGCGCGGCGCCCCCGCCGGCCAGGTCACGAGCGCGCGCCACTCGCGCCGGCTCGGCCAGGTGATCGGGATGGCGTGGGTGCCGACCGCGCTCGCGAACGACGGCGCGCACATCACGATCGCCGACAACGGATCGAACCTCGAGGGTTCGGTCGTCACCCGGCCGTTCTACGACCCGGAGGGAGCGCTGCTGCGCTCATGAACACGCTCGCGTTCCTCACGCCGGAGGCGACCTCCGACCACGTCGTAGCGAAGACGCCGATGGAGCGCCACGCCCGCGCCGCCGGGGCGCGGTTGGAGCGCCGCGGCGGATGGAACGTCGCGGTCGGCTACGCCGACCCGGCGTCCGAGCGGATCCGGGTAGAGCAGACCGTCGGCTTCGCCGACCGGTCGTGGATGCGAAAGCTCGAGCTGCAAGGCGAGACCCCAGGGTTACTCGGACTTACGCTCGGGACCGCCGAGGTGCGTGCCGATGGTTCCTGGTGCTGCCCGGTGACGCCGTCGCGCGCGCTCGTATTGGATTCCACCCACCCCACCCACCCATCCCCAACCCCCGGCGACGGTTCGCCCGACCTGCCGGACGGCGTCAGCACGATGGACGTCACCTGCGGGCTCGCTGCGCTGACCCTGGTCGGCCCCGGCTGCCGCGAGCTGCTCGCGCGCTTCTGCGCGATCGACGTCCGGCCCGCGGCCACGCCGGTGAGCGGGTTCCGCCCGGGTTCGGTGGCGCGCACACCCGGATACGTGCTGGTCGAGGCCACGGATCGGCTGCTCGTGCTCGTCGGCTGGGCGCTCGGCGAATACCTGTGGCAGGTGGTCGCAGACGCCGCCGAGCACCTCGGAGGCGGCCCGGTCGGCGACGACTTCCTACCGGGGGAGCGCGCAAATGCGTGAGATCATCCGCGCGCGCCGGATGTGGCGGCCCCGGGGAGAGCTCCGCGACCGCTACGACGTGGTGATCATCGGCGGCGGCGCGCACGGCCTCGCAACGGCGTACTACCTCGGCCAGCGCGGGGTGAAGAGGGTGGCGGTGCTCGAGAAGAGCTACATCGGCTCGGGCGCGGCGGGGCGCAACACCACGATCCTCCGCTCGAACTACAAGACTCCCGAAGGCGCACGCTTCTACGACGAGAGCGTGAAGATGTACGAGGGGCTGTCGGCGGAGCTCGACTTCAACCTCCTGTTCTCGCAGTGCGGGCACCTGACGCTCGCGCACTCGGATCGGGCGATGTTCGTGATGACCAATCGCGCCGAGGTCAACCGCCTGAACGGGATCGACTCGCGGCTCGTCGACGCCGCCGAGGTGGGGCGGCTGTGTCCGCCACTCAACGTCTCAGAGGACGCGACCTTCCCGATCATGGGCGCGCTCTATCACCCTCCCGGCGGGATCATCCGCCACGACGCGGTCGTGTGGGGCTACGCGCGCGGCGCCGACCGCGCCGGCGTCGAGATCCACCCGTACACTGAGGTGACTCGGGTTCGAGCGCTCGAACGGTCGGATCACTTCGGTGCAGACGAATCGCGGCACGGTCAAGGCCGGCCAGGTGGTGAGCGCGACGGCCGGCTGGAGCACGCTGATCTGCGACATGGCCGGCCTGCGGCTGCCGATCACCACCCACATCCTGCAGGCGTGCGTGACCGAGCCGGTCAAGCCGCTGCTCGACGTGGTGATCGTCTCCTCGCAGATGCACATCTACATCTCGCAATCCGACCGAGGGGAATTCGTGATGGGCTCGGAGATCGAGCCGTGGACGACCTACCGGATGCAGGGGACGCTGGGCTTCCTACAGGACCTCGCTCGCCACGTGCTCGAGCTGTTCCCGCAGCTCGAGCAAGCGCGGCTGCTGCGCAGCTGGGCGGGGCTATGCGACCTTTCTCCGGACTACAGCCCGATCCTCGGCAAGACCGAGATCAACAACTTCCATATCAGCGCCGGTTGGGGCACGTACGGCTTCAAGGCCGCTCCGATCGTCGGCAAGACGATTGCGGAGCTGGTCGACACCGGTCGCACGCCCGAGCTGATCGCGCCGTTCGCGCTCGAGCGCTTCTACGAGGACCGGCTCGTGTCCGAGCTCGCGGCGGCGGCGGTCAGCCACTGATGGCCGACACCGCGGCCACATCGGCGCGAGGCGCCGACCACACCGCGCGCCTCTTGATCTCGTGCCCGGACGGCCCCGGGATCGTCGCCGCCGTCTCGACGTTCCTGTACGAACGCGGCGCGAACATCGTCGCCTCCGACCAATACTCGACCCACCCGGAGCACGGGACGTTCTTCATGCGGGTGGCGTTCTACCTGCCCGAGCTCGAACAACCCGACCGACGCGCGGCGTTCGAGCAGCAGCTCGGCGGGGTCGCAGCCCGCTTCTCGATGGACTGGCGGCTCGCCTACGCGCACGAACATAAGCGCGTCGCGCTGATGGCCTCGCACGAGGACCACTGCCTGCTCGACTTGCTATGGCGGCATCGCCGCGGCGAGCTGGACATGGACGTGACGTGCGTGATCTCGAACCACGAGCTGTTGCGCGCGGAGGTCGAGGCGCTCGGCGTCTCCTATCACCACATCCCGGTGACGAAGGAGACGAAGCCGGCCGCGGAGGCCGCGGCGCTGGCGCTGCTCGCGGGGCAAGGTCGACCTCGTCGTCCTCGCCCGCTACATGCAGATCCTGAGCAGCTCGTTCCTCGAGGACGTGGCCTGCCCGGTCCTCAACATCCACCACTCGTTCTTGCCGGCGTTCGCGGGCGCCGAACCCTACCGCCGTGCCTACGAGCGCGGCGTCAAGCTGATCGGGGCGACCGCCCATTACGTGACCGAGGAGCTCGACGCCGGGCCGATCGTCGACCAGGACGTGGGGCGCGTCGGTCACGGATACACGATCGAGGACCTGGTACGGGTGGGGCGCGACCTCGAGCGGGTGGTGCTCGCGCGCGCGCTGCGCAGCCACCTCGACGACCGCGTGATCGCGCACGACGGGCGTACGATCGTGTTCTAGCGCACGACACCGTGGGCTCCTGTTGATCGCCATCGCGAAGAACACCCAGCGGTCGCCGACCAGCATTCCACCCGCGCCGCAGCCGGCTACGCAGGAAACTCGGGCGTCCCGCCTAGCTGCTGCATCATCGCCATGGCGTCCAGGACCCCCCAGTGCTCTGCCACCTGGCCGTCGCGGAGGCGGAGTATGTCGAAGACTTGCACCTCGATGTGTTTACCACTCGACGACAGACCCAGGAAGTCCCCCTGATGGGTCCCGGTGGCGATCGCCCGGACGGATACCAGGTCGCCGTCGGCAAGCATCTCGCGGACCTCCAGGCGAAGGTCGGGAAACGCCGAGCGCAACATCGCGAAGAAGCGCTTGATCCCCTCCTTGTTCGGGCCCAGCCCCGGAAACTCCTCATGATCGATGACGATGACGTCGTCGGCTACAAGCTCATCGATCACATCGAGATTGCCCGCGCCCAGTTCGTCATCGAAGCGACGGACCAGGCTCTTCGCATCGTCGGGCATGGACTGACTCCCTCCTGTGTTCGCGCTGGCTATCCCCGCGGGGATATTACCGGGGTCGAGGCTGAGTGAGAAAGCGGAACACCACGCACGGAATTCATCGCTCGAGAGTCAGCTCGCCGGATCATCGATCGAAGCCTACCCACGGCGCGTGCCATCATTGGCTGCATGAATGAAGACGACGCCAAGCATGAGAGTTTCGAGGAGCAGGTTCGCGCGATCGCGCAGGAGCTGGGCCGGTCGGTCGAGCGGGCGGTGAACCAGGTGGACTTCGAGGGGATCGCCGGCGCGTTCGGAATCGACCCGGAGCGCGCCAGGGAGTGGGCCGACGGCGCGGGCGGATGGCTGCGGGCGCAGGCCGAGCATCTCGGCGACGAGGTCGCATCGCAGCCGCCTGTCGCGGACCCTGGGCCGGCCGAGCCGAGTCCCGGAGAGGAGCCCCGGCGAACCTCGCCGCAGGCCGGCGGCGAGGATCCGCTGCGCAGCGCCGCCCCGCACCCGCTGGATCTGCCGACCGAGGAGCAAGGTCGCGCACTGGCCGCCCTCGACTCCGGCCGGTGGACGGTCGAGCCCGGCAGCAACGCGCTCGCCGGGCACGGCGACGGGCCCTCGCCCGACGACGCGCTCGGGCTGGTGCGCGAGCTTCGCGTCAGGGACTGGATCTCGGCCGACGGCGAGGTGACGGTCGTCGGGCGCAACGCACTACGTCGCTGGCTCGAGGCGACGAAGCCGCGCTGAGCGTCCAGCGAGCCGACCGCCTGGCACCGGCAGTCGCCAGTCGAGAAACGCGAGAAGATGGCTCGCGTTTCTCGACCAGGCGGTCGGATTACGGCGCGGGGGCCGTGGCGTCCTCGCGGCCCCATCGGGCGATCGTCGCGCGTAACCGTGGCACGGCGGCGGCGGCGATTGGAGCCGGCAGCCAGACGGCGATCGCGCGGTAGCCGAGGACCGCGGGCAGCGCGAGCCCCACGGGCACGCCGAAGGCGACGAGTACGCCCGCGATCCCGCCGCTGACCGACCCCGGGATCGGGAGCGTGTTGGCGACCTGGCCGACTAGGTAGGCGAACGCCACGACCGCCAGCGAAGGAGGCGCGCCGAACGCGTTCAGCATCGCCCACAGGACCGCCGCGTCGAACGCCCAGTAGGCGATCGCCCCGGCGAGCCGGTGGTCGGCGGTGCGCACGAGCGCGACGGCGTCATGGACAGCGTCGCCGACGAGCAGTCCCGCGCGGCGTACCCGATGCCGGAGTGCGGGCTGGGCGTGGGGCCGGCCGGCCGGCGAGGGCCCTGCGCAGGTCTCGCCCGCCTCGAGCGCCTTGCGCTCGGGCTCGTGGGCGAGACCCGCGTCAAGTCGATGCCTCCCGTCCCGACCGCGCGCGAACGCGAGCGCACCGACGATCGCGACTGCCGCCGCGAGCGCCGGGATCGCGCTCAGCGCGGCGGGGCCGCCGTTGTGCACGAGCCCGAGCGCGAGCGCGCCCCCGGCGAGGACGATCGAGGTGAGGAAGACCGAGTACAGGAGCACGAGGAACGCGAGCAGCGTTCGGGTCGCGGCGGCGGTGCGCAGGCCGGCACGCCGCAGAGCCCACAGCGCGAGCGCGATGCCGCCGGCTCCGGCCGTCGGCAGCAACCTCGTGGCCGCCGCGCCGGCAAGCGTGATCTGCGCGCTCTCGCGGGTGCCTACGCGCGGGGTCGCCCGCCCCGCGACGAGCGACAGCAGCAGCACGTAGCCGCCGAGCGAGACGTACTCAAACAGGATCCCCGCGATCGCCCACCCCGGGCTCACGTCGAGCCCGCGGACGAGCGCATCGGCGAATGTCCGGAGGTGGCCGCCGAGGAGGAACACGGCGACGACCGCGGCGCCGGCGATCAGGGCGGGGACCGCGGGCCGCCGGAGCGTGGCGCGTACATCGGCGGTAGGGAGCGCTACCTGTGTGATGGTCTGGTCGGGTGTGAGCATCGTTCCGGGCGGCGGGGGATGCCGGCGGCTGTATTTGTTCTACGACCCCGCCAGCGTTACGGGTGTGACATATTTGACACGGCAAGCGCCCGAAACTCATCGCGGGGCGTCGGTTGGGCGTGATGCCGACACATACGTGCGGTTTAGCGCCCAGCTGAGCGGGCGGCGGCGGCGTGGCGGGTCAACTCGGCGAGCTGCGGCAGGCGCGGGTCATCGCGTCGGTCGGAGAGGTTGATCCGGACGAGCTCGGTCGCGGCCTGGCAGACGGCCGCCGCGAGCAGCGCGGCGGTGATCGCGTCGCCGCGAAGGTGCGGTGACCCGGCGTCGGCGGCCTCGCGCGCGAGCTCGGCGAGCTCGGCCCCGACCTGCGCGAGTTCGAACGGGCTCTGGGCGATTCCCGTAGACGTCTGGCGACTTCAAGGTTCGAAAGAACTCCCACCAGGTCCGGCGACAGCCAGAGCCGAGTCGAGGCGGGCGGCGCGCTCGGGATCGCCTTTCGGAAGCCGCAGCGCCTCGAGGACCGGCTCATACGACTGCAGCTCGCGCTCGCCGAGCTCGAGCCCGCGGCCGCGCAGCTTCCGGGCGCGGGCGCGGATCTGCTCCATCCGGGTGTGGCGCTCGGCGAGGTCGGATCGACCCGTCGCGAACGCCGCCGTCATCTCGACAAGCGAGGCGGCGAGCGCGCACGTCCAGGCCGCCGCGCAACAGCCACCGGGCGCAGGTGTCGCCGCGGCCAGGTCATCGAGAAGCTGCTCGAGCGAGCGGGCGTCGCGCGCTGCACTCACGACATGATGGGCTCGCGCGCGGCCGGCGTGAACGCCCGCTGCCCGACTACCCGACACAGGTCGACCGCGACGACCTTGTATTCGGGGCAGCTGGTGTTGACGTCGGCCGAACAGCCGACGCGCAGGTTCGTGCGGATGTCGGGGAAATGGGACGCGGTGAACACGGGACACTCTGCGCGGGAACGCGCGGACCCTAATCTAAATCTAAACAGCCCGACCGTACGACCCTCGTCGTCGATGTCGACGTTGAGGGCGGCGGGGGTCTTTCCCAGGCCCGGCATCTGGGTGATGTCGCCGCACAGCGGGACGAGCCAGCCCGCGCCCGTGTAAGGCCGGATGTCGCGGACGGTCAGTCGGAAGTCCTCACGGGACGCCGAATTCCTTGACGATCCCGAGGTGGCGGCGGACGTTTGGCATGCCGGTCTCGAGCGCCCGCATCCCGTCGGAGCCGTTGACGCGGGGGTCGTCGGGGAGGCCGCCGTGGTGCTTGATCCCCGGACGCTAGTGACGAGCACCGCCGCGCTCGGCGTCAGCCCGCCGAAGCGGCAGACGATGTCGAAGAACTTCTCCATCCCCATGTCCGAGCCGAACCCGGATTCGGTCACCAGGTAGTCGCCGAGCTTCATTCCGATCAGGTCGGCGACGAGCGAGTTGTTGCCGTGGGCAATATTCGCGAACGGGCCGCAGTGCATGATGCATGGCTGGCCCTCCAGGGTCTGGATCAGGTTGGGCTTGAGCGCATCCTTGAGGACGACGGTCATCGCGCCGGCGGCGACGAGGTCGTCGGCCGTGACCGGCGCGCCGCCGTCATACGAGCGGGCGACCGTGATCGCGCCGAGGCGCCGGCGCAGGTCCTGGAGATCGCGCGACACCGCCATCACGGCCATCACCTCGGACGCCGCGGTGATGTCGAAGCCAGTCTCGCGCGGGTAACCGCTGGGGCGGCCGCCGGCGCCGACGACGATATTGCGAGGCACGCGATCGTTCATGTCGACGGCGCGCCGCCAGCCGATTCGCAGCGCGTCGATCTTGTGCGGGTTGCCGTGCAGGATCGAGGCGTCGAGCATCGCGGCGAGCAGGTTGTTGGCCGCGCCGATCGCGTGGATGTCGCCGGTGAAATGGAGGTTCAGGTCCTCTATCGGGACCACCTGCGAGAGGCCGCCGCCGGCGGCGCCGCCCTTGATGCCGAACACGGGGCCGAGCGACGGCTCGCGCAGGCACGCGACCGGCCGCCTTGCCGATCACGCCGAGGCCCTGGGTTAGCCCGACCAGCGTCGTGGTCTTGCCCTCGCCCGCCTTGGTCGGCGTCATCCCGGTGACGCAGACGAGCTTGCCATCCGGCGCGTCTCTCATTCGCTCCAGCAGCGACGGCGATTCGTTCCAGCAGCGACAGCGAGATCTTGCCCTTATAGCGGCCGAAGGGTTCGAGCTCGTCGGGGTCGATTCCGATCCGCTCGGCGAGCCCGACGACGGGTTCGAGCTCGGCTTCCTGGGCGATCTGCAGGCTGCTCTTCATTGGCGCTCCGGGCGGGGTGGCTGGGCTTCAGGCGACGCGCCGGCGAATGTACTCCGGGGCGTAACCTACCGCAATTAGACCAATTGATATATTTGTGCATCGCAGGGTGTGGAACGTGCACATGATGTGCGCCCCCGCTGGCGGATCGTCCTGCGGCCGAGATCCGGTAACAGGTCGACGAGGATCGGGATCAGGCCCTTATACCTTATGCTCGCTCGAGTAATGACCATGGAACTCCGCACCCTCGGCCGTACCGGCGTCCGCGTCAGCCCGCTCTGCCTCGGCGCGATGATGTTCGGCGGGTGGGGCAACACCGACCACGATGAGAGCATCAGCATCATCCACCGCGCGCTCGATGCGGGGATCAACTTCATCGACACCGCCGACGTCTACGCGCGCGGCGAGTCAGAGGAGATCGTCGGCAAGGCGCTGGCCGGCGCCCGCCGGGACAACGTCGTGCTCGCGACGAAGGTACACGGTACGATGGGCGACGATCCGAACCAGTTCGGTAACTCCCGTCGCTGGGTTGTGCGCGAGGTCGACAACAGCTTGCGGCGGCTCAGGACCGACTGGATCGACCTTTACCAGATCCACCGCCCGGAGTTCGACACCGACATCGACGACACGCTCGGCGCGCTGACCGATCTGATCCGGGTTGGCAAGGTTCGCTACGTCGGCTCGTCGACGTTCCCGGCCAGCGCGATCGTGGAGGCGCAGTGGGCGGCCCACGATCGCGGCCGCGAGCGGCTCGTGTGCGAGCAGCCTCCTTACTCGATGCTCGTTCGCGGGGTCGAGGCCGACGTGCTGCCCACGTGCCAGCGGCACGGCATGGGCGTCATCCCGTGGAGCCCGCTCGCCGGCGGCTGGCTGACCGGTCGCTACCGGCTTGGGACCGACATTCCGGTGTCTAGGCGCGCGGAGCGGATCCCCGGACGCTATGACATGTCCCTCCCCGACAACCAGCGCAAGCTCGAGGCCGCCGACGCTCTCGCGAAGACTGCCGAGGAGGCCGGGCTGACCCTGATCGAGATGGCAATTGCATTCGTGATCAACCATCCGGCCGTCACCGCGGCGATCATCGGCCCGCGGACGATCGAGCACCTCGGATCGCAGCTCACGGCCGTCGACGTGCACCTCTCGGACGACATCCTCGACCGGATCGACGGGATCGTGCCGCCGGGGGTGAACGTGAACCCCAGCGATGAGGGGTGGTCAAACCCGGCGCTCGAGCCCGCTTCGCGACGGCGCTCGCCCGAGTAGCACCGCGACGGTGCTCGCCGGAGTGACGGCGCGTGGCGGGTGGCTCGGGCGGGGCGGGAGCCTCGTGAACGCAAGTCACTCCGGGAGCGCTCGCCGCTTCGCAACGGGCTCCGCGACGGCGCCCGCGTCGTGACGGCGCGTGGCGGGTGGCTCTGCGCGGGCGGGAGGCGGGTAACGCAAGTCACTCCGGAAGCGCTCGCCGCTTCGCAGCTGTGGGAGGCGGAGCGCGGGTGCTCCTTGCGCGGTCGCCTCAGCTGTCGGGTGCGGGCGCGCTGGCGGCGAGGAGCTCGCGGCCGATGCGCTGCAGCTGTGCGAGGTAGTCGAGATGCGCCGCCCATTCGACCTCGCGTTCGAACCCGTGTGCGAGGCGAGCCGTGTCGTGGTGGGCATCCAGCAGCTCGTAGACAAGCTCGACGAGCCTCGCTGAAGCTTCGAGTCTGGGTCTTGTGTCTCTCATCTTCACACCAACCCGGTGCGACCCTGCGGAATTGAACTTGCTCGGATGCTACGCCGGGCTCCGGCGGCAACTTCAGCGGCGCATTGTGACGGCTACAGCAGGGCTCCGCGGAGGATCACCTTGACCGTATCGCCGGCGCTCGCCCGCAGCTGGCGGACGCCGCGGCGCCGCTGGAGCGAGATCACCGCGCGCTCGCGCAAGCACCCGGCGATGATGATCGCGGTGTCCATGCGCAACCGCCGGGCAGCGATATCGGGCTGGGCGCGCCGCCCGGACTCGACCGGTGTCTAATAGGCTCCGCCACCCGTCGCTCCCGTTGATCAGAAAGGTTGTCGCCGATGCCGAACCGTGCTGCCATCGTCACCGGAGCCTCGCGTGGAATCGGGCTCGCCATCGCCGAGCTGCTCGCCGAGGAGGGCTACGGGCTGACGATCAGCGCACGTAGGCTATCGACGCTCGAGCAGACGGCGCACGCTCTGCGCGAGAAGGGTTACGAGGTCGAGCCGGTCGCGACGGACCTGGCCGGCGAGGAGGGGATTCGCGAGGTCGTGCGGGTGCACCGGGAGCGGTTCGGCCGGCTCGACGTGCTCGTCAACAGCGCCGGTGTCGGCGTCGGGGCGCCCGCCACCGAGCACGAGACGAAGTTCATCGATCTGCAGCTCGCCGTGAACGTGCGGACGGTCGTGCTCTTCTACCGTGAGTGCGTCGAGCTGTTGAAGGCCGCGGGCGCGGAGCACAAGAGTGCGCTCGTGGTGAACCTTGCGTCGATCGCGGGCCGCTCGCCGCAGCCGTGGCTGTCGGTGTACTCGGCGACGAAGGCGGCGGTGATCGCCTACACCCAGGCGATGAACAAGGAGTTAGCCGGCGACGGCGTCAAGTCAGTCGCCCTGTGTCCGGCGTTCGTCGACACCGACATGACCGACTTCATCAAGGGGAGCGTGCCACCAGAGCAGATGATCCGCCCGCACGACATCGCGGAGGCGGTCCGGTTCCTGCTGCGTGTCTCGCCGATGTGCGTGGTGCCGGAGATCGTCTTCCAGCGCTCGGGCGAGACGGCGGTCTAGCCGGTCCAGCCCAATGCACGACTCTTTAGCTTCCTCCTACGTCGCTCCGACAGAGCTCGCGCATCGTGTACGCGGTGCAAACAAGGAGGTGAATGGACATAGATCACCGCATCAAACGCTGGCTGGTGACCCTGGTGGTGACGGGCGCGCTTGCGGGCGGCGGCGCCGCGTTGGCGAGCGCCGCATCGTCGTCGGGCTCGACCACCACATCGCCGGGCTCGACCACGCAGACGACGCCGGGCGCCGGAAGTCGTCCCGACACAAGCCCATCGCAGGGCCAACAGAGTCGCCCCGGCGGCTCTGCAAACGGCTCGCACCACTGCCCGCACATGGGTTCCAACGCGTGAGCCACACGCGGGCCATGCGATCGAATCGCGCGGATGTGTGACGCCTGATCGCTGTTCGACCGCCCCCAGCCTTCAGGGGGGCGGTCGAGCCGCGCCGGCACGGTGCGGCTGGGCGCCATCGGCACGGTGCGGCGGGGCGCGCCCGCCGAGGGGCCCACCACGAAGTCCCGTTGACGCGACTGACCTGCATCTGATATATCAGTAGCGTGGTCAGCACGGCAGAGCCCTTCCAGCAGCTGCCGTCTTCCCAGCGCGTCGTGATCATCGGGGCGGGAATCGTCGGCAACAGCCTCGCGTACCATGTCACCCGCCTCGGGGAGGCGCAGGTGACGCTGATCGACAAGGGGCCGTTGCCCAACCCCGGCGGCTCGACCGGCCACGCCTCGAACTTCATCTTCCCGGTCGATCACTCGAAGGAGATGACCGCGCTGACGCTCGAGAGCATGCGCCAGTACAAGGAGCTAGGCGTGTTCACCGAGAGCGGTGGGATCGAGATCGCCCGTACCGGCGAGCGGATGCAGGAGCTGGTGCGCCGGATGGCCTCGGCGAAGTCGTGGGGAATCGAGCCGGTCTCGCTTCTGACTCCGCGGGAGGTCAAGGAGCTCGTCCCATTCATCGAGGAGTCGCTGATCTTCGGCGGCTTCTACAATCAGGGTGCGGGCGTGGTCGACTCGTTGCAGGCCGGTACGATCATGCGCGAACGCGCGATCGAGAAGGGCCTCACGGTCAGCGCAAACACCGAGGTGCTCGGCTTCGACGTCTCGGGCGGCCGAGTCCGCACGGTGCACACGACGCGCGGAGACATCGACGTGGACCGGGTCGTGATCGCGTGCGGGGCATGGAGCCCCCGGCTGGCGGGTTTGGCCGGCGCCTCGATCGCGTTGACGCCGATGGTCCACCAGATGATCGACATCGGGCCCGCGCCACGGTTCGCGAACACCACGAGCATGATCGAGTACCCGATCGTCCGCGACATGGACACGAACATGTACGAGCGTCAGGAGGGGACGGGGTTGGAGGTCGGGTCCTATGCGCACCGACCGATCACGCTCGACGCTGACGAGATCCCCTCGATCGAGGAGGCGGCGCTGACGCCGACCGAGCTGCCGTTCACTCAGCAGGACTTCGATCCGCAGATGGAGATCGCGCTCGAGCTGATGCCGGAGATCGTCGGCGACGAGTCGGTCGGTGTTAAGTACGCGATCAACGGGGTGCTGTCGGTCACGCTCGACGGGATGCCGCTGCTGGGCGAGACGCCCGAGGTCCGCGGGTTGTGGTCGGCGGCGGCGATCTGGATCAAGGAGGGCCCGGGAGCCGGCAAGACCGTGGCCGAACTGATGGTCCATGGCGAGTCCGAGATCGACGTGTACGAGTCGAACATCGCGCGCGCGTACCCGCATCAGCAGACGAAGGCCCACGTCGTCGCACGCGCATCCGAAGGCTTCAACAAGATGTACGGGATCGTCCACCCCGGCGAGCAGTGGGAGTCGAACCGGAACGTTCGCCTGTCGCCGTTCTACGAGCACGAGCGGCGGCTCAGCGCGGTGTTCTACGAGACCGTCGGCTGGGAGCGCCCACACTGGTATCAGTCGAACGCGCCGCTGCTGGAGGAGTACGGCGAGCGGGTGACGCGCCGCGAGGCGGAGTGGGAGTCGCGGTGGTGGTCGCCGATCATCAACGCCGAGCACCTGGCGATGCGGGATCGCTGCGCGATGATCGACCTGACGGCGTTTGCGGTCTTCGACATCACCGGGCCCGGCGCCCTCGACGCCGTCCAGCGGATTGCGATGCGCCAGATGGACGTGCCGGTCGGGCGGGTGGTGTACACGCCGATCATGACGCCCAGCGGCGGCTTTAGGGCCGACCTGACGATCATGCGCCTGGACGACTCGGTGTTCCGCGTCGTGACGGGCGGCGCCTACGGCATGTCCGACAAGAAGTGGTTCGCCGACCACCTGCCCGAGAACGGCTCGGCACAGCTCCACGACCAGACGAGTGCGTGGTGCACGCTCGGGCTGTGGGGCCCGCGCGCACGGCACGTGCTCGCGAGCGTGACCGGCGACGACGTCTCGCACGAGGGGTTCCCGTTCGCTCGCTGCCGCACGATCGAGGCCGGGACGCTGCGGATCCTTGCGTCGCGGATCTCGTATGTCGGCGACCTCGGCTGGGAGCTGTACGTCCCGATCAAGGAGGGCGCGCGGCTGTGGGAGATGATCGCCGAGGCGGGCGAGGCGCACGGGATCATCCCCGCCGGGATCGGCGTCTACGGGACGACCGGCCGGCTCGAGAAGTGCTACCGGGCCTACGGCGCGGAGCTCGAGGGCGACTTCAACGTCGTCGAGGCGGGGATGGCCTGGGGCAAGGTCAAGGACCAGGACTTCATCGGCAAAGAGGCGCACGTGTGCCACCGCGAGGAGGAGCCGGCGGCGGTGATGTGCGCGCTGACGGTCGATGACCACACCTCGAAGTCAGGCGTCAAGCGCTACATGATGGGCGGCGAGCCGGTGCTCACGCGCGGCGGCGCGCCGCTGGTCGACCGCAAGGGCCGTCGCTCGTACGTCACGAGCGCGGGGGCCGGACCGTCAATTGGCAAGCACATTCTGATGAGCTACGTGCCGCCCGAGCACGCGGTGGTCGGCGCGGCGCTGGCGGTCGAGTACATGGGCGAGCGCTATCCGGTGACGGTCGCGACGAACGACTCGACGCCGGTGTTCGATCCGGAAAACGTTCGCGTGAGGTCGTGAACATCTTGGTGTGCGTCAAGCGCGTGCCGCTCACGGGCGGCACGATCGTGCTTACCGACGATGAGCGTGCGATCTCGACACGCCATCTGGGCTTCACCGTCAGCCCACACGAGGAGTGCGCGGCGGAGGAGGCGGTTCGGCTGGTCGAGCAGCACGGAGGTTCGAGCACGGTGCTGACGCTTGGGCCGCCGGAGGCCGAGGAGCAGCTGCGCGACATGATGGCGATCGGGATCGACCGCTCGATCCATCTGGTGAGCGATGGGGAGGAGTGGGATCCGCAGGCGACGGCGTCAGCGATCGTTGATGCGATCCGGGCGGACAGCGATGGGCACGACCTGCTTCTGTTTGGCAACGAATCGGCCGATGCTGGCAACTACCAGGTGCCGATCCGGGTCGCGCAGAAGCTGGGGATGCCTTGTGTGACCGGCGTCAAGGGGGTTTCGGTCCAAGGAGAGATGGTGCGGTGCGAGCAGGAGGGGAGCGGCGGGCGCGACGTCTATGTCGTGCCGATGCCGGCGGTCGTGAGCGTGCTCGAAGGGATCAACCTGCCCCGCTACCCCTCGGTGCCGGGGCGCCTGCGCGCCAAGCGCAAGCCGCTCGAGACCGCCACGCCGGCGCGCCCCGACTCCCGGCTCGAGATGGTTCGCCTGGTGCTCCCGCCCGGGTCCGGCAAGCAGGTCGAGGTGCTCGGGCACGGGCCCGAGGCCGTGCCCGCGGTGGTCGGCGTCCTCAACGACCTGGGGCTAGGGTCGTTCTAGAAGACGATTCTGGTGGTGAGTAAGGGCTACTGGTGGAGGGCTGTTCTAGAAGATGATTCTGGTATTGATCGAGGATGCGGGGGACGAGCTCTCGCAGCAGGCGGTGGCGTTCGGTCGCGCGCTGGGCGACCAGGTGCAGGTGGTCGCGGTCGCCGCGGACGCTTATGCGCCGGCGGGGTGGGCGCGCGCCCTGACAGACGCGATCGGTGCGCGGGGGCCGTCGACGGTGCTCGCGCCCGGGAGCGAGCGCGGCAACGAGGTGATCGCGCACGTGGCGGCGGCGCTCGATCTGCCGATGGCGGCGACCTGCGTGTCGATGACCCCCGGCGACCCGACGACCGTGACGCGCGCTCGCTGGGGCGGAAGCCTGCTCGAGGAGGCGCGGGTCCACGGCTCCCCGGTGCTGGCGACTGTCTCGGCTCACGCGGTCGCGGCGGAGCCGATCGACGCCGGCGCGGTCGACACGCTAACCGCCGCCGAGGATCGGGTTGTGGTGCGCGAGCGCGTCTCGACGGCGACCGCCGGCGTTTCGCTCGCTGACGCGGACGTCGTCGTCTCGGGCGGACGCGGCGTCGGCTCGGCCGAGGGGTTCGCGGTGATCGAGGAGCTCGCCGAGCTGCTCGGTGGCGCCGTCGGGTGCTCGCGCGCGGTCACGAGCGCCGGCTGGCGGCCGCACTCCGACCAGGTGGGCCAGACGGGCACGAAGGTCTCGCCCGAGATCTACATTGCGTGTGGGATCGGGGGGGCGACGCAGCACATGGCCGGATGCAAGGGCGCGAAGAACGTGCTCGCGATCAACCCGGATCGCGAGGCGTCGATCTTCGCGAACGCCGACTATGCGGTGATTGGGGACCTTCACGAGATCGTTCCTGCGATCTCGGCCGCGATCAGGAAGGCGAGGGGGAAAGTCTCGGTCGCCGCCGTCGCGCTCGCCGCCGCGATCGCCGTCAGCGGCACGCTGTTCGCCCGGCGCGTCGCGCTGCTGGCCGGGCTGGTCGGCAAGGCCCATCCGGTCGACCGTACCGGGCGTCCGGGCCGCCGGGCACGCAACGAGGTGACGATCGTGATCGGGCAGCGCAAGCTGCTTCAGCGGTTTGGGCCGGGGCTCATGCACGCGTTCATTTTCTGGGGCTTCCTCGTGCTGTTGCCGACGATCCTGATCGCGATGATCGGGATCGTCGACAAGACCGCGACGCTACCGTGGCTCGGCCACCAGGGGTGGTACGCGTTCCTCGTCGACCTGTTCGCGGTGCTGGTGCTGATCGGGGTCGGGAGCGCGTTCTATGTCCGGAAGGTCGTGCGACCGAAGCGGTTCGAGGGCAGCCACCTGGGCGAGGCCGATCTGATCCTCGCCCTGATCGCGACGATCGCGACGACGCTGCTCTTGTGGCACGCAACGCGGATCGCCCTCGGCTTAGGCGACTGGCCCGCGGGGTGGTCGCCGGTGTCGAAGCTGCTGTCGCACGTGTTCAGTCACGACGACGGGACGAAAGTGCCCGAGCGCGTGTTCGTGTGGGCGCACGTGCTGACGATCCTCGGGTTCTTCGCGTACCTGCCGTATTCCAAGCACCTGCACATCCTCAGCGCCGCGGTCAACGTGTGGTTCGGGCGGATCGGGCCGGGTGGGCGTCTCGAGCCGCTGAAGTTCGACGACGACTCCGTCCCCGAGGAGGAGCTCCGCTTCGGCGTCGGCACCGCCAAGGATCTGACGTTCAAGGAGGTGCTGGATGGCTTCTCGTGCACCGAGTGCGGTCGCTGCCAGGACGCGTGTCCCGCGTTCGCGACCGGCAAGGTCCTCTCGCCGAAGCTCGTGATCATGGGCGTCCGCGACCAGGTGTTCGCGCAGAACGACGATCCGATCGTTCCGACGACCGTGCCGGAGGAGATGATCTGGGATTGCGTCACGTGCGGCGCGTGCGTGCACGCGTGTCCGGTGTCGATCGAGCACATCGATCACATCGTCGATTTGCGCCGGCATATGGTCATGGTCGAGTCGAACTTCCCGGCGGAGGCGGAGCCGATGCTTCGCGACGTCGAGCGCGCGTCGAACCCGTGGGGTCGCGCTCAGTCCGAACGGGCTGACTGGGCGGCGGAGCTCGGGGTGCGGGTGCTCGAGCCCGGCGATCGGCCGCCCGAGTACCTGTACTGGGTGGGGTGCGCATCGTCGTTCGACGAGCGCGCGCGGCGGACCGCGGAGTCGACCGCGAAGCTGTTGCAGGCCGCCGGCATCGACTTCGCGATCCTGGGCCCGCGGGAATCGTGCACCGGCGACCCGGCGCGCCGGATCGGCAACGAGTACGTGTTCCAGGCGTTCGCCGAGCAGAACGTCGAGGTGCTGAACGAGTCGCGGGTGACCAAGATCGTCGCCAACTGCCCGCACTGCTTCAACACGCTCGCGAACGAGTACCCCGATTTCGGGGGGCGCTACGACGTGATCCATCACTCGGAGCTGCTGGCCTCGCTCTTGCGCGACGGCCGCCTGCAGCCGTCGCGATCGGACACCCTCCAGATCACCTATCACGACTCGTGCTATCTCGCCCGCCACAACGACGTGCTCGAGGGGCCGCGCGAGCTGGTGTCCTCTGTGGGCCAGGCGATCGAGATGAAGCGCTCGGGCAAGCAGACGTTCTGCTGCGGCGCCGGTGGCGCCCACATGTGGATGGAGGAGCGCGCCAAGCCGATCAACGAGGAGCGCGTGCGCGAGGCGGCGCACACCGGAGCGGGCACGCTCGCCGTGGCGTGCCCGTACTGCACGGTGATGCTCGACGACGGCGTCCAGAGCCGCAGCGATCAGCTGCGCGTCGCCGACGTGGCGACCCTGCTCGCCGAGGCGATCAAGCGCCCCTAGCTAGTTCCCCCGGAAAATCGCAGCGGTCGGTGTTGGCCGTGTCGCGGAGCGAGGATCGGGCGGTGGTTGATCGCGGTTTGGTGGCGTTTGTGCTGGTTTTCGGGGTTTGTGGGCACGCCGCGACCGGGTGGCGCCGCCGATCTTTTCGATCGTGGCGGCGCCGGCGGCGGGCGTTCAGTTGAGGCGGTGGGCGTGGGTATCGAGGTTGTAGGCGAGGATCGACCAGCTGCACCAGGTCTGCTGGCCGGTGTGGCCGCGCAGACGGCTGCGGCGCAGCCCGTAGTCGCGTTTGAGGTGGCTGATGCGACCCTCGGCACCGGCGCGGTAGCGGTACAGCCGCCGGCGGGTCCGCGGCGAGTCGGGCTCTTGGCGGCCGGCGACGTACACCGTCTTGGGCTGCTGGGCGCTTGAGTCGACCGCGGCCTGCGTTGTGCTCTTGCCGAAGCCGCCGTCGACGGCGAGCTCGTGGAGCTTGAGGCCGAGCTTGTCGAGCTGTTGGAGGGTGCCGGGAAGCAGGTCGCACTCGCCGGGGTTACCGGGCGCGGTTGAGGGCGGCACGATGTAGCCGCGCGCGCCGGTCGTGTTCTCGGTGATCTCGCAGACCTGCTGGACGTACCCGAACTCCGTCTTCTTGGCCAGCTTCCCTTTGCAGATCGGGCGCGCTTCAGGGTCGTGCAAGGACACCAGCCGGTCGCTGATTCGCTCGCCGACGAGCCGCTTGCGGGTCTGCTCGCAGACCCGCTCGCAGCGCTCGAGATGCACCGTGAGCGCCTTCGCGGCAGCCTGTTGCGCGTCGCTGCCGGCCGTGAGGTGCGCGACCAGCCGGCGCGTCTCCTTCACCGTTTTTCCCAGCAGAACGCCGCATTCCGCGGTGATCTCGAGGACCTCGGCCTTGGCCTCGCCGGAGCGCCGCTTCAGCGAACGGCCAAGCCGCCGCAGCCGGCCCTTCGCGCCCCGCGCGCGATCACGCACCACGGGGGCGCCCGCCCCGGCGACCCCGGCCAAACGACGCGCCTCGCGTGCCAGCAGCACGACGCCGTCGTATGCCAGGCCCGCATCGGTCGGGAAGCGAATGTCCGCCTCGATCACGGTCGAGTCGACCCTGACGGCGCGCGGGCGGAACCCCGTCTGCGCGGCGGAGCGCTCGATCACCTCGCGCGTGATCGCATCGACCCGCTCGGGCCCGAGCCTGTGCGCGAGCTTGCGCAGCGTCGACTCATCGGCCACCCGGCCACCCAGCCCGATCTCGCAGAACCGACGCAGATGCAGCGAGTCAGCGATCTCCCGCACGAGCCGCTCATACCCCCAGCCGGTCCGCGCCTTGAGCACCATCATCCGTACGAACGTCTCGATCGGGATCGTCGGCCGGCCGTTCGTCAGCGCCGCCGTCCCGCGCTCGGCGTCCTGCGCGCGCCACAACTCCCACACCGACGCGTACACCTCGCCCCGCGCAAGCAGCTCGTCGATCGCGGCGAGATCCCTCGGCAGCAGCTCTAACGCCGTTGGCAGCAACGCCTCAACAAGGCACCGCTGCCGGTCCGGCACCACCCTCAACACTAGAAACCTACAATCAGGTTCTTTGCCATATGCAGGCATTCTTAGCATCTGCATCGGACAGAACCCCGATTTTCCGGGGGAACTAGCTAGGGTCCGCGTGGCGCCGGCGGCCGCCCGCGCGCTTATGTCGGACAACTCACGAGCGGGCTCGGGTCTTCCGGAGATAAGCGCGCTGGCCGCGCTTATCTCGGAGGGATCGCTGGGGCGCGCGTGAAACTGCTAGATAAGCGCGCGCCGGGCTGGATCGAAGGCGCGTCGAGGAGGTAGCAGCTGTCCGTGACGGGCCCGAAGCGATGATGGAGTGCCCGCCGTCGAGGCCCTCGATCAAGGCCAAAGTTCGCCCCATCCGCAGGCACGCACGTAGAGGCCGCGGGTCCGCGCCTCTAGCTAGTCTAGTCCTGGCCGAGAAGCTGCTCGAGGCTGCGCTCGAGGCCCGCGTTTCCGACGACTCGAACCTCGAGCGGCAGGCCGATCCGAGCGGCAGCGCGCTCGGCGGCGTTGCGGGTGGCGGGCGTGGGGTGCTGGGCGAGCCACAGCACCCGGGTGTAGTGGCGGAAATAGTGGTCGCGCAGCTCGGGGTGTCGGTCGAGCCCGAGCTGGCGGGCGACCGTGTGCTCGAACGTGCGCGCGAGGAAGTCGGTGAGGAAGTACGTGCCTGGCTGCTCGGCCAACGCGTCGCGGACCTCGTCGCGCGCGAACACGTCGTAGCAGTTCTCGCCGTCGAGGCGGGGCACGCCGGCGCGCGCGAGCAGCTCGTCGATCGCGCCGTAGCTACCGCAGTCGCCGTACGCAACAACGACCGAGTCGTAGCCGCGATCGCGGATCCGCCGGAGCTCGGCCTCGATCGCCGGGGCGATCCTCTCAGGCCGGTTGTGCAGCAGCGCCGGAATCGGGCGCACGTCGATGTTCCAGCCACGGCGGCGCGCGACTGCCGCGACCTCGGCCGCCAACGCCCCACAGGCGATGACCGCCCCTGTCCGGGTCATCCCGGGAACGCGAGCTGATCGATGAACAGGTCGTTGAAGTCTGGCCGCCCCGACAGCTCGACGTACTCGACCTCGCGCAGGATCGAGTACGCCTCGGCGCGCTCGCGGAGGCTGAGCGCGGCGATCTTCGCGCCCTCGCCGGCGACGTTTCCCGCGGAGACAATCCGCGGCAACGCCAGGTTCGGGACAAGCCCGATCCGTACGGCGCTCAGCGGTGTCAGATATGCGCCGAAGCTGCCCGCCAGCAGCACCTGCGCTATTTCCCCGGGCTCGACGCCCAGGTCCCGAAGGAGGATGTTCCACCCGGTGGCGATCGACGCCTTCGCGAACTGCAGCTCGCGCACATCGCGCTGGGAGAGGAACACCGATTTCGCCGGATCGGCGCCACGCCAATGAAGGACGAACACGCGCTCCTGCCCGATCGTCGTCAGTCTCGGGGCGAGGCCGGGGTGGAGCATGGCCGCGTTGTCGTCGGGGATGAACCGCCCGGAGTGGTCGAGGAGCCCACCGTGCACGAGCTCGGCGACCGCGTCGACGAGCCCCGATCCGCAGATTCCCGAAGGCTCGGTGTCGCCGATCACCTCGAGTTGCAGCTCGTCGCCGTCGATCTTCAGCCCCTCGATTGCCCCCTCCGCCGCCCGCATGCCGCACTTGATCTGCGCGGCCTCGAACGCGGGCCCCGCCGGCGCCGCGGTGGCGAGCACGCGCTCGCCCGATCCGAGCGCGATCTCGCTGTTGGTGCCGACGTCGATGAATAGCCGCAGGCGCCGGTCGCGTGTCAGGCCCGTCGCGAGCATCCCGGCGACAACGTCGCCGCCCACGTACGCGCCGAGCGACGGGAACACGAACGCGGGCGCACGGGGGTGGGTCTTGACGCCGAACTCGGTGGCCCGGACGGGCGGGAAACTGTGCGCGGAGACGACAAAAGGGGCCATCGACAGCGGTTCGGGGTCGATCCCGAGCGCCAGGTGCATCATCGTGACGTTCCCGCAGACGGTGATCTCGTACACCTCGCGCGGGTCGACCTCGCCCTCGACGCAGACCTCGGCCGTCAGCTCGTCGAGCGTCTCGTGCGCGCGGTCGCGCAGCGTTCCGAGCGCCTCGGATTCCGTCATCGTCGCCGAGATCCGCGTGATCACGTCCGCGCCGTGCGGCTGCTGGCGGTTCAGCATCGAACGCACCGCCAGCGGCTGGCCGCCGTCGAGATCGAGCAGCGTGGCAACGACCGTGGTCGTCCCGAGGTCGAAGGCGATCGCGAACCGGCGCGCCGTCGTATCGCCGGGCTCGATGTCGAGCAGGTCCTCGTCGCAGATCACGGCCGTGACGTTGTAGTTCGCGCCGCGCAGGATCCCGCCGAGCCCGCGCAACAACTCGACCGATGCCTGCGGCTCGAGGTCGTCGATCGCGTCGAGCACGCGCTGCAGATCAGATCGCTGGTCCTCGAGCGTCGGCTCGTCGAGCACGAGGTGGCGCTTCTGCACCGAGGGGCGGAGGATCACGTGGCGCCCGACTCCGGCCAGGGCCGCCTTCGGGCGGGTTTGGAGCGGGGGCACCTCGATGACCAGATCCTCGCGCGCGCCCGCGCGGCATGCCAGCCGCCAGCCCTCGCGCAGCTCGGCGGGGCTGAACGCGCGCGGATCGAGCGCGCCGACGGGGACGTCGCCGTTCACGACCCTGACCTTGCACTTCTTGCACGTCCCGTGTCCGCCGCAGGTCGAGTCGATCGCGATCCCGTTCCAGCTCGCGGCGTCGAATACGGGCGTACCGGTCGGGACCCTGACCTCGGCGCCCTCGGGCAGGAACCGCAGCCGGACGCGGCCGGCGCCGTCGTCGGGGGCGGGTGTCTCGTCGGGCTCGAGGGCATCGCGGCGCATTGGCGCGGGTCGGCTCATCACGCCGCCGCGGCCGCCGCCTGACGGGCGCGGTGCGCCGCGATCCAGTTGGCGCCCCAGGGGTCGTGGCCGAGCAGCAGGTCGGAGGCGCGCACCGCCTCGATGCACACCGGAGCGGTGGACATGATTGCGCTCGTCAGGCCCGCGGCCATCGCCATCGGCAGAAACGCGGAGTTCAGGACTTGCCGCTGCGGGAGGCCGAAGGAGACGTTCGATGCGCCGAGGCACATGTTGACGCCGAGCTCGTCGCGGATCAGGCGGATCGTGTTCAGCGTTGTGGTGACGGCCTCGGTATCGGCGCCGACCGTCATCGCGAGCGGGTCGATGATGACCTCCTCGGTGGCGATCCCGTGGTCGTTCGCCGCGCTGATGATCTTCCGCGCGCACTCGAGGCGCTTCTGGGGGGTCTCGGGAATCCCGGTCTCGTCGTTGGCAAGCCCGATCACCGCGGCGCCGTGGCGCGCCACGAGCGGGAGGATCTCGTTCAGGCGGTCGTCCTCGGCGGTGACCGAGTTGACGAGTGCGCGGCCCTCGTACACCGAGAGACCGGCCTCGAGCGCCTCGATCACGGACGAGTCGATGCAGATCGGGACGTCGACGGCTTCCTGCACGGTGGTCAGCATCGCCTTCAGCAGCTCGGGCTCGTCGACGAGCGGGATCCCCGCGTTGACGTCGAGCACGTCCGCGCCGGCCTCGACCTGCGCGAGCGCGTCGGCGGTCACGGTCGAGAGGTCGCCCTTGCGCAGTTGCTCGGCGAAGGCCTTACGGCCCGTCGGGTTGATCCGCTCGCCGATGATGCAGAACGGCTGCTCGGCGCCGATTGTCACGGCCTTAGACCGCGACCGAAGCACTGTATCCATTGGTCTCCCTTTCGGCTCGGGGCGGAATGCCCAGGCGTGTGCACAACCTCGCGATGCCCGCGTCCTTGCGGAACGAGATGAAGTGAAGGCCGGCGACGCCGGGCTGCGCGAGCGCGTGCACGGCTTGCTCGTATGCGATCTCTTCGCACTCCTCCTCGGCGTCCCTGGCCTGCTCGACCCGGCGGACGGTCTGCGGCGGGACGTCGACGCCGGGCACCCTGGTTGCGACGAACCGCATCCCGCCGACCGTCTGCAGGATGCAGATCGAGGGAATGAGCGCCGTCTTTTCGCTCAGCCCGGTGTCGTGGGCGGCGCGCATGAACCGTTCGAGCAGCTCGGGGCAATAGCAGATCTGAAGCTGCAGGAAGTGGGCGCCCGCTAGCGCCTTCTTCGCCGCGCGGCGCACGCGGACGTCGTAGGGCGGCGTCCCCGGGTTCTCGACCGCCCCGAGTAGGAAGTGCGGCGCCAGTCCGTTCGAGCGCCCCGAGAGGTAGCGCCCGCTCTCGAGCGCGCGCGCGACCGCGAGCAGCTGCAGCCCGTCGAGGTCGAACACGCGCCGCGCCTGGGGCTCGTAGAGCGTCGAGCTTTCGCTCAAGCGTGCTCATCCGGTGCGGCCCATCCAGCCGGGACCTGGCGGTCGCGGCCGGTGAACAGGTTGATCCAGGCCGACGTGCCCTCGAGCTGGTTATCGACCGGCGGGCGCAGGTTGTCGATGTGGCCCTTGAATACCGGAAGGCGGTCGGCGCGCTCGTGCGCGTTCAGCCACACGCAGCGCATCTCGGGCTTGACCTCGCAGGTCCCGTCTGCGCGGACGCCGCCGCATGGTCCGTTCCGAAGCGTCTTCGGGCACGTCATCGGGCAGGTCAGGCCGGTGTCGTGCAGGACGCACTGGCCGCACATCTTGCACCCCCAGACGGGGCCCTTGATCGCGTGCTCGACCTTGCTCGGCAGCAATGCCGCGCGGTCGCCCGGCGTCATGCGGGCACCTTCTCCCGGCGCAGCTCGATCAGCTCCTTGGCCTTCTTCACGGCCGATGAGGCGTCGGCCGAGTACCCGTCGGCGCCGACCGCCTCGGCGTACTCCTGCGTGACCGGCGCGCCGCCGACCATCACGATCACCCTGTCGCGGATCCCGGCCTTCTCGAGCGCATTGACGTTCGCCTTGAACATCGGCATCGTGGTCGTGAGGAACGCCGAGAAGCCCACGATGTCCGGGTTGTGCTCCTCGATCTGCTCGACGAACTTCTCGGGCGGGACGTTGACCCCGAGGTCGATGACCGTGAAGCCGGCGCCCTCGAGCATTATGTTGCAGAGGTTCTTGCCGATGTCATGGACGTCGCCCTTGACCGTGCCCATCAGGAACGTGCCGATCTGCGCCGTGCCCGACTCCGCCAGCAGCGGGCGCAGGATGTCGAGGGCCCCCTGCATCGCGCGCGCGGCGATCAGCATCTCCGGCACGAAGAAGTCCCCGCGCTCAAAACGCGCCCCGACCTCCTCGAGCGACGGGATCAGCGCGTCATAGAGCATTCGCTCGGGCTCGAGCCCGGTCCCGAGGCCCCGGTTGACCCCGTCGGCCACCGCCGGGGCGTTGCCGACCAGCGTCTCGTCGTAGAGCAGATGCAGGATCTCCTGGTGGGTCATGCGGCTTCTCCTTGAGGTGCGTAGCCGAGGCGGGTGCTGAGGGCGTGCGCCTCGTCGATCAGGACGGGTTGCAGCTCCCAGATCCGGGAGGGGGTCATTCGCAGCGTCGGGCCGGTGATGCTGAACGCCGCGATCACATCCCCGCGAGCACCGCGAACGGGCGCCGCCATCGCCGCAAGCCCCGGCTCGAGCTCGTCGATGGCCGTAGCGAGATCGGTCCGGCGCACGCTCTCGAGCTCGCGCTCGAGGCGGCGGGGATCGGTGATTGTGCTCGGCGCGTGCCGGGTGAGGGTGCCCACGGGCATCGTCGCGCGACCGAACGCGAGGAACACTTTGCCGACGGCGGTGCAGTGGTAGTCGACCGTGCGGCCGAGCCACTGCCCAGTCCCGAGGAAGTGGATACTGTCGACCTGGGCGACGTGTTCGACGCCGGCTTGGGCCGGCACCGCCAGGTTGATCGTCTCGCCGCTGGCCTCGGCGAGCGCGTCGAGGGAGGCCCGGGCGAGCTCGACCACGTTGCGCTCGAGCATCCCCCGCTCGGCGACGCGGAGGATCGCGGGACCAGGGCGCAGCCGACCGCGGCTCCCGTCCTGCTCGATGAGACCGCGCCGCTCGAGCGCGCTCGACGAGCCGCGAGGCTGTGCTCTTTGGAATTCCGGTAGCGGTGGCGAGGTCGCTGAGGGCCACGGGTTGCTCCGCCTCGAGGACGCGCACGAGTAGCTCGGCTCCGCGGTCGACGGCGGTCGTGCCGTGCGACGGGAGGCTTCGGCCATCGACGTCTCGGGAAGCTCGATCCCGGTCGCCGGCGCTCACGCCATGTGGGGGGGCCTCCGGCGTTCGTCTTCTCGGGAAGCTTGAAACTCTTGTTCCACGCTCGGTAGATTACGCACCTGAGTCGAGACGGTCAAGACCCACGCATAGAGATCAAGAGCCACGCATAGAGATCAAGAGCCACGTCCGCGAGGAGGCCAGTTTGTTCGTCAACGCGATGCCCCGTTACGAGATCCTCAGCGAGGATGCGATCGCCGTACTCGACCGGGGATGGAGGCGGATCGTGTCCGAGCTGGGCATCGAGTTTCTGCTTCCCGAGGCCGTCGCACTGCTGCGCTCGGCCGGGCAGGTCGTCGAGGACGAGAACCGCGTGCGGTTCGACCCTGAGTGGATTCTCGAACAGGTGGCGAGGGTGCCGCGGTCGTTCGAGCTGCAGGCGCGTAATCCGGCGCGATCGCTCACGATCGGCGGCGACAACATGGCGTTCGCACCGGTCTACGGCTGCCCGTTCATCCGCGAGGGCGACATCCGGCGCGACGCGAAGATGGCGGACTTCGAGAACCTCGTCAGGTTGTCGCAGTCGTTTGACGAGCTGGATTCGCCCGGTGGAACGATCTGTCGAGCCCGAGGATCGGCCGCTCGACTCGCGCCACCTCGACATGGTGTTCGCGCTCCAGACGCTGTCGGACAAGCCGTACATGGGCTCGGTCACGTCAGGTCCAAACGCGGCCGACACGATCCGCATGGGGGAGATCCTGTTCGGCGGGCGCGAGGCGATCGAACGCGCGCCCGTGTCGATCTCGCTGATCAACGTCAATTCTCCTCTTCGCTACGACGATCGGATGCTGTCGGCGATGCTCGAGTACGTGAAGGCGGGGCAGGCGGTGGTGATCACGCCGTTCCTGCTGATGGGCGCGATGTCTCCGGTGTCGCTGCCCGCGACGCTCGTCCAGCAGGTGGCCGAGGCGCTGCCGGGGATTGCGCTGGCGCAGCTGATCCGTCCCGGCTGTCCGGTGGTGTTCGGATCGTTCCTGTCGAACACCGACATGCAGTCGGGCTCGCCCTCGTTCGGCACGCCCGAGTCTGGGATCGGCGTGCTATGCACCGGTCAGATCGCACGGCATTTCGGATTGCCGTGGCGCGGCGGGGGCGGCCTCAACGCGTCGCAGACGGTCGACGCCCAGGCGGCGTACGAGTCTCTGATGACGCTGCTGCCGACGTTCCTGGCCGGCACCAACTTCGTGATGCACTCGGCCGGGTGGCTCGAGGGCGGGTTGGTGTCCTGCTATGAGAAGTTCATCGTCGACGTCGAGCTGCTTCGCGAGCTCCGCCACGAGTTCACTCCGCTCGAGATCGACGAAGCCTCGCTCGCGTTCGATGCGCACGTCGAGGTCGGCGCCGGTGGCCACTTCCTGGGCGCGGCGCACACTCTCGAGCGCTTTCGCGATTGCTTCTACCGGCCGCTTCTGTCCTCGACGGAGAACTTCGACCGCTGGAGCAAGCGCGGGTCGCTCGACACTGACCGCGCGCGCGGCGCGCATCTGGCGCGAGACGCTCGAGCGCTACGAGCGGCCTCCGCTCGATGACGGGGTGCGCGCGGAGCTCGAGGAGTTCGTGGTCCGGCGGCGGGCGGAGCTGGGCGACTAGGACTAGTCTGCGGGCAGCGCCAGCAGGCTGCCCGCGGCGGGTAGTGCAAGCACGCTGCCGCGAAGATCGGCAGGAAGTGGCGACGCATCGGCGAAGCCTCGCCGCTCTTGATCGGCACAGTCGGGAACGGGGGCAGTCGTGCTTGCGACGCTTCCGGACGCCACCTACACTCTGTAATCGATGACTCATATATCAGCCTGCAGTGTTGATAGGGCCCGGATGCGTCAGGCGTAAGGACCGGCGGGGACGGATGAGGGCTGACGAACCGCAGCCGGCCGGAGTCGCCACCCCGGCGGTCGCTGCGCCGCGCGAGCTGCTCGCGGATCGGGCGTACGCGGAGCTTCGCGACCGGCTCGTGACGCTGCGGATCCTGCCGGGGTCGCCGATCGACGAGGATCTGCTCGGCGAGGAGCTGGGGATGGGTCGGACCCCCTTGCGCGAGGCGATCAAGCGGCTGGCGCTCGAGAACCTGGTGACCGTCTTTCCGCGGCGGGGTACGTTCGCTTCCGAGATCAACATCACCGATCTCGCTCACATCTCCGACGTGCGGACGCAGCTCGAGGGTCACGCCGCCTACCGGGCGGCCGAGCGGATAACGGATACGCAGCGGGTCGAGCTGGACGCGCTGCTTGCCGAGCTGAGTCATAGCGAGGGGAGCGATGACGTCGACGCGCTGATGGAACTCGACACGCGGGTGCACAGGTTCATCTACCGCTGTGCTGGCAATCCTTACATGGAGGAGACGCTTGCGAGGTACTACAACCTGTCGCTGCGGATCTGGTACCTGGTGCTGGACCGGTTGCCGCACCTGTTCACGCGCGTGCACGAGCATGACGACGTGCTGCGGGCGATCGCGGCCGGACATGCGAAGCGTGCCCGCGAGATCCTCACGGCGCACGTGGCCACGTTCGAGCGCGAGATCCGCGCGGTCCTATGAGCGGCCCATAGTCCAACAGAGAGGGTTTTGACGCGATGGCATACGACTACGTGATCGTCGGTGGAGGCTCTGCCGGCTGCGCGCTTGCGAACCGGCTGACAGAGGAGGCCGGAACGCGGGTGCTCGTGCTGGAGGCGGGCAGGCCCGACTACATCTGGGACGTCTACATCCACATGCCCGCGGTGCTGTCGTTCCCGATCGGGAACCGCTTCTACGACTGGAAGTACGAATCGGAGCCCGAGCCCCAAATGCACGGCCGCCGGATCTACCACGCGCGTGGGAAGGTGCTCGGCGGCTCGAGCAGCATCAAACGGGATAATCTTCCAGCGCGGCAACCCGCTCGACTACGAGCGCTGGGCCGCCGACCCTGGCATGCAGGACTGGGACTAGGCCCATTGCCTGCCGTACTTCAAGAAGATGGAGAACACGCTCGCGACCGACGAGCGGGACATCTGGCGCGGTCACAGCGGCCCCCTCAAGCTCGAACGCGGCCCCGCCCGCAACCCGCTGTTCCAGGCGTTCTTCGAGGCCGTGCAGCAGGCCGGCTACCCCCTCACCGACGACGTCAACGGCTACCGGCAGGAAGGCTTCGCCGCGTTCGACCGCAACATCCACCGCGGCCACAGGCTGAGCGCCGCACGCGCCTACCTGCACCCGGTGATCGATCGACCGAACCTCGAGGTGCGCACGCGGGCGTTCGTGACCCGAGTCATGTTCGATGGCGCCCGGGCGACCGGAGTGGAGGTCGTGCACGGCCGCCGCTCCGAGCGCGTCGACGCCGGAGAGGTGCTGCTGTGCGGAGGTGCGATCAATTCGCCCCAGCTCCTCCAGCTTTCGGGCGTCGGCAACGCTCGCGAGCTGCGGGCGCTCGGCGTCCCGCCGGTGCACGATCTGCCCGCGGTCGGCGAGAACCTCCAGGACCATCTCGAGGTCTATGTGCAGTACGCGAGCAAGCAGCCGGTGTCGGTCGCCCCGGCGATGAAGATGCGAAACCGTCCGAAGGTCGGCGCCGCATGGCTGCTGGGCCGGCGTGGGCCAGGGGCGACCAATCATTTCGAAGCTGGGGGCTTCGTGCGCTCGAACGAGGACGTGGGCTACCCCAACCTGATGTTCCACTTCCTGGCGATTGCGATCCGCTACGACGGCTCGGCGCCCCAGAGACACGGGTATCAGGTCCACGTCGGACCGATGTACTCGGACGCGCGCGGCTCGGTCAAGATCAAATCGACGGATCCGCGCGAGCATCCAGCGTTGCGCTTCAACTACCTCTCAACCGATCAGGACAGGCGCGAGTGGGTCGAGGCGATCGCGGTCGCGCGGAAGATCCTCACGCAGCCCGCGTTCGAGCCGTACAGCGAGGGCGAGATCTCGCCGGGCTCCGCGGTGTCGAGCGACGAGGAGGTGCTCGACTGGGTCGCCCGCGATGCCGAGACCGCGCTGCACCCGTCGTGCACGTGCCGTCTGGGGGTCGGGGAGGACTCGGTGATCGACCCGTCGAGCATGAAGGTGCACGGACTCGAGGGCATCCGCGTGATCGACGCCTCCTCGATGCGCTACGTCACGAACGGCAACATCTACGCGCCGACGATGATGCTCGCCGAGAAGAGCGTGGACCTGATCAAGGGCAACACCCCGCTCGCGCCGATCACCGAGCCGTTCTACCGCCGCGCGCCAGCGGCGCAGGCAGCCGCCTAGGCCCCGGCGGCGGCGCCGGCGTGCGGAGGAGGCGCCGCCGGCTACTAGTAACTAGTACTAGTACTAGTGGCGGTGCGGGCTGAGCACGACAGTCTGCAGCTCGGTGAACGAGTGCATCACATGCCGGCCGCCGACACGGCCGCGGCCGCTGTCGCTGCCGGCGCGCCCGCCGAACGGGAGGTGTGACTCCCAGTAGTTGCTCGACTCGTTGATGTTGACCCAGCCCGTGCGGACGCGGTCGGCGAACTCGAGGCCTTGCTGCAGATTCGCAGTGAAGATCGCGGAGAGCAGCCCGTAGGGCGGAGCGACCGCGACGGCGGCGGGCCTTGGCGTCTTCGTTGCGCTGCCGATCGTGTTCAGGGGACGCGTCAGGTCACAGCGCGGTGGGCGCATCGCCGCCATGCTGCGGCGCACGGCCACGTGGGTCGGGGATGCCGAGGAGCTCGACCGGCAGCCCAACTGGAGATTGCTCGGCAGCGTCGGCTATCTGTTGTTCGACGCCGCGGTGCTGTGGGCATGCCTGCGAGCAGTCGGCACTTCGCCGTCACTGTTTGCGATCGTCACTGGCTACCAGCTCGGCTACCTCGCGAACCTCGTGCCGATCCCCGGCGGCGTCGGCGTGCTCGAGGGCGGCCTGCTCGGCGCCCTGCTGCTCTACGGTCTGCCGGCCGCGCCGACGGCGGCGGCGGTCGTGCTCTACCACGCGATCGCGTTGTGGGTGCCCGTGATCGGCGGAACGATCGGCTTCGGCCGGCTGCGCCGGACGCTGACCGCCGTGCGCGAGGCCTCAGTCGAGCAACTCAAGCCGCGGAGCGCCGCCGGCGCCGCCAGCGCAGCCAGCGCTTCGGCAGCGCACGCGCTGGAGATCGCGGCGTAGGCGCTCTCGCGCCCGCGCAGGTCACGGTCCGCTGCACTACGCTGGAGCGCGAAATGGCGCCCGATCCGTACCACACGCTCGGCGTCAGCTCGAGCGCCTCCGACGCGGAGGTTCGTAAGGCCTACCGTCGGCTCGTGCAGCAGTACCACCCCGACCACAACGACGGCTCCGACGAAGCGGAACGGCGCTTCGAAGAGGTGCAGGAGGCCTACGCGAAGATCAGGGAGCTGCAGGCCGCGGGCGCGGCGGCCGGACGGGCTGGGCGAACCGGGACGCCCCCTCCCCGGCAGCGGACGCAGACCGGCCCGACCCGTGGCCAGTCCACGAGCACGCCACCGCCCAGGTTCGATCCAGGCATCGAGGCACGCGCGGCCGCGCTCGAACGAGAGCTCAAAGAGGCCCACCTGGCGCGAGAGCGCGCGCGCGAGGCCGCGCGCCGTGCGGCCGCCGAGCCTGCGTACCATGCGGGCGCCGAGGCCGCGCGGGAGGGCGCAGCCGACACGACAGTTCGCGGCCAGACGGACGCGGCCAGGACCGGCAGGCAGCGGCCCGGCGGGGAAGCGGCGACGACCGCCAGGCAACGGCCTGGCCGTCCCTCCGACGAGGAGCTCGGCTACATCAAGACGGACGACAGCTTCACGAAGATCCTGGCCGATGCCCGGGCGGAGCTATCGGAGCGCTTCTCGGAGGCTCAAGGGCATCCAGTCGTCCAGCGGGTCTCCGACTTGATCGAGGAGCTGGACGCGCTTGCCTCGAAGCTCACCGGCGACCGGCGATCGCGCGGGCGATCCCAGTAGGGGGTTTGCGGCGCGGAAAGGCGGTCCACGGGTGATCTGGAGGAACCGCTCCCCGACCAATCGGAACGAAAGCGGTCTCCGGGAGGACCCAGTTCCATCTGGGTCCTCCCGGAGGGGCCAAGGAAGTGGGGGCGCAGTTCCTCGGCCGTGTTGCGCCTTGAATTCCCCGATTCGGCCAGTCCCAAACAAATCTCTCCAAAACGGTCCCGGCTGTGATGGCGGAGGCCATCCGCCTTTACTGGTAAAGTAAAGGGGTGGCTCGAATCTCGAGTAAGAACCAGATCACGATCCCGGTCGCGGCTCTGGAAGAAGTCGGGCTGCACGCAGGCGAACGGGTCACGATTGAGCCGGCCGGCGACGGCGTGCTGCGGATCCGCCGCGCAACGACGTCCTTCGAGGATGCGTTTGGCGCGCTCACGGGCACATATCCCCCCGGCTATCTCGATCGGCTCGACGCCGAAGACGACAAGCGGTGAGGGTGCTCCTCGATGCTGACGTCCTGATCGGCGCGCTCGACCGCGATGACCCGCACCACCGTCGCGCCCGGTCGCTGTTCACGGACTGGCGCGAGGCGCAAGACGGCCTGTGCGATCAGTGTCGTGAACCTGACCGAGGTGCTCATCGCCCCGTCAGCGGATAAGTCGAAGCTGACTACCGCCCGAGCCCGAGAGGCGATCGCAACCCTTGGCGTGGACGTGCACCAGCCCAATGAGGCCATCGGAGTCGAGGCAGCGCGGCTCCGGCACCGGTACCCGATCAGCCTGCCGGACGCGTTCTGTCTCGCAACGGCCAAGCACACCGGCTCCGCCGTCTCCTCGTTCGACCAGAAGATCCTGCAGGCAGCGAAGCTCGAACGCGTCAGAATCGCGTGAGCCGAGGACTCGCGGAATTTCGAACGCGGGAGATACACCAATGCACCGCGCAGGCGCTCATCTGAGGCGGAGCCTACCCGGGCTACCGCCTGAGAGCAGCAACAAGCCCCGAAAGAACCCCGACTAGCGGACGACTAGCGGGTGTCGGATCCCCGTCGGAGTGCGCGGAACTCGTCGAGGGCGTCCTGCTCTGCGACCCGGCGACGGTCGACCGGCTCGAGCGAGAGATCGTGCGCTGCGTCCCGGCACCAGAACCCGGGATGGCGGCGCAGCCAGCGCTCCGCGTCGCGGCGTCCGCGCTCCAGCAACGCATCGACGAACACGGGGTCGAACAGCAGGAAGGAAAGAAGTTCGCCGCGCGATCGATCGCGGCTTCCCAGCGCGCGCGACATGACCGCGTAGTCGAGATCGCGCAGCGCGCGCCAGCCTCCGTAGCGGCGCTCGAACACCGACTCCGCGAGCCGTCCGATCTCGCCGCGCCGGCGAGGGCACACCAGCGCATAGGACACAGGCCGGTACGGACTGCGCCCGCGAGCGAGCCGGTACGCGCGGGGCGAGCGCAGCGTGCCGGTACGTGCGTCCTCGACGAAGAACGAATTGATCGCCGCCAGCCGTCGGAGGTCGTGCGCGACCTGGTCGACGAGCAGCCCGTCGAGCACGTTCGAGGCTACGTCGGCGATCGTTGGCGCCGTCGGGGCGATGGGACGTCCCGTGGCCGCGGCGAACGGCTCGAGTCCTACCACGATCACCCGCCGCGCACCGAGATCGAGCGCGGGCTTGATCGGGCTGTTCAGCCGGGTGCCCCAGTCGATGTAGTCGCCGCGCGCGCTTCGCGGCGAGTCGACTCGAACCGTCGGAAACAGCAGCGGGATCGCCGCCGAGGCTCGGACGTGCTGGCCTTGCAGCCGCGTGGCCACGTAGCGCAGGCCGTCGTCGCGGTGCTCCGGGACGTCCTGGCCACTCGAGACGAACCCCACCGGCTCACCTGTCTGCAGCGAGGTGGCGATCACGCACACCGAGTCGACGACGCCGCGGTCGACGTTGCGCCGCAACCGTCCCCAGTCGATCCAGCGATCGAGGCCTGCCTGGAGCGGCGAGGCGTCGAGCAGGCTGGCCAGCCCGACCCCCGGCAGGCCGACGGCGTGGCCGATCAGCCTGGTCAGCGTCCGGACGCCGCCGCGGCCGGTGATCGGCGCCATCACGTGCCGCTTGCGCATCGCGCGCCATCGATCCAGCGCCGCGCGTGCTTGCTCCTCGACGGGTAGGTGGGCCAGCGATCCGAGCATCGCCGCGTTGATCGCGCCGACGCTCGTGCCGCACCACACCGATACGCGCTCGCGGTCCCCGACCGAGCCGATTCGCGCGTCCGTCATCATGGGTGTAGATGAGTGCCTTCTTGCAC
Source organism: uncultured Solirubrobacterales bacterium (assembly GCA_963806475.1). GTDB lineage: Bacteria > Actinomycetota > Thermoleophilia > Solirubrobacterales > Solirubrobacteraceae > Palsa-465. The sequence goes on from CAWDYK010000027.1 coordinate 147,560, forward strand.
GGAGCTGGAGCGGGCGCGGGCGGCGGTGGCGGCCCGATGCGCGCGTTGCGCGGCGGCGAGGGCAAGCCGCCGCCGCTGATGGATCCGGAACGCAAGCGCGACCGGGGACGGATCGTGTCGCTGTTTGCCCGCTACCGGCTGCGGCTGGCCGCGGTCGTCGGGTTGATCATGTTCTCGTCGGGCCTCAGCATGATCTCGCCGTTCCTGCTGCGCTCGGTGCTGGACACCGCACTGCCGCAGCGAAACGGCACGCTGCTAACCGAGCTCGTGCTGGGGATGATCGGGATCGCGATCGCGACCGGCGCGATCGGCGTGTGGCAGACGTACATCTCCAACGTGATCGGGCAACGGGTGATGCACGACCTGCGCGCCGCCGTGTACCGGCACCTGCAGCGGATGTCGCTTGCATTCTTCACGCGCACGCGCACCGGCGAGGTCCAGTCACGAATCGCCAACGACATCGGCGGGATCGACAGCGTCGTCACGACCACCGCCACGTCGATCGCCCAGAACGCGACGACCGTGCTGGCGGCGATCGTCGCGATGGTGCTGCTCGACTGGCGGCTGGCGGCGATCTCGCTTGTGTTCGTGCCGCCGTTCGTGTGGCTGACCCGGCGCGTAGGGCAGACACGCCGCAAGATCACGTCCGAACGCCAGCGGCGCCTTGCCGATCTCAGTGCGCTCGTGTCCGAGTCGTTGTCGGTCTCCGGGATCATGCTCGGCAAGACGATGGGACGCGGTCGCGACCTGGCGAACCGGTTCACGACCGAGTCTCGCGAGATCGCCGACATCGAGGTGCGCTCGCGGATGGCTGGGCGGTGGCTGATGTCGACGATCCAGATGGTGTTCGCGATCCAGCCGGCGCTCGTCTACTGGATCGCCGGGCAGAACTTCGTTCATGGCGGACACGCGATTTCGATCGGCACCGTCGTCGCGTTCACGCAGCTGCAGACGCGGCTGCTGTTCCCGATCCAGAGCCTGCTGTCGACCGGCGCAGACGTCGAGGCGTCGCTGGCGCTGTTCGATCGAATCTTCGAGTATCTCGACCTGCCGATCGACATCGTCGAGGCCGAGCATCCCGTGAGGCTGCGTCCGGAGGAGGTGCTCGGCGAGGTGCGCTTCGACGGCGTATCGTTCCGCTACGGCGCGGGCCAGGACGGTGAGCGGCCGTGGACGCTGCACGACATCGACCTCGATGTCCCCGCGGGCACGCGCACCGCGATCGTCGGCGAGACCGGCGCCGGCAAGACCACGCTCGGGTACCTGGTCGCGCGGCTGTACGAGCCGCAGGAGGGGCGCGTCACGATCGACGGCGTAGGTGTGCGCGACGCCAGCCTCGAATCGCTCGCCGCGACGGTCGGAGTGGTCTCGCAGGAGACGTACCTGTTCCACGCGAGCGTGCGCGAGAACCTCCGCTTCGCCCGGCCCGACGCGACCGACGAGGAGATCGTGGACGCGGCGAGGACCGCGCGCATCCACGAGCTGATCTCCTCGCTGCCCGAGGGTTACAACACGATCGTCGGCGAGCGCGGTTATCGCTTCTCCGGCGGCGAGAAGCAACGAATGGCGATCGCGCGCACGGTCCTGCGCAACCCACCGGTGCTCGTCCTCGACGAGGCGACGAGCTCACTCGACACTCAGACCGAGGCGGCGGTGCAGAGCGAGCTCGAGCGCCTGGCCGAGGGCCGGACGACGATCACGATCGCGCACCGGCTCTCGACCGTGCGCGATGCGGACCAGATCGTCGTGCTCGACCGTGGCGGGATCGTCGAGCGCGGTACGCATGAGGAGCTGCTCGAGCGCGGCGGGGTGTACGCCGGGCTCGTGGCCCGCGACGTGACCGAGGAGCCGGTCGAGGGATGACCGCGGAGTTCCGGCGAGGGATGATCGCGAGCCTCAGGCTGGCGGGAGGGGCTGCCGATGCCCAAGCGCTCGTTTGGCGGCACGGCGCGGCGGCGCTTGGCGGAGGTCTTGACCAGCGGCGTGCGGTCGCGTTTGCTCACCCCGCCGGGGCTGCTGGGCGACGGGTCCAGGACCCAGTTTCAGTCAGGGGAAGGATCCGCGGACGGGAGGCCCGCCAGCGTCCTGCCGTCGCGTTTCGGGTGCAGGGCACTTGACTTGAGCGCCGTCAAGCCCGCGCGCCTACCTCCCACACCGAGAATCGGCCTCGGAACTCGGCGGACACTGCCGCAATCGCCGCCAACGCCACGTTGCTCGACTCGCAGTAGGGCCGCGCTGCCTGCTCCTCGGTCTCCCAGCACACGACCATCATCGTCTCGTCGGTGTTGCAGTCCACGAGGTGCAGCGCGCCGCAGAAGCCCTCCTGTTCGCGCAGCGCGGGTAGGAGCTGCTCACGAATGACTCGCTCCAGCTCGTGACGCCGGTCGCGCAGCGTGCGGCCCTCGAGCACCTGGGCATACATCGTGGTCTCCCTTCCTGGGGGTCGAGCGCCACGTCGTCGGTGTGGGCTTCATCGCGGCATCTTCGTTGTCGGAGCCCTCGTTCGCACCGGGGCGTCCCCCCCGACTTTCGATACGCTCGCTTGACATGAGCCGCGCGCCGCGGACCGGCTTGGCTCTCCTCGAACGCACGGAGCTGGTGCGGATCAAGTCGGAGCTCGCGCTGGGACGCGAGCGACGCGGCAGCTTCGTGGTGGTCGAGGGGCCGGCGGGGATCGGGAAGACGGCCGTGCTCGGTGCCGCGCGCGAGATGGCAGAGGCCCAGGGAGTGCGCGTGCTGCACTCGCGCGGCGCCGAGCTCGAGCGCGAGTTCGCGTTCGGGGTTGTGCGTCAGCTGTTCGAACTACCGCTGGCCGAGGCCAGGGCGGCACAGCGCGACGATCTGCTCGACGGCGCGGCCGGCGTGGCTGCGGCGACCCTTGGCCTTCCGGGCGCGCACGCGGGAGCGCGCGACATGGCTGTCGGCCCGGATCCGCCGTTCTCAGTGCTTCACGGTCTCTATTGGCTGTGCGCGAATCTGGCTTCGGCCGGTCCGCTGTGTCTGATCGTGGACGACGCGCACTGGGCGGATTCTCCCTCGCTGCGATTTCTGGCGTTCCTGCTTCCGCGACTCGAAGGCCTATCCGCAGTCCTGATCGTGGCCGCTCGCCCCCACGAGTCCGGTGCGGATGCCGGGCTGCTGGCAGCGTTGACGAGCGACTCCTCGGCGGAGGTCATCCGCCTTGCGCCGCTGACGCGGGCTGCTGTTGGAGAATTTGTCGAGACCGCACTAGACTAGCTATTAGCTAGCTAGGTGAGCCCGCCGATCCGGAGTTCGTCGACGCCTGCCTTCGCGCAACCCGAGGGACACCGTTCTTGATCCGCGAGCTGGTGGGGTCCCGTTGTCGTGCACCGGGCAGGCCGGCGCGACCTGCAAGCTAGAGTTGGTGCTGACGGTGACCGAGAAGTTTCAGGGTCGTCGGCTGGTTTCGCTCACCGCCCGCCGGCACGCAAGGACCTATGACAAGGTCGTCGTGATCGGCAGCACGAACGTGACGCTCGCCGCAGGTCAGTCACGGACCGTGCAGGTCGCGTTGAATGAGGCGGGCCGGCACCTGCTGGCCAAGCGCCATCATCTGACCGCGACGCTACTGGTCCTCCAAGTGCTGCCCAACGGTCACGTCGTCACCGTATCCTCGCAGACCGTGACGTTCAACGCTCCCCACTAGCGCCACAAGCAAGGGCACCACAAGTACTGCGAGCGTCGGGCACAGCCCCTGACCTCTCGATACGACGCACCGCTCGGGCACGTCGGGTTCTTCCCATTGGTCAACGTCGCACGGCGACCTCATCGGCGCGAAATAGGCGATCGCGTCGGTCTGCAAGGCGGCGCGGATGCCGACCCGCAGCAACGTGCTGGCGGCAATCAGGCGGACCGACGAGCCGACGTCAATTATCGGCCGGCCTATCAAGTTCAAATGCCGGCCGCCTTGAAGACCGCGGCCATCGCACTCAGCAGCCCCGTCGAGTACGTCTCCTGGTCGTCGACGATCATCACCGCCTTCGGGCGCAGATGGGTATGAACTGCTGCGCCACCGTGACCGCCTGGGCCCGGATCCGTCAGATCTTCCGGGGCGCGCCGAGGCTGCCGCTTACCGGGCGAGCACCAGCGGCATCGGCTCGGGATCGCGCTCGAGCAGCTCGGCGAGCTTCTCGCGCGTGTCGTGCTCGGGCACCGGCGTGTAGAGGATGAGCCGCTGCTCGGGGGCCTCGGCCGGATGGAACACCGCGTGCTCGAACACAAGCGTCCCCGCGATCGGGTGCCGGAGCTCCTTGCATCCCTCGCCGCTGCGCGCGACCTCGTGGCGCTTCCACGCCTTGCAGAACTCGGGGCTCCGTTGACGCAGCGCCTGGATCAGCTCCTCGAATGACGGGTCGCCGATGTGGCGCGCCGAGTCGGCGCGGAACTTGGCCACCGCGAGCTGCGCACCGCGCTCCCAATCGGGGAACAACTCGCGTCGCGCCGGGTCCATGAACATCAGCCACAGGTGGTTGCGGGCCGCGGACGGGACGCTGTCGAAGTCGCCGAACAGCGCGCAGGCGGCGCGGTTCCAGGCAAGGTAGTCCCAGCGCCGGCCGAGCACAGTCGCGGGTGCCGGGCCGAGGTTCTCAATCAGGCGGCGCAGGCTTGGAGACACGCGTTCGGGAGGGGCCTTGCATGGAGGGGCCTCCTCGCCGCGTCCCAGCAGGATCAGGTGCGTGCGCTCGGCCGGGGTGAGGCGCAGCGCCCGCGCAATCGCCTCCAGAACCTCGGTCGAGGCGCGGACCTCACGGCCCTGCTCGAGCCACGTGTACCACGTCGCCCCGACCCCGGACAGCTGCGCGACCTCCTCGCGGCGCAGGCCTGGAGTGCGGCGCCGCCCTCCGCTCGAAAGTCCCACGTCCTCGGGCAGGATCTGCTCGCGGCGGCGCCGCAGGAAGTCGGCGAGCTCCTCGCGGCGTCTCACGCCATGGGCGTCACCGCCGTTTCTCGAGGAGCCGTTCTCGTTCTCGTTCGCATTCGCGGAGCGGATCGCTCCGGTTCCGTTGGGTGTGACATCTACTACCAGGATAAACCCCTCTCTTGTACCTGGATACCTTCGGCAGAGAATACACCACGTGAACGCAATTCAAGCCATAAGAACTCAACGCTCGAACTCGACCACGGCGCTGCTGCTCGCGGTATGCCTCGCCCAGTTCATGGTCATCCTCGACGTCTCGATCGTGAACGTGGCGCTGCCGGCGATGCACGAAAGCCTGCACTTCTCGGCCACCGGCCTGCAATGGGTAGTGAACGCATACACCCTCACGTTCGCCGGGTTCCTGATGCTCGGCGGCCGCGCCGCCGACCTGCTCGGACGGCGGCGCGTGTTCATCGCCGGCACGGGCCTGTTCGCGCTGGCGTCGCTGGCGTGCGCGCTGGCCTCATCGCGCGGGTTGCTGATCGGAGCCCGCGCGCTCCAAGGATTCGCAGGCGCGGTCGTCTCGCCGGCCACGCTCTCGATCATCACCTCGTCACTCGCCGAGGGCCCCGAGCGCAATCGCGGCCTCGCCGCGTGGGGCGCCGTCGGCGGGCTCGGCGCATCGTCGGGCGCGCTGCTCGGCGGGTTCCTCACCGACGGCTTTGGGTGGCCCGCGATCTTCGCGGTCAACGTCGTGCTCGGCGCGGTCGTGATCGCGCTCGCGCTGCGGGTGATCCCGGCCGGCGTCCGGCCCGTCGGGCCGCGCCATTTCGACGTCACCGGCGCGGTGCTCGTCACCGGGGGGCTGGTCGCGCTCACGTTCGGGATCGTTCGAACCGACACGCTCGGCTGGGGCTCCACCGGCGTGCTCGTACCGATCTCCGCAGCCGCCGCGCTGCTGATCGCGTTCGTCTACGTCGAGGCTCGCGTCGCCGAGTCGCCGCTGGTGCCGCTGTCGATCTTCCGCATCGGGCAGCTCCGCGCCGCGAACCTGGTGGTGATGCTGCTCTACGCGGCTCAGTTCCCGGGGTGGTTCTTCCTCACGCTGTACCTGCAGCAGGTGCTGCACTTCAGCGCGATCGGCGCCGGTCTCGGATTCCTGCCGATGACGCTGTCGATCTTCGCGGTGTCGTCGCTGGCGCCGAAGGTGGTGGCGCGGTTTGGGACCCGGCGCGTGATCGTGACCGGGATGTCGGTCGGTGCCGTCGGCATGCTGACGCTGACCGGCGTCTCTCCGGGCGGCTCATACCTCGACTCGGTGCTCCTCGGTGCGGTCCTGTCGGCGCTCGGCATGGGACTGTCGCTGGTCCCCTCGACGATCGTCTCGATGCAGGGCGTGCCGCGCCGGCAGAGCGGGCTTGCGTCGGGGCTGCTCAACACCTCGCGGCTGGTCGGCGGCGCGCTCGGGCTTGCAGTGCTGAGCACGATCGCGGCGTCGCACACCCGTGGCGAGGTCGGTATCCCCGCGGCCCGCGCGCTCACCGACGGGTTCGGGGTCGCATTCCTGATCGCGGCGGTGTTCCTGCTCGCCGGCGCCGCGGTGGCGCTCGTGTTCCTGCGGGCGCCGGCCGCCGCGGCCCAGGCGCCCGAGGCCGATCACCCACGACCGGCGATCGGCGCCGAGGCCGATGAGCGGGCCGGGGCTCTGGCGGCGTGACGAACCGCTGCGGTCAGCCGGGGCGGTGCGCGGCCGCGAACTCGACGAAGGCGCGGGCCGCTGGTGAGAGCCGGCGGCCCGCGCGCCACCACAACACGACGCGCATCCGCAGCGGCGGCGACAGCGTCCGGAACGCGATCGGCGCTCCCGGGCGCTCGAGGAACGAGCGCGGCAGGATCGCCAGCCCGATCCCGCGCGCGACGAGCGAGCGCACGAGCGCGAAGTCGTTGGCTTCGAGCGCGATCGTCGGCCGGGTCCGGGCGCGCTCGAGGGCTCCATCGACGACTTGGCGGGTCGAGCTGCCCTGCTGGAACGCGATCAGACGGTGACCCGCGAGTGCCCCCAGCTGGAGCGGGTCCTGGCCGGCGAGGTCGTGGCCCGGACTCATCGCGACCGCCAGTTCCTCGCTCGAGAGCTCGAGGCGTTCGAGTCCGTCGGGCGGTTGCACCTCGAGTGCGAACGCGACATCGAGGCTGCCGTCCGTGAGCATCTCGACCATCCGCCGCGCCGTCCCCTCGCGCAGCCCGATCTCCACGTCGGGGAAGCTGGAGGTGAAGCTGGCGAGAATCGCCGGGATGTCGAGGGCGCCGCCGAACAGCATCGCCCCGATCGTCACGTGTCCGCGGACGAGCCCTCGCAGCTCGTCGATCTCTCCCCTCAAGGCCTCGGTCTCGGCGAGCACCGTGCGGGCGCGTGCGGCGACCAGGGCACCGGCCTCCGTCGGCTGCACCGAGCGGGTGGTCCGTTGCAGGAGCTCGATCCCGAGCTCGAGCTCGAGCTGGCGGACCTGATGGGACAGCGCCGACTGCGCGATGTGGAGCTCGTCGGCGGCATTGGTGAAATGGCGGTGCCGAGCGACCGCCTCGAAGTAGCGCAGCTGTCGAATCTCCATTACGCGCGATCTTAGATGTATTCATTCGCATATGTGTGTTGCATCGATGAATGAAGTCGGGGAGACTCAGCGCCTGATGATCAGCACCGCCGCCCCCGACCAGATCGTGATCCGCCGGACGCTCGCTGACGACGACGCGGCCAGGATCGCGGAGCTCCACCGCCGCGTGTACGTGCCCGAGTACGGGATGAACGACGTGTTCGTCGCGCGCGTGGCGGAGGGCGTTCGCGAGGCGATCGCGGTCGGGTGGCCGCAGTCGGGAGGGGGCGTGTGGCTGATCGACGGCCCGCGCGATCGCGTCGAGCTTCGCGGCTGTCTTGCTCTCACCGACGAGGGCGATGGCCTGGGGCGCCCTCGCTGGTTCGTGCTCGCGCCGGAGCTGCGTGGTCGCGGCCTCGGCCGCGGGCTCGTCGACGAGTTGGTGGCGCGCGCACGCGAGCAGGGATTCGAGCGGCTCGAGCTCGAGACGTTCAGCGCGCTGAGCGCCGCCGCCCGGATCTATCGCGAGCTGGGGTTCCGGGTCACGTCGGAGCGCAGGCGGAAAGACTGGGGCCCGCCGATCACCTACCAGCACTACCGGCTCGAGCTGACCTGAGGCAGTATTCGGCGCTTGCCGCCGACGAGACGTCGATCGCGTGCCCGCACGAGCGCCGGGATTGTCCTCTACCGCCATCGCGACGGTGAGCTCAAGGTGCTGCTGGTCCACCCGGGCGGTCCCGCCTGGGCCAAACGCGACCTCGGCGCGTGGTCGATCCCGAAGGGCGAATACGGCCTCGGCGACGACGCACTCGAGGCAGCACGGCGCGAGTTCGAGGAGGAGATCGGCTCGCCGCCGCCCGATGGTGAGGCCGAGGACCTGGGGGAGATACGCCAGAGATCCGGCAAGCTCGTGCATGCGTGGGCGCTCGAAGGCGACCTCGACCCCACCACCGTCCGCAGCAACATGTTCGAGCTCGAGTGGCCGCCGCGGTCCGGGAAGCTGATCGAGATCCCGGAGGTGGATCGCGCCGAGTGGTTCGGCCTCGAGCAGGCGCGCGAGAAGCTCAACCCGGCCCAGGTCGAGCTGCTCGACCGGCTGGCGCTGCGCCACCGCTGAGCAGTACCGCGTCCGAGAAGCGATCGCCGAGACTGCTGGCAGCTCGCGAACTTCACCAGCCAGATCGTGTTCGACGAGGACAAGGACCTCGAGGGCGTGCTGCGCGTCCCAGGCCTCGACGCCGCACGGATCGTGTCGATGATCGCCTCGCCCGAGGTCACCGGGGCCTCCGAGCGCGACCGCGCCGAGGCCCGCACCGCCAAGGGCTCCGCGGCCGAGCTGCAGCGAAAGACCGCGACCACCGAGGGACGGGTCCGCTTCACCGCCCCCCGGTGATCGAGTCGGACGGCCTGCGGCTCGTCGCGGGCGGCTTTCAGCCGGTCGAGGCCTACGACGTGTTGATCGCGAATCTCGATCCGAGGCTGCACCGCGAAGCCGCCCCGGACTCGCCGGTGCCGCTGCTCGAGCGCTTCGGCGAAGGCCTGACCACGCACGAGGTCGCGGCGCTGCTCGCGGAGGGCAACGATGCTCCGGACAAGGTCACCGCCGAACGGGCGCTGATCGAGCTCGTCGCGGCGGGCGAGGCTGTCCCGGGGCCGATCAGGGCGACGACGCGCTGTGGCTCGCCCCGCAGGCCGCGGCGTCGCTGGGCGTCGCTGCGTGGGCGTCGGTGCGGGCGCTGTCCGTGGAAGTCGCGGCCGTGGTCATCGGTGCCGAGCGCTCGTCCGCGACCGGCCGGGGTGAGTCGGGTCTGGCCGTGATGGAGGGCCTCGGTGGCGGGCGCTCCATCGGTGCCTCGGGTCCATCACGAACAGCTGCTACCGCCCCGGTCACGTCTTACCCGGAGCGCTTGCCCGCGCTTATGTCCGGAAGCGATCACCGCCGCGGGGAGAACCCGGATATAAGCTCGCGCCACGCGCTTATCTCGGGGAAGCCGCGAACACGCGAGAGCTTCCCCGACATAAGCGCGCTCTGACGCGCCGGTGAAAACCGAAGTGCGAGCGGCTCCACGGGCGGATCGCTCGGCACCGAAAGCGGCAGCCGCAGCGGCAGCGTCTCGAGGCCGTAGATCCCCGACGGCGTCCCGAAGCGCGGCTCACCCGCCGGATCGATCGACTCGACGTTCTCGGCGAGGAACGCGAGGCCCTCCTGCATCTCGGCGCGCGGCGAGGTTGGCGCCGACGCAGTAGTGAACCCCAGCGCCGAACGTGAGCACCCGGGCGCGCCCGCGATCGGCGGTGATGTCGAACCCCGGCGGGTCGGCGCCGTCGCGGTTGGCGTGCCAGGCCGAGACGAGCACGATCGAGCCGGCAGGGAACGTCACCCCGCGGAACTCGATCTCCGCCACCGTGATCCGGGCGGTGAACGGGGTGATCGGCTCGTGGCGCAGCGCTTCGTCGACCGCCTCTAGTGTCCCGTGTCAAGAATTTGAGACAGATCGGGTCGATTTAGGTGTGTGGCGATTGCCACGTTGTGGGTAGCGGCGCCGACGGGCTTGTCAAGCGCTTCGCGCTCGGCCCGTTGCGCCGCGCTGCGGGTGACAAGGCCCGCCGCGCGCCGCTGGGTGGCGGCGAGGTCCGGGGCTGGGAGCCCCGGACGGCTGGTCACGGTCAGCGTGCTCGCGATCATGCCTGCTGGTCGGTGACGGTCGGGGCGGCGGGGACGGTGAGGTAGCGCTCGCGTGGTCGCGCCCAGCCGATCGTCTCATGTGGCCGCTCGTCGTTGTAGATCCGGGCGTAGTCGAGCACGTGCTCGGCCAGCGCCGGCCCGTCGTCGATCTCCTGCAGGTACAGGTGCTCGTACTTCAGCGACTGATACCAGCGCTCGATCACGCCGTTGGTCGCCGGCGAGCGGTAGCGAGTGCGAACGTGCTCGAACTCCGGCCGCGAGCGGATGTAGCGCGCGAACGCCCCGGCCTGGTAGCACGGGCCGTTGTCGGTCACGACCACGACCGGGGACAGATCGCCCGTGGCGCGGTCGACGAGATCCTCGATCAGCGGGTGGCCAAGCACCTCGCCGGCGCGCTCTCTAGCGGCCTCCAGACAGGCGACAGCTTCGCGCCAGGTCTTTGTCGCGGTGACCGGACAGGTGAGACAGAACTTCGTCACGTAGTCGACCACGCCGCCGATCTGCCAGATCCCGCCCGCGCGGGTCTCAAGCTCTGAGAAGTCGGTCTGCCACACGCGGTTGCGGCGCGTCGGCGGATCGTGGAAGGTCGCCTTCCGGGCCTTCGCGAGCTCGCGGCGCTCGGCCTGGTAGCGGCGCGGATGCAACAGCCCGCGCTCAAGCAGGATCCGGTGAACGGTGCTGACGCTGACCTGATAGCCATCGACCACGGTCAGCGCCCAGATCTTGCGGTGCCCCCACGCCGGATAGCGCAGCGCATACGCATGCACCACGACCTCCACCGTCGCTCTGACCGGCCTGGGCCACGGCCCCTTCGCAGGCTGACCGCCGAGCGCCCGCTCACGCTGCCGATACCACGTCGGCCGCGGGATCCCCGCCAGTGAGCAGAACCGCTCCACGCTCAGCTTGGCGTGCTGGCGGATCACCTCCAGCTCCTCGAAGTGAAACCCGCCGCCCCGTCTACGCTCGAGCAACCGCAGGCGCACATGCGCCTCGCCGAGCGCCGTCATCACACCCTCAAGCTCGCGCTCCAGCTGCGCCTCACGCGCCGACGGGCCACGCACAGCACCGGCTTCCAGCGCGCTCACACCGGCCTGGACGAACTGCTCGCGCCACTTCGTGATCGACGTCTCCGAGCACCTGTTGCGCCGCGCGGCCTCCGCAACGGTGCACTCGCCGCGCAGCACGTTGAGCACGATCCGCTCTCCTGAACGCTGAACATCGGGGGACGAGCCATGGCCTTCTCTCCTTCGAGTCGTGGGGAAGACCCGATCCAAACAAACTCGTGTCTCAAAAACGATGACACGGGAGATCGACATCAACGAACACCACACACCCCATCCCGCGCGCCAAAACGCTCTCCCACCAACGACAAACCAGCCCGCCCGCCACCAAACAGTCGACAAGCCACCCCACAGCTCGGCACCGGCACCGTTCGCTTGTTTTAGGTCTAGTGCAAGCCCGTGGGGATCGGCGCGCAGCGCGCGCCACTGCGAGGGATGCGCCGCCAGCAGCCGGACCGCGTGCGCGAGTTGGCTTTGCGAGGTATCGACCCCGCCCACCAGCACGTTCAGCACGAGGTTGCGAAGCTCGGCGTAGCTGAGCCGCTCACCGGCCTCCTCAGCCGAGATCAGGTCCGTGATCAGGTCCCCGCCCAGATTGCGCCGCCGCGTCTCAATCAACCCGTCGGCGTACTCATAGAACTCGGCGACCGCCTGCTCGATCAGCTCGCGCTCGCCGATCAGGCTGACGGCGTCGAACTGGCGCTGGATCCAGTTCGACCAGTGGTGCAGGCGCGGCGCGTCGCTCAGCGGCGCCCCCATCATCTCGGCGATCACCAGCGAGGGATACGGCTTCGCGAACGCGTCGATGAACTCACGGCGCCCGTCGGCTGGCATGCCGCCGAGCAGCTGCTCGAGGAACCGGCGCATCGCGGGGCGATAGCGATCGACCGTCCTCGGCGCCAGCGCGGGGTTCACGAGGTTGCGCAGCCGGCGGCGGTCCTCGCCATTGATGTTGATGATGTTCTTGACGATCTCCTCGTCGAGTGGACCGTCGGAGATCCCGAACAGCTCGCCGATCTTCAGGCCCGGGAAGACCGCGCCCTTCGTCCGCAGGGAGGAACTCGCCGGCCTCCCGATCGAGCACGATGAAGCCGAACGGGCCGGCCGCAAGCCAGCCGTCGCGCCCCTCGAGCGCCGCCATCGCGGCGTGATACGGCTCGCCGCGCATGCTCGGGTCGGAGTTGTCGAACTTGGGGAGCTCCAGCTCGGACGCGAGCGGCACGACGCCGAGCCTACACGGCTGGACGCGAGGAGATCGTAGCCGGGGACGTAGCGGCCGGCTCGGGCTCCGGGGAGATCGTAGCGGCGACGTCGGGGGCGGCCCGGGCCGGGGTCACCACTCGGCCACAACTCGGTTACATCGCGGACACTCCGAAGCGCGAGCGGACCGAGAGAGTTCTGGCGCTTGTGGATCGAGGATCGGTCCCGGGCTCACCGCACCCGACCGATAGGGCACCTTGATGTCGCGCAAGCGCATCGTTTCCCTGTTGCTGGCGGCGTTCGCCGCCGTCGGGGGGAGCGTGCTTGTCGCCGGGTCCGCGCTCGCCTGCGGCCGGCACGTGCACCACACCCGGCACCAGAGCTTCTTCGAGCTTCGTCACGACACCCGGACGCCGATCCGCCATCTGGTCGTGATCTTCCAGGAGAACGTGTCGTTCGACCACTATTTCGGCACCTACCCACGCGCCGCGAACACCGATGGGCAGCCGTTCCACCCCTCGCGGTTCACCCCGGCCGTCGACAGGCTGGCGCCCGCCACGAGCTTCTCGCTGCCGCCGAGCCTTCGGCACAGCGTGAACCTGCTGACGAGCAATCCGAACGCCACGCCCCCGCTGCGGCTCGACTCGAGCGCGACCGGCGCCGCCGGCGGCCTGGGCGGTCAGCTGACGTGCGACCAGGACCACAACTACTCCGACGAGCAGCAAGCGTTCGACGGCGGCCACATGGACAAGTTCATCGAGAGCGTCGGCACCGGCAGCGGCACGAGCCCGTTCGGGACCCCTGCACGCCCGCCACCGTGATGGACTATTACGATGGCAACACGGTCACGGGCCTGTGGAACTACGCCCAGCAATTCGCGATGAGCGACACCTCGTACAGCACGACGTACGGCCCGTCCTCGCCCGGCGCGATCAATTTGATCTCCGGGGACACCGGGGGCGCCGATGTTCAGCACGAGGCGGGCGGCCCCTTGGTCTCGACATCGACCAGCCCGGACGGCGACCTAACCCCCAACGGCAACGGCGGCTACTCGCTGACAAACGATGCGCAGCCGTACTGGGATGACTGCTCGACCCGTGACGCGGTCGGTCTGACCAGCCAGAACATCGGCGATCTGCTGAACGCGCGCGGCCTCTCGTGGGGCTGGTTCCAGGGCGGCTTCAGGCCGAACGTCAGCTACCACGACGCGCTCGTCGCGACCGGCAACGATTCGAATCAGCCGACCAGCACGTTCACGCCCGACGAGTTCAAGGCGTTCTACGGCAATGTCGCCAACCGCCCCGCGAACTCGAGCAACCAGGCAAACTGCAGCACGGTTCACCCGGTCGGGATCGCGCAAGGCGGGCACGGGCAGTGGGGCTACAAGGATGACTACATCCCGCACCACGAGCCGTTCCAGTACTACCCTTCGACCGCGAACCCCCACCACCTGACGATCCCGCCGACGAGCAGCGGTTCGTCACGAGCGAGATCAACGCGCTCGAGCGCGATTGGCGCAGTACGGCCGTCGTGATCGCGTACGACGACTCCGACGGCTGGTACGACCACCAGTACCCGGGGATCCAGAACCCGTCGCTGTCGCCGGCGGACAACCTCACGAACACCTCGTTCACGGTGTCCAGCACCGGTACGTCGGGACAGTGCGGCTCGAAGCCCCAGACCACGTCGCCGATCGACGGCGAGCAGGGTGCGAGCCGCTGTCCGGGGCCGAGTACGGCGTCGTCCGCTTGAGCGGCCAGACGGCTGTTCGGCGGCACGGGCGCCGCCGCCGAGCCTACTTCCGTCCGCTGCCCGGAAGGAAGCGCGGCGGCAGCAGCAGCGACCAAACGCGCCCGGGCCGGTTCGTGTCCAGTCGCCGGGCCACGGCAACGCGCGGGAAAGAACGCCGCTCGCCGGCAACCTTCCGCGAGGGCGACTCGGGGTCACGCGACTTGAACTCCATGAGGACCTCCTCCATCGACTGCTGTGCACCACAGCTAGCAGACGCAACGCTGCTGCGAAACGGGACAAGGTACGGATCCGGGTGAGACAAGCTACGGATCGTGAGTCCAGGTTCGAGATCGACTGCTTCGCTTGCGAGCTGAGCGGTGAGAGTAGGCGGTAAGGGGTCTGGGCACGAACGGAACAACCTGCCGCTACGACGAGTCCGATCAGCGGCCTGGACGCGAGTCGGGCACGGTCCAGTAGTAGGGAACAGGCACTCGCGGGTGGTGCGGTTCAGCGACGAGGCAGTACTACTACTACGACGCCGCAAGCGTGGTCGCCAGCCACGCCGCGGCTCGCAAGACGTCGTTTGGGTCGATGTTGTGTGAGGCCTCGGACTCGCGGTAATCGGCTGCGAACGTCTTGGGATCCGGGTAGCCGACGCGCGGGACCACGTACCAGTAGTGGCCGGGCCATCCCGGACGCTGCAGCGGGCCCTGCGGCGTGACCAGGTGCAGCTGCCGCCGCGGGTCGAGCGCGTCGGCGAGCGGCAGCAGGTCGCGCTCGTCGGTTCCGCGGCCATGGCAGAGGATCAGCAGTCCGGCCGGATCGTCCGTCGCGGGCCGCTCGCGGGAGAACAGCGACGACATCAGTCGAGGTAGCCCACGACCGCCGCCGGTGGCGCCCTTTCCGGTGGTGCCTTCTGCTGGCGCGGCCACCCGAGGTGGATCAGCGCGACGAACCGCTCGTCCGGCCCGATCCCCAGCGCGCGCAAGCCCTCCTCGGTGCGGAGCACGCCCGGCGTGCGCCAGTAGCCCGCGAGGCCCCGCCCGTGGGCGGCGAGCAGCACCGCGTAGGTGGCGCTGGCGGTGGCGCACAGGTCCTCCTCGTCCTGGACGGGATCCTCCGAGCGAATGGCGGTCGCGGCGACGAGGGTGGGGGCGCGGTCGAGCTTGCTCGCCGCCTCGGGGCCGGCGGCGCGCTTGAGCGCCTCGAGGGAGCGCGGGCCCAGGACCCGGAAGCGCCATGGGTTGGTGAGATGATGGTTGGGGGCCCAGCGGGCGAGCTCGAGCAGCTCGTCGAGCAGATCGCGCGGCACCGGATCGGGGGCGAACGCCTTGTGCGTCCGCCTGCTGCGAATTGCGTCCTCAACTCTCATCGCCGGTGAAAGGTATCCAGATGCGGGCATACACTCAGATGAGATGCCTGGACACCAATGAACCGAGCGCTCGTGGGAGCATCACGTCACGTCCCCGGACTCCGCCGGATCCCGGTCCTGAAGCTGCTGGCGATTGCCGAGATCGTGTTGCTCGCCCGCGAGCACATCGCGAAGCTCGACCGCCACGAGCGCCGGCGCCTAATCGAGCTCGTGCGCAGCGGCCGCGGCCGCAAGCGCAACCTGACTCCGCGCGAGCGCGAGGAGCTGAGCGCGCTGGTCGCCAAGGCCGAGCCGCGACTGTTCGTCGGCGCCGCGGCCGACAAGGTGTCGCCGGTGAAGATTCCCGGCGTCGTGCGGAGGACATTCGAACAGCGGGCTTGACCCTCACGTCGCGTGAGGCTCTACGGTGGCCGGTATGAGGACTGTCGGCGAGGTCTCGGAGTTGGTGGGCGTTAGCGTTCGCGCGCTCCATCACTACGACGAGCTTGGGTTGCTGTCGCCGAGCGCGCGCTCGGATGCCGGCTATCGCCTGTACTCATACGAGGATCTGCAGCGCTTGCAGGAGATCCTCGCGTGGCGGGCGCTCGGCTTCGCACTCAATGAGATCGGCGCGCTGCTCGACCAGGATGGCGACGACCGACTCAGCGCGCTCGAGCGACAGCGGCGCCTGGTCGAACGCGAGCTCGAGTGGCTCTCCGGGCTTGCGCACGCGCTCGACACGGCCCTCGCCTCGCACCGCACCGGCAAGACGCAGGAGGAGACGACTATGTTCGACGGGTTCGATCCGGCCGAGTATGAAGACGAGGCGCGCGAGCGCTGGGGGCATACCGAGGCCTACCGCGAGTCGCGGCGCCGGGCGGCGAGCTACGGCCCGGACGAGTGGCGGGATATCCACAAGGAGGTCGGGGGGATCGAGCGGGCGTTCGCGGAGCTGATGCAGGCCGGAGAGCCGGCGACGGGCGACGCCGCACGCGCTCTCGCCGAGCGCCACCGGGCGCACATCTCGCGCTGGTTCTACGCGTGCTCGGCGCAGATCCATCGCGGGCTGGCCGCGAGTACATCGCCGACGAGCGGTTCGCCAAGCACTACGAGCGGCGCGCAGCCGGGCTCGCCGGGTATGTCCACGGCGCGATCCTCGCGAGCGCAGGAGATCAGTCGGCAGTCAGTCGGTGATCGGTACGTGTCCCGGCTGGGCGCGCACCCGCTCGAGCCAGGCCCGGATCGCCGGGTACGGCTCGAGCTCGAATCCGCCCTCGGGGCCGACGTGGGTGTAGGCGTAGAGGGCGACGTCGGCGATCGTGTAACGCTCGCCGACGAGGAACCGACGCAACTTCAGGTGACGCTCCATCGCGTGAAGGGCGGCGGTGCCGCCCCGCCGCTTGGCCTCGAGCTCCGACGCCGGGGGCTCGATCCCGGCGATTCTCCAGAACCTCGCCACCGCGATGTTCGGCTCGTGGCTGTACTGCTCGAAGTACGCGGATTTCCGCCCCCGGGCTCAGCCTGCCAGCCTTCACCTCAAAGCAGGACCCGAATGTGGCCGTCAGTTGGTGATGCGGATGTGTCCCAGCTGGGCTGCAACCCGCTCCAACCACGGACCAATGGCCGGGTACTCCGCCAGCTTGAAGCCGCCCTCGTGCGCAACGTGCGTGTAGGCATAGAGGGCGATGTCAGCGATCGTGTACCGCTCGGTGACGAGGAACCGGCGATCGCGCAGGTGCCCGTCCATCGCAGCCAGAGCGCGGTTCCCCCAGGCCATCTTCTCGCTGCGCTGCTCCTCGCTGGGGTTGACGCCGAACAGAGCCCAAAAGCGGGCAACGGCGACGTGCGGTTCGTGGTAATACTGCTCGAACATCAGCCACTGAAGCACCTGGGCGTGTCCGTACCGCTCCTTCGGCAGGTACTGCGTGCCATCGGCGAGGTAGCTGATGATCGCGTTCGACTCGGCCAGGGGACGGCCGTCGTCAAGTACGAGTACGGGTACCCGCAGAGCAGGGTTCAGCCCACCCAGCACCTCCGGGCGGTTGGAGCGGTCGAGCACGTCCAGCTCGCGCAGCTCCAGCGTGATGCCGAGATGAGCGGCGAGGAGCCGGACCTTGTAGCAGTTGCCGGAGACCGCGTTGTTGTAGAGCAGCATCGGGCAGATGCTACGACGCGGCTGACCTATGTCGCCCGGGTCGGACCGCCGGCTGGTGACCACCGACCGCGTCGTGGAGTTCGTGCTCGAAGGTTGCGGATTGCTGCCGCGAGCCTCGCCCTCCCAGCCTTCACCCCAGCAACGACGCGGCCCGGTGGTCTAGTCCGGGCCGCGTCAACGTCCAAAGCCTCCGATGTGCGCGAGGAGGTGCCCGCAAGGTAGCGCACCCGGCGGCGGGCAGCGCGATCACTGAAGCTTCATCGGCCGCGTAGACCCGTGGTGGCGGATTCTGATCCGTCGCGGGTTTGGGAGAAAGTGCATCTCCAACGGCGACCGCCGCCTAGCCGCTCCGCGCAACATCAGGACGCTCTGGGCGCTGGGGCGGGATAGACGCGGCAACCCCACAGCAGATCAGGTCTTCACCCGCAGGAGGGTGCATTAGTCGTTCGGCTACGAGAGAGGTGCGTGTCGTGAGCTGCAGGCAGAGACGTGCGAGGAGGATGAAGAAAGCAGCGATCGCGCGTGCTCAGCAGCGCGCGAGACGCTCGGGGTCTGCGTCTGAGCGCTGGTGGCTGACGCTCGTGCGCAAGACGACGTGCTGCGCGAGGTGCGCTCGGATTCTGCGCGAGGGCCGCGACGAGATGGTGTTCCGCAAGCTGCCGCTGGAGTCGCTGTGCGTGTTGTGCGCTGATCGTGAGCAGGTGCGCTATCGCCCGTCCGCGCGGTGGGAGCAGTCGCGCAAGGTGAAGGTCCGGAAGGGCGCGGCGTGGATGCGTGAGCGGGAGGCGGCGTGATGGAGAGCGTGTTCGACTGTACGGCAGTTCGCGCCCAGCACCGCTCCGATGCCGCCTGAGCGCCACGAGCTGGTGGACGTGATGATGGACATCGACACGATGGAGGCCTCGATAGCACTGGTGGCTCGTGCGGTCGTCGCCGCCTGCGAGCGGCTGAAGAATAGCGGCGCCGCGATGTGCGCTCTGCTCGTCTTCGGCGACGGCGTGACGCTGACGATCACCGTGCTGACGACCGCGACCGACGGCCAAGGGGTCCGCCGGGCTGCGAACGAGCGACGGCGTTGGCACGAACGATCAGAGCAACGGCGTGTGTGTCTGCCGCCATCATCACCGTCTGGTCGAGCCGCGCCTGCGAAGCGTGACCGATCCGCACTCCGGCGCGCAGCTGATATGAGGAGGGCACGTGCGATGAAGACTCTCAGGCCACGCATGACGTACCGACTCCGTAATGGCAGCTGGATCGTCTGTCGGTCGGGGACCCAAGAGAATCTATGGCGACCACCGGAATACGTGAGCGACACCATCCACCGTGTGAGCCTGACCCGTCACCTGACCGAGCGCGTTGATCGCAGTCCCGTCGCTGTCCGTCTCGCCCCGCGTCCCCAGATCCTGTATCCCGCCGACGCCGTCCACCGGAACGCGTGACCGGCCGTTTTCCCGCGATCCAAACAAGCCCAGCCACTTGACGTTTCGCGCGGTTGCGCGGAGCCGCGAGCACACACCGGCGTGCCCCGGCTCAGTTCGGCTGCTTCGGCGGGGCAACGTCTGGCGCCCGCGACATCTCGCCGGTATCGCTCGGCGGTGGCCGCAGCGAGCGCGGCGACACGAACCACACGACCTTGCCGCCCTCTACCGCGCCCTGTAGAGCCTCGATGCGCAGCTGTTCGGTTGTCGGCCTATTCATCGCGTCTCCTGGTCGCGGCCCGCGTGCAATCGGCCTTTGCTCACCGGCGAGCGTACTGGCATGGGGCTCACGTTGGCGAGCGCGCGGGTCCTGGGCACCCGGCAGGTCGAGGCCAACGGCGGCCAACGGTGCAGTCTCTGGACGTGGGGGGAAGATCTCAGCGACCTGCACCAACTTCCTCATCGCTGAAACGTCTGAAGTCTGAGGAACATGGGGGCGATAGTCGCGCGGGGGTGGCGACGATCTCGCCGGGGGCGTCGAGAATCGCATCAGGGAGTGGGGCGGACACAAGGGGCAGTGTCCGCCCTGCCGCAAACAGGCCACCAGTACGCGGTTTGCGCTCCGGTCGATCGACGGGTTCGATGGTCGAAGGTCCGAGCGAGCCCCGCCGTCAGGCGTGGCCGTTCTTGACGCAGTCCTGATCGCTGAGCAACCGCTTACCGCCGACGTCATCCCATCGCTGGTCGTTCGCGGGAACGTCGAGGTCGTAGAGGTCATGCGCCCACAGCGCGCGGTCGCGGCGTCCGGTAGGCCGTCGTGGATGCAGCGGCCCCGGAAGTAGACCGCCCATCGCGCTGCCGACCCGCGCTCCGTGTTGCCGATCGTGAGGTCCGACTGCGGGTTTGGTCTCCTCATGGAGCAGCGATTCCCCACCGGCCAGCTGGCGAAACGCAGCCGAGCACCCAACTGGAGCTGTCAGTCGGACGAGGAATCGTCGCCTGAGCAGGGAAGCATCCAGTACGGACGGCGCAATCCGTCCGAGCTGCGCGTCGCTCCGCGCCTACTTAGCGACGCGCGCCTCAGTCCCCCGCGGAACGAGTCCACGGGGGCCTGACTTGGAACCGGACGGTACCAACTGCCGTCCGCCCTGCCGCCCGTGACGTACGACGTAGCGGGCACTACTCGGTAGGCGCCGCGAGCGTGAGGTGTGTCTGAGTCAAAGCCACAGATCGGGGAGCGCATTAGTCCACATCGGTGGGGCTCCGGCGGTTGGCTTTGAGCTTCTCCGTTCGATGGTAGATGATGCGGGCCCAGCGGGCCTGCCGGAGCCCGCGTTTGCGGGCGGCGCGGATGCCGGGGGCCACGGCCGTTGTGCTCGTCGGCGGGGGTAGCATCTCGCCGGCGACGCCACCGCCACGCCCGCCCCTCGTCCAACTCGAGATACCGGCACGCGCGACGGTGCTCCCAGCCACCGGCAACAGCCTGGTCGATCAGATCCAGCAACTGGCGCTTGGTGGCCGCATCAACACGACGAGGGACCCGGCCACTCAGCCCCAGCGCTCTTTTACCTCCGCCAGCATCAACCGGAGGCCCATCTCCTTCAACGCTTCAGACAGCCTCTCGATCTCAGCCCTGGCCTCGACGAGCTCGGGATCCGGACCGCCCTGCCGAACCCCCGGCCGCGACGAAGCGAGCGCATTGAGCGCGCCCTGCTTGGCGACCTCACGCACTCGCATGATCGTCGAGCGATCAACCCCGGCCCGATCAGCCGCCTCGCGCGTCGTGAACTCGCTGCCAGCAACCCGACCCAAATCTCATACTTCTGCGAAGGCGACAGAAACCGCTTGCGTCGACGGCCGCCTCCATCGCCGCCTGCTGAGGCAACGCGCGGGGCGCCCGCGCTGCAGGTAGCCAGCCAGCGCCCCGCCGACGTCGACTGGCAGCGGCAGAATCTCCCGCCGCCAGCCACCACGGCGACCCTCTCAGCCGCGACGCCGTCGAACGACTGCGGCAAGCTCATGACCGCCTCCCCGTTCCTTCGAGCCGCTCGGCTGCTGCGTTCAGCATCCTCCTCTGCCCATGGAGTGTCATCGGTGTCAATTCCCGGGGTGCAGCGAGGGCTTCTACGGCTTCTCGCTGCCGCTTCTCGGCTCCCGAGCGTCAGCCGCCGACGAGTCGAAGCCGCTCCAGAAACGATGCTTGCGTCACCGTCGCGAGCACGGTCGCACGCGCGGCGGTCGACGGTGCTATGCCGCCGGGCTTGCGCTGCACGCCCGCAATCCAGGCTGGACCGCCGACGAACGTCACCACCTGCTCGTCCCGCTACGGCTCCTCCGGCTTCGCGAATCTGACCTCGGATGAACGCGGAAGCGGATGCCTCGCCCGAGCCGCCTCGTAAGACACTTGGCACGAGCGACCGTGCTCGACCGATCGCGTGCGGCTCGTCGTTCCACGATCACATCGTCTCACCGGGAACGTCGTCGGCCGTCTCAGCGTGCGCGGCGACATCGTGCGCCACCACCGCGATCACCGGGATGCTGACCAGCACCGTCGTGATGGGCGGGATCGGCACGCCGAGACCACCGATAGCGACGCTGCGCTGATGGCACTCCGTGACGACCTCAGCAGGGACGGTCAACCGAGCCCGTTCTTGCGGGTCCTGAGCGCGTCAAGCAGCGCCCGCCGAGCTTCGATCGGGACCTCGAACTCTCTGAGCACAGCGACCATCTCACGGCCCATCGCCTGCAGGTCGATGTCGGCCCTGAGCACCCCGAGGTCGTGCGGGAGCACGCCGACCGCCCTCAGCAGGCTCGCCTGCGCTGCGAGCGCGTCCAGCCTGGTCCTGATCGCTCCGACACGCGTTGCGTCATGTTTGCTGGTGGCCGAGATTTCCGCCAACTCCTCCTGAGCGCCCTGGTAGTGGTCCAGCATGTCGTCCAGAAGCTCAAGCGGGTCACGCTCGCGCAGGCGCGGGTGGCTCGCCCGATAATCGGCAAGGACGTTTTGGCACTGTCGCTCGCTGAGCCCATAGTTCGCGGCGATCGTCGTCCACGACTGCCCGCGCATGCGCGCGGCGACGATCTGGTTATCGCGGTTCGTCTTCTCCCGCGCATTCATGCGCGGTCCGGGCTTGGGCGAGGCGGGTGGTGCGTGCATGGCCCCTATGGGTGCGAAGTTCAACTTCATCAAGCGTAGAGCGCGTTTGGCGACGCATCCACACTCGGCACGATCGTCAAGCTCGCGCGGCGGCCAGGGCGAACGCTTGGCGTGAGCGTGAGCGAGCCGCTTCAGGGCGCGCCAGCTCCTGATCTGCGAGGCCTCGAAGCACGTCGATGCCAAGAGCCTCGACGCGATGGAGAGATGGGCGCTCCAGTTTGGGGCGCTCAGGCGGGACAGACGCTGTGAGCACAGCCCAAGGATACGCGCGATAGGAGCGCCGCGATCGCGGTGTTGCCGTGTGCTTCGCGACGGTGGCGTCTCCAGAAGCAGCGCCAGCGCCTCCGCGCGGGTAGATGGCGCGATAAGTCCCAGGGCTTGCTCCACGAGGAACGCCGCGACACGGTAGTTCAGGTCTCGCGGCTCGTGGGCAAGGCAAAGCCTGTGCGCCAGGCCGAATTGGGCGCACGTGGGCACCGGGCTGGATGATCTCACCGAGACTTGAGTTGGAACGAGGTCATTCCGATGGCGCGCTCCAACTGCTTTGAGGCGTAGCGGCTCGAATGCGGCCGGGCGTCGAGCCGAGCCCCGGCACGATTCGTCACGTTCACGCGAGCACTAGGAGGGTTTGGCGAAACGATTGGCGAAACGCCAGAGAGGCCAGCAGTAGGGGCACGCAACGCTGCGAGGACCGCTCGTTCGGGCGATGTTGGAGATGATACCGGCGACCATGAATGGCCCAAGACAAATGCTCAGAGGCATCGCGAAGCGCGTGAGGCGCGGTCATGACCGGGTTAGACCGACTTGGGACGAAGTGGCCGTAGTGGTAGCTGTACTGATTCCTGCTGCGGGATACGTTTTCGGCGGACCAATCCTGGGCGTCGCCTTGCTGTGGCTGGCGATTGCACTGATGATCGCTCTGTGGACGCCAGTGCGTGGCGGGCTGGGCATTCCGCCTCATGCGTCTCGCGGAGGTGTTTCCGCCGCGCATCGCTCGGATCTCCAGACCATTGCGGAGGCATTTACCGATCGACTTGCGCGCGAGCGAACCACCGCCTATGTGTCAGAGCAGCGGCCACTTCATGCGCAGGCATTCCGGACCCACTTTCCGGATGTGGCCCAGATGTTGGATGCGTGGGATGCCCTTGTAGGTGAAATTGGTAAGGCGCGGGCTGCGGTCTGGGATTGGGAGGCCAACAATTGGCGTGACCGAGCATCACCCGCGATACCCGGTTTGGTTGTATCGCGCGTCGCCGAGAGCGGAGGCAACAAGCTCCCCTGGACGGAGGAGGCGGGCTATCTGATGCTCTCCGGTTCCGAGATGCTTGAGATCAAGGAAGGCGTGGATCGTGCCAAGTTCAAGCAGCCCTATGACGAGTTTCTCGCCGATGCGTTAGCAAGCAACCAGTGTGCCGAGCTGCGACGCCTACGACTAGAGGTCGATGAGGCGAAACAGAATCTCTCCGAGGAACTTGAGCTAATCCGAGCGCTGTATGTGATCAGAGGGCGGTGTGACCTATGCGCCTAAAGTCGCGAGTGCCACGGGCCGCGTCTTGGCCAGTAGTGATCCGGCCTGCGAGCCGCTCGACGTCATCCTCGTGCCGTAGCGGTGAGCGCGACACTGTCCGTACCTACGGATGTCCCGCAGCAGGAGCACGGCAGACTCAAACAGGAAGCTTGGAGATGAACGGCCGAAGCGCCTGTTCGAGGCGGATCATGCTGTCGATCATCGCATCCTGCACTTCCGACCACTTGTCCTCGTCCCGATAACCACCAAAGGGGAGCCAGGCCGCGATTCTGCATGCGCGTTTGCCTTCAAGCGGCTCCCAGGAAAGCTCGCCACCGTACGTCTGTTGAGCGCCGTTGAGTTTGGGCACGAGCGGGGGTGCTCGTGCCGTTCGTGGTGGTGATGAGGCTGGTGGTGGTGGCAGGCTTCGCGCGTTCGTAGACGCGCGAGAGCTCTCCCGTCTGCTTGGTTGTCGTCGGGAGGGCTCTCTTGGATGCCGGAGGTGGCACCCGATGTTGATTGGACTTACCTGGGTTCGACGGAGAGTCGTTAGTAGTTGAGTAGTTAATTATATCAGTCAGTGCAAATCCTCAGAACAGGACAGCGGAGCGGCCGGCGTGGTGAACTACGGTTCGTAGATCGGTGACGGTTGGGGCGGCCTGAGCCGGGAGCGGTTCGAGCCCGAGCGCGACCCGCTGCCAGTACTCGCGTTCGTGCTCGACGGGCGGCCGGTTCCCGATCGAGGCGTGCAGCCGGCGGTGGTTAAACCAGCCGACGTAGTCGACGGTCGCGAGCTCGAGCTGCGCGTTGGTGCGCCACCCGCGGTCTGAGATCAGCTCGGTCTTGTAGCTGTCGACGAACGACTCGGCGAGCGCGTTGTCGTATGCGTCGCCGACCGACCCGACCGACGCGAGCACCTTCGCGTCGGTCAGCTCCTGGCCGACACCCGCGGATACCCGTAGCACTCGAAGTTCTGCTCGTGCACCTCCCGGATCCGGGCCGCGAGGCGCTCGTCCTCCACGCCGCGGGCGGCGCGCTCGCCGGAGCGACGCTGGTAGTAGGCGGACGCCGACACGTCCAGGACCGTAATTCGGTCTCCGTCAAAACCAGACAAGCTCAGTGTTCCGCACGTGTGAGCTGTAGCCGGGGGTGGGTGCCCTCTCTACCCCGAGGACGGCGGTGCTCCTTCCGGCCAAGTCGTCTCCTTGACCGGCGCCTGCCGCTCTGCGGCGGCCAGTCCTTCCATCCCCGCCACCAACAATCCATCGACGAGGGTCCCTTCACGAGGCATCAACGAGGGTTCACGCAATTCACCCGTCCGGCTTTCCCCTCGCCTGTGGCGCCCGGGTGGAACGAGCGCCCTTGGGCTTTCCCCCGGGCTTCGCACCTCGCCGACCAGGAGCCGACGACGCACGCCGAGGTGGAGACAGGCCATCGAGCACGGACCTGGAACTACACGCTCAACATCACATCGGGTTGATCCTCCAATCGTGTTGTTCACTCACAACGTGCGACCTCGCGTCGCACGACGAGACGCGACAGCGTCGACGTGACAGCTCGACGCTCCTGCTTCGCCTTGAGCGAACAGCAGTATCTGCCGCCTGGCTGGAGCCAGCAGGACGCGGCTTCCGCTCCCCCAGGCCAAGGCAGGAGCGTTTCGGACTCCGAGCCGTAGTTGCGCGTCTGTCGGATAGCCCCGGGCGCATTGCTGCGCCCGGGGCCTTCTAGGAACCGGACAGGCACCTTTCAGCGCATCCGGCTCGAGCAAGCCGTTGAGATCCGAGGGCGCGGCGCCGTACGATCCGCTCACAAGGCTGGAGCGTGTCGTCCGCGGGTCCGTTCACCGCGGCGTTGGCCGCGGCGTCTAACTTGCCCGTTGGTGCTGGCGTCTTCGTCATCTTCTTCTCGCTGGCTCACCTGACCGCGTCAGCGCGCGTTCGCGCCGGACCACGAGGTCCGTATTCGGCCGGTTATGCGGGACGGCTGCCTGGAGGGGGCAACCATCGTGTCCCGGCTTCCCGCTGCGTTTCCGCCGCCGACATTCGCTTCTCGGTCATCCGATGCCCGCCGAGGAGTTCAGCTCTCCTCGCGGTCGGCTTACCGGCCCGAAGGCCGGACCTCGACGGGGTTACGCTTTCCGCACGCACGAGCTGCGGCCGGGGTGGGTGCCTCCTATACCCCGAGGACGGCGGTGCTCCTCCCGGCCGAGGGACGTGCCCGGCCGGCGCCTGCCGCTTCACAGCGGCCAGTCCTTACGTCCTCGCCAACCACATCCCATCGACGAGGGCCCCTTCACGAGGCATCGGTCGGAGGTTTAGGTTCTTCACCCGTCCGGCCTGCCCCTCGCCTGTGGCCCCCGGATGGGTCGGGCGCCCTTGGGCTTCCCCTCGAGCTTCGCACCCCGCCGTTACCGGCGGCGCACGTCGAGGGCGGGGCCAGGTCATTGGAGCACGGACCTGGAACTATGACAGCCTGTTCGGCCGGACCGGCAAGCAGGTGTATGGCGCGGCCTGGCAGTACGACGGGTCGGCGGCGTCCGGTCAGGGGCCGAAGATCGGCTACGGCAACAACTGGGTGATCGTGACGCTGATCGTGCGCTTGCCGTTCATGAAGCGAGCGGTCGGCGTGCCGGTGCTCTGTCGTCTGTGGCGGCCCGATCCGGACGCGAAGGCCAAGCGCGGCGGCGCTCGCCGGCCGAAACCCCGACTCCGAAGCTCGCCGCGATCGCTGCCGCGGCCGACTGGGAGCAGATCGAGGTCACCCGCTCGGGCAAGCGCCAACAGATGCACGTCCACTCCTTCCAGGCGCTCCTTTACGACGTCTGGGGAGAGCGGCCGGTGCGGATCGTGCTCGCGCGCCGCCCCACCCGCACCGACGGCTATGACATCGCGCTGATCTCAATGGACGTGGACGCCACGGCGGCCGAGATCATCGAAGACTACGACGAGCGCTGGTCGATCGAGGTCTGCATCGAAGACGCCAAGCAGATCACGGGCGTCGGCGAGGCGCGCAATCGCGTCAAGCAGGCCGTCGAGCGCACGGTGCCGTTCAACCTGCTCTGCCAGTCACTCGCGATCGCCTGGTATGCGCTCAACGGCCGCGCCGAACAGGACGTCGAGCACCGTCGCCGGCACGCGCGCTGGTACCGCCACAAGCGCAACCCCTGCTAACCCCGACATGCTCGCGAGCCTGCGCCGCGCGAACATCGCCGCCCAATACTTGCCGGTTACCGGCCACGCCCCCAACCCACGACAAATCACCAGAACCCCCGCAACGCTGAACACGGTCGCCAGGTAACTACCGAAAATTTCAGTTGCGGTCCATCCCGTGGATCGTGCAACGCAGCGCGATCCGCTGATCCAGCGTGACGAAGGTGCCCTGGCGCAGCTTGCGCCACAACGTCGGCTGGCCCAAGAGCAGGCACGCGAACGTCGCGTGCGAGTCCATCTCGGCGTTGGTCAGCATCCGCAGCTCTTCGAGCTGCTCGGCGGAGAGCAGGTGCGCCTCGTCGAGGATCAGCACCACGGTCTTGCCACGCTCGGCGGTCTCGGCAGCGAAAGATCGGTCGCCTCCGGGATCAGCGTCGCCCGATAGAACCGCGGCGTCGCGCCCAAGGCGGTGACGATCTGGGTGTAGATCCCGCGCGCCCCGATCGCCGGGTTCGGCAGGTAGATGATCGAATAGCGGCTGCTGTCAAGCATCGCGGTCGCCGCGCGAGCGGCGACCGTCTTGCCGGCGCCGACCTCGCCGCAGACCACGCCGAATGCTCGCTCGCTGATGATCCACCCGACCCGGGCGACCGCTTCCTGGTGAGCGGCCGAGGCGAACAGCATCGAGGTCGCCAGCTCCTTGGTGAACGGGGTGCGCGACAGTCCCCAGTGCGCTCTGAGGCGATCAATACTCATCCCGTCATCCACCGAGAGCGACAGTCCCGCTCGAGAGTTGTGCATGTAGCCCGACTGGGAAGTCTCGGTCGCCGCGTTTGGACAGCTGCCACCCGTTGCGCGCTGAGGTGTCGCGATCATCTGCGGCGGCGGCTTCTACGCTCCGGCGTGCGTCGTTGCGGGGCAGCACTTGGGGGTCGCGAGCAGGCCGGCGGATCGGACCCCCGAGACGGTCGCGCGCCGGAGAGCTCTCACCCGGTTGGGCGCGAACTGGCGTGCATTCGCACGTCGTTGGTTTCTGCGAAACGGTTGGACCGGCCGGGTGCCGCACAGCCCGAGGGACTTCCGTTTCGAGAAGGGCTACGGCGAGGTCGCCCTGGAGCAGGTGGGGTTGGAGGCGTTCTTGGTCGTGTTGGTGTTTCTAATCGACCTCGGGTCGTACGCCGGGGGATCTCGCGCCCGGTATTGGCGCGGCTGAAGGGGAGCCGACGGCCGGCTCGCGCGGCCGACGAGTCACGGCGAACGAAACGAATCCCATGACAACGGCGATGCCGGCGCTGGCCGCGTACACGGTGGATAGCGTCACGCCGTTATCGAGGAGTGGCCCGACCCCGAACGCGGCGATCCCGTAGCCGAGCTGGTAGAAGGCGATCACGCCGCCGGCCACCGCCGCGGCGATCGCAGCCAGCTCCTCCTCGCCGAAGCTGATCGTCAGTGGCAGCAGTCCCGAGCACCCGAGACCGGCCAGTCCGAAAGCCGCGACCCCAAGTCCGGCATCCCCCTTTGGCACCAGGGCGATGATCACGAACGCGGCCGCGAGCAGGAAAGGCAGGATGCGGTAGGTGACTTGCACTCGCAGCCAACGCTCGATCCGAGCGGCGCCGATGCGACCAAGCGTGACCATCGCCCAGAACGCCGTCAGTGCGATCGAGGCGACGGTCGTGGTGGCTCCCAGCTCGCGCGTCATGTCGAGCTGGGACCAGTTGCCGTTGACCGTCTCGCAGATGCCGTAGAGCAGCGCGAATCCGGCGAACACCCAGAAGCGGGTCGGGATCTGGGCTCGTGCTCTGGTTGCCGTGGTGGCCTTCGCGGGCCCGGTGCGCAATGGGAGCCGGGAGCTCACGGCCAGCAGTCCGGTCAGCAGGATCGCCGAGAGCACCGGCAATCCCCACCAGAAGCCCAGGCCGACGAAGATCGCGACCAACAAAGGCGCCAGCACGGTGCCGAGGCCCAGCAGCGCGTTCAAGGCAAGGATCGAGGAATCGACGGCGTTCGGGTGAAATGCCGCGGTCAACGTGTTCAGCGCGGGAACTGTCAGGCCGAAGCCAACGCCGAGGAACCCGGTGGCCCCTAGCAACAGCGGGAACGCTACGGACTTGTCGCTTTCGAAGAACTGGCTGACGATGAGCACCAGCATCGAGAACAGACCAAAGCCGAGGCCGCCCAGGTACACCCACTTGGTGCTGAGCCGGCGACCGAGCCAGGCTCCGAGCAGCGAGGCGGTGATCGCGGTTGCCACCTGGGGCAGGAACAGGAGGCCGTACTGCGTGCTGGACAGGTCGTACTCCTGCGGGATAGTGAAGATCGTGCTCGCGGCCGGGAACGTGACCAAGACGATCCCCTGTGCGGCGCCCGCGGCGTACACGACCCTCGACTCCGTCCGTGTGGCCATCGTCAGCCTAGGTCTGCTCGCGCCGGCGGATCACGGCGTACCCCATTGATAGCCACGCAAGCGGTCGCGCCCGCCGCGGCCGACGCGCGCGGGGCACATGGAACGAATCGGGCCTGCGCGCCGGCCGCGGTACTGCTCATTCGTGCCTCCTCTCGCGAGCCCTCGCTGGATAGCGCTAGGAGCGGATCGCTGAGTCGAATATGCGATGACGATTGAATAGCGATCACCACAGCCCGACATCACCCGTTTGGGATGAGCGCGGCCACCGCATCGCTGCCCACTGCCATCGTGAGCGCGTCGATGACCAGCTCCTCGCGCATGTGGTCTGCCATGCACCAGCCGATGATCCGCCGCGAGAACGCGTCCTGCACGGCCGCCAGGTACAGCCACCCCTCCCAGGTCCGCAGGTAGCTGAAGCCCGCGATCCACAGCACGTCGGGCTGCTCTGGGCGGAACTGACGCTTGACCAGGTCATCCGCGACGCGAACTCCCTGCACCCGGACGGTCGTGCGGCCCCGCTTGCGGACCACAAGCCCGGAGATGTCGGCCTGGACCATGAGCCGCTCGACCCGCTTGCGCCCGACATGGATCCCATGCGCGATCCGCAGCTCGGCGTGAATCCGCGGAGCGTCGTACACCCCGCGGTTCTCGGCGTGGATCTGGCGGATCTTCTCCATCAGCCACGCATCTGAGAGCTCCCGATCAGATGGGGCGCGGGTCGACCACTCGTAGTAGCCCGAGCGCGACACGTCCAACAGCTCGCATGCCAGGGAGACCGGGACACCCGAGGCCTTCTCCGCTGAGATGATCCGGTAGGCAGTCACCGGGTCTCGGTCTCCCGCGCGAAGAAGGCCGCGGCTCGTTTGAGCAGATCGCGCTCCTGCTCCAGACGCTTGACCTTCCGGCGCAGCTCGTGGAGCTCTTGGCGCTCGGCGAGCGTCAGGCCGTCATCGCGTTCTCGTCGCTCGAGCTGATCGCGTTTGACCCAGTTGCGCAGCGACTGCTCTGTCACCCCCAGCGAGGACGCCACCCGTCCGGGATCGTGCGCCCCCCGCGCACGAGCGCGACGGCCTCTCTGCGGAACTCCTCCGGGTACGGTGGGCGAGACTTGGGCATGCTGGACACCATCCTTTCGAGGCTTGCTCATTGCAAGCGCTGCTGGGGTGTCGTGGTCAGTTTGGCGGTGCGGTTCGTTGATCAGAAGCCAGTAGACGCTTAGCTGTGCGATTGCCGTGGCGAACTCTTCAAACCGGACG
Source organism: uncultured Solirubrobacterales bacterium (assembly GCA_963806475.1). Lineage (GTDB taxonomy): Bacteria > Actinomycetota > Thermoleophilia > Solirubrobacterales > Solirubrobacteraceae > Palsa-465. The sequence goes on from CAWDYK010000027.1 coordinate 178,105, forward strand.
GGTTTGCGGACGTAGCTGTTGGCCGCGAGGTCGTAGCCGTTGATGAGGTCGCGGTGTTCGCTTGAGCTGGTCAGGATCACGACGGGAACCCGTCGGGTGTGCTCCTCCGCGCGGATCCTGTTGAGGACTTCGAAACCGTCGACTCGCGGCAGCCTGAGGTCGAGCAGCACCGCAACTGGTACGGGCTTCGCGGCTTGGTCATGGTTCCCGAATAGGTAGTCGTGGCCATCGCGCGCTACGTCGACCGGGTTCTTGAGATTGCTGCGTCTCAACCCGCGGAGGGTCAGCTCCTCATTATCGGAGTTGTCCTCGTTCAGCAGGACTGGTGGCGCGTTGGTGATCATCGGTTGCCTTCTCGGTCTGTGGGCTGCCAGCTGGGGGCGACGTCCTCGCCGGTGGCTGCGTCCGCCGGGGGGTGTGCGCCGGGCGTGAGTGTGAAGTGGAACGTCGCACCTTCGTTTACGGCACCGTGCGCCCAGATCGCGCCGCCGTGGCGATGCACGGCGCGGACGACGGTGGCGAGGCCGATTCCGGTGCCGGGGAACTCGCTCTCGCGGTGAAGCCGATGGAATGGGCGGAACAGCCCTTTGGCATGCGCCATTTCAAAGCCGGCGCCGTTATCGGCCACGAAGTACACCGGCACCCTGTCTTGCTCGCCCGCCCCGAAGCGAACGCGAGCGCGATCCGTCTTGTCGGTGAACTTGAATGCGTTGCCCAACAGGTTCTGCAACACGCTTTGAACAACCCCGCGATCCGCCTCGGCGATCAGCCCATCCTGGATCTCGACCTCGACCCGGCGGTCAGGCTCAACGCTCCTCAGTTCGGCGACGATCTCTCTAGCCAGGGCACTGACGTCGATTGGCTCGCGCTCGAAGGGCTGGCGCGAGAGACGGGAGAGGTTCAGAATCTCGTCGATCAGCGTGCCCATCCGGACTGCGCCGGCGCGGACGCGCTCGAGATAGTGACGTCCGCCCTCGCCCAGCTCCTCAGCGTAGTCATCGAGCAGCACCTTGCTGAACCCGTCGACGGCCCGCAGGGGCGCGCGCAGGTCGTGCGACACCGAGTACGCGAAGGTCTCAAGCTCGTGGTTGGCGCGCTCGAGCTCTGTCGTGCGTGCGGCGACCCGCTGCTCGAGCTCGGCGTTCAGTGCCCGGATCTCCTCCTCGACCAGCCGGCGGTCGTTGACGTCGGCGATGATCCCGCGGGTGCGCACGACGCGGCCGCCCTCGATCACCGCTTCGCCGACGACGCGGACCCAGATCCGCTGTCCATCGGCGCGGATCAGCCCGACCTCGAGGTCGGAAGGCTCGCCGTCGGCAACCAGGCGCTCGAGCGCCGCGCTGATGATCGGGGCGCTCTCAGGGTCGAAGGCCGAGATTGCCCGCTCCGGCTCAACCGGACCGTACCTCCGCTCGCTCCCGTAGATCCGGTACACCTCGTCTGTCCACGTCAGCTTGCCGGTGGCGAGGTCGTACTCCCAGCCGCCCGTCTTGCTGATCTGCTGGGTGCGCTCGAGCAGGTCGGTGGTCTCTGCGAGCTCTTCCTCGGCCCGCTTGCGCTCGGTGATGTCGGAGTTCAGCTCGATGATCGCGATCGGCCGCCCGTCCTCCCCGCGCTGCAGCGATTGGCGGCTGGAGACGGTAATCACCGTGCCGTCCTTGCGCGTATGGCGCAACTCGCCGTCCCACCGCCCCTCCCTCGCGAGCCCGTCAGCGACCGCCTCCTCCGACTCCGGGAACGCCGTGGCAAGCACGTCGTGCGTGACACGGCCGAGGGCTTCCGCACGGCCGTAGCCGTAGATCGCCTCCGCCTCCCGATTCCAGAATGTCACGCGACTGTCGCCCGGGTCACGAACGATCACCGCGTCGTGCGCCAGTTCCAGCAGTTCGGCTCGCAGCTGCAACTCCTGCTCTGTTCGCTTGCGTTCGGTGATGTCCGCAATCGCGCCGTTCACGCGCACGACGCGGCCGTCCTCCAGCAGGGGCCGGCCGACCACCCGCACCCAGATCCGCTCCCCGTCGCCGCGGATCAGGCCGAGCTCGAGATCGTAAGGCTCGCGCTCGGCGATCAGGCGCTCGAACGCGGCGCTGATGAGCGGCGCGCTCTCGGCGTCGTACGCCGCGAGCGCTTGCGCGGGGTCGGGCGGATCGGAGCTCCGATCGAGACCAACGATGCGATACACCTCGTGTGTCCACGTCGTCTTCCCGGTGGCGACGTCGTACTCCCAGCCGCCCGTCTTGCTGATCTCCTGGGTGCGCTCGAGCAGGCCGGCCGTGTGCGCGAGTTGCTCCTCGGCCCGTTTGCGCTCGGTGATGTCCGAGCTCAGCGCGATGATCGCCAGCGGCCGACCGCTCTCGTCGCGCGCCCGCGCCTGGCGGCTGGAGACGACGATCACCGTGCCGTCCTTGCGTGTCTGGCGCAACTCGCCCTCCCACTTTCCCTCCCGCGCGAGCGCCTCGTCGGCCGCCTCCTTGGACTCGGGGAACACGGTCGCCAGCAGCTCGTGCGTGATCCGGCCGACCGCTTCTGCACGGCTGTAGCCGTAGATCGTCTCCGCCTCGTGGTTCCAGACCCTGACCCGACTGTCGACGGGATCACGCACAATCACCGCATCGTGGGCCAGCTCCAGCAGCTCGCCCCGCAGCCGCAACTCCTGCTCGTCGCGCTTACGCTCGGTGACATCGCGCGCCGACACCACCAGGTTCTCACCCAGCGGCGCGACCACCGTGTCGATTACCCGGGCGGCGAGCAGCGTCCCCGCCCACGCGGCCTCGCCGTGAACGGCCTCGGTTCGGCAGGGCTCGCCGGTCTCGGCCACCCGTCGGTAGACCGCGAACCGGTCACTGCCCGGGAACCGCGGGAACAGCTCCCCGAGGCGATGAGCGAGCAACTGCTCGCGGTCAAAGCCAACCAGCGCGCAATAGGCGTCATTGATGTATTCATGGCGAAAATCGATGATCTCGCCGCCCGGATCGCGAACCGGTGAGACGATCGTGAACGAGTCGAGCAGCGACGCGGCCGTCGCCCGGAACCGCTCCTCGCTTGACTGGAGCTCCGCCTCGGCCGTCCGAAATCGCTCCTCGCTTGACCGCAGTTCCGCTTCGGCCGCCCGGCGTCGCTCCTCGCGCCCCATCGCTTCCGCCGCGAAGGAGAGGTCGGCCGCCATCCGGTCAAACAACTCAACCTCTTGCTCGTCGAAGAACCCCGGCTCGGAGGCGTACGCCGTCAGCACCGCCACGCAGCGATCGTCCAGCACGAGCGGGAAAGCGGCCGAAGATCGATATCCCCGCGCCAGCGCAGCCTCCCGCCATGGTGCCATCCGCTCGCTTGTCGCGATGTCCGCAATCAACGTGTGCCGGCGTTCCCGCGCGGCGGTGCCGGTCGGCCCGCGGCCCTCCGGAACGTCGCGCACCGAAATCCGCAGGTCGTCGAGATACCCGTCCATGACCCCGGCGTGGGCCACGGGGAGGATCCATCCGCGATCGTCGACCTCACCCACCCACGCCATCCGCAGCTGCCCCCGCTCGACCAGCACCCGGCAGACCTCCTCGAATAGCGGCAGCCGCTGCCTGATCCGCACGATCGCCTCATACGCCATCGATAACGTCGCGTACATGCGAGCAACCCGCTCTGCTCCCCGTCCCGCGAGCCCGACGCTACTCCCATCACGACCATTCACCACGAACACACCTCCCCAGAGAACAGATCCGACATCGTCGAGCCGCGCCGCTGCTCCCGCCCGACAGTCCGCTCACGCAGGTCCGCCTTCCCCGACGGACCCTGCGACCGGGGCGATTCTCAGACAGCTCGAAACCCTGGTCCAGAGCACCGACGGAGACGGCCCCACCGGCTCGCGGTCCGCGTTGATCTGCCGCAGTGATCACGTGAACGCGCACCGACGACAACCCAGCGTCGGTCGGCGCCACGAACATCTTCTCGGCAAACGCGACAATCGTGCGTGGAAACTACCAATGGAGGAGTGATCTCTCCAGAGGCGCTCGACGCCACCGATGCCTTGCGCCACGACGCGCACCGAAGGTCGGCAAACCGAGCAACAACCTGTTCATCCAGCTCGCGCCGCTTGGAGCCGTGTGTGCTCGCGGCGACACTCCCGCCCCAACCCGCTGACGGCACGCGCACCACCCCGCCGAGCGGAGCGACGACGCCTCCTTCCCTCGACCCCGCGATAGTTGGCGGCAGCTGCCACGACGCGCGGCCGGTAGACCAATGCTCACAGCGCGTGAACGATGGGTTCCTGGCCACGAGCGGCGCCCCGGGTCGCAGCCCTGGGGACGCGGTCTTTGCTCGCCTCGGCACGCTCTGGCGAGACGGCTACTTCCGCCCGGGGACTCGACTGACTGCTCTCGCCGTTCCGGCGCTGTCGAGTCGGAACCGATGGAGAACTCTCAGGGCAGGCGGGACGAGACCTTACCCTACGTTCCTTTGTAGCAGCGTCGTTGCGCGACCCGGCGGACTTCCAGACCCACGGGCGCGAAGAGCATGTCTGGCACTGGCGACAAGACCGCTCCTGCTCCTCCCAACTCGGGCGTCGCGTCCGGCCCAAGCGAGCCGACTGCATCCGTGGCAAACCAGTGGCGCCGTCCACGCCGGGTCGCCAGGCGAAGCGATCACGACCGTCCCGAGGTCGTCGACGACGTGCTCGTCATCGATGCCGCGCATCGTGGAGCGGGCGAGCCGCCAGCGCTGCTGAGATCACGCGCTTGTAGAAGTGCGCTCGGTGTCCGGCTCTCGGGTGACCCGCGCCTGCTTTCAACATGGAGGTGTTAGCCGACACCACCGCGACGCCAGTCGAGACGGAATGCGATGAAGGCGGGCGGGCCTCCCCCCAACGGCGGCGGTAGCCGCCAGCCGGAGGAGGTCGGCTCTCCGCCTCGAACAGCATAGGTCAGGCGCGCGCGGGTAGCAGCCGCGCGGCCGGCCATCCGAGACAGAGAACGCCGGCCCTGGGGTCGAACGTCAGCCCAGATGCCGCGAGCGTGCCGGGGAGTCGGATGCAGGAGGCTCGCGAGCAGCGACCGGTTCGTCGCCCAGCCTGGTCGTAATGACGCCGGGCCCGCATCCGCTTGCGCAGCGCGCAGACCGTCCCTTTGCGTGCTCGGCTCGCTGGTTGACGGATAGCGGATGGTAGACAGCGCACATCGACTCCGTAATGCGCCGCAGGATTTGGCGGCTAGGCACTGACCTGATTTCGGAATGTGCTCTGGGGCCGATCCGGCCCACTAGACTCGCAGGTGGGTACCTGCGAGCGAGTGAGGTCGACATGACTGTGGATCGCTACATCGTGATCAGGGTGGCGTATGACCGCCACCCTTCTTACGGACGGTCTCTTGCGTGGATCGCGCCTGAACTGAGAGATGCCGGGCTGACGCTGACCGAGGATCACTCTGCTGGGCTGAGCCCGTCGCGCACCTGGGAAGGATTCGTGGACGGAGCGACGTTCCGCCGGTTTGCGGACGCTTGGGGCTTGCGTGAAAAGCCGCACGAGCTGACGTCGGGCCTCGTACCTGGGGTCGGGCGTCTAGCGATGCGCGCGTACACGTTCGACGGGATGAACTGGGAGATCGGCAGTGACTCTCCTATCGTCTATGTATCTGTCGTCGTCGGCGTCGTGAATGCCCGTTACGGAACGGAGGTAGACGCTTCGTTCCCCGTGCATGCGCATACGTGAGGGGCCGTGTGGACGGAGTGGTGGCGCGCGTCATACACACGCTAGCTTGTCCACCCACATGACCGCCGCGGCTGGCGGGTGCTCCGCGTGAGCACTGATGGCACAGGGATTGGTGGGCTGCCGCACGCCCTCGACGAGGCGACCGGTCTGCGCGAGCGGATGGCCGGCAAGCGCATTGCGGTGTTCCTCGATTACGACGGGACGCTTACGCCGATCGTTGACCGGCCGGAGGACGCGGTCATCTCGGACGAGATGCGCGAGGTCGTGCGTGCACTTGCGCATCGGTGCACGGTGTGCGTGGTCAGTGGGCGTGATCGTGCTGTGGTGCAGGAGCTGATGGGGGTCGACGATCTCGTCGTTGCGGGCAGCCACGGCTTTGATATCTGGAGCCCCGAAGGCGGAAGGATCGAGCGCGAGGAGGGCGCCGGGTTTGCGGATCTGCTTCGGGGCGTGACGCAGATGGTCCGAGAGGAAGTGGTCGCTGTCAACGGCGCGCTCGTTGAGCCGAAGAAGAGCTCGGTGGCGGTCCACTACCGCCTCGTCGACGAGCGCGACCGGCCGGGTATCAAGGATCTTGTCGACCGGGTGCTGGCCTCGCATCCCGAGGAGCTGAAGATGACGCCTGGGAAGATGGTGTACGAGATCCAGCCGAATCTCGAGTGGGACAAGGGCAAGGCCGTGCTGTATTTGCTTGAGGCTCTCGAGCTCGATAATGATGACGTGCTGCCGCTATATGTCGGCGACGACATCACCGACGAGGACGCGTTTCGGGCGCTTATCGGGCGTGGCATCGGAATACTCGTCGCCGATCCGGCCGACCCCAAGGTCGCCGGCCGGCAGACAGGCGCACAGTATTTCCTGCGGAGTCCCGCAGAGGTGGAGAAGCTACTGGACTCGCTGGCGCGCTAAACACATGAACACCCGAGAGACAGACACGGCCAGTGAGTTCATGCTCGCCTACGACGGTTTCGATCCGTCAAACGAGGGGCTGCGTGAGGCGCTCACCTCGACGGGGAACGGGTACTTCTGCATTCGGGGTGCCGCGGAGTGGGAGGACGCCGGGGACGTGCACTATCCCGGCACGTACGCGCATGGCGTCTATAACCGAGAATCGACGATCGTGGGCGGGCGTCCGGTGCCCAACGAGGACCTGGTCAACCTCCCGAGAGGTCTGGCCCTGAAGCTGTGCATCAAGGATGAGGATCCGATCCGCCTCTCGAACGTGGAGCTGCTCTCGTATCGGCACACGTACGACGTGCGTTATGCGCTGGTGACGCGTGAGCTGTGCTTCAGGGATCGCGCCGGCCGCGAAACGAGCCTGAGGAGCCGTCGGTTCGTGAGCATGGGGCGGATGCATCTGGGCGCGCTGGAATGGGAGATCGTTGCCGAGAATTGGTCTGGTCGAGTGAAGGTCCTGTCGATCTTGGATGGACGCGTGCTGAACCGCGGTGTCCCCCGGTATCACCAGCTGTGGGGCCGCCATCTTGATCCCGAAGGCCCTCGCACGAATGGCAATGACGTGATCGCGCTAAAGGTCAGGACACGGCAGTCGAGGATCGAGATCGCGGAGGCGGCTCGCACGCGCGTGTATGCGGGCCCGCCCGCCGGTTCGCAGGAGCTGGAGGTTGAACGCAGGATCGATCAGATGCAGGACTACATCCAGCAGAGCCTCGAGTTCGACTTGGAGCAGAACGAGCCTGTTCGCGTCGAGAAGGTGGTGAGCTTGTACACGTCGCGGGATCGCGCGATCAACGAGCCGATTGCCAACGCGGAGAAGAGCGTTCACCGCTACCCAGCGTTCGCCGAGGCGCTCGAGGGCCACATGCACACGTGGGATGAGCTGTGGGAGGTCTGCGACGTCCGACTCCCCAAAGACGAGCGGGCGCAGTTCCTGCTTCGACTGCACATCTCGCATCTGCTGCAGGTGTGCTCGCGACTGACGCCCCATCACGACGCCGGTGTCCCTGCGCGTGGACTGAACGGTGAGGCGTACCGCGGTCACGTCTTCTGGGACGAGCTCTACGTGTATCCGTTTCTGAATTTCCGCCTACCGGAGATCACGCGTGGCCTGCTGATGTATCGCTATCGGCGGATCGGCGAAGCGCGCGCCAGCGCGCAGCAGGCCGGTTACCGGGGAGCGATGTATCCGTGGCAGAGCGGAAGCGACGGCGAGGAGGAGACGCAGCTGATCCACATCAACCCGCTGTCGGGCAGGTGGGACCCGGATTTCTCCCACAACCAGCGCCACGTCAACGCCGCGATCTTCTACAACATCTGGCACTACTACCAGACCACTCACGACGTCGATTTCCTGCGCGATCACGGCGCCGAGATGATGCTCGAGATCGCGCGCTTCTGGTCCTCGATCGCTCACTTCAATCGCGACCGCGATCGCTGGGAGATCCACGGCGTCATGGGCCCCGACGAGTTCCACGAAAAGTATCCCGATGCGGACGCGGGCGGGCTTCGCAACAACGCGTACACGAACGTGATGGTGGCGTGGATCTGCGAGACCGCGCAGGAGGTGCTCGAGCTCCTGCCAAAGAGTCGACGCGACGTTCTGCGCGTCCGGATTGGATTGGAGGATGAGGAAATCCAGAGGTGGGGCGAGATCAGCCGCAAGATGTTCGTCCCCTTCCACGCGAATGGGATCATCAGCCAGTTCGAGGGATACGAGGAACTTGAGGAACTCGACTGGGACGAGTACCGATCGAAATATCCGAACATCCAACGACTCGACCGGATCCTTCGCGCCGAGGGCGACAGCCCCGATCGCTACAGCCTCAGCAAGCAAGCAGACACGGTGATGCTGTTCTTCCTCTTCTCGTACGACGAGCTCAGCCGGCTATTCGCACAACTCGGCTACGAGCTGACCGAGGAAACAGGCCGACGCACGATCGACTACTACGAACGGCGAACCTCGCACGGCTCAACGCTGAGCTTCGTCACGCACGCCGGAGTGTTAGCCCGGATGGACCCGGACAGCTCCTGGCAGCGGTTCCTCGTCGCGCTCGAGAGCGACATCGGCGATGTGCAGGGGGGCACCACACAGGAAGGAATTCATCTGGGCGTGATGGCCGGCACGCTGGATCTCGTGCAGCGCGCATACCTGGGGACCCAGATCCGTGACGACGTGCTGACGTTCGATCCGGTGATGATCGACCGGCTCGATGGTCTGCAGCTGGCGATGCAATTCCGCCGCGCACACATCACCGTGTCTTTGGATGGCCGGAGGCTGACGGTGACCGCGCCCGCCGACAGTTATCGCGCAACGATCAAGGTCGGCGTCGGCGACCTGGTCCGCGAGCTCCGCGGCGGTGACAGCGTCGCCTTCCTCGTTGGCGGCGCTGGGTCGACCGCCGAGCCTCAGAAGCCGCACCCACGGGCGCGGAGCGGGTTCGAGGGTGCGATCTTCGACATCGACGGGGTGCTCGTCGATTCGCCACACGAACTGGCATGGCGGGACACGCTGCGCGAGCTGATGGAGACGAGCTGGGCCCAGACTCGGCCGCAGACGACCTGGGCGCCCGACAGCTTCACCTCGCACGTGTATCAGGAGGTCGTGGCCGGCAAGCCCCGAATGAGCGGCGCCCGCGCCGCACTCGAATACTTCGGACTCCCCAGCGCTGACGAGCTCGTCGAGGAGTACGCCGAGCGCAAACAGGAGATGGTTGTTGGACTGATCGAAGCGGGCCGGTTCACCGCCTTCCCCGACGCCTTGCGGCTGCTCTTAGCCGTTCGCGCGGCCGGAATCCGCATAGCCGCGGCCTCATCGTCTAAGAACACCGGCCCGATGCTGAGCCGAGTGCGAATGGACAGATTCGCCGACGAGCTAGGCCTCGAGATCGACTTCATCCGACCCGGCCAGAGCCTCGTCGACCTCATCGACGCCGACATCTCCGGGCGGCCCTTCAAGCAAGGCAAACCCCATCCCGAGATCTTCCTCACCGCGGCCCGCGAGCTGGGACTCCCCCCGGAGGCATGCTTCGTGGTCGAGGACGCCGTGTCCGGGATCACAGCCGCCAAGGCCGGAGGGATGGCCGCCCTCGGCATCGCCCGGACCGACGACTCGCTGCTCCTGAGCGAGGCCGGCGCCGATCTCGTGGTCACCACACTCGACGACGTCGACCGCGAACCGCTTCTGGAGGGGCGTCTCATGCGTGCGCGATCGAGCGTCTCTGCCCGCGAGCGCGCACGCTAGCGGCGGTCGAGGTCGGCAAGCGCAGACTCAACCCGTTCGAGCTCCCGGTCGAATGCGTCTGCCATCGTGATCGAGAGACGGTGCGATCCGGGGTGTCTGCTATCGGCTGTCTGCTCAGAGCACGCCGCGCTCGAGCAGCCGCTCGCAGATCGCGCGCGATGCCGGCCAATCGGTGGCACTCCATCCGGACCAGAGCTGGACGGTCGGTCCCGTCTAGCTTGTGTCGCTCGGTAGTTCCTCACCGTCGCCGCCTCCCAACGGGTCCAGCGCTCCGATCACGATCGGCTCGGGGACAGGCGTCGGGAGCTGCGTCTGGAGAGACCGCGACGTTCATGACAGGCGCCGGCGTCCTCGAAGGGCACGCGGTTGCGGTGCCCCGCGGCCTGGGCCCATCAGCACGCAACGTTCTGCGCTCCGCAGTTTGAGCTGTCCGCCCCCGGGATCGGCCCTGATTCGAGCTACGGTGGAAGATGTGAGAAGCAAGAAATCGGGTTACGCGTCGGATATGTGGTTGGAGGCTCGCCACACGAGAAGAGCTCCGATGCGGCAACCTGTGATGCAACCTGCAATCGGGCCTTCTACACGTGCGGCCGAGCCGACGCTCGCACGAATCAGGCTTGGCGAGGACAGAATGAATGGGCGCTAGCTTGTATCTGATCGACGGCGATCGGGTTGTTCCGCGTTCTCTTCGCGATGCGGTCGTGAACCTCGACCATCGCTTCCTCGACGAGGATGCACGACGGCAGATTCGGTTAGACGAACTTGAATTCTCCGGCAAATGGGGAAAGGGCGATGATGTCTGGCTATGGATCGATGAGGACACCGGACGCGAGCTTGGCTATGCCTCGTTCCCGCTCATCCCGGGCAGAGGGCGCGTACTACAGCGCGTCTGGATCGAGCCGGCCTACCGCCACCAGCACCTGCTCACCGACGCCTGGCACGTGTGGTGCGAACGTTATGGCGAGGACTTCCCAATCGAGGAGCCGAATGCCGCGATGCAGGCGTTCCTCGCTCGCCGAGGCGTCGGACCCAAATGACGGCCCAGCGCGCGGTCGGGGGTTCCCTGCTGAGACGTGCGGCCGGTGGACGGTCGCGCTCGTGCCGCTGCGCGATCGCTCACCAACTGGCGATGAATCAGACGGTGATATGCGTCGCGAACGATCAACACGCATGGGCTCCGGCGCGAAGCGGACAGGTACCCGATTCGCCGTGCCTCGTCGAGCGTCCTGCACGTAATCCGCTCACACTCGTCTGGGACCCTTGAGCAGGAGGAGGGCTCATGGATGCCGATGACGTGGCGGCAGACTCGTCAGGTGAGGCCCTCGATGCTGTCAGGCTGCCGTCCGGCGCCGCTCGCATCATTGGTAGCTTTCAGCAACCCGCCATGTCGATCGGAGACGGGCGGTGTGCGGTTCGTCTATACGCCGCGGGGGACGACCCGCGCTCAGGAAGAGGACACGTGATCTGATGCCCGATGTAACCATCCTGCTCGTCGAAGACAACCCAGACGATGCGGCGCTGACCGAGCTCGCGCTCCGTGGCGACATCCCTGCCCGCCTCCAGGTCGCGCGCGACGGCCAGGAGGCACTCGACTACCTGTTCAACCACGCCAACGACCTGCCGCGGCTGGTGCTATTGGACCTGCGGCTCCCGAACATAGACGGGCTTGAAGTGCTCCGGCGCATCCGCGAGAACGAGCGCACAAGCTTGACGCCGGTGGTTATCCTGACCAGCTCCACCGCCCCAAGCGATGTCGCCACGGGCTATCGTTACGGGGCCAACAGCTACGTCGGCAAACCGCTCGAGTTCGACCAGTTCTCCCGGCTGCTCCGTGAGCTCGGCTCGTACTGGCTCGCGGTCAACGAGCCGCCACCCAACATTTCCGACCACTAGAAGCTGCTGGACCGCCCCGACGTCCCGCAGCCGTGGCGGGAAACCGTGGACGCGAGCCTGTACCTGATCGACAAGCTGGAGTCCGAGACCGATGCGATCGAGCGCGAGCTGCCCTCAACCGGCGCGCACCATCCGTACGTGCCGCTGCTGTTGACAGTGCGAGGGATCGGCTCGGTGCTGGCGTTCACGATCGCCGCCGAGATCCGCGACATCAGCCGCTTCCCGTCGGCCAAGAAGCCGGTCGGCCACACGGGCCTGTGTCGGATGGTCCACCAGTCCGGCGAGAAGAACCGCCGCGGCCCGCTGTCCAAACCGGGCCCGACCTACCTGCGCTGGGCGATGCTCGAAGCCACCATGCACACGCTCAGACATCCCGCCTACCGCAGCGCTACCAGCGCAACAAACAGCGCCCGGGCAAGCAACCCGGCGCGCGAGTCGTCCAGGTCCACATCGCCCGCAAGCTCACCGAGGCGATCTGGCACATACTCACCCACAACCAGCCTTATGACCCTGCCGCGCCCCTGCCGCACGACTCGACGACCGGAGCAATCCTCAGCGCCCGCGATGCCGCGCTGTCACTCCCGCCCAGAACGAGCAGCGGGGTCAGCACGGGCGGCGTGGCTGCTCCTTGGACGAAGCAGTCATCAGCGCGGCGCCCACAGCACCACAGCTGACAACCGCTTCCGGACAAACCCGGCCACGCCGGGCCCGTCCCGGCGAGCCGCCGGGAGTGCGCAGCTCGCCGAGAGCAGGACGGACGCGACGGGGTGCAGAAGCTCGGCGATGCCTACGCAGAGCTGCTCGGCATCGACCGCGCTGCGGCTCCGCAGCGTGGCGTCGGTTCGCGCACGATCCGGATGTCGCCAACGCGATCGCCCGACGCTCGCCAGCCCGACGGTGGAAGCGATCGCGACGTTCGCCGGTGCGGCGCGATTGCGTTCGTGGAAAGCGCTCGTCCGGTCGCGCCGCTCGTGACGGTCTGTGCTGGGAGCGATGATAAGTCTGGCGGCTATGGAGCGGGAGTTCGCCTACATCGCGGTCGCAGGAAGTCGACCGGCGACCGGCTCCGGCGACACTCGCTTCTGATTTCAAGGGTCGAGCCGTTAGCTGATCGTGCTGGTGTGGACTCGCAGCTGCACCGGGGGCCGGAAGGCCGCGAGGGACGGCGTCGACCGTGGATGGTGGCCTGCCCGTCGCACTCCAGTTGGGAGCCCCGATGCTGCCCAAGCGTTGGAACGCCGTGCGGATGATCGGCGCGCTCTCGGGACCGTAGGCCGCGAACGCCTCCTCCAGCTCGACCGGCTCGTCCGTGTCGCCGCCGAGGATCCGGTACACCTCGCCCGTTCGCGTGAGCTTGCGAGTGGCGAGGTCGTACTCCCAGCCGCCCGTCTTGCTGATCATCTGGGTTCGCTCGAGCAGGCTGCTCATGTACGCCAGCTCCGCCTCGGCCCGTTTGCGCTCGGTGATGTCGGAGTTCAGCTTGATGATTGCGACCGGCTGCCCGTCGGCGCCGCGCGCCAGCGCCTGGCGGCTTGAGACGACGATCACCTCGCCGTCCTTGCGCGTGTGGCGCAACTCGCCCACCCACCCTCGCGCCTCGTCGACCGCCTCCATCGACTGAGGGAACCCGGTCGCCAACAGCTCATGGGTGACGCGGCCGACCGCGTCGGCACGATCGTGGCAGTAGATCGTCTCCGCCTCGCGGTTCCAGAACGTCACCACAGATTCTCAACCGGATCACGCAGGATCACCGCGTCGTGCGCCAGATCGAGCAGCTCAGCCCGCAGCTGCAACTCCTCCTCGGCCTGCCGTAACCGGGTCACGTCCTGCAACGTTCCGCGATAGCTGCCGGGCTGATCTGGGTCCGGGTGCGCGATCGCGTGCAGCGTTCGCATCCCCCGGTCACCGGTCGGCAGCCGGTAGTCAAATTCGAACCGCTCGCCGCCCTCTAGCATTCGCGCGTACGCGCCCTGCACGCGCTCCAAGTCGTCGGGGTGGACCCAGGCGAAGGACTCCTCGCTGCCGATTGGCCCGCCGGCCGGATCGCGACCGTACACCTCATACATCCCGGCCGACCATGTTCGCGTCCCGGCGGCCGGATCCCTGTGCCACGATCCCAGCTGGGCGATCTGCTGCGCCTCCTGCAGCTCAGCGAGCGCCCGTTCGCGCTCCTGCTCGGCCTGCTTGCGGTCGGTGATGTCGCGCACCGACACCACGAGGTCCTCGCCCATCGAGGCGATCACGGTGTCGAACACCCGGGAGGCGAGCGCCGTGCCCGCCCACGTCGACGGAAGCTGCACCTCGTCGGTCCGACACGGTTCGCCGCTCAAAGCGACGCGGCGATAGAGCTCGAACCGCTCACTGCCCAGGAATGGCGGAAAGACCTCCCCGACTCGACGGCCGAGCAGCCGCCCTCGATCGAAACCCACCAGCCCGCAGTACGCGTCGTTGACATACCGATAGCGAAAATCGCTGATCTCACCGTCATTATCCCGAACCGGCGAGAGGATCGCGAACCCGTCGAGCATCGAATCGGCCGCCACCCGAAACCGCTCCTCGCTTGACCGAAGCTCCGCCTCGAGCGCCCAGCGTCGCTCCTCACGCTGCATCGCCTCCAGCGCGAACGACAAGTCGGCGGCCATCCGGTCAAACAGCTCGACCTCTTCCATGGCGCCTGGATCAGAGTTCTACTCCCGTTCCCGAGGGGCAGTTCGCGCGGCCCGGTTTGACCTGGCGGAGGCTTCTCCTGTCCGCGCAATGCAGCGGCGGCGAGCTGGGCTTCGGCGGGTGCTCGGTGGGTACCCTGCGCTTCGCTGTGGCGGATCGCACCGACTTGGAGTTCACCTATTCGCTGATTGACCGGATCTTCCGCCTCAGCCTCGGCGAGCTGGCGGATTTCAGCGGCGCCAAGTACGACGGCGACCTCTCGCTCTCGCTGGAGGACGCGCAGCGGCGAAAGCACGAGTACGTCGCCGAGCGTATTGGGATCGGACCGGGCCGGCGGCTGCTCGATCTTGGCTGTGGCTGGGGGCCGCTGCTTAACTTCGTCCGCGATTGCGGCGGCGAGGGGGTGGGGGTGACGCTCTCCTCCGCGCAGGCGGAATCCTGCCGTCGCCACGGCCTCGACGTCCACTTGATGGATGTCCGCGAGGTCGGCCGCGACACGTTCGGCCGCTTTGACGCTGTGGCCAGTCTCGGCGCCTTTGAGCACTTCTGCTCGCCCGAGGACTACCGCGCCGGACGCCAGGACGACGTCTACCGCGACGTCTTCGCCCGGGCGGCGAGCGTCCTTTCGGACGGCGGCCGCCTGTACCTGCAGACGATGGTCTTCGGGCGCAACATGATCCCGGTCGACGCGGTCTCGATCCACGCGCCGCCAGACTCCGATGCCTACTACCTCGCGCTGATGCAGCACCAGTTCCCCGGCTCGTTTCTGCCCTTCGGGGCTGGGCAGGTGATCAGCGCCGCCGAGCCGTACTTCGGCCTGGTGGAGAGCTCGAGCGGCCGCCTGGACTACGTCGAGACGATCAAGCAGTGGCGCGCGCGGTTCGCGAATCGCAGCTTGCGCAAGACGCTGATGAAGGCTCGGCTCGTTCCCCGCTACCTCACCAGCCGCGAGTTCCGACTGGCGTTCACCTCAGGCGTGAGCGCAAACAGCGTGTGCTTCGAGCGCGAGTTGCTCGACCACCTCCGGCTCGTGTTCGAGAAGCGTTAAAGCCAGATCGGGGCCGTCTCGGAGCGAGGAGACCGGCACACCTGCCGACGAAGACGCTGCCCAGATATATCGTCAGGAACCGGGCGCTGGCGAATCGAGCATTGAGTTGCGGCGCGTCTCGGCTCGCCCGGCACGAGCTTGGCGGAATGTCACCAGTCGCCCGTGCCCCTCGTCCCACAGCTTCAACTTCACGCACTTCATCCCGTCCCATAACAACAGCGTCGGGACCTGGCGGAAGATCGGGTATCCGTCGTGCGCCCGCTGCAAGTTGTAGTTAGGGATCCGGGTCGAGAGGTGGTGAACGTGGTGCAGGCCGATGTTGCCGGTGAAGAACTGCAGCACCTTGGGCAGTCTCAGGTACGAGCTGCCCTTGAGCGCCGCCTCGTCATAGCTCCAGGAATCTGAGCTCTGCCAGTAGGCGTCCTCGAACTGGTGCTGAACGTAGAAGAGCCACACACCGATCGAGCCCGCGAGCAGCGCAGAGGGCATCTCAACGAGCAGGAAGCTCTCCCAACGGAGCAGCCAGCAAACCAGCCCGATCACGGTTCCGAGCACGAGGTTTGTGCGCCAGACGCTGCGGCGGATCCGTGGCCGTTCGCTGCGCGAGACGAAGCGTGGCGCGAGGATCATCGCCCAGATCGGCCCGAGCCCGAACATCACGATCGGGTTGCGGAGCAGCCGGTAGCCCAGCCGACGCTGCCACGGCATCGCAACGTACTCGGCGACCGTGAGCGTCACAACGTCCCCGACGCCGCGCCGGCCAAGATCGCCCGAGGACGCGTGATGAACGGCGTGCTGGTGACGCCAACGTTGAAACGGGGTCAAGACGAGCAGCCCTCAGGCGGCGCCGAGCCACTCGTTCGCCCTGCTCCCCGGCAAAAAGCTGCCATGGGCGCAGTCGTGAAAGACGATGTAGGTACGCACGAGGAAGCCGGCCGCGGGCACTGACACCGCGAGCACCAGCCAGTACGAGACATCGAGCAGGAAGTACATCGCCACAAGCAGCCCGAGGTACGTGAGCACCGACGTGACGATGTCAAGCAGGCTGCGGCCGAGATCTGGCCGAGCGTACGGGGCGAGCGCCGCGCGCCACGAGGGCGCCTTCGACGAGCCGATCATCCCCGAGGGCGAGAGGATTGAGGCTGCGGTATCGCTCACTTGTGCTGGTCTTCTGCCGACAGACTCCCGTGTCAGACGTGAGGTCCTATGCCTCTGGGCGCCTCAGCCTCCAGGCCGCTGACCCTACCATGCAAAGCATCTGCCAGCCTGCCCACCGCACAGGGTATTCCTCAAAGCGAGACGGTGCCAAGTCGGCCCGGTCGACCCTCCACCCCGTCTCCAGAAATCCTGACATCGAGGCCTGCTCGCTGCTCCTTCGGCGACATTCCGGCGGCCATGCCAACACTGCCGGTGTTGAGGAGAGGCAGCAGCCTCGCCCCCCTCGCCCCCCTCGCCTCCCTCGCCCCCCTCGCCCCCCTCGCCTCCCTCGCCCCCCTCGCCTCCCTCGCCCCCCTCGGCGCCGAGACTTCCGCTCAGCCACGCCGAGCGGCACTCTCTGAAGCGCTTACCGGTCGCTCGGGTGGTTTGCTTCTGACTTCGCGATAGAGGTCGGGTCGTTTTTCACACCAATCCTGGAAGGCTGTCTGGGCCATGGACCAGGAGGTCGAAATGATGGAGAACGGCAAGCGGCGAGCGCGGCGGCAGCTCTCGCCGGAGGAGAAGTGGGAGGTGTTCCTGGAGGTCACCTCGCAGCAGTTGACGCAGGCGGACTGCGCTCGGAAGTGGAACGTCGATGTGAGCACGGTGATCCGGATCAGGCAGCAGGCCAAGGACGCGGCGTTGGCGGCGTTCGCGTCCTCGAAGCCGGGGCGGTGTACACCCCGGCGGCGGTCGGGTTCTTCATCACCTCGCTGGCGGGGCCGAAGCTGGTGCCGCTGCTCGGCCGGCACGTGCTCAGCGTCGGCTACCTGATCGCGGCACTCGGGCTGCTCGCGACCGCCGCCACCGTTGCCGCGGTGGGCACGGGACTGGTGGGTTGGGAGCTGGCGCCGACATTGTTGATCGCCGGCTTCGGGCAGGGGATGGGGATGAGCCCGCTGGTCGGGACGATAATCGCCGGGCTGGGGCCGGAGGAGGCCGGCGCCGGCGCCGGCGTGGTATCCGCCACGATGCAGATGGCCCAGGTGTTCGGGATCGCGCTGGGTGGCCTGCTGTTCTTCGCGCTGCTCGGCTCAGGGCATTCGGGGGTCGCCTACGCGAACGCGTACGCGGAGGCGCTCCCCGCGTGCGCGCTGCTGGTGGTCATCGCCGCGCCGCTGGTGCATTGGCTACCGGTCACACCTTTTGAGCGCAGAAGGCGCTGATCGAACGCCTACCTGGTTGGGCGAGCGGGTTTGCCTACTCGATGTACCTGGCGACCGGCGGGCGGATCGGCGACCGGCTGTTCTCAGACTCCGTTTGCGGGTAGACGATCCTCCGGCGAGAAGTGGACGAGCCCCGCACCATGGCCTGGTGCGGGGCTCGGAGTGAGACGCGCGCGGGGTACGTCGGGGCGGCGCCGAAGCGCCCACCAGCGCGTCAGTAACGAAGCTGGGCGCTCAGCAGCACGTGGAGCTGCGTCACGGTGCGATCGGGTGCGCCGGTCAGACCATCGCGGACGGGGTTTGAGAAGTAGTTGATCGAGGTGCCGGGAGCGCTCTGCGACATGTAGATCCCGCTCGAGTCGTTGCTGAGCGCAAGTACGTCGCCTTTCCGGACGCCGAGGTGGGCCGGGAACGTGTTCAGGCCGGTCGTCGAGACGGTGCGCAGCGTGCTCGAGCGGATCGCCTCGAACTTCCTGTGGGCGACCGGGCGCAGCACCCGCAGGCGGACGGTGCCGCCCTGGCTGCCGGCGTTCAGCGACCAGCTGGTGATCGTGCCGGTGCGCTTGACGACGTCGGTCGACTTACCGTTCGCGAAGTTGATGTAGGTGCAGTTGAACCCGAGCACGCAGATATTCATCGTCGGCGTGCCGCTGGCGGTTCCGATCGTGCTCGTATGAGCGAACGCCGCGGGCGCGGCGGCGAGCGAGGCCGTGGCGGCGGCGAGTCCGGTGAGAGTTCGTAGGCGCATCCTGGTCTCCTTGGTGATCCGTCTGTTGGTGGGTCGCACTTTGCCGTCCCGGCGCCGGTGCGCCCAGAGACCCAAGGGGTGAACCCAACCACACCTCGGTCGCCTGCGATCCGCAGCTCGTCCTCGGAGCTGCTCGAGGGCGGGGGCAGTCGTGGCCAGTGACTGGCAGCGCAACACCACAACAGGCGAGGTCTTTCGCTGCTACTCGCAAGGAGCCGCTGCCACTCACATGCAGCCGTGACCGTCGAACCTCGAGCGGACTTCCAGAGGTATCTCCAGTCGGACTTTATGCGCCGTGTAGTGGGAAACTCAAGTTTCGGGATTTCTGCCGATTTTGCAGGAGATTCCGCGTTGACGGCGTAGGCGCGGCGGCGAGCGGCCGAAAAGAAGGGGGCATCGGCGCTTCCTCGAACTCACGGGGTGTTCTACGTCCTGCGAGGGGGGCGTCGCCGATGCCCGTTGTTCCATCTTCGCTTGATTCGCTGTTGTTCCTGTTCGTTGGTGCGTTCAGTGCACCGACGTTCCAGACGTTCCGGATGCTGGTGGTGGGGTTCGTCTGCCGGGTCGGGGAGCACTCGCAGCCACGATTCCAACCCCGCCGCGTGCGGCGCCAACGGCCCCGACACCCTCGGGAACCACAACCTCTTGCCCATCGATACCTCCCGTTGAATCGCGGAACACGAATCCACGAAGCCTCGACAGGAGGGCCACGATTATGTTGAACGCATCACCCAGCCGAACCGCGCTGAGCACGGAAACGTCGAGCATCGAGCGGCTCTTCAACATAACCGTTCGCGGGACATACAACCGGACTTGCATGTCTCCACGCATCCGGCTCTCCACAGGTTCAGGCCGCATCGCCCGCCCATGGTGTGGGAATCCGGGTGCTTCGGTAGCGATCGCGACCGTTTGTGGGCGGAACAACTCGGTGTGTCCGTCGCGGATCTCCCATCCGGGGAAGAGTCGGCGGATCGATCCCCAACTCAGGCCGTTGTGTCGTTTTGCGGACCCATTCAGCGACCTGGTGCCACGTGTAGTGCTCCAGGTAGCTGAAGGTTTGCGCAGACACGGCGTGTCTGAAGTATCGGAGCGAGCACGATGCTGGTCTCGTCCCAGAGCGCTTCAGCATGCTCGCGGGTGCCCATGACCATCACCACAAAGTCGCAACTACGAGTGCGTTTTCGAGGCGGACATCACGGCCTGCTTCGACGAGATTTCGCATTCGGCCTTGCTGGATCGAATGCGGCGTCGAATCGGGGACAAGCGCATCATGGGGATGGTCAAGGCGTTCCTCGGCACCGGGATCCTCGGAGTCGTCTCCGGCCGCGGGTCAAGCCCCGTGGCCGGACTCGCGTTCGTGTGCGCGACACAGGCCGCCTGACCAAGCCGTCTGGAAACAGGGATTTCGGGACGCCTTCCTTCAGACCCTCACGGCACGATCAGGAAGGGGTGTTCGATGACCGAGCCGGGACGTTCAGCAGGCAGCAGCGGGGGCCGTCGATCGAAGCGGTTTCTCTCGCCGTCTCAGCAGTATGAGATCTCGATCGGGTTGTTGCGCGGTGAGTACTCGACGGTCGAGGCGGCCGATCGGGCGGGAGTTGATCGCTCGACGATCGTCAAGCTGCGCCAGGTTGCCAAGCAGGGCGCGTTGGACGCGCTGGCGGCTTCGAGGCCGGGGCTCAAGGCGGGTGGTGTGGATCCAGAGCTGGCGGCGGCGCGGGCGGAGGTCGCGCGGCTGCCGGAGGCGTTGAAGGAGATGGGCGTGCGGTTGATGTTGGCGGAGGGAAAAGAGCGCTGGGGCTGAGTGGCCGGGTCCCGCGTCGAGTCGATGCGGCCACCAAGGCAGCGCTGTTGGAGTTGATCGACCAGGCGGTCGGCGACGGGTGGGATCACCGCCGCGCCTGCACGGTATCTCGAGCTGCCGGACAACCGCCGGCGTGCTACCGCTTGGTCCTTTTAGGGCTCTCCGGGCATAGTCGTAGGTGGATTTATGCGAACGCTTGTTCGTGTGGGAGTGTAAGTGTGACCGGTCCGCAAGTGAGGTGAACGAGCGCCAGTGCGGCGTTGGCGGAGTGGAATCCGTATCCGCGGCGGACGATCAGTTTGACCTTGTTGTTGAGTGCCTCGGCGCGTGCGTTGCTCAACTTTAGGCGCAGGGCGGCGAGGATCCCCTCGCGGTGTTTGCGGATCGTGCGTCCGAGCCGGATGAACGGTTTGAGGCGGCTGCGGGAGAGGCGAGCGAGGAGCCGGTCGATCAGCTCGGCGACATCCTCGACGGTGAGGCCGGGGGCGAAGATCGTGCGGACCATCTCCTTCATCGCCCAGGCGCGTACGACCTTCCCGCCAACGGCGCGGATCGCCGCGAGCGTGGTGGCCTGGCGGTCGGTGAGATCGTCGGGGTTCTTCAGCAGCGCCCAGCGGTCGTGCAGCGCGCTCGTTGTTGAGCGCAGATGAGAGGAGCAGCGGGTGGACGCGAACGGTCGTCAAGAGGTCGGTCTGTTTCGGTATGGCGTGATCCGCGACGCCGCCGATCCGGGACTGTCGAAGGCTGAGCGGGGCCGGCTGGTCCGCGCGGTCTGTGACCGGGAGCATGTCGGCTCGGATGGCGGGATCGTTCGGATCGGTCGCACGACCATGGACCGGTGGATCCGCGCGTATCGCCAGGGCGGGTTTCAGGCTCTGATCCCGCGGCCTCGGGTGGTGGCGCCGCGCACACCGGCCGAGACGCTGGAGCTGGCGTTTTCGTTGAAGCGTGAGCTGCCGGATCGGACCGCGGCGCAGGTCCGGGAGATCATGCTCGCCGCCGGCGGGCCCGCTTTGGGCCTGCGGACGTTGCAAACGCACTTGGCCAGGGCGGGGTTGAACGTTCGCGCGGATGGCCGCTCACCCGGGAGATCAACGACGACGACGGCTGCTGCTCCCGCAGGGGAAGCAGGCACAACAGCCCTCCTTGCCGCGCGGAGCAAGACGTATCTCAGCGTCACGGGATGCATGGCGGAACGCGAAGAGTGTCTTCGCGGGGAGTGCAGCATCCTGCACACGTGACGGCCTGGTTCCGAGAAGGATGCGTCTCACACGCATATTCGGCAAGGCGCGAGCTGCACCGGGGGTGTCATCTAACCGCGCTTCAGTTCTGAACCGTGCAGCGAGGCAGTTAGCAGTTGATTGAAGCTCGGCCAGTCAAAGTCGCCGATGATCAAAACCCGCCTGTGCGATCTGCTCGACATCGAAGCGCCGGTCATACAAGCGCCGATCTGGCCGGCAACTTGTCCCCGTCTTGTTGCGGCGGTCGGCGAGGCCGGCGCGATCGGCAGCATCGCGGCGGTGTTCGGCTCCGCCGTGGACGTAAGCGCCGAAATCGACGCGGTGAGGAAGCTCACCGGCCGGCCGTTCATCGTCATTCACGTGGTGTCTCAGCTCGACGAGGATGCGTTCGCGGCGACCTTGGAGGCGAAGCCCGCAGCGGTCTCATTTGCTCTGGAAGATCCCGGGGCCCTGGTGCGACCTGTGTAGGACGCTGGCTGCAAAGTGTGGCGCAGCAGCGGTAGCCACAGCGTGCGAGGTGCTTATCGGTCATCCTGACTGGTGCCTCAACCGCCAGCCGGGGAGGTTGCAGGTGCTCGCCCCGCTTGAGGGCAAGACCAAGACCAGGCCGCCACGCTCAAGCTCCCGATCCGTTTGCGGATCGTATCCGCCGAAATCCCCGTCGCTCACTTCGCGCGGTCGCCGCGATCCCACCACGTCCCGCCGAGCGCGCCTCCGCCGCCACCCACAGACGCCGCTGACGCTCATCAAGCTCGCCGGCCAACGCCCGGACCGCGCACCGCTCCCGACCTCGTCGACCACACACCAATCTTCGACGAGACCACAAGAATCCCTAGATTGTTCGGTCACAACCCTCGGAACGGCTGACGCTGAACGATCCACGATCGAGCCTGCTCCCGGCGAGCCGCTCGCGGTATGGCTGTGTCAGCACCCACAGCCGCTTAAGATCGCGCGCGGCCGCTTCCTCTCGATCCAGAGCCGCGCGATAGGTGCAGTATGCCGCTGCGCGATTGCTCGCGCCTGAGTGCGACCAAGCACGGAACGCTCGCTCGCATTCGGTCTCCGCAGCATGCCAGGCGATGTAGGCGTCATCGGTGAGACGGACCCCGATCTCTGCCAGTTCGTTTTCGTGCTCCATGGGCATGTCTCGGGACCTCTCAGTCACGCAACGAGCTCAGCGCACCCTCGCTGTCGAGCACCTGACGCAGGCGTTCGAGCGCTCGGGCGCGTGTCGGACCGATGCTCCCGACGGGCATGTCGAGAGCGACCGAGATCTCCTCGTATGTGGGACGTGGCTCAGCGATGAGAAGTCGCAATAGCGCCTGATCGCTCGTGCGAAGGCGCGAGAACGAGCACCAAAGGACTCGATCTCGGTCGGCCAGTAGCAGCTCTTCGTGCGGCAGGCTCGCAGGAGACTGCTGCTGCGGAGGGTCGTCGCCGAACGGGACCCGCCCGCCGGCCTCACGCAGCACGCGAAGACACTCGCGGCGCGCGGTGGTCGCGAGCCAGGCTCCCACGCGCGCCGGCTCGTTCACCCTGTCGAGATGCTCGAAGAGCCTGAGCCAGGTCGTCTGCGCGACGTCGGCGGCGTCATGGCCGCACAAGCGATGTGCTCGCGCGACCGCCCACACCATCCCACCGAACTCGCGGACGAGCGCCTCCCATCCGCTCCGCTTGCCCGCCTGAGCCGAGCTCACGAGGCCGGCAACCCGCTCGCCACTCGAGCGCTGCAGTGCCGGCTTCTCCATAGTCATGGTCATAGTTGGGCCTCCGTTTGTGAGGGTTTCGCCCCATGGTGTTCCGGAGGCCTTGCGCCGAGATTGCAGCCGGATTGCGTCAAGACGCCGGAGCGGAAGCGAGCCCGCAATCGAGCTGCAACGGAATCGAGCTCGCATGTATCAGAACGGCGCCGCGGCGCCTCTATCTCAGGTGGAACCGGTTCGGCGCGCCACTCCTGATCCCGCAAGCGTCGCCGACGAGCGTTTGATCGAGGAGTTGAGCCAGCTCACAGCGATCATCGATCCCCTGCCGGAGGACGTCGAAGTCGTCGTGCGGACCATGTATTCAGCCGCGACAATTCGCACAGTTCGACCGACGAGCTCAGGCTTAGACTGAGGCGGTGCAGCAACCGCTGCGGATCGGGTTGTGCGGCGGCCTTGTAGTCGCCCTCGGGGGGAGGCAGATCGAAGCGAATCTCGCGGGCCGCCAAGGTCGAGCGCTGTTCGCGTATGTCGTGCTGAACCGCGACAGGCCGGTCAGTCGTGACGAGCTCGGCGCCTTGCTGTGGCCTGACGAGCCGCCACGCGCCCCCGAGGCGGCGCTCAACACCATCCTCGCGCGGTTGCGGCGCGTCGTAGGTCATTCGGTGCTCGCCGGCCGCGCGCAGCTCACGGTAGGGCTACCAGCGGGAAGCTGGGTCGACGTAGAGGCCGCGGAGGATGCCGCGATCCGAGCGCACGCGAAGCTTGCGCAGGGGAGCGCGCCGGAGGCACTCGACCTGGCGAGCTCTGCCCTTGCGATCGTTGCTGCGCCCCTGCTGCCGGATGTACAGCATGCGTGGATCGACCAGCGTCGCATGGACATCGAAGACCTTCGCTCGCGGCTGCTTGCGGTGAGGGTTCGCGCCGGACTGGTCCTGGGAGGGCCCAGTCTTGATGACTCCGAGCGTGCCGCGCGGGCGTTGATCGAACGCGAACCATTTCGAGAGTCCGGCTACGCGCTGCTGATGGAGGTGCACGCGGCTCGCGGCGATATCGCCGAGGCGTTGCTGGTTTACGAGCGGCTTCGCACCGTGCTGCGTAGCGAGCTGGGAATCCCACCTTCGGCCCGGGTGGCGACGCTTCACGAGAAGCTGCTTCGGCACGACTCGAGCATCCGTCCGGCTCCCTTCGAATCCAAGCGAGAAACCAGCGATGCCGACGAATCGACGGCATTGCCCGACGCGCTGACGCGTAGCTCACGTAAGCGGCTGGTGGGGCGCGAGCGCGAGCTCGCGGTGCTGTCGCGACGATGGGCCGAGCTTGCAGGTGAGAACCGCAGCATCGTCGCACTCGCGGGTGAGCCCGGCATCGGCAAGACTGCGCTGGCCGCGACTTTCGCCCGCGAGGTTCATGAGCGGGGCGGGATCGTCCTCTATGGCAGGGCGCAAGAGGACGCGATCATTCCGTACGCGCCGCTCGTGGAGGCGCTTCGGCACTACGTCGCGCACGTCCCGGACCTGCAGCTGGACGAGACGCTACGTATCCACATCGGCGAGCTCGGCTGGCTAATCCCGGAGCTCGCCGATCACCGGAGCGAGCGCCGCGTATCGACCGGCGACGCGAGACTCGAACGACTGCGCCTCTACCAAGCGGTTGCCGCCCTGGTTGTCCGGACTGCAGCCGAGCGGCCCGTGCTCCTCGTGCTCGAGGATCTGCACTGCGCCGACACCGAGACGATCCTCATGCTTCGCCAACTGCTGTGTGAACCCACACGCCGACCGATGCTCGCGCTCCTAACATACCAAGACGGATTGGTCACCGGCGACCATCCGCTGTTTCGTCTGCTCAGCGACCTCCGCCACGATCTCGGCATCACCCGCGTGATCCTGCATGGCCTCGAAGACGCGGCAATCGCCGAGCTGTTGGGTGATGCTGAGCAGCCTTCGGCTGAGTTTCTCCGCTACCTGCGCGAGCACACATCAGGCAATCCGTTCTTTATTGAGGAGATCGTTCGCGACATGCGGGAGACCGGTTCGTCGCACGCGGACCCGGAGGTTGGCGAGAAGGGGTCCATGCCCCTGCCCGAGGGGGTTCAAGGGCTCATTCAGGATCGGCTCCAGCGACTGGCGCCAGTGACGCGCGATGCGCTTGCCGCTGCCGCGGTCCTCGGCCATGAATTCGACGTGGAGTTGATAGAAGCCGTTGTCGGGGGCGAAGACGCAGCGAGTGCGCTAGATCCCGCGGTTCGTACCGGTTTGATCGCCGAAAACAGCGAGCTCGGAGGGTATTATTGCTTCTGCCACGGGCTGACACGACAGTCGATCTACCGAAGCATCGGGCGAAGCCGCAGGAGGCACCTACACCTTCTCGCAGGGCAAGCTCTGGAGCAGCGGCGGCAGACGGCATTCGTCGAGGCGGCTCAGCTCGCGCATCACTTCATCGCGAGCGGCCGATCGGAGGTGGTTGACCAGGCCATTGCCTTCTCGTGCGAGGCGGCGATGCGAGCCCGCGCGGCCCGCGCTTATGAGGAAGCTGCTCAGCACTACCGCCGGGCGATCGACGTGCTGGAGCGTCATCGAGCGCACGACACGGCAACGCGCTGCGAGTTGCTCTTGGAGTTGGGAAAGGTCTGCTGGCAAGGCAGCGGCCCAAGTGCGCGCTTGATCTTCGAGCAGGCGGTGGCGGTCGCGCGAGGCATGGGTGAGTACAGCCGGTTCGCCGAAGCCACGCTTGGGCTTGGCGGCCGGTTCTACGCGCCGACTGGACCCGACGAGCCGTACATTCGCCTCCTCGAGGAGGCGCTTGAGTGGGTGTGCGACGATGACCCGCTGCACGTTCGCGTTTTGGGTCGGCTGGCTGAGCACCTGGGCTTTGCCGATCCATCCAAGGCTGCGCGGATGAGCGAGAGAGCCCTCGCAGCCGCCAGAGGACTGAACGACCCGTTGGTGTTGGCATCGACGCTATTGAGTCGGCATGCTGCGCTGCTGCACGTCCGGCACTTGGATGAGCGCAAGTGCCTCGCGACCGAGGCGGTGGGACTCGCGCACCGCAACGGCGAGCGTGAGCTCGAGGCGTTGGCACGCCACTGGCTGCTATACGACGTCCTCGAGGCCGGCGAGTTCGAGACCGCCGCTCGCCTGCACGGGGAGCTGCAGCAATTGGCCGACGAGCTCGGGCAGCCGCTTTACCGACATTCGGCGCTGGTTTGGCTGAGGGTGCTCGAGCAGCTGAGCGGACGCTTCGACCACGCGGCGCAACTCGCCCACCAGGCGGTGAACCTTGCCCGCGGTGCTCACGGCGAGGGCGCAAAGACACACTTCATCGCACAACAGCTGGCGGTCGTTCCGGACCGAGGAGGTGCCGAGAAGCTGCTCCCGGTCGTGGACGGGTGGGCTGCCACCGGGGATCCGCTATGGGGCGCTGCTGCCTGCATTCTCACGCTGGCATGTACCGCCGAATCACCCGCCCTGCCAAGCCGTGAAGCGTTGGAGGCGAGACATCTCGCGGAGCTTCCTCAGAACATCGTGTGGCTGACGATACTTGCGTGGCTGGCCGAAGCCTGCCCGCAGACGGGCGATCACGAGCGAGCGGCAGTGCTGTACGAGCTTCTCGTGCCGTACGCCGATCGCTTCGTCCAGCTCACTTTCAATGGGTCCTTCGGCTGCCTGCACCGGCATCTCGGCCTCCTAGCCGCGCAGCTGGGACGCTCGGGCCAGGCGACCGAGCACTTCGAAGAGGCAATCGATCGTCACGCCGGTATTCCCGCGCCCGCGCTCGAGGCGCGAACGCTCTGCGACTATGCCCAGGCGTTGCTGGCCGGAGGCGCCGCCGGCTCGATCAGTGATACGAGCACGATGATCGAGCGCGCGGCACGGCTGGCGAAAGCATGCGGTGCGACCCGCACGCTCGAACGGCTTACCTGGCTGCCGGAGGTGGTCCCGGCGGGTCCGCGCTGAGATCACACTCGCTCGAGCAGAGCCTCCCCCAACGTGCTCGCGGCACGATCAATCGTAGCGAGCCACAGTTTCCGTCCAAGGGGAAGGTGACGGAGGTACCAGAGGTAACTTCCGTCCTTCCAAGCGCGAGCACGCGCCTGCTCGACCACCCACAAGGCCAGTCTGTCCTCGAGATGACCGAGTTGGCCACGATCGAGCTCTCGCAACACGCCCGACTCGAGCGAACGCTTCTCCTTCTTCTCCTCGTCTTTCAGTATCTGGTTAATCTTCAGGAAGTCGGCGTAAGTAGCGCTGGATCGCGCCGGTCGGCGGCGCTCCACCTTCCATTGCTCGCACAATGCAATCGGGAGATCGTGATTGATGTGAGCGCTCATACCGGCGAGAGCGAACTGGATCGGCAGGATCGCCTGATCGTCGCGAGCCGCGAACAGCGGCCTCCACGCGAGCGCGGGCCGAGCCCCCCGGTCAACCGCATCGACCGCATCGAAATAGAGCTGGGCAAAAAGCACATCGAGCTGGGCGGTCATCTCAGGGTTGTGGAAGTACCCTGGCTGCTCCACGGCGCTCTTGATCCCGCGCGTGACCGCAAGGTACAGGCGGTTGAAGCGCAGCACGCCGTCGCGAGGGCCGTGCTTCTGCTCGAACCGATCACCAAGATCGGTCATCCTCTCAATCACATCGTCGATTGTTCGACAGACGGGAGCGACTGAGCGAAGCCTTGGGGCTCGAGAGCGAGGCGCTAGGAGAGCACCGGTGCCGAACACGCCAACGCGCGACAGGACTCTGAGCAGCGGGTTCGGACCGAGCATCTCGGTCCGGGTCCGCGGTATACCACGAGACATCATCGAAAGCCCCCGGAATAGGTTTTGCAAACTGCTTATGAATTTGTCGCCTGAGCGAATGCCAGCCCGATGGTCGCCGTTCCGGTCGCGGGCGACAAGCCACCCTCGGTGTAGACCCACATAACCCTAAGAGGAGCAGGCGCGTTCTGAGATACTCGAAGTGATCGCAGTTGCGAACCCAGCGGTGGATGGACGACGGCCGTGCACGCGGCGCGACATTCAAGCGATGATTCAGGTCTCGCGCTTCTCGACGACGGCATGTCGCAACGGTTCATGGGTCAACGGAGAGCGCCTTCACGGAAGGCGGAAGGCGGAGGCTCCGCGATGGCGACATCCTTCGTGTCGATCGCACGCTCGTGCTCGTCCGCAACCCTGCGGACGCCGGCGGGCGGCGACGTTGGCAGCTTTCCAACCCGTGCGTGCGCCGGACGTTCCATCCAACTGAGGCGCCGCGCGCTAGCTGCGCGCGCCCTCCAGAGCGATCTGATCAGCAAACCGGCACATGGACATAACGTAACCGTGCGCTACAGCAGGTCTGATCCTCCGACCATGTGCCTGGGGCTGCGGGTTGGGGCGGCCAACCGGCGTGATCTGGATCCGCCGCGGCTTTCGCGATGGCACCAGGTGACAGGGCCGGCGCGGAGCCAATGCAGCCTCGGCCAGACCAGTGCGACGGCCTCGACAATACGGCCGCTGGAGGTGTCTCTCGATCGGCCGCCCCGTTTCGCCGCTCAGCCGGCTGCCTCACGACGGCTCAGCGTTCCTCGTGCCAAGTCGGAAACGCCGTAAGCATGACCGAATGCGCAAATTACGCGACCAACAGATGGGTCCTGTATCAGAACCCAATGTGGCCCCCTCTTCTCAGGTGAGATGCCAGCGACCACTGGCTGAGCGACGGTGATGACGGGGGAAGGCAGGACGGAATGACGAGTGCTATGGCGACTCGCAGCGATTCAACGGCAATCGCGACCAATAGGTGCTCCGCTGACGACGGCTCCGCTGAGAGGCAAATCGGCCCGATGGCGGGCAGATCTGCGAAGGTGACGAATGTCTCCTGGTCGGCGCCGGAGGCCTTGTCGTTTGAGCAGTGGGTCCGGGATGGTCGGCGATTGGGAATGATCGGACGCGGCGTTGGTTGGTGGATCGGCGACTGGCTGCGCTTCGGCAATGCCCGGTACGGCGAAAAGTACGCGCGGGCCGCCAAGATCACCGGCTACGACGTACAGACTCTGATGAACATGGTCTACGTCGCCTCGAACATCGAGCCCGCCCGCCGCCGGGAGACCCTGTCGTGGAGTCATCACGCTGAGCTTGCGTCGTTGTCCCGCGCCGAGCAGGACAGTTGGATGGATCGGGCCGATGCCTGCAGGCTATCAGCCCGCGATCTGCGGGTGATGCTGCGCGCCGAGCGCAACCGTGCCGATGACGCGAAGGACGTCGACAAGGAGCGCGAGACAAAAGGACAGGTCGTGTGTCCTGAGTGTGGTTGCACGTTCCCGGCAATGGCTCACTAACACTAACGGCCCAGAGGGCTAGCTTGATCGGCGCGATGCGCCGCCGGCGGGACTGGAAATCCTGTTGCTGTCGGCCGTCGGCAGGTTCCTCGTACAGCTCCGACTTTCTTGTGTTGATGACTCCTCGTATTTGGGGGTGACTTCGGGGTGTCCGGAGCGTTCGGGTCGTTGACTTTTGAAAGTTGTCGGGCTCTGCCCGGCGATCGTTGCCAGATAGCGGGCCGGAGTCCGGGTCAAGCGGCGAGGTGCTTGCAAGCAGTGGGTTGACCGCGACGCTGGTCTGACCCTGGGGCCGCCGCTTGACGCGCGGCGCGCGGCCCCGCTACCCCGATCTGGTTGTCGCCAGCGAGGAGGGTCTCGCAAGTTGCGCTCGTGCCGGGCGACCCGCCGCCCCGGCTTCGGCAGGCTGCTTGTCCACAAGACGTCATTTCCACAGGCGGGAGCGTTGTCGTCGTCGGCCCGGTGCCGTTCGGAGCGGTCGAGTTTGCCGCCGGCGCGCTCGTCGTGGACGGCAGCGAGTGCCGGTCGGGCCCGTTTCGGCGCTCGCGGGCCTCGACGGCAGCTGGCGGACGCGTTGTAAGTTGATCTGCGGGCCTCGGCGACAGGTTCGTGGCCGATCGCTCACCCGAAATCGCGCCCTGTCAGGCGCTCGGAGGGGGCGTAGCGGTGTTCGAACTCGACCGGGGCGATGTCGCCGAGGGACTCGTGCAGCCGCTGGTGGTTGAACCAGCCGACGTACTCGACGGTGGCGAGCTCGAGCTGCGCTCGCGTCCGCCACACGCGATCGGTGATCGGCTCGGGTGCTCGACGCTCTGCGAATGGCGCTCTCGCCCGCGACCCCGGCGCCCAGGTCAGGCCGCCGCTCGGCCTCAGGATCGGCGTTCGTGGTCCGCCACGGCTTGCCGCGGCCCTTAGCGCCCCGAATCCCGTGATCGCGCATCAGCCGCTGCACCCGGCAGCGCGGGACCCGCTCACCCTCGCGCAACAGCTGCTTCCACGTGCGCCGGTACCCATAGCACTCGTAGTTGGCCTCATGCACGCGGCGGATCTCGACCAGTAGCCGCTATTCCTCGATCCTGCGAGCCGAACGTTCGCTCGTCTGACGCTGAGAGTAGGCGGAGGCCGACACGCCCAGGATCCGGCAGATGGGCTCGACCTCGAAGCGCTCGTGATGCTCATCGATGAACGCGCTCACTTCGATCGTGGTCGGGCGCGCAGCGCCTCCGGATGGATGC
This sequence comes from uncultured Solirubrobacterales bacterium, assembly GCA_963806475.1. GTDB lineage: Bacteria > Actinomycetota > Thermoleophilia > Solirubrobacterales > Solirubrobacteraceae > Palsa-465. The sequence continues at coordinate 209,006 of CAWDYK010000027.1, forward strand.
CCAGATCAGCCGCCACGTGCGCGATCGGACGGCCAGACTCGAACACCAGCCGAACGCCTCGCTCCAACAACTCCTCGGGGTACTTCCTCGATGCTGGCATCGACAGAGCGTCTCCTCTCCGCAGGACAGAACCGCCCTGCTTTCAAGGTCTCCGTCAAAACCGGCCTGGCTCAATTGCCGTTGCGCCCGGCTCAGTCATAGCGGAATATTCCGCATCGTTCCGCAAGCGCCGCGACCAGGCGCTGCTGTTTCCAACGCTCGAGCCAGGCGCTCGCGCGTCTCGCTTGGCCTGATCACGTCGTCGATGTGCCCTCCACGCGCGGCCGCGGCCGCTGCGAGGTGGCGGGCAGCATAGTCCCGTGCCAAACGCTCGCGCGCACCCTCGGGATCGTCGGCACGCTGGATCTCACGGCGATGCACAAGACTGACCGCCTGATGGGCGCCCATGATCCCAAGCTCGGCACGCGACCAGGCGAGCGTCAGATCGGCCCCAAGGTCCTTCGAATTCATCGTGATATAGGCACCGCCGTAGGCCTTGCGGAATATCACGGTGAAGCGGGGCACCGTCGCCTCTGCGAACGCGTGCAACAGCTTCGCCCCGTGCCTGATCACGCCACCCCGCTCCTGCTCGGTTCCAGGCAGGAAACCCGGCGTGTCGACAAACACCAGCAGCGGGATCCCGAAAGCGTTGCAGGTGCGTACGAAGCGTGCGCCCTTCTGACCTGCACATGCGTCGAGCGCACCCCCCAAGTGGCGCGGCTGGTTTGCGACAACGCCCACCACCCGCCCCTCGATCCGAGCGAAGGCCGTCAGGAGGTTCGGCGCCCAGGACGCCGATACCTCAAGCAGCGATCCAGCGTCCACAATCCCCTGGACCGCCTGGCGGACGTCGTAGGCTCGGCGGGGATCGATCGGCACCACGCCTCCGGGGTCCGGGCCCTCCGGACCAGCCGCCGCTTGGCGCGGCGGCTCCGCCCACGCATTCTGAGGTAAATAGCCGAGCAGCTGGCGCACAAGGTGCAGAGCGGCTGCATCATCGTCGACAACAAAATGCGACACCCCATTGCGCTCGTGAACGCGCGGGCCACCAAGCTCGGCCGTCGACGTCTCCTGACCGGTGACCTCGCGCACAATTGACGGGCCGGTCAAGAACATGCTCGCTGCTCTCGTCATCACTACGAAGTCAGTGAGTGCCGGTGAATAGCTGCCTCCACCGGCAGAGCTCCCGGTGATCACCGAGATCTGCGGTATCTGCCCTGACAAGCCCACGTGCTGCGAGAAGACGCGAGCGTACCCATCAAGCGCCGCGAGACCTTCCTGCATCCTGGCGCCCGCCGACTCTACGAATCCGATGATCGGCACCTTCGCGCGCGCGGTCAACCGCTGCAACCGAACGATCGTGTCGGCGTGCGCGGCGCCAAGCGAGCCACCCGCGAAGGTGGCATCCTGCGCAAAGCAGTACACAGGCCTGCCCCCGATGCGGCCAGCGCCACCGACGATGCCATCGCCCGCTTGAGCCGACTCTCCCATCCGCTCGGAGGCCACCGCCGAGCGGATCACCTGCAGCGAGCGATCATCACAGAGCAGCGATAGCCGCTGCAGCGGCGCGAGCCGGCTCGGTCGGCTGGCCACAGGCTCGTCATCCACCGCGCGCCCATCCGCGACGGCAACAAGCTCAAGAGCCGACGGCGTCCGGTATTCTGCGTGTACGGGTTGACCGGTAATAGTAACTGTTACTCCTGTTGCGGTGGGGTGTATGACAGTCGGTTTGCCGTGCGTGCAGTCGGTCGGCGCAGTGAATGTTGACCGCGGACCGTCCCAGCGGACGACGGCGATCGCTCGCAGCCGCTAACGACCGCCCGCCGGCCAGAGAGCGCACTCTACAGGCTCCTGAACAGGTAGTGACGCAGTAGCCATGTTGGGCTTGTGAAGCCAATTGGCCGCATTATTCCGACGATGCCCCAAAACCAGTACGGCAACCGGGTGGCCTGCGGCAACACGAGATCGGTGCGGAACGCATGTCCTGTGACCGTCTGCACGTTCGTCACGTTCAGAGTCTCCAACGGATCATAGGTCCCACCGCTGATCTCGAGGTTTGCGGAAATCGGGTGGAGGTACTTCAGATCGTGCGTGTTGTTGTACTTGATGAGAATGGCTGGCGTAAAGGGTATACCCCAAACGTTGATGACCTCCGTGGGCAGCGGAAAGTTACGTACGTCGAGATCGGTCGCCGAGTCCACCTCCCCGGTGATGCGCCACAGACGCTCGCCCCGGCGCAGGACCTCGACTTCGAACGCGTCGCCATCGCGAGCGATGTCGATCGTGCCCATCTTCTTGGGGTAACCCATCATGTCACGGCCCCAAATAAGGGGCGCTTCATCGTCTACGACCGCCCAGGGGCAGTGGGAGACAGTCCTACCGCGCCGTTGCGCCTCCACCATGATCGCCGCCTCGCGGTACGCGACCCCAGACGAGTGCTTGTCATAGTCCCCGATCCAGAAATGGGCCCGCGGCCTCGGCGGCGGCTTCAGCCCAGGCGGCAACCATGCGCGCAACGCGTCGGCGGTCAGATCGACGGTGAATAGCATGACTTTGACGTTCCGGGCCATGGAGCCGTGATCTCCGATGAGCATCGTGAACGTGTCTCGCACCGACCTAGCTGGTGTTCGGGTTGGACGTTGCGCTTGCCCATTTGTCTCTGGTACCGGTGTAACTAGTGGGCCCCGGCTCGGGTCTCGAGTCAGGATGTCCATGTGTTGCGCCTCCTCGCCTAGATGAGTGGTTCCAGGACCCGCTACAGCAGGGCCGCGTCTAGGCCCACGTTGCCCGCTACAAACTTCGCGATCGATTCGGACGCGCGAGAGCGCCCCGGGGGATGGAAGGAGAGACACTGGGCCGCGGCGTACAGGTAGGCGACCTCCGGGCTGCCGATGAACGCGATCCCGCCCAACAGCTCGACAGCCTGGGCGGTGGTTCGCGCGATTGCGCCCTGTGTGCTGTAGCGACAGAGGAGAGCGCGAACCAAGAGCTCCTCGGAAGCACCGTCCACGTCAAGGCCGTGAGCCAGCCGCTCGATCGCCGCGGCAGACGTCTCGAGGTCGGCAACCAAAGACGCACGTTCGTTGTCAGTCCCGCGCTCGGCGGTCAGCACCAGCGCGACGAGCCTGCTCGCTACACCGAGGTACGCTGCTGAGATCAGCAGCTCGAACCAGACGGAGCTACTGGTCTGCACGATGTCAAGGCGCTCGCCCGTCTGGGTGATCGACCGGAACACCAAGCGGTCCGGAACTTCGACATCGTGGAGGGTCACCGCATGGCTCTCGGCGGCGGCAAGGATCGGGCTTGACCAGAAGGGAGTGCGCTCGATCCCATCACTCGACGCGGGAATCAGCGCAACGGCTAGTTTCTGGCCGTCACCATCACGTGAAGGCACCAACAGACTCGCCGTCATCATATCCATCGACTGAGACAAGCTGCATGGCTTCTTGGTTCCGTTGAGGACGAATCCGCTCGCCGTGGGACGAGCGTCCATGGTTGGCTGCTGGATCCCGCGTCCGGTCCGCCCCTCAGCGAATCCGGAGGCAACCAGGAGGTTGCCCTCGGCGACGGCGTCGAGCAACAGCCAATCGTTGCTTTGCGGAGTCTCCGCCAGGAAGGCCATGAAGGTGGCGACCGAGTAGTGGTGCATGGTTACTGCAACGGCCACCGACGGAGCCCTGCTACCGACGGCACGCTGGACCTGAACGGCCTCGACTGCCGTCGCGCCGGAGCCCAAGTGGTCCCTGGGTACAAGCAGTCCGGGCCCGCCGGCCTCCCGGAACGCTTCCAGGCCAACCGTGGGCGGCTCTTCGAGTTGCATCAGCGGCACATCGGTCAGGGCTTCATCGAGCCCGGGCAATAGGCGGTCCGTTGTGGATCGTTCGCGGTTGAGCCAGTGCACGGTACGCTCCGTTCGATCGGTCAGCGAGATGAAAGTCTTGATGGGTCAAGCACGGAATCGTCGAGTGTCCTGTCCTCGGTGATCACGAGTGTCTCTCCGAAAATTCCGCGCAGTGTCTGAATCACGTTCTCTCGCAGCGTCCGGGCCGCGAGCGGGTCGAGCATCTCGCTCAGAGTTGGGATTCCGATCTCGAAGTTCGCCTCGAACTTCAGGATGCAGCCTCGCCCCGATGGGTCGACTCGAGAGCTCCAGGCGCCCTCGAAGTCTTCGGGATCACCGTCGCGGCGCTGGAAACGCACCGTGTTGGTGGACGGATCGAACTCGTCGAACTCCGACCACACCAGGATCCCGTTGCGGAAATTCACCTCCCAGTGCGAGATGACTGAGCCATCTGGCGCCTCCTCGAGCTCGACGCTCCGCACCGCGTCGCTCATAAGCGCATGGCGATGGAAATCGCGGAGGATATCGAACGCGTCTTCGGGTGGCAGGGACGGGTGGTGAGCTGAGACCAGGACGAGCGGGCTCATGGTGCGATCCTCTCCTCGATGGGATAGCGCTGGGAAATAGCCGTCAGTGACTCGCCGAGCGTGGAACAGAGCCAGTCGACTTCCCGATCCGTCATGTACACGCAGGGGGTCAGACGCAATGTCTTTCGGCTGGCAAGCGAGTGATTGACGAGTACGCGCCGTTGGAGAAGCTCATAGATCAGCTCTCCAACAAGGTCGGCACTACGCAGCTCGATTCCGATCAGGAGGCCGATCGACCGCAGTGCAACAACATTCTCGCCAACTGCGTGCTGTATCACGGCGGTAAGCTCGTCTCTCAGCGTTTCGCCGAGTGTGCGCGCCCGCGCGATCAACCCCTCGTCCTCGATCGCGGTGATCGTCGCTGTCGCAGCCGCCGCCGCGAGTGGCATGTTTGCGAACGTGGCGGTATGGAGGAAGGGATCGCGGCCCAGCGGGCTCCATGCCTCGGCGCTCGCGATGACCGCCGCCGAGGGAATGACGCCACCGGAGAGGATCTTTCCTGCCAGCAGAAGGTCGGGGATGATCTGCTCCCGGCAGGCAGCCCACCAGCTCCCGACGCGCCCGAGGCCCGTCTGGATCTCGTCAAGCACAAGCCACTGTCCGTGCTCGCGACATAGCTGCTCGACCGATTGCAGGTACCCGTCAGGTGGAATGATCACGCCGGCCTCGGCCTGCACCGGCTCCATGACCACGCAATAGCGACCACGTTCGCCTGCCAGGAGCGCCTCGAGCGGCTGGATCTCCCCGAACGGGACATGATGCACCCCCTCGACGAGCGGCTCGAACGGCTTGCGGTAGGCCTCGTGATGCGTGAGGCTCAGCGCGCCGAGCGTCTTGCCATGAAAGCCGCCATGCATGGCGATGACCTCCCGTCTGCCACCTAGGCGCGCGAGCTTGATCGCGAGCTCTACCGCGTCGGCACCCGAGTTGAGAAGGTAAACATAGTCGAGCCCGCTCGGTGCGACCCGGGCAATCGTCTCAGCCGCCCGCGCCAGCGCGGAGCTGAGCAGGAACCGGGTTCCCATCGGTTGCTGCGCAAGCTGCTCCTGCACCGCGGCGCAGACGCGCGGGTGCCGGTGGCCGAGCAGCATCACTCCGTAGCCACCGCAGTCGAGATACTGCCTTCCAGCCTCGTCGTAGACGTAGGGGCCTTCCGCGCGCGATTCGACGCCCACGCCGTTGACGTCGGCGAGCATCGCGGTGGTGCGGCTCACGTGCTTGCGGTAAACGTCCAGACACGTAGGGTTGCCACGGGGGGCCGCTGCGGCGGTCATGCGTGAACCCCCGTCTGCCTGCTGGTCGCCCGCCAGTACTCGAGCGCGTTGATCAACGAGCTGGCTAGCTGAAGGTCGAAGCTCGTCTCGAGCGTCCGCTCGAGCGTTCTCAGGTCACTCGGATATGGATCGTCGTGGAAGAACAGCGGAGCGAGCACAAGCAGCTGCTCATATCGGCGGCGCAGTCGCTTTGGCAGCTCCGGCAGAAACACCGGGACGATCAGCCGCTCCATCATGTCGGGCGCAACCATCCTTGGCGGCGCGACGGCGATTCCCTTCTCGGCGAGATAGTCAGTGCCGATGCGCAACACCTCTCTGGCAGTGAGCGCCTCGTCCCCAGCGGTCAGCCACAGATCACCGATGAGCCGCAGGTCGGTAAGTCTTGCCACGAGCTCAGCGACCACGTTCGTCGGAAGGTAGTCGATCCTGGCCTTCGGCATTGCCGGAACCAGCGGCAGGTTATTCGAGAAGAACGCGCGAATCACCGTGTGTACACCTTGAAACCGCACCGTCGCGCCGGTTGCAGAGTCTCCAAAGGTCAGCGATGGCCGGACGATGGCGGCAGCAAGCCCGCTGTCCGCGACGAGTTGGTCGCCGATCCGCTTCGACTCCAGATAGACAGCGGGGTCCCACCACCTGGACGAAGGAGCCCGCCATGTCTCGTGCTCCTCGAATGTGCGCAGGACGAAGGCGGTGCTGACGTGATACAGGTGCGCTCCTGCCCGAGACGCGAACTCCAAGACGTGCTTGACGCCTTCGACGTTCACGGCGTTCATCTCGCGTTCGGGCGCTGAATAGTCAGTGATGGCCGCGCAATGCACGATTACGTCTACCCGCCGTGCGAGCTCGTCGTACTCAGACCGACTGAGTCCGAAATTCGTGTCTGCGATCGTCCCCGCCAGCCACTCGCCCCGTGTGGAAACGGTATTGTGATGAAGGAGACATGTCGTGTGCTCGGGGTCGCACCGCGCGAGAACTGCGCGTCCAAGAACACCAGATGCGCCAGTGAGCAGGACGCGCTTCGATGCCATCACATCCGGCTCCTGCTCAACCACCTTGCCGACGGATCGTCCCCACTGGCTGTCCCGTCCTGGCATTGGTCGCGGAGTCCGCTCGGCGCCTCGCCGACGCCAGCGCGCCAAGCGAGAGACGTGGCTGTCGGGAAACAGAAACAGCTTCGTTAGTCCTGCTGCGAAGGTCAGATCCCCGTGAGTCTTCAGTTGCCCAGTCGCGAACAGCTTCAGCGGGCTGGCGCCACCGGTAACCATACGGAGGAATGTGACGCCCTCCATCGCGAGGCTGAGCCGCGGAGAGGCCGGCAGCTCCTGTAACACCGTGCATTTGCCTTGGCTCAAGCGTGTGATGAACCGGGTCCACGGCTGGCCACCAACGGACAGCCTCCACACTATCTCCGCCTGTATCTCCGCGGCGCCAACGTAGCTGCCTCGCATTCCGGCGAGCACGAGCTCGAGGACACGCGCTCCCTCCGCCGTCATCGCTGCTTCCAAGTCACGATCGCTAGCGCCTCGAACGAACTCGGCACAAGCGTTGATCGCGTCCTGCGTCAAGATCCCGCCGTCGTCAAGCGACGGCAGGTCCGCCAGCGCAGCGGCCCTTGTCATGAGACGCCTTCCTTTCGAACGACTATGTCTTGATCGATTCGCATTCGAGTGCCCAGGTGCAGCCTCGGCAGTATGTGAGACAGGCTGGTTCCATTGCAAAACCAGTGCGGAGCGAAGGATGCGGACTCTTGTAGGTGTACTCCCGCGAAGCACCGCTTGTGGACCCACGTCGTGCAAAGTACCATCAGTACCGACACCTGCACCGGTTCAACCGCAGGTACCGACCCGCGCGATGTTGGATCGCGGGCGCTGGGATCGGCGGTCGCTCGTCCGGGCTGTCGACGAGGCTTAGGGACCGGGGCGGCGCCTCATGCTGCGGTTCTTGTCAGCGGTCGGCTTGCTACCCGCCCGACGGAAGGTGGGCGCGATGACTTGCGCGAGTGCTGATCGAGCGTGAGTGCAGCTTCGCGACCAGCGCCCCCAGCTCGCGAGACGCCCGCGCTGGCCAGCGGACCAGCGCCTCAGCTAGTAGCTAGAGCTAGATTCGCTGCGCGCTTCGCGGCCTGTCCGCGACCGAGTTCGCTAGTCCGCGACCGAGTTCGCTCGCACCCTCGCCGACGCGGCGCCAGCGCATGGGTTCCTGCGCGACGTATCGGTCCGGACACGATGGATGTAGGAAAGGTCGGCCCACTCCCCCGCCGATCCAGCTCGTCCGCGACCTCGTGCACGGTGCCGCCAAATCCGCCCGCAGACTAGTAGTTACGCTCGGGCCAACGGCCAGTATGGTCACACGATGGCCCCGACGTCACGCCGTCAGCCCTCCGTCGACTGTCAGAACGCATCCGGTGACGTAGCTCGCGTCCTCCGATGCGAGAAAGCTGACGCAAGCCGCGACCTCATCGGGTTGGCCAAGCCGCCGCACTGGTACATGGTCGGCCCAGGCCTCCGGTCCGGAAAGAGGGAGGTCGATCAGTCCCGGTGCAACGACATTGACGGTCACACCGCGGTACGCAACCTCAGCGGCAACGGTCCTCGTGAAGGCGATCAGAGCTCCTTTCGAAGCTGCGTAGGAGGCAGTGTTTGGCGCAGCCATCAATCCAGGGGTCGAGGCAATGTTGATGATCCTCCCGAAGCGGGCGCGAATCATCGGGCGAAGTGCGCAGCGAGTGGTGTTGACGGCACCTCGGAGATTCGTATCGAGCACGCGCTGCCACTCGTCCTCCTCGAGCTCGGCCAAGGGCCGGTCGATACGGGTCTCTGCGGTGTTTACCAGTACGTTGACGGCGGCGTAGTGAGTCGCAACTCGTTGGAACATGTGCATGACCGCTTGGAGATCGGAGATGTCACATGGCAGGACAAGCGCTTGGCCGCCGCCGTCCCGGATGCACTGCGCGACCTTCTCGGCCTGAGTGGCGTCCGGCTCACAGCTGATCCCTACCTGCCAGCCGTCTCGCGCTAGGCGCTTCGCGATCGCCGGTCCGATGCCACGAGCGCCCCCGGTCACGAGGGCAAAGCCCCGTGGCTTCGTGCCGTCATCCGGTTCGGGAATCCGATTGCGCATCGAGCAAGGCACCGTTTGACTCAATCGCCGCTATTGTCAGATCTGTCCTAGACACAGGTCGCAAGCTGCAATCGATCATACGACGCTACTAGTACTAGTCTACAAGCCGAACTAGGAGGCGCGCGGAGATGAGGTGGCGGTGAAGACGAGTCAATCGGAGAAGTTTGCTGCTACGCACGCAGAAACACTGGGTCGAGGAGGGAACTCACGACCAGATCGCGGGATGCACGGCGGCGCCCTGATCACAGGATCGTCACGAGGCATCGGCGCAGCGGTCGCGCGGGCGTTGGCGGCAGACGGCTGGCCCGTTGTAATCAACTACCGTAGCGATCGCAGCAGCGCCGAACGCGTCGTGGCCGACGTGCGCGCCGCAGGCGGATGCGCGCTCAGTGTCGCTGGCGACGTGTCCGACCCGGAGGAAGCTGATCACCTGTTCCAAAGCGCGGAAGCGGAGCTCGGGGCTGTGGACGTGCTCGTCAACAACGCCGGCACACGTGCCGACAACCTGTTCATCGGGCTGACTGAGGAGGACTGGCAGACCGTGGTCGGCACGAACCTCTCCGGTGCGTTCAGGCTAACGCGTCGCGCGCTGGTGTCGATGACACAAAGGCGGTACGGACGGATCGTCAACATCGCGTCCGTCGTAGGGGTCAAGGCCAACGCTGGACAAGCGAACTACGCGGCCTCGAAGGCCGGGCTCGTAGCGTTTACTAGGGCGGTTGCGGCGGAGGTCTCACGGCTCAACATCACCGTCAACGCCGTTGCACCCGGCCTGATCGAGACGGATTTCCTCGAGGACCTCGACGAGAATGTCCTCACCCGGTTTCTGGACTATGTACCCGCTGGCCGGCTGGGCCGTCCTGAAGAGGTAGCGGCTTGCGTCAGCTTCCTCGCCTCGGATCGTGCGAGTTACGTGACCGGCGCACTACTCACTGTCGATGGCGGTCTGAGCGCTTGAACCGTTCAGCCTTGTCGACATCGCGGCGAGCGTGCAGCGGGAGGTGTCCGCGATGGTCGGGGATCGGAGTGCTCAATTACGACGCCCTAACCTGACGCCCTGGTCTGTCCGGGGAAGCGGGAGGGGTTTGGGAGGAAGTGTGTTTGCCGCGACCCCGGCTCTTCGGGTCGATGTGTGTGCCTTCGCCGAGCGGGGCGACGCGCTCGCCCGGCGTGTAGCGGCTGGCCGCGTCCGCGAAGCAGCGAGGTTAGTGCGCAGTCAAGGTGGTGCGCCGCTCGTCCTGCATCAGCTCATCCCGGGCAACCCAGTTGGACTCGGGGAATAGCTGGCAGTACATCGCGTCGCGCATCAGCTTTTCGATCCCGGTCTCGCGCATGTAGCCGGTGCCGCCGAACACCTGCACCGCGTCGATCGTCGTTGCGACCGCGGCATCGGTTAGGCCGATCTTGGCGGCGAGGGCCTGCCTCTCGCCAATCGCAGTCGGGAGCGGCAGCGTCAACCTGACTGCCATCGCGGCGAGCATGTCGCTGACTGCGTCGTGCTCGATGATGGCGACACCGCCTTGGTGGCGCTCACGCGCATAGACGAGCGCCATCTCGTGGGCCCGCCGGGCGATCCCCCGCGAGATGGCCGCTATCCCCGCCCGTAGCAGCGCCAGCGACTCGCCACCCGTGGTCAGGTCCGGCTGAGCGGCGACGCTATCGAGGGTGACCTCCGCCATAGGTGCCGCGCGCAGCCCCATCTGGGTGTTGTCGCGCTCGCACGTGAGCCCGGGCGTATGAGTCGGGATAACCGTCTGCCGACCTCCGATGAGCACGAGTGCGTCCGCCCCGTGCGCGCCGAGCGCGCATGTGACCCGGCCGGTCAGCGAGGTGCCGGAGCTTGCTACTTCGGCCCCCAGTGCAGCCGGCACGAGCACCCAACGTGCCCCGGCCGGGATCGTCGCGAGCGTCTCCGGCGTAACAGCTCCAAGCGCCGCGTTGCTGAGCACCACGCAGAGGGCGATGCCGCCGTCGCCGACGGCGAGCTCCTCCACCACGGCGAGGAAATCCGCTACGTCGAGCTCTGCGCCCCCGTGTTCCTCGGGCAAAAGTGCGCGGTCAAGACCAAGCTCAGCGAGCTGACGCCAGCAGGTGGCGATGACATTGGAGTCGCCGGCGTCCAGCGCACTGGCGCGTGGCGTCAGCTCGCGGCGAGCGAGGCCGCGCGCCAGCTCAAGTAGCTCCGCGCGCTCCAGCGCGGTCGCATTGCTCATGGCCATCTCAACCACCAGCGCCGGGGCGGTGTCGGCAGGCACGGGAGCGTCTCCCCGTGAGCCAGTCCATGGTAGACGTCCAGCCGGTTGATCTGGTTGGCGCCCTCGTAGATCTGCGTCAGCTTGGCATCCCGCCAGAGCTTCTCGAGCTCCGCACGAACAGGTCCAGCGCGAAGACCGACGAGCTCAAGCGCGGCACCGGTGACCCGCATCGCGACGTCGGCGCCGCGCGCCTTGGCCAGCGAGGAGAGCGCCAGCGAGCGCGTCAGCGCCCGATCATTGGTGGTTCGGTGCAGCAGCACGGCCGTAAAGTCGCGCATGACTTCTGACGCCAGCAACCTTTGGGCGCTGGGGCGCCTGCAGATGCTCGCCGGAAGGTACTCAAGCGAACGCACCACGGGGTGGGACAGCGCGCCTCCGAGCGCCACGAGGTCGAGTTCTGTGGCGGCGTCCACATACGCTTGACGGGCGAGCTGGATGTCCTCCGCCATCGCGGCAAGCTCCAGTTGGACGTGCTCGCGATCGAGCAGACCCTTCGCCGCCGGATCGTCCTCGAGCCAGCCGAGAACGCGCTCGTAGGCCCCGCGGGCGATGCCGGTCGCGATCGCGCCGACAGCGGGGCGCGAGCACGCGAGCACGATGAGCACCGTGGCGACGCCGTCTCCATCCCGGCCCACCACCTGCTCGTCGGGAACGAATACCCCGTCGAACGCAAGCTCGGCTGCAGGACAAGCGCGCTGGCCCATCTTAGGCTCTGTTCGAATCACGCTGAACCCTTCGCTCCGAGCATCGACTAAGAACCAGGTCAACGTCTCCACCGGGCGTCGGGGATCGGTCGCCATGGCCACGGTGAGCCAGCGGGCCACGTTACCGTTGGAGATGAATCGCTTTGTTCCGGTCAGCCGGAAGCCGCCGGCGACCCGACGAGCCTGGCTCGACATCCGCCCGCGCCGTAACAGATCCGGGTTTTCCATGTCTGATCCGGCCTCTGGCTCGGTGACTGCACAGGCCATCAGTTGCGGTGAGCCGGTGCGCTCCGAGGAGACCAGCTCAGCCAGCACGCCGTACCAGTGCGAAGCGGAAAACAACAGCGGCGAGATGCCAAGGGCGTTGGCACCAAAGATCAAGCCGATCCCGGGACACGCCGCGGACAGCTCCTCCATCATGACCGAAGTGTGGGTAGAGACACCACCAGCACCTCCAGCCGATGTCGGCGCCAAGAGCCGGAGCATGCCGTACTCAGCGCCAGTGCGGACGAGCTCCCAATCGAAGTAGGAGGGATCCTCAGCGCACCGGCGATCGATCTCGAGCGCTCGGGGTCGAAGATGGCCATCCGCGAACTCGCGCGCTTGTGAGCACACCCATTCGATTTTGCGCAGGTGTCCGGGCGGACCACCGCGAATGAGACGCGGAAACTGCTCCTGCTCCGAGCGCTTGGGAACGACTACCGCCATGGCGACACGGCACCGGGCGCTGCTCGCGCCACCTCAGCTGCCCGAGCGATGGACAGCACCCCACTTACTCCCCCCGTACGTGACGTCGTCGCCAATCCCATGGGCGGCACATTAGCGGTCGCGTTCCAGACCACCCAACTATCCGCCGGACGACTCCCCGGCCTCAGGCCCCACCAACCCACCTCACCACGGGATCCCACTCCTCCGGTTAGACAAACGCACCGGAGATCATTCGCCAATTCTGCGCTCACGAGCGCGGGGCTGGGATCGGCAGGGTGCGATCTCGGTCGCTTCGCTTATCCCGCCACATCAGCCACAGTGGCGGGCCGTTCTTCAGCCGAACCTCATCGGTGACGGCGAAGCCGTGCCGGTGGTAGAACGCCGCGGCTCGCTCACTCGTCGCCTCGAGGTAAACCGGAGACCGTTCGGCGTCGCACCGTTCGAGCAGCGGCAAGACGAGGGCGCTACCTACCCCCTGTCTCTGCCATTCCGGCGAGACACCTGCGTACGCGATGAAGTAGTGCGCAACGCGGGGATGGACCCGTTCCAGGACCGTCAGGGCGCGAAGCGCGCGAGGAAGGTCGCTCCCGAACGCCCGGAGGAAAGCGAGTCCCTGCCTGACCATCGTCAAGGCGGGAAGCCGCCACTGCCCGGGCGGAAGGCACAGGATGGCACCGATATCACGCTCGGTTGTCCACGTCGTGTCGTGTGGCAGTGCCACATCGCGAAGTTCGATCGTGAAGTATCGCCTCAACGCTCGCTCGCGATGCACTTCGTCCGGCAGCAGAAACGACCACACCGGATCGCGGTGGTAGGCGCGCGCTAGCGCCAGCGCGACATTGGGTAGGTCATCGCGAGTGGCCTTGCGAATCGGCGGGTGCGGCGGGTGAGGCCGCGATCGCCAGTTTTCCGTCGTATTGGGCTGTATACGAGATGGGCTCATGAGTCAGGCCCACCGGCAACCGGGCGCCCCTCGAGCCCCTCAGCCCTCGATAGGGGTTTGCCGTTGCGCTCGCCGTTGCGCCCGCGACCTTCCTGGGCCAAATACGTCCCCATCGCCGCGGGCTCTGGGCAGCCGACAGCGTGGAACCCGCCGTCGACGTGCAGGATCTCGCCGGTGATGCCGCGGGCCCACTCCGAGAGCAGAAAGCACACACTGCGAGCAACTGGCGTCGCATCGGTCGTGCTCCAGCCGAGCGGCGCCTGCACTTGCCACATGTCGGCCACCCGATCGAAACCCTCGATGCCGCTGGCCGCTGCTGTGGCCAGCGGTCCCGCAGCGACTAAGTTTGCGCGAATCCCCACCGGGCCGAGGTCGCGAGCGATATAACGGTTGACGGATTCCAGCGCCGCCTTCGCAACTCCCATCCAATCGTACATCGGCCATGCCACGGAGGCATCAAAGTCCATACCGACGATGCTCCCTCCCTCTGGAGCCTCACGCATCAGCGGAACCAGTGCGCATGCAAGCGCTTTGTATGAGTACGCACTGATCTGAAACGCCGTCGACGCGCTCTGAACCCCCGCCGTGGCGAAGTTGCCGCCAAGCGAGTCTGCCGGTGCGAACGCAATCGAGTGCAGCGCGCCATCGAGGTAGCCCCACCTTCGCATGAGTTCTCCTGCAAGTGTCGTGAAGTCCTCAGAGCGGGTCACGTCCAGTTCCAGCACCTCGGGCACGACCGGCAGGCTCCGCGCCGCTCGTAGTGTCATTCGCCGCAATCGACCGAAGCTGGTGAGTATTACTTCGGCTCCAGCACGCTGTGCCTCGGCGGCCACCGTGTAGGCAATGCTGTTGCGTGTGAGAACCCCAGTTACCAGGATTCGCTTGCCCGCAAGGATCATGCCGACACCTCCGACGTTGGTCGATCTGGCCAACCGACTTCGCGGTGGTCGTGTTCGTCGCGCCACAAGAGATCGACCGTCACCTTGGTCACAACACGTCCTCGTTGGTTGACGATGTTCCACAGGCAACGCAGCAGCGAGAACGCGCCCCCGAGCGGCTGGTGGTCCAGCACTTTCAGCTCAACGTGGACCGTGTCGCCGATCCGCACCGGCCGCTTGAAGACCGCGTCCGCGCGACGAACCGCCACCACACGTTTGGGATCGAGTGGCACCAACCCCACCGCGATGGACACCACCAGAAGTCCGTGCGCGATTCGATCCCCGAACAGGCTGGTTGCTGCCCACGGTGCGTCCGTGTGCTGCGGATGCCAGTCGCCCGACAGGCCGGCGAACATTACAATGTCCGATTCAGTGATCGTTCGACCCCGCGTGGTCAGCGTCTCACCAACGAGCCCCGCCCCGCCGTCCGCGGAAGCTTGGAGGCTGTCAGGAGTGGGTCCCATGCTGCTCTTGTCCGCGTGCGTAGGTGATTTTTCGCCCGAGGTATTTACACGCGGTGGGAGGGGCCGCGCGCGACGCTCACGTTCCACGGCTTCGGCGGCTGTGGGTGGCATCCGGTTTCCGGCGTCGAAGCGGTTACGTGCGAGCGCATCGTCGGGGCGATTGCACAGCACCTCCAACCGCTCCTCGGCAGTCAGTCGATGGTGGTCCGCGCTGCTCATCATGCCGCCTGCAAACAGATCACTGTGTTGTGTCCGCCGAAACCTAGTGATGTCGTGAGACCGATCAGCAACCGGCTACCGTTTCCGTTGCCATTTCCTCTGATTCGACGCGACTCGTTGGGAACGTAGTCGAGGTCGAGGCCAACGTCGGGCTCCCCATAGTTAAGCGTGGGCGGTGCGACACCCGCGCGGAGCGCGAGGAGGGTGGCCACTGTTTCCACCGCTCCGGCGGCACCCAGCAGATGGCCGATTGCAGACTTCGGAGCAGACACCGGGATCTTGTGTGCACGCTCGCCGAATACCGCCTTGATTGCGGTTGTCTCCACGCGATCGTTGAAATCGGTCCCAGTTCCGTGCGCATTGATGTAGTCGATGCTGTCGACCTTACAGCCCGCGTCGGTCATCGCCAGTCGCAGCGCGCGCGCTGCTCCATGGCCATCTGGAGGCGGTGCAACCTGATGATGCGCATCGCCGCTGCATCCGAAGCCGCGGAGGCGGCCTAGGATCTGCGCTCCGCGCGCAGTTGCAACGGATTCCTCCTCGAGTACGACGACCGCCGCTCCCTCCCCCATCACGAACCCGTCCCGGCGTGCATCGAACGGCCGGCATACGCCGGATCGTGACAGCGCCTCCAGCTGGTCGAAGGCGATCATCGCGAGGCCGACGAGCGGGGCTTCGGCTCCACCGGCCACTGCTGCGTCGACCTCTCCGGACCGCACGAGACGCGCACCGGTCACGATCGCATCAGCGCCTGCGGCACACGCTGAGACCACGCCGAATGTCGGCCCGTGCAGGCCGTGGTAGAGCCCCACCGAGCCAGCCGCCGCATTAGGCATCATCTGCGGAACGGTGAGCGGCGATACGCGTTGCGGCCCGTGCTCACGCCACGTCTGGTTCGCGCGCTCAGCCGTCTCAAGTCCGCCGATTCCGGTTCCGATGATGCACGCGATCCGGTCCGACTCGATCGGCGTACCGTCCTGCCACCCGGCTTGCCCGATGGCCTCGTTGGCGGCGCAAAGCGCGAGCAACGTGAAACGATCATGGCGTCGCGCTTCCCTACGGCTCAGAACCTGACCAGGGTCGAAATCAGCGGCCGGCGCGATCCCACCTTCGATCCCCGAGTTCCCGCTGGCCCAGCGATCGTGCAACGTCTGCGCGCCGACTCCCAGCGGGGAGATCGCGCCGACGCCAGTGATAACGACCGACCGGCCGCTCATGCCTGGCCGTCGCCTGCTGAGAGCGGCGGCGGTGACGTCGCTGCGCCAACCGGCGTGCCAATCGGCTGCGCAAGATCATCGAGTGCGCCGGACTGCCCGAGGTTGACGATCATGTCAATCGCGTCGCCAAGAGTTTCAACTCCTTTTGCGTTCTCGGCACGGATCCGGAAGCCCCATGTTTCCTCGACGACCTGCGCCACTTCGACGATGTCGAGCGAGTCGACGTCGAGCGAGTCGAGCGTGGCGTCGGGGCTGATGAGTTCAGGTTCGACGCCGATCTCATCGACCAAGACCTGAGTAACCAGCTCAGTGACCTGATCGCGATTGACTACTACAGCCATGTCTCCTCCTCATACGGGTTGATGTTTGACGGCCTTCTGCGGGCCGATTGGCATCGCGCGGAGGGCCCTACGCCCGCCGCACTCAGGTGTCGTCAAAGCCCACTCCGCTGTCCGCGAGATATCTGACTGAAGGAGATCCCACGTGGCAGCCGCGGATCGGGCCGACCTCGACTGGGATCGTCCACGTGGGTTGACGACCCGTGCAAGGCGCGGTTCCTTGCTTCTGCGTCGAACCCCGGGACATGCAAATGTCAGTGAACTCACGGCATCGTGACGGTATTGCCGCTTGCGAACGAATTGCGTATACCTCCATCTCCTGATCGCGTATTTGTAACCTGGCGCAGCCGATCTTACGCCGGCATAGGCTGGCAAGCAAACAACCCCGGCAACGAGCGTCGTGGACTTCGCCGCCGACACCCGGTAAGGCCGAGCGGCCGCGCAACGCGACCTCGGTCTGGCGCCAGTAACTTGGTGGCTGAAACTTGCACGGAGCCGAGGCGGGAGCGGCGAGTCGATAGTGCGGTTGCACGCTTCTCGCAGCACTGGCGCAAGTGACGAGCTGCGTCACTGACTCCACGCAAACTAGGCGTGCACCCTTGGCGCGGCTGGCGCTCAGTGACTGCGGTGCGGATCGGACGGACAAAGAACCGAATGACCGTATTTTCCGTCGTCGTGAGCCCGGGCAGGCCAGCCTTACTGCTCCTCCTCGGTAAGTGCGACGACCTCGGCATGATGGCTCCATGACGGAATCTCCCGACGTCGGGAGAAGTGGACGTACCGCGCTACGTAGACCATGTTCACTGAGAGCCTGCACGTCGTAGCCAGTGATCGGCCGGGCTCTGGCGTAACGCTCACCAGAGGCGGCGTTGCCGTACGCCAGCCAATCGAAATCCACCTGCGCGCCGACCCATGGCGCCAGGTCGTCTAGCCTAGCCGTGCTCGACCCACTGGGCCAGCGACGACTCGCTGGCTGGATGCCACGCGACCGCGGTCAGTCCCGCCGGCTGCTCACCCTGGGCAACCGTCGTCACCCCTGTCCTGGCCGTCGGCGCTTGCAACGCTGAGTGTGGGCTCCCGCAGGTGCCCCCCAAGGCGCTCGAGCACCGCAGCCGCCATTACGGCGAATCCGCGCGAATTCAAATGCTGGCCGTCGGTTGAGTAGTTACGGGGATCGAGCCCGGCGTCGTCGTGCTCCACGTCATCGAAAACGAACCCAGGATCGTCGGCGTGGCGGACCGCGACGCCCCGGATCGTGTCGTTGAACGCATAGAAGCGGTCGCGGAGGACGTCCTTCACGTGGTCCGGTAGGACCGGGGCGCGGATCGCGTCCCACATCGAGGAGATGTAAACCGTCGCCCCGGCATTCAGCAGCTCGGTGATCATCAGCTCGAGGTCCGCCGCGAGCTTCTCGGGCTGGAAAGTCTTCGCCAGCATGTCATTGCCGCCTGCCACCACCGTAACGAGGTCGGGCTCCAATTCGAGCGCCCGAGCGAGCTGAGTGTCTCGAATCTGCCGCGCGGTGAGGTAACGCTTGCCGAGATTGAAGAACTCGAGCGCGGGGCTGACCGCTTGGAGGCCGTCTGCGACTCGCTTCGGCCAGCCGCCTGGCGGGAAGCCCTCGACCGTCTCGCCGAGTCCCTCCACGGTGCTGTCGCCCACCGCGACATACCGCGTCCACGGCACGCCGTCCGGAAAGATCCGTCTCGCGTGCTGAGGGATTTCGAGCGCTCCGTGGATCTTGGATCGCCATATCCCTAAAGCGAGGCCTCCGCCTCGGTAATCGCCGAAGCCGAGGCCCGCAGTTCTGCGCTTGCCGAAACCGAAGCCGGGGGCTCGACAGTCGCCGCGAGCTCCGGGCGCGTCTGCGCGCGCGGTCCGATCAGCAGCGATACAAAGGCTGCCGCGAGCGCGCCGCCAGCGCCCACCGCGAACATGAGGTGCGTTCGGATCAGCATGGTCCCGGACGCGTTCGCGGCGATCGCCGCCACCGCGGCCACGCCGACCGCTCCGCCGACCTGCCGGAGCGCTAGGTTGATGCCGCTCGCCAGCGCGTACTGCGAGGGCGGCGCTGACGTCAGGGCGGCGCCAAGTAGAGCGGTGATCGCTGCCGTCGCGCCCGCGCAGTAGAAGAGCTCGCCGGGCAGCACTTCGGAGAAGTACGCGGCACGGTGCCCGGTGGTGGCGATGATCAGCGCGAGACCGAACGCGGCGGCAAGCGCACCGGCGATCGCGACGTTGCGCGGGCCACGCTCCTCGGCGATCCGTCCGGCGGGCCCCCCGACCACAGCTCCGAACAGCGCTCCCGGGAGGAACGTGAGCCCGGTGGTGAGCAGTGAGTAATGCCAGACGCTGGTCATGAAGAGGACCCAGGCGATCACCATCCCGTAGAAGGTGATCGCGAAGACCAGGCTGCCCAGGTTGGCCACCACGAAGGTGCGCTCGCTGAACAGCGCGAGGTCCAGCACGGGCGACGCGTGGGTGCGTGAGCGCTGTACGAGCAGCGGGAGCGCGAGCGCGGCGGCTGCGACAGCGGTGAGGATGCGCCAGTCGCCGATTCCCCAGGTCTCGTACTTGAGGATGACGAGCACGACGCAGCCGACGGCCATCCCCTGGAACATTGCGCCGAGCGCGTCGGGGAACGCGCTTCGCTCCTCCTTGGCCGGCGCCGCGGTGCCGAGCAGCCGCGCCGCATAGAGGAGGGTGGCCGCGCCGACCGCGAGGTTGATGTAGAAGATCCACCGCCAGCCAAGCCGGTCCACGACGACGCCGCCGATCGTCGGCGAGATGGAGATCGCAAGCCCCGCGACCGCGGCCAATACCCCGAGCGCCATCTTCCGCTGCTTGAGCGGAAACTCCCTGAGCATCACGGCCTGCCCGGACGGATAGATGAACGCGGCGGCGATGCCCTGCGCAAACCGTGCTCCGACGAGCACTCCGACGGAGGTCGCCGCTCCCGCCAGCACCGACGCCGCCGTAAACGCCGCAAGGCCGCCGATGAAGGTACGCGGGGCCCCGTAGCGGTCGGCGATCCGGCCGGCGAAGACGGGGAACACGGCGAACGCCACAAAATAGGCGTCGAGCACCCACACGAGCGTGGTCGCGGACGTATCCGGAAACGTCTTGCTTATGGCCGGGAAGGCGACGCTGACGACCGGGGCGTCGAGGAACGAGGTAAACGAGCCGACCGCCACCAGAATCAGGATCTTCCACTTGCGCTCCAAGCTCAGCCACCTCCCTCGCGTGCCTCAAGACAGCGCGCATCGACCCAGTCGGCCACCCGCGCCCGTGAGCAGTTGTCCGCGGCGATCTCCGTGTGGCCCGGCTCAGAGCCGGTGAGCGACCGATCGGTCGTGACCGTCGCAACCGGCTTCGCAAGCACGCGAAACGGAACGCGCGGCGCGAGCGTCTCTAGCGGCAGCGACAGCGGCGTTCGTGCTCCGAAAAGGATTTCGCCTCGATCCGCCATGCACCAAGGCTATCAAGGCGCCTTACCATTTAAAATTATCAATTGGTAAGATCATGTGGATGCCGCGGACGCCTGAGACGATTCCGCTTTGGGGCGGGACGCTGTGCCTCGATTTCGCCAACAGCGTCGACTGGTCACCGGGGGGCGAGTACGTCGACGCCGACCGAACCGACGTGCTGCGCACCGGGGAGATGCTGGCCCGGTGGGGTCGGCGGTTGGGTCTGCTCGGCGACGACGTGACGTCGACGAGCGCGCGGGAACTCGATCGTGCACGAGCGCTGCGGGATGCCGTCTACCGCCTGTTCGCCGCGGTCAGCCGCCACGAGGAGCCCGCCTGCGGCGACATCGATTTGGTCATGCGCGGCTACCGCGAGGCCGTCAACCAGGCGTCCCTAGTGGCACGCGACGGTTACTACCAGCTTGACTGGCCGGCAGATGACCGGCGCCGAAGCCGCTACGCGGTCGTGACCGATGCGATCACGCTGCTGCTGGATGCCAATCGCCTGAAACGCGTCACCCGCTGTCCGGGACGCGACTGCGGATGGCTGTTTCTCAACGCCAGCGGACGCCGTCGCTGGTGCTCGATGTCGACCTGCGGCAGCCGCGAGAAGATGCGGCGGCTTCATCAGCGCCGCCGAGAACACACCGACTGACCGAAGACCGGGGTTGTGTGCCCTTCTGTCCCACGACCTTGTTGACCTCACGCTCGTCCACTCGTGAACGACAGACAGAGAGACCGACAATCTGACGCGAGCAGCCCGTCCCGTGCCACGCCGGCGAGTTCGCCAAGCCCGATGAGCCCGCCAAGCGAGGCCTGAGTCTCCGCAGGCAGGGGGCATCTCCGACGCTCGCACCGGACGACCTCCGAACCTCACACCTTCTTCATCGCGGTGCCTCCTGTCCTCTCGGACTTGGTTGACGTTCCGAACGCTCACAAGCCAGGTTACTTGCTCCTCCTCGGTAAGTGCGACGACCTCGGCATGATGGCTCCATGACAGAGTTCTCCCGACGTCGGGAGAAGTGGACGTGCGCCGCCAGGTAGACGATGTTCATGAGAGTCTGCGCGTCGTAGCCAGTGATCCGGGAGGCTCTGACGTGTGAGTCGACGACACCGCCTAGTCCGAGGATGCTCGCGAGCGCTCTGAGCTCTCGCTGGAGCGGGATTGTGTACACAGGGCCAGCCTTCTAGGCCATCGCGGGTGCCGCAGCCTTGGCTCCGCGCGCCTTGGTCACTCGGGTGCGCAGCGCGGATGTGTGGTCTGTTGCTGGCGGCCGTACTGGTGCCCGCGCCAGGTCACTATCTAGGATTGGAGTGATGCCGGGAACAGGTTTCGCTCCGCCGCGCGATAGGACAGCGGCTACGGCATTTGCCGACCCACGGGGTTGCGATCATCGGCGCCCGCCTGAGCGGGATCGGGATGGCGAGCGAGCTGCGGCGTGCGGGGCTCGATGATTTTGTGGTGGCGCGGGGGTCGGAGATAGGTGGGAGGTTGCGGGGCGACACCTATCGATGGATCGCCGGTGACATCGCGGCACAGGCGGACCGTCTGCCGTACGAGCTGAAGCGGGACTGATCGCGCGTGTTTGCTCGTGGGAAAGAGGTCAAGGCGTACGCGGACCGCTACGACGTCCGACGCTTCGTGTGGCTGGACAGCGAGGTTCGCTCGCGGGTGCGGGACGATGAGGCTCAGCATTGGGAGCTCGAGCTTCCCGGCTGCGACGTGAGCGCCCGTTTCGTGATCAGCGCGATTGGGTCGTTCGGCGATCCCCAGCCGGTCGCGATCGATGGGCTCGAGCAGTTTCCGGGAGCTGTGCTCCACTCGGCTGGCTGCGACCACTCGGTCGAAACTGGCCGGCAGGCGCAGGACGATTTGGACGGGCGGGACATGGCACCAGCCGGTGGAGACCGCGTCTCACCACATCGTGTGAGTGACGCAGGAGGCCCGTCGTCGCTGGGCTATCGACGTCGAGGTGCGCGAGGCGGCGGCCGAGCGCTGGACGCGCTTCGCACGCCGGCGGCTCGCGCGCTCGCTGGTGGCACGTGGGCTCGTGCGCGACCGCGAACAGCTACGTCGACCACTACGGCGACACTCCGTTTCTCCGGCCTACCAGGTCCAAGGAGGCGTGGTGTGTGGCGCGGCACCCTCCTGCTGGAGGACTACCGCCACCGCGTGCCCGGCACTGACAAGCCACGGGTCAACCACGATACGAGAAAGGCAGGCGTCGCGTAGCGATGAGCGTGATCACCGAGCAGCAGACCGCATCCGAGCGCCACTACTTGGGGCTGGTTCGAACCGCTCCTTGCTCTCCGGCGGGTCCGATAAAGCCGAGCGAGCTGGCACAGCTGCCGAGGCCGCCGGCCATTCCCTGGCCGGGGCCCCTGGTGGCGGTGTGGTTCGGGCAGCGTCACTGGAGCTTCGTCTTCCACCACCGCCAGAAGCTCGGCGACGTCTGGACGTCGCGAGGAGGGTACGTGCGCGGCCATCCAGCTGTCATCTCTCATCCTGACCACGTGCGCTCCCTGTTCACCGCACCACCCGACCAGGTCCCGACGCTCGCGACCGAGTCGCCGCTAGGCCCCGTGCTCGGGCCGGGCTCGGTGCTGACCGCCAACGGCCCGCGCCACTTGCGCCAGCGCAAGCTGCTGCTTCCCTCCTTCCACGGCGAGGCGATCGCCCACTACCGGCAGATGATCGCGCAGGCGGCCGAGCGGGAGATCTCGCGCTGGCCGGTGGGTCGGCCGTTCGCGCTTGCGCCGCGCATGCAGGCGATCACCCTCGACGTGATCATGTCGGCGATCTTCGGAGTCGACGGCCAGCCTCGCGTGGGCACGCTCGAGCACGGGCTGCGGGCCGCGATCCGGAAGCTGCTGTGGGCATCGACCACACCCGGCGCGAAGTTGGGAGAGCTGATGAACCTCGGTCACGCCGAGCCGGTCGGCCTCACCCGGCTGATGCTGCTAGTGCCTGACAGATTCGTGTACGCGATCATCAAGAAGCGACGGCAGGAGCACGACCTGCGGGAACCCACCGACATCCTCTCGCTCATCATGCGGGCGCGCACCGAAGAGGGGGAGACGCTAAGCGACCGCGAGCTGCGCGACGAGCTGATGACTCTGGTGCTGGCGGGTCACGAGACCACCGCCAACCAGCTCGCCTGGGCCTGGGAGCGGCTGGTCCGGACACCGCAGGCGTATGACGCCTTGCGAGACGCGGTGCGCTCAGACGACCGCGCCGACGAATACGTCGATGCGACGATCACCGAGGCAATGCGCTCGCGCCCGGTGATCCCGATGACCGGCCGCCGGGTCATGGTTCCGTGGCGGCTGGGCCATTACGGAGTCCCCGCCGACACCGCCGTGGGCATCAGCATCCTGCTTCTGCACCACCGCGAGGACATCTACCCCGACCCGTTCTCGTTCCGGCCGGAGCGGTGGCTCGACCACAGGCCTGGCACATACGAGTGGATCCCGTTCGGCGGCGGCACCCGTCGCTGCCTCGGAGCGTCGCTGGCGATGGCCGAGCAGCGCGCGGTTATCCACGCGATGGCGCGTAGGCTCGACCTCGAGCCCGACGATCCCCGACCCGAGCGGCCCAAGCAGCGCAACGTCACGATGATTCCAGCCCGCGGGGCCCGCGTAGTGATTCGCTCCCGGATGCCATAGACGGCGAGGACGGTCCGACAGGCCGGCGGCTGGCGAGCTGCCAGCTCGAGAACAGGCGAAGCATCTGAGGCAGCGCTGATCCCCCGGCCCACCGTCCCCGGTCGTGCACGGCTTATGGCTCAACCAGGCCGAGATCTAGTTCTCGATTGCCCAAGTTGCCAAGCCGTCTGCGTGGAAGTTCACCCGCCGCGATGTGGACCGCGTGCTCGACTCGCTCGACCAGTCACTCGAAGGACACCCGCGCTCTCCGTGCAGCGTGACCCGATTATGTCGAGGCAGCAAACGCTAGAACAACTCTCCAGCCAACGGCCCGTCACCAGCCATCTCCCACATCAAACGTCGCGTACTTGCGAACGGACCGCTTAGCTATGGATCGTGCTCGCGCGCGCGAGTCGCCGTTCTCGACGATGCTGTAGCGCTGCAGGCACATGGCGCACATGATCAGGGATCGACGCCTTCTCGCCGAGGCGGTCAGCGCGCACGAAGATGTGGACGATGCGGCCCTCCACGAGCGTGTCTTCATCCCGCGCGATTCCGATCGAGCTGACCATCGACGTGTTCCCGAGGCGCTCGACCTCGAGCGCTATCTCGAGCTCGTCGTCAAACCGCGCCGGCGAGCGGAAGCGCGCCCCAGCCTCGGCGACCACCAGATCTAAGCCTTCGGCGAGGAGCGCGTCATAGGACCCGAGGGCCTCGCGCCACAGCTCGGTCACGGTGACGTCGACGTAGACGAAATAGTTGGCGTTAAAGACGTGGCCCTAAGCGTCACACTCGTTATACCGTACCCGCAGGCGGTGCACGAACGGTGGCATTGCTAGGACGCACCCGCTAGGCAGAAGGAGGCACTCGCCGCGGAGAACTCCATCGCAAGGTCCTCCTGGCAGGAAATGCGCAGCGGAAGAGTGAGGCTGCGCTCGAGCTGGCAGTGAGCACGCCGCGCACGGGCCGGTCTGACGGCCGCGACGGAACCCAGAGCAGGCGGGAATCGCTCAATCGGGTGCTCGCCAGCGGCCGACTGCTCGGCCCGGCGCGACGTGGCCAGCTGCGTCGTCACCGTCTCTCACGTCGAAGCAACACGTAGGTACATATGATACAGGCGAGCCGCAGCCGGTCTTGTTGGCCGGTCGTTACAGCTCAGCCGCCCACAGGCGTGCTGTGGCCGTTGAACCCGCCGCATTCGGCGGCGATTGTCAGCGTTTCGGCACTTGGAGCGCGTTTGGCCAAGCTCTTCCAGCACGACGGTCGCGTGGATTGACGAAGATCGGCTCGGCGGTCGGAGCGAGTTCGCGGCCGGCGTTCTTGTAATTGCCGATCAGCTACTCCTATCGTCGGCGGCACCCGTGAGCACCGCCGACGATACGCTTGAGCGCAGGGCTCTCCCGATTCCTCTCACAGGTCAACACGAAACCTGCTCGGTCGACCGCGCTGTTACCTTGACCGTCGCCTCGCGGGGAACGAGACCGATGATCGGATCGGCTGCGAGCGACCATGCCGAGCCGGAGCGGGTCGTCAGAGTCGGCAGGGGAATCGAGCTGTGCTTCCGTGTCGACGGCGATCCTGCCGATCCGGTGATGTTGCTGATCGCAGGGCTCGGGCAGCAGCTGAACGTGTGGCCTGCGATCTTCGTTGAGCTGCTGATGGCCAATGGCTTTCGGGTGGTGCGGTTCGACAATCGCGATGTGGGTCGCTCCAGCCGGTCGCTCGCCCCGGCGCCTAGGCGGCGGCAACTGTTCACCGGGTGGTTCGCTAGTGCGCAGTACACAATCGCCGATCTGGCCGCCGACGCAGCTGGCCTGCTCGATGCGCTCGAAGTGCGCTCCGCCCATGTTGTGGGGGTGTCGCTGGGCGGGATGGTCGGGCAGACGCTGGCCGCCAGGTCGCCCGAGCGCGTGTCGACGTTGACCTCGATCATGTCGACCACGGGGGCTCGGCAGGTGGGGCGCCCGGCGTTCTCGACCTATGCCCGACTGCTGCCGCGACCTCCGCGGTCGCGCGAGGCCGCTGCCGACCGGATGGTTGCCGTCATGCGGCACATCCGATCGCACGGCTTTCCGTTCGACAAGCCGCAGGTGCGCGGAGTCGCGCTCGAGGCCTGGGATCGTGGCGGCGGCACCAACGCCGCCGGCATCCTCAGGCAGATCGCCGCGATATATAAGTCCGGCGACCGGACCCATGAGCTGCACCGGATTACCGCTCCGACGCTGGTGATCCACGGCGACCGCGACCGGATGGTGCATCCATCGGGCGCGTGGGCGACCGTCGCGGCGATCCCGGGAGCGCGCCTTCAGACGATCGCTGGGATGGGTCACGATCTTCCAGGCGGAGCGTGCGCCCAGCTCGTTGAGGCGATCGTCGGGCACGCTCGCCAGGTGAGGGTCGCAGACCGCGGAGCCGGAGCGTAATGGCATTGGGCCCCTCTTCCCGGTTGGTGGGGTCGGACGGCCGGGATCACGGGCGCAGGTCGTGGATCGGGAGAGCCGTGATTCAGAGGGCTCAGGCGCGATCTCGAGCGTTTTCGGCCTCGCCGGAATCCCGCACCAAAGTGCCTATTGCGCTTCGAAGTTCGCCGTCCGCAAGTTCACCGAGTCGCTGCGGCACGAGCTGATTGGGACCGGCGTGCGCGCGATCCCCGTCCATCCCGGGGGAGTCGATCCCAACATCGCGCGCCATGGCCGCCCACGCACGGACTCACAAGGTCGCGGGCGCAGATGACGAGCGAGCACGTCGACGTGCTGATCATCGGGGCCGGGCTCTCCGGCATCGGAGCCGCCGCCCAGCTGACGCGAAAGCACCCGGGTAAGAGCTACCTGATCCTGGAGGCGCGAGACACGATCGGCGGCACCTGGGATCTCTTTCGTTACCCGGGCGTCCGCTCGGACTCGGACCTCCACACCTTCTGCTACGCGTTCAAGCCGTGGCTGGAGGACCGCGCGATCGCCGACGCGCCGGCGATCCTTCGCTACATCCGCGAGACCGCGACCGAGCACGGGATCGAGGAGCACATCCGCTTCGGCCACAGGGTCAACACCGCCGCGTGGTCAAGCACCGACGCCCTCTGGACGGTTGAGGCAGAACGGCTGACTGATTCCGAACCCATCCAGATCGCGGCAAGCTGGCTCTTTTGCGCGGGTGGTTACTACTGCTATGACAGCGCCTACGTGCCGGAGTTTCCAGGAATCGAGCAGTTCGACGGCCCGATGATTCACCCTCAGTTCTGGCCCGAGGACCTGGACTACACGAACAAGCGCGTCGTCGTCATCGGCAGCGGAGCCACCGCGATGACGATCGTGCCCGCGATGACCGGACGGGCCAAGCACGTGACGTTGCTCCAGCGCACGCCGACTTACGTCATCGCGATTCCTGCGATTGATCCGATCGCCCGCTGGCTGAAGAGGTGGCTCGGACCGTGGCGGGCGCACCGCATCGCTCGCAGCAAGAACGTACGCCGTCAGCTGCTCATCTACAAAGCCTCGCGGCGGCACCCCGATCTGGTCCGTAAGCTGATCCGTGCCTGCAACGTCCGGGCGCTCCCCGACGGCTACGACGTCGACACGCACTTCAACCCGCCGTATGACCCCTGGGACCAGCGAATGTGCGTCGTGCCCGACGGAGACCTGTTCCACGCGATCCGTAAGGGTCAGGCGTCGATCGTCACTGATCGCATCGAGACGTTTACCAACGACGGGATCAGACTCCGATCGGGATCCGAACTCGAGGCGGACGTGATCATCACCGCCACGGGTCTCAACCTCCTCGCGCTCGGCGGCGTCTCGTACCGAGTCGACGGTGACCCCATCACCCTCAGCGAGATGGTCACCTACAAGGGCATGATGCTCACCAACATGCCGAACTTCGTATGTGTGGTTGGATACATCAACGCCTCCTGGACGCTGAAGCTCGACCTGATCCTCGAACACTTCTGCCGGTTGCTGACGCTCATGGACGAGCGCGACTACGCTTACTGCGTTCCCGAGTCTCCCGATCCCGCCGCCCCTACACGTCCGCTGATGGAGTTCCGCGCTGGATACGTGCTTCGTTCCATGCATCAGTTTCCCGAGCAGGGCGCCATCGCCCCATGGGAGCTGAGCATGGACTACCTGCACGACCGAAGGCTGCTCGTGGACGGTCCGGTCGGCGACCACATGCGCCTCGTCCACAAGAGCGCGCGCAAGCGACCGAGCCCTCTCAGCTTGACGGGCGGGCGCGGGACCTGAACGGATCTCCGCGACAAACCATCCGAGATGCTCGCCGCGGGCGACCGCCCGCATAACTTTCCGGCTCGACACCGCTGATGGCCATGTACGCGCACGAATGAGACGCGCTCGCCCTTGCGCTCGCGCCCCGCGTCGGCGGCGACCACGCTGGTCGGAACCCACCGTTTGCAGCCCTCGATCAGCAACGGTGCAGACGCATGGTCGCCTAATCACGGAGTAGAACCACCATTCGCGTGACGCGGCGGTTGGCCTCACCCGCCTGGTTGGCGTTGCCGAGGACCCACCTCCTACATATACTTGACGTCCCATCGCTCGCGATGGCGCGGCTTGCGGAGAAGATGGACCGCTTTATCCGTGTGACTCGTGAAGGAGTTTGGATACGTTGAGTGGTGCATGCACCATCCTGTCACACAGGCTTGTCCGCGCCAAGAAGAGTCTGAATCTCTGAGTGGGGGAATGTCGGTTCGCACTAACCCAGACCGTTCGGTGATCGCAGGGCACGGGGGCGCCCGGCTGGCAAGCGATTCGTCTGGGTTGATGAAGTCCTAATACCCGGTGCGCTCGCAGCGCGTCTTGCTTATGGTTCGCGACTGAATTAGTGGCAGGATCTGACGAGTGGCTGGGCGTGTCTGGCGGCGCCGGCTCGCCGCAATAATACCGGGGGTATTTGACGGCGAGCCGGTGGCGTCAGGCGCGTCCAGACGCCGTCAGAGACGTCAATAATTCAGTCGTGAGCCCTTAGGCGACGGGATGGTGTGCGTCGACTCCGCCGATTATGGCAGGTTGAAGTTGGTGTGGTGATCGATCATGCGCGTGATCGGGGCCAGGACCCGGCTACCGCGGACGGCGACCAGCGTTCGATGCCGGCTATCGGTGAAAGCGATTGGACAGAAGCATCTTTTACGTCTGATAATCGTAATGCCCATGTCCGTCAAGACCCGTCGAGTTAGCCTAGGAGCGTCGGTACCACGCGACGCCAAGCGAGGCTTGGGTAGCGAGCTTCGTTCGGCGTTCCGGCGGCTGGCTACGGGTGTCTGTATCGTCACTGCGCCCGGCCCCGATGGCCCGGCCGGGATGACCTGCAGCTCCGTGGTCTCGGTTTCTCTCGAGCCGCCGCTCGTGCTCTTCTGTCCGGCGAAGTCTTCGTCGACGTGGCCGGTGATGCGGCCTGCGGACCATTTCGCCGTGAACGTGCTTGGGGGCGATGCCGTCGCTGTCGCGCGGCGCTTCGCGATGGGCGAGGATCACTTCGCAGGCATGAGTTGGCGCGCTGGCCAAACCGGCTCGCCGCTGCTCGGTGATGCGATCGTCTGGATCGAGTGTCGGACCAGAGCTCGTCACGATGGCGGCGATCACGAGATCGTGATCGGCGAAGTCGTATCGGTCGAAGCCCATCCGGGCCAGCCACTCGTCTTCCACGACGGGGAGCTGTTCGCGTTGTCGGCTGCGCGGGCCGCCGCGTAAAGCTGAGGAAGCCACGGGTTGCGTCAGGGGCTGAGTGACGTGATGTCATTTATAGACACCGCGATCGACACGATCTCGCGGCTGCACGAGGGCAAGGAGCACCATCTCACGCTAAGCAGCGAGCGGATCGGGCGTCCGCCCAGCGAGTGCGTGCAGCTATTCAGCCACCCTAGGATGGACCGCCAGTCGCGGAGCGTGGAGTTCAGGCTCAATGTGATCGAGCTCGGTGTCAGCTTGCGGCGTTCCGCAGCAACTCGTGAGGTAAGCGACCGTCATCCAGTCGCCAGAGAGCTCTCGTCGCTGCTGCCTGTCCCGCCGCCTGGTTCAGCACGCTTCCCTTCCTCGCTCCCAGGCGATCTGTATGGACCCGAGCATTTCGCTCCCCCGCTGATGCGCGGCTTGCGGCGACCCTGGCCACTGAGCATTCTGCGATGAGGAGCGCTAAATGAGCCGCTGGCCGCTCAATGACAAGGTCGTCTTGGTCACGGGAGCAGGGAGCGGGATCGGATTGGTTACCTCGAGGCTGCTCGCGCAGAGGGGTGCCCATCTGGCGATGGCTGACATCGACGGTGAGTCGGTTGAGCAGGCCGCGGGCTCGGTGTCGCTGGCTCCGTTGACGATCGAGCTCGACGTCACTGACGCGGCGGCGTGCGAAACTGCAGTCCAGCGGGTGCTCGATCGGCACGGGCAGATCGACATGGTGTGGGCGAACGCCGGGGTCGGGTCCATCGGACCGCTGCACCAGGTCGACGCCGCGGCTTGGACGCGCACGATCGAGGTGAACCTGCTCGGGTCCTACCACACCGTCCGTGCCGCGCTCCCGGCCGTCATCGAGCGACGGGGCTACGTCGCCGTCACCGCGTCGGTTGCGTCCTTCGGACCATCACCGTACATGTCGGCCTATGCCGCAGCCAAGGCCGGCGTTGAGGCGATATGCAACGCGCTGCGTATCGAGGTGGCTCACCACGGCGTTGACGTCGCGACGATCCACCCGAGCTGGATCGACACCCCCATGGTTCAGGAAGGGCAGGAATCGCGCGCCTTCACACGGCTCAGGGCGGGGCTGCCACCACCGCTCAACCGAACCTACCCGTTGAGCGCGCGGCCGTTGACATCGTGGCCGGGTTCGAGCAGCGCAGAAGGCGAATCTGCACCCCACCCTTCGTGCGGCTATGTCATGTCTTCCGCCCGGCTCTGACGTCCCGTGTGGCTGAGCGCGGCATCCGCGCAATCGGGCCCGAGCTCGCGCAGCTCTACGACCAAGACGTCGCCGAACGCGGCACCGAAGGTGCATCGATCAGCGAACGGTTCGCCCAGCAGCTGCACGTCCGCTCCCGGGAACACACCTAGACCTAGAGAGCTAGAGGCGCGGCGCCAGTCCACTCACGAAGCCTCTTCATGGCGCTCAACCCAGAACAAGCCTGATGCTGATGCGGGTTGCGAAAGCCTGCGATCAGCTGTTCGACATGTCGCGGGTTGATGCAGGTGAGCCGGTCTTGACCTTGGAATCACTGAGTCCCCGAGGGCGACACTGGAGAACGCGCCACGACGTTAGGGATGAGTACGAGTGGTGCCGGCGGCGGCGAAGCGGAGCGGCCGGAGGCGAGCGCGGCGCGCCGGCTGTCCGGCGCGCGTCGTCGTGGGGGGTCCGTGACCCGGAGCTGCTCGAGCGTCCGCAGCGGCGTCGGTTCTCGGCCGAGTACAACCTGCAGATCCTCCGGCAGGCTGACGCGTGCACAAGCCGGGCGAGATCGGCGAGTTGCTGCGTCGTGAGGGCCTGCACACGTCACACTTGACGCACTGGCGCAAGCAGTGCAAGGACGGCGCGCTGAAGGAATGTGGGCGACGCTGCTTGACGAGGGCTAGTAGCTCGCGTCGGAGCGGACGATGTACCGGCTGTTGGCCGCGCGCATCGTGACCAGAGGCCGGTGCCCAGCACGGTGATATGTGTCGAGTTCAAGGTATTCACCACCGGTGTGGTGTCACAACAGAACTCCGCTCGGCGTTGCCACCGATGTCACGTCACCCAACCGCTTGCGTCTACGAATGCGTCTAGCCCCTTTGGACTGCTGGCCGCGTAGGTCGCAGCGGAGCGTTCGATCTGGCGGATCAGCCCGGTGAGCGTGCGGCCCGGGCCGAGCTCTAGGAATGTGTCACAGCCCGCCTTCACCAACGCGCGGACGCAGTCGACCCACCGCACAGGAGCCGTGATCTGCGTCGTCAACGCATGCCGCACCGCCGTGCCTGTCCACACGATTTCGCCAGTGGCAGCGCTGGCGAGCGGCGTCACCGGATCGACCCAGGCCACCGACTCCGCGGCGCGTTCGAGCTCCTTGGCCACCGGCGCCATCAGTGTGGAGTGGAAGGCAGCGCCAACCGCCAGCCGGACCACCTTGCGAGCACCGGCGCGCGCGGCGAGCTCGCTCAGCCGTTGCACCGCCGCCAACTCACCCGAGCAGACGATCTGCAGGGGCGTGTTGATATTCGCTGCGGTGATCGTCCCGAGGGCGCCTGCCTCCGCGCACAGCTCGCTCACGCACTCATTGCTCAATCCGATGATAGCCACCATCCCGCCGGGGCGGCGGGACTGGACGTCGGCCATGAGCCGGCCCCGCAGCGCCACCAGCCGCAGCCCGTCCTCCACGCCAAGCGCGCCGGCCACGATGGCCGCGGTGTACTCGCCCAGGCTATGGCCCGCGACCAGACGCGGCCACAAGCCGCACCGGCAGGCGAGCTCCGCCGCGGCGAGCGATACGGCGCATACAGCGGGTTGGGCGGCGTCCGTCGCCGTCAGCCTCTCGAACGGTCCCCGCAGGCACAGCCGCGTGATCGGCAACCCGGAGGCCTCCTCGGCGCATGCAAGGTAATAGCCGACGATCTCCGGCTCGGCGGCGAGCAGTTCGGCGCCCATGCCGACGCACTGGGAGCCCTGCCCAGGGAATACAAAGGCGTTCGTGGTCATCGACAACTAGAGCGGATGGCGTGCCTGGTGATACAGCCTGGGCCGAGTATCGGCCCAGATCCCGGCGGCTGTCACGAGCGTGCGTCAAGCACTCCGCCGGCCGCGGCTCGTCAAGCGCCCGACGCTGCGCAATGGACGCAGCCTGCTGATCCTACGAACCCGCTCCACGCGGGCGGATCCAGCTTCCCACACGCGCGTCCCCAACCAGCCTGGCCGCCTGAGCGCCGATGCCCAACCGATTCCAGCGATGGTCGCCCGAGACCACCTACCCCATCGTCTGCCACGAGATCGAAAACGGCGAGCAGACCATGATCTTTGACGCGATCGCCCCAGGGTTCAGCGGTCGCGGCCGGCACGGCGATCGCGCTGGCGGCCGCCGGCGGTGGCGG
>CAWDYK010000028.1:0-85653 GCA_963806475.1 uncultured Solirubrobacterales bacterium
ACAAGCGGAACTAACCCGGATGAGCGGAGACGCAGTCGGCGTACAGTCGGAATCCCGCAAGGGACTCCTGCCCCAGGGGTCCCCGAGAGAGCCGTTTGGCGTGGATGAAAACCGACCGATGCTGAGATGCGCGCGCTGCGGCGATCGGATCGGCGCATACGAGCCTCTCTGGTTGGAGCTCGCGGATGGCACGCTCCGCTCCTCGTCTGTTTTTAGACGAGCCACGCGAGCAGTCGCGGCTCTCGGCATCTCGGCTGCCTCGCTCCCGATGGAGTACCTCCGGTGGCCGGGACATGACAGCCGAGCTCGGATCATCTGGTCCGCCGTTGCCCTCGGGCTCCCTACCCGGCCCGCGCGTCGAGCTCCTCCAGCGCCGCTCGGCAGCGCTCGGAGTACGCGACCGGGTAGGGGTCGCCGTCGCCGTCGAGCTCGCGCATGGCGCGGGCAGCGCCAGCAGCTCGGCACGCGCGCGGACGCTCATCTGGTCGATCGTCTCCTCGCGCACGAGCCGTCCGCTGCGCACGAACGGCACCAGCAGCGGCCGGCCGGGCAGCTGCTCCTCCGCCCGCGCGATCACGTCCCCGCGCATCTCGCCGTCGGCGTAATCGCGGAATACCTGCTTGGCGCCCGGTACGGTCGCCTTCTCCGGCGAGCGCTTGCGCACATCGCGCCACGATCCCCCGACCCGATGGGCCACAAGCTTGTAGATCCCGTTCACCACCGGGGAGTCGCGGCTGGTGCCGAGATCGGTGCCGACGCCAAACGAGTCGATCGGCGCCCCCGCCGCCGTCAGCGCCGCGATGTGGTTCTCCTCGAGGTCGCCGCTGGCCACGATCCGCGCATCGGACATGCCCGCATCGTCGAGCAGCGCGCGGGTCTTGCGCGAGAGATCGAGCAGGTCACCCGAGTCCAGCCGCACGCCGGCCAGCGACACCCCCGTCGCGCGCGCGGCAGCGATCGCGCGACGCACGCCCTCGACGGTGTCGTAGGTGTCCACGAGCATCACCGCGTTGCCGGGGAAGTCCTCCATGAACGCCCGAAACGCGTCCTCCTCCCGCTCGAACGACATGACGTACGAATGGGCCATCGTGCCGACCGGCGCCAGCCCGTAGCGCATCGCGGCCGCCAGGTTCGAGGTGCCGCTCGAGCCCGCGATCGCCGCCGCACGCGCCGCCTTCATCGCCGCATCGGTGCCGTGATCTCGCCGCGGCGAGAAATCGACCAGGCGCTCCCCCGCCGGCTCTCCCCCAGCCGCCAGCGCGATCCGTGCCGCTTTGGTCGCCACCATCGTCTGGAAGTTGATCTGGTTCAGCAGCAACGTCTCCAGCAGCTGAGCCTCGACCCGAGGCGCGGTCACGCGCACCAGCGGCTCGCCCGCAAAGGCGATCGTCCCCTCCGGCATCGCATCGATGTCACCCGAGAAGCGAAAGCGCGCCAGATACTCGAGGAAAGCCCGCGCCGAACCCCAGCGAGCGAACGTACGCCAGCTCTTCCTCGCCGAACTCCATCTCGCGGACGAGCCCCAGCGTGGGACCAAGTCCGGCAGCCAACAGCCACCGGCGCCTCGGAGGCAGGTGACGAGCGAACAACTCGAACACGGCTGGCTCGTTCATCCCTCGCCCCAGATAGCTCGACGCCATCGCCAGCTCGTACTGATCGGTCAGCAGCGACGTCTGGGCAGGGGTCAACAACCCCGGGTCGTTCGCATCCGGCGTCCGGCCGGACAGCTGCACGCGTGCGCGCGTATCAGCGGTCGCGCTCATGCTCGCCGACGCTAGAACCCGGTCGGTCCATGCGCATCGGGGCGAGTCATCGACATACGTCCGTAGGGACTACGGTTCGCTGGCGGCACGGCCGAGCGGCCCGATTCGTCACGGGTCTGGTGGACGAGCGCCGCCGCTTCCCTTGGCGCTCCGCGCGATGATCGTCTTCGAAGCGGCTGTCGCGATCGGGGCCTTCTTGACGCGATCCGGAGTGTTGCGTCGAGCAATCGTTTGAGTTCGCCGCGGGCGAGGAGAGTGTCGTGGCCATTCGTCGCACTGCTCGACGAGGATGCCGTTCCACGCAAAGCTGCGCATCTCACCTCGGCGCTTCGGGCAGAATCAGCATTGCCGTCCCTGTCATCCCTTGACTCTGAGGCGTGTCGCTCGTGATTGGTTTCCGTTCCCGCAGCCTGCGCCTTGCTGCGATCGTTGCATCGCCTCCCGGCGGGCGCGCGGCCGCATCCTGTAGCTGTTCGCGAGCTCATGGGGGATTGCGTGCGATACGCGGCGCGAACTGCTGCGGCCGGCATCACCCCCGAGCGTCGCCGGGGCCTGGCGGCACACGGGTCTGAGTTCCGAGGATGCCATCGTCGAGAGTGTGAGGAGGTCAGTCGATTGGCGGCACTGCGAGGACCGGGCATCGCGCAACGTGAAGCAGGCGCTGCGCGACGCTCCCGAGAAGCAGTCCGGGTAGAGCGGCGTGTCCGCGAGTACCCACGACGATCACATCCGCGCCGACGTCCTCGGCGACGTCAGCGATCTCATGCGCAGGCTGAGAACCATGGTGGGTGACGAGCTTCAAGGTTGCGTCGATTCCTTGATCAGAGAGCGCCGAGACCGCCTCCTTCAGTTTCGCCTGAATCTCCTCCTCGTTGGCGTGCACCGGCAGTCCGGCCGCGGGGTGGCTCGCGTACACCTCGACGACGTGCACCACGATGAGCCTCGCTCCATCCGCGGACGCCATCGATTTCGCGTGCGTGAGCGCTCGATCGGCGTTTTGCGAACCGTCCGTCGCCCACACGATCGTCTTGAACATCAGGATCCTCCTGTTCGCGCCGGACCCGGAGCATGCCAAGCACCCGACCCAGGCTAGGCACGGTCAACGAGGCCTGCCCACACAGCTGATCTGTAGCTACTGCGCTGGCAAGGCAACGGTCGCGCAAGCCGCTCGTGCGTACCGGATATCCGTGGGAACTGGTGATTCGAGGGGTGCGGCGGTCGCGTGCCGGGATGGCACAGTCGATCGCCGCGAGTACCGGAGTGAACCGAGCGTCCGCGATCACCGGAGCAGCCCCGGGAGCTGCTCCTCCTACGGGAAGGCTGAGCGCCTCGGGGCCCGAAGCCGATCGTAGTACTCCGGTCGTCGGGCGTGTGGCAAAGCGCGGTGTGCGGCGACGGGGCGGCCACCCACCTTCGGCATGAGTGGTGGTCCATCAGCAAAGGAGGTCCCATGGTCGCCGCGCACAAGCCGACGCAGCGCTCTCCTGCGACTGCTGCAGCCCGTGCCCGTGCCCGTGCCCGGGCCGAAGACGACGCTCAAAGGATTGAGCCCATCACGCTATCGCTCGGGGCCGCGCAAAACGATCTCGCTTCGATTGACGGCAGCGTCGGACCCGGGAGTGCGCGGTCTGCGCCGCGACGTCAGCAGGCTGTTGCGCGACGCCGTCGGACCTGGCGAAGATGCGCCGGGCGATCCAGCGGGATCTCGACCGACTTCAGCAGGATCTTACCTCGGCGGCACCCACAAGGCCTGCAGGCCCGCGCCGAGCGACGGCGCCGACTCGGACGGCGCGTCGTCGGACGGCTCACTAACGGAGCCGCGGCAACCGGGCCAGTCCGGCGGCTCCTGCGTCCGAGCCGGTCAATTGCGATGCTTGCTTGAGCTGTCGCTCGCGCAAAGCTGGGCACGCCGTGAAGCGCTGAGAGTTCTTGCCGAGCAGCGCTGCAAGATGGTCGCTCTTGAGCACCTCGGCATGGTTTCCCTGGTTTCAGTTTGTGTCGCGGACTCGCGGTCCGTAGACAGTTCCGATGTCGCCAGAACGCTTCGGGTCTAGCGTCGTTGCTGCGAGCGTTGGGTGCTGCTGATCCAGTTGATCGCGATCAGGAGAGACTGTCATGAGTGCAACGTCGACCACGTCTGGAGAGGCCGTGCACGCGGTGCGCCGCTTCGCTGAGCTCGGCAAGGGGGACGTGGACTTCGCCGGTGGCAAGGGCGCAAATCTCGGCGAGCTGACGCGCGCTGGTTTGCCGGTCCCGCCCGGCTTCGTGATTGGCGCGCCGGCATATGTGGCGTTTTGCGAGGCACGGGGTCTGCGTGACCGGATTGCCGCCGGCCTGCGGGAGCTTGATGGGAGGACCCAGCGGCGCTCGTAGAGGCGTCGACTCGGGTGCGGGAGATGGTTCTCGCGGAACCTCTGCCAGGGTGGCTTGAGTCTGCGATCCGCGACGCATATGACGAGCTGACCGGCGATGATCACTCGGTGGCCGTTGCGGTTCGCTCCTCGGCAACGGCAGAGGACACCGAGTCTGCTTCGTTCGCGGGGGATGAACGAGACGCTTCTCAATGTGCGCGGCAGCGACGCGCTCGTTGATGCGGTGCGACGCTGCTGGGCCTCGCTGTTTGGCGGTCGCACGGTGTTCTACGGTCCAAGCGCGGCTTCTCCCAGGCGGAGATGGACATAGCGGTGGTGGTGCAGCGTCAGGTGGCCTCAACGCGCGCCGGCCTGATGTTCACGATCGACCCTTCCACGGGACGGGCCGATCGGGTCGTGATCGAAGGCTCATTTGGGCTGGGAGAGTCGGTCGTGTCGGGCAGTGTTTCGCCCGACCGCTGCGTGGTGGAGAAAGAGACGATGGCGATCGCCACGCGCGAGGTGCGCTCCAAGGAATTGGCGATCGAGCCGGTCGACGGTGGCGGGACGAGCCGCCGCCAGCTGTCGGTGGAGCAGTCGATGCGGCCGATGCTCGACGACGCCGAAGTGCGTCAGCTCGCCGATCTAGCCGTGCAGATCGAACGTCACTACCGAGCGCCGCAACCGAGTGGGCATTCGATGCCGCGGGTCACGTGTGGATGCTCGTCCGGTCACCTCGGCGGGCACCGGCGCTCGCCAAATCGCGCCGGGGCCTGCGACCGACGGGGGGCGCGGCGGCTCCGCTGCTTCACGGCCTCGGCGCGGCACCCGGCAGCGCCAGTGGGCCGGTGCGGGTCATCAAGGCACTCGCGGACGCTGGCCGTTTTAGCGACGGAGACGTGCTGGTGACGCACATGACCTCGCCGGACTGGGTGCCGCTGATGCGACGCGCGGCGGCGATCGTGACTGACTCTGGCGGGATGACCTGCCATGCCGCGATCGTGTCCCGCGAGCTTGGCGTCCCTTGCGTCGTTGGCACCGGCGAGGCGGCGCGCACGCTCCGTGACGCGGAGCTCGTCACGGTCGACGCCACTCACGGTGTCATCCTTCCCGGGATGGCCCCCAGCGGCGACGGGGCCGTTGCTCACGCCTTTGTGCCGCTCGCCCGCGCCGCCACCCCGCCGGCCACCGGCACAAAGCTTCTTGTCAACCTTTCCGAGCCGTCGCAGGTCGAGCGCGCTGCGGCGCTCGAGGTTGAAGGTGTCGGCCTGCTACGCCGAGCTGATGGTCATCGAGGCGCTCGATGGCAGGCACCCGCGACTGCTCATCGAGCAGGGCCGCTCCGGCGAGTTCGTCCGGCGCATGTCCGATGCGCTCGTGACGTTCGCGGCGGGCTTCGCCCCGCGCCCCGTGACCTACCGGCCGATCGACTTCCGCACCACCGAGTTCGCGGCCCGGACGGCGGAGAACAGTTCGAGCCAGAGGAGTCAAACCCGATGATCGGGTATCGCGGCGCGCTGCGCTTCACGCACGAGCCCGAGGTGTTCCGGCTGGAGCTCAAGGCAGTACGACGAGTGTGGGACGCCGGACACGCCAACTTCCACGTGATGCTGCCGTACGTGCGCACGGCACGCGAGCTCGAGGCCTGCCGGGCCCTGGTGGCGGAATCCGGACTCCTCTCGCGCCGTGGCTTCGAGCTCTGGGTGTCGGCCGCGCTCGTCGACCCAAGCCTCCACACCGACACGCGCATGCACATTTCCAATGAGATCACCGAGCTCCTTCGGGGAACGCACGAGGACCTATACGGCTCCGATGGACGCGAGCGTCACGAACGGACGGCCGCAGCGCACGACCATCAGCTTCCAAGGATGCTGGAAGCAGTGCTCGTCGACCCGAACCTGCACACATGCGCCTGCACCGCGAAATCCACGAACTGCTACAGCGTGCGCACGAGCACGCGGGCGCAAGCGCGGAGCAGCCCGACTGATCCAGCCCGGGCGCCGTGCCGCCAGCAACACGCTCGACCGAACTCGCACCCGTTACGACGGCGACGTGCGACTTCGGTTTCTGGTACCGGCGCAAGCGGTGGGACACCCGGAGAGGGGCGGTCGCGTCGGCGCGAAAGTTCGCTGGTGATCGGTGGCCTGCCTCAGCTCCGCCGCTGGTGGTTCCAGCGGGACGCCCGATGTCCGATCAACATCCTCCTCAACACCGTGACGGCCGAGGTGATCCGAGATCGCTGTAGACGGCTCGAGCATTGCCAGCTCCACGTGCC
The DNA here is from genome assembly GCA_963806475.1 of uncultured Solirubrobacterales bacterium. Classification (GTDB taxonomy): domain Bacteria; phylum Actinomycetota; class Thermoleophilia; order Solirubrobacterales; family Solirubrobacteraceae; genus Palsa-465. The sequence goes on from CAWDYK010000028.1 coordinate 6,390, forward strand.
GCCGGGGAGCCTCGAAGCCTGGTCGCCTTCACGGTCCGCGCGCTCTCCGTACCTCACTCGGCCGAGTCTCGTTTTGGACAGTCGGGCGGCGATCTGGACGACCGACAGTGCCTCGGCCTAGTGGAGGCGCCGCGCCACCGCGACCGCGCGCCGTCGCTCGAGCGAGCGGTCGCACCCCGCCGAACGCGCGCTGGGGAGGGGGGGACATGCCGTCCTGGTATTGCCCGGATCGGAGCTTCTCTCGGATCTGCCGTGCTGCCGTCAGCCGTGGAGCCCGCGGTCTGCGGCTCATGGCTGCGCAGACGGCTTGGCGACCCGTCTCGGTTGGAACTAGTCATTGGGACCTGAGGGAGAACGTGCTCCCCGATCCACGACTGCACCAGGAGCTCTTGCTGTATCCCCTTCGTCGCGCGACCCGTGGGCGTCATCACTTCCACCTCCCGGCTGGTGATCACAAAATCGCCCCGGCAGCTCGCCGTCATCGTCGGTCACGGTCACCCAGATGCGCTCCATCGTTCCGCCGAACTGAGAGACCTAGCAATCGACGAGTCTCTCGCAGTAGTTCCGGATCCCGCTCGCGATCCGCGACTCTGGCCAACTCGGTGCTGGCCAAGTGCCCGTGGTGACCCGAGAGCATGGCCGTCACGCCGACGCCCGAGCGCGTCTGCATTCTGCTCGGCTAGCGCCCCCTATTGCACCAGAGGGAGAGGTCTGGCCGCAGCGGCGCGCATGCTCGCGATGGCGACGGAGCGCCAACAGCGCAATGCGGGTGCGGAGCGGAGAGGGTCGAAGTCATTCGTGATGCTGGCTACGAATTGCCTGCGGGTGGGTCATCGGGGGCGCGGCGGGTGTCGTCGGCGGTGACCTGGGTGCCGCGGTCGCCTCGGAGTAGCGCGCTGGCGTCGCGGAGCGCGCCGATAGCGGCGGTGCCGCGAGTTGCTTCGACGAAGCGGCAGGCCGCTTCGACCTTCGGCGCCATCGATCCGGCCGCGAAGCGGATTGCTCGCAGCTCGGCTGGCGTCACGTGCGGGAGCGGTCGCGCGCGTGGTGTCCGCCAGCCCGCCTCCGCGTAGGGGACGTCGGTGAGCATCAGGAGCGCGTCTGCTTCGAGCTGCCTGGCCAGAAGAGCGGCGGACAGGTCCTTATCGATGACGGCTTCTACGCCGCGCAGCCGGTGGCGCTCGTCGACCACGACTGGGATCCCACCGCCGCCGACGCAGACGACGAGCACGCCGGAGCGTACGAGCAGCTGGAGCGCGGCCAGCTCGACGATGGAGCGCGGCTCGGGCGATGCGACAACGCGACGGTAGTGTTCGCCGTCGGGGGCGATTGACCAGCCGCGCTCGGCCGCTAGGCGGGTGGCGGTGTGCTGGTCGTAGACGGGACCGATCGGCTTGGTCGGGTTCGCGAACGCGGGATCGTCGGCGTCGACGATGACCTGCGTGAGGAGGGTTGCGACGGGGCGCCCAGGGAGCTCGTTGATCAGCTGCTGCTCGAGCAGGTAGCCGACCAGGCCCTCACTCTCGGCACCGAGCACGTCGAGCGGATACGGTGCCACTTCGTGCAGCGTCTCACTCTGCAGGGCGAGCAGGCCGACTTGGGGCCCGTTTCCGTGGGTGACGACGACCTCGTGGTCACGGGCGAGCTCAGCGATCGCCGCGACGGCCGTCGCGACGTTCGCGCGTTGGGTCGCGGCGTCGGTGGCCTGACCTCGACGCAGCGAGCGCATTGCCGCCGAGTGCGACGACGACCCGCACGACTTATTGGCTTGGAGCACGGGTGGTGACCATCGAGCCCGAGATCTATCGTCTGTGCCCTGGCTGTCGGCCTGTGATCGTGGTCCCGGATTGGACGGCGTGTGCGCAGGCTGATCATCATGGGCGCCGGCGGGCGCGACTTTCACAACTTCAACGTCTTCTACCGTGAGGACCCGAATGTGGAGGTGGTGGCGTTCACCGCGACGCAGATCCCGGGTATCGCGGGTCGCGTGTACCCCGCGTCGCTCGCCGGCGCACGGTACCCGGACGGGATTCCGGTGCTGGACGAGGAGGAACTTCCCGCGCTTGTCCGCCGGCAGTCGGTCGACGAGGTGGTTTTCGCTTACTCCGACGTTCCCCACGAGTACGTGATGCACCGCGCCTCGCGCGTGCTGGCAGCCGGTGCCGACTTCACGATTCTCGGCCCGGGCTCCACGATGCTACAGAGCAGCAAGCCGGTGGTCGCGGTGTGCGCGGTGCGTACGGGCGCAGGCAAGAGCCCGACGAGCAGGCGGGTGGGTCAGATTCTGCGCAATACCGGTCTGGGGGTCGCGGTGGTCCGTCATCCGATGCCATACCACGACCTGGACGCGATGCGAGTACAGCGGTTCGAGAGCATGGCCGACATCGACCGCTCGAATCCGACGATCGAGGAGCGCGAGGAGTACGAACGGGTGGTCCAGGCGGGGCTGGTCATGTACGCCGGTGTCGACTACGGCGCGATCCTCGAGGCCGCGGAGGCGGAGGCCGACGCGATCGTCTGGGACGGGGGCAACAACGATTTCTCGTTCATCCGCCCCGACTTGCTGATCGTGGTGCTCGATCCGCTACGTTCCGGCCAATTGCTCGCCTACCACCCGGGCGAGACGAACCTGCTGATGGCCGACGTCGTGCTCGTAAACAAGATCAACAGCGCGTCCGCCGAGCAGCTGCGTGAGCTGATGGCGGACGTGGCCGCTACCAATCCGAGCGCGGTCGTCGTTCGTGCGGCCTCTCGGGTATCACTGGCGGATGGGCCGTCGCTCGCTGGCAAGACTGTGCTGGTGGTCGAGGATGGGCCGACGATCACCCATGGCGGCATGCCGTCCGGCGCGGGAACGGTCGCTGCGCAACGGGGCGGCCCCCGGATCCAGGTCGATCCTCGCCGATGGGCGGTGGGCTCGATCGCCGAGACGCTGCGTCGCTACCCGCACATCGGCCCCGTGCTTCCGGCGATGGGCTACTCCGCGCAACAGCTGCATGAGCTCGAGGCGACGATCGACCGGATCGACTGCGATGTGGTGGTGGCCGGCACCCCGGTCGATCTGGGCCGCCTGATCCGCTGCCGGCACCCGATCCGCCAGGCGAGCTATGAGCTAGAGGAGCTCGGCGAGCCCACGATCGAGGAGGTGCTCGCGCCGATCATCGCCCGGGCTCGCCCGATGTGACGGCCAGGTCACCCGCTCCCGACACCTCTCCACCCCGGCGATGCATCCGGGGGCTCGCAGCCGGCGAGGTGGACCGCGTCGAGATAGGCGACGGCGTGCTCCGGCGGGCGTCGCAAGCCTTGACGGACGCCTCGAGCCGCACCCAGCGCAGCGTCGCCGCGTTCTTGCGTTCACTGGCGTAGCCGCGATCGCGTAATGTCCGCAAGCGGAACCGAGCAGGACTCACGCAGCACCGCCCACCCCACCTGCTCCTCGCCCAATTCCAGTCACGCCGACGGGGTTACCACTCGGCGTGGTGTTGCCGCCGCTACCGAACCGACGCCCTCCCGGGAGGCTCGACCTTGTAACTGAGAAGCGTCTCGGACGGCGGGGCGCAGCCGCATTCAAGCGGGCAGCACTGCGCCCAGTGGGTCTCGCCGGCGGCCAGCCGCGTCGCATATTGTGGGAGCACCGCTGAGAGCAGCGGGTAACCCGCCATGTGCGCGGTTCCGTCGAGGATGAGAGCCTCGACATCCAACCCGAACCCAAGTGGCAGCGTCTGTGCGTCCTAAGCTCGCGCCGTCAGACGAGGAGGCCACGCGCTCAGGTCGCGATCAAGAGCCACTGCCACCGGCCGTTTGGTCCCTGCGGTCGCCCCTGATCTGAGGGCCGAGGAGGGGCAAGAAAGCCAGTGCCCAGAGGTGAGCTGCGGGCCGGACCGCCGGGCCAGCTGCTGGTTTGCATCGCAATCATTCAACTCTGCTTCACGACGGCATAGACGACGCGCTCGGCGACGTCGATCACCATCTCCCCGATCCGGACGCAGCGGCGGTAGAGCTCTCGCCTGGCGATCCGCTCGCTTCTGTTCTGGACCTCGAGCAGGGTGCCCATACCACGGTAGTAAGCATGCTCGAGCATTCGCTCGGCCTTGATCGCGGCATCGGCGGCTGCGGTGGCGGCGTCGTCGTCGGTGCCGAGGTGGGCGAGGGCTTGGTCGATGAGGCGCACCGCCTCCCCGAGTAATTGCGCCATCTCCGCGATGACCGCGTCGGGAGCGCAGGCCATCGCCTCCGACTCGGAGACCAGATCCCGGGCGTAGTCGAGGATCCAGTCGACGCCACGAGAGAGCGCGAACACGTCCTCGGGCTCCAGCGGGGTCACGAACGCCGCGCGCAGCGCGCCCAGCAGCGCGCGCTTGGCGGCGTCGCCGCGCTGCTCCGCGTCGCGCACCACCTCCGCGGCCGACGCGTCGCCACGCGCCCACGTCGCGAACGCGTCCACGCCCTCGATCGTCACCGCGACCTGCGCGCGCAGCAGCCCAAGCACATCCGGGGTCTCCGGCAGGAACCATCGCGCGCGGCTCATGTCAGCCACTGCCAGAGCTCGAACACGACAGCGGCCAGCATCCCGGTACTCGGCAGCGTGATCAGCCACGCGACGCCAATCTGGCGGACGACCTCCCAGTGAACGTGGCGCCAGCGCGACCGGCCACCTCCGACGCCAACTACCGAGGACGCCACCACCTGAGAGGTGGACGTCGGCGCCCCCACCAACGAAGCCGCGAAGATCACACCGGCCGACGCGCCCGTGGACGCCAGACCCTCGATCCGCTGGAAGCGGTAAATGCCACGGCCCACCGTCCGAATGATCCGCCATCCGCCCAAGGCCGTGCCCGCGGTCAGTGCCGCCGCACACACGACGGTGACCCACGTCGGAGCCGCCAGCGTGCTAATCCGCCCGCTCGCGAGGAGCAGCGCCGCGATCACGCCCACCGCCTTCTGAGCGTCGTTGGCGCCGTGGCTGAAGGACAGCGCCGCAGCAGTCGCCCACTGCCCGCCACGAACCGGCGTGCCCCAGCGGCGCGTCGCTCTGCGCCCCAGCCGCCTCAGAGCGCGGATCACCAGCAGCGCACCGAGCGCGCCCAGCGGCGGCGAGATGGCCAGCGAGATCAAGGTGCCGAAAACACCCACCGGATGCCCTCCCTCGAGCCCGCCCCAGTTGACAGCGTGGACGCCGCCCTCCGCCAGGGCCGCCCCTACCAGACCGCCGACAAGCGCCTGTGCCGAGCTCGATGGCAGACCACGGCTCCACGTTGCGAGGTTCCAGGCCACCGCCGCGGCCAGCCCGGCACCAATCACCTGATCGGCCGCCGCTGGCGCCACGCTGACGATCCCGCCGATCGTGTTCGCAACCGCCGCGCCGAGGAGCAGCGGGCCCAACAGATTGAATGCCGATGCGAGCACGATCGCCTGAAGCGGGCTCGCTGTACGGGTCGCGACCAGTGCAGCAATCGAGTTGGCGGCGTCGTGAAACCCGTTGGTGACCACGAAAGCGACCGCGAGTACGATCGCGACTACGAGCCCGGCATCCATGAGCTGACTCTATGGCTGACACGACTCCCTGCGGGCGCAGCCAACCACGCGCCACGTTCCAAGTCGCGGGCGGCCCCGAGCCGCGAGCTGCGCGATTCAGCGCACCCGATGTGCGTCGTCGAGCGCGCGCTTCAGCCCGACGTCGGCGATCACGTCGATCTGGCGCGGCGCGCGGCGGTCGTGTCCCGGACCGGCTGCTGACGTTGCAGCTCGGTCCAGCCGGCGCCGGAAACGATCAGCTCGCGGCTGGTGGCGGATGGTGGATTGCAGACGACCTGCTTGATCTCGTCGAGCTGGGCATCGCTGGGCTGGATCAGCCAGCGCGGACGTCCTAGCCGAGTCCGGCCGAGTTCGCTCCGAGATCCGCGGGCCCGCTTCGGCTAGGTCGCTCTCACTTACCGCGACCGGAGCTTCGGGACCGCAGTCCGTGCGTGGCCAGCCGCTTGTTCTTGTAACCGGAGTCATCCGTGATCTCGCGCCAAGCCAAGCCGGCGGGCGAAACCCCGCGGCCGCCTCCGCCGAGTCGAACTCGATCTCTGCCGTGATGAGGCCGTCGAGCCGTCCGTGATAGACATCGAGCTCGATCGTTGACCCGGCATCATCGGGGATCCGGTAGCGCGTCTTCTGTAGCCGTCTGCCCTCCGTCAGCGCACACAGCGAGCGAAACCGCCGCTCGTCGATCTCGATCTCCTCTTCGATCCGCTCACGTTCGCCGCCCGGCTTGATCGTCAGGAACGCCTGAGTGCCGTAGCGACGGACCCTGACCTCCACGCCGTCACCGGTGATCGCCACGCATCCCTGCTCGATCTCCTCGGAGGCATGCGCATCGAGGGTTCTCCGGTTCCCGCTCGAGCAGACGCTCGATCTCGACGCCGTTGGGGATGACACGGTCATTTTGACGTCGCACGCTGGGCGTAGCGCGCCCGCGATGACCGGTGCCGCCGTCGAGATCGAGGAGTTGACAGTGCATCCTGGCGGCCGAGCGGTTCTGCGGAGCGTCACGGCCGCGGTCCCGGCGGGACGAGTCACGGGCCTGTTCGGGCCGAGCGGGACCGGTAAGTCCACGCCGATCCGCACGATGGCCGGGTCCAGTCAGCGGTGGAGGGCAAGCTGTCCGTGCTCAGCGCTCAGGCGGGCAGGGCCTCGGTGCGTCGTGGGCTCGGTTACGTGACGCACGCTCGCGACGCCGGGCGGCCGTTGTTGTTGGTGTGGCTGTCCGCGCCCCGGCGAGCGGGACGCGGTCGTGGTTCACCGGCTAGCGAGCCGATGGATGGAAGTCGTCTCGGCTATCTCGAGGGCGACGCCCTCCCCCTGCGGGTCAGCGAGAGAGCGCGATCCCCGCGGTCCGCGGGTCTGGCTCGGAGAAATTCCGAAGGTCTAGGCGGCGTGGATCGCTAGATCAGGATCGCGAGGACCGCAACGATCAGGCCCGTTGACGCGCCCAGGAGCAAGACAGCGGTTGAGAGTCCGCGGCGGAGCCTTATCGCTGCCGGCGTCACCGCTAGCCGGATCCAGCCCGCCGGCATCAGTCGCAGAGCTGGCCACCTTCGCCGGGCCAGCACAACGATCAGGTCCGCGAGTTGGGTGTCGATCGCCGCGTTGACGCGATTACGCATCGCGCCAAGATACGCGCCCGCTCGTTACGCGACCAGGCGTGCAAAATCCCTGCCCGACCAACGAAACGAATCTCGGGCCTGGGCGGCGGATGAAGCTTTAGTGGTTTGCAGCCGTTCCCGTGCGGGCGGACCGCCAGGCTCCGTGCCCGTGCACTACCGCGAGCAGCAGCCGACGTTCGTTCCGCCGATGCTGCTCACCGCGGGCGACGTGCCCGATGGCGAGGCATGGACGCTCGAGGTCAAGTGGGACGGGTGCCGTGCGCAGCTTCGCTACGACGGCCGCTCGGTCTCGCTCCGCACCCGGAACGGACGCGAGTGCTCGCAGGAGTTCCCCGAGCTGGCATCCATCCCCGGCGCGCTCGCCAAGCACCGCGTGACGGTCGACGGCGAACTGGTGTGCCTGCGCGCCGACGACCCGAGGGCAGGACCGAGGAGGTGTTCGCGCGGGTCGAGGAGCTCGGCCTCGAGGGGGTCGTGGCCAAGCGACTCGGCTCGACCTACCTCCCGGGGCGCCGGTGCACGGCCTGGTATCCGGCCGAGGTGACAGTGATTGCATCGGTCCACCGGCTGCTTGACGGTCCCGTGCCGCTGCTGTCGATCAGCATCGTCCTGTGGAGCATCGCCTCCCTGGCGAGCGCGGTCGCGGGCAGCTACTCGAGCCTGCTCCTCTCGCGCCTAGCGCTCGGCGCCGTCACGGCGACCGCGGGACCAGCGATCGCGTCGCTGACGGGCGACTACTTCCCGGCGCGGGAGCGAGGGCGCATCTGGTCCTATATCCTCGCCGGTGAGGCGATCGGCACCGCCGTCGGCTTCATGCTCAGCGGCGCGGTCGCAAGCATCATCAGTTGGAGGGCGGCGTTCGTGCTGCTCGCTATCCCCGGGTTCTTCCTCGCGCGTACGCTCTGGCGCACCGTGCCCGAACCTCAGCGAGGCGGCCAGAGCCGGCTTGAGCCGGGAGCCACCGACCTGACGGCAGCGACCTCCGCCGAGCACGTGCAGCGCGATGTGCAGCAGGAGCCCGACGAGCCCGAGCGGCGTCCGGATGAGCTCGCTCGAGCCACGGCCCTGCGCCACGGCGCCCAGCCCAATCTGCGGCTCGTGCTGACCGAGGACCCACAGACGCTCGGGCTCGTGCGCGCGATCCGCTACATCCTCTCGATCCCGACGAACGTGCTGCTGATCATCGGCTCCTCGCTCGGCTACTTCTTCTTCGCCGGGATCCAAACCTTCGCGCTGCTGATCGTGCGCGGCCACTACCACGTCGACCAGGCCACCTCTCAATTGGGATTGGCGCTGCTGGTCGTGGGCGGGCTGATCGGGACCCTGCTCAGCGGCCAAGTGACTGATCTGATGCTGCGCCACGGCCTTCTCGCTGCGCGCATCTGGGTCCCGGCGTGCTGCTACCTCGGCGCGGTGCTGCTGCTGTTCCTCGGCATCATCGAGACCCACTTCACACCGGCAGTGTGGTTCGACGTCGGCGGCATGGCGCTCATCTCCGCCGCCAACCCGCCGCTGGACGCGGCCAGGCTCGACATCATGCCCGCCGGACTCTGGGGTCGAGCCGAAAGCACGCGCACGTTCCTGCGCTCCGTCACCCAGGCCGTGGCACCGCTCGCATTCGGCGGGCTCGCGGACGTGATCGCGGGAATCGCACCGGTCGAGACCCCACCTGGCACCCACCCGGGCCTCATCTCCCCCAGCACCGCGCGAGGACTCCAGATCGCCTTCCTGATCATGCTCTCGATGCTCGCCGCCGCCGGCATCGTCCTCGCCCGCGCACGGCGCACCTACCCCAGCGACGTCGCCACCGCGGCCGCATCACGCCAGGGAGGCCCGCCACCGTCCGGCGGGATCCACTCCGCAGCCTCGCTGGTGATAATTGATGCCCCAGGCTGATGACATCCGTGATCGGCGTCCTCGCCCGCCGTTAGGGTTTGACCGCGGGACCGTCAGTAGGGTCTACGACAGCGCCGTCGACGCGCTCGCCTGCGTCGCGGACGAGCGCGTCGCGCACCTGCGCTCCAAAGGCGCCGAAACCGCACGGCCGCGGCCTAGCGGACCTGGTCGGGAACTGTCAACGTAGAGCCCCGAGCTCGAAACCGGGTCCGCCGCCACAACGTGCGCTTTCACCGCACGGGCACCGAACGGCTCCGTCACCCGTCGGCGAGATGAGCGCCGGCCACCGATGGTCTCATCCTCCACCCGCGACCCGCCAACTCCCATTTTGCTCGCAGACCCACTGACCTGCGATTCGACGCCGCCGATCGCATCGATGCCGGCTCACCGGCAGCCGCCCGTCACGGGTCCGTCGGTCGCTGCCGGTTTCCTGCTCCGCGCTCTGCGGGACCTCCGCTCACCACAGTTGAGCACTCACCGGAGATGGCAGCCTCCGGCCCCTCCAGCCGCCAGCCGCAGCAGGTTTGTCGCTTCGACACACCGCACAGGGACGAGTCATAGTCCGGAGCATTCGAAAGTTAGGGCTTGCCGTGCCTATTCCGCGATGTCGACGCTCGTGATATCCGTACGAGATCGATGCGGTTCTCGCGGACGGCTTCGACCTTGATCGAGTACTCCGTGATGCTCACGCGTTCCCCAGGGCGTGGGAGGCGTCCGAGGATGTCGAGGATGAGGCCACCGATCCAGCTGTAGGCCGCGGTGTCGCCATCGCGCTCGATCCCATGGTTGCGCAGGTCGCCCAGCGCAACGTCACCGCGGACGGGCCGGTCGCCCTCTTTCAGCCCGAATCGCTCCGAGCTACAGGCCGCTCAGGACAGGACCCTCGTGAGGAGATCCGATGGCCACCCATGGGGAGATCTGGTGGCCGTCAGTGGGGACTTTCGATGGCCGCCTATGGGGAGATTCCATGGCCGCCGTCACACGAGCGGGCATCGGGCCAACGCAGCGTCGCGGCATCTTCCTTCCCCCAGGCCACGCCTCCATCGAAAGCAACGCGCCAGTCAGACGACTCGCGCCAAGCCGATCAACGGCGCTCCTGCATGTTTCTCGACGTGGTGGGCTGAGAAAGAAACGCTGGATCTCGCGATTCCGCCCCGAACATCGCCGCGATAGCCGGCGCCGCACGCGGCCGGCAAAGCGAGCCGCCGGTCTTACCTCAAGCCGCTTTCCCTTGCTGCGTCAGGTGCCCGAATGGCGCTAACCCCGCCACGACGCGAAGGGGCACCCATAAGAGAATCCCCTTCGCGTCTGACTGGATTGGCTAATAGCTGAGCGTCCCGCTACCGGTGAACTGGTTGGTGTACACCAACAGCGTTCCGTGGGTTGACGTGAGCGCGCTATGCGCTATCACGTTCATCGTCCCGCTCGCAGTCTGGAAACGCCCGCTGCCGCCGGTTATCGTGAGGAGGAACGTCGCGTCCCCTTCACCTGAGAGCGGCGTAGATGTACCGTCGAACGTGCCGGTCAGCTCGTCCCCATTGTCGGCAACGAGCGTAGCCGCGCCGGTGAAGGAGAGGATCGAATCCGCAGCCGCAAAGGTCCCCTGAGCTTTCAGTGTAAGGCACCCGAGACGTGCGACGTCGCCAGTCGCAAGCACGACGAACGTCCGGCTCGCGGAGTCGGAAGTACTGATCCCCGATCCCGATAACCGTATGCGCCGAGCTTTGCGCTTCGGCCTTCCGGGGACGGCTGTAGCAGCAAGAGGGAGCTTCGCGAGAATCAAGCCAGCCAGAATGATTGCTTTGAGGATAGTGACGGTCCCTTTTCCGTTAAGGGTAGCTCTTGATTTATAGGTTGTTGATCTGCTTATGCTGTAGGCACGGTGTATCTGCGGGTGACGCAGCGGCGCAACAAGGGTGGCGATGTCGTTCGCTACCTGCAGCTGGCGCACAACGAGCGCAACGAGCGTGGCGTGCCGGTCGCGCGGGTGATCCACACGTTCGGGCGCGAGGACGAGGTCGACCGTGAAGCGCTGGCGCGGCTGGTGGCGTCGATCTCGCGGTTCTTGGAGCCCGAGGCGGCGCTGGCAGCCGGCGCGCCGGCGGGGTTTGACTTCCTGGAGGCGCGCGAGCAGGGCCGCCCGCACGTCGTGGGGGCGCTGTGGTCAGAGCTGGGGATCGGCCGCGCGCTGGCGCGGGTCGCGGGCTCGCGCCGCTACCGGCGCGAGGTCGAGCGCGAGGTGTTCGCGATGGTCTGCCAGCGCACGATCGCGCCGGCGTCCAAGCTCGAGGCGACGCGCTGGGCGCCCAGGGAGGTCGTGCTGCCCGGCGTGTCGGCGAGCTGTCACCGACGACGGCCTGTACAGCGCGATGGACTTCCTGCTTGAGTGCTCAGAGCGCGTGCAGGAGGCGGTCTTCTTCTCGGTCGCGAACCTGCTCAACTCGAGGTCGACATCATCTTCTTCGATTATCCGGCCAATCTGAGCGACGACGAGCCCAGCGACGACGTCGGCGACGAGTTCAGCGACGAGCCGGCGTTGTCGTTCGCGTTTGTGTAGAGCCGGCTGCGCGGAGTTGTTCTTCGTGGCGGCGGACCTTGGCGGCGAGCGCCTCGAGGGTCTGCTGGAGTTGGTCGACCTGGGCGGCGAGCGCGGTCAGCGTGAGCGTCTCGCCGGTCGGGTGGCGGTGCTGGTCGATCAGCTCGCGTAGCTGGCGTTGGCGGTAGAGGGTGGCGCGGCTGATCCCGGTGCGCTCTGCGATCTTGGGGAAGGTGATGCGCTCCCCGGCGCGCTGCAGCTCGGCGCACGCGGTGCGAACAGCCTTCAGCTGGCGGGCAGGATCGTCGTTCACGCGTCCTCGGCCTGGGTCTGGTCGATCAGCTGCTCCAGGCGGGCGATCAGGCGGCGGTGGCGCTCGGCCTCCTCGCCCCAGCCGCGCTGCTCGGCGTCCTCGGCGAGCAGCTCGGCGTCGTTGCGCTGCGCTGAGAGCACTGGTAGGAACGCGGCGTCGGTGCGGAGGTTGGGGCAGTGCTCGCAGACGTTGGTGTAGGGGCAGACGCCCTGGGCAGCGGTGCGCACGCAGTAGCCGCCCGCGAGCCTGGCCTTGATCAGCGGTGCTTGGCGCCAGTCGCTCTGGCCGGTGATCTCGGCCAGCGGCAGCGGCGCGGCTGCGGTGAGCGGCTGGCCGATCTGCGCCTTGGCCTGCGCGAGCGCGCGCTCGTAGTCGGCGCGGACGGTCGAGTTGAACAGCTTGCCGTAGCGCAGGCTCATCGCCGCCGAGACGTGGCCGAGTAGCTCCATCAGCGATTGCACCGAGCAGCCGGCGTTGACCAGCGCGGTCGCGTAGGTGTGGCGCATCTGGTGCGGGGTCACGTGGGGCAGCCCGGCCGTGCTCGCGGTCAAGCTCAAGCTCAAGATCTACGAGCTCACCGACCCGCAGACCGCAGGCGCGCGCCAGCAGTAGCGCGTCCGCGAACAGCCGCTTGGGCGAGGCTCCGAGCGCCTCCTGCAGCCGCCGGTCCTGGTCGGGCGGCAGGTACCGTGGCAGCGGTCGCGGCGCGCGCGGGACATCGCGCGGGAACACGAGCCGTCGCTGGGGTGCGTCGGGCCATCCCCACTCGCAGATGTCGGCCAGGAAGCGGCCGAGAGTGATGATCCGGTTTCGCTGCTCGCCGACCGAGATCACGCGATCGGTGCTCTGCGCCGTGGCTGAGGCGACCGCGTTCAGGTACGGCTCGATGTGGCGCTGGCGCTCCAGGCCGGCGAGCGCTTCCAGCTCCGGGTCGCAGTCGACGAGAAAACGCCCGAAGTGCGCCAGGCGGATCGCGATCCCATGAATCGTCGAGCGGCGGTGGGTGCCCCGCAGCAGCTCGGTGTATGTCAGCAGCCGCCCTGCCAGCCAGGTCGGCACGCCCCCGAAGTGGTGTGATGTGTCGGCGTGGTCGCCGCGACGGCGGTTCGGCGGCGTGACCGTCACGATCCGCAGGTGGTAGAGCACCGCCCATGCGGCGTGCACGAACCCGAGATCGTTATCCGGGCTGACCTCCTTCGCCTCCGCCCGGGCGCGGAACGCGGCCTCGAGCTCGCGCAGATCCTCGACTGACAGCTCGCGCATCCCGCGGCCGGTCTGGATCAGAAGCCGGCAGAGCACCCGCTCGGCCGCGCGCGTGCGGACATGCTCGGAGAACCCAAGCTCTGACGCGGCCTGCTGAAAGCCCGCCAGATCGCCCTCCAGCCTGCTGCCGGCGGCCAGCTTTGTCAGGCTGGCGAACTTGCGGTGCGCCAGGTAGTCGTAGCCGGGCCGCAGCCGGCCTGTGAGCAGCAGGAACGTGATGAACGGGCGGACGTGCTGATCGCACGCGAGCTGGACATCAAGCGGCTCTGAGGCGAACGTCTGCGGCTCATGCCAGCGATCCAGGAACGCTCGTGCCCCGTCGCTGAACGAGCGGCAGCCGCGTCCACGACCGGCCAGCCACGCCCGGTAGGCGCCCAGCAGCGCATCGCGGCCGGCGATCGCGCGCAGCGGCGAGGCGGGCTCAGCCCTGGGCGCGCTGGACCTCGCGGGCGGCATCGAAGGCGGCGCGCACGTGCGCCGGCGCGAGGTGGACATAGCGGATCGACGAGTCGATGTGGTCATGGCCGAGCAGCTCTTGGATCACCGGCAGATCGATGCCGGCCTCGGCCAGCGCGGTCCCGAACGTGTGACGCAGCGCGTGCGGATGCGCGCGCGGCGCGCCTGACCGGGCGCGGTGGTAGCGGAACACCGCCCGCAGCCCCGCCGGGCTCAGCGGCCTGCCGCGGTGCGGTCCCTTCCCGACCACGAACAGCGCCCGCTCCTCGGTCTCCGGGCGCTCGACCAAAAGATAGCTCTGGATCAGCCCGGCGACTTCGCGGTCGACCGGCACCCGGCGCTCGCGGCCGCCCTTGCCGCACACCCGCACCCAGCCGCGGGCGATATCGACGTCCTCCGTGCACACCGACAACACTTCGGCCGAGCGAAGCCCGGAGTACAGCATCAGCCCCGCGATCGCGCGATCCCGGAACGAGCGAAAGCTCTCAAGCAGCGTCCTGACCTCCTCCGCCGCCAGGCCACGCGGCAGCCTCTTCGGCTCCCGTACCCGCAGCCTCGAGGAGGGCTTGGGCCGCGCCAGATGGCCGAGCAGTCCGCCCCGCTCAGCGCCGCTCACGCGCCGACGCTCGGAGCCGCGCGGCACCGGGTTGACCGCTTCCGGGCAGCGCATCGCCCGATACTCGAACAGCCCGGCGATCGCCACCAGCCGCCGGTTGATCGTCGCCGCCGCATACCCGGTGCTGCGCGCGTCACGGATCGAGTAGTGTGGCCGGGGAACACCTCAGACCAGACGGTGATCGAGTCCGTCAAGGGCGATCTCGGCGGCTGGAAGCTGGGGCGCTGCGTGTGGGTCGTCGACTGTGGCTTCTCAAGCCACCGAGAACCTGCGCTACCTGCAGCGCGCGGGCGGGCACTACATCGCCGGGATGAAGCTGCGCTCCGGGACCGCGGAGGCCAGGCTCGCGCTCAAGCGCCAAGGCCGCTACCACACCGTCGCTGAGAACATGACCGTCAAGGAGGTGATCGTCGGCGACGGCGCAGGCGCGCCAGCGGTTCGTCGTGGCGCGCAACCCGCGCGAGGCCGACCGCGACCGCACCCGGCGCGAGCAGACGATCGCGCGCCTGGAAGCCGAGCTCGCCAAGCTCGAGCAGACCCGCGGCACCGCGCATGAGAAGGCCGCCTGCAAGCTGCGCGCGCATCGCAGCATGGGCCGCTACCTGCGCCAGACCAAGACCGGCCGGCTGATGATCGACCGCGCCAAGATCCGCGACGAGGCCAGACTCGACGGCAAGTACCTGATCAGCACCTCAGACGACACGCTCACCCCCGAGGACGTCGCGCTGGGCTACAAGAACCTGCTCGAGGCCGAACGCGGCTTCAAGGACCTCAAAGGCACGCTACTGATGCGCCCCGTCTTTCACCGCAAGGAAGACCGCATCCGCTCCCATGTCCTGATCTGCTTCCTCGCTCTGGTCATCGTCCGCGTCGCCGAGATCCGCACCAGTGACACCTGGCGCACGATCGGCGACGAGCTCGGCCGCATCAAACTCGGGCGCTTCCGCTCGCCCGACGGCGAGTTCACCCAACGCACCGAGCTCACCGATCACCAACGCCACCTGCTCAAGGCGCTCGGCGTCCCAGAGCCACCACGATTCGGCGACATCACCCCCGCCCCGCCCAAGCAACCGTAGGCACACGCCGCACAAGCGCACAAACCCCCGAAAACCCGCGTCACACGCGGGTTTTCCGCTTCAAGACGTGCCTACCAACTTCGGAAGTCCGGTAACAGCCGAGCGGTCAGAGGAACCTTCGCTGGCCGATCACCCGCTTCGCTCTCCGCATCCTGAGGCTGAGGACTCTCGAACTCGCTCATCTGACACCTGACTCCTTCGTCGAGGGATGAACGAGTCTCCCACCCCGCTGAGCCGCACGCCAGACATCTCAGCGTC
Organism: uncultured Solirubrobacterales bacterium; assembly: GCA_963806475.1. GTDB lineage: Bacteria > Actinomycetota > Thermoleophilia > Solirubrobacterales > Solirubrobacteraceae > Palsa-465. Next base: position 21,955 of record CAWDYK010000028.1, read on the forward strand.
TCCCGCGTCGTCTCCGCAAAGTACGGCAAGCCAGAACAGCCGCGTTCGGCGTAACACACAAGCCTAAGCCGCCCTCAGACACAGTGGTGGGTCGATCGAGTTGCACCACTCTCCGCGCCGCTGCTGCATCTGAGCAATCTGGGCAGCGTCGCGCGCGGCGGTACCGAGACTTGCGCTCAGCCGGAGGCGAGCAGAAAGCGCCCAATCGCTTGCGGGCGTCCCAGTCGCCGCGCGCCAGCAAACGCACCGTGCCGTCGCTCTCGTGGACGAGCAGCCACCCACGCAGGTGACCGCGTCGCTGCCGGTGTGGACGAGCTGGAATCATCTCGTGGCCAGCGCCTGACTGTTGGATCGGCCGGGCGATGCATAAGCCGCGCGGGCTGGAGCGGTCGTCAGACGCGCCGTCCGCGAGCGGACTCCCGCTTCCCGAGGCGGAGCATCAGGGCCGGCGCAGGCACAACCCGGTGGTCGCTCGGCGCAGAGCAATCGTCATCGACTGCCACGCCGCACTTGCGCTGCCGCCCATGAGCAGGCGCGGCGGGTGGTCCGCGCTGACCTCTGCGTTGCCACCATTGCAACCGCCCGGCGGCCGTCGACGACGTCGCTGCTCGTGGCCCGAAGCAGCCGCCACGCTGGAGCTGGCGCCCCCGTCGCGGCTGCCGCTCCCGGACCGGTCACGGCGGACCGTCGGCGCCGCCCGGCGAGTCCTGCCGTCCGTGGGGTCGACGCGTGGTGCCATGCGCATCCAAGGTCGCGCAGCGCATCGCTAATGGCTGTCACTGGGAACCCAAGCCACGGCGAATTTACAGCGCCAAAGGGACGCCACCCCCGCCCGGGCGACACAGCCCCTATGGACGACGAGGGACAGCTACGAACCGGCCACGGGACGGGCCCGCCGCTTCCGGTTCGAGCCGACGAAGCTGGAGCCGACCTCGGGCTCGAGATTTGATCGCGTGTGTCCGGCGGGTCGTCAACCGCGCTCCTGCTCGGCCACCAAAGGAGCCATGCAGTAGGAGCTGACTGCCCACTCGAGGACGACCGGTATCGGACACACGGGCCACGAATCGCGTCGATGTCCGCGCTTCCCCTTTCCATGCTGAGCAGCCACGATTGAGCGCCGCCCCGGGCGCACCCTGCTGCCGCTCTCGGACGAGGATGTCGGGGTGCGAGCGCGTCGAACACGACCATCTTCGCGCCCCGGCGCGCCCGGCCACGGGCGCGGATCGTCACGGCCCACGCGTCGGTCGCGCGCATTGAACGACACCGGCCCGCTCGCCAGGCCGCCTCGCGAGATCGGCTCGCGCGAGGAGCGGATGCGCGAGAGGTTGATGCCAGCGCCGCCGCCCTGCTGGAAGATCAGCCCCTCGCGGGTGTTCGACTCAAGCAATGCCGGGATCGAGTCAGTGGTATCGAGGATGAAGCACGCCGAGGTCAACGGCCGCTCCTAGGGCCCGGCGTTCAGCCACACACGCGTTGCGAACGTGGCCCCGCTGGGTGAGCACCCGCGCGATCAGCTCGTGGCGAATCGCCTCGCGCTACTCCGAATCCGCGACGAGGCCCTCCTCCTGGGCCCAGCCGGCGATCGCCCCAACCACGCGGTCGATGAGCGCGCGCACCGAGCGCTCCGGGATCGCGGGCGAAGTAGCGCCGGGCGACCACGGCGACCGCGAGGTTCGACCAGCTGATCGGAGCCTCGACGTCAGCGCAGGCGAACACCACACCCCCGTCTCGCTCCGTGATCTACACGGATCGCTCGCACCACTCAACGAGCTCGAACGCGCTCGCGCCGCGGCGCGTCAGGGTCCGACGCACGAGCCGTGCTCGCGCTGCGTGAGCTGAGGACGAGGACCGCGTTACGGTTATGTGCTTGTCTCCCCGCGCGCGAGGTAGCGCTCGAACCACTCGCCGGCGAGCCGCGAGACCTCCTCCAGCGCTCCCGGCTCCTCGAACAGGTGCGTTGCTCCCGGCACGATCGCGAGCTCGGAGGGCGCTCGCAGCAGGGTCCGCGCGTCGCGGTTGAGCACCAGCGCGATCTCGTCGTGGCCGCCCACGATCAGCAGCACCGGCGCGCTCACGTCTGGCAGCCGCGCGGCGGCCAGGTCCGGCCGACCGCCGCGTGAGACGACGGCGCCGATCTGATTGCCGAGTTCCGCGGCTGCCGACAGCGCCGCGCCGGCGCCGGTGCTGGCGCCGAAGTAGCCGACCCGCACTCCGGCGGTCTGGGGCTCCTTCTGCGCCCAGCGGGTCGCCTCGACGAGCCGCTCGGCGAGCAGGCCGAGGTCGAACACGTTCGCCCGGTGCAGCTCCTCCCCGACCGTCAGCAGGTCGAGCAGCAGCGTCCCGAGCCGACGCTCGTTGAACGCACGGGCGACCTGGCGGTTGCGGGGGCTGTGACGGCTCGAGCCGCTGCCGTGAGCGATAGCCCGAGCACTTCCGCCGCCTGCTCGCTGTGGACGTCCACGCACACCACCTCGCCGACCCCGCTGGCCCGCAGCAGCTGGCCGACCCACGCTAGGCCGAGGCTCTCCGCACGCGCGGCGCGATCCTGCCGCGCGTAGGCGAGGTACGGGAGCACGGCCGTGACCCGCTCGGCGCCGGCCCGGCGCAGCGCGTGGGCGACGAGCGTCAGCCGCTCAAGGTTGCCCGCCGGCGGGGAGATCGACCCGACGAGGACGCAGCGGCGCCCGTCCATACACTCGGGCAGTTCGAGATGGAGTTCGCCGTTCGGGAACCGCCCGACCGATGCCCGCGCAAACGAGCCGCCGCCGCGGCCGGAGACGAACCGCTCATACCCACGCATCACCAGGACGATCGGCGCGGTGGCTGCACGCGGTGGCCGGTCGCCCAGGGCGCGTGCCCTCGGTCGAGGCGGAGCACAGGGATCGCCAAGGGGTCCGGCCATCCGCTCCACCGCTACGCGCGGATCGGGGCCGGTTGCTCGATCGGCTCCCAGCGCTCGTGCATCCGATCGGCAACCTGCGGCATCGTGGTGTGTTCCATGTCCTCCATCGGCAAACGCCCGGGCTCGAACGGCCCCATCCGCCGCATGTAGTCGGCCATCTCGAGCGCCTGCGCTCGCGCGCGGTCAAACGAGATTTCGCCGAGCATGTCGCGCGGGCCGACGAGCTGACCATCTGCGAGCTGGAACCCCATCCCCACCACGCGCCGCGGAACGTCGAACCGCGCCGAGTGGGCGTCGTCGAGTGCGCACGGCATCAGCGGGCCGTTGTGCGAGCCGCGCATCCACCCGGCCACGTAGTGGGGGCTGGCGAACGGCTCGAGCACCTCGCCGACCGCCGGCAGCCCGCTCTGGTAGCGGACGAGCATGATCGGGTCGTCCTTGCCGACGTAGCGCCCTGCGATCAGCGACAGCCGCGAGGTCGACCTCGACGCGACCGGTTCATCTTGGTTTCCCCGAGGGTGGGTCATCACCAGGTTGATGTCATCGCCGCACGAGTTCACGCTGCCCTCGACCAACAGCCCGTGGGCGACCGCGTCAGCGACTTGTCGGTGCGCCCCGCGAGGAGATCAGGATGAACGGGTGAGTGGCCGACGTAGCCGCCGATGTCCGCCTTGATCGCGCTGATCATCACGACGCTCGTCGCGCACCTCCGGCCAGCCGATGCTTTCCGGGTACGCCGCCTTATGCGGCGGCGACCTACTGGACTACGCTAGACCCGCGCTGTCCGCGAGGCATCCGTGCCGATCCCTCGCTTTGGCGCGCAGGAACTACGGATCCTGAGACGCTGGGCGAACTGCGGTCTCTTCGCGGTTGAAGACGTGGGGAAATGCCGATGGCGGGCCGGTGAGCAGGTGTGCGGTCGCGGGCGATGGACGAGTCGCTGCTGTCACCGTGGACGGCTTGGGCGGTCCTGCAGGACGGCCGCGCCCAGATGATCGACCTCCGCGGGCGCGACGAGATCGATTTGCCTCGCATCCTGGGGGCGCCTGCGATCCCACTCGGCGAGCTGCCTAGCGAGCTCGCAACGCTTGACCGCGAGCGACCGGTCGTCTTCGTGTCCGGCAGCGGTCGAAAGGCGATGGCGGCGATGGAGGTGCTGCGCTCGGCCGGAATCACCGACTGCGCCGCGGAGGGCGGCATGCGCGCATGGCTCGACGCCGGGCTGCCGATCGAGGACGGCGTCGTCCAGGCTCCGCCGCCACCGGCATGATCGTCTTGCACGAGGTGAGGCGCCGCGGAGCCAGCGTGGCCGCCTGCATGCTTGCGGCCGTGGCGGTCGGCGGGTGCGGCGGAAGCCATAGCCGTCCGATCAGCACTGGTCACTGAGGTGCTGCATTCGTACCTCGGCGTACAGGCTGCCGGCGTCGGGCAGGCAGCAGGCGCGCTGCTCACCGCCGGCGGGCAGAGGCAGCTGATCGCGCTCGTCATCAAGGGGGCGAAGGGCTTCGTCGCGACCCGACCGTCCTGCGAGGACGCGGTCGGACTCGTCCGTGCGGTGGCCGGTGCGCAGCTCCTCGGTGCGCTCAAGGACGCTCCGATCGAGAGGTCGGGGTCAACGGCGCCCGCGCGACGGCAGGGATCGTCGACGGCACTCAATTCCAGCCCCAGCAGGTCGCACTCGAGAACGCGGGCACGACCTGGAAGATCGCCGGCGTCCCGGGGCTCCGGGGCTAGTGTGATCAGCGGATTCCCGACTCGTGCGTAGGCCGGTCGACAGCGCGCAGCCCCAGCGCACGCAACTCGTCGAGGTCAAACAGCACGATCTTGAGCGACTGGCAGTTCTCGAGCGCGACTATCTCGCCTGTGCCGCTGGGGACGCCGCCCACGTACCGGTAGAGGTTCATCCCGTCGGTCAGATAGGGACTGTCAGGCTCCCAATGATCGAGAACCTTGTCGGCATCGTCGGCGGCCTGCGGAGGGTCACTGGTTCTCGCCCGAAACAACATCGACATCGCGAGCTCCTTTCCCATCGAGAGATTAGGGCCGAAGCTAGCTCCGCCTGGCCCGTGCGTCATCGGCAGTAGCCCGCACCCCGCTGTGCGGGAAGCCCGAGGTCCTCGCGATCCGTAGTCGCCCGCACCGCGGGTCGCGCTCTGTCCCGATGCGTCGCTGGGCCGCACGGGTGAGGATCTTTCCATGTGTCACGTGTGCGGAGCGTGCCTTGAGGCGTTGTCAACGGCGCAGCGTGCCGAGTACGTCCGCGCTGTGGCACCGGACACATGCAGGTCGAGCCGGCGGGCACCAGCCCAGCTTCGGGTCGCGCAATGAGCGAAAGGGTTGGTCCTTGTTCCGACCGCGACGGGCGCTTCGTGGCGGCCGAAGATTCCGGCTCGGCCAGACTGCTGCTCGCCGCCGAGCATGCGGTCGACATCGGCGCGCGGACGCTGCGCCAGGGCCGCTCTCACATCGGTGCGTTGATCGGCAAGGGCGACCGTGACTTCGCGACCGACGTCGATCTGCGGATCGAGTCCGAGATCAAGGCCTCGCTGGGGGAGGTTACGCCGGAGATCCCCTTCCTGGGCGAGGAGGAGGGCGGCGGGACGCAGCTCGGGGAGACGCGGTGGGTGCTTGATCCGATCGACGGCACGATCAATTTCGCGCGCGACAGCCCGCTGTGCTCGATCTCGCTGTCGCTGGTCTTGGGCGGGCAGCCGGTGCTGGGAATCGTCGACGCGCCGCTCCTGGGTGAGCGGTTCATCGCCCGCCGTGGTGGCGGCGCCTACCTGAACGGCATCCGGATCTCGGTGGCGGAGGTTGCGGGGTTGCGCGAGGCGATCGTCGGGGTTGCGGACTTCAAGGTCGGTGTCGGGTCCGCGGAGGAGAACCGCGTGCATCTGGCCGTGCTTGGACGGCTGGCGCGCGAGAGCCTGCGGGTCCGGATGCTCGGGTCGGCGGCGCTCGACCTTGCGTGGCTGGCCGCGGGGCGGCTGAACGCGACGATGATGCTGTCGAACCTGCCGTGGGATGTGACCGCAGGCTTGCTGCTCGTGCGCGAGGCCGGCGGCGTGGTGTTCGACTACGACGGCTCGCCGCACAGCGCCGATTCTCGGTACACGCTCGCGTCAGTGCCGTCGCTGGTGGAGCGGGTCCGGCGCATCATCGTGGAGGCGATGTGAGGCGCGCGTCGCGTGCTTGCCGAGCCCGCGCAAAGCTTCGGTCCATGTGGCCGAAGCAGCGGTCGGGTGGCCGCGTCGCGGTGTTTTCACCCTCGCCGCTGTTTACCGTCACGATCGAGCCGGGGGTGGATCGCCCCGAGGTGCATGTGCACGCCGGTGGACAGGGCTTCTGGGTCGCGCGACTCGCCGCGACGCTCGGCGCGGAGGTGACGCTCTGCTGCGCGCTGGGCGGCGAGTCTGGTCGCGTGCTGCGAGGTTTGATCGAGGCCGAGCCGTTGACGCTGAGAGCGGCCGACGCCGGGACCCCGAACGGGGTCTACGTTCACGACCGTCGCAGCGGCCAGCGCGTCGAGATTGTCAGCGTGGACAGCAGGCCGCTGGCACGGCACGCGGCGGATGAGCTGTACGGGATGGCGCTTGCCGCTGGGCTCGACGCCGACGTGACGATGGTGACCGGCTGTCAACCCGGTGACGTCGTCGACGCTAACTTCTTTCGCCGGCTCGTCAGAGACCTGGGCACGAACAGGAAGGTCGTGATCGCCGACCTGACCGGCCCGCCGCTGCAAGGAACGGTCGAGGGCGGCGTCGCGTTGCTAAGACTAAGCGAGGAGGAGCTCGTCAGGGAGCATTATGCGGCCAGCAACGCCACCGAGGAGGTCGTCGCGGGCGCGCGCCGGCTGCATGCAGCCGGTGCGCGTCGCGTTCTCGTCTCTCGTGGCTCGACGCCTGCCGTGCTGATCGACGGTGGCGCGAGCCCGGCGCAGATCGAGCTTGTCCCTCCGGTGTTTGACGCGCTCGACCAAAGCGGGGCCGGCGATTCGATGTTTGCCGCCACCGGCGTCGGCCTCGCGCGTGGGATGAGCATGATCGATGCGCTTCGCCTCGGGATGGCCGCCGGCGCGCTGAACGTTACGCGGCGCGGTCTCGGGACGGGAACGCGAGACGAGATCGAGCGCCTCGCCGGCCACGTCACAGTGACGCCCTGAGATGGCCTACCGGTGGGTCGAGCACACGGCCGAGATGGAGATGGAAATCGAGGCACCAACCGAGGAGGCCGTCTTCGTCGAGGCGCTGCATGCGTTCGCTGAGCTCCTCGGCGATGAGCGGAGCTCCGGTGGTGTCTCTCGAAAGGTCACGGTTGACGGTCGGCAGCGCGCAGTGCTCCTGGTGGAGTGGCTCAATGAGCTCGTGTATCTCGTCGAGGCCGAGCATCTCGTGCCTGAGGAGGTGGGACCGATTGAGTTGTCCGATCGCGCCCTTGTTGCGACGGTGCACTGCCATTGCGGGAACCCGAGACATCTGGTGAAGGGCGCGACCTACCATCGGCTCGGGTTTGAACGCACTCAATCCGGTTTCCGTGCGAGGGTGGTTCTAGATGTCTGAGCTTGCGCAGGCCGGTGTTCGCGGGTTTCGCCAGGTCAATGAGGTGGTGTGGGAGCTGCCGGCAGGAGCGCGTGCGGACATGCGTGTCCCGGCGCGAGTGTTCGCCGACCGCGAGCTGATTGGGCAGATCGCCGCTGATCGCTCGCTCGAACAGCTGCAGAACGTCGCGACGCTGCCGGGAATCTCCGGCGCAGCGCTAGCGATGCCCGACATCCATCAGGGCTACGGCTTTCCCGTGGGTGGGGTGGCCGCGACCGAGCTGCCGGATGGGGTCGTGTCCCCGGGCGGCGTGGGCTACGACATCAACTGCGGCGTGAGGCTGCTCGCGCTACCGCTGACAGTCGCGGCGCTAGGCGGTCGCACCGAGGCGCTCGTGCACGAGATCTCCCGGCGCGTGCCGGTCGGGGCCGGGCACGGCGGCGCGCTGAAGCTGACCGGCGCGGCGTTTGACGGCGTGCTCCTGCAGGGACCGATGGTCCTGCTGACTGCGCACGGAATCGGGAGCGAAGGGGACATCGAGCACACTGAGTCGGAGGGGTGCCTGCCCGGCGCCGATCCCGCGGCGGTGTCCGAACGTGCGCGGGTGCGCGGGTCCAATCAGCTCGGCACCCTGGGCTCGGGCAACCACTTCCTCGAGCTTCAGCGCGTGGCGAGAATCCTCGATCCGCAAACAGCCGAGAGCTTTGGCCTTCGCAATGATCAGGTGACGGTGCTGATCCACTCTGGTTCGCGGGGATTCGGACATCAGGTGTGCACCGACTATGTGCGCCTGATGGACGCGGTACTAGCCCGTTACCGGATCACGCTTCCGGACCGCCAGCTTGCTTGTGCACCGCTGAGCTCTCCGGAGGGGCAGCGCTACCTGGCCGCGATGGTCTGCGCGGCGAACTTCGCATGGTGCAACCGCGCGGTGCTCGCCCACCGCGTGCGAGAGTCGGTCGCGCGAATCCTCGGGCCGCAGGTCGCCGAGGGCACACACCAGATCTACGACGTCGCGCACAACGTCGCCAAACTAGAGCGCCACCACGGCCGAATGGTGTGCGTGCACCGCAAGGGAGCGACCCGCGCCTTCCCGCCCGGCTCCACCGAGATCCCGCGCGCCTATCGCGAGGTGGGCCAGCCGGTGTTCATCCCAGGCAGCATGGGGACCAGCAGCTTCGTGCTCGCCGGCCGCGAGGGGGCGATGGAGCGATCCTTCGGCACCACCTGCCACGGCGCCGGGCGCCGGATGAGCCGCACCGGCGCGCGACGGGAGGTCACCGGCGCGGAGCTACGCCGTCGGCTCGAGGCGCAGGGAATCGTCGTGCGCTGCCCGTCCAACCGCGGCCTCGCCGAGGAGGCGCCGTTCGCCTACAAGGACGTCGAGCGGGTCGTCGCGGTCGTCGAGCGCGCCGGGCTGGCGGCACGCGTCGCGCAGCTGGTGCCTCTCGGCGTCGTCAAGGGCTGAGCCGTGGCTGCTTCAAGTCGGTAGCTCCCGCGCGCCGGCTGGTGGATTAGCGCGCTAGGAGCGAGTTTCGGCGCCGGGCAACGTAGTCGGCGACCGCGGGGTCGCGCTCGTCGAAGACCTCTGCGACGAGCTCGGAATCGCGGTCGGCACCGACGCGTCAGCTCGCCGAGGTTCGCGCCCTTGCCGCCCGCGAAGTCGACGTCCGCCTTCCCTAGCTCGGTGAAGCCGCGCAGCGCGTGCATTGCCTCTCCCGACGTGATCGATTGCGTGCTCATAACAGTCTCCGGATTGCATCGATATCGGCCGGCATCACGCCGACGTCTATACGGACCCTAGACCTAGACTCGCGCCGATCGACGGCCATCGGGGCTTCCCACCTGGTCGCATGCGCGAAAACCCTGACCATCGGTTGATGACCGACTGGGCCTGATAGCGCTCGAGGTCTCCCACCCCATTTACGGGCAAAGGGGGTCTCTATCTAAATCAGGTAGACTTGACGGGTGTTTTCAGTCGCGAGCAGGCATTATCCGGCGTCCTACGATGAGCTTCTGGCGTGGTTCCCGGACGATGAGGCGTGCCGCGACTATCTGGATTGGCTGCGGTGGCGGGACGGCTGGCGTTGTCCGTTGTGTGTCAGCCACGATGGCTGGCTGTTGGCGAACGGGCGTCGGGAGTGCGCGCGGTGTGGCCGGCAGACGTCGGTGACGGCGGGGACGATCTTTCACCACGCGCGCAGTCCGTTGACGGTGTGGTTCGCGGCGGCGTGGCTGATGACCAGCCAGAAGTACGGCGTCTCGGCACTCGGTCTGCAGCGGGCGTTGGGGCTTGGCTCCTACCAGACCGCGTGGGCGATGCTGCACCGCTACCGCAAGGCGATGGTGCGACCCGGCCGGGAACGTCTTCACGGTCACGTCGAGGTCGATGAGACGTATGTCGGCGGCGATGAACAGGGAGTCAGGGGCCGGCAGACCGAGACCAAGGCGATCGTCGCGATCGCCGTCGAGATCGAGCATCCAAAGGACTTCGGACGCGTACGTATGCAGCACATTGCTGACGTCACGAAGGACAGCCTGATCCCCTTCGTGACCGACGTCGTGCAGCCCGGAGCGATCGTCCACACCGACGGGTGGCCTGCCTACGCGACTGTCGGGCAGCACGGCTTCGAGCACGAGCGCACGGTGATGCGCCAGCAGAGCGATCCGGCTCACGTCGTGATGCCGGGCGTACACCGCATCGCGAGCCTGCTCAAGCGCTGGCTGCTCGGCACCCACCAGGGCTCAGTGAGCCCCGAGCATCTCGACGCCTACCTGAACGAGTTCACATTCCGCTTCAACCGGAGCACGTCACGGCGCCGCGGCCTGCTGTTCTACCGGCTGCTTGAGCAGGCCGTCGTCACCGACCCGGTCACCTATCGCGACCTGATCGTCAGCCCGCGCCCGGGTGGGCGCCGACCTGCTCTCCCGCGGCGCTCCCCCACGCCCGCGTTTGCCGCGCGGCCGTGGCGCGCGGCGACGCCTGCCGGGGCCTGATTTAGATAGAGACCCCCCTTACGGGCAAACCCGGAAGCTGACTGCGGAAGCCTGCGTGGCGCCGGCCCACCCGCTCGCCGGTGCATGACCGCTCAGATCTCACGGGCCGCGTAGTTCACCATTGGACGCGTCCGTCACCTCGGTGGTGCGGGTGGACCGCGCGAGCACCAGCAGCGGGCAGCGAGCGGTGCGCGCCAGCCGCTCGGAAGTGCTTCCGTGCACCAGCCGGCCGACCGGCCCGTACCCGCGCGAGCCGACAACCAGCAGGTCAATCGAGGCGCTGTATAGCGACAGCTCCTCGGCGGGGACGCCGTAGACGGCGTGCGGCTCGACGCCGCCCAGCGCCGCGATCCGCTCACGCGCGTCGTCCACGAGCCGGTTGATCGCATCGGCTACGGGTGCCCCGCCCCCGACGAGCGCATAGGCGGGTAGCGACACGGCTTCGAGCGCGACCATCACCACGAACACCGCTCACCTCGCCGCCCCCAACGGTGCCCGAGTTGGCCTCGCAGCTTCACCTGCCAGCACGAGGCTCGTCTAATACCCGACGTTGCAAACGCTAGGAGGAACCGTCGACCTCCGGGGGTGTTGTCGCCGTGCTTGTCGTGTCGCCGGCGGGCTGCCCGTCGCTTTCCGGCTGGCGGGTGGTGGCGGCTGTGGTCGGCGGCGCGGGTTCGGTTGCCGGCGGCTCGGTTCGACGTCCGCGCCGACGGACGAAGGCCGCGGTAGCGGCGAGCGCGCCGGCAGCGCCCGTTAGGAGCGCGGCCAGGCGCTTCTTCCCAGCGCCTCGTGAGAGCTCACGCTTTAGGCCCGACGTGAGGTCGCCGAACGCCCTGCCGACGCTCGCGGGGAACCCTGGCTTGCGTTTTGCGCGCGAGCGCTTGGGATGCACGCGCGCGGCCACAGCGGCCGGTCGCGACGCGGGCTGCTTGCTCGCGCCGCCGGGACGCGCGACGAGCCGCTTGGAAGGCGCGCGGCTCGCCTGCCGTCGGCTTGATGGTCGTCGTGTTGTTTCCTTGGTGGGCATGTGTTCTCCCCTCAGCAGGGCCAGTGGGTGTCGGTCGTTGTCGGGCTCGAGCTGTAGCTCGCGGATGCCCTCAAGTCTTCTGTTGCGTTCCTTGTGAAGTCCCTGGTGGACGGGCCAATTCCGCCGGACAGCCAGCCGACGGCAACGGGCTGCTCGAGTGCTGGCCGCGTTCGTACAACCGGTGACCGCGCACAGCCAGAGCGGCTGCCCGAACTCGCCCGCTCCTCCATTGTCGGTGTCCTACTTCTCGCCCACCGACGTGCCCAGCGACTTACCCGCACTGTCTACCACCTTGCGCAGGAACTCGGCCTGCGCGTGGACCAGCTGCTGGGCCATCTTCAGGCCGGACTCAGTGATCTTCTTCTCCGCGCTGCGCATGCCCTCGCCCTGTGGCAACGCCTCCTCGACGCTGACCAGGAACTGCTCTACCGCCTTGATCGCGGCCCGGGCATCGTCGTCCAGCGCCTGGACCACATCCTCAGACAGCTCAGCGGCCCGCTCCACTGCGCTCCTCGGCTCCTCTGCGCTCGTCGGCTCTTGCTCACTCGCCATTGGAATCACCACCCCTCGGGACTTCGGTTCTGTTCGGGTCATGGTCCGCTGAAGCTCTGGTTGAAGCGTCAACACAAGGTTGACGCGACTGTGGGCAATAGTTGCTCACGAGTCACGTGCGACGGTCGACAACCAAGCTCCACACCGCCGCCTATCGCTCCACCCGCCGAAACGCTGAGTGAGGATCGCAAACGGCTGACCGCCACGCTAACTCATGCATTCGCGGGACGCCATCCGTAGTCGCCACGGATAGCGGCCCCGTCACCAGGTCGTCCAGCTGAAGCTCGCGCCTGACCGAGGCGCGGAACCAGCGGGACATCAAGCCGATCTCGAACAACGTCGGGGTGTGCAGCCGCTGTGCTTGGGCATCGAGGTGACGCGCTCGCTCTCCCACAGGCAGCACCACACGCCGGCTCGGCTAACGCCGATTTTCGCGCAGCGAGATCGGCCCTACTTTTCTGCGTAAGGGGGTCTCTATCTAAATCAGGTAGACTTGACGGGTGTTTTCAGTCGCGAGCAGGCATTATCCGGCGTCCTACGATGAGCTTCTGGCGTGGTTCCCGGACGATGAGGCGTGCCGCGACTATCTGGATTGGCTGCGGTGGCGGGACGGCTGGCGTTGTCCGTTGTGTGTCAGCCACGATGGCTGGCTGTTGGCGAACGGGCGTCGGGAGTGCGCGCGGTGTGGCCGGCAGACGTCGGTGACGGCGGGGACGATCTTTCACCACGCGCGCAGTCCGTTGACGGTGTGGTTCGCGGCGGCGTGGCTGATGACCAGCCAGAAGTACGGCGTCTCGGCACTCGGTCTGCAGCGGGCGTTGGGGCTTGGCTCCTACCAGACCGCGTGGGCGATGCTGCACCGCTACCGCAAGGCGATGGTGCGACCCGGCCGGGAACGTCTTCACGGTCACGTCGAGGTCGATGAGACGTATGTCGGCGGCGATGAACAGGGAGTCAGGGGCCGGCAGACCGAGACCAAGGCGATCGTCGCGATCGCCGTCGAGATCGAGCATCCAAAGGACTTCGGACGCGTACGTATGCAGCACATTGCTGACGTCACGAAGGACAGCCTGATCCCCTTCGTGACCGACGTCGTGCAGCCCGGAGCGATCGTCCACACCGACGGGTGGCCTGCCTACGCGACTGTCGGGCAGCACGGCTTCGAGCACGAGCGCACGGTGATGCGCCAGCAGAGCGATCCGGCTCACGTCGTGATGCCGGGCGTACACCGCATCGCGAGCCTGCTCAAGCGCTGGCTGCTCGGCACCCACCAGGGCTCAGTGAGCCCCGAGCATCTCGACGCCTACCTGAACGAGTTCACATTCCGCTTCAACCGGAGCACGTCACGGCGCCGCGGCCTGCTGTTCTACCGGCTGCTTGAGCAGGCCGTCGTCACCGACCCGGTCACCTATCGCGACCTGATCGTCAGCCCGCGCCCGGGTGGGCGCCGACCTGCTCTCCCGCGGCGCTCCCCCACGCCCGCGTTTGCCGCGCGGCCGTGGCGCGCGGCGACGCCTGCCGGGGCCTGATTTAGATAGAGACCCCCCTTCTGCGTATTCGAGGTGGAGGCGGCGGTCGCCCCACCAGGGGACGGTGGTGTCGGGGAGGTCGGCGCTGCGGAGGACGGGTGAGTAGGCGCGGCGATCGAGGCGGACGGTGATCGTGTCGTTGGTTTTGAGGATGGTGCCGCCGGTCTGGAGGAATCGTCGCTGCAGGGTGTCGGGGGTGGCGGTCTGGTAGCCGGGGAGTCGTCGGCCGAGCGCTGAGCAGATGGCGCCGGCGAGCACGGAAAGCACGACGTCGAGGTCGATGTTCCCACGAAACGAGAGGGATCGCGCCGTGTGCGGACGATGTGTTCGCCAAAGCGAACGCCGTAGCGTTGGTTTCTGCTCCGTTCCTACCCGAACCCGGATCCCAGGCCAGGGTTGTAGACGGAGGCCAGGTATTGCACGTCTCTCGGTTAGGAGAACCCCGTTACTCCCCTCGCCTTGCAGACTGCGCACGTACACCTCCAAGGGGCGCGCCAGTTGTCCTGGCTCGCGGACGCATCGACCGACACCGACCCGCTCGACAGCGCCGCCGACCGGGACTGGGCGGTGCCCGACTACCACACCTACCTGAAGGCTGCCCTCAAGCGCAAACCGGCGACCATCAACAACGCGCTCCCCGCCGTCGACGACCTCTACACTCGTCGCGGGCTCGGGCCGTCCAAGGCGGCGCGGGTCGAGGTCCCCGCCACCGCTCGGCGCGCGCTCGGCAACGCGTGCACTACCTGCGAGCAGTCAAGGCTTTTCCCTCGCCCCGCGACCAGGCCCTCGCGCTGGTCCCGTTCTACGCCGGCGCCCGGATCGCCGAGACCGTCGCGATCGACCTCGCCAACGTGCGCCTGGCGCTAGTCGCCCGCGGCAGCCGGCCGCAGCTCGTCGAGCGACTCCCGCAACCATCCGATCAGCTTCCACACGTCGGGGATCTGCTCGCGGTCGGCGACGATCCCGAAGTCGAGGTGCCCGCAGTAGCTCATCACCGTGATGTTGAGCCCCATCCCGTCAGTGATCACGGACACGGGATAGATGGCCTCCACACGCGCGCCCACGCAGTAGAGCGGGAACTGCGGCCCGGGCACGTTCGAGACGACGAGGTTCCACACCGGGGTGCGAGTCGCGGCCAGCGAGAACGTCACCCGCGAGGCGCGTGCGAACACCGCCGGCGGGATGAACTGGGTCGCGTCCTGCAGCAATTGCGCCGGCAGCGCGTTGTGGCGCTCCTTGGCTGCGCGTAGCGCCTCGTGCGTCGCGCGCAGCCGCCGCACCGGGTCCGGCTCGTTCGTGAACAGCGGCACGCTCATGGTCCCGACCCGGTTGCCGTAGGTGCCGCGCTGCTCCTCGCTGCGCACCGAGACGGGCACCAGCGCTACCAACGGCCGGTCTGGGAGCTCGTCGTGCTCCACCAGCCATCGTCGCACCGCGCCGGCGCCCAGCGAGACGATTACGTCGTTGACCGTGAACCCGTACTCGTTCTTGACCGCTTTGACCTCGTCGAGCGGAAGCTGGCCGAACGCAAACCGGCGGTGCGGTGAGACGCGACCGTTGAAAGACGTTCGCGGGCGGCTGAGATTGGTTCGCTCGAGCACGCGCGACGGCCGGCCGCGGATCGTACGCGCGACCCGGGCGGCTGTCCGCCCGAGCGTCTTCGCGCCCGGCACGTCCCCAATGATCGGGATGTCCTGCAGGTTCGGCAGCGTCGAGGGAAAGCCCCTCAGCACGCGTTCGAGGTAGCGGGGCGCGCCGAGCAGTCCCCGCGCGAGCATCTCGCCGTCCCCCGGCTCCCGGTCCGGCGCCGAGCCGATCGGCGGCGGCTCCCGCCCTTCCGGGCTCAAATCGAGCAGCACCCCCATGATCTCCGCGCCCGACATTCCATCGACGGCCGCGTGGTGGACCTTCGTCAGCAACCCAAGATTGCCGTCGCTGAGGCCGTGGATCAAATACAGCTCCCACAGCGGGCGCGCGCGATCGAGCGGACGCGCGAAGATCCGCGCGACCTGCTCCGCAAGCTTCGCGTCGGTGGGCGGCGGCGGCAGCGCCAGCTCCCGCACGTGATACTCGAGATCGAAGTCGGGATCGTCGATCCAATAGGGATAATCGAGCCCGAGCGGCACTTCCTTCAGACGCCAGCGAAACGGCGGCAGCAGCGGCAGCCGCTCGGCGATCATGCTCTGCACATCGGCTAGCTCGAGCCGCCCGTTCGGCCTCGTGCTCGGGTCAAGGATCGTGAGTCCCGAGAAATGACCTGACTGGCGCGGTGTCTCCAGCGCCAGGAACTGCGCGTCGAGGCCGGTCAGCTGCCGCAAGTCATCACCCGGAACGCGAGTCTAATCACGCCCTTGACATCGCCTCGTCACCCACGTGTGACGCGAAACGTGCGCGCACAGCTCAAGGCCCGCGGAGCGCGCCAGCCGGCGCAGCACCTCGTCAACCGCGCGGGCCGAGAGCCGCCCACCCGCGCAGCTCCAGCAGCTCCGACATCACTACCAACCCTATTTGTCGCGGCGGCGGAAGCAGACACACCGACCCGCGGCCGGTGGAGCCGATTAGCAGCGGCTCAACGCCCGCGCGTCGCGACTAATCGCTGTTGGAACGCGGCGCTCGCCGCCCGCGCTTAGATGGGTTTCTGTACCAAGTACCAACAGTTTCTGTACCAACAACCTCCTGAGCCCAGATCAAGCTCGAAGGCGCGGCGTCGTCGCCATCCGGCGCTCGAGGGGAGAGTGGGCGCGAGCGCGACACCGGGGCGCCGCATGAATAAGGCCCTCGAAGGGCAAAGCCGCGCGGCAGACGATGAGCCCCTGACGTCTGCACTTCGCTTAAGTCAGTCGCTCACGCCCACCAACATCCTACCCCGTGGCTCGTCGTCCCAGAAGCCTCGGACATCGCCTCCGGCCGCGCCGTTGATTTTGGGATGCGATTCTGGGACAGGGAATCGCCAGCAACTGCGGTGAGGTGTCGATGTCCCGCAGTCGCCTGCACGGATCCCCGCACTCCTCCGCACGGGGCTTGGGCGGACCGGAACAGAATTTGGCGCTAAGCGGCTTCGGTCATTGCTCGATCTCGACCGCGTCCGTCGCAGCCTGCCGATCGGCTGCCGAGGGCAGGCTGTAGCGGCGCGTGGTCTCGAGTCGTCGGTGGCCCGCGAGCTCCGCGACCAGGACAAGATCGTTGCCTGAGCGCTCGAGGTTCCCTGGGTGAGACGCCCGAGCGGCCCTAAGCTGTGGCGAACGACCGCGGGCTTCGACCGCGAGCCAGCCGACCACAAGCGATGGAATGACCCAGCCACGACACGACACCCGAGCAGACACTCCTCAAGTTGACCGTGTCCGCGACGCGATGCGTTATCACGATGAGCGGCAGGAACATGACGACAAGAGCACCGAGCACAAGCCCGAGGACACGCTGGACGCGGATGAGCCGCGCAAGCGCGAGCACGCGGAGGAGTCAGAGGAGGCTTAGTACCGAACGGGCGGCATGGTTCGCGCCGTCCCCTGAAGGTTGGGCGTGCGAACGTCCCGACCCAGGCTCGTGGCAAGAGCTCGTGCAACGCGATCACCAAGGGACTTGGATTCGTCGTGATTCGAGCGGCCTGTGGCGACGCTGGGGATAAGCTCGCGGCGGGCTCATGCGACGCTGTGTTCGATCAGCTGGAGCTGTTCGCTCGTGTTCCGGCCGAGCGCATCGTGTTCGCCTCAGACGTGCCGTACGGGCGGCCGGTCGGCGCCCTGTACACGGCTCTGCGGATCGCCGCTTACGCCGGGCTCGGCGAGAATGAAACGCGCGCGCTGGTTGGTGGAACGATGCTCGACGTCCTCGAGGGACGGCCGCTCGCAGAACCCCGGACGCCGCGGGTGCCCGAGATCCGCCCGACCAGCGGCCGCCTCGCGCGGATCAACGCCTACGTGCTGATGTCATTCGCCGCCGCGGTCGGCGCGGGGCCACCACCCGACTTCGCCCGAAGCCTGCCGTTCATAGCCGTGGCGCGCGCTGCATGCCGCGACCCTGACCCGGGTCCGGCCGGACCGGCGCTCGAGCGGATCGACAAGCTGCTCGCAACCGCCGAGCTGCTGCTGGCGGCGGGCGGCACACAACTGCGTGACGCCGCCGGACTGGTGATGGCCGCAGGGCTGATCGCTGCCACCGAGCCGTTCGTGCGAAACGAGCTGAGCTCTCCAGACCCTCGGGGCGGCGTGGCGGCGATCCCCCTTCAATCCGAATCGCCGGTGGCAAGCGAGCAGCTCGGGCACCCGGTCCTAGCGATCCCACCGAACCGGACCTTCTTCTCGCTGCCAGGTATCTCGCGACCGTCCTCCGTCGGGTGGGCGCAGCCGGCCAGCAGCGTCGCCTCCGCGTGCGGCCCTCTCCTTGTTGTGGCCTCGCCTCGCCGTTCGTAGAGCCTTCGTCGACTGAGACGCGAAGACGTCAACGTAGGCTCAGTGCCTCGTGCCGAGTGCCAGACGTCGGAACCTGCTCTCCTGATGCCCCGGACATCTGCCCTGCGCAGGTCGCGTCCGACGTTTGCGCGGAACCGCGGCGTTGGCGAACGATTGCATTGGGTGCGGCTACTTTGAGTCGAGCTGAAAGTGGCTGGAAATTTGTAGGTTCTATGAGGCGGGCGGGCCTTTTGTGGTGCTCAGAACCCGGGGATATCGGCATATCCCCGGGCTTTGATGCGGTCGGGGTGCGTCTAGTCCGCTGAGCGGCGCCGCCGGCGGGGCCGTGGCGGACCGTGGAAAGGCCGGTCTTTGCTGGCGAGGATCTCCTCGCCAGCGTGGCGGGAGATGTCGCGCATCTCCTCAAGCGCGGCTTCGAGTCGGCGGCGGTTGTGGATCCACTCTTGGTAGAGGGCAGCGTCCTCGGCGGAGATGATCTTGGAAACGGTCTTGCCGCCCTGCTTCCAGGACAGCTGCCAGTAGGGCCCGTGCCGCTGTGCGGGGTCTTGGCAGCGGCAGTTGGGGTTGTTACAGGTGGTGTAGCGGCTGACGAGGCTGCCCTCGCAGGTGAAGCCGACCTCCGCCACTTTCGCCCTGGCAGCCTCGTAGTCGGCGCGCAGACGCTCTAGCCGCCGCTCGAGCTGCTTGAGAGAGGACCGTCTTTCCGTCATCGCCCAGTATCATACTGGACGCCCGCGATGGACGAACAGAGCTGTCCAGCGAGCGGGATCGAGGCGCTGCGGGAGTTGGAGCGCTTCCTGGAGGGGGCCGCCCAGACCCGCGCCGGGTTCTCGGAGCTCGAGCGCGGGTCAGAGCGCCGCTCGAGGGAGCTGGCGCGGCTTGAGCTGCAGGCGCACATCGACTCCCGCAGTGGCGGCGATGTGGGGGAGGCGATAATCATCCTCGGAGCTGAGGGGCCTGTGCGCCTGGCCTACAGGCGCACGCGCAGCCGCCAGCTGCTGAGCGTGTTCGGGCGGGTCATAGTCAGGCGGACAGGCTACGACGCCCCGGGCGAGCGGACGGTCTATCCGCTGGACCAGAGCTTGAGCTGCCGGCCCGCACCTACAGCTATGAGTGGGTCTGTGTCGTTCGCCCACTCGTTCTCCCGTCACCCAACGTACTACATGCTATCGGAGGTGAGTGGTGAGCAGGTTGCCTACCTGGGCCTTGACCCGCGCGTCCACCAGTCAGGCTCCACCCCCGCGCGCTCAGGGCGGATCTCCAAGCAAGGCTAGGCTCGCCGCAGGCACGCTGGGCGCTGGTCGAAGCCGCCCAGTCGATGGCCCAGCAGCCCAGCCTGCTGCACGCCTACACCGGTCACAACGCCGCAGCGGCTGCTTCGACTCCTTGCCGCAGCAAGGTCGCGCTCGTGCCTGCCGTCGAGAGTCGACAGCGACGCCTCCCTTCGCTCGGCCTCCGTGGGCCCCGGAATCGGAGCAGGGGCAAGAGCGCCACGTCCCACGCCTCAACGCTTGCACGCTCCGCGAAAAGCCGGTGCTGGCAGCCGCAGTTTTCCCGCATGACGCGGCAATGCGCGCGGGGTAACCTCCTGGTCCACTATGCGTCTGCCAATCAGATCAGAGACTGAGGCGGTGCGGTTCGTCTTCGCGGGTGGCGCGGTCATCGCCATGTCGGTGTTGCTGGGCTGGCTGACGACGCCGCTGGTCGGCGTCGGGTTCTTCGTCGCAGCGCTCGTGGTCGGCGCCATCGCCTACTTACGCGCGCCCAACCCTGAGCATCGCACCCCGTTCGCGGACGCCGAGAACGAGCCTCACCCGCACGGCGGCGCGGCTGGTACGCGCCGCGTCTTGGTCGTCGCCAACCAAGCCTTATCCGGCGACGAGTTGCGCCAACGGCTCACGGACATGGGAGAGCGTCTGGAGCTCGATGTGCTCGCTCCTGTGCTTACCTCGCACCTCCACTACGCCGTGTCTGACTTCGACGGCGAGCTCGCCGAGGCGCGCCAGCGGCTTGACCAGTCGCTTGCGTGGGCCCGCCGGAGCGGCTTCGTCGCCCGCGGAGAAGTCGGCGATCCCGATCCGACCACCGCGATCGAGGATGAGCTGCGCGACTGCGGGGCCGATGCGGTTGTGGTGGTGACCCACCCGCGCGAGCGCGAGACCTGGCAGGAGCAGGGCGAGCTCGAGCGCCTTCGGCGCGAGCTGCATGTGCCCGTCGCACACGTCATGGTCGGCGCCGGCACCGGTCACAACTAGGGCGAGACTCGTTCGCGACGGCGGCCGGGTTCCATAGGCACATGCATTCAGGGCGGCGACGGTGAATCCGAGCAGTCCGTTTATGCAGTTATGCATTGCGCGGTTACACGCTCGCCCGGCTGTGGGTGACCGAGGCGAAGGCCAGCGAGCTCGAGCCGCTCGTGCAGTTCGCAGAGATGCTCGAGGCGCACTGGTCGGGCGTGATCCGCTGGCATCGCACGCGCGTGTCCAACGGGCTGCTAGAGGGTCTGAACTCGCTCATCCAGGCAGCCAAGCGCAGAGCCCACCGTAGGCGTAGGCGAGCAGCAGCAGCCGCTCCCACAGCACGGACCGCTGGAGGCCCTCGCGCGTCCCGACCGCGGTGAGATGGCCGAGCATCCCGGTCCGCAAGGCAGCTTCGGCGACCATGTCGATCAGCGGCACCTGCCCCCAGCGGTCGCGGGCGGCCCTCTTCAGTCGCCGCAGGTTCCGCGGCTCGGGCTGCGCATCCAGGGGCGTAAGCTTGATCGCGCCGCTCTTACGGTCGGTGATCCGCAGCCAGTCCAGGCCGGGGAGCGCGTCGGTGAGGGCGGCGAGCTCGGTGCGCATCTCCTGCCGCAGCTCGGCGGTGAACGCGGCAGGGTCCAGCGGCTTGTGCAGGCTCTCGTAGTGCTCGGCGCGGTGGATCTCGAAGTCGGCCGGGAGGTCTTCGTCGGGGTTTCGCCACTCGCGCGCGCGCTTGGAGGCGCTGATCGCCGTCGATGACGACGACGCCGCGCTCAGCTTGATCAAGGCTGCGCCGGGCAACGTGAGCCTGGACACGATGCTTGTCGAGATCTCAAAGCTCGAGGCGATCCGCGCTCTCGGCTGCCCGCCGACCTATTCGCAGGCATCGCGCCGAATGTCGTCGCCGGCTATCCGGTGCACGGTCAGGATCAGCAGCTGCGCGAGGCTGTCGGTCACCTCCCGCTCGAAGCCAGCCCGCCAACGTCTCCGCGTCGAGCACGCTGCACTCTCGAAAGCCGGTGTACCCGCGGATCTCGCCGCGATAGCGCTGCGCGCTGCGGCCGGCGAAGTCGAACGACCCCAACTCGCCGGCGGGCACGCGGACCTGACGTGCGAGGTGCGCGACCGCGTCCTGCGGCAGCTCGTGGGCAGCGCGCGGGAACCGCCCGCGCCAGAGCAGGAACTTCAGCAGCGCCGCGAAGCCCAGGCGCGTCGCGCCGGACGTGTTGCGTAGCAGGACTAGCTCGTCGCCGACGAGGGTGAAGTGATCGACGACCTCATCCAGACCCAGGTTGCGCCCCACCTCAGGGGTAGTCCGAGTCGATCGCGTCGGGCAGGTTCGTGATCATCTGCATCACCTCAAGGGCGTCGCGGTGCAGGCGGTAGGACATGCCTCCCAGACCCCTCGGGAAGCCGAATCCCTGGAGGAGTCGGTCGGCGTGTCCGTTGCCTTGCGCGCGCATCGCGTCCTCGGCGGCGGCGATCACGCCCTCGAGCTCGCCGGCGAGGTCGGCCGTCTGCTCGTCAAGCCGGCGCAGGTGCCGTTCGGCGGCTGTCAGCTCGGCGCGTGCCTCGGCGAGCGCGTCGGTCACCTCGACGGCTCTGCCGCCCGCCGGCTCGGCCATGCACATCGCCTGCAGGATCAGCACCAGTGCCCAGGAGGCGGCGGCGAGCGCCTGCCCGAGCGGCGCCTGCTCACGCCCTTTGAGCGCCCGCAGCGGCCCGGCGATGTGGGCCGCTTGCCAGTGCATCGCGCCGACGAACCCGGCGCCCTCCGCGCCTGAAGCCTTGAGCGCCTGGGCGCGCTCGAGCGACAGCCGCTCCGCGCGGTTCTCGCCCTGCTCGAGCATGTGACCCTCGGCGAGCATCCCGCAGCCGATCGCCGCGCCATACAGCGCGTTCGCCAAGGCAGCGGCAAGCACGCGCTCCCCGCCAGCGGCGATCGCGTGCTCCGCGAGCTCCCGCTCGGAGGGAACCTGCGCGTAGACGCCCAGCGCGGCGAGCGCCGCCGAGATCTCTGAGGGCTTGGGGAAACGCGGCGGCATGGTTCGGGAGCGTATCCAGGTCGGGACGCGACGTGGCCGCGAACGGCGGCCGGCAGCCACATGCCGTCGGGGGATGCGCAGAGGCTAGACGCGACACCCGGCGCGTCGGCGCGTCCCGCTCTTTGGGGTCCATGCAGCCGAGCGTGGCCGTTTGAGGAACCGGCTACGAGCACGGCGCAGCAGTGCCGAACGATGCGAGTGGCGGACACGCGGATGGCTTGTCCGCCGCGCGCGGTTCAATACGCCCTCGTGAGTCCGCATTGTTCGATCGAGGAGTCCGTTGCCGTTGACCCAGACACAGCTCGCGAGCGCCGTCGCTGAGCGCGCCGAGATCAGCCGCGCCGAGGCGAAGCGGGTGCTCGGGGTGCTCGAGGAGGTCGTGCTCGAGGAGCTCGGGAATGCGCAAAGGTGCGGATCGGCGGCTTGGTGCAGCTGACGGTGCGTGTCAAGCCGGCGCAAAAGGCGCGTAAGGGCTGGAACCCGGCGACGGGCGAGGAGATCACGATCGTGGCCAAGCCCGCGGGCGTGGATCTTCGCGCGCGTCCGCTCGCGAAGGCCAAGGCGGC
Source organism: uncultured Solirubrobacterales bacterium (assembly GCA_963806475.1). Classification (GTDB taxonomy): domain Bacteria; phylum Actinomycetota; class Thermoleophilia; order Solirubrobacterales; family Solirubrobacteraceae; genus Palsa-465. The sequence goes on from CAWDYK010000028.1 coordinate 44,760, forward strand.
GCTACCGACCGTCCAGAAAGCCCGCCGGCGACTCGCCGCCTGAGACCAGACACAGCGCCGACGGCCGCGGACGGCGAGCTCGCGCCGGAAGCGCGCCGCGCACTGCCGGGCGTCCGAACGAAAACGCTCAGCGAACAACGTGCGGTGCGGGATGCCGCGCACACGCCCGGAGTGCTGCTCCCGTCTGCCCGAGCGGCAGCCACCGACCCCCCGCCGGAGCGCGCGTGCTCCCGTTCCAAAGGGACATCCAGCGGCCACCGAAATCGGCGCTGGCGAGCTTTCGCTACGTCGCGAAGGAGAAGCGCGCCGGGCGGGGCGGTGGGGCAGCCGCAGCTCGTCCCGAGCGAGAGCGAACGTCGAGACCGTCGGTTTGCGATGGCGAAGGACACCTATTCGACCGACTGAGCGCACCGTCGGATTGGTGGCAAAGCGCGAGCCTGCGGGCGACGCCGGCCCGGCAGCCTGTGTCGTGTCAGCTCTTGCTCACGAGCGTCGGCCAAGCGTGGGTCGGCGGGAGCTGCTGCATTCGCCTCGTGAATTCACGCTGTTGGCCGAGCAGCCCGAGCTCGCGGTCATCAAGGCGGGAACGCTCAACGACCGGTCGTGGCTGTCGCCTACCCTCGAGATTTGGTGCGACTCGGCTCAGCGTGGCTAGCGCCGATCGAGAACAGTAGGCGGCTCGTGCGTGGCCTGCCGGCATGACTCGACAGGTTTATCAAGGACTTCGCCATTCGGGTGTGGAACTTCCGCGTCCGTGAGTTTCGTCGCGGGGCGCCGGACGGCCAAGCTTGAGATCGCCGCCCGCGTTCTCTTTCGAAGCGGGAGCGCCCCGTTCAAGTCCGTGGGACGGGGTTGTCTCGATCATTGGGAGACCGCTCGCTTGAGCGGCGCAGATGAGCGGCGGCGTCCTCGAGCCGGTCGTCGCCCCAGAACAGCTCGTCGTCGATCGCGAGCGTCGGAACCCCAAACACCCCGAGCCGAAAGGCGGCCTCGGTCGCGCGCCGCAACGCTTCCTTGATCAGCGGGCCGCTGGTAGCGGTGATAAGTTGATCACGGTCGATTCCGACCCGCTCACCGGCCTGGAGCACGTTCGCAGCGATGCGCATGTCGCGGCCGTGCCGGAATGCGTTGCGAAATGCCTGGAGCGTGAATTCGCGCCCTTTGCCGATGGTGAACGCGTACGTCGCCGCGCGCATCGCGGTCAGGTAGTCGGTCGGCCACCGGTCGGGCCAGCCAAGCGGCGGCAATCCGTAGCTCTGAGCGCGGCGCTCAATCTCGGTCATGCCAGCCTGTCGCCGCTCGTGGTCTCTGAGCGCCCAGGAGCTCCTGCCGGCCAGCTTGAACAGTCCCCCGAGCAGGACCGGCTGCCACTCGATCGGTTCTGGGATCAGCGTGGGGATTCGCTCCGCGGCGAGGTACGCGAACGGTGATCCAAGGTCGAAGTAGAACGTCACTTGGCGCATCACGATCCGCCTCCTCGTTCGCTACTAGGCACGGATCGTTGGCTGCTCGCTCTGTTCATCCGTCGGAGGTAGTATACTTGCTGAACGCTTAGCAAGCTAGCGAGGAGCCGGCTCAGACGATCCACCCGAACGCAGTAGACGCCGAACGGCGTGAGATTGCGCGACTTGAAGTAGCGGGCGAGGAAGTGGTGACGACCGCGGTTATCGTTGCGGCGACCGCGGCGATCAGTGCCGCGCCTCGGACACCGCCGTTGCCGTTGGGACCGGTCAGGTCACCCAGCTTGTACAGCCCGGCCAGGAGGATCGGCGGCGTGGCCAAGAGGAAAGCGAACCGGGCGGCATCACTGTTGTCGAGTCCCCGAACGAGGCCGGTGGACATGCACACGCCGTCTCGGCTGATTCCGGCGATCAGCGCCGATGACTGGGCGACGCCGATCACCCCTGCCTCGCGGAACTCGAGCGTATCCAACCGGCGCCCTCCGTCTGCCTTCATCCCCTCCCGGGCGGCGAGAGCCCGCACCTCCGAGCGCGCCGCACCCGCTCGGCGCCGAGCAGGATCACGCCGTTGACGACCAGGAAGACCGAGGCCGCGAGCGGCTTCGCGAGCGCGACCCGCACCGTGTGCTCGAGCAGCAGCCCCAGGATGCCAACCGGGATCGTCGCGGCCACAATCAGCCACGCCAACCGCTCGGTCGGCGTCTCGATCCGCCGCTTTCGCATCGTGCCCAGCCCCGCGCCGATGACCGCAACCCAGTCGTGCCAGAAGTAGATCAGCAGCCCCACCGCGCTGCCGACGTGCAGCATCACCACGAACGCGAGCCACGGCGACTCCGGTTGCGATTGCCAGGCGACGATGTTGTGCCAGCCGAACAGGGTCGGAACCAGGACGGTGTGACCGAGGCTCGAGACGGGGAACAGCTCGGTCGCCCCCTGCAGCACGCCCAGCACGATCGCCTGGAACGTGCTGATCAGGTTCGGGTCGTGGTGGATCGGTGCCAGCGCCTCCATAGCCCGCGAACCTAGCCAAACAGCTAACGCGCGGATAAGGTGGACGTTCGAAGCGCCCTGCTGCAACTTCTACAAGCAGGTGCGCGAGTGATCGACCGCGGCGGCCATCCGAGATGCCCCGAAAGATCTTCGAGGCGTGGTGTCCCCCGCCGCTGGGGCAAGCGTCGCTCGCCGCGAGCGACCGGCGCTACCTCGTCACCTGGAGCACAGGGATCCCCGACACGCTGGCGTACGACTGCGTGCTGTTGCGATCACTTACCCCCACCGGTGCCCCGAACGACCGATCACCGTCCTCACCACAAGCCGCACGGCCACTACAACCTTGTGCCGCCCCCCGGAAACATCCGGTACGAGTTCGACTTCCGCTATCCGCAGGTCTGCGTCTCGCAGAGAAGTAGGCGAGCGCTCGTCACCTGTGGGCTCCACGGGCAAGCGCTACCCAGTCCGCCGATCGCGTTCGCCCCCCAACATCGGCATCTACCGCCAAAGCTGTGACAGCGGCGGGCGGCTGGTCGGCGCCGACACGCGCGCGGTCCGTTCGATCGCTGCCTGCGCTGCGACCAGCTCCCGGGATCCGCGCGCCGAGACGTACCCGTTCACCCAGCAGATGCTCGCCGCCGCCCAGTTCCAGGACCGGTGTGTGGTGCTCGCAGCGGGCATCAACCAGGTCGACGCGTACGCCTACGACCTGGGCGGTCGGCTCAAGCGGAACTCGGCGCTTCTGCGCTCCCACCGCCGGCTCAGCGGAAACATCCCCGACAAGGTGCTGGCGGTCTGGTCGGCCGGGAGCGGCGTTCTGCTGGATATGCGCTACACGGGCGGCAACGCGCCCGAGTCAATCCGCTCGTACGGATTGCGCTGATCCGCTAAGTTTGTTAGACGGCATGGGGCGGCATGACTGCCCGAGGCGCGAAGGAACCAGCCGCGCGAGCGGCAGCGTAGCCGGCGTCGACGACGCGGCACACAACGATAAGCGCAGCCGCACGCCGAGCTCGAGGCCAGCGCTGGCGTGCATCATTGAGTCCGCCGTTGCGTCAGCAGGGACGTTGATGACGTCGGAGAACTGCGCGCGCGCCAGCCTCGGCCAGGTGAGGCGCGCCGCTAGTCCGATCAGGCGGCCGCGGACGATCACCAAGGAAGCCGTACGCGGCGACGATTCCCGGAGTCGGGCGTGATGCAAGCTGCGTTGACCGTTTCTCGGATTTGAATCTTCGAATCTTCATTCTGTTGCCACGGGGCCCTGAGCGTTTGATCGCCCTCGGATGGCGCTCGAGGATTCCCTTTCAAACCGGCCCCCAGGCGCAAGCTACAGGTCGGATGTTGGCCACCGGGCGGAGGTCGCGGCCTTCGCTCGGTGTTAGAACTTGCTCGCGATGCTCGCGCAGCTACAACAGACGCAGGGATGTAGTCGCGTACCCGATGGGCTGCCGGTCGTCGTTGCGCCGCCTGACATCCGGTGCGTCGAGCCTCTGTGGTCACGGGTGGCGGGCGTGTGCCTTTTGGGCGGTCCTGCTCTGGACCCTGAGAGCTATGGCGAGCGAAGGCGCGCCCTGCCTGGATGGACCGAGAGCCAGCTCGATGTCTTCGAACTGGTCGCGATCCGCCGCGGCATGCAGGTGGTCAACGTCGCCCGCGGCGGAACGCCGCAACTTCATCCGTCTGACGTCGTCGGTGACGGGATCACGCATCGCCACCAACAGCCTGCGAACCGCCCGACGCACTGGGTGACGCTGAGCATTCATGGCTTTGGGCCGACGAAGCCGAGCACTTGAAAAGTCGTGACTCCTAAGGAGTGACTAATGGCAACCATGCTTGCAGCCGATGCTGCGATTCTTAAGAAGGCCGCCCAGCGCACCGATGGCATCCGTCGCTTACAGCAGCGAGCGGAAGGCATCTGCGTACCGCAGCCCCAGCACGCCGGCACGCAGGCCGAAGAGCGATCGCACGGGTGGGGTCATGGGTGGGGTCATGGGTCGGGTCGCCTAGGAGCGCTTCATCGATGGGGTTCCTACGAGTAACTGCGCTTAGGAGCATTGCTCTTTCTGTGCTCCAAGCTCCGCTGCCGGCACCGGCCATCGTGATCGCGCTCTATCTGGGCAGCCGCCCGCACTTCTGCCCGACCGACGGGTTTCAAGACGGTGCAGATCCCCTGGTGGGACTTGCTGACGCTCATGCAGAACGCCGGAAATCTTCTGCAAATTGGTCGTTTGTGAGTCTCGCAGCGGTCGCCGTATCCTCGACCGCAGCCAGCGGCATTCGGGCCTCTGAGCACGTCGTGGCTCCTTACGCCAGCCATGGACGCCCGCGTCATGCCGGGTGGCCAACGGGAGGTGTGCGGTCTTGGACCCGGGGCCAATGACACCGATGGGTAGCGGCCTATCGTACTTGACGTTGAGCACGCTGCCTGAGGGTGCCCGAGATGAACGCGCGACGCATGAAATTCGACAGCTTGCTCGCGGAACCTTTTCAATGTGGCCGCTGTGGGCGTGCGGCCGTGCCGCGGTGCGCGCCGTAAGCGAGGAGGAGCACGATCGCTGCTCATGGCCATGGAGAAGGACGCTTCTCGCGCACCCGGGATGAACGGGGACTCGTGCGAATTCGGGTGGGCTGCGAGTTTTGCTTTGACGCCGCACTTCCGGTGCCCGCCGTCGTTCTGGTGCGCGCCGCCCAGAACGACGACGTGACGGTTGAACGGGAGACGTGGCATGTGCAGCCCACCAACTCGTCCTTCTCCGACCTCGTTGACGTGTACGGCAACCGCGCCCGGCGGGTCGTGATCGGAGCGGGAAAGGCGAGTCTGTGGTACGACGCAGAGGTCACTACGTCGGCCGCGCTGGACGAGGTCAGCCCGGAAGCGGTGCAGCACCGTGTCGAGGACCTTCCCGGTGAGCTCTTCATCTACATGCTGGCCAGCCGCTATTGCCTTTCCGACATGCTGTCTGACGCGGCCATGGACCTCTTCGGGACGACCCCGTTGGGGTGGGAGCGAGTGCAGGCTGTCTGCGACTGGGTTCACGACAATGTCCGCTTCGATTACGGCGCCACCAGACCCGACAGGGCCTCGGTCGATGTATTCCAAGCGAGGGTGGGCGTCTGCCGGGACTTCGCCCACCTAGCGATCTCGTTCTGCCGGGCTCTCAACATCCCCGCGCGCTACGTGTTCGGGTATCTCCCCGACATCGACGTCAATCCCCCGCCAGAGCCGATGGACTTTTGCGCCTGGATGGAGGTTTACCTCGGCGGACGGTGGTGGACGTTTGACCCCCGCAACAACGCAAGAAGGATCGGGCGCGTAGTCATCGCGCGGGGTCGCGACGCCATGGACGTAGCTATGGTGACGTCTTACGGCACGCTACTGCTAGAGCGGATGACCGTATGGGCGGACGAGATCCTTCCCGTCCCGGCGACACTCGACGATCGGTTGCGCTAGGCAGAGCCTGTGGACCTCGTCTCAAAGCACGAGTCGGACGGGCACCGTGACGCGGACGTCCTCGGGGTCGGGTTCCTCGATCAAAAGGCCACGGACTGGAGCGGGATCCGGCGGAGCATCTACGACGTGCAGCAGCGCTTCCGCTACGAGTACGCAGCCCCTATCTCCGAGCTGAGGCAACGCCTGGTGGTGGTGCCACGGCCGGGTCACGGCAACCAGCGACTGCTCAGCCACCGGCTGGAGGTCAGCGAGGCCCGCTTCCGCAGGCGGATGCGCGCCGACCGCTTCGGCAACGTCGTCCTTCAGATCAGCATCCCAAAGGTCGGGGAGGCCGTCGAGTTCGACGTATCGATCAACGTGGAGCGGTCAACCGGGTAGGGGCCGCACCTCGAGGCGGCCACGACGCAAGCGCTAGACGCTTATCTGATGCCGTCGGCTCTCACCCGGCCCGACGCGGCGCTGCGCGCCGAGTCGGCCGAGATTGCGGCGAGCCGCGAGACGGGCGCCGACCTGGGTGGCGATAACGGGTAGGGTCGGCGGGAGGCGCCCACGCCGCGCGGCTGCGTGAGCCCGACTGGCGCTGGTTTCCTCCCGCCGCCGCATCGATCCGTGCGAGCGGTTCTCCCGCACACGGCTCACCGACGTTCTTCACCGCCGGCATTCGGCTACCCGGCCCGGGCCCGGTTGGGTCTGGGGGCGACAACGGTTCCGGTGATGCGGATGAGTCCCATGCGATCAGGCGACCTGGCGATCCGCCAGTAGCCGTAGCCGCGCTTCTTCTTGTGCCGTTTGGCGAGAAACAGCGCGATGGCATATTCATCCAGCAGGCCGAAGCTGCGAGCTGAGTTTCCATACCGGAAGTAGCTCGCGAAGCCGCGCAGGTACTCGTTGAGGTCTGCGACGACTTCATCGACCGGCAGCAGCAGCCGCTTGCGCAGCGTGAGCTCACGCATCCTGTTACGGGCGTGCTGCATCTTCTCTCGTCGGGGCCAGCGGATCAGAAAACACAGATGCCGCGAGGCGGGCGTGTTCCCGCGCACCCAGCGGTGATGAAAGCCCAGAAAGTCCAGGCCCTCCCCGCCTTCGCGCAGCTCCACGATCCGCGTTTTGGCTTCCTTGAGCGTGAGGCCGTGCTCGGCGAGGATCGCCCGCAACGCCGCGAGGGCGCGCTCGGCTTCCGCCGCACTGTAGGTCCGTTCAGCGGGATCCCGCCCAGCAACCGCACAATCGAGATCGACCAGATCCCCATCTGGCGGATGCAGGACGGACCCGCCGCGGAGAACTGGGCCTGCATGGACGAGGTCAGCGGGCTCCGTCAGATGGGCGTCGCCCTGCCATAGAAGGTCCGAGACAGAACCACGAACTCGCACGCTGCTCGGGTCCGCTTGCCGCGGCGGTCGCCGACCTTACCGGTGCCAGCTGCGAACTATCTGCACTCCACGACTCTCATGGCGCCCGAGCTCGGCGAGGTCAGAGACGTCGGGCTTCGTTGGAATGAACGCTGCGAACGGGAATCGCCGATGTAAGCGGCGTCGGAGCCGCCGCGGCGCTGACTTCGCGGATCGCTCCCTGCGCCACCTGGGTTCGGCGGATACAAGCGCTGGGATCGCCTCTCCGCGGACAGTCGGCTTGGGTAGCGCTGCTCACGGCGCTCCAGACCCATGCACGGATAATCGCCAACCAGCAGGCGGCTGCCGCGCAGCCGAAGCGGCTCGGCATGCGCCTGGATCGCTACGGAGGCTGCTCCGCCCATGAAATGGTGCGCAATCCGTCCGTGTCGATCGGCCCAGCGACGAGGACGCGGGGGACGTGAACGAACATCAGTGGCCGCTTTACTTCCCACATGCCTGACACGACCAGTAGCACGAGCAAGGGCTGCTCGTCGCCGAACGCCTCGATCGCCGGATGGATGCATGAGAGCCGAGTCGTGTGGCCGGTGCGGACACCTCCTTTCCCGCCGCGACACGAACCTTGCCCGACGGAACGAGCGACCTGCATTGCGCGGGAGGCGGGGCGCGCCATCGTCCCCTTCGCGACTGACGGACCACGGTCCACGCTCACCATTCAGACGCCCGCTTACCCGTTCTGCGGGAGCGGCCTTAAGGCGGCTCCAGACTGCTCCCCCGGAACGAACGCGCTCATCTCCTGTGGCCACCGCCACAGCGACGACGACACGATCGCCGTTCGTCCGCAGCGGCACTGTCGGTCAGACAACCCGCTCTGCCAGGCGGAACCCAGAAGTGATTGTTCGGCCGAGTAAGCCCGACGCCTAGCAACGTCGCTGGTGCCGCGGGGGCCGGATGAGTCGCCGCCGTGGTGCGGCGCCTTTGGCGATGAAATAGCGCTGGCCGCGCTGCCTGATTTTTGTCCATGCAGACAAATTTCTGATATGTTGGCCAACAAGATGGTCTCTAGCGTCAAGCCTGTAGAAGCGGCGAGCCTCGACCTGCCGGCCGCGTCTGGTCCGGCCGGGCACACGCAGCGGTCGTTCATCGAGGAGGCGCGCCGGGCGCAGATCGTGGGCTGCGCGATCGACACGATCGCGGAGCTCGGTTATGCCCAGGCGTCGCTCGCTCAGATCGCGCGGCGTGCCGGAATTAGCAAGGGTGTGATCGGCTACCACTTCGCTGGTAAGGACGAGCTGCTGGCCGAGGTCGTCATCGAGGTGCTGTCGCGGGCCGAGGCATACATGCGGCCGCGGATCGGCGGTCACTCGACGGGTCCGGACACGCTGCGGGCGTATATCGAGTCGAACCTGCGGTTCATGAGCGCGCACCGCAGCCACGTGATCGCGATCGCGGAGATCGCGCGCAACGCCCGCCGCGCTGATGGCAGCTCGAGCTTTGACCCGGCGATCCTGGACACGGCTACCGCCTGGCTGGCGCAGCTGCTGGCCGACTACCAGAAGACGGGCGAGTTCCGCGCGGACTTCGACCCGATGGTGATGGCCGGCGCGATCCGGGCCGCGATCGATGCGGTGCCGCGAGCGCTCGCGCGGGATCCCACGCTCGATGTCGAGCATCATGCCCGCGAGCTGGCCGCGCTGTTCGACCTCGCCACGCGAAACCCAAAACGGCGAACCCGAACGCGAGGGCGCTGATCATGTACACGCTCACCATTCCCCGGTCTGACCTCCGAACCGATGAGGTCGTGCAGGCGCTGCGAGACGGCCTCGGGCCCGGCTACAACGTGCTGGCTGGGATGCGCCAGACCAAAGCGCCGTTCAGTGAGCCGGTGCCCGGGTCGCCCGACACGATCGTGGTGGGCATCGGCTCCAACCGGGTCCAGCGAGCCCAGGTGACCATCGTCCGCGGATCCGGGCGCAGCGAGATCCTCCACATCAGCCCCGGAGGGCTCCTCAGCGATCTGGTGCTCAACACGCTGGTGATCGCGCGCAAGATCCACCGGGTCCTCGCCAGCGCCCCGGAGCTCCAACCACCGTCGAAGGGCGAGGCCGGTCGGTAATGAGCCGAACTCCGTCATCGCGCGCACGCCCGATCCGGCTCCTCGCTGGTCTGCTGTTGCCGCTGATCGCGTTCGCGGTGCTCCTCCAGACGCTCGGGAACGCCACCGAAGCGCTGGCCATCACCGACGCGATCCCACTGCTGTGGGTGCTCGCCGACGGGATGTGGCGACGGCGGATCGAGCCGGTGGGGGCGACCGCGGCCGCGGTGTTCGCGATCGCGCTGCTGTTGACCATCGCCTTGGGCGGTAGCTCGCTCCCGCTCGAGCTGCACCTCGCGGTCTTTCCCGGCGCGGCTGGGCTCGCCTGCCTCATCTCCGTGGCGGCGCGGCGCCCACTGCTGTCCATCGCCTCGACCAAGCTGGCGCAAGCCCGCCCCGAGGCGACCGCCGCGGCCCAACCGAGCCTTGACACTCCAGCCGCCCACCGTCCACTGACCACGCTGACCGCGATCATCGGCGTCACCCTCGTCGCCGATGCCGCCGCCCAGATCGTGCTCGCTCTCACCGTTTCCACGTCGACGTTCGGTGTCGTTGCCCGGATCGCCAGCTGGGTGATCGTCGGCACCGGCCTGGCCGTCTGCGTCCTCTAGTGACCGGCGCCGTGACCGTCGACAGCGCTCCCGTAACCGGAGCGGCAGCGCCCACCACCAGCGCCGTGACCGTCGACACGGTCTGCGTCACCGGCGCGGCGACCCGCAGCGCTCCCGTAACCGTCATCGAGCTCGTCGTCGGAGCGGCCGAGCTCGTCGAGCTGGTCGAGCTCGTCGAGCTGGTCGAGCTCGTCGGGCTGGTCGAGCTCGTCGGGCTGGTCGAGCTCGTCGTGTTCGCCACGGAGCTCGTGGCGGAGCTCGTCGTCGGAGCGGCCGAGCTCGTCGAGCTGGTCGAGCTCGTCGTGTTCGCCACGGAGCTCGTGGCGGAGCTCGTCGTGTGCGGCGTGGTGCGTCGGAGCAGCTGAGGCTCGTCGTGTTCGCCACGGTGTTCGTGGCGGAGCTCGTCGTGTTCGCTACGGATGCTCGTGGCGGAGCTCGTCGTCGGAGCGGTCGAGCTCGTCGTGTTCGCCACGGTGCTCGTGGCGGAGCTCGTCGTCGGAGCGGCCGAGCTCGTCGACCTGGTCGAGCTCGTAGTCGAGGCGACGGTGTCGGTGGCCGAGGATACGGTCCCGGTCGCGCTCGCGAGGGTTGATGAGCTATCGGCTGAGGCGCCTGCTGCCCAGATCGTGTTAGCTCCCAGCGTGAGGATGCTCACCACGATCGCAAGGAGCCAGAAGCGCTCCCAACGCATCCCAGTTCTCTTACCCCTTTCGGGGCGGCATACTCTGGTCCGGGACGGGGAGAGCGAAAAGTTCCACTGCCAGCACGCTCGGAAGTGGCGTTCTCGCCCTAGGCTCCGGCCTGCGAGTTCACCGATCAACTACACCCTCAGTGCCGAAGATAACGGCTGTCGTGCAAGAAACGGGACACACGCTGTCTACACACATCTTCGTGGCGCGGGTACCCACGGCGACGTCTTGGCAAACCCACACTTGTCAGCAAGAACAAGGATACATCCTATCGCCCAGCCACGCCGAATACATGTGCATTGACGCACCGAAATTTCCACTTGTGTACGACAGTCAGCAAACAGAGCGAGCCAACCCCGAGATCACGGGGGCGCATAGCTCTAGGCGGCGCTTGGTCAGTGGCGACCGTGGCGCCACAAGGTATGACAGTCACGCATGCCACCAGTCGGCTGCGATATGTCCAGCGAACGGATCGAGCGGGGCGAGACCGTCCGGCGAGATCTAGCTTCGGCAGAAGATCTGGCTCCGGAGACGACTTCTGTCTCCAGGGCATGAGCGCTCGCGGATAGGATCACTGGCCAGTCAACCGTAGGTGTCACCGCTCGCAATCGAGGACGCGGTCGTTGCGCCTGGGGCCACAGGTAGACCGCAGTTGGTTACCTGCACGGATCAGAATCGCGCGTAATCCGAGCTCTGCCTCCACATCCGCGGTCTGGCGAGATATTGACCACGCGATATGAGCACGGATTCATCACGGGCGCGGGTGGATCACTCGCCAAGAGTACAACGCCGGACGATCAGCGCCTGCCTGATGCCGACCAGGCAAGTGAGCACTCGAGACCTTAGGGTGATCCGCAAGCAGCGAGTGGATGACTTTCCCGAGCGAGAGGTGTTCGTGAATGAGTGATCCACTGGGCTCGGTCAGCACAAGCACCAGTGCAGTGAGAGGCCATCGGATGGCCGAGACGTCCCTTCCCAGGCGCCGCCGCTCGTCCACCCGCAACCAGCGCAGACGGGCGACGGCTGCGTCCTGGTGTGCCAGTAACCGCGTCGCGTGGTCGCCCATGCCAGAGCGATCGCTGAGAGCTCTCCAGTCGTCCATTCGGTCGGATCGCGATAGGGGGCGCTTCCGCGGATGAAATTGAGTTTGGGTCGATCTGGCCGGACCCGTGTCGTGTCCGTATGGCGAAACGAGGTGGCGGCGTCTGCGCCAGGGCTCAGTGTTCACGTACGATCATCCCTGGCATCCGCTGGCCCGTGCCTCGAACGTGGCGCACGCTCCAGCCCGCGAGCCCTAGCGCGGTACGGACCGCACCCTGCAGTAACGTCGTCCGGCCGCCAGGCCGGGTGGAGCGCTCTGGGCGAGGGGCTGCCAACCACGAAGGGCGACAAGGGGATGGCCGGCGCGTAGTCGCTCCTTTCCAGAAATGGATTGAACCCTCGTGTCCACCCTGGGGCCGTTCGGCGCCGACCGGCCGTCGGCGCCGGTCGTGATGTGTCGGGTTGACCTCTGCCACTCATTGCTCGGAGCGCTGCTATCGCCGGAGCACGAGCTCCTGATCACTCTGCTCGGGAACCGGCGGGTTCGTCGGAGCCGTTTGGGCTATCGACGACCGGCCGGGCAGGCGGACGATCTTCTGAGAGGCGGTTGCTGATCGCCCGGATCGTGCCGTGCGTAACGCCGGCAGCCACCGCGATCTCTCGCATCGAGAGGCCGAGACGCATCGCACGGCCGATGGCACGGTGGTGCTCAGCTTCGGCTTCCCGCGCCTCCCGCCCGCTGTGTTCCACCAGCCTGAGCGCCTCGCCGCCAATCTCTCCACGCACCGCCTCCTTGCCGCGAGCTTCCGCCTGCGCGATCTCGCCTAGCGAGTAGTTGGCGGACATGGCGGCTGTTGCGGCAGCCAAGAAACTCTCCGCAGCCGCAGAACTGGCGTCGCGATCCCCATCAGTCTCAGCGCGCAGTCGCGCGCCAGCTACCTCGGCGACGGCCATGAGCTCTGCGGGCAATGGGCGGTCGAAGCTCTCTCCCGGTCGAGACATGAATGCAACCTCCGCTATCGGACAATAATGTGGGAAATCTATCGATCAATGGACTTTGCTACCTAAAACGTGCGCTTACGGGTCCCGCAGCCGATTGCTCTGCGCGCCGGCGGGCGACCCGCCAAGGATGCAGAGACTGGCGCCAGGGACCGCCTCGGCACATCTGATCCGCCACGGGCTGGCCTGCGTGGCCGTCGTACTGGCTCAGGCTTCGCCGGCGAGTCTGTAGCGCTCGCGGGCGGCGAGGATGTGCTCTCCCATCCGCTACGAACTCGCCGTCGCCGTCGCCGTCGCCGCGGATGTGAGTACCGGCGTCACCTTGGTGGTGCTATCCGGCCGAGGGTGGCAGCGAGCGCAAGGGCGACGAACAGGAGGGTCGCCTCGAGCGCCAGCGTGCGGCGAATGCTCGCGCCCGGCGCGCCGGCTGCGATCCGCGGCACCACGACGTTACGGTGGTAGCCGCCGACCGCGAGGGCGCTCAGGAAAACGACTGTCTTCACCAGCAACGTGATCCCGTAACCGCTCGTAAGCAGCGTCGAAGGGCCGGGGAGCTCACGCAGCGCGGCGTACGCCCCGGCGAGCGCAAGCACGACCACGGCGGGCACAGCGAGCCTCGAGAAGCGCAGCAGGCAGGCGCGAAAGAGCGCGTCGCGCGTCGGGCGGGACAGGGGACGCACCACGGCCGCGAGGATCCCGAGCGCCAGCACCCCGCCAACCCACAGCGCGCCGGCAAGCAGGTGGACGTAGTCGGCGATCAGCGCGAGCGTACCGCGCGAGGCCGGATGGCTTGCCCAGCTGATGCCGAACGCGATGCCGAGCGACGCCAGCCCCGCTCCGGCGAGGAGCGGCTCCCGCTTGCGCGGCGTGACCCACGCGGCGACGAGCAGCGCCAGCACGCCGAGCCAGCCGAACGTCATCACCGTCCACGCCTGACCCAGGTGCGTTCCGACCCGGATCGGGATGATCTGGGTGTCTATGACGTTAAGCAGCCCGCCGCCGACGATCGGATAGACCCCGACGAGGAACGCGAGCAGCCCGGCGTGTAGCGCCAGCACTGCCCCCACCACCCCGACCCAGATGGCGATCGCGGCCTCGCGCTCTGAGCGTTCGCCGAGGACCCGGGCGGCGGGGACCAACACGAGCGCGCGGAAGGTCAGTGTGCCGCCCGCAAGCACTACCCCGAGGAACTGGATCCACGCGAGCAGCTCGGGCGCCACTGGAACGCTCGTCCCGCTCGCCGGAGCAGGGGCAGCGGCTTCGTCCGCACCCCGAAGCTGAACGCGCCCTCGGTCACGTGGCCGTCGCCGCTGGCGACCATGTGCCAGCGCACCGTGTAGCTGCCCGCCCGGCTCGCGCGCAGTGGAACGACCACCACGCCGCCCGACACGTGCGGCGGGCCAGCCAGATTCTGACCTCCGGATGACACGACCGCGACTCGCGCATAGCGCGGGACCACATCCTCGTCATACACCAGCGTGATCGCATGCGGCGGCTGGGCGAGCACCCCTCCCCACTGAGGAGCTGTCTTCTCGAGGACGGCGTGGGCGCCGGCTGGCGGCGTGGCCATCACGAGCAGCACGAACGCGAATCCCGCGATCAAGAGCACGCGTCGCCCGAGACGCGCCGGCACGCCCGCCGTCATGACGCGGCGGCCACCGGGATCGCGATCAGCGCCAGCGCGAACCCCGCCAGCGGCAGCACGGCCAGCGGAATCGGGAACGTCTGGCCACGCACGACGCGGACGTAGTCGAGGATCCCGCCGATGATCAGCAGGAGACCCATTGCCAGGTGCCAGTGCGCCCCCTGCCCCGCCGGATCGATCAGCACGTGAACGATGAACAGCACTCCGCAGCTCAGGAACGTGAACGGCAGCACGCCGGCGATCCACGGCCGGTCGTACACGCCTCGCCGGCGTGCCAGCTCAAGGGCGCCCGCGGCGAACAGAATGTCCCCCCACAGGAAGTGCACGAGCATGTCGTGGACGACGTCGGCGACCACGACCGTGACCCACACGCCCACCCCGCCCAGCATCAGCGCCCACGGCACCAACAGAGATCGCGGTCGCGCCGGACGGCCGTCGCGACCGATCAGCGGCACATACTCCTCGAGGATGATCGCCAGGAACAACGCTCCCAGCAGCCAGTGCCCCCGAGCGATCTGAATCTGAGGAAGGATCACCGGCGGCGACTCCGATACCAGAGCCAGCAGCCCACCAGCACGAGCAGTAACGGTGGCTGGTCGAGATCGTAGCCCACGGCCAAGGGGCTCAGGCCGTAGAACTCCAGACCCCGGGCGAGCGCCCAGACGACCCCGCCGAAGATCAGCACCAGCCCAACCACGAGCAGCGGCTTAATTTCAATCGCCCCTGCCTGCAAGCCGTGGATGAACATGCAGCGCGCGTCAGAGCTCAGCGGTGCCGCAGCCGCGTACGCGCACGGAGACCGAACGCAATCGCTCGACAACGACCGTCCCGGACCGCGTCCCCGGAACCCGATGAGCCCCGCTGCCGCGGCGGCCGCGAACGCCAGCACGACCAGCTCGAGCGAGACGGAATGGTGGACATTGCCGGCCGTCACCGAGTTCGCGGTGGTTTCGATCCGGTGCCCGCTCGCAGCCGCGAGCGCTCGGACCGCTGCGATTGCGGCGCGAGCAAGGTCATCGCTCTCGCCTCCAGCTGGCCTCGCCAGCGACGCAGCGCCCGCGGCGATTTCGGGGCTGAGGCCCTCCACGCCGTAGCCCTTTGGCATGACGACCAGCAGCGGCTCCTTGGTTTGAAAGCTGATCTCTTGCTCGAGGAAATGCGCGTACAGCTGCGGCCTGTCGAACATGCTCGGCACCGCGCCCAGGTCCGCCGATGAGTGGATCAGAGCGACCTTGATCGGAAAATGCGCCCGAGTGGCCGCCGCGGTCTCGGCCTGGAGCGTCTTCTGGAGTCTCGGCGAGACCGGCGGGCTATACGGGTAGAAGACACTGTCACGGAGCAGCACGTCGCTCGCCGGATCGCCGTCGGCTTGCGCGGGACCTGCAGCGAGCGTAACGGCGAGGATGGTCGCGGCAACCGCCCACAACGACGACCTCATTCTGGTCTGCGGCGTAGCTCGCACCACTCGCCATCTTGGCACCCGCGAACAGTACGACCGCTGTCGCCGGCGCCCCACCGGCAGTGAATTGGAGGGGCGCCTTGCGGCCAAGGAGCGGCATCTCCCAGTGCGCGGCATGCTGCGCCAGGAACTCTGCGAAAGTGTGGGTCCGACCCGCCAGGTGCTCCGCCAGCCCGGTGCCGCAGCCGCGCGCCCCGATCGGAGCCTCGTGACTACGAGATATGTGGACCGTGGTGACCGAGATATGTGGACCGTGGTGACCACGTCGCGCGCGGCTCGCGGCATCACCACCTGAAGCGAATGATCGAATTGGTGAGCGTGCCGGTGACGTACGGGTCGACGATCGCCTCGATCACCACCGGTCTATCGACGCGGAGCACATCAGTCAGCTGCGCGCCGACGGTCCGGGGATCTTCGATCCGTACGCCGTGCAGGCCACACGCCTCCGCCACTCGCCGTCGAAGTACCGCCGTGCTTCCGCGATGGGCCGTAGAAGTCACTGCGGGGAGCTACGGGTCAGGCGACTGTGAGACTCACCGCATACAGGGCCCGATGGCGCGTGCCTGGTGCGGCGGATTGGGCCCTCACCCGCAGCACGTGGCGCCGGGCGACGCGCCGCGGGCGGTGGACGGCCCCCACGCGGCAGTGTGCCCGACGGAGCCCGGCGAGCGCCTTGTTCAGCGGCATGTGCCGTAGCCCCGGCACCACGCACCACGCGCTGCCACTGAGCACCGCGACCTGCACGTACGGATTCAAACCGGCGTCGTCAACCGTGATCGCGCCGGGGGTCGGGCTAAGCTGCCCGCGATTACCACCGCTGAAGCCCCAGTAGGTGTGCGACGGCAGACCCTCGACGACGGTGCCGTCGGCGGGCTTCGCCTTGAGATGCGCCGCAGGGTTGGTGATGTTGTCGATGTCCCATTGATCGATCGTGATCGACGGCCTCACGCCGCCGAACAGCGACCAGTTGCTGACGAGGATCGGAGACCCCCCTGCGACCCGATAGACCGCTCCGGTGGTGGTGGTGAGAAAGGTGCGATCGGCCGGCGCGTGACCCAGGGAGGCGAACTGCTGCTGGGTCAGCACCGCGACCGGTTGGGGTCCGCCGAACACGTCCCAGCTGGAGACCATCAGCGGTGCGCCGCCCGCGATCCGATAGATCGGGCCCGTGCCCGCGACCTGCACGAACGTGCCGTCGGGCAGCAGCGCGCCTCCTCCGACCCCCGCGGTCGCGCCGTCGAGATAGTCGCCGTCGATGTTCATCGTCACTCCTCCGTACGTCACGTTCTGGCCGCCGGAGTACTGGTGGATCCGCTGATGTGCTGCCCAGTCGGCGTCCGGCACATAGGGGTCCAGCGTCGTGTGCAGCCCGTTCCAGTCGGCGATCCAGATGTCGTCGGGCTCGAGGTAGCCGGTTCCATATGCGGCCGCGAGGTCGCGGATCCCGGACCCGCCGCTGCTGTAGACGCCCGACACGTAGCCGCTGGAGTGCAGCTCGGAGGTCCAGCCGGCCAGGAATGCGAGAACCGCCGATGTGTTGGACCCACCGCGGGAGTAGGCCTCCATGTCGAAGTAGATCGGGTTACCGGGCCCGATGCCCACGGGCTTGGCGCGGGCGATCGCGTCGGCGGCGGCGGCGGCGCCCTGCGAGCCGGCCCGGCTCGGGTCGATCGGCGCGCAGCCGCAGGAGGACGCGGGCGCCTGCAACCCGACGTAGGTCGGGATCAGGTGCCAGCCCGCGGCCTCCTCCGTTCGCACCCAGGAACTCGTCAGGTTGGGCTGCGAGCACGCCATGTTGGCGCCGCCGAGATAGACGCCGACGGCACGGTACGGAGAGGACGCCCACGCCGACATCGCAGCCGCGCTCGGCGTGGCGCAAGGATCGAACCCGAGGCCGGTGTAGGTCACCGCGCTCGGCGCAGCGGCGGCACGAGCGATCGCGGGCGGCCGACCGAGCCCCGAAGCCGACGCGACGCCGCGGGCGCCGGGCGCGGCGTGGTCCGGACCTGGCGCCGAAGCCGACCCGGAACCGGAGGCGGAGGCGATCTCTGGCGCCGAAGCCGACCCGGCACCGGAGGCGGTCACGCTCAGGCGACGACGCAGGGCACCCTCGATCACCCCCGCCGCCCGCCCCACGTCGCGGTCACGACGAGTTGCCGCGAGCCGACCACAAATCGGGTCGAGGATCCTTGCGCGGGCTGTGCGTGACCGCTGCCAGGGAGCGGCGCCGTGTTCGCGCCGCGGGCACGGGCCGAACTGGCGTTCAGCGGCGCCAGCAGGATCGCCTCGGTGCGACCGACCGAGTGGGCCGGACAGCGCTGCTCGCTCGACGGGCTCCCGAGGTACACCGCGTGCCGGTTGAAGCGCGCACATACATAGGGACGCGCGGCGAGGTCGTAGACCGGCCACGACCTTGGCACCGACACACGATAGCCGTGGTAACTGATGACCTTGTTCCCCGAACGGGCCGAAGCGGCCGACGTCCCAACCGCCAGTACCCCGAGGAAGATGGCCAGCGTCGCAACTCTGAGCGAGCGACTCATACCGCCGCGGCGGATCGTACCGGATCGACCCGCCCCGTGTTATCGGACGCACCCGCCCCTGCGCCTTCCGCAGCTGCTCGTTGTAGCTCGGCGGGTCCGGCGTCGCGGCGAGCGGCGACACCGGCGAGAGCGACCCGGTCGCGGCGATATACGGTGCGCTGCAGACCTTCGACGCCGATCGGATCGTGCTGTTCAGGCACCCGGGCCATGACCAGCGCTACCGCGAGGACGTCGACCCGGAAGGGGTGCGCAGCGCTTCGGGATTCCGGTTCTCGAGGCGGGCGCGCGAGCGCCACCCGAAAGGCACGGGCGCTTCGCGCAAGCGCCTTCCGGACGCCACCTCACGATTCAGCTGAGCTCCGGACCGCAGCTACGAGTCGAGCATATTGCGCAGCGTCAACGCGTTGGCCGGGGCGTAACCCTGCCAGTCGTTGTTGAAGTACGCCCAGACGCCGTGCTCGCGGCGCCACGCGGCGATCCGCGCAGCCCACTGCTCCAATTCCCTCGCCGAGTAGTTGCCACCGCGCCCCCGGTGGCCGTGGTGAAAGCGCACGAACATCCACTCGGCCGTGGCCTCATAGGACTGAAACGGGCGCGAGGGGTGATCGCCGATCGCCAGCGCGACCCCGCGCTCCCGCAGCGCATTCATGACCGCAGGCTCGAACCAGCTCGGATGCCGGAACTCGATCGTGTGCAGGGTGGACGGGACCGAATCAAGCACCGACAGCCACCCGTGCAGCCGCACGTCGTCGCGATGGAAGTTCTCGGGCAGCTGCCAAAGCACCGGCCCCAGCCGCCGCGCCTCGAGCAGCGGCTCGAGCGGCTCGTAGAAGCGTCTGATCCCCTCTTCGATGTCGACGAGCCGCCGGATATGCGTCAGGTACCGGCTCACCTTGACCGCGAACGTGAAGCCCGGCGGCGTCTGCGTAACCCAGGCCTCGACCCCCGAGCGGCGCGCCAGCCGGTAGAACGTCGAGTTGACCTCGACCGTGTCGAAGCGCCGCGCGTAGAGCTCGAGCCAGCGGCGCTTGGGCTCGCGCTCGGGGTACAGGCGCCCGCGCCAGTCGTCGTACATCCACCCCGAGCAGCCGATGTGTACGGGTTTCATCGCTCGGGTAGGCCTCTCACCACATGCCTCCGTTGCCAAGCGAGGCGATGCGCGCGTCGAATGCCCGCCCGCGCTGGTCCCCGACCACCCGTCCTGTACCAAGCTGCGCGGGGGCATCAGGTGCTGCCGCGCCCGCGAGCTCTACCGGGGCGCGACGCAGCCGGTGCTCGGCGAGGGCGCCAAGGATGCCGAGGTGATGATGGTCGGCGAGCAGGCCGGCGATCGCGAGGACATCGAGGGCCACCCGTTCGTCGGTCCCGCCGGCCGCATCCTGGATCAGGGTCTCGAGCAGGCCGGCATCCCGCGCGAGGACGTCTACAGCTCGAACGTCGTCAAGCACTTCCGCTACAAGCTTCGCGGCAAGCGGCGGATCCACCAGAAGCCCGACCGCTGGCACGTCAGCGCCTGCCTGCCGTGGCTCGACGCGGAGCTCCAGGTGGTGAAGCCGGAGCGGCTCGGGCCGATCGACATCTGGGTCAACAACGCGATGACTAGCGTGTTCGACTTCTTCGAGGACATCTCGGCGGCCGAGTACGAACGGGCCACGCGCGTCACGTACCTCGGCGCGATCTGGGGAACGAAGGCGGTGCTGGCGCGGATGATCCCCCGCGATCACGGGACCGTCGTGCAGATCGGCTCGGCGCTTGCCTACCGGGGGATCCCGTTGCAGTCGCCCTACTGCGGTGCCAAGCACGCGATCAAGGGCTCGTTCGAGTCGCTGCGCTGCGAGCTGCGCCGCCGGTGCATGGTGAGCGCGATCGAGATCGACGAGTCGAGCGGCCGCGTGATCGGGGTGCGTTACATACACGATGAGGTCGAAGGTCCGGAGGTCCCAGAGGCTCGCGGTGCCGTCATTCGAGGAAATCGCGAAGGTGGCAGGTCGACGAGAGCGATCGTCCCGTCGCCCTGATCGGTTGCCATCAGGCCCTGCTGGTTAACAACGATGCATGGCGAGTCGGCGCAGCTCTGCTCAGGCGTGTTCCAGGTGAAGAAGCGGCCCAGGCGTCGAACGCCGGACAGGTCGAACACCTCGACGCTCCCGTCCTGGTCGCCGACGATCGCGGTGACGCCGCGCGGGTCGAGCGTCATCAGCGAACGCCTTCCGGGTTGGCCGGTGTACGTTTCGGCGATCGCACCGGTGGCAGCGTTCCAGACGTGGACGCCGTCCATCGCGGCGCCGACGATCCTCGACTTGTCAGGAGTGAACGCGACGCTTCGGAGCCACACTCCTTGCAGGTCGGCGCTCAGCGTCCGTTGTCTACCGGTGCGCAGGTCGACGATCGCCACCTTACGGGCTCACGACTGAATTATTGACGTCTCTGACGGCGTCTGGACGCGCCTGACGCCACCGGCTCACCGTCAAATACTCCCGGTATTATCGCGGCGAGCCGGCGCCGCCAGACACGCCCAGCCACTCGTCAGATCCTGCCACTAATTCAGTCGCGAACCCTTATCTCCGTGAAGCGCGGCCTCGCGCGCGAGAAACCGGAGATAAGCGTTCGCCGCGAGCTTATATCCGGCGAGCCGGCGCGCGGTGGGTACTCGCCGGACATAAGCGCGTGGCCCGAGCGCCGACTCGGACCCGGTGGCCGGCGCCGAGGCGCCAGCGGCTGTCCGTCACGGGCCCGAAGCCGAAACCGAGTGCCGCCATCGAGGCCCTCCATCAATGCCAACGACACCCGCACCCCGCCCCCCCGGGGCCAAGAACACCCCGACGCCGCCCCCCGGTCCGACAACAGCCCCGACCCCTGGGGGAGCCCGCCGCTATGGACGGGCTCGGCGCCGCGACGGCGGCTTGCGCTGTTCGGATGGCGCCGTTCAACCGCCCGAGAGGGCCGCCCGCCATCGTGGCGGCCGGCCCTTCGGCCCTTCTGTGGGAGGGGGCGGCCGGATCGGCTACGCGTGCACCGGCTCGCGGGCGCCGCTGCGGTCAGCGCCTTCCTTCGCCGCCTCCGCCTGGATCAGCTGGCGGTTGGCCTGATCCCAATCGAGGTTGCGGAAGAACGCCTCGACGTACTGCTTGCGGGCCATCGGGCGTTGCACCGAAGTCGCGCGCGTAGGCGTGCTCGTAGACGTCGAGCGCGAGCACGGGAACCCTGTTGTATACGGCCCACAGGTTCTGGGTGTCCATGATGTAGTTGAAGATCGACCCGTCGTTGAGGTCGTATCCCACCATCACCCAGCCGCGCGCGGCCGACGCCGCCTTACGGATCGCGTGGTGCCACTCCTTGAGGCCACCGTGGAACTCGCTCTCGACGCGCTCCGCGAAACGGCCACTGGGCTGTCGCCGCCGAGGTGACCGAAGTACAGGTCGTGGTTCTTGTAGCCGAGCAGCGCGAACGTGTAGTCGATCGACTCCGATCGCAACGGCGAGTACACCTGGTTGCCCTCGGCCTCTGAGTAGTTGATCTCGTTGAGGATCTTGCGGCACTCGTTGGTCTTCTTGATGTAGCCCTCGTACAGCTTGTAGTGGTCCTCCATCGTCTGACGCGAGATCCCGTCGAGATCCCTGTCGAAGGCCGGGAATCGGCGCCGCTTGATCTCATCCCACGGCATTCATCACTCCTTACCGCGAGGGCGGCAAGGTGAAGAACGAGACGCTCGGCAACCTCTCGCATCTGCCTGATCACGTGATCGACGGGCTGCGAGCGATGCTCGCCGGCCGTCGGCTGGTGGACCTCGACTCAGAGTTTGAGATCGTGCGGTCGCTGCCGCACGGGCATGTCGCGGCGGTGTTGGGGGTGTTGCGCGATTTGGGGCTTGAGCGGCTGATCTCTCGCGAGCGGTGTCGCGAGCGCGATCTGGTGGTGGGGATGATCTGCCAGCGGCTGCTTGACCCGTGCTCGAAGCTGTCGACCACCAGGCTGGTGCACCAGACCACGCTTGCGCAAGAGCTCGAGCTCGGCGAGGTGACCGAGGCGGAGTTGTTGGCCGCGATGGACTGGTTGTATGGGCGCCAGGAGCAGATCGAAGCGGCGCTCGCGCGACGGCATTTGCAGGGTGAGGGGTATGTGTTGTATGACCTGTCCTCGAGTTATCTTGAGGGGCGCTGTTGTGAGCTGGCGCAGCTGGGGTATTCGCGCGATGGCAAGCCAGGTAAGCCGCAGATCAGCTACGGGCTGTGCTGCGCACCGGAGGGGCAGCCGATCTCGATCGAGGTGCACGCGGGTAACACTGGTGACCCGACGACGCTGTCACCGGCGGTTGAGCGGCTCAAGGATCGGTTCGGGATCGAGCACTTGGTGTTCGTCGGCGATCGCGGGATGATCACCGAGGCGCGGATCAAGGTGCTCAAAGAGCAGGGCGTCGGGTTTATTACCGCCCTGCGGGCGCCGCAGATCCAGGCGTTGACGGTCGCGCCTGACTTTCAACTGTCGCTGTTTGACGAGCGCGGGCTGTGCGAGGTCAGCTCACCAGAGTTTGCGGGTGAGCGGCTGGTGATTTGCCGCAACCCGGCGGTCGCGGCTGAGCGCGCGCGCAAGCGCGCGCAACTGCTCGAGCGCACCGAGCAAGACCTTGAGAAGGTAAAGCAGATGGTCGAAGGTGAACGAGGCAAGCTCAAGGACGCGCCGGCGGGGAAGATCGGCGAGCGTGCCGGTCGGGTTGTCAATCAGGCGCAAGATGGCCAAGCACTTCACCCTGCAGATCGCGGACGGCAGCTTCAGCTATGAGCGCAACCAGGCACAGATCGAGCAGGAAGCGTTGTATGACGGGATCTACGTGATCCGCACCGCCGAACCCCAGCAGCGGATCGGCTCCCGCGCGGTCGTGCGCGCCTACAAGCAACTGAAGGTCAACGAGCGCGCGTTTCGGACGATGAAGACGCCGCTTGAGATCCGCCCCATCTACCACCGCCTCGAGGATCGCGTCCGCGCGCACGCATTCATCTGCATGCTCGGCTGCTACGTGCAGTTCGAGCTCGCCGGTCGGCTCGCGCCGCTGCTGTTTGCAGACGACACGCCGCTGTCAGCGACCGACCCGGTCGCACCCGCCAGACGCTCCCCACAGGCCGCCGCGAAGGCCGCCAGCGGCCAGACCACCGACGGCCAGGTCGTGCACAGCCTTCCTTTAGACGCCCTTGCGATCCGGCTACCCCTGCGCAGGGTCCGCAAACGGGTCCGCCGCGGCGGTGTCCGGCGGCCGACCTGCCCCCGCGCTCGTGGTGCGCGGTGTCAGCGCTTCTTGGCCTGGACGGCCCGCTCGAGCTGTCCCTTGTTCATCGACGAGCGGCCCTCGATCCCCAGCTGGCGCGCCTCGTTGTAGAGCTGGTCGCGGGTGCGACCCTTCGGGCGGTCGGTCCCCGACCGCTGGCCGCCGCGCCGCGAGGACGGCATGTCCTCGGTCGACGCGCGCGACCCGGTGCGCGACTCGCCGGAGCGCGCGCGCTCCTTGTTGACCGTCCGGGCCGCGATCTCCTCGGCTCGCCCTTCGCTCGCGCCGCGGTCGAGCCGGCTCTCCTTGATGTGCTCGTATTGACGAGCCCGCTTGGTTCCTTTCTGGACTCCGCTGGGTGGCATCCTCGATCTCCTTCGGCTCGCTGTGATTCCTGGCTGTCGTGGACTCCGCTACCCCGGAGCCCGACTGCGTATGCGCGACGCCTCGCGCCGGTGCCTCAGCGGCATCGCGAACCACAGCCACGCCAGCCCGACGGCGCCGGCGGTACCGACGATCGCAGCGGTCACGCCGCCGAAGATCACGTCGGAGATCGGCACGAGGATGCCCGTCATGCCGACCGCGAGGAATGCCCCGGCGACGATCGCCATCGTCGTTCCGATGTTGACGAGGTACTCCTTCTGCTGGCGCCGGAACAGCAGCCGGTGGTGGAAGGAGGGAGCGATCAGAAGCGCAGCGGCCGCTGCGATGCAGAGCAAGGTGACGAAGTAGTCATAGCGGTCAAACGAGGACAGCTTGCTGAAGCCGGTGTTGAAAGGGACCACCAGCAGGAACGCGAACAGAACCTGGATGCCGGTGCCCGCGACGCGCAGCTCGTTGAGCAGCTCGACCGTGTTGCGGTCGAGCCGCTCGAGCTCGGACTCATCGCGCTGGGGCGATCCTTGCAGTGACGTCTCGGGCGATGCCTGCACCGAGGCCTCGGGCGATCCTCCTGCGGCCGTAGACATGCAGGTGGAGGATTCCCCATTTGGGGCACTCTCAGGCGCGCGGCCCGCGAGTGCCCCGCCGGAGTACCGATTCGCTCCCGTGCGTGCCTTCCGGGTCTCTGGGGGCTCGGTCACCTCGACCTGCTCGGCGCCCTGGGTGAAAAGAAAAGGAAGGCGACTCGCTTGCCCTCGAGCTGCTTGGCCATCCGCATCAACTCCTCTTGCTTGTCGCTGGTAGTCCGTCCGCGGTGGACTACCCGAGCGCCGAGCGGCGAAACTCACTGCCCGCAGCGGCCGGCGGTCAGGCACCGATGATCGCGGCCATCAGGGCGCGGCGCTCGGCTGCGCCGGGGCGGAGTCGGAGGCGTCCTCAGAACCGAGCCTGGTCGTGGAGTCGCCGCGGTTCGACGCAAGGTCACGGTCCCCGGGGGTCCTGCGCTTAGCGAGCGCGGTGCCCGTCGCGCAGATGCCGAGGCTCGCCAGCGCGCCGAGGATTATCGCCGCCGCCTGGCCCGGCGTGAGCACCCCCTGAGCGAGACCGAGCTTGGCAACCGCGGCGGGCACTCCGAGCTGCGCGGTCACGATCAACGCGGTCCAGACCGGTGCGCGGACGACCTGGGCGGCCAGCACGTGGACCGCGACCATCCCCACGATCAAAGCGGTCACGAGCTCGAGGTCGCCCGCGCTGCGCACCAGTGCACGAACGTTGAGGGTCGCGCCGAGCACGACGAAGAAGACCGGGACCAGGAATCCGTTGGCGACGCCCGAGACCTGGTCCGAGAGCCGGTGCGGTCCTCCGAGGACGGCCACGATCAGACCGGCCGCGAATCCGGCGATCATGGTGCTCGTGCCGACCCACTGAGCAAGCGCGCACAGCGCGAACAGCGCCACGAGCGAGACGCGCAGGTCGAGCGCCCACGCCTTGCGCGCCGACTCTTGCCTGAGCGTGTGAACCTCCGCCTCGCGGGCGAGGAGCCATGCGGCGAGCAGCACCACGAGCGCGCCGCCGGCGACGGCGAGTGCGCCGAGCCCGGCTCGGAGTGCCTTCGAGGGCTCCAGCACGAGCGGGACCGCCACGATCGTCGCGATGTCCGCAACTGTCGCCCACGCCATCGCGGGGATCGCGCGCTCGTCGGTCAGCCCCGCCTCTTGGAGTGCCGGCAGCACGATCGCGGCGGATCCCGTCGCCAGCAGGACCGCCCATACGGCGGCATGTCCGAGATCCAGCGCCTGCGCGATTGCCACGCCTCCCACCGCCCCAAGGACGGCGCTCACGAGCACTGCGACGATCGCGAGCCGCAGCGAGGCGAGCAACGCGCGGTTTCGCAGCGGCACGTGCATGCCCGCGACCATCATCAGCACCGCGAAGCCGAGGTTCCCGAGGAGTCGATCGTAGGGTTGTCAGCCTTGACGAGTCCGGCGCCGGTCTTCCCGAGCGCCACCCCGGCGAGCAGCTCGCCGACCACGACCGGTACGAGCGACTCGCCTCGAGGAGCTCAGCAGCGGGCCCCACAGGCCGGCAAGGATGATCAGGGTCAGCTGGCCGAAGCTCGCCACGATGCGACCTTAGATTAGGGCTGCGCGACCATGAATCGATCGCTCCGTTGCCCGCACACCCGGGCGGGTGCGAGCGCGGCGAGCGTTCGCGTCACGTACTGGTACGCCGTACCCTGTACACATGCTCGGATTTCGCAACAAGACCACCATGATCGACCCCGCGGACGCGCTTGCAGGGCGCGAGCGCGAGCTGCCGGTCACCGATCACCACGCGGTGCTCGGCACGCCGCTGAAGCCGCCGTTTCCCGCCGGGTTCGGCCGGCTGATCGTCGGGATGGGCTGCTTCTGGGGCGCGGAGCGCGTGTTCTGGCAGGCTCCCGGCGTGTACACCACGGCCGTCGGTTACGCAGGGGGTTACACCCAGAACCCGACTTATGAAGAGGTGTGCAGCGGACGGACCGGACACGCCGAGGTCGTGCTCGTCGTGTTCGACCCCGACAAGACCTCCTACCCGGAGCTGCTGCGGCTGTTCTGGGAGAACCACGACCCGACCCAGGGAATGCGCCAGGGCAACGACATCGGCAGCCAGTACCGCTCGGCGATCTACGTGACTGACGATGTGCAGCGCGCCGCGGCGCAAGTCTCTCGGGCAGCCTATTCTGAGCGCCTCCGCGCCGCTGGCTACCCCGAGATCACAGCCGAGATCGAGCCCGTCGGGACGTTCTACTACGCCGAGGACTACCACCAGCAGTACCTCCACAAGAACCCGAACGGATACTGCGGGCTCGGGGGCACTGGCGTCAGCTGCCCGGTCGGCGTCGGAGTCGTGACCGAGACGAGCGCCCCTTCGACCGCGCTGTAGGACGGCCTGTGGCGCCGCGCGCGATGGACGGCCGGGTCGGTCCGGGTCGTCCCATGGACGTATGGGCCGGCTCAGCCGCCGGCCACGGCGGGCAGGATCGTGACCTCGTCGCCGTCCTCGACGGGCGTGTCGAGCCCGTCGAGGAAGCGGATGTCCTCGCCGCCGACGTACACGTTCACGAACCGTCGCAAGCCGCCGTCCTCGGCGATCCGGCTTCGCAGCTCGCCGTACCGCTCGTACAGAGAGTCGAGCACCTCGCCGACGGTAGAACCCTCGACGGATGCGGTCGAGTCGCCGCCGGTCGCCTCGCGCAACTGAGTCGGGATCTTCACGCTGACTGCCATCGGCGGTGGATTGTTTCAGGCAGGCAGGGCGACCCGCTCTCTCGCCTCCTCGAAGGCGCTGAGGGTCGGCTCGATCTCCCACGTCTCGAACGTCCCACGCGCGCAGTTGAGCGTCTTCAGTCCCTCGCCGGTGATGTACGCCACAACGCGCTCGCCGCTGTCGATGTCCCCCTGCGCCGCGAGCTTCGCAAGCAGCGCGACGGTCACTCCGCCGGCGGTCTCCGTGAAGATTCCGGTGCTCCTCGCGAGCAACTTGATCCCCTCGCGGATCTCGTCGTCGGTGACGGACTCGATCGAGCCGCTCGTCTCACGCGCCAGCTCGAGGGCGTACGGGCCGTCGGCGGGATTGCCGATCGCCAGCGACTTGGCGATCGTGTCGGGCTTGACCGGACGGCAGAAGTCCT
This sequence comes from uncultured Solirubrobacterales bacterium, assembly GCA_963806475.1. GTDB lineage: Bacteria > Actinomycetota > Thermoleophilia > Solirubrobacterales > Solirubrobacteraceae > Palsa-465. The sequence goes on from CAWDYK010000028.1 coordinate 72,406, forward strand.
GGCCGGCCTCGAACGCGCTCGCCACCGGGGAGCACCCGGCGGCCTGAGCGCCGTTGAAGGTCGGCAGCTCACCTCGCAGCAGCCCCGCGTCGAGCCACTCCCTGAACCCACGGGCGATCTTCGTGAACAACGACCCCGAGGCGATCGGCGCGACCACCCGGTCGGGCAGCTCGAACCCGAGCTGCTCGGCCGTCTCGAACGCCAGCGTTTTCGAGCCCTCTGCGTAGTAGGGGCGCATGTTGATGTTCACGAATGCCCAGTCGTGCTCGCCCGACAACTCGGTGCACAGGCGGTTCACGTCGTCGTAGGTGCCGCGGACCGCAACCAGGTTCGTCCCATAGACGCCGGTGGCGAGGATCTTCTCCTCCTCGAGATCGGACGGGACGAACACGTAGGACTCGAGCCCCGCGGCGGCCACGTGCGCTGCGACGGCGTTCGCGAGATTCCCGGTCGACGCGCACGCGATCGTCTGGAACCCGAGCTCGCGGGCGCGCGCCAGCGCGACCGACACGACCCTGTCCTTGAACGAGTGGGTGGGGTTCGCCGCATCGTTCTTGATCCAGACCTCGCGCAGCCCGAGCTGCTCGGCAAGCCGGTCGGCGCGGATCAGCGGCGTCCACCCCGCGGCGAGGGTATTGCGCGGCGGGGCGGCCACTGGGAGAAAGTCGCCGTAGCGCCATAGGGAGTGCGGCCCGGCCTGGATCCGCCGGCGCAGCGCGTCCGGATCGGCCCCCGCCCTCGAGGCGTAGGCGACCTCGAGCGGCCCGAAGCACCGCTCGCACACGAACCGCGCGTCGAGCGGATAGGTGGTCCTACATTCTTTGCAGCAGAGAGACTCTGGCGGCATATGTGAAAAACCTCCGCCGGGGTCTGTGGTCGGAGGCCTTTGAAACCGCCCTATCCACATCTCCCAGGCCGTAGTTGGAGCCTGATGGAATTGGCACCTTTCCCTTGCGGGAGGTTGCCGGGGCTTCATAGGGCCAGTCCCTCCACCCCTCTTGATGCGTACAGCTATGTGTGCGCCAGTATAGCCACACTGTTCGACGGGTGACCGACAATCCGTAGAGCCCGCGCGTAACGAGCGGAGATTGCCGGTGTTCAGGAAGCACCCGTGTCCGCCACTACTACCGATCCCGTCGAGCGTCTCGAAGCTGCGCTCGACATCGGCGCCAAGGCTCCGAGCCGCCGGATGCTGATCATCGTCAACCCGTACGCGACGACCGTGTCCGACCGGCTCAAGAACCTCGTCGTGTACGCGTTGCGCGGCAGCTACGAGGTCGACGCGATCGACACCGAGTCGCGCGACCACGCGACCGAACTCACGCGCGAGGCCTCGCGCGAGGGTTATGACGTCGTCGTCGCGTTCGGCGGCGACGGCACCGTGAACGAGGCGGCCAACGGGTTGAAGGGCTCCGACACGCCCCTGAGCTGCCTTCCCGGCGGCCGCACCAACGTCTACTGCCGGATGTTGGGCATTCCGATCGACGTGGTCGACGCCACCGAGCACCTGCTTCAGCTCGCTGACGACTGGAGGCCGCGCGCGGTCGACTTGGGGCGGGTCAACGACCGGCACTTCCTGTTCTCCGCCGGCGTCGGGCTCGACGCGAGCGTCGTCGAGCGCGTCGACGCCCACCCCGGGCTGAAGGCGCGCGCGGGCGAGTGGTACTACACCTGGACCGGGATCCAGACGTTCAACCGTCGCTACCTGTTTCGGCCGCCGCGGCTCGAGGCCGCGGTCGGCGGGGAGAAGATCGAGGGCGTGACTGCGATCGTCCAGAACGCCTCGCCGTACACCTACTTCGGCAGCCGCCCCGTCGAGATCGGCGAGGGCGCGACGCTCGAGAGCGGCGACCTCGCGGGCGTCGTATTGACTCGCGCGAGCCCGATCGATATCCCGACGATCATCTGGCGGGCGCTTTCGACGAGGGCGAGGATCGCGCGCCACCGGAAGGTTCACCCGTTCAGTGCGATCGACCGCCTCCGGGTGCGCTCGCTCGACGAGCGGCCGCTGCCGCTTCAGGTCGACGGCGACTACATCGGCGAGGCGTGCGAGGCGGAGTTCGGCGTCACGCGCGCCGGCCTGAACGTCGTCGCCTGACGGCGCTCGCCTCCACGCTATTGGGCGTTAACCGACGCTCACTCGCCCACGTGCGAATCGCCGGAGTCGACACGAGCTCGCTGCCGCATCCCGGCCGCTGACGCAATTCTCTGGTCCGGGAGGGCGAATCTCGGCGCCTGCGGCCTCAGTAGGACATCAGGATCACCCACCGCGATCATGACCTGCTGCAGTTCATCGCCGAGCACCGGTTCGTGCTCTCGTCGCACATCGCGGCCATGCTTGGGGTGTCGACCAGGACCGCGAACGGGCGCCTGCGCGCGCTGCGCTCCGCGGGGCTGCTCCGCGCACGAGAGGCGCCCTTCGGCAGCGCGTGTCATCAGGTCACGGCGCGGGGACTCCGCCTAGTCGGAAGCCGCCTGCCGGGGCCCCGGTTCGACCTCGCGGCGTACTGGCACGACGTCGGGGTCGCTTGGCTGTGGCTCGCGGCCCGGCGAGGCGCGTTCGGCGACCTGTCCGGCGTCGTGTCGGAGCGTCGGATGCGCTCCAGCGACGGCGCCGATCCGTCGGCAGACCCGTTCGGCGTGCGGCTCGGCGGCTACGGCGCCGGCGGTCGTGCGCGCCTGCACTACCCGGACCTGCTGCTCCAGACAGGGGGCGGGCAGCGGGTCGCGGTCGAGCTCGAGCTCTCCGGGAAGAAGCGAACGCATCGCGAGGCGATCCTGTCCGGGTACGGCTTCGATCGACGGATCGACGCGGTCGTCTACTTCGTCGACGACCCGGCCGTGGCGCGCGCCGTCAGAGCGTCGGTGAGGCGGCGCGGTCTCGAGTCGCTCGTCCACGTGCGGCGGTTCGAGTGGGATCCAGCGGTACGCGCACGCGAGCACGGCGCCCTCGCCCGCACAGCCCCGACCGTGGCCCGATCGCACGGTGCTGCCGAGCGGGAGGTGGCCCTGTGAACGACGGCTCACTGGGATCCCCGCGGCGCCCGTACTGGGCGCTGCCGGCGGTCCTCATACTGCTCTCGCTGCCGGCGACGTGGGCGTACGCGGCGCTCGGTGTCGCCCTGGCCGGTCGGGTGCTAGTAGCGTTCGCGCGCGCGGCCTCCCGGCGCGCTGAGGCGCGCGCCGAGTTGGTCCGCGCCAGCGACTCGATCCGGCTCGGAGCGGAACCGGCCGGCCGGCCGCTGTTCCTCAGCGAGCCCCAGCTGTCGGCTCACGGCCTCATCCTCGGCGCGAGCGGCGCGGGCAAGACGACGACGCTGCTGCGAATCCTGACCGAGCACATCCTCCGCGCGGGACCGGTCGTCGCGATCGACATGAAGGGCTCGCCCGAGTTCGCCCGGCAGCTGGCCGCCGCGGCGGTGGCCGCTGGGCGGCCGTTCCGCTTGTGGACGCCCGACGGCCCTGGTCACTGGAACCCGCTCCAGCACGGAAACGCGACCGAGCTGAAGGACAAGCTGATCTCGACCGAGCGCTTCACCGAACCGCACTACCAACGCGCCGCCGAGCGCTACATCCAGACGGTGCTTCAGGTCCTGCACGACGTCCATGCGAACCGCGCTCCGACCCTGGCGGAGGTCGTCGACTGCATGGATCCGATGCGGCTCAGCGGGATGCTGCGACAGCTGCCCGGAGGTCGGGCGGAGCGCGTCCACGACTACCTCGCGACGATGAGCGCCGATCAGCTCAGCGCGGTGCGGGGACTCGGCACGCGGCTCGCGATCATCAGCGAGTCTCACACCGGGCCGTACCTGGCGCCTGCCGGCGAGAGGACGATCGATCTGCGAATGGCCCTTGGCGGCAGCGAGGTAGTTCTGTTCAGCCTGAACTCGAGCATCTACGGCAAGCTGTCGGCGCAGCTCGGCACGCTCGCGATCCATGACCTGATCGCGGCGTCCGGTCACCGCCTGTCCGCGCCCGGCGCGCAGGCGCTGATCGGGATCGACGAGTTTTCGGCACTGGGCGCAGATAACGTCCTTGCGCTCCTGGCCCGCGGCCGGGAGCCGGGCATCAGCGTCCTCCTTGCCACCCAGGAGCTCGCCGACCTCGATCGCGCCGGGCGCGGCTTCCGTGACCAGGTACTCGGCGTAACCGCAATCAAGATCATTCACCGTCAGGAGGTGCACACCTCCGCGCGGACACTCGCCGACATGGTCGGACTGCAGAAGGTCTGGGAGCCGACCTACCAGATCGGCCGCGGACCACTCGGCGCCTACAGCACGAGCCGCGGGACGCGGCGGCAGGTCGAGCGCTACGTGGTCCACCCCGACGTGATCAAGTCGCTGCGCACCGGAGACGCGGTGGTGACGACGAAGATCCCGGAGGCGAAGGTGAGACCCGTCCGGGTGCAGCGGCCGCGGGACGGGCTCGAGCGCTAGACGCTAGAAGGCGGCTGAACAGGAGGTTGGCTACATCGCCCGCCTCGCGGAGGCTAAGGGCTCACGACTGAATTATTGACGTCTCTGACGGCGTCTGGACGCGCCTGACGCCACCGGCTCGCCGTCAAATACTCCCGGTATTATCGCGGCGAGCCGGCGCCGCCAGACACGCCCAGCCACTCGTCAGATCCTGCCACTAATTCAGTCGCGAACCCTAAGTACTAAGTGGTTCGTTTCGCAAATACGGCGACACCGAGAGTGGTCACCGGCGGATGCCTGGGGAGGACGCAGGAGGCGACGTGCAGCAGCGCTGCACGAGCCGACGAGGACAAAGCCAGGCGCCGCCGGGGGCCGCTCGAATTCGTCGTATTTGCGAAAGGAGCCACTAAGTTTCCCTACCCTGCGCCCGGCGTCACTCGGTAGGCGTCGAACACGGCGTCGATGTTGCGCAGACGGTTGATCGCCTGGTCGAGCGTGCGGGTGTCCCCCACCTCGACGACGAAGCGGTTCTTCACCATCGGGTGGTTGACGGTGCAGCGAGCCTCGAGGATGTTGATACCGGCTTCGGCGAACGTGCGCGACATGTCCTCTAGCAGGCGGTGGCGGTCCCACCCGTCAACCTCGATCTCGACCCGGAAGGAGGTGTCGGCGTCGCCGTCCCAGGAGACGGGCGTGAAGCGCTCCGGATCCTTCTTCAGCACCACCACGTTGGGGCAGTCCTCGCGGTGGATCGTGATTCCGCGCCCGAGCGAGATGTATCCAACGATCGGGTCGCCCGGCACGGGCCGGCAGCACTTGGCGAGCCGGAGCATCACCTCATCGATCCCCTCGACGATGATGCCGTAGCGCGAGGAGGATGTGGTCGGGCGCGAGCGGCGGCGGCGGGTCTGGAGCAGGTCGTCGGTCGCGGTCGGCTCGGACTCGGCGGCCTCGCCCTGCTTGAGGCGCTGCATCACCTTGTTGACGACGACCTTCGGCGAGACCTTCGCGCCGCCGAGCGCGATGTAGAAGTCGTCGCCCTTACGGAAGCCCATCTCGCGGATCACGTCGGCGAGCAGCGGCGAGCCCACCAGCTTCTGCGCCGGGAGCCCGTTCTTCTTCAGATGTTCCTGGAGCAGCTCACGACCGGCGTGCTCGGTGTCCTTGCGCGACTCGGCCTTGAACCAGGCCTTGATCTTGTTGCGAGCGCGGGTCGTGCGCACCAGCGCCAGCCAGTCGCGCGAGGGACCGCGTTCGCGCTTCGATGTGAGGACCTCGACGATATCGCCGGAGCGCAGCTGGTAGGAGAGCGGGACGATCTTGCCGTTGACCTTGGCGCCGACGCAACGGTGGCCGACGTCGGTGTGGATCTCGTACGCGAAGTCCAGCGGGGTCGCGCCGGCCGCGAGCGACTTCACTTCGCCCTTTGGCGTGAACACGAACACCTCGTCCTCGAACAGGTCTACCTTCAGCGTCTCCATGAACTCCCGCGGATCCGACAGGTCCTGCTGCCAGTCGAGCAGGGAGCGCAGCCACTTCAGCTTGCTGTCGGACTCGCTGAGGCCGGGCCCCTTCGACTTCGTCCCGTCCTCCTTGTACATCCAGTGCGCGGCGATCCCGAACTCGGCTAGATCGTGCATCTCGCGGGTGCGGATCTGGATCTCGAGCGGTCTGCCCTCGGGGCCGATCACGGTCGTATGCAACGACTGGTACATGTTGAACTTCGGCATCGCGATGAAGTCCTTGAAGCGGCCGGGCAGCGGCTTCCACAGCGAGTGGATCACGCCGACCGCGCCATAGCAGTCCTTCACCGAGCCGACGATCACCCGCATTGCGGTCAGGTCGTAGATCTCGTTGAACTCGCGACCCTTCTTGGTCATCTTCGAGTAGATCGAGTAGAAGTGCTTGGCGCGGCCCGAGATCTCGGCTTCGATCCCGAGCTCGTTGAGCTCCTTGTCGAGGTACTCGCCTGCCTGGTTGACATACCGCTCGCGCTCGGCCCGCTGCTGGGCGACCAGTCCCTTGATCTCGTTGTACTTGCGCGGGTGAAGCGTCTGGAACGCGAGATCCTCGAGCTCCCACTTGATCGCGTGGATGCCGAGCCGGTGGGCGATCGGCGCGTAGATGTCGAGCGTCTCTCGGGCCTTGTCGATCTGCTTCTGCTTCGGCATTGCGCCGATCGTGCGCATGTTATGCAGCCGGTCGGCGAGCTTGATCAGGATGACCCGGATGTCCGTGGCCATCGCGACCATCATCTTGCGGTAGTTCTCGGCCTGTGCCTCGTCGCGCGACTGGAAGGTCAGTCCGGTCAGCTTCGTGACCCCGTCGACCAGCCCCGCGATCTCCTCGCCGAACGCGGCCTGAACCTCCTCGAGCGACGCAGAGGTGTCCTCGACCGTGTCGTGCAGCAGCGCGGCGCACAGCGTCTCGGTGTCGAGGCGCATGCCCGCACAGATCTTCGCCACTCCGACCGGGTGGATGATGAAGTCCTCGCCGGACTTGCGGCGCTGATCGGCGTGGTGGACGCACGCGTATACGAACGCCTCCTCGACGCGGTCGTGGTCGACGAAGACGGCGGACTGATCGGCGTGCTCCTCGACGATCGCGAATAGGTCGCCAAGCAGCCGTCGTTCCGCCGGCGTCAGCTCGACGCGCTCGACCGCCCCGTGAGTGTCGGGGTGCTCAACCCGGTCGACCGGAGGCCGCGAGGCCGGGATCAGGGCCGACCCAGAGCGGTGGCTGTCGGAGGTGCGGCGGCCGTCTGAGCGCCGAGTATCGGACCGGTGATGGTCGGAGCGATCGCCTTCGCCGCCTGGCTGCGCCGCGTCTTTCGCGGTGGCGCGCTGCTCATCGCCGCTGGAGCGGGTCAGCCGCTCGGTCGGTGATTTACGCTGTTCAGGTATCGCTGGCCGTCCTCGTATCGCTGTGCATAGGCCCTGTAGGCCAGCGAGCGGTCGAGCGCGGTCCGCGCCCCGCTGCCGATCGCCAGGGCCGGCAGATCCCGGTCGAGGCTGACGAGCTCCAACTCCGCGAGGACTCTGATCAGCCTGCCGGCCAGGCGCGCCGGGCGGGCATGCGGACCGTCGCCGCGAAGCAGTCGCTCGAGCTCCTCGCCGGCCACCCTCCGCCTGAGCTGCAAGCTCCGGTAGAGAGCGACGAGCGAAGCCCGTAGGCCGAACTCCAGCTCGTGCATCTGCTTTGCAAAGCGTAGCTCAGCCTCGCCCCACGCCAAGTGGGTAAACCCGCATCCAGCGCGGGCCAGCTCGCCGCCGAGGGCCGTGGCGGGAGGGTCGAGGACGACGATGTGCGGGAAGCGAGCGGCGAGCGATGGCTCGCGCTCGAGCGCCTGATGGCACGCGAGCGCGAAGCCGCCTACCCGTGCGCGCAGCCCCCCGAGCCGTCTCGGGACGTCGGCGCAGAGCGCCAGCACCTCGCCTCGCGCAGCAACCGCGTCCCTCAGCACCGCGAGCGGGCTCTCGCCGCGACGGTCGAGGACGGTCCGGCCCTCGTCCACGCGCTGGGCCGCCGGCTCGGCGGCCGACGCCCCGGCGAGCGCCCCCGACGACGCCCCGGCCGGCGACGCGAGCTCGCCGAACGCCGCTCGCAGGTAATCCTCGGGCTCGCCGATCACCTCGATTGCCGGCGGAGCACAAGGCTGCGCATGGCGCAGCACCACCCGCGCCTCGACGAGGCCGTTCCATGCATTGCGCTCCAGCCGGAACGCGGCATCCGCAGGCTCGCCCGGCTCGACGCCGAGCCGGCCCTCGCAGCCGAACGCGACGGCGCGCGCCCTCACGCCGCCCGAGCGCACCGAGAAGCGTGCGTGACGACCCTCCCCCATCGCCCGCAGATCATCGAAGCGCGCTCCGGGAACGAGCAGGCGCGCTGCCGGGTTGCCGATCCCGCACGGCTCGAGCGCCTCGAGCTCCTCCGCCAGCGCGAGCCCCAGCTCGGAGCCGGAGACGATTGCGTCGATCCGCTCGACCGGCTGCAGCAGCTCCGGCGTCAGTACTTCGTCGGCGTGGCGCTCAAACGTAGCCCGGAGGCTCTCGATCCGCTGTGCGCGGATGGTCAGGCCGGCGGCGGCGCGATGTCCGCCGTAGCGTTCCACGTTCGCGGCCGCCGCGTGCAGCGCCGACAGCAGGTCAAAGCCCGGGATGCTCCGTCCAGACCCGTGCCCGATCCCGTCCTCGTCGACTCCGATCAGGATCGACGGCCGGTGATAGCGCTCGACGATGCGCGAAGCGGCGATGCCCACGACACCGGGGTGCCAGCCCGCGGCGGCCAGCACGTAGGCGCTGCGGTCGCCGAGCCGCGCGACCTGCGCCTCGGCCTCCCACACGGTCCGCTGCTCGACGGCGCGGCGCTCGACATTGACGCGATCGAGCTCGGCGGCGATCTCATCCGCCCGCGCGGGGTCCTCCGTCAGCAGCAGCTCGAGTCCGGCGTCCGCCCGCTGCAGCCTGCCCGCGGCGTTGATGCGCGGGGCCAGGCGGAATCCGAGAGCGTGCGCGCCCAGCGCGCTCGGGTCGACCTTCGACACAGCCATCAGGGCTCGCAAACCATGCCGGCAGGTCGCTCCGAGGGCGACCAACCCTTCCTTCACCAAGCGCCGGTTCTCGCCGCGCAGCGGCATCAGATCGGCGACCGTCGCGAGCGCGACAAGCTCGATCTCCTCCGTGGCGGTGGTCGCGCCGAGCGCCTGCGCGAGCTTGTACGCGACGCCGGTTCCACACAGGTCCGGACACGGGTACCCACAGACGGCCGGGTGGATAATCGGGCAGTCCGGAAGCCCCCTCGCGCGCGCGGCGCGTGGTGGTCGCTGACGACGACATCGAGTCCCAGCGCTCGGGCCGCAGCGATCTCGTCGATCGCCGTGATCCCGCAGTCGACGGTGATCAACAGCCCGGTGCCGCGGGCGGCCAGCCGCCGGATCGTCTCGAGCGAGACGCCGTAGCCGTCCTCGAGGCGCCCCGGCAGAAACCAGCCGGCGTTCGCGCCGAGCGATCGCAGTGCCCGGACCATGGTCGCGGTCGCACACACGCCGTCGACGTCGTAGTCGCCGTGCACCGTGATCTCGGTCCCCGCGCGGACGTGCCGCTCGATCAGTTCCACCGCCCGCTCAATCCCGGTGAACGCCGCCGGCTCGTAGGCCTCACGAGGATCGAGGAACTCCCGCACGAGCCGGGGCTGGTCGAGACCGCGGCGCACCATCACCTGCGCCAGCGTGTGGCTCACCCCGAGCTCGCGCTCGAGCGCTAGGGCTGCGGCGAGGTCGTAGTCGGGCAGTTCGAGGAGCCGCTCTATCGTCGGCAGCGGCGCCGGCGAAGGGCGATCATCCCGAACCGCACGGAGCGGCGCCGGGGCCGCCGGGGCCACAGCGGCGGCGGCAAGTGCGGCTGCCTCGGACATGACGGCAGCGTAGGTGCCCGCCCCGACGGAACGTGTCAGCGGATGATCGCGCGAGGGCAGTTCGGGCCAACACACCCGTCATTCCGGCCGTATGTTGAGCGTTGAGTCCGGGGCGTGGCCAGCGCTACGCCGGCCCGATGCCGCGCGAGGCGCGCGCGTTCTCGCGCCGGATGCCCTCGGCGTAGACGAGCGCGATCCCGATCAACGCGCCCGGGATCGCGTCGAGTGCGGTCAACACGTGCGTGTCGTGGCGACCGGGGATGTGAAAGCCGTTGACGATCAGACCGAACACAACGGCGCCCACCAGCGCGCCGAGGAACGCGCCGACGATCCCGCCCCAGAAGCGGTCGGGGAGCCAGACTGTGAAATGCCACAGGGCCAGGCCCATCATCACCCAGGCGAGCATTCCCAACTGGTCAGGAACCCCCTCGCGCGGCGAGTGGCGTCATCGCCGCCTCCCGTGGCGTCGGTTCCGCGAGCGGGACTTCGGCGGGCGCTTGGACTGCGGCGCCGGCGCGACCCCCTCGTTCTCGGCGATGTCGGGCGCGGGGACGTAGCCGTCGCCGTTCTCGGGCGCGGCCGCGAGCGGCTCCTGAGCGGGCGGGGCGGTGGCGTGCCGGCTGCTCGGCGGGCGTGGGGGCGGCCGGCTGCTCGGCGGGCTTGGCCTCCGCCGGCGGGGACGTCGGCTTGGGGGCGGTGGGCGCGGGCGCCCGTGTCGCCGCGGGCTTCCGCGTCGCCGGCGGTTTCGGCGTACGCGTCGCCGCCTGCTTCGGCGCCCGCTTCGGCTTGCGGGCAGCCGGCGCCTCCGCCTCCTCGGTATGCGCCAGGCGCTTGGTCAGGGTCGAGGTGTGGCGGCCGGGCACCTCTTCCTCGATCCCGAGCTCGCGCTTCATCTCCTCGAACTCGGCCGCCGATACGGTGTCGGGCTCGGGCGCGGTGACGCGCCCGGTGCGGCGCGGGCGCTTGGCCTCGGGCTCGACGTCGGCGGCGTCGTCGGCATACGCGGGCACGTAGCCCAGCTCGGCCGCGATCCGCTCGCGCCGCGTGCGGTAATGAGCCTCGCGCTCCTTCCAGTGCGTGAGCACCGGTGAGGCGATGAAGATCGACGAGTACGCGCCCGACGCGACGCCGATCAGCAGCGCGAACGCGAAGTCCTTCAGCGTGGCCCCTCCGAACAGCAGCAGCGCCAGGATCGGCATCAGCGTGCACGAGGTCGTCGCCAGCGAGCGGGTCAGCACCTCGCTCATCGAGCGGTTGACGATCTGCGAGAACGCGGCGCGCGGCATCCGCGGCACGTTTTCTCTGACCCGGTCGAACACGATGATCGTGTCGTACAGGGAGTAGCCCAGGATCGTCAGCAGCGCGGCCACGGTCGCTGTCGTCACCTCCCGGCCGGTCAGCGAGTACACGCCGCTGGTAATGAGCAGGTCGTGCATCAAGGCGATCAGGACGGGGACGGCGAACTTCCACTCGAACCGCAGCGCGACGTACGCGGAGATCACCAGCAGCGAGGCGATGATCGCGACCACGGCGCTGTTGGCGATGGTCTTGCCGAACGTCGGCCCGACCGAGCTCGAGTTGAAGTCGGTGCCGTTGTTGAGGATCCCGAACCGGCTCTGCAACGCGCCCCGGACCTTTGCGACCTGGGCCGGCTGGAGTTCCTTCGCGGAGATCTGGAAGCCGTTCGGCCCGAGCGTCTTGTCGCCCGAAACCTTCTGGACGACGGGGTTCTGGGCGCCCGCCGCGCTGACCGTGTTGCGCACCTGCGACTCGGTCGCGCTCTTGACCAGCCCGACCGAGACCCGCGTTCCCGAGGTGAAGTCGATCCCGAGGTTGAGTCCGCGGCCGCCGATCGCAAGCGCCCCCACGAGCAGGATCACGCCGGACATCGAGAAGAAGTAACGGGAGGCCCCCATGAAGTCGAAGCGCCAGTGGCGGCGCTTGCCCCCGGCGCCGAGCGCGGATGGGCTCGCGATCAGTCGCGAGGAGCCCATCGTCATCAGGATCGCCTGGGTCGCGAGCACCGCCGTGAACAGCGACACGAACGTGCCGATGCCGAGCGTGAACGCGAATCCCTTCACGTCCGCGGTCGCGAGCACGAACAGGATGAACGCGGTCATGATCGTGACGACGTTCGCGTCGATGATCGCGGTCAGGCCCTTGCGGTAGCCGGTGGCGATCCCCTGGCGGATCGATCGGCCGGCGCGGATCTCCTCCTTCACGCGTTCGAAGATCACGATGTTGGCGTCCGCGGCGACGCCGATCGTGAGGATCAGTCCGGCGATGCCCGGCAGCGTCAGCGTGATCGGGATCAGCTTGATCAGCGCGTAGAAGTAGATCGCGTACACGATCAGGCCGGCGGTCGCGATCACGCCGAGCAGGCGGTAGTAGGCAAGCAGGAAGATGATCACGATCAGCAGCCCGACGGCACCAGCGATCAGGCCCTGGTGCAGGGCCTGCTTTCCGAGCGTCGCGGACACCTGCGACTCGGAGATCAGCTTGAGGTTGATCGGCAGTGCGCCGAGTCGCAGCTGAGTGGCGAGATCCTGGGCCGACTGGATCGTGAAGCCGCCGGTGATGTCGGCGCCGCCGCCGCCCTGGATCCCGTCGGGATAAGTCTTGAAGTCGATCTGCGGGACGGTGACGAGCTTGTTGTCGAGCGCAACCGCGAAGTGCTGGTTGAGCTGGCGGCCGAGGCCACTGACCAGATCGCCGCGGTGCGCGATCGTCTCGGTCACGTTCTGGAACGCCTTCTCGCCCTTCGAGTTGAACGAGAACGTGACGTCGGGGTTGCCGCCCTGGTCGGTGCTCTGCTGGGGATTGGTGATCTCGTTGCCGAACAGCGAGACGTGGTCCTTCAGGACGTAGAACTGGGCGTTCGGGTCGTTGGGGTTGGTCTGCTTGTTGGCGTTGGGGTCGGCGGCCTGCAGCACGATCGTCCCCGGCTGGACGACGAGGATCTCGCCCTCGGAGGCGCTGACCCCACTCTGCGAGGCGGACGCCAACAGATCCGCCCGGTTGTCATCCGGACCCGCGATCAGACAGTGCGCGCCGGGAGTCGGCGTCTTTCCCTGCGCCTTCGCGACGGCCGCGCAGGCGGCGCTGCCCGGCGCTCCGAACATGTAGTACTCCGGCCCCAGCCTGGCGTTGTCGGGGCCGGGGTTTACGGCTGTTTGGCAGCGAGCTTGACCGCGTCATACAGGGACATGCTCCCCGCACCGGGATCGCCGGGGCCACCCGTTCCCGAGCCCTGGCTGATCTGGAGCGCGTTCGCGTCCTGCGCCTGGAGCTGGCTCGCGACCGGCTTGCCGTTGGGCATGATCGCGCTCGCCTCCCAGTCGTAGAACTCGAGGCGGGCGGTCTTGCCGACGATCTTCTCGGCACGGGCGAGCAATACGTAACTGAACCAGGCGCGACAAAA
>CAWDYK010000029.1:0-267052 GCA_963806475.1 uncultured Solirubrobacterales bacterium
ATCCTGCACGCTGGCGACGATCAGCCGCTCGCCGAGTGTGCAGATGGAGGCGATCGCGGAACTCGATCACCTCGTGGAAGTTGTGGCCGGTGTCGACGTGCATGATCGGATAGGGAAACGCGCCGGCCGGAACGCCTTCTCGGCGAGGCGGAGCAGCACGATCGAGTCCTTCCCGCCGCTGAACAGCAGCACCGGACGCTCGAATTCGGCGGCGACTTCGCGGAAGATGTGGATCGACTCTGCCTCGAGGGTCTCGAGGTGTGAGAGCTCGTACGTGAACGGGTTCATGCCGGCCGGCGGTTCATGCGAGGTGGATCCCGCACTCGGTCTTGTCCTGCCCCGCCCAGCGGCCTTCGCGACTCGCCGGGCTGCGTCCAGGGGGCGCATCAGATCGAGGAGAAGCCCTGATCGTGGAGCGATGGTGCGGAAGGTCGTCTTGAAGATGTACGACCAGGATCCTTGTCGATCCAATGCACGACCGGGTTGAACTTCCAGATCCCCCGGCGCTCGTCGCGCTCGAGCTTGGGCGAGCTCGACGCGTCGGCGCCTGCTCGCGCCGGATGCCGGTGATCCACGCCTCGACGTCGATCAGCGCGCGCTCGAGCGCATCGACCTTCGCCCCACCGCAACAGCTCGCCGCCGTCCACGGTTCGTCGGGACTGCGTGCATGGACGACCTCGACGACGAGCCCGAACCGGTCCTCGAACCGCCTCCAGGTCGCGAGCGTCTCCGCGAACAGGACGCCGGTGACGATCATGAACACCCGCGCCGCCGGCTCGATCTCGGTGAGCATGTGAACGAGGACCGATTCCTCCTTCTGGAACGAGCAGGCCAGCTTCAGGTGCGGGTGGAAGTGCTCCACCGCGTAGGCGACAGCGTACCTCGGCGGAGCGGTCTCGAGACTGGGGCGGTAGCCGTCATCGAGCGAGAAGGCTAGTCGGTCACGCTGGCGGAATCGGAACAGATGGATCAGCCGCGCATTCGCCCTCGCCGCGCTGGACCTCGAACGGGTCGTTCTTGCTCCAGTCGACGGAGTGGGTGATGTTCTCCAGGCTGAACTCGATCGGCATCGTCAGGTCCTTGACCCGCCGCTCGAACTCCTGTGTCCCGACGCGGTCGACGAACGCGCCCCACTCCTCGCCGTCGGTCCGCTCGGACTCGTAGAACCGTACCCAGCGCTCGACCGCCTCGGGCACGCGCTTGGCCGGGAGCCGCGCCTTCAGACGCTGGCCGGAGCGCACCTCCCCACCCTCGTACGCGCCGCCGATGTGTGGGATGTACGCGGGGATCGTGTGCTCGCCGACCTTGATCGAGGCGCCGTAGAAGCCGATGCTGGCGATGTGGTGCTGGCCGCAGCCGTTCGGGCAGCCGCTCATCTTCACGTGGATCCGGCGGGTGAGCTGGTCGTCGATCTTCATCTGGACGATCCGGTCCTGGACCGCCTCGTTGAGCCCCATCGAGCTGGTGATCCCGAGCTTGCAGGAGTCGGTCCCGGGGCAGCTGACGACGTCGCTGATCTCATCGGCGCCCGCGTCGGCGAGGCCGAGCTCGCCGAGCCGCTGCCAGACCTCGTACACCGAGTCGCCCGGCACCCACCGCAGGATCAGGTTCTGGTGGACGGAGGTGCGCGCGTAGCCGCCCGTGTAGTCGCGCAGGATCTGGCCGAGCCCGCGCAGCTGGTCGGGGGTCAGATCGCCACGCTGGACCTTGACCTCGACCGTCGAGAACCCTGGCTGGCGCTGGGCGCGGACGTTGGACTCGAGGAAGTGCCCGAACTCGCGGCTGTCGCCGTTGGGGCTCGCGTACGATTCCTGCGGCGCGGGGACGTTGGCCTGCTCGTCGTGGTCGAACAGGATCTGGTCGAGCGAGAAGTCGCGCTCGCTAACCCAGTCGCCCTCGAGCTCCTCCTCGACCATCTCTCGGAAGGCGTCGATCCCGACCTTGTCGACCAGCACCTTGATCCGGGCGCGGGCGCGGTTGACCCGCAGCCAGTCCTGGCGGTCGAAGATCCGCATGCACGCCTCGGTCACCTTCAGGTAGTCGCCGTTGTCGAGCTCGACGAACTCGTACAGCGTCGGGGCCAGGCGCGGCATGATCGAGGTGCCGCCGCCGACCCTGATCTCGACCCCGCGCACACCGTCGCGGACACGCGGCAGGAACGCCATGTCGTGGATCCGGGTGATTGCGTTGTCCTCGTCGGTCGCGGCGAACGCGGTCTTGACCTTCCGCGGCAGCGCCTGCGTGGTGGTGTGGCGGACGAAGTAGCGGACGTACGCGCCGGCGTACGGGGTGATGTCGAACAGCTCGCCGTCGAGCGTGCCGGCGCGCGGGTCGCCCGTCACGTTGCGCATCGTGTTCCCGCACCCCTCTCGGCTGGAGAGGCCGGCGTCGCCCAGCTCGCGGATCAGCTTGGCCGCGTCGGGCAGCGGCACGTGGTGCATCTGGATGTTCTGGCGGGTCGTGATGTGCCCCTTCGCAAGCGGCACGTAGCGCTCGATCACGTCGGCGAACGCGTCGAGCTGGTCGGGCGTGACCCCGCCCATCGGGAGCTTTACCCGAATCATCTGGACGTCCGCCTGGCGCTGCCCGTAGACGCCCTGCTTGAGGCGGAACTTGATGAACGCGTCCCCTTCGAGCTCTCCCTTGAGGAAGCGCGTGGACTCCGTGTCGAAGTCGTCGAACTCCTGCTCGAGGACCGGGATCACGTGGCCGGGCACGTTCTCGAGCAGTTCGGGGTTCTCGAGCGTTCCCGTACGGTTCTTGGTGGTTTCGAGCGAGGCGGGCTCCATCGGATGTCCTTGGGGTAGCCGTCAGCGGAATGTCACGACGATCGGGGAAATGTACCAAAAGGCGATCTGAATAAGGCCTTTTTGTCCCTTTACAGGGCGTTCGAGCTGCGTCGATCAACCGCTGGATGCGACCCCTTCCCGCGGCAACAGCGGTCGTGCCGTGCGATTCGTCGCTGCGGGAGCTCGGGCTCGCCGCTTGGCTACAGCCAGGGCAGCGGGTCTGCGGGCTCGCGGGCGACGCCCTCGTGGAGGGCGGCCCGCTGCCAGGCGGTGAGGCGCGGTGGTGGCTCGGGGGCAGGCGTCGGAGCGGTCTCGCGCATGAACCGTTCGAGCGCGGCGACGACCGCCGCCGCCTCCTCGGGCGACGCGTCGGGTGCCACGATCGTGAGCTTCGGCCGGCGATTCACGCGCGGCTCAGCGTAACCGAAGTGGTCGCGTGCAGTGCCTGCTGTGCGCAGTGCCTGCCACTTCTGATGCCGGAGTCAGGGAGTCAGAGCCACGAAAGTCGTCCTGAGTCAGCCGGATACGACCACGTCTACGAGGTCCTCGATCCCTGTCGCAAGTCTCGCGTCGCGGGTCAGCAGCGTCGCGTCAAGCGCTTCGGCGAGCGCCACGTACAGCGCGTCGTAGGTTGTGCACACGTCCCGCAGCTCCCAGGCGCGTCGCAGTAGTGCTATGTCAGGATGACGACGCACGGCGAGCTGCGCGAGTTCCTGGCGCGCGCGCTCGGCCGCCACGAGCTCGAGCTTGGAGCCGCGGACTAACCCGCGAAGCGTCTGGGTCACCTCGACGTCGATGAGGCTCGGGGCGTGGATGTCACCGAGCATCCCGTTGCGTTCGTCCTCGGATCCTTCCCCGAGCAGGTATCCGACCGCGCTGGACGCGTCCACGACCCACGTCACTTGCGGCGACCGCTGTCGCGCGCGGAGAGAATGTCGCGCGTGCTGACGCTAGCGGCGCCGCGGGCTCGGATCCGCTCGTCGAGCTCCTCGGGCGTGGGCGTGCGCGCGACCCTCGTGATCTCGCGCCGGACGTAGTCGCTCAGCGACGTGCCACTCGCGGCGGCCCGGGCTTTCAAGGTTCGATGCACGTCCTCGGGCACGTCACGGATCTGAATCAAACCCATACAATCATGATGAACCCATCAGATCTGCATGTCAAGGAGCGTCGCGCGTGGCGAATGATCCGGACTCGTTGTCGGTGAGGCCGTTCTCCGGGGCCGCCCGCCTCGCCACGCGGCCGTCGAACGGGCCCGTATTGTGGGTGGCCATGCCCGAGGTGCCGGTGCTCGACTACGGCAGCGTGTTGGATGCCGTTTCCTCGCGGGTGGCGATCGACCGCGTGCGCGAGGCGCTGCTCCGCCACCACCTCGGCGACTGGGTGATGCCGGCGAAGATCTACCTGCAGAGCCCGCCGTTCGGCGACTTCCGCGCGATGCCCGCTCGCGGCGACGGCCTCGCGCTGCTGAAGTGGATCACGTCGTTTCCCCGAAACCCGCAACGCGGTCTGCCGACCGTCACCGGGATCATCTGCCTGTCGGACGCGACCACCGGCGAGCCGCTGATGCTGCTCGACGCGCGCTCGGTGACCGCGCTGCGAACCGGCGCGGTGGCCGCGGTCGCAACCCGGGCGCTAGCGCGTCCACAGGCGCGCGACGGTCGGGATCGTCGGCTGCGGGCTTCACGGCGCCTGGACGGCGCGCTGCATGGCGACCGCGGGCTACGGACCGGGCGTCTGCTACGACCCGAGGGTGCGATCCGCACAGGCGCTCGCGGGCGAGCTCGACTGGGATGCCGGCTCGCGCGAGCTCGCCCTGCGTTCGGATGTCGTGTGCTGCGTGACCCCGGGCGCCTCGGTCGTCGTCGACGCCGGCGACCTGCATCCGGGGATGCATCTGAACATGCTCGGCGCCGACGGATCCGGGAAGGCCGAGGCGACGGGCGGCGCGGTCGCATCGTGCGCGCTGTTCTGCGACGAGTGGGAGCAGGCGTCGCACGGCGGCGAGCTGACCGCCGCGGTCGAGGCGGGCGTCGTCTCGCGCGAGCAGGTGACCGAGCTGGGCGCCGTGCTCGCCGGCGAGGCGCGCGGCCGACCGGGGCCCGAGGCGGTGACGCTGTTCGACTCGACGGGTCTGGCGATCCAGGACCTGGCGGTCGCCGCGGCCGCGCTCGAGGCCTGGCGCGAAGGGCGCATCACGGCGCAGACCGTGCGCTTGTAGCGGTGCGGGGCGTCTTACGAGAGCATCGGTCGCGGTTCTCGCCCAGCGAGATGCCGTGCGGGCGACACCACGGGCGCGCGCGAGCGCGCCCATCAACATCTACAGCGGGATGTTCCCGTGCTTTCGCTTCGGACCGGCCTCGCGCTTGGTCTGGAGGGTCTCCAGCGCCGTGATGACCTTCGGACGCGTCTCGTGGGGGACGATCACGTCGTCGATGTAGCCGCGCTCGGCCGCCGTGTAGGGGTTGGCGAAATGAGCCTTGTAGTCGGCGATCAGCTTCTGGCGACGGATGTCGGGCGTTGGCGAGGAGACGATGTCGCGCCGGTAGATGATGTTCACCGCCCCCTCTGGCCCCATCACCGCGACCTCGGCCGTGGGCCAGGCGAGGTTGAAATCGGCGAGCATGTGCTTCGAGGCCATGACGTCGTAGGCGCCGCCGTAAGCCTTGCGCGTGATGATCGTGATCTTCGGGACCGTCGCCTCGGTGTAGGCGTACAGCAGCTTGGCGCCGTGGCGGATGATCCCGCCCCACTCCTGGGCGGTGCCGGGCAGGAACCCGGGGACGTCGCAGAACGTGATGATCGGGATGTTGAAGGCGTCGCACGTACGCACGAAGCGGCCCGCCTTGCACGATGAGTCGATGTCGAGGACGCCGGCGAGCTGACTCGGCTGGTTGCCGACGACGCCGACCGCGTACCCGTTCAGCCGCGCGAAGCCGCAGACGATGTTCCGCGCATAGTGCTCATGGACCTCGAAGAACTCCCCATCGTCGACGATCAGGCGGATCACCTCGCGCATGTCGTACGGCTTGTTCGGGCTATCCGGGACGACGTGGTCGAGCTCGGGGTCCTGGCGCAGCGGATCGTCGGTCGGCAGCACCCGCGGCGGGATCTCGAGATTGTTCTCCGGCAGGAACGAGAGCAGGTAGCGGGTGTCCTCCAGGCACGCGTCCTCGTCGTCGGAGGCGAAGTGGGCGACGCCGGACTTGGTCGAGTGGCTCATCGCGCCTCCCAGCTCCTCGAACGTCGGCTCCTCGCCGGTCACCGTCTTCAGCACGTCGGGACCGGTGATGAACATGTGACTGGTCTCCTTGACCATGAAGACGAAATCGGTCATCGCCGGCGAGTACACCGCGCCGCCGGCGCACGGGCCCATGATCAGGCTGATCTGCGGGATCACGCCGCTGCACCTGACGTTTCGCACGAACACGTCGCCGTAGGCGCCGAGCGACACCACTCCCTCCTGGATCCGCGCGCCCCCCGAGTCGTTGATCCCGATCACCGGGCAGCCGATCTTCGCCGCCAGATCCATGATCTTGCACATCTTCTCCGCCATCACCTCGCCGAGCGAGCCGCCGAACACCGTGAAGTCCTGGCTGAACACGCACACGCGGCGGCCGTCGATCGTGCCGTGGCCGGTGACGACGGCGTCGCCGTAAGGCCGGTTCTTCATCATGTCGAAGTCCGGCGTGCGATGGCGGACGAACACGTCGAGCTCGTTGAACGAGCCGGGGTCGAGCAGCTTCTCGACGCGCTCGCGGGCCGTGTACTTGCCCTTCGCGTGTTGCTTCTCGACGGCGCTCTCGGAGCCGGCGTGGATGGCTTCATAGCGCAGCTGCTGGAGCTGCTCGAGCTTCTCTTCGTAGGTCTCTGGGGCTTTTTCGCGCATCGGGCGGGCGAGTCTACCCCCCTGGTCGTCAGGTCCGGGCGCTGCAGTCCGCGCAGAGGCCGGAGATCGGGAAGCTGGTGAAAGCGCGCATCGAACCCGACTGGGCGGCGAACACCTTGCCGCCGCCGGGCAGGTGCCTGATGGCCTAGTCCGCGACCGTGTTGTAGTTCGGGAACGTCTTCGGCCCAACGTTGTTCGGAGCGACCGGGACGCCGCTCGCGATGACCTTCTGCGACACCTTGTGGCCGTTCCTGTACAGTCGGGCTGTGAATCGAGCCTAGGCAAATATTGCGCTGTTTCTGCAAGTCGCCTGCAACTGCGACCGGCTCGCACCTGAGCGTGCTGAAAACGGCCCGTGGTGGGGCCTTCTCGCCACGCTCGGGGTGCCGCCGGGCGGCGGATTCGGTCAGGCGCGCGAGAACGGGCGGTGGTGCGCCTGGCCGAGGCTGTCGAGCGCCGCGGTCAGCGCGGCGGCGGGATCGAGGGTCGGCTCTGCTGGGCGGATGGACCCGGTCGGCGGCTCGGGGGCGGGCGCTGGGTCGGTCGGCGGCGCGGGCCCGCTCGATTCCTCGGCGGTCACCGGAGCCTCGACGGAGGCTGCGGGTGTTGCGGTCTCGGCGGCGGGCTCCGCGGGCGCCGCGGCGAGCGGCGCGGGTTTGACCGGCACGTCCGCGCCCGGTGCCGCCTCGAGGACGACCGGCGATGGCGCCCGCTTGCTCAACCTGCCGAAGAATCGTGCGATGAAGCCGGAGCGCGCACCGAGCCGGGGAACTTCGGTGTGGCGGCGGCTTCGAGGCGTCACGTGCCGGGCCCGGGTCCTCCACAGCCACCGGCTCGGGCGCAGCGATCGCCGATCGCATCGAGCTCCGGCTCCGGTTCCGGTTCTGGTTCTGGCTCTGTCGGCGCCTCGGGCCCCGCATCCGCCGCCAGCTTCGGCCGGAGTCCGCCGGCACCTGCGGCCCGGGTCCGCCGGCTCCGGCCCAGAGTCCGCCGCCTCGGTCTCACCGACGACACCGAGCTCATCGACACCCGCCGAGGCCAGGTCCTCTGAGGCAGCCTGGGCGGTCAGCACCACCCGGGTCCCCCATCCCGACGGCTCGAGCCGCACCGTGCCGCTCGCACGCTCGCCCTCCCAGGCAACGGCGGTCTCCGGCTCGAGCCTCGTGATGCGAATCTCTCCGAACTGGCCCAGGTGGCGGGCGAGCGATGCCGCGTCGCTGCATTCGGCCCACAACTCGGGCGGGGACTTGACCAGGGTTCGGCTTGCCTCGTGCTCAGTCATGGCTCTCGTTTCGCCCGGTCGGGCGCGACTCCTTCCGCGGCCGAAGCCTTGCAAACCGGGATCATCAAGCTCGACGGGCACGACAACGCCCAGATTCTCGTCCAACGCTGACGCCGTCGATCCTCGTCCAGCACGACGACGCCCGGATCGGCGGCGAGCAGCCTGAGCTCAGGCGCCGACCCGGATGGTCATGAGCACGATCGTGATCACGACGAGCAAGCTTGCGAGCGTCCCCGCCGCGGCCACGCGTGTCCGCAAGGCCTGATACTCGGCGCTCCAGTGGACCTCGCCGTCGCCGGCAGCGGCGACGGCGCGGGCTGTGATCTCGCCCAGCTTGCGCTCGCGCGACGTCGTTCTTCGGGATCGGGCCGCCCCCGACGACCAGCCCGTGCTCAGAACGTCGGCTGGTACTCGCCGAAGACGTCGCGCATCGCGCCGCATACCTCGCCCATCGAGCAGCGGTCCTTGAGCGCCTGGCGCAGCACCGGCAGCATGTTCTCGCTCCCCTGGGCCGCGGCGCGCATCTCCTCGAGGCGGCGATCGACCAGCGACGCGTCGCGCGCAGCCTTGAACGCACGAAGCCGCTCGACCTGCTCGCGCTCGGACTCCGGGTCGACGCGGAGGATGTCCGGAATCTCGGGAGTGTCCTCGACGAACCTGTTGACGCCGACGACTATGTCCTGGCCCAGCCGGTAGCGCTCGTGGTAGCCGAACGCCGACTCCTCGATCTCGTTCTTCATGAAGTCGATCGCCCGCACCGAGCCGCCCAGCTCGTCGATCTTCGCGATCAGCGCCGATGCGCTCGTCTCGATCTCGTCGGTCAGCGCCTCCACGAAGTAGGAGCCCGCGAACGGGTCGACGGTGTCGGCCGCGCCCGATTCGTGGCCGATGATCTGCTGCGTGCGCAGGGCGATCTTCGCGGCGCGCTCGGTCGGCAGCGCGAGCGCCTCGTCGAAGCCGTTGGTGTGCAGCGATTGGGTGCCGCCGCAGACCGCCGCGAAGCCCTGCAGTGCGACGCGGACGATGTTGTTCTCCGGCTGCTGAGCGGTCAGCGTCACGCCACCGGTCTGGGTGTGGAAGCGCAGGCGCCAGGATCGCTCATCCTCAGCGCCGAAACGCTCCCGCATGATCGAGGCCCACATCCGCCGCGCGGCGCGAAACTTCGCGACCTCCTGAAAGACGTTGTTGTGGCCGTTGAAGAAGAACGCGAGCCGCGGCGCAAACCGGTCGATCTCGAGCCCGGCGTCGAGGGCGGCCTGTACGTACGCGATCCCGTTGGCGAGCGTGAACGCCACCTCCTGCACCGCCGAGCAGCCCTTCTCGCGGAAGTGGTAGCCGCTGATCGAGATCGTGTTCCACTTCGGCACCCGCTCGTTGCAGTAGGCGAACAGGTCCGTCGTCAGGCGGATCGCCCCCTCGGGAGGGTAAATGAAGTTCCCGCGGGCGATGTACTCCTTGAGGATGTCGTTCTGTGTCGTCCCGCGCAGCGTCGAGGAGGTGACGCCCTGCTCCTCGCCTACGAGCTCGTAGAGCAGCAGCAGCACCGCGGCCGGCGCGTTGATCGTCATCGAGGTCGAGACCTGATCGAGCGGGATCCCGTCGAACGCGGTTCGCATGTCGTCGACCGTGTCGATCGCGACGCCGGTGCGCCCGACCTCGCCCAGGCACCGCGGATCGTCGGAGTCGAGCCCGAGCTGGGTGGGCAGGTCGAAGGCCATCGAAAGCCCGGTCGACCCGTGCTCCAGCAGATAGCGGTAACGCTCGTTGGACTCCTTCGCGCTCGCGTACCCCGCGTACTGGCGCATCGTCCACAGCTGCCCCCGGTACATGTCCGGGTGGATCCCCCGCGTGTACGGGTACTCGCCCGGTCGCCCCAGCCGAGCCCCGAGATCACCCGGGAGATCGTCGGACGTGTAGAGCGGCTTGACCTCGATTCCGGAGTCCGTGAACCGGCGCGGGTCGTCGGTGCCGACGATCGGGGAGATCGTGCGGTGTTCGCGGGCGGTGGCCATCGTGAGTGCAGGTTACTCCCCCAGGAACCCGCAGGAATACAATAAATGGACCGCCCGACGGAGCGCTTAACTGCGCGCCAACACTCAAACCCGGCGAGCTAGCCTTCCGGATCATGTACGTACGCGTGCAGCTGTTCGCGGCTCTGCGCGAGCGCGCGGGTGCGAGCGAGATCGAGCTCGAGCTTCCCGACGATGCCCGCGTGAGCGACGCGCTCGACCGGGTCCACGCGATCACCGCTGGCGTTCCGGTCGTGATGGCCGTCAATCAGGAGTATGCGGAGGCCGGCGACGAGCTTCACCCCGGCGACGAGGTGGCGCTGATCCCGCCCGTCTCCGGCGGCTCGGTGCAGGCGGTCCACGCGCGCGTCACCGACGCCCCGCTGCGGCCCCAGGAGCTCGTCGAACAGGTCACGGATCCGCGCGCGGGAGCCGTCGTCACGTTCCTCGGCGTCACGCGCGAGGTCTCCGAGCTCGACTACGAGGCCTACGCACCGATGGCGGAGCGCAAGATCTCCAAGATCCTCGCCGCCGCGATCGACCGACACGGCCTGTGCGCGGCCGCAGCAGAGCACCGGATCGGGATCGTGCCGCTGGCGGAGCCCTCGGTCGCCGTCGCCGCCTCGGCGCCGCATCGCGACGCGGCGTTCGCGGGCGCGCGGGAGATCATCGACGAGATCAAATCGAAGGCTCCGATCTGGAAGAAGGAGGAGGGCGAGTGGGTCCCGGGGACAACCCGCCAACGCCGACGCCGACGCCGGCGCCACCACAGCCCGAGAGCTGAGCTCGCTGCCCGCCGTCCACGAGCTCGCCGCGGCCCTCGACGCGCCTCACGCCCTGGCCGTGGCCGTCGCCCGCGGCGCGATCGAGGAGCGGCGCCGCGCGATCCTCGCGGGAAGGCGTGAATGGCCGGGAGCCGCAGAGGACCTGACGCCACGAGCCCGCGAGCTGCTCGAGCAGCTGAAGCTGCCGTCGCTGCGCCGCGTCCTCAACGCAACCGGTGTGATCGTCCACACGAACCTCGGCCGGGCCCCGCTCGCGGACGCCGCGCGCGACGCGGTCATGCGCGCGGCCGAGGGCTACTCGAACCTCGAGCTCGATCTCGCCACAGGCGCCCGCGGCAGCCGTCACGACCACGTCGAGGCGCTCCTGGCGGAGCTGACCGGCGCCGACGCAGCGATCGTCGTCAACAACGGCGCTGCCGCGGTCCTCCTCGCCACAGCCGCGCTGGCCGGCCCGAGGAGCGCGGTCGTCGTCTCCCGCGGCCAGCTCGTCGAGATCGGCGGCGGCTTCCGCATCCCCGAAGTGATCGCCCAGTCCGGCGCACGGCTGATCGAGGTCGGGACGACCAACCGCACGCGGATCGACGACTACGAGCGGGCGATCGCGCAGGCCGCAGCACAGCAGGCGCCGGTTGGCGCGATCCTGCGCGTCCACCCCTCGAACTTCCGCGCCGTCGGGTTCGTCGAGGACGTGCCGATCGAGTCCCTGTGCGAGCTTGGACCGCCCGTGATCGACGACGTCGGCTCGGGCGTCCTCACCCACGGGCCCGGCGTCCCCGCAGTAGACGACGAGCCTCCGATCGCGCACTCGGTGGCGGCGGGCGCAGCACTCGTCTGCTGCTCGGGCGACAAGCTGCTCGGCGGCCCCCAGGCGGGCCTGCTGATCGGCCGACGCGACGCTGTCGCCGCGGCCCGCCGCCATCCCCTGGCGCGCGCGCTGCGAATCGACAAGCTCTCACTCGCCGCGCTCGAGGCGACGCTCAGGCTCTATCGCGACCCTGCTCGCGCCCGCCGCGAGATCCCCGTGCTGGCGATGCTCGCCGCAAGCCAACGCGACCTCGCGGCCAAAGCGCAGCGGCTGGCCGAGGCGATCGGCCCGCACGCGCAGATCGTGCGCGCGGTCGCCAAGGTCGGCGGCGGCGCGCTGCCGCTGCTCGAGCTCGAGGGCCCGGCGGTGGCGCTCGCCACCGACCGGGACCCGGTGGCCGTGACCGGGACGCTGCGCGCGGGCGATCCGCCGCTGATCGCCCGGATCCACGACGGCCAGCGTGCTGCTCGATCCCCGCACGCTCGCCGACACGGAAATCGCGGCGGCGGCGGCGATCGTGCGAACCGCGCTCCCCTAGGCTCCTATAGTCGGCGCCGATGACGGCGGCTCCATTGACACTCGGCACCGCCGGCCACATCGACCACGGCAAGACCGCGCTGATCGCCGCGCTCACCGGCGTCGACACCGACCGCCTGCCGGAGGAGCGCGCCCGCGGGATCTCGATCGAGCTCGGCTACGCCAGCCTCGCGCTCCCGTCCGGAAGGCGCCTGTCCGTGATCGATGTCCCGGGCCACGAGCGGTTCGTGCGCACGATGGTCGCGGGCGCGACCGGCATCGACCTCTACCTGATGACGGTCGCCGCCGACGATGGCGTGATGCCCCAGACGCGCGAGCACGCGGCGGTGCTGCGAGCGCTGGCCGTCGACGCAGGCGTCGTCGCCGTGACCAAGAGCGACGTTGCCGATCCAGAGCCGGCGATGGTCGAAGCCTCAGAGCTGCTGCCCGGCGCCGAGGTCGTCCCGACCTCGGCGCGCACCGGCGGCGGGCTCGACGAGCTCCTCGCCGCACTCGACGGCGTCGCGCGTACGCTTCCGAGCCGCGGCGCCCAGCCCGGCGTCGTACGTCTCCACATCGATCGCGTGTTCACGATCCGCGGCGCCGGCACCGTCGTCACCGGCACGCTGTGGTCGGGGACGGTCCGCCGCGGCGACGAGCTGCAGTTGCTGCCGAGCGGCCGTCGCGCGCGCGTCCGCGGCGTCCAGGTCCACGACGAGCCTGTCGAGCAGGCCGGCGCCGGCCAGCGCGTGGCGGTCAACCTGACGGGCGTCTCGGTCGGCGAGGTCGCCCGCGGCGACGTCCTCTCGGAGATCGAATCCGAGCTGCGGCCGACGTTCCTGATCGACGCCCACCTCGAGTTCGCCGAGATCGAGCGCCGTCCGGGGCACGGCGACCGGGTCCAGGTCCACCACGGCACGCGCGAGTCGCCGGCACGACTTGCGTGGCTCGGCGGCCCGTACTGGCAGATCCGGCTCGAGCGGCTGCTGATCCCGGGCCGCGAGGACCGCCTCGTGATCCGGCAGATCGCACCCCCCGACACAATCGGCGGCGGACGCGTGCTCGATCCCCATCCCCGCAAGCACGGGCCCGGCACGGACATTACCGGACACCTCGAGCGCCTCGCCCGCGGCGCGGAGGACGTCCCGACCCCACCCCGTCGCGGCGCCCGACCCCGCCCCGTGCGGCCCCGACCCCGCCCGGGGCGGCCAACCTCGCCACCGAACTCGCGAGCGCCCCATCGACTCCCGCACTCACCCAGAGCGCGCTCGAACTCGAAGCCCAGCTGAGACGGGCCGGTCTCGAGCCGCCGCTCGACGCGCAGCTCGATCCCGACGACCTCGCCGCGCTACGAGCGGCCAGGCGCGCGATCCGCGTGTCAAGGAGCCTGCACTACCACGTGGACGCGCTGGGCGATGCTCGCGACCGCGTGATCGCCTTGGCGGCCCGTCACGGCGGATCGGTCACGCTCGGCCAGCTGCGCGACGAGCTCGGCACCTCGCGCAAGTTCGCGCAGGCCCTGCTCGAGCACTTCGACGCCGAGAAGCTCACGATCCGCCGCGGCGATGCTCATCACCTGCGCAGCGCTGCCCGCCCAGGTCACCTTCAGCGTGGCTGACCCGAAGGCCCCGCCGCCCAAGCGGCCGCAAATGTGCCAACAACCTGCTGGAAGAGCGGTGAGCGGCGCGCCCCGAGGTCAGAGCGCGCCGCCTGCGGCCGGCGGCGCTGTGGGATCGGGGTTCGCGGTGGCGCCGCGCTCGCGGGCCAGGTAGTCCTCGACGAAGTACGGCGTGTCGACCGATCGCTTCACGACCGCGAGCAGCGAGGACATCGTGGCGACCTCCTCGACCTGCTCCTTCAGGAACCACTGGACGAACTGCTCGCTCAGGTAGTCGCCCTCCTCGCGCGCGACGCCGGCCAGCGCCGCGATCTGGCCTGAGACGCGCCTCTCCTGCTCGAGCGCGAGCACGACCGGGGCGACGACGTCCGCGAACTCGGTCTCCGGTGACGCCACGCCCGGGATCCTGATCTCGGCGTCGGCGTCGAGCAGGTACTGGACCATCATCATCGCGTGGTTGCGCTCCTCGACCGCCTGCGCGTAGAAGAACGCGGCGAGCCGCGGAAGCGTCTGCGCGTCGTAGAACACCGCGTTCGCGATGTACTGCTGCGAAGCGGCGAATTCGTATGCGACCTGCTCGCCCAGTCGCTCGACGAAGCGTGCTGCGGCCATCCGTCCTCCTTGTCGTTTCGAGTCGACCCGCCCGGCGATAACGCTACAGTGCTCAGCCAATGCCGACCTGCCTGGTCACCGGGGGCGCCGGATTCCTGGGCTCGCACCTGTGCGACGAGCTGCTCGCGCGCGGCAACCGCGTGATCTGCGTCGACAACCTGGAGACGGGTTCGCTGGCAAACATCGAGCACATCCGCACCGATGACTTCGTCCACCTCAGCGTCGACATCATCGAGCCGTACTTCATCGACGAGCCGATCGACATCGTCTACCACCTGGCCTCGCCTGCCTCCCCGATCGACTATCTGCGCCTGCCGCTGCACACCCTGAAGGTCGGGTCGTACGGCACCCACCATACGCTCGGCCTGGCCAAGAAGCACCGCGCGCGGTTCCTGACCGCCTCCACCAGCGAGGTCTACGGCGACCCCCAGGTCCACCCCCAGCCCGAGACCTACTGGGGGCACGTCAACCCGATCGGCCCGCGCGGGGTCTACGACGAGGCCAAGCGCTACGCCGAGGCGCTGACGATGGCCTACCACCGCCAGCAGGGGGTCGACACCGCGATCGTCCGGATCTTCAATACGTACGGACATAGGATGCGTCCCCACGACGGCCGCGCGATCCCCACGTTCCTGCGTCAGGCGCTCCAGGACCGCCCGATCACGGTCTTCGGCGACGGCTCCCAGACCCGCTCGTTCTGCTACGTCGACGACTTGATCCGCGGCATCATCGCGCTCGCCGAGTCGGGCTACCACGACCCCGTGAACATCGGCAACCCCAACGAGTTCACGCTGCTCGAGCTCGCGCAGACCGTGATCGAAGTGACCGGGTCGCGCTCGGAGATCGTGTTCGAGGCGCTGCCCACCGACGACCCGCAGGTGCGCCAGCCGGACATCGCGCTGGCCAGGCAGATCCTCGGCTGGGAGCCCGAGGTCGCCCTGCGCGACGGCCTCCAGCGGACGATCGACCAAGCCGGGCCGGACGCCCTGATAGGCGACGGCCGCTGACCGCACCAGGCTACTTCGTAACTTCGATGTCAAGATACCGTTCCCTTCTAAGGGGAGGTAACAGCGCTTGAGCTCAACGTGACAACCGAGCAAAGAACGGCTACGGGTAGCCAGACGAACGGGACCCACCAGAGCCCCACGCCGCTCGTCCTCCCCGAGCGTGACGTCCGACGCAAGCGCCCTCCGCTGCTGTCGTTCATCTTGCGGATGGAGACGCTGCGCGTCGGCGGACGGGTGGTGTCGCTGCTCGCGCTCGACTTCATCGGCGTCGTCGCCGCCCTGTACACGGCCCTGCTGCTGAAGCTCGCGGTCAAGGGCGACCTCGACTTCCGTCAGGCCTGGCACGAGATCAAGCCGTGGATCTGGTTCGCCTATCTCGTGACCGTGCTGATGTTCGCCCGCGTCGACCTGTACGCCGACCGGCCCCGGCGTCCCGGCATCGGCAAGATCATCACCGCGCTGTTCCAGGCCACGGTGATCGCGCTCGTGTTCGCGCTCGCCAACGGCGATCACTTCTCGAGCTACTACATCTTCTACGGCTCGCTGATCTTTGGCACGATCTACATCGCCGCGCTGCGCCAGATCCACACGCAGGTAACGGGATGGCTGCTCGAGCAGGCCGGCTATCAGCGGCGAGCGCTGATCGTCGGCTCCGGCCAGCACATCGAGGCGGTTGCGCACGCGCTCGAGGACCGCGCCCACACGCGCGTGCAGCTGGTCGGGTACATCTCGCTGACGCCACGACCGCAGAACGGCCTGCGGTCCCTGGGCCAGCTCGACCAGCTGCCCGAGATCCTCGGCCGCGAGCGCGTCCAGGAGGTGATCATCGCCGACCCGGACTTCCCGCAGGAGCGCGCGGTCGAGCTCGTCGACATCTGCCATCGCCGCGGCGTGATGGTCCACGTCGCACCGACGACGATGGAGATCCTGTTCGACCGCGCCGAGTTCATTCCCGGCCAGAGCGTGCCGCTGTTCACGCTGCGCCCGCCGGTGTTCGAGGGCATCGACTACGCGCTCAAGCGGACCTTCGACCTGATCGTCTCCACCATCACCCTGATCCTGCTGTCGCCGGTGCTGCTGGCAATTGCGGCGGCGGTGAAGCTGAGCTCGAAGGGGCCGGTGATCTACCGCTCGGTCCGGCCCGGCATGGCCGGCAAGCCGTTCTCGTGCTTCAAGTTCCGCACGATGCGCGAGCACGCCGACCAGATCCAGGCCGACCTCGAGCCGCTCAACGAGCAGACCGGCGCGCTGTTCAAGATCCGCAACGATCCGCGCCTGACCTCGGTCGGTCGCCTCCTGCGGCGCTTCTCGCTCGACGAGCTGCCCCAGCTGGTCAACGTGGTCCGCGGCGAGATGTCGCTGGTGGGGCCGCGCCCGCTGCCGATGCGCGACTTCGAGCGCCTCGAGGAGTGGCACAAGAAGCGCTACCTGGTGCTGCCGGGGATCACCGGCCTGTGGCAGGTGTCGGGCCGCGCGGAGCTCGACTTCGACGACCTCGTCCGCCTCGACTTCCTGTACCTCGAGCGCTGGTCGGTGTTCCTCGACCTCACCATTCTCCTGAAGACGATCCCCGCGGTCCTCGGCCGCCGCGGGGCGTTCTGAGGGCCGGCCGAATGCGTTTATGGGCGCGCTTGCGCGCGCCTGTTTGTCTGCCCGGGTAGGCTCTCGCTCGCGCTATGCCTCCAACCGACCGATTCGTGATCTCGTTCGCCGCCGAGCCCCCGCAGGAGTCGATCCCATACGGCCGCTGGGCCGACACGCTGCGCGAGCACTTCCTCAGCGCCGTTCGCGAGATCGACACCGAGGGCGAGGACATCGGCGACCCCGGCGAGACCACGTGGTTCCCCGACCGCTCCTTCGCCGGCCGTACCTACGTCCCCGCGATCGCGCGCACCAGCGAGGACTACGAGCTGTTCGGCTTCGTCTCGTTCACCGAGGGCTCGGGCGGCCCCTCGGACTTCGAGGCGACCGCCGATTTCACCGCCGAGCTGGCCGAGCACAACCCCGATTGGAAGCTCGACCTGTCCGACGACGTGATCGGCACCTGGCGCGGCGAGCAAGGCAAGACCGCCGACATGACCCTCGTCTGGGGCGTCCCGATGATCGCCGGTGGCGCGATCGTGACCGCCGAGTTGGCCAACCTTGCGGTCGACCAGTGCGAGCTGGTCGAGGAGCGCTTCACGCTGATCGCGCCCGACAACTACCGCGGCGATTACATCGAGGTCAAGCTGTGGGACCGCCGCGGCCAGGAGCTGGCCGCCGAGTCGCTGTACGTCGAGGACGAGGGCGACTCGGAGGCGGAGTAGGCCCGGGTCGTCGTGGGAGATCGTTACCCCTATAGGGGCACTGATCTCCCACAGTTCTATCGCAGCGACCCGATGAGCGCTGCCGGCAGGCGAAGCTTGACCTCGTCCTCGGTCAGCGGGAAGTGGCAGGCCGCGCGGGTCTGGTTGCCCTTGTCCTCGAGCGGTGGCTCCTCGCGCGAGCAGATCTCCTGGGCCTTTGGGCAGCGGGTGTGAAAGCGGCATGCCGACGGGGGGTTGGCGGGGCTCGGGACGTCGCCCGAGAGCAGCTGGCGCCTGCGCTTGCCGGCCACCGGATCGGGCACCGGAACCGATGACAGCAGCGCGCCCGTGTACGGATGCCGAGGGAACGTGTATAGCGGGTCGTTGGGCGCGAGCTCGACGATCTTGCCGAGGTACATGACGGCGACCCGGTCGCACATGTGGCGCACGACGCTCAGGTCGTGGGCGATGAAGATCAGCGTCAGCCCCATCTCCCGCTGCAGCCCGCGCAGCAGGTTCAGCACCTGGGCCTGGATCGAGACGTCGAGCGCGGACACCGGCTCGTCGGCGACCAGCAGCGTCGGCTCGAGCGCAATCGCCCGCGCGACGCCGATCCGCTGGCGCTGGCCGCCCGAGAACTCGTGCGGGTAGCGGTTGTAGTGCTCGGGGTTCAGGCCGACGCGGTCCATCAGGTCCTGAACGCGCTTCTTGCGCTCGCCCTGGCCCTTCAGCAGCCCGTGGATCGCGAACGGCTCGGCGATGATCGACCCGACCGTCTTGCGCGGGTTCAGCGATGAGTACGGATCCTGGAAGACCATCTGCATCTCGCGGTGCAGGGCCTTCAGCGCCTCCTTCTTGTGCCGCGCGATGTTCTCGCCCTCGAACAGGATCTCCCCGGACGTGGGGTCGAGCAGCCGCGTCAGCAGCCGCGCGGTCGTGCTCTTGCCACAACCGGTCTCGCCCACCAGCCCCAGCGTCTCGCCCTTCATCACGTCGAAGCTGATGTCGTCGACGGCCTTGACCGCACCGATCTGGCGCTGGAACAAAATCCCGCGCGTGATCGGGAAGTGCTTGACCAGCTTGCGAACCTGGATCAGCGGCGTCTCGGTGGTGCTGGTCATGCGCGCTCCGGTCGCGACTGATGATTGACGCCGGACGGCGTCTGCTCGCCTGACGCCACCGGCTCGCCGTCAAATACTCCCGGAGACGCGCGAGCCGGCGGCGCCGCTCGCCCAGTCCTCGTCAGATCCTGCTTAAGCGATCTGCTCCTTGGCCGACGAAGGGCTCCTGCGCGACGTGAGGCCGGCGCCGGCTCGGTCATCGGCGCAGTTCGCCCGGCTCCTGGCCAGCCTCGAGCCCGTGCCAGATCTGCGCTCGGACAGCGGCAGTCGAGCAGACACGCGACCTCGTGCCCGTCGGCTCCCGGCACCGGCTCGAGCTGCGGGTCGACGCGCCGGTGCTCGTCGCGCACGTATGGGCAGCGAGGATGGAAGTGGCAGCCCGAGGGGCGGTTGATCAGACTCGGAGGCCGGCCGGCGATCGGCACGAGCTCTTCGCCACGCGGGCTGTCCAGACGTGGGATCGACTTCAGCAAGCCCCACGTGTAGGGATGCTGCGGAGCTGGAGAAGATCCGCTCGGTCGAGGCATGTTCGACGATCCGCCCCGCGTACATGACCGCGATCTCATCGGCGATCTCCGCCACGACGCCGAGGTCGTGGGTGATGATGATGATCGCCATCCCGAGGCGGTCCTGGAGGTCCTGGAGCAAAGCCAGGATCTGCGCCTGCACGGTTACGTCGAGCGCGGTCGTCGGCTCGTCGGCGATCAGCAGCTTCGGCTCATTGGCGAGCGCCATCGCGATCATCGCCCGCTGTCGCATGCCGCCGGAGAACTCGTGCGGGTACTGATCGACGCGACGATCCGGGTCCGGGATTCCCACCAGCCCGAGTAGCTCGACCGCGCGCTTGCGTCCCGCGGCCTTGGAGATCTCGCGGTGGGCGGTCATCGCCTCCACCAGCTGCGAACCCACCTTGTAGAACGGGTGCAGCGAGGACAGCGGGTCCTGGAAGATCATCGCGATCTCGTTGCCGCGAACACGGCGCAGAGCCTCATCGGGGAGCGCCACCAGGTCGTTGCCTTCGAACATCATCCGACCCTCGATCGCTGCGCCCTGCATCCGGGTCAGCCCGAGCGTCGTCAGCGATGCGACGGTCTTGCCTGACCCGGACTCTCCCACGATTCCCAGCGTCTTGCCGGTCTCGACCGCGTACGAAATGCCGTCGACGGCGCGGACGATGCCGTCATCGGTCGCGAACGAGACGCGCAGGCCCTCGACGCTCAGCAGCGGCTCGCTCACGAGTACTGCACTCTCGGATCGAGGTAGGCGTAGGCGATGTCGACAACGATATTGGCCACGACGATGAACATCGCCGCCAGCAGGACCGTTCCTTGCACGATCGGGAAGTCCGAGTGGATGATCGCGTCGTAATTGAGGCGTCCGATCCCGGGGATGTCGAACACCGTCTCGGTGATCACAGCGCCGCCGAGCAGCACGCCGATGTCGAGGCCGAGGACGGTGATCACCGGAGTGATCGCCGAGCGCACCCCGTGGCGCCAGATCACCCGCCGCTCGGACAAACCCTTCGCCCGAGCCGTACGGATGTAGTCCTCGCCCATCACCTCGATCAGGCTGCCACGCAGCAGCCGGGAGTAGATCGCCGCTGACGTGGCCGCGAGCACGAACCAGGGCATGATCAGCGACGTGAACCAGTTGCCCGGGTCGACCGTCAGCCCGACATAGCTGTTGGCCCCGGGACAACGTGAAACGGCCGATGTCGGACGCGAACAGGAACAGCACGAGCAGCCCCAGCCAGAAGACGGGCATCGACACGAACACGCAGCGCGTCGCCCATCGCCGCGCGGTCGAGCGAGCGTGCCGCGCTTGATCGGCCGAGATGATCCCGACGGGGATCCGCCAGCGCAGCCAGAGAACGCGGCGCCGACAGTCAGCGAGATCGTCGCCGGCAGCCGGTCCTTGATCAGGCCGAGCACCGACGCGCCGCTGTAGTAGCTGTAGCCGAAATTGAAGTGCAGGAAGATGCCCTTCATGTAGATGCAGAACTGGATGTAGACCGGCTTGTCGAGTCCCAAGCTGGTGGCGAATGTGGGCGATCGTCTGCGGGCTCGCGTTGCGCCCGGCGCGCAGGACTGCGCCGGATCTGCGGACGGAAACACGTTGAAGAGCAGGAACGTCAGCGCGCTGACCAGGATCAGCAGCACGATGCCCCACAGGATCCGGCGGATGATGTAGGCGGTCATGGCTTTCGCGTCCGGGTCGAGGCCGGGCCGTGGACCCCGGCGGCGGCCGGGCCCACGATGGCCGGGTGGCTCTACTTCAGCGACGTGAACGTGAAGTCCCACGACTCCGTCGTTCCACAGCTGGTTGACGCCGGCGACGTCCTTGACCTGATGTTCGGCTGGTTGTCCCACTCCTCGGGGACCGCGACGGCCTTTTGGACGAGCATCTTGTCGACGTTGGCCCACGCCTGTGCCCGCTGGGTCGGATTGACCACGAGCGATGCCGCCACCATCGCAGAGTTGATCTGCGGGTCGTTGACCTGGCCCCAGTTGGAGTTGTTCGTCGGCACGATCGCCGGACCGTAGAACGTCGCACGAACAGCACCGCGAGCCCGTCGGCGAAGTCGCGGATCCAGCCTGACGGTCGGGCAGGCGTCGATCTCCTGCTTCGGGACGCCGCAGTACTTCGAGTACATAACCGACTGGTCCACTTCGCTCGCATGCGTGTGGAACCCGAGGCGGTCAGCGCGTTGTTGACGATCTGAATGACCGCGGGGCTCACGGACGCGTTGTTGCCGACGACCTGGACCGTGGCATTGCCCGTGTACTTGCCGTTCTTGTATCCGGCAAGCTTCATGTACTTCGTCGGCGACCGCCATGTTGCCGTTGAGGTCGTTGTTGTAGTCGACCTGCGGACCGGCGAAGCCGCCCGCCAAATCGAACTCCTTGTTACCCGGGTAGATGAAGTGCGTCATCGGTCTGCGCGACGAGCGGGCCGCCACGGGCCTTGACGATCGCCTCGCGGTCGAGCGCAGCCCAGAACGCCTTGCGCAGGTTTACGTTCGTGAACGGACCGTGGTGGTTATCGACCGACACGTAGTGGTCCCCGGACCCGGGCGTGAACGTGATCTGCGGCGGGTAGGACTGGTAGGCCAGCTTGACGATCGACTGTGCCGGGGTATCGAGCTGGACCGCGTGTGAGCCGTTCAGCACCTGCTGGCCGATCACGGTCGCATCGCCGCCGATGTTGACGTTGATCTGGTCGAGGTACGCCGGTGGCTTGTAGGCCGCCGAGGCGTACGTGTTCGGATTCCAGTTGGGGTTACGAACCAGCGTCGCGGACTTGCCCGTCTGGTAGCCGATCCCGGCGAACACGCCCGTCTTGGGGTTTGCCTTGAGCATGTACGGGCCGGTGGCGACCTCGGCCTGGGTCCCGTACGTCGTCGGGCTCTTCTTGTCCATCGGCGCCGGCGAACTCCTGGGGCACCGGCGCAGAGCAGCGGCAGGCTGAGCGCGCTGACCAGCGTCACCGCTCCCGGCTTGGTCATGTGGAAGACGATCGTGTACTTGCTCGGCGTCTGGATCCCGGGGATCGGGCCGCCCGTGTACTTGGAGCTCGTGGCGCCGACCAGCGGCGAGGTAGATGCCGAGCCGAAGTACCCAGGGAAGTAGGCGTTGCCGACGTTGGGGTTGGCGGCGCGCTCGATCGCGTATGCCACATCGGCGGAGGTCACCTCGCGGTTGACTGGCGGTGATGAAGTGGACTCCGTGCTGGATGTGCACGGTGACGGTCTTGCCTCCGTCGGTGATGCCGCCGTTGGCGGTCGTCGGGATCTCGGTCGCGAGATCCGGCGCGAGCGTCGTGCTCGAGTTCGGCGGGTAGACGAACAACGGGCGCTGCGTCGCGTACATGACCGCGTAGTCGCTGACGTAATAGGCCGAGCCGGGATCGAGATGCTCGAAGTCCGTGGCCGAATAGACCGTCAGCACGCCCCCTTCTTCTTGCCGTACAGCGTCTGACCGACCGGGTTCTCGCCGGGCTTCAGCGGGACGTTCTGGGCGCTTGCTCGCCGCCAGAGCTGCTCGAGCTGCTGTTGCTGCTCGAGCCGCAGGCGGCGACGCCTGCCGCGAGCACTCCGGCGACCACCGCGGTGGTGATCGCCCTCCTTCGACGACGGTACCTCATGTAATGCCTCCTCGTGGGTGTGTCTGAATCGGAGCCTCGGTCCCGCTCCGACGGTTCACCGCTCATGGGTCCCTCCCCGGGGATTGAGCGCGTCGAGCAGGCCGTCGCCGACCAGGTTGAACGCAAGCACGGTGAGCAGCAGGGCTGCGCCTGGAAATACCATGTACCACCAAGCGGGGTTGTTACCTACAAGTGCGATTGGTGCCGCGTCGGAGATCATCTGCCCCCAGCTGGCGGTCGGCGGCCTGACGCCGACGCCGAGGAACGAGAGGGCCGCCTCGAGCAGGATGTTCAGCGGTATCAGCAGGGTGGAGTAGACGATCAGTGGCGCGATCAGGTTGGGGAGGATCTCGCGGACCAGGATCCTCGTGTTCGATGCCCCGAGCGAGCGCGAGGCCTCGACGAACTCCTTCTCGCGCAGCGACAGCACCTGGCCGCGGACGATCCGCGCGATGTACGTGAAGCTGGTCAGCGCGATGATCACGGTCACCGTCGCGATCCCGGGCTGGATCAGCGTGGTGCCGAACACGTGCAGGCAGCCGCGCACCCCGCACGCCGCGCCGATGCCCAGTCCCAGCACCAGAACCGGAAACGCCAGGAACACGTCGACGCCGCGCATCATGACCGTGTCTGTCCAGCCGCGGTAGAAGCCTGAGAGTAGCCCGACGATCGTCCCGACCACGGCCGCGACGGCGGTCCCGAGGATCCCGACCTCGAGCGACACACGGGCCCCGTAGATCACGCGCGAGAGCACGTCCCGCCCGAGCTGATCGACACCAAACGGGTGCGCGGAGCTGGGGCCGGTCGGGCTGCCGAACACGTCCAGCGCGTTCGGGTTCTGGACGTTCGGTCCCTGAATCCCGAGGATGCTGACGATCAACGGCGCCGCGACCGCGACGATGATCAGGACGATGATGAAGCCGGCGGACACGAGCGCGACGCGATCCGCGCGGAAGCGGCGCCAGAACAGCTGCCGCGGCGAGCGCGCCTGGATCTCGCCGGGAACGAGCTCAACGCCCGCGGCGCTCGGCTCGGGCTCGATCAGAAGCTCAGGGGCCCCTACGCTCATGAACTAGGAAATCTTCCGTGCCTCAAGCTCGTTCCCTCCTCCAAGGGCTCCCCTCCTCCAGGATTCTGCCGGGAGGTACCACACCCCAGCGGCATTATCGATCGAGATGCTGTAACCCGCCCACAACGAAGCTGCTGTCGACGGATACCCTCAGCGGACCGCCCTCGTAGCTCAATGGACAGAGCACGCGCCTCCTAAGCGCGGGATGCAGGTTCGATTCCTGCCGGGGGCATTGTGCCTGCATCGAGATCGCGGTGCGCCATACCGGCCGAGCGGGACGCGCCAGTCGGCGGGAGCGGGTGCTACTTTGCTAGCTCCTCGTGTCTGAGAGCACGCTAGAAGCACCGGCGGCTCCGGCGTCGGACCGACCGGAGCCACGGCCCGAGACTCCGCGCGCGCGACTCCCAGCGCTGGTCCGCCGACACCCGTGGTGGGTCGTCGGCATCGGCCTGGTCGCGTTCTCGACCGCGCTCGTGTTCTGGACGGATACGCGCCCCGGCTACGACCCGTACGGATGGCTGATCTGGGGCTACCAGACGCTGCACCTGAAGCTCGATCTGGGTGGGGCGCCGTCGTGGAAGCCGCTGCCGTGGCTGTTCACGGTTCCCTACGCGCTGTTCGGCCACAGCGCGCTGCGGCTGTGGATGATCACCTCGGTCGCGATCTCCCTGTCCCAGAGCATCTTCGCCGGGCGGATCGCCTACCGGCTGACGGGCCGGTCGGCGACGGGCAGCCGGTGGCCGGCGATCGACGGCGGCGCTGTTCGCCGGCGCTCGCGATCCTCGGGATCCAGGACTACTTCCACTACATCCTGAGCGTCCAGTCCGACCCGATGATCGTCGCGCTGTGCCTGGCGGCGATCGACTGCCACCTCTCCGGCCACCGCCGGCTGGGCGTTCGCGCTCGGCGTGCTCGGCGTCGCTCGGTCGGCCCGAGGTGTGGCCGTTCCTCGGCCTCTACGCGGTGTGGGCGTGGCTGAAGGTCCCGTCGATGCGCTGGTTCGTCTCCGCGGGCGTGGCGCTGATCCCGATCCTGTGGTTCGGCGTCCCGACGATCACCAACGACCGGCCGTTCGTCTCCGGGCAGCTCGCCCTGCTCTCCCCGCGGCGAGCTTCACCAGAACAAGATCATCGGCACCCTTCACCGCTTCACCGGCGCTGACGTATCTGCCGATGCAGCTGATGGCGCTGGTGGCGATCGGGCTGGCCTGGCTGCGGCGCAATCGGACGGTGCTGATCCTGGCCGCCGGCGCGGTCGGGTGGATCCTCGTCGAGCTCGCGTTCGTGCTGCACGGCTGGCCGGGCGTGCCGCGCTACCTGTTCGAGCCGGCCGGCGTGATGATCGTGCTGGCCGGGGTCGCGCGTCGGGTGGGTGCTGCAGGACGCGCCGCGGGGCGGGCGCCGACGTGCCGCGGTGGGCGGGAGTCGCGATCGTCGGCCGTTGCTGGTCGGGGCGCTGGTCCCGGGCGCGCTGGCGCGGGTGCGCACCGAGCACCGGGACCTGACGCACGAGCGCGAGCGCACGAAGGTGATCGCCCGGCTCCAGGCCGCCATCAACCACCTGGGCGGCTGCCAAGCACATCCTCGCGCTGCGGCGAGCCGGTCACGACCGTGCGCTACGTCGCGATCCTCGCCTACTTCACGAAGCAGAACGACGGCAAGATCGGGCACCGCCCGCAGTGGGAGCTGAAGCAGAAGTACCCGATCGTGATGTTCACGCCGCTGCACAGCGGCTGGTCGGACGTTCCCGTGGCACACGGCGGCGAGCAAGGTCGCGGCGTGCCGCGACCTGAACGCCAAGTGGATCTACACCCGGCCCCACCCGAACGGCGTGCTCGTCCGGACGCCACCGGTCACGAGGCCGGTCGCTCCGCAGTGACCACGCAGGGCACGACGGTCGAGGCTCCGCCGGCCGCGTCCGAGTGGGCGGCGGGCGGCCCGCGCGGCGCGGCGCGGACGTCCAGCCGTGGACGCTGCGCGCGTTCATGCGCGAGCACCCCTGGTGGACGACGGGCGTCGGCATCACCGTCCTGTCGGCCGTGATCGTGCTGCTGGCGCGGACCCGGCCCGGCTTCGATCCCTACGGCTGGCTCGTGTGGGGTCATCAGACGCTGACGCTGTCGCTCGACACCAACGCCGCGCCGTCGTGGAAGCCGCTTCCGTACCTGTTCACGGTTCCGTTCGCGCTGTTCGGTCACTACCAGGTGTGGCTGTGGATGATCGCGTCGCTCGCGGTGTCGCTGTCGGGCGTGGTGTTCGCGGGGCGGATCGCCTACCGGCTGACGGGTGGCTTCGAGGCGACTCGCGCGGGCCGCCCGGGATACCCGTCGATCGTCGCCGCCGCGTTCGCGGGCGTCGGAGTGCTGCTGATCACCGACGGGACCCAGAGCTACTGGCACTACCTGCTGAGCGCGCAATCCGATCCGATGATCGTCGCGCTGTGCCTGGCGGCGATCGACTGCGCGCTGGGCGGCCACCACCGCTGGGCGCTGGTCCTCGGGGTGCTGGCCTCGCTGGGCCGGCCCGAGGTGTGGCCGTTCCTCGGGTTCGTACATGGTCTGGGCTTGGCGCGCGATCCCATCGACGCGGCGGCTGATCGTGGGCGGCCTGGTGGTGCTGCTCGTGCTGTGGTTCGGGATCCCCGCGCTGAGCTCTCGGAGCCCGTTCGTCGCGGGCACCAACGCGCTCGGCTCGGGGCGCGCGCTCCACAA
Source organism: uncultured Solirubrobacterales bacterium (assembly GCA_963806475.1). Taxonomy (GTDB): domain Bacteria; phylum Actinomycetota; class Thermoleophilia; order Solirubrobacterales; family Solirubrobacteraceae; genus Palsa-465. The sequence goes on from CAWDYK010000029.1 coordinate 26,638, forward strand.
CGACAAGGTGTTCGGGACGATTCGGCGGTTCCTCGACCTGCAGGCGGTGCCGTACCTGGTCCTCGCCGCGCTGACCGTGGCGCTCGCGCTGTGGCGGCGGAACCGCACGCTGATCGTGCTCGCGGCGGGCGTCGTCGCCTGGGTGGTGCTCGAGATCGCGTTCGCGCTGCACGGCTGGCCCGGGCTGCCGCGATACATGTTCGAGGCCGGCGCGGTGACGATCGTGATCGCGGCTGTCGGGATCGGTTGGCTGCTGTCCGAGCCGGTTCGCCTGTCGCGTGCCGCAGGCTGGTTGGGGATCGCGGCCGTGGTAGTGGTCTGCGCCGCGCTCGTGCCGTCGGCCCTGTCTCGAGCTCGGACCGAGCACAAGGACCTGCTCGCCCAGCAGAAGCGCACGACCGAGATCGGCCGGCTCGCCTCGACCGTGTCGGCGCTCGGCGGAGCGGCACGGGTGCGGGCTTGCGGCGAGCCGTTGACGCGGCTCGAGTACCAGACGATCCTGGCCTGGCAGTTGAAGCTCAACGTTGCGCGCGTGGGCTGGAAGTACGGCCAGGCGATCGCCCACGGCAACCCGCTCGTGCTGTTCACGCCGCACTCGAACGGCCGCTGGACCGTGCAGGCCATCCACCAGGTCGCCCCGGCCTGCCGCAGCCTCCCACACCAGTAGGTCGTCGAGAAACGCAACCACCGCTGGCGTGTCTCGACCACCTACTGGCGGTCGGGGCGGTGCGGGGCGGTCGGGGTAGACGTCGTCGATCGTTGCGAGGCTCACGTAGGGCGCCTGCGCGGCCTCCTTGATCGCCTCCGCGCCGCCCGCGAGACGGTCGCAGATCGCGAGCACGCCGCACACCCGGTGGCCCTCGTCGCGCAGCGCCTCCAGGGCCTCGATCGTCGAGCCGCCGGTGGTGACGACGTCCTCGACCAGCATGCAGCGGTCGCGTTCGTCGAGCAGCGGCCCTTCGATCCGGCGCGCGAGGCCGTGTTGCTTGACCTCCTTGCGCACGAAGAAGGCCTTCACGTCGGCGCCGCCGGCGAGCGCGGCGCACGCGATCGGGTCGGCGCCCATCGTCATCCCGCCGACGGCCGTCGCGCTCCACTCGCGTGCCTGCGCGGCGACCAGCTCGGCGAGGGCGAGGAAGCCGGCCGGGCGCAGGATCGCGCGCTTGGCGTCGACCAGGTACTGGGCGGTGCGGCCGCTCGTGAGCACGACCTCGCCGATCACCAGCGCGTGCTCGCGCAATTCGTGCTTCAGCCGCTGACGCGCGCTCGTCCGAGTGTCCAGATCCATCGCCGAGCCCCATCGTAGCCACGGGGACACGAGCGGCGGACGACCTACATGTAGGTGTCGACCCAGTCGTGGTAGGTCAGCCACCTGTAGACGAACACCGCGTCGGAGATCGGCAGGCGCATGCAACCGTGGCTGGCGGGGTAGTCGGGCGCCGGGTTGTACCCATGAATCGCATAGCCGCCGATGAAGAAGCTCGAGTAGTACATGCCGTCCGGCAGGTAGCGCGGCGCGCGACGGTAGATTCGGAAGTTCCCGATGACCGTCGGCGTCGAGGGCTTGCCGGAGCTGATCGGGAAGATGTAGCGGACTTTCGACCCATCGGCGAGCGCGAGCAGCTGAAGTCTGAGATTGCCTTCGGCGTGATGGCCGTTCTGCGGGAAGCGGATCTTGAACTCGCCCCAGCCGTTCAGGAGGAAGCTGACCGTGCGTCCGTCGAGCGACTGCGAGGTGCCCCTTCGCAGCAGCCGGTGGTAGGCGTCGACCGCCAGTCCGGTGCCGCCGTCGTAGACGCCGCTGTTCGGGACGTAGACGTGCAGCGCCGCCAGGCGCTGCTGGATCAGGTCGACGAACGGCCCCCTCGAGCCGAAGCCGACCCCCGTGTCGAGGACCGCGATCCTGCGCTGCGACTTGAAGCCGAGCATCGTCGCAGTGCGGTCGTGAGTCACCTGGACCGAGACCGTGCCGACGCCGTTGCTCTTGAGCCGCTCGGTGAAGCGGCCGTAGGTTTGCTTGCGCGAGGGCTTGATCCGCAGGCGGTCGGTCTTGATCAGCTTGCGGCCGAGGAACGACTTGACCGTCACCCACTGACCCGGGAGGTACGGGCGCACGACGCCGACGACGTGCAGCATGCGCCCGGGCACGGTCACCGGCTGGCGGTGGACGAAGAACGCATCGAGCATGTACAGCTTCACCGAGGCTTGCTTGGGCGCCGGCGGGGACGGAGTCGATGCCGTCGTGGTGGTCGACGTCGTCGTGGTCGTGGTCGTGGTGCTCGCGGCCCTGGTCATCGGCGAGCTCTTCGCCGGCGCCGCCCCGCCACTCGAGGCCGTGGCGACGGCCGCAGACGCCAGCACGATGGCCGCCGCGAAAGCGAGGACGCGCCCCAAGGTCCGTGACATCAACGGACATTAAATCAGGGCGTGAACGCATCCGGCTGCTAGGCGCTAGGTGCGTGCGGGCTCGGCGCCGGGCGAGCGGGACGGGGCCGAGAGCGGCCAGGTGACCGCTCCGATCACGAGCCAGGACCCGGCGATCAGGCCGAGGATCCCCGCCGCCGACCAGTGCAACTCGTTGTAGCCGAGCGCCAGCGAGTTGTTGAACGAGTGCAGCGCCATGCACGGGTACAGCGAGCGGGTGCGCCAACGCACCAAGCACAGCACGAACCCGAGGAACCCCAGCGGGATCAGGTACTGGGAGGACGCCGAGCCGGTGTGGGCGAGTCCGAACAGGATGCCGGTGACGACCGCAGCGGCCCATGTGCCGATCTCCCTGCCGAGCACCGTGATCCGCCAGCGCCGCAGCGTGCCGAACAGGAAGCCGCGGAAGAAGAACTCCTCGGCCATTGGCGCGATCACGCACACGAACACAGCGGCGGCGGCGAGCGCCGCGGTGCTGCGGTTGACGCCGAGCTCGCTCGGAAGCTTCTCCTGGCCGTGCAGGTTGAAGATCTGCGCGTACAGCGCCGTCACCACGTAATAGCCGACGCCGGCGGCCAGGAAGGCCGCTGCGCCGCGGCGCAGGGTGATCCGGCGAAAGCCGAAATCCGCGGGCGTCGAACGCTGGCGCAGCGACGTGAAGTAGATCGCGGCGGCGACGAACGCAAGGTCGACGACGACGTCGCTGATGATGCTCACCGCGGGCGTCGGGTGCGTGAGGCTCGAACCGGCCGTGTGGCCGATGACCTCGACCAGAATTACCGCCACCTGGCCGACCGCGAGCCCGAGTAGGACGGCGGCGGGAGCCATCCAGATCCGCCACGGCGGCTCGTCGGGACCGCGGTCGGGGGTCCGCGCGCCCGCCGGGCGGGGCAGGGCGGCGTCGGGCGGGGGAGTGCTCGTCATCGGGGTCAAGGTTAGGGCCCGGGACGGTGAGCCCAGCCGGATGCGGGGCTCCGCCGGGCGCGGCCCCTCGCCCATGCTGTGGGGGATTTGGGGTGCTTGCTATATGCCCCTTATCTCCCACAGCACGCGGTCAAGCTCGCCGAGGCTCCTGATCGCGCGCACGCGGGGCGGCGCCGGGCGGCCGTCGCGAACGAGGAGCACCGGCTCGATCCCGGCGCGGCGCGCCCCCACGACGTCCTCCTCGAGGCTGTCGCCGACATGGATCGCGTCGGCGGGCGACGCTCCCGCCAGCTCCAGGGCGCACTCGAACACGGCGGGGGCGGGCTTGCGCGCGCCGGCCTCGGCGGAGGTGACGATGCCGTCGAGGACCGCGGCGAGACCGAGGCGCCGGAGGACCTCATGCAGGGCAACGTCCCAGTTGCTCGCCACGACCACCTTCATGCCGCGGGCGCGCGCGACCAGGATCGCGGGGCGGGCGTCGTCGAAGGCGGTGAAGCGGATCGATGCGAGCAGGGCGTCGGTGAGGCCGGCCGTATCGACTCGGGACAACGCCACAGACGGCGGCAGCGCGGCGCGCACCACCTCGGCGCACCGCTCGCGCAGGCCCCGCAGGCTGGCGGCGTCGACGCCCTCGTCGAGGTGCGTCCGGTAGTAGGCGATCTCCGCCGCGACCGCCTCGCGCGCCTGCTCCTCCGTGATCGAGACCCCGAACCGCCTGCCCAGCTCGGCGCGAATCCGCGGCGCTGGCGGCTCGAGCGCGACGAGCGTGCCGAGCGCATCGAGCAGCAGGGTCGATGGGGCGGGGCTCGGCGAGGCGTCCATGACCTCAGAGTGCCAGGACGCGTGCGGTTTAGAGGAGCGCGGCCCGGCGGGCCGAATCAGCCGTCCGGATACACTCACCTGCCACTCCGGCATTGGGAGGCGCAATGGGGGGCGCCTCCTGCTCAGCGACGGCCTCATGAGCAGACGCGAACGACAGCGGCGACGCAACCGCAAGCGTGGACACCCGGTACGCCGGGTGTTTGTGTTCACTGCGACTCTATGCCTGCTCGCGGTGGCGTCGGCGATCGCGGGGGTGGCCGGCTGGGTCGTCAACGTCGCCCAGTCGGCGCCGGACATCTCGCAGCTGAAGCCGCGCGACCAGGGCCAGCTGTCCGAGGTGTTCGCGAGCGACGGCAGCCTCCTGGGGTACATCTACTCGGACACGCTGCGCACGTACGTCCGTGGCGGGCAGCTGCCAAGGATGCTGAAGCAAGCGACAGTCGCGATCGAGGACCGGCGCTTCTACCAGCACGGCGGGATCGACTATGAGGGAATCGTGCGCGCCGCGGTCAAGGACGTGCTCGGCAGCGGCAGGGCGGTCCAGGGAGGCTCGACGCTCACGATGCAGCTGGTCCGCAACATCTACCTTCCCTACCGGCTAGCCGACACGCGCTCGCTGAAGCGCAAGATCATCGAAGCGAAGCTCGCCGAGGAGCTCGAGAACAAGCACTCGAAGAACTGGATCCTGACCCAGTACCTGAACGACGTCGACTACGGGACGTTGGGTGGCAAGACGGCCGTCGGCGTCGGCGCCGCCTCGCAGATGTTCTTCGACAAGCCCGTCGAGCAGCTCAACCTCGCGCAGGCGGCGCTGCTCGCCGGACTGCCGCAGGCGCCCTCGGCGTACAACCCGTTCCAGGAACCCGACCTCGCCCGCGCCCGCCGCCACGAAGTGCTGCAGGCGATGGTCAAGTCCCACTACATCACGCCGGCGCAGGCGGCGGCGGCCGACTCCTCGCCGTTGCAGGTCCACCGCAACAACGCGTACGCGATCAAGCGGGAACCGTACGTGTTCGACTACGTGCGCGACCAGCTGATCGAGAGGTTCGGCCTCAAGACGGTCGAGCGGGGCGGGCTCAAGGTCTACACGACGGTCGACCTGCGCCGCCAACAGCAAGCGCGCGAGGCGATCCTGCTTAACGAGGGCCAGCCCGGCGATCCCGCGGCGGCGCTCGTGAGCATCGATCCGAGCAACGGTCACATCCTCGCGATGGCCACCTCGTCGGCATACGGATCGACGGCCGGCCAGACGAGCTTCGACTATGCCACCCAGTCTCACCGCCAGACCGGATCGGCGTTCAAGGTGTTCGTGCTGATGACCTTGATCCACGACTACGACGGCGATCCGGACCAGACGTTCTACAACTCGCACGAGCTGCAGCCGGGGTGGCTACCGGCATATCCGACCTACCACGTGCAGACCGCTGAGCACAGCTACCTCGGCGACGTCAGCGTGACGAAGGGCACGACTCTGTCCGACAACACCGTGTTCGCGCAGCTCGACGCCGACGTCGGCCCCGACAAGGTCAGGGACATGGCGTACGCGATGGGCATCACCTCGCACCTCGATGGCCTGCCGGCGGAGGGCATCGGCGGTCTTCGTTTCGGCGTCTCGCCGCTCGAGATGGCCGACGCGTACGCGACGATCGCGTCCGGCGGAGTCCATCACCCGCCGACCGCGATCACTAAGGTCACGTTCGCCGATCACAGCGTCGTCAACCTCGGCGGCTCGCTGGGCAAGCGCGTGTTCTCGCAGGGCGAGGCCTACGCCGCCACGCAGGTGTTGAAGACGGTGATCCAGAGCGGAACCGGGACCGCCGCGGATTACGGCTGTCCGGCGGCCGGCAAGACCGGCACCACCAGCAGCTACACCGATGCTTGGTTCGTCGGCTACACACCGGCGATGTCGACGGCCGTGTGGGTGGGGTATCCCAACGCGGCGACCTCGATGTACGACGTGAACGGTCTCGGGCCCGGGTTCGGAGGGACGCTGGCGGCACCGATCTGGCACGACTACATGTCGGTGGCGAGCAACGGGTACTGCGGCGACTTCCCGGCGCCTACGGTCCCGTGGCACGGCACGGCCTTCTTCGGCACGTACGCGAGCACGGGCGGCGGCGGGAGCGGCACGCACCCCTGAGCATCTTCCCTACCTGCGCTTCACACGCGGGCGATCGGGCTGCTGCTAGCTTTGTCAGCGTTCGGCACGCGTTGCGCGCGCACAGCATTCCCCGGATAAGCACATGCCCAAGGAAGAAAAGGTCGAGCTGGAAGGCGAGGTCGTCGAGGCGTTGCCGAACGCGATGTTCCGCGTCAAGCTCGACAACATGGACCGCGTCGTGCTCGGTCACGTGGCGGGCAAGATGCGGCGGTTCAGGATCCGCATCCTGCCCGGTGATCGGGTCCGGGTCGAGCTGTCGCCGTACGACCTGGACCGGGCGAGAATCGTCTATCGCCATCGCTAGGGCCCGCGGGCCCTAAGCGTCGGCCGCCCTTCGAATCGGGACTTCGGTGCGAGAGCTCGAGCTGATCGACGCGCTCGAGACGGCGCTGAGCGGCGGCGGCGACGGCGCGCGCGTGGTCCGCTGGCTCGGTGACGACGCGGCGGTCGTCCGCGCGCGCGGCTACGCCGTCACCTCGGTCGATGCGATGGTCGAGGGCGTTCACTTTCGCCGCGAGCAGCTCTCCCCGGCCGACATCGGACACCGTGCGCTGGCCGCCGCCGCCTCCGACATCGCGGCGATGGGCGCGGAGGCCGGCGAGGCCTATCTTGTGCTCGGGTTGCCCCCGGGGATCGAACGCGACGAGGCGCTGGCGCTGGCGGAAGGCGCACGGGCGCTCGCGGACGCGACCGGCTTCGTCATCGCCGGCGGCGACGTCACGCGCGCAGTCGCGCTCGTCGTCTCGTTCACCGTCGTCGGCTGGAGCGACGATCCGGGGCGGCTGGTCGGACGTGACGGCGCCGCTCCCGGCGACCTCGTCGCCGTCACCGGCACGCTTGGGGACGCGGGAGCGGGGCTCGCGCTGCTCGAGGGGCGCGCCGCGCTGCCCGACCAGAACGCGGCGGGCGCGCTTCGGGCGCGCTACGCGCGGCCATACCCGCGGCTCACCGAGGGGCGAGTGCTCGCCGATCTAGGTGCCAGGTCGATGATCGACCTCTCGGACGGCCTCGCCACCGACGCGGCGCACCTCGCTCGGTGCAGCGGGGTGAGGATCGAGCTATCGCTCGCGGCGCTGCCGCTCGCGCGGGAGGTGATCGAGGTCGCCTCGCAGCTCGGGGCCGACACCGGGGCTTTCGCCGCGACCGCGGGCGAGGACTACGAACTGTGCGTGACCGTGGCGGCGGCCGCCCGGGACGCGATCGAGGCCGCTTGGTCGAGCTTGCCTGGACCGCTCACGTTCATCGGCCGGGTCGTGGACGGACCGGCCGGGGTTGTCTTCACCGACTCGCCTGGCCCGCTCGCGGGCTATGAGCATTCGGTCTGAGACGTGCGTCTGCAGCCGGGGCATGGTCGCCTGAGCGCACGTGCTCGCTCCGCGCCACGGCCAGTGCCCGCACCTGTCGCAAGATCGCGTCCGCGACCGCCACCGGATCCACTCGGTATTCGCCGCCGCTGATTTTTTTGGACATGTCGGCCACCTTCTCGTGATCCTCATCCATGGGACTCATGTCATCTATCGGCACATCTCAGCGCCCGCTCGATGGGTTCTGGACCCTGATCGATGCGTACGGGTGCAAAGTGCGCACATTCCAGTCCGGCGCGAAGTCTACGCCGCGGCGCCTCCGGATCTGGCGCTCGAGCCGGCCGGCGTCACCGCTGTCAGCACTGCCTTCGCCGGCTGCACCTCCTGGAGGCGCGCGAACACGATGATCCGCTGCGCTGCGCTGAACAGCGGGTCGCACGCGGACAGCATGAGCCGCTCGTAGCCGACGTTGTCGGTCACCCACAGCGCGGTCGGGGGCACGATCTTGTGGTACTGGACGACGTAGGTGAACCGCGCGTAGGGCATCTTCAGGACGATCCGGTCCCCCGGCGAGAGCGAGTCGATGTGGCGAAACGGCGCCAGGTACGTGGTCCGATGCCCGGCGATCGCGACCGTCTGGCCGATACCGGGAAAGGCCGTAGTCGGATAGTGCCCGGGGCCCTTCTCGAGCGAGGCCGTGTCGGTGCCCTGCACGACGTCGAAGCTCGCGCCGATCTTGCCGATCACGACGCGGCCGATCGCGGCACCGGTGCCGACCTCGTGTTGCTCGCGACGCGCGAGGAACGAGATCCGCTGCTCCATCGTCCTCAGCTCGCCGAGAGCGCTGCGGTCGGTCCTGGTCAGCGGCTCGCTGCGGTAGTTGAGAAAGCGCGTGTCGATTTGGCTGCGCTTGATCATCGCGACGACGGCGGTCACCGGCTCCTGCCAGATCAGCGTGACGCCGGCGTCCAGCACGAGCAGCAGCCCGGAGATGATCAGTACAGAGGAGACATCGCGGGCGAGACGTCTCATCGGCGCAGCGCCGACTCGGTCCCGCCGAGGGATCCCGGGCCGGCGTATGTGATCGGTCCGCGCACCGTGATCGGCACCTCTTCGGCGCGCGGCTCGTGCTGCTCCCTCACCGCGATCACGAGCACGCTCGCGACGCAACCCAGCAGAACGCTCCACTCGAGCGCGACGAGCAGCTTCAGGTGCCCGCCGGCGAGCATCAACAGGACGTTCCACGCCACCTCGAGCGGCCCGAGCCCGAGCGCGTTCGCGTAGTAGACGATCACCACAACCGGAGCTGCCAGGCCGGCGATCAGGAGCGCCGCCGTGACGATTCGTCTGAGCCTGACGTCGGGATCGACAACCCACATCCACAGATGCAGCGCCGGGACCATCAGCGCCGCGGCGAACGGGTTGGTCAGCCACGTCGCGAACGCGACCAGACACATTACGACCAGCACCGCGGCTGCCGCGGCCGCGCGCGATGGGGGGTCGCTCAGCTCCCGATCGCCGCGGTCGATTCGCGCAAGCCGGATGATCAGCGGTCGGAACGCGTAGAACGAGATCACGATCACCAGCCCGAGCAGGGCCAACGTCACGACGCCGCCGCCGTGCAGGGGCACTGCGCCGGCGGCGACCGGTCCCGGCGGCGCTTGGCTGATCAGACCGATCGGCTGGGCGCCGAGCGCGAGGCCGACGGCGAGCACGAACGGGACCGAGCTCGCCAGCACCCACAGGAGCCAGCGCCTGATCGGCCGACCGCGCCGGCGCGCCCGCGCCAGGCCGTCGATCGTCGCCCCGAACACGGGCAGCATCAGCGCCAGCACGAACAGACGGATCGCCCAGAACGGGATCACCTTGCCGGCGTACAGCAGGTAGGGAGCCGCGGCGGGGACGTCGGCGCCGCTGTCGAGCGCATTGATCGACTGCAGCGCCGTGCGACCAAACGCCTGTATCTGGGCGGGGCTGGCGGGCTCGTCCGTCGAGGGGACATGCTCGCCCGAGGTCGACAGCGTCACAGCCGGATAGCCGCGGGCGCCGAACGGTCCCTGCTCGGTCAGCGTCCACGGGAACGCGAGGCGCGCGAACTGTGCGGCGAGCGCGCTCCCGCCGGGCCGCAGCGCCGCCTGCGAACCCAGCGCGGCCGCGATCGTGTCGCGCAGGCCGGTCGGAGCCACGTTCTGACCGTTTGACCAAGGGACGATCAGCGGCGTGTGCGCGGTCGGCCCGGCGAGGTCGCCGAGCACGACGACTGCGTCGACGGGGCCAGGGAGCGAGCGCGCGAGCGCCGTCGCGCCGGCGGCGCCGTCGGAGCCGCTGGTGGACGCGAGCACGATCGTCCGTCGCTGAGTCTCGCCGGATAGGACGCGCGCCAGCTCGAGCAGCGTCGCGGTCCCCGACAGCTCCGAGGTCGCCGGCTGGCCCAGCGCATCGCGATGCGCGACGATCACGATGCTCGAGGTCGACTGGCCCGCCTTGACCGCCGCCACCGTCTCGAGCGTGCGACCGCCGTCGACGGTCCGGCCCTTGGTCAGCGAGCTCGACACGTTCCAGCCCTGGATCAGCCGCAGCCGGCGTACCACCTCCGCCGCCAGAGAGTAATCCCCGAACGACCCCGGACGACGATCCGGATACGTCTTGGCAAGCGAGAGCATCGTCGCGTATGCGTTGTCGGGGTTGAACGCGTCGGGCGCGAGCGTCGGCTGCATCGCCCCCCGCTGATCGGTCAGCGAAAACGCAAGCACGACCACGGCCAACGCCACCGCGACGAAGCCCGTGCGATAGATGCGCGGATCCAGCATCGGCTTCTAGAGCTTATCTGTGGTCAGCGCGGAAGCGCCGCCGGCCGGTGCGAAAATCGACCAACGTGCGCAGGCATTTCGTAAGCGATTCTTACCGTGTGGGACTACGCTTCGGCCAAAGACGAAGGAGACCCGTGGCCGATCGCTCAGCGCGCATCTTGCTTGTCGACGATGAGCAGTCGATCCAGACTTTGCTCTCCTACCCGCTGCGCAAGGAGGGCTATGACGTCGTCCAGGCGACCGACGGTCGGCAGGCGCTCGATCGCTTCGAGGAGCAGCCGTTCGACCTCGTCGTCCTCGATCTGATGCTCCCCCGGATCGACGGGCTCGAGATCTGCCGCCGCCTGCGCAGCCGAAGCTCTGTTCCGATCATCATGCTGACCGCCAAGTCCGAGGAGATCGACAAGGTGGTGGGTCTCGAGCTCGGCGCCGACGACTACATCACCAAGCCGTTCTCGCTGCGCGAGTTCTCGAGCCGGATCAAGGCGGCGCTGCGGCGGGCGGAGATGAGCCGGCCGGCCGAGACCGCTCCGGATGAAGCGCCCCTGCTCGTGCGGGACCTTCGCGTCGACTTCTCCAAGCGGTCGGTCCGGGTGCGAGGCGACGAGGCGCAGCTCACATACGTCGAGTTCGAGATCCTCTCCGCGCTGGCGCGCGCGCCGGGCCGGGTGTTCACGCGCGACATGCTGCTGGCGCGCATCTGGGGGGACTCCGCCTACCGCGACCCGCGTACGATCGACGTCCACATCCGGCACCTGCGCGAGAAGATCGAGCACGATCCGAAGGATCCGGAGTACCTGTTCACGGTCCGCGGCGTCGGGTATCGCTTCCGCGACACGGAGGTCTGAGGCGCTCGTCGCGGAAGCCGGTCTGGTGCGCATCTCGCTGAGCAACAAGCTCGCGCTGCTGTTCGCGGCGGTCACGTTGCTGGCAATCGGCGTGCTCTACCTGTACGTCGCGCCGGGCCTTCAGAAGCGCCTGATCGACGAAAAGCTCAAGGAGCTGTCGGGGCTGGCGCTCCGGCACTCCGGTCCGATCGCCGGTACGGTCGGTTCCAGCGATCCGCTGCGGGCGATCCGGGCGCGCGTCAACTCCGCGGCCGCCGGGTCGGGCGCGCGCGTCACGGTGCTATCGGTATCGGTATCGGGCGCGGTCGCACCCGGCGGACCGCAGCTCTCGGTTCTGGCCGACTCCAGCAATCCGCGGGCCACCGAGCGGCTCGGCTACCCGGTCGCGCGGCGCGCGGCCGCGAGCGGTACGCCGTCAGCCGGAACGGAATCCACGCGGGCCGGAACGGTCGCAGAGGCCGCCTATCCGGCCAGCTACCGGGGCCGAGTGGTCCGGGTGATCGTGTACTCCGACCCGGTCTCGGACGTCGAGCACAACGTCGCCCTCGTCCGCCACGAGATCCTCGTCGCGGGCGGGATCGCGCTCCTGGTGGCATTGGTCGGCGGCTATCTGGTCGCGCGGGCGCTCGCCCAGCGGGTGAAACGGCTCGAGCTGGCGGCCGAGCGCGTCGCGGCCGGGGAATTCGAGCACCCGATCCCGGTCGACTCGAGTGACGAGCTCGGACAGCTTGCGGTCGCCTTCAACGACATGCAGCGCCAGCTTGGACAGCTCGACCTTGCGCGCAAGAAGTTCATCGCGACCGCGTCGCACGAGCTGCGAACGCCGATCTTCTCGCTGGGTGGGTTCGTCGAGCTGCTCGAGGACGAGGAGCTCGACGCGGACACCCGCGCCCGCTTCCTGGATCAGGTCCGCGACCAGGTAGAGCGGCTGCGCAAGCTCTCGGTCGACCTGCTCGACCTGTCTCGCCTCGAGTCCGGCACGCTCGAGCTGCGCCCCGAACAGGTGGACCTCGGCGAGCTCACGCGCTCGGTCTCGGGGGAGTTCGAGCCGACCCTCGCCCAGCACGACTCGCACCTCGAGCTGCGGCTGGCGGCGCGCAGGATCGAGGCCGTCTGCGATCCCGTCAGGGTGGCTCAGATCATGCGGATTCTGATCGACAACGCGCTCACCCACACGCCGCGCGGGACCCGGATCGTGGTGACCGCCGGTCGCCACGACGGCCACGTCCGGCTCGCCGTCCGCGACAACGGCGAGGGCATCGACGGTGAGGCGGTGAGGCGGATCTTCGAGCCGTTCTACACCGCCGACGACGCCCAGGGCTCGGGGCTTGGCCTCGCGATCGCCTCAGAGCTCGCCGAGCGGATGTCGGGACTGCTGTCGGTCGAGTCGGGGCCTGGGGACACGGTGTTCACGCTGGAGATCCCCGGTGGGTCTCGCCGGGACGTTCGGCCATAGCCGGCTGAATGTTCCGGTGGGGCCCACAGGCTGACGGGACAGCGCCGCGGCTCGCCGACGGTCCCGTTGTGCGCCCGATGCGGTGAAGGAGCCCTGGCGATGGCGCGCCCATCAAACCTCACCTTCGTAGTAGTCGACGTGTCCGTCGGAGCGCCGCAGCATCACTTGATCCCGCTTGTTGCCCGGCCACACGCCGATCTTGTCGCTGTCGGGATAGACCGCGACCGCCGGCTCGCGCGCGCTCGAGAACATCAGCACGTGGGCGGGGGCGCTGCTGTGGTTGATGACCTTGTGGGCGCCGTCGGGCCCCGGCGGGAAGCACACGATGTCGCCGCGGCTGAGCGGGTGCTCCCCCTCGGGATCGCGCAGCGTGACCGAGCCGTCGATCACCAGCAGCCATTCCTCCTCGTACTCGTAGTGATACGGACACAGGTCCTCGCCCGGCGGCAGCTCATAGAGCTTCACGTTGAGCGCCTGCCCGCCGGCGAGCTCGCCGACCCGCGCGATCCCGGCGCGGTAGCCGGGAGGGTCGTCCTCGTCGTACTCGTAGCCGGCGCTGAAGATGTTCGCTCGCTTCATCGGAGCAATCTTCGCAGCCGTCCGTCCGTGCCCTTGGTTGACTTCGGGCGGTGAGCGATGCGGGCGCAGCGACCGACGCCGATCAGCGGCTCGTGCTCGAGCTGGCGCGGTCGCTGCGCGATCGCGTCCTGCCCGAGCTCGGCTCGCACGCGGGGCGCGCACACGAGGGCAACGGTGCCGGCGGCGATGTCACGTTCGCAGTCGACCGGCTCGCCGAGAGCTCGCTCGAGCAGTTCGTCGCCGAGCGCGCCCCGCGGATGGCGTTCTACTCGGAGGATCGTGGCCTGGTCGCCCCGGCCGACGCGACCCACGTGCTGGTGGTCGATCCGATCGACGGCACCCGGCCGGCGATGGCCGGGCTCGAGTCGGCGTGCGTGGCGGTCGCGCTCGCGCCGCTGGGCGACGGCGAGCCGACGATGGCCGACATCGAGCTCGGCTGCGTGGTGGAGATCAAGACGGGCGACTGGTATCTGGCGGCTCCCGGACGGGGTGTTCGGTCGAGCCGGCAGGTGTGCGTGGGATCCACCTCCGATGTCAGCCGGATGTTCTGGGGCTACGGATTCCGCGGCCGCCCCGTCCGCCCGACGGTGGAGGTGCTCGGCGATCTGATCGACGCCTCGTCGGTGGGCGGTGGGACGTTCGAGCTCGGCTCGCAGGCATTCGCGATGACGCGGATCGTGACCGGGCAGTTCGATGCGGTCGTCGAGGTGGGGTCGCGGCTCGTCGACGAGGTACCGGGTATGCGCGAGGAGTTCGAGCGCGTCGGCGGCGGCCAGGTGCTCAATAACTCTTCTTACGACCTCGCGGCGCCGTGGCTGTGCCTGACCGCGGCCGGGGGCGTCGTGAGCGACGGATGGGGCGCGCCGCTCGATGACCATCGCCTGCTCGGCTCGGGTCACGAGTTCCAGATGTCGTCGATCTCGGTGTCCAACCAGGAGCTCCATGCGAAGCTACTCAGGGCGGTGGACGACGGCGTCGAGCGGCTGAAAGCGATGTGGTCGTGAGCGGCGCTCGATATCGTCCCGTCGCCCTCTTCAACGCGTAGGCCATGCTCCAGCCCATCGTCATCGCCCACAAGCATCTCTCCGACTACGCGAGCATCGTCGGGCGGCCGCTGGTGGACGAGATCCGCGAGCGCGCCGAGCGACTGCGGGGCAAGCGCGTCCTCCATCTGTCGGCGCCCGCGTTCGGAGGCGGCGTCTCGGAGATCCTGTATACGCTCGTGCCGCTGATGGTCGACGTCGGCCTCTTCCTCGTCCCGAACGTCGAGGAGTGCGCGCAGCGCTCGCTCGAGATCCTCACGGACCCCGGGCTTGGCAAGCAGCTCGGCCGCGCGGGCAAGGAGTCGGCACGGCGCCATTTCCTGACGCCGCGGTTGCTGCGTGATTGGCTGCGAATGTTCGAAGAGCTCGGGATCTGACCTATGAACCGGAGGGCAGACTGATGGCTGACTCAGCGCCCCTGGTACTCGTCTCGAACCGCGGTCCGGTCACGTTCCAGCCCGGGGGAGGGGTCAAGCGTGGCACCGGCGGTCTGGTAACGGCGCTGATCGGTTTGGCTTCGCATCGCGACGTGACCTGGATCGCCTCGGCGATGACCGACGACGACGTCGCGATGAGCGATCGCTATGACGGCCACGCGTTCCCGGTGCGGGCGCCCGAGGGTCAGGAGTACCACGTGAAGCTGGTCGCATCGGACCCCGAGGCCTACGACCGCTTCTACAACATCATGGCCAACCCGATGCTGTGGTTCATCCAGCACAACCTCTGGGACCTCTCGAATGCGCCGGACATCCGCCGCAACGAGACCGAGGCGTTCGAGTTCGGCTACAACGCCGTCAACGAGGACTTGGCGCGGGCCGTGCTCGAGGAGATCGAGGGAGTCGAGAGGCCGATCGTGATGGTGCACGACTACCACCTCTACACGCTCCCCGGACTGATCCGCCGTGCGCGCCCCGACGCGTTCCTGCACCACTTCGTTCACATCCCGTGGAGCCAGTCCGACCAGTGGCGGGTGCTGCCGGCGATGATCCGCGAGGACATCTACCATGGGATCCTCGCCAACGACATCATCGGCTTTCACACCAGTCCGTACTGGCGAAACTTCCTGCAGTGCTGCGAGGACCTGCTGGGGCTCGAGGTCGACCACAAGCAGGGGGTCGTCTACTCCGGTGAGCGCGAAGTGTGGGTCCGCCACTACCCACTCCCGATCGACGCGAGCGCCGTTCAGTCAGTGGCTGGTCGCGAGCGCGTGCGCGCGTTCGAGCAGCAGCTGCTGCGTCGGCGGCGCGAGCACCTGATCCTCCGGGTCGACCGCGCCGACCTGTCGAAGAACGTGCTGCGCGGCTTCAGCGCGTTCGACGTGTTCCTCGAGCAGCATCCGGAGTTCCGCGAGAGGGTCACGTTCATCGCCCAGTTGATGCCATCGCGGACGGACGTGCCCGAGTATGCGGAGTACCTGGAGCGAATCGAGGCGGTCGTCGCCGTCGTCAACCACAGGCACGGCTCGCCCGACTGGATGCCGGTCCAGCTGAAGCTCCGCGACGACCTCGAGGAGGCGGTCGCCGCCTACAAGCACTACGACGTGCTGATGGTCAACGCAATGTTCGACGGAATGAACCTCGTCGCCAAGGAGGGCCCGATGGTCAACGAGCGCGCCGGCGTCTCGATCCTGTCCGAGAACACGGGCGCACACGAGGAGCTCGGCGACTATTCGCTGTCGGTCAACCCGTTCGACATCCAGGAGCTGGCCGATTCGATCCATGCCGCGCTGACGATGCCGATAGAGGAGCGACGGCGACGGCATGCGGGGCTGAAGTCGATCGTCACCGCGCGCGATCCCGGCGACTGGATCGACGAGCAGCTGGCCGACATCCACGAGAAGGAGGCCCGCGTGGCCGCGGCCGCGCGCGGGGGCCGCCGGCAGTAGCAGCGGCGGCGCCCCCTCTAGAGCAGCGTCTTTCGCTCGCTCAGCATCTGGACGAACGTGGCGATCCGCTTGGCGCGGGTCTCGCGGCGCTTGGCGTCCTTGAGACGGAACAGGATGGCGTAACGGTTGGCGCCGGTGAGCGTCTCGAAGAACGACTTCGCCTCGGGGTTGTCGTCGAGCGCCCGTTGCAGGTCCTCGGGTACGGTTGCGCGGCTGGGGGCTCGTAGGCGTCGTCCCAGCGTCCGTCCTGTTTGGCCTTCTCGACCTGCTCGAGCCCGGGTGTCTTCATTTGTCCGGCTTCGATCAGCGCGATCGCCTTGGCGCGGTTGATCTGCGACCACTTGCTCTTCGGGGTGCGCTTGCTGAAGCGCTGGCGCCAGAAATGCTCGTCGACGGCTCCCTTCCGGCCGTCGATCCAGCCGTATGCCAGGGCTGCCTCGAGCGCCTCGTGATAGGCGGGCGTGGGCTGTGGCGCCCCTTCTTCGCGATCTTCAGCCAGACGCCGCCTGAGCTGTCGTAGTTGGCTTCGAGCCACTCCTCCTACGCCTGCTGGGACTCGCATTGGATGATCGGGGTGGCGTCGATGGGTGTTCCGAGGGCCGTTGCTATAGTCGGCCGCCGCCCGCCTGGGGCGGTCATTCATGCCTGCCGAATCACCCCTATACGACCTCATATTGCTGCTCTCGACGACGGCCGAGACCGACGAGCGCGCCAAGATCGTGTCCGACATCGAAGCGGCGATCTCCTCTGCCGGAGGCTCGGTCGAGCGCAACCAGGACTGGGGCACGCGCCCGATGAGCTACCGGATCAACCATGAGGCCGAGGCCGAGTACCACTTCCTGCAGTTCACCGGTCCGCCGACGCTGCTGGAATCTCTGTCCCACACCCTTCGAATCGCCGACACCGTGCTGCGCTTCCGGATCATCAAGGTGATTCCGGGCACGCCACCGCCGTCGGACTCCCCACCGCCGGTCGTCGCGCCGGCGGCGGCGGCTCCCGCCGGCGCCGAATCGAGCGTATAGAGCGCTGCGGCGGGGCATATGGCGGCCGGGCGGCCGGGCAGCCCCGGCGCGGTCAGCCGGCCATCGGGGCGTTACGTAACCAGCACGTACGTCTCGGTTCAATTGCGTACGCGCGCGAGCACGGGGCTGCTCGATGGCTGCCGCTGCTCCATGCGATCTGCAGGGCGGACCGCTGCGTGTGTTGGTTATGAGGGGGGGGTCCGGATGCTCGGCGCGTTCGGCGGGGCCAAACCGCAGCGGTGCGCTCGGGTCAACGCCGCGCGGCCGTGAAAAAGGTGACGAAGTCGCCCTTCGCCGAGGATCGATGCACGATAAGCACGTGCCACATGCTCATCGTGGCGAGGTCGGCGCCGACGGGACGCGGCTCACGATCAGCAGGTGCTTATGTCCGGAAAACGCGAGGCGCCACAGGAGTACCCGGAGATAAGCCCGCGCAGCGCGCTTATGTCCGAGGTCCGGCGAGCACGCGCGAGGAAACCCGACATGAGCCCGCGCAGCGCGCTTATGTCCGAGATCCCGCGAGCACGCGCGAGGAAACCCGAGATAAGCGCGCTTGTGGTGCTGCCGGCCCGGGGGCCGGTTGGGGCGGCGGAGCCGGCGGTCGAGTCGCCGACAGCTGTCCGTGACGGGCCCGAAGCGATCATGGAGTGCCCGCCATCGAGGCCCTCCATCGATGCCAAACCCGACCGGCAGAAGCGACTCGCGGAGAACGCGGGCTACGAGGCCCGACCGCGGCCGACCCCGCCCGCGATCTCGTCGGCTCGCGCCGGCAGCGAGACGGACTTCGGCACCGGGACTCCTCGCGTACCCGCGGCCGCGAGCGACGCCGCACGAGCGCCGCGGCGCGTCCACGTCGCCGACGCCCCGGTCGCGGAGCAGCGCCCGCGACGTGAGCGGCCCGATCGTGCCGCCCGCCGGCATCGGGGAGCGCGAACGTATCCACATCGATCAGTACCGCGGGGTCGGCTTGGTCGATGAGCTCGCGGGCGTGCGGCACCGGCTGACGCCGGCCGGTCCACCGCCGAAGCCGGCACCCTCATGCCGGTTTCCGGACCGGCGTGGTTCGTCCGCGATAGGGAGCACAGGGCGCGCCGCGAGCGCCAAGGCCCTCGACGCGGAACAGCCGCCCCGCGTCCGGCTGGCGCGCCAGGGCCGTCTCGTCGAGCCCATGGCGGACGGTGGTGATGAACAGGATCCCGAGGTCTGGGCCACCGAACGCGCAGGGCGTGGGCCTGCCGACCGGGAGCGAGATCCTGTCGACCGGGAGCGAGACCCTGTCGACCGGGAGCGAGATCCTGTCGACCGGGAGCGAGATCGTTTGGATCGGCGATCCGTCGGGCGCCCAACACCGCAGGGCGCCGCCGTCCCACAGCGCCACCCAGATGTTGCCGGCGAATCGAGCCCGAAATGCCGTGAAGGTGGACAGGAGGCTCGGAAGCCTGCGGTGAGCCCGTCGGGTGCGACGCCCGGTTCGGTGATCCGCACGATCGGGCGCCGCCCGCTGATCTCACCCGAGGGCGGATCGAAGTCGAAGGCGTCAATCGTGCGGGTGCCGCTGTCGGACGGGTACATCCGCCTCCCATCGGGGCTCCAGCCGATCCCGTTCGAGATCGTCAATCCCTCCAGCGCGATCGAGCAGGTCCCATCTAGCTCGAGCCGGTAGAGCACGCCCGCCCCGGGGGACTGATCGCGGCGATGTGCTCCCACCCTTCGTCACGACCGTGGCGGGTTCGAGCAAGACCCCCAGGCTTCCGAGCCTCCTGTCCACCTTCACGGCATTTCGGGCTCGATCCGCCAGCGGTCGGCCATGAACCCGTCTACCTGCTTGATCCCGCGCTCGGTGTAGCCGCCGTTGGAGCACATGTCCCACTCGCCCACGGCACAGTTCGCGCACGGAACCGGATCCGGCCGCCGTACGATCCCGACGTGGTCGCCGATCGCGAACCCGCTCGGACCCGGATCGACGACCCGCCCGAGCGACTCGTGCCCGAGGACCAGTCCCCACGGCCGGAGGCGCCCAGCCGTAGAGCCCGCCCGCAATCTCCGCATCGGTGCCGCACACACCCACCGCGAGCGCCTCGACGAGCACCGACCCGAGCTCGAGCTCAGGCTCGGGCACATCATCGAGCCGCGCGGACCCAGCGCTTCCCGGAATGACGGTTACAGCCCGCATGAGAAGGGGGTCAGATGCAAGCACAGGCTCGGGGTCGGGCAATCATCCGATCTGGATGATTGCGCGGTGGGTGCGGCGATCAGGCGCGATGTCTGCGCTGAAATCACAATCGGACCGCCATTGAGGATTCACCGCACGGGTGCGTGCGGGCAACGCCGGACTCCGCGAGACGGCCGAGAGCAACCGGATTTGTGTTACGGCCTCGTCACGTCGTGCAACAGCCCAGCGACCGGTCCGAAACGTTTCTGTCCATTTTCCGGCTCGCGGCGGGGTTGCCGTCTGCGGCGCGCCTAGACTCGGCGGCAAGCTTTCAAACGGTCTGGAAAGGAGCCGCGAGCATGAACATCAATCGTGTCGTGCTTACAGGAAATCTCACGCGAGACCCGGAGCTGCGGACGACGAACAACGGGTTCTCGATCTGCAATCTGGGCATCGCCGTCAACACCCGCCGCAAGAACAACGCCACCGGCGCGTGGGAGGACAAGCCGAACTACTTCCGCGTGACCGTGCTGGGGAAGCAGGGCGAGAACTGCGCGCAGTACCTCGCGAAGGGCCGCCCGGTCGCGATCGACGGCCGGCTCGAATGGCGCCAGTACGAGGACAAGAACGGACACACCCGCGAGGCAATCGATATCATCGCTGATTCCGTGCAGTTCCTCGGCGGACGCGATGACGCCGTCAACGGGAATGGCTTCTCCAGCAGCGTCCGTACGACGGAGAGCGACGTCCCGATCGACACCGGCGACTTCGAGACCGCTCCGGTGGCTGCCGGGCGCCGACGACGACATCCCGTTCTGAGGCAAGACGAGAAGCGAAGACGAAACCAGCTAGGTGAGGCCACGTGGCAAAGCAACGTAGACGACCGGTTCGCCGGCGCGACAGGAAGGGCGGGCCGACTTCCGGCCGCCGTAAGCCGTGCCCGTACTGTCGCGATAGGGTCGACCAGGTCGACTACAAGGACCTTTCGTCCCTGCGCCGCTTCATCTCCGAGCGGGGGAAGATCCGCTCGCGGAGGATCACCGGGGCGTGCCGTCGCCACCAGAGCCAGGTCGCCCGCGCGGTCAGGCGCGCGCGCGAGCTCGCGCTGCTGCCATACGTCGCCGAAGGTGGAAGCGACCATCGCGAGCGCGGCGGACGAGGCGACCGGGATCGCGACCGCTAGCGAGGCGCAGCACGATGCCACAGGCAATCCTGCTCCAGGACGTGGAGTCGCTGGGCGAGCGCGGCGCGGTCGTCGACGTCTCCGCCGGATACCTGCGCAACTTCTTGTTGCCCCGCAAGCTGGCGGAGCCCGCCACGAAGGGCTCGATCGAGGCCGCCGCACGCAGGCGCGAGAGCGCCGAGCGGGCGCTACAGGAGGCAGAGGAGCGGGCACGCGAGAACGCCGTACTGCTCGGCCGCACCGTGCTGACGATCCCGCAGCAGGCCGGCGACGACGGCAGGCTATTCGGCTCGGTCACGACCCAGGACATCGCCGATGCGATCCGCGACGCGCGCGGCATCCGCATCGATCGCCGCAAGATCTACCTCGAGGACCCGATCCGTCACATCGGCACCTACATGGTGGTGGTCGAGGTCACCGACGACGTGACTGCGACCATCAAGACGATGGTCGTCGCAGCGTAACGGCACGGCAGCCGTCCTTTCGCGTCGCGGCGACGGCAGCCGTCCTTTCGCCCACGCGCGTAGCGTTCCGCATCGACTGTCAACGGCTGCTGAACGCAAGTGGGCTCAGGACGACTACCGTGCCTCTGGCTGGCGGCCCTGGCTGCGGCGGGTTGGGCACCTGCCGAGGTGGGCCCGGGTGAGACGTTCGGCGAACTTTCTGCATTGAGCGGGAACGTTCACATCCGGCCGCCGACCTCGCTCATAGACTCGGACGGCGGTCATGAGTGCTGTTCAGAACATCGCGGTTCCGCCACACAACCTCGAGGCTGAGAAGTCGGTTCTCGGGGCGGTGCTGCTCGATGAGCGGCACCTGTACTCGCTGCTGGTCGAGGAGCATCTGCGGCCTGATCACTTCTACCGCGAGCAGCATGGGGCGGTGTTTGCGGCGATGCTCGACCTGCACGAGACGAACCGGAAGATCGATCACCTGACGGTCGCCGAGACGCTGCGCCAGCATGGGACGCTCGAGGCGGTCGGGGGGCCAGAGGCGATCGATGAGCTAACCGGCTGGGTCCCGGCCGCGGGACACGCGCGGGAGTACGGGCGCATCGTTCGCGACAACGCGCAGATGAGGGCGCTGCTGACCGCGTCATACGAGATCCAGGCGAGCGTTCTCTCACGTGAGGCGCCGGCGCGCGACCTCGTGGAGCGGGCGGAGCGATCGATGCTGGAGGTCGCCCACGACGACCGGCAGAAGAAGATCCGGACGATCGCGGACATCCTGCACGAAGAGACCGACAAGCTGCACCGGCTGTCGGTCCAGAAGACCGCGCTCACGGGGACGCCCTCGGGATTCAAGGACCTCGACGACAAGACCGGCGGGTTCCAGCCCGGCAACCTGATCGTGATCGCGGCGCGACCGTCGATGGGCAAGTCGGCCCTCGTCGCGAACATCGCCGAGAACGCCGTGCTGAAGGGACATGCCGTGGCGCTCTTCTCGCTCGAGATGTCCGAGTCCGAGCTCGCGCAGCGCTTCGTCGCCTCGCAGGCCCGGATCAAGGGCGAGGAACTGCGCCGCGGTCGCGTCGCCGAGCACCGTTGGCCAAAGATCCTCGAGGCCTGCCAGCGCCTCGCCGACGCGCCGCTGTTCGTCGACGACTCGAGCGACACCGGCGTGCTCGAGGTCCGCGCGAAGGCGCGCCGCCTGCACCACCAGGTCGAGAACGGCCTGGGGCTGATCATCATCGACTACCTGCAGCTGATGCGCCACGAGGGCCGCGTCGAGAGCCGAGTCGAGCAGGTCGGCCAGATCTCGCGCGGCCTGAAGGGCCTCGCGCGCGAGCTGAACGTCCCCGTGATCGCCCTCTCCCAGCTCAGCCGCGCGGTCGAGCAACGCGGCGGGGACAAGAAGCCGATCTTGTCCGACCTACGCGAGTGCGTGACCGGAGACACCCTCGTGCTCCTCGCGGATGGCCGCCGCGTCCCCATCCGCCAACTGGTGGGAGAGACGCCCGAGGTTCTGGCGCTCGACGAGCGTCATCGCGTGGTCCGCGCTAGCAGCGATCTCGTGTGGTCGGTGGGCTCGAGGCCGGTGCTTCGCGTGCGCCTGGCGTCCGGTCGCACGCTTCGCGCGACACCTGACCATCGCATCCTCACCGGCGCCGGGTGGCGCCGGCTCAAGGAGGTTGCGTCCGGTGACCGGGTGGCGATCGCGAGACGCCTTCCCGAACCGGTCGCGCCTGAGCGCTGGCCCGAGGACCGAGTCGTCCTGCTCGGCCAGCTCATCGGAGACGGCAGCTACCTGAACAACGCCCCGATGCGGTACACGACGGCCTCAGAGGCGAACAGCGCCGCGGTGACACTCTCGGCGACCCGCGAGTTCGGTGCGACTGTCCTCGCACACGGTGAGACGAACGTGGACACCTTGCCCATCGAAACCTGGCTGCTGGTGCGGTCGGTGATGAGCGAGCGCGGAATCGCTCAGCGTGCCATGGCGACGCTGCGCGGCACGTCCTTTGGCGGCTCTGCGCATTTCCGTTTCGCGCCCTCACGAGCAACGGTGGCGAGCCACGCATGCGTCCTCGAGTCGTCGGAGCTCACCGCGCTCGCCGAGAGCGACGTGTTCTGGGACCAGGTCATCGCGATCGACGAGGACGGTCAGGAGGAAGTCTTCGACCTCACCGTTCCCGGCCCGGCATCATGGCTCGCGGACGGGGTGGTGTCGCACAACTCGGGGCAGATCGAGCAGGACAGCGACCTCGTGATGTTCATCTACCGCGAGGAGTACTACGACAAGGAGTCGGAGCGGCAGGGCGAGGCGGACATCATCATCGCCAAGCACCGGAACGGGCCGGTGGGCGACGTGGTGCTGACGTTCCAGCGCGAGTACCCGAAGTTCATGAACTACGCGAGCGACCGCTTCGCCGCGTGACCAGGGGGATCGGCACGGGATGAATGAACCGGGCGATGATCGGCACAGCATGGGGGCAGCGAACAGGTGATCCTGCGGAATGAGTGAGTGCGCGTTCGGCCTGTGCGACGGCTCGGGCTTCCTCTACGAGTACGAGACGAACACGGCGTATGACTGCCGCTGCCGCCCTCAGCTGCAGGCGCTCGCGAAGGCGCGCAGCCTGTCGGCCGTGATCCCGAGGCGCTACCGGCACGTGGGCTTTGACCGCCCGCCGGTCACCGAGATCGATCGCCCGATCGTCAAGGCGGTGCGCGACTTCACCGACCGCGTCGATGAGCAGCTCGACAAGGGTCACGGCCTGTGGCTGATGGGACCGGTCGGGACGGGCAAGACGACGCTCGCGATGCTCGTCTCGCAGGCGGCGCTGAAAGCCGGCCGGTCGGTTGCGATCTATTCGCTGCCGCGCCTGCTCAACGAGATCCGCGACACCCATCGGGCCGAGCGCTCCCATGTCGATCTGCTCGATCGCCTGACCGCCGTCGACCTGTTGCACATCGACGACGTCGGTGCGGAGCGCACCACCGACTGGGTGCTCGAGGAGCTCTATTCGATCGTCAACGCGCGCTACGAGGACGAGCGCTCGATGGTGATCACGACCAACATCCTCGACCGCGAGGCCCTGTGTGAGCAGATCACCGAGCGCACCGTTTCGCGCCTGACCGAGATGTGCGACGAGCTGCCCCTGCTCGGTTACGATCGCCGCATGGACCTGCGGCCGCCGGCCTGAGCGCCTGTCGGCGACGGGTGGCCCCAAACGCGGCCATGTCCAAGGAT
Source organism: uncultured Solirubrobacterales bacterium (assembly GCA_963806475.1). Lineage (GTDB taxonomy): Bacteria > Actinomycetota > Thermoleophilia > Solirubrobacterales > Solirubrobacteraceae > Palsa-465. The sequence continues at coordinate 50,941 of CAWDYK010000029.1, forward strand.
GCGTTCACGCCGCTCTGGGGAGGCGACACCGACCAGTCCGGCGCCTACAGCTCCTCGGCACGCGTCCTCCTCCCTCGGTCGGTCGGCACGCGTCCGCCTTCCTCGGTCGGGCAACCGTAGCGCTGTCCGGCTGCCTCGTACACTGGCTGGTGTTATGCCAGGAATCGTCGTGGTCGGCGCCCAGTGGGGCGACGAAGGCAAGGGCAAGGTCACGGACCTGCTCGCAGAGCGGGCCGATGCGGTAGTTCGCTTTCAGGGCGGCAACAACGCCGGCCATACGATCGTGCGCAACGGCAAGACGTGGAAGCTGCACCTGATGCCGTCCGGGATCCTCCACCCCGGCAAGCTGTGCGTGATCGGCAACGGCGTCGTGATCGACCCCAAGGTGCTGACGGACGAGCTCGACGAGCTGCGCCGCCGGCGGGTCGACACGACCGGGTTGCGGATCTCGGCGAACGCCCACCTGATCATGCCCTACCACCTGCTGCTCGACCATGCGGGCGAGGCGCGGCTGGGCAAGCTTCAGATCGGCACCACCCGACGTGGCATCGGCCCCTGCTACGCGGACAAGGCGGCCCGCCTCGGCATCCGCGTGCAGGACCTGCTCGACGAGAAGATCCTGAAGAAGAAGATCGTCGTCGCGCTCGAGCCGAAACGGCTGTCGCTCCGTCCGTTCGCAAAGGATCCGCGCCTCGACCTACAGGCGATGACGGACGAGTACCTCACCTACGGCCACCGCCTCGAGCCGTATATCGCCGACACCACGCGCATCGTGCTGGAGCGCCTCGACGAGGGCCAGGTCGTCGTGTTCGAGGGCGCACAGGGGGCGCTGCTCGACATCGATCACGGCACCTATCCCTTCGTCACCTCCTCGAATCCGGTCGCGGGCGCTGCGTGCATCGGCGCCGGAGTGGGGCCGAAGGACATCGATGAGGTCTGGGGGGTGACCAAGGCATACGGGACCCGGGTCGGTGCCGGCCCGTTCCCGACCGAGCTCGAAGGCGATCTGGCCGACCAGATCCGCGAGGCCGGCGGCGAGTACGGCACGACCACGGGTCGGGCTCGGCGGGTCGGCTGGCTGGACCTCGTGGCGCTCCGTTACGCCGCGCGGATCAATTCCCTCACCGCGCTCGCCGTAACCAAGCTGGACGTCCTCTCCGGCCACGACTCGATCCCGGTGTGCGTGCGATACCGCGGCGCCGAAGGGGCCGAGTTCGACGACTTCCCCTACCACCAGACGGTCCTACATCACGCGCGCGGCGAGTACGTCGAGCTGCCGGGGTGGAAGGAGGACCTGCGAGACTGCCGCGACGAGGCGGACCTGCCCGCCACCGCCCGCGACTATCTTCAGTTCATCGCCGACTTCGTCCGCGTCCCGGTCATCCTGATCGGGGTCGGTCCCGGCCGCGAAGAGGTGATCTGGACCCGCGCCAGCGAGGGCGCCGCGGGTGGGCGCACTCCCGCCGGCGCCGGCGCCTGACCGACCCGTAGGCGAGCGCTCGGCGGCGCTAGGCGGGGCGTGAGGGATGACCGACGCCCGGCCACGGCGAGAGGACGAGCACCAGCCTGGCATCCGTGATCGCCTTGACAGCGCGCCGCTCACCAGGCTCGAAATGTGACAGGAACCCGCAACCGCCGGAGACCGCCTGCCCGTCGTGGGAGACCTCGATCTCGCCGTCGGCGACGATCATGTACGCGCGTTCGTGAACCTGATGCTCTTGGAGCTCCTCGCCCGCCGGCAGCTTGATCGCGATCGCGCGAGTCTCATCGTCGGAACGCAGGATCTGCGGCTTGTGGGGCTCGATCTCGAGTGTCCTGATGTCCCACGTCTGCATCTGCTTCTCCTCGGTGTTCTCGATCAGCGCGTCCGGTGCCACTTTCGCAGAAACGACCGCTGGGGGCCCGCGACTGAGCGAATGGCGGGGCCCTAAGCTAAGGCCAGCGCTCGATCAGGTCCTGATCTGATACACGGCGCACGACTCGCGCCGGCACGCCGATCACGACCTCGCGCTCGCCGACGTCGCGCGTCACGACCGCGCCCGCGGCGACGAATGCCTCCTCGCCGATCATCACTCCCGGGACGACGACGGCGCCGCCGCCGACGCGGCAGGCGCGCCGGAACACCGGGCCGCGCAACGGTGCGCCGCGTGAATGGCGGCCCATCGCGTCGTCGTTAGTGGTGAACACGCCCGGACCGAGGAATACGTCGTCCTCGACGACCGAGCCGCCAGTCACGTAGACGTCGGTCTGGATCAGCACTCGCGTGCCGACGGTGCAGCCGAAGTCGATCGACGAGCCGCGGCCCAGGACCGTGCGAGGTCCGACCTTCGAGCGTTCGCGTAGCTGGGACTGATCGCCGACGATCGCGTGCTCGCCGACCCGGCTTCCGGCGTAGACGATCGCACCGACGCAGACGGTGACATCGGACTCGAGCACGAGCGGCCCGAGCTCGCCGCCCGCCGCGCTCGAACCGGCGCGCAGCCGCGGCCGCTTTCCGAGCACGGCGTTCTCCTCGATCACGCATCGCTCGCCGATCTCCGTGCCGGCGCGGATCACCGCCCCTGCGCCGATCAGCGTGTCGACGCCGACGCTGGCGCCGTCTTCGACGACCGCGCCGTGGGCAACCGAAACGCCATCGCCGAGCCGTGCGCCTGGCGCGATATGAGCCCCCGCCGCGATCACGGCGCGTCCCGGGATGTGGAGTCCCGGCAGTGCGCGATCAGCGCCTCGAGGACCCGTCTGCCGGCCTCGCCGTCGCCGTACAGGGCGGGGCGCTCGGCGGGCGGCTGGGTTCCGAGCGCGGCGAGCGCGCCGTCGCGGTCGAGGTCGACGAGCACGTTCCAGCCGTGCTCCACGGTCTCGACCCATTCGGTGTTGGGACGCAGGGTGATACAGGGAACGCCCGCCAGGTAGGCCTCCTTCTGAATCCCGCCGGAGTCCGTCATCACCGCCCGGGCGTTGCAGAGCAGCGCCGTCAGCTCGATGTAGCCGAGGGGCGCGGTGAGAGTCAGACGCTCGGCCCGATCGAGCCGATCGAGCAGGCCCGCCGCCGCGAGTCGCGCCCGGGTGCGCGGATGCAGCGGCAGGATCACCGGTGACGGGACCGCGATCAGCAGGTCGACGAGCTGTGCGAGCCGCGACGGGTCATCGACGTTGCCCGCGCGGTGCGCCGTCGCGAGCACGTACTCGCCCGGCGCCAGACCGCGCGCCTCGAGCAGGTCGAGCCGTGCGCGAGCCCGCGGCTGGACACGCCGCGCGACGTCGACCATCACGTCGCCGACGAGCGTCACCTGGCCGGCCACCGACTCCCTGCGCAGGTTGTGCGCAGCTACCTCCGAGGGGCACAGCAGCAAGGAGCTCGCGTGATCGGCAAGGACGCGATTGGTCTCCTCCGGCATCGTGCGATCGAACGACCGCATTCCGGCCTCGACGTGCGCCACCCGCAGCCTCGCCTGTGCGCCGGCGAGCGCGCCCGCGAGCGTCGAGTTCGTATCGCCATAGACGAGCACGACATCTGGGCGCTCCTGTTCGAGCACCGGCTCGAGCGCGGCCAGCATGCGAGCGGTCTGCGAGGTGTTCGAGCCGAGCGCGATACCGAGCTCGCGATCGGGCGCCGGGACCCGCAGCTCGGCGAAGAACACTGCGGAGAGCTCATCATCGAAGTGCTGCCCCGTATGGATCAGGACCTCCTCCCCCGACTCGCGCAGAAGGGGTGACACAGCGGCCGCCTTAATGAACTGGGGGCGGTTGCCGATCACGGTCAGGGCCTTCATCCCGAGCCGAGCTCGGAACGGATCCGGGCGCTGAGCGCCTCTGCCGCATGGAGCGTGACGGGCCCCGTCTGCGCGAACTCGCGCCCATCGATCGCGGCGACCGACTGCACCTCGCGGACCGTCGAGGCGAGGAATGCCTCGTCCGCGGCGCTCAGGTCCCGCAGCGTGCAGGGACGCTCGACGGCGCCCGTGAGCTCGATCACCGCAACGCGCGTGATCGATGCGAGGATGTGGTCGTCGAGTGGTGGCGTCAGCACCTCGCCATCCTTGACCCAGAAGATCGAGCTGGTCGGGGCCTCGAGGACCCTGCCGTGCGGCGTGACGAGCAGGGCTTCGTCAAAGCCCTGCTCTCGGGCCAGCCGCGAGGCGAGCATGTTCGCCGCGTAGGACAGTGACTTGATGCCGTCGAGGATCCGGGTCGGCGAATAGGTGATCGCGCCCAGCCGGATGCGGCCTTCGCCGCCCGAGACCGGCTCGGTCAGCAGCACTCTGCGCCCCCCGCGCGTGAGGACGATCCTAAGGGTCTCATGCGCCTCACCGGGTCCGGCACGTGCGAGCAGTCGATGGGCGTCGGCGCGGACGGCTTCGAGATCGATCTCGAGCCGGAGATTCCTCGCTGATCGCTGCAGGCGCGCGAGGTGGTCCTCGAGCGCGAACGGCCGCCCGTCGTAGACGCGGATCACCTCGAACACGCCATCCCCTCTGAGCAGGCCTTCGTCGGTCGCTGGAACCGTCGCCTCCGCGGCGGGCATGATCTCGCCGTCGAGCGAGGCGAGGGAGTCGGCGTGCGTGCTCATTGCGGCAGCGTACTTGTGCCCACGGTGGCGGTTCGGCGCGACCAGGCCTCCGCCAGGCGTACGATCGTCGCGGCCGCGGCCGCCATGTCCTGCACCGACGCCCACTCCCGGACCGAGTGATACTCGTGCCCGCCGGTGAAGATGTTCGGCGTCGGCAGCCCCCGTTCGCTGAGGCGGGAGCCGTCGGTGCCGCCGCGGATCGGTTTGCGAATCGGCTCGATCCCCTCCGCTCGTATCGCCTCATCGGCGATAGCGGTCACCTCCGGGACGGGGTCGAGGTAGCGGCGCATGTTGCGATACTGGGGCCGGACATCGAGTTCCAGCGTCGCGCGCGGATCGGAGGAGACGATCTCCCTGGTGGTGCGCTCGAGCAGGGCGACGTGCTCGTCGAGCAACGCGTCGTCGAAGTCACGCAGGATCACCCGGAGCTGGGCGTGGCCGGCGGTTCCACGGAGCTCGTAGGGGTGGATGAAGCCGTCGCGGCCGGAGGTGGTCTCCGGCGTCAGACGATCGAACGGCAGCGCCGCGACGATCCGCGCGGCGAGCCGCAGAGCATTGACGAGCTTCCCGGTCGCCTGACCCGGATGGACCTCGACGCCGCGGATGCCGATGATCGCCTCGACGGCGCTGAACGTCTCGTCCTGCAGCTCTCCCAGGGTCGAGCCGTCGATCGTGTACGCGCACACCGCCCCGAACTGGGCCAGGTCGAGCAGTGACGCTCCCGCGCCGATCTCCTCGTCGGGCGTGAACGCTAGGCGCAGCGTCGGGCGAGGCAGATCGGGGTGGGCGGCGAGGTGAGCGACGGCCGCCATGATTGCGGCGACGCCGGCCTTGTCGTCGGCGCCGAGGAGCGTGTCGCCGCTCGATGTGACGATGTCGTGGCCGCGCTTACTCCGAAGTTCGGGCATCTGCTCGGGGTCGAGTCGCGACCCCTCGAGAGGCAGCTCGAGGATGCCGCCGTCGTACTGTTCGTGAACGATCGGCTCGACGCCGGCGCCCGGCGCGTCCGGACTCGTGTCGACGTGCGCGATCAGGCCGACCACCGGGGCCGTGCCGCCGTGCCGGTCTGCGGCCGCCGGGAGCGTGGCGGTCACATAGCCGTGGTCGTCGAGGACGGCGTCGGCGAGGTTGATCTGCTCGAGCTCGCCGACGAGCAGCCTGCCAAGCTCGAGCTGGCCCGGCGTGCTGGGGGAGCCGTTCCCGCCGCGGCTGGACTGCGTGTCGATCCGCACGTAGCGCAGAAAGCGGTCGAGCAGGTCCGGAGCGAGTCGTCTGGCGAGCGGTGAGGTGTAGGGAGGATCGGGCACGGTTGCTCGGAGTATTCCAGCGGCCGCGCTCGAGGGCCTCGGGGACCTCGACACGCTCGACGACCGCAGGAGCGCCGGGCTGGAGCGCGTGGTGCTGGAGTTGCTCTTCGACTGGGAAATCGACAAATCGCCATAGCCCCAGAATCCTGTGCAAGAATTGCCGCGACTCTCGAGGGCCGCGTTCCGATGTGTGCTACAAAGGGTGGCCTGCACAACACCAGGGAGGTCAGCGATGGCGGTGACAGCGACGACAAGCGCTCCCGCAGCAGTTGCCGGCTCTGCTGAGTTGTTTGACCGGTGGCGGCGGTCTGCCGACCGTAGTGCGCGAGATGAGTTGATTGAGCGGTTCCTGCCGCTCGCGCGCAAGCTAGCGCGGCGCTACGTGCCTTCGAGCGAGCCCTACGAAGATCTCGTCCAGGTGGCCAGCCTTGGCCTGGTCAAGGCCGTCGAGCGCTTCGATCCCGGCCGGGGGTTCGCGTTCACGTCGTTCGCAGTTCCGACAATCGTCGGCGAGCTGAAACGCTACTTCCGCGACTCGGGATGGGCGTTGCACGTCGATCGCAGCGCCCAGGAGCGCGCGCGTAGGGTGATCGACGGACAGCACAAGATCAGCGCCCGGACCGGCCACCCTCCGACCGTCGGGGAGCTCGCCCAGTACCTCGAGATGAGCGAAGAGGAGGTTCTCGACGGCCTGCAGACGGCGGAGGCGTACGACGCGGTCTCCCTCGACGCTCCGCTTCGGGGAGACGACGGCACCGCCACGCGGCTCGAGTCGATCGGCGACGCGGACGACCGCCTGCAGCTGGTCGACGAGCAGGCGACGATCTTCGCGGCGGCCAAGCACCTGCCGCAGCGCGAGCGGCAGATCCTGTATCTGAGGTTCGGGGAGGATCTCACGCAAACGGAGATCGCCGACCACGTCGGCGTCTCGCAGATGCAGGTCTCCCGTCTTCTGCGCAGGTCGCTGCAGCGGCTGCGCGAGCTGACCGACGATCAGGCCTGCTAGAGGGCTAGTGGCCGATCCGGGTCAATGTGGCTGCTCGGGCGTGCCGGCCCTGGCCCCCCGCCGCGGAACGCTGACCCAGTACGTCGCGGCCATGTCCTCGTCGCCGTGGCCGTCCTGCTCAGCGCGCCGCAGGCGCTCGGCGACCGCTTCCAACACTGGAAGCTCGAGCCCGGCATCGGTGCAGGCCGAGAGCACGAGATCGGCATCCTTGCGGGCGAGCGCCAGCCGGAACGAGGCATCGCGGAAGGTGCGCTCGATCATCGCCCTGCCCTTCAGCCGGGCGTACGGCAGATCCAACCCCCCGCCCTCGACGGCGTCGAAGAAGAGCTGGGGGTCGATGCCCAGGCCTTGGGCGAGCGAGATCGTCTCGGCGAGCACCCCCACCACCCCGATCACCCAACCGTTGACGACGAGCTTGCAGCGGGTGCCGCCGCCGGCCTCGCCAATCCACATCGTGCGCGAGCCGAGCGCGTCGAACACCGGCTGGCAGCGCGGGCGAACCTCCCGCGGGCCGGAGGCGAGGATCACCAGCTTCGCCTGTTCGGCCGGTTCGCGGGTCCCGAGGACCGGCGCGTCGACGAACGTGACGCCAGCCCGGTCCGCGCGCTCGCGGCAGCGGTTCGTGCCCTCGAGGCCGATCGTGCTCATCTGACTCCAGATCGAGCCCTCGGGGAGGGCGTCGAGCGCGGCGGGCGCGACGTCGAGGACCGCGTCGGCATCGCTCAGCATCGTGACCAGCAACTCAGCTCCCTCGGCCGCGTCCCGGGGGTCGTCGAGGACCGCGGCGCCGTCGGAGGCGAGCGGCCACGCTCGCTCCGCTGAGCGGTTCCAGGCCCGCACCGCGAACCCGTCCTTCAGCAGATTGCGGGCCATCGGCAGCCCCATCGCGCCGGTTCCGATGAAAGCAATGGTGCTCATCGTGTGTGCTGGTACCCGGGCCGCCATCCCGCAAACAGCGGGCGCTCGCGCAAGCGTGCTCGCAGATCAGTAGGCTCGCACACACAAGTGCAGAGCCACATCCGCGTAGAGACCCGGAACGACGGTCGGGCAGCCGTGATCACGGTCAGCGGGGAGCTCGACCTGGCGTCGAGCGGAGCCCTCGCAGAGGAGCTCGCGCGCGTTGCCGAATCGGGCGCGACGCGCGTCGTCATCGATCTGCGAGAGCTCGAGTTCATGGATTCGACAGGCCTCAGCACGCTGGTCAAGGCGCACCAGCGGGCGGATGAGGCGGGCCAGGAGTTCGGCCTTGTTCGCGGACCACAGCAAGTCCAGCGCCTGCTGAGCCTAACCGGCGTGGATGAGAGACTCACGTTCGCCGACACGCCGGAGGAGCTGCTGAGCGGAGGCTGAGCCCTGCGCTTGCCGGAGGGACTGGCCCACCGCCTGCTGCACGGAGGCAGCCCCCCGGCCACCGGGCCTCTGCTGACGCCTTGGGACGGCTGCTACGCGGGGCGGTGATCGATCATGACGACCTGGAGCAGTTCGATCCCGTCGGTCGTGATCAGCTCGATCCGGTCGCTCAGCATGTGCAGTGGTGACCGCGACTGGTCCTCGGCCTCGACATCGAGCGACCCGCCGGATCCCAGGCGTAACGGCCCCACCACCAACTCCAGTCGCCGGCCCCCGGTGGTGATCGCGAACGCGATGCGATCGCCGGCGGATGCCCTCGCCGCGTGCGCCGCAATCGCGTCCGTCACGAGGTACACATCCGAAAAGCGGTCGAGGGAGAAGCGGGCGGTCGCGGCGAGCGTGCGGGAAATCCGGCCCAGCACGCCGCTCAGGAGCGCGACGGGAGACACCGAGACGACGGCGTCGCCCGCGAGCCGACTGGACCATCCGTCGTCGGGCGCTGCCGGCTCGGGCATCTCGAACAGCGGCTCGCCCGCCCGCTCGCCGGCGAACAGCATGCACACCTCGGTGCCCCCGCTCGGGCGAGCCCGGAACTCCGCCTTCGCGCTCAGCGCGCGAATCACCTGCAGGCCGACGCCTTGGACACGATCGTCGGAGGCCGCCTGCTCGGTGATCCCCAGCCCCTCGTCGCGTACGATCACCTCGATTCCGTCGGTCGTCGAGGCCAGCAGAACAGTGAGTGAACCGGTTCCGTCCGGGTAGGCGTGGAGGGCGACGTTGTTGCACGCCTCGCTGACCGCGGTCTTCAGATCGTCCAACAGCTCGGGGTCCATTGCGAGCGGCTCTGCGACCCCCGCGAGCATGCCACGGATGAGCGTCAGCGTCTCTGGCCGGCTCTCGAGTGCGAGGCTCACCGTAGGCGCCGCGGCGCCGCGGCGGGTCACCGAGGGCAATTCGGTGCTCATCCTGGTTCTCGCATCGCAGTGCGGCCGCCCTCTGCCGGTGGCGCCGGTGGCGCCGCGCGACGATGTCCTTCGTTCATGCTCGACATTTACAGAACCGGGATGATCACATCGGAGGCTCGGGAAAGTCGAGTGGGGCGGCGAAACCCATGGCGCGCCGCCAAGATACGCCGCCTGGGAGGCGCTTTCAGGACGGCGGTCGCCCACGAGCCCAATGTGCCCGATCAGCGGTCCCCAGGACCTCATCTGCCGGATCGTCGCCCGCGACACCGAGCACCTCCAGCAGCTCGTCAATGAGCTGCTCCGCACTCCCGCGATCCGCCGCTGCACGAGCTACATCGTCCTCTCGCGGCAGGTGCCGCCGAGGACCGGGCCGCTGGTCGCGGCCGCGGGAGCCCGCCGGCGAAGACGCGGCTAATGCGGATCGGCGTCCGGGCGGTAATCCTGATCGGCGTCGGCGCCGCGGATGACGTCGCCGAACTCGTCGGTACCCCGAAGCTCCTCGAAGTCTTCGTCGACCGCTGCCCACTCGCGCGCCTCTGGGTTCAGCTCGATCGCCTGGCGCAGCGCCTCGAGCGCCGGCCCTGGGTCGCCGTCGAGCGAGTGCATGCACGCGAGGTTGTAGTACAGCGAGGCGCGATCCGGATAGCGTGCGATGCCTTCGGCGAAGATCTCGGCGCCCTCCTGGCCGCCCTTGGCGAGTCCGCGAAAGGCGAACTCCCACGCCGAGACCGCGTACGGCCGACCGGGCTCGCCGCCGATCGCGAGCACCGTCGTCCCCGGTTCGAGCGCGACCGCGCCACGTCGTGCGGCGGGGTCGGCTAGGAACACGAAGGTGCCGGCAGGCGCCTCGAGCTGTTCGTCTTCGATCGTAAATGCCGCCCTGCCGGACAGCACCACGTAGAGCTCCTGGTGGCCGCCGGCGCCCCCCTGCAGCTCGTCGTGCTCCTCGACCACCTGCTTGCCGGCGGCGTCAGCCGTGTAGGCGTTGATCCCGAACGCTTCGATCCCGAAATGGTGGCGTACAGGCCGCCAGATGGAGTCGATCCCGAACGCCGGTAGGCGCTCGATCTCGTCGAGATGGGCGACTGCGTAGCGGTGTGGTCGTCCGGAGGCCATCGCGCGCGCCGGATCGTACCCGGCCCGAGGCGGCTACGGTTGAAGGCCGCGATGACGCGCGATCGCCGCGACAGCCGAGTGACCAACGTCGGGCTCCGTCCGCTGATCGCTGCCGACGCGCCCGAGCTGCGGCGAATTCACCGTATCCCCGAGGTGTCGCATTGGTGGGACCTCCCGGACGACGACTTCCCGTTCGACGAGCCGGAGTCGGCGCGGTTCACGATCGACGTGGACGGAGCGGTCGCGGGGCTGATCCAGTACTGGGAGGAGAACGAGCCCAAGTACCGCCACGCTGGTATCGACCTGTTCGTCGACCCGGCGCTGCACGGGCGCGGCGTCGGGACCGAGGCCATTCGCCAGGTGGTTCGGAAGCTGATCGACGAGCGCGGGCATCACCGAATCACGATCGACCCCGCCGTCGATAACGTCGCCGCAGTCCGCGCCTACGAGAAGGTCGGTTTCAAGCCCGTACCGCACATCGCCGAGCTCCTGCAATTGCGGCAAGCGGCCGTCTCAGGCGCGCGATTGCAGGGCGTCACGCGCCCCGCCCCTTCCTAGAACGCTCCCGCCCGCCGTCGTGATGCAACAAGCGCCCGGCTTGTACAGCTCGCCGGTTCAGCACGTGCTCAGGGGGAGGATGACCGCCGTCTGATCATCAGGACCTCGATCTCGAGGCCGAGCTGCGCCCAAATTTGCTCGGCGGTCACGGCAGGGGCACCGAGCCGTTGGGCGAGCGCGAGGCAAGAGCGGTCACCGAGTGACAGTCCTTGGCTGGCCGTCTTCGGGTAGAGCGCGGCGGCGGCGAGCGCGTCGGCGTCGGTGAACGGCTCGACGGAAAGCTGTTCTCGCACCGGGCCCAAGACCTGCTCGGGTTCGTGCTTGTGGCGAACGAGCACGGTTGCGACCTCGCTGAGGTTGACGGTGCTGATCGCCGCTCCGTCCGCGATCGTGTCGGCGACCATCTCGGCGCCTGGCTCGGCGAAGAGAAGCGCCAGCAGCGCCGACGCGTCGATGGCGGCGCTCACCGGGATGGGCGCTCGGCGTCCTTGTCTTCCGCGGCTGCCTGCCGACGCCGCTCGTCGCGCAGCTCGTCGACTACCGAGCGCTTCGTGCGACCGGCCGAGCCGATCAGCGCGCGGGCGGCGGCGCGGCCACTCTCGAGTCGCAGCACGCCGTCGGCTTCTTCGCTGATCGTCACCTCGTCGCCGGCCCGCAGGCCGAGGCGTCTACGCAGCGCGACGGGCAGCACCAGACGCCCGCGCTCGTCAAGTCGTGTTCTCCCACGGATGCTCACTCAATGGGAAAGTATACCTACTTCCCATTGCCGGCTTGAGATGGGAACCACTAACAGAGGATTTCTCGGACGGTGCCGACTGGCGACGCGCCGCCGTGCGTTCCGCGCAAGCGTGTTCGCGTCGCTGTTCGGCGCTGTCTTCTTCCTCCCCCAGTTCTGCAGACCGGCCTCGGCCAACAGCCGCTCGAGGCCGCGCTGCGGATGGGGCCGTGGACCGGGACGCTGTTCGTCGTCGCGCCGATCGCCGGCGCCCTGGTGGATCGGATCGGTGAGCGGCCTCTGCTGGTCGGGGGGCTTGCGTTACAGGCCGCCGGAATGGCGTGGATCGCGCTGATCGCCGAACCGGGCCTGGCATATGGCGAGATGATCGCGCCGCTCGTCGTCGCCGGGGTTGGCGCCTCGATGGCAATCCGCCGGCCGCCAGCTCAGGGGTCAACCTGCGAATGCGGGCGTCTCAGCGGTGCGGTCTCCGGATCTGATGGCTTCGTTCCAAGGGGGGACGCCATCGTCCACCACCAGCGTTTGCCCAACGCGTCATATGGCAACAACGCGACGGGGATTAGGCAGACGCGGTAGCCGGTGGCTACGGTAGCGTCCCCACGCGCGGATGCCGATCAGCTACCACCGGTTCGCGGGCAGCAGCCTCGATCGCCTCGCAGCGCTGAGCGATGGCGTGTTCGCGGTCGCGATGACGTTACTCGTACTTGACCTGAAGGCTCCGTCGGTCCCCAAGCGCGCTCAGCATCCGATTTGGTCTGCCGGCGGGGGCAGCTCCGAGCACGCCCTCCTGCACGACCTTACGCAGCACGTTGTGCCCCGTTTGTTGCCTTACGCGATGAGCTTCCTGACGCTTGGGATCTTCTGGGTCGGCCAGCAGACGCAGCTTTCGAGCTTCACGCGAAGCACGCGCGCCCTGACCTGGATTCACCTCACGTTTTTGCTTGCGGTGACGCTGATGCCGTTCTCGACCGGACTGCTCGCGCAGGACACCACGTACAGGCTGTCGATGGCTGTCTACTGGCTGAACCTGTTCGCGCTCGGTGCCGTACTGTTCATCGGCTTCCAGTACGCCGATCGGGCCGGACTGATGAGCGACGAGACGACGGAAGACATGCGCGCCGCGATGAAGCAGCGAATCGTCGTCTACCAGTGCCTATACGCGCTCGCCGCGCTGACGTGCCTGATCAACACGTACCTGGCGATCGGTCTGCTCATCGCTCTGCAGCTCAACTCGGTGATCGCGCCACGGATCGGGATTCTCGACCGGGCGTGAGTGGCCTCGGGCCGGCATCGGCGGGGACGTAGGATGTGCTCGGACTGTGTGGCGTCGGGACTGGAAAGGAGTGGGCAGTGATTCTTGTGATCGGTGGTCGAAGACGCTGTTCGCTGGCATTGCAACGCGATCGATGCAGCGCGCGAGTCCGGAGTGGGGCTGCTGGTGCGAAGCTCGATCCTCGGGGCGAGCCTCGAGTCGCCGGCGGAGTTCGTCAGTGCGCATACCGACTGCGACCGCCATCTCGAGCAGTCAGGGTTGGAATACGTGATCGTCCGGCCGAATCTGTTCATGCAGAACATGCCCGAGTCGAATATTCCCTCGATCGGTGAGGACGGGAACCTGTACGTCGACGCGGGCGACGCCCGGATTAGCATGGTCGACACACGCGACGTGGCCGCGGTCGCAAGCACTGTGCTCACCGAGGACGGGCACGCCGGCGCGCACTACGACGTCACCGGGCCCGAGACGCTCTCCTACGACGACGTCGCGATGAAGCTGTCGGGGGCGACGGGTCGAGAGATCCGGTATGTCGCCGTGCCCGACCAGACCGTGCGCGACTCGCTGCTCGGCATCGGCCTGGATCCGTGGTTCGTAGACGCGCTCGTCGGCCTCTACCATGACTACCGGCGCTCGGGGACCGACGGCTACGCGTCGGCGGTGACCGACACCGTCTTGCGTCTCACCGGCCGGCCGCCGCGAACGCTCGATGCGCTGCTCGCCGAGCGTTTTCGGGATAACCGCAGTTAAGTTCACGTCCCGATCGTGATCATCGCCCTGATCGCCGGGCGGGCGCTTGTGCCCGCCTCGCGCGCGGACCGCAAGCCGCGGCTCGACCCCGTCGGGGCGGCCCTGTCCCTCGCCGGCCTGGTCGCCCTAACCTGTGGCCTGATCCAGGCACCGGAGCGCGGCTGGATGTCGGTCGCCACGCTCGGCGTCCTCGGCACCGCGGTCGCACTGCTCGCCGCGTTCGCTATCTGGGAGCTGCGCCGCGAGGATCCGATGGTGCCACTGCAGGTGTTTCGCAACGCGCGCTTCACCGCCGCCTCGGTGTCGGTGACGCTCGTCTTCTTCAGCCTCTTCGGGGCGCTGTTCCTGCTCACGCAGATCCTGCAGTTCGTGCTCGGCTACGCGCCGCTCGCCGCCGGCGCCGCCGCGCTGCCGTTCGCCTTCACGGTCGGAATCACGTCGCCGATCGCCGCGATCATCTCCAAGCGGCGCGGCGCGAAGATCCCCGTCGCCACCGGTCGCCGCGGTCGACGGTGGGCTGCTCGTGCAGGCGCAGACGCTTGCGTTGTCGCAGCCGGCCTCTGGGAGGATCGTGCGCAAGCTGCCCGGCGTCTTCCCGCTCGCGACCCGCCAATCGCTTGTCGTTTCCTGCAGCTCGCAATGCCCGGTCCTATACCTCACCAACGCGCGCACCGGCAGTGATGCTCGGATCCGTCCCGGACCCGGCTCTCGCTTCGTGGCGTCCTACGACGGCGCCTTCTCTCCGGACGGCCGCCTGGTCGCGGTACCAGCGACCGCGACAGCCGGCGGGACTCGCGTGGCGGTGGTCGACATTGCACGACGGGCCGCGACGCTCGTGCCCGGGCCCGGCGTCGCGCGCGACTACACGCTAATCGCCTGGGCGTCGACCGGATGGCTGTTCTACAACGCCGACAACGGACACCTTGCCGCCTACCGTCCGCGAACCCCCGGGCGACCCTCCTCCCGCTCCGCGTTCAACCCGTTCCAGCGGCTCGCGGCCCGATGACCGCACCAACCGGCATGCAGTACGTGGGAGTCCGAATCCCTAGGTACCGCCTTCCTTTAGCAAGCTGAGCCACGGCGTGATCGTGAGGATCTCGCGAGGCCTGGCAAGCGCTGCGCGTCCGCAAGCGCTTGGCGCTGCGAAGGTCATAAACGAGGTCTCGGGAGGCGACCCGGGTCTACGATCGTTGGGTGATTGAGGACCTCGACATTCGCCGGCCGGAGCTGCGCGGTGTCCGGCGCTCGGGATCGGTGCGCTGGTTCAAGGACGACAAGGGCTTCGGTCGGATCACGGCCGACGACGGCGAGGTGCCATTCGTTCACCTCTCGGCCGTCTTGGCGGAGGGCTATCGAGCGCTCGGCGCCGGCCAACGCGTGTCATTTGTCTGGAATGGCATTCAGGATCACCGCCGCCATCGAGCTGACGAAGTGCGGGTCGAAGGCTGAGCCTTCCGCGTGCAGGCGCCGGGTCACGGCGCCTCGCTGCATCCGAGCTGCGCCCGTCCCCGTCTCGACGCTAGTTTGCGGAGGCCTGCTCGTTCGCGGCGGTTGCCGCCGCTGCTTGGAGTCCTGCCGCAACGGCATCGCGGACAGCAACGAGTGCGGAAGCTGGGCGCAGCATTACCACGCTCCGCCACGAGACCGGCCTCGTCGTAGCGCAGATGCATGGCATCATTAGATGATCTCTCCCATGCCTGAAAGGCGATCCTATGCGCACGACACTCGCTCTAGACGATGACCTGCTCGCCGAGGCGCAGCGCCTCACAGGGACCACGGAGAAGACAGCTCTGGTGCGCGAAGCACTCCGCGCTCTGGTCGAGCGTGAGAGCGCGCGGCGCCTGGCGCGGCTCGGCGGCACCGAGCAAGCTCTGCGCGACGTGCCCCGACGACAGAGCGATCCGCAGTGATCCTGGTCGACACCGCGGTATGGATCGATCATCTCCGTGCGGGAAACGCGTCGCTGGCGCAGCTGCTCGACACCAGCTCCGTGGTCACCCATCCCTGGATCATCGGCGAGCTCGCATTGGGCAACCTGAGGAACCGAGGAGAGATCCTCGGACTGCTGCACGGCCTCCCGCAGGCCACTGTTGCCGAGGATGAGGAGGTGCTCACGCTCATCGAACGAGACGGGCTCTACGGCGTCGGGATCGGATACGTCGATGCGCAGCTTTTCGCGGCGAGCAGGCTAACGCCCGACACCAGGCTGTGGACCACCGACAAGCGACTTTGCGCCGTCGCTGAGCGCCTGGGCCTCGGGTTCCGGCCGAGTATGCGCCAAGACCCGTAGCCGCGTATCGCCCCCGCACTGGCATCCCAGGCGTGCGGTAAGCGTTCCCGATCGGACGGGCGCTGGCGTCTCATGCAGCCTTCGTCTCAGTGCGGATTCGGCGGTCTGGGTACGCCGAGCTGCTTGCAGATCGCGATCGCGACGCCGGATCCGATCTCAGCGTGCCGCGGGACGACAGACCGTCCGCCGGCCGGACCGCGCCACTTCGTGTGCCGCGCAGACATGACCGTGCACGGCATCGCGGCGCTGCCGATATTCCTCGGAATGCCGGCAGCAGCGTTCGCCTACGCACGGCGATTTCACCGATCCGGTAACCCAACCTGGGCGCTCTACTCTGCGGCTACAGGCCTGTCAATGCTCGCCACCATGGGGCTCGCCGGCGCAGGCTTCAATCAAGCACCAAGGCTCGTCAACTTCGCCGGGCTGCTCTAACGCGCCGCGATCGTGACCGGATTCGGCTGGCTCACAGCACTATCAGCACGCGCACTCCGGCGCTCGCCCCGCCCGAGCGAACGCTCAGCAACCTGATTGCCGCTGCGGGATTGAGCTTGTGACGGTCGCGGCCTCAGCCGGCGAGCGCTTGGCCGTCGATGAGCAGGTGCGCGGTCGGTCGCCCCGCGAGCCGCGCAGGGCACCGAAATTCGGCGGGGGGCGGGTCGAGCACGAGCGTGGGCATCGTCAACAGCCTACCGCCGCGGAGCCGACGCTCACGCCGGAGCCAGCCAGATGTCCGACCGCGGTGGGCCGCGGCGCCTCCCCGGTCGCGCCCGATAACGCTCGTCCCGTCGAGCATGTGGTAGGGGAGAGTCCCGGCCAACTCGCCTACGGTGGACGTCCGCACGCAATCGCACTCGTCAGCACAGCCGCGTGTCGACGGCGTTGCCACCCCGCCCATGGCGGCAGCTCAGCTTGCCCGCGGCGGGACTACCGCTGGGCGAACCTGATCGCCCGCGACAGCGAGCGGTGCTGTTCAGCAGCGTTGGCGTCGCGATCGCGGCCGCCTCGACCCGGCCCGCGCGCGTCACGAACACCACCTGGCCCTGCCGGGCTGCGGTGGCGACGAAGATCCGGCCACCGCCAATCGACCGCAGTGCCGCACCGTCGCGGCCATGCGAAGCAGGTTCCGCCGCCCTGGAGGTTGCGCGCGAGGCAGGCCGGGCCAACCCTCCCCGCCTGGATCGCGACCTAAGCCTTGAGCTCGAAGCTCGTGATCTGGCTGGCGCGGTAGATCAGGAACTGGGCCCCCTTCGCCTTCAGGGCCACGGCCGCGCGCGAGCGGTCCTCGTTGAACTGCGCAGTGTTTGCGTGATCGAGCGTCAGGCCCTTGCTGCGCCCGCGCACCTTGCGCAAGTTGTCGAGGTCGTCCAGCAGCGGCCGGCGCCCTCGCTCAGCGCCACCGGCGGGCCGGCCCCCAGCGAGCTGAGCACGACGAGGCCGCTCGATGGGAGCTGGATGGTCAGCCCTGCCGAGAGCTGCACGCCCCGGAGGATCTGCGCGGTCGCGGTGGCGTGCGCGACGGGCACCGACCCGGCGAATGCGCAGACCAGCATCGCTGGCCATGCGGCGCCCAGGCTCCAACGCCGCCCCCGTCTCCAAGGCATGGCCGGAAGCCTAGATCGAGGTCGAGGCTCAGCGCAGGGCCGCGCGGGCCTCGATGCCGGTCATTCAAGCCGGCGCCCGCGTGTCGTCCGAACGGTCGCCGGCGGGCGGCGCTACGAATCAAGGTCCCGCGAGCTTCCGCTCGCTCAGGACGAGCGAGAACTCCACGAGCACCCATACCAGAGGCGTTGGTTGCAGCGCGAGGACCGCGCCTGCCTTTGAGCAGGCGCACGACTAAGGCCTGGTTGGCGCGTACTGAAGGCGAGCGCCGGCCCGATCGAGCGGCTTCCCAGCGCAAAGCGGGTGCGCCCGCGGCTGGCAGCACTTCCCCGCGTCACCAGCCGCCGGCGCCTCGCTCCGCCGACCGCGGTGAGGGTCCGCATCCTGGCCGGCTACCGCGAGGAGATCGCCAGCCTCGACGCGCAGGAGCGGCAGATCACCCGCCAGCTCGCCGAGCTCGTAAAAGCCACCGGCAGCACCCTAGGCGAGCTGTGCGGCCTGTCGACCGTGTCGGTCGCCGAGCTGCTGGTCGAGGTCGGCGATCCGCGCCGCTTCACGATCGGCGGCTTCGGACGCTTCAACGGTACCGCGCCGCTGGCCGCCTCGACCGCTGAGGGCCCCGGCGAACCGATCCGCCACCGCTACAACCCCGGCCGTAACCGCCGCGTCAACGCGACCCTTCACCGGATGGCGGTCACCCAGCTGCGCTGCGAGCCGCGCGCGAAGAAGATCTACGCCGACGCGCGCGCCAACGGACACACCAACAAGGAACAGGGCCGAGCGCAGCGAGCCGCATAGCGGACATCCCTTGACAGCGATCGGCGGACGCGCGCCACCATCTCGCAAGGAGGGCTTGACATAGGAGCTTCTGAGGGTGTGGAGACGTCAAAGCTAACGCCCGGCGGATCCATCGCCCGATGGCTAGTGGCCCTCAGTTTCGGGCCAGTCGAGCCGATCGTGTAGCTCGTCCGGACCGAGCGCAATCACCGCGCTGCGGTTAACGGCGCGGTACTCGCCTTCTTGGAGCGCCAGCCAGCTAACTGACCGTTCCTGCGGGTCGACGATCAGAAGCTCGTCGACGTTGTGCTTGGCGTAGAACGGGAGCTTCTCCCACGTCTGATCGCCGGGGGAGACGATCTCGACCACGAGCGGTGAGGTGTGCTCCCAGGTTCCCCATCGGCGTGCGCGGTGCAGGCCGCCGTCAGGCACTCGGAAGTCATGCTCAGAGGCGCCCAGGTTGAACTCGTGCATCGTCGGAAACAGCCCAGCTGCGCGCGCCGGGCCATCGAGCAACACGGCGAGCTGTTGCGCGATGTCCGCGTGCGCGTCGCTCGGCGCCGGAACCATGTGGTAGACACCATCCCATACCTCGTCGAGCCGATCCAGGCCCGACCGACGCCTGCGCTCGAGCAACTCGTCAAGTCCGGCGGTCGGTGGATCCAGGATCAACGTACGCACGAGTGAAGGGTACCGCTGGACCCCGGCCTCCACAGCGCAGAAGGCGCCTTTCTGTGAACGCAGCAGCGAGACCGCGGACCGCCTTCGGACGGTCTCCATAGCACCCTCGATAACGGGTTTCTTAGGTCGAACATCCCTGCAGATAGCGGCATTTTGCGAGGGCCTTATGGAGACCTACCCGGGGCGAGAGCTGCTGACGCACCGCCAGGTCGGCCATGGAATCGGCGGAGCGAACGGCATAGCGCCACCTCCTTGGGTTTGAGGATGGCGCGCGCCCGGGCGCCGTCAAGGGCGCCGCTGCGTGGCTCGCTGCGCTCGGCCCTGTCGGGCCTGCCCTTGGCCGCCCAGATCCCGAACCCAAATGACACGCAACACGAGTCGTGGCTCGTGTCGAATTGTGACCTGGCACAGAAGGCGCGCGTGAACGCCTCCGCGGCTAGCGACGTCCGAACTGGCCGATATCTTCGCGTCGTTTTGCACGTCAACGACGTCAACGAGCGCGAGGCGCGCTACATCGTCCGCCGGGTGCTCTTGCCGGCGCGCGGGCTAGAGTCGTTCGCGGTCATCGGCCCTGATCGTCGGCCGGTCGAGCTGATCGACGAGTACCTGGCGTGGCTGACCGACCGCGAGCGCTCGCCGAACACGGTCGAGGCGTACGCGCACGACCTGCGGGCGTTCTGGATTGTTCTCGCTGAGCGTGGCCTGAGTTGGGAGCAGGTCGGGGTGACGGAGTTGGGCGAGTTCGCGGCATGGGCGCGGCGGCCCGCGGAGAACGTCGTCGTGCTGGTCGATGAAGCGGCAGTTGCCGTGGACGTTGTCGCTTGAGCAGGCGGCGTGGATGAAGGAGCGGATTGCACGCGCCAGGTAGGCGTTGTCGAACGGCTACTGGGGCTTGTCGTTGGTGCAGACATGTCGGCATCCGAACGCCTGCCTGAGCTGCGCGAGCTTCTCACCGACGGTTCGTTCCGCACGGTGCGCGAGCAGCACCAGGCCGACACGCGTCGGCTGCTCGAGATGGCGCGCACGCAAGGCAACCTGCGGCTGATCGAGATGCTCGAGCGCAACGAGCAGAGCCTGACGAGGATCCTGGAGGGCCTGGAGGCGATCGAGGCTGACCACTACGGCAGCGAGGAGCTTGACCTGCGCGATCTAGCCGCTCCCGCTGAGACGGAGCGCCCCTGATGGGTGCCGAGCCGGCCCGCCGCCCGCTCGCCGAAGCCGCCGCCAAGCAGAGCCAATCGGTGTTGGAGGCAGTCCTGGAACGGATCACCTACGCCAACGAGGACACCGGCTACACGATCGCCCGGGTGGCCACCGAGCGGACCGGACCGGATCTGCTGACCGTGGTGGGGCCGCTGCTCGGCGCTCAGGTCGGGGAAAGCCTGCGCCTGACCGGGCGCTGGAGCAGCCATCCCAAGTACGGCAAGCAGTTCCAGGTGCACGCCTATACCACCGTGCTGCCGGCGACGATCCAGGGCATCCGCCGCTACCTGGGTTCAGGACTGATCAAGGGCATCGGCCCGATGATGGCCGAGCGGATGGTGGCGCATTTCGGCACCGACATCTTGAGCATCATCGACGAGCAGCCCGACCGGCTGATCGAGGTGCGCGGACTGGGCCCGAAGCGGACCGAGCGGATCGCCGACGCTTGGGAGGAGCAGAAGGCGATCAAGGAAGTGATGGTGTTCCTGTCCAGCATCGGGGTGTCCACGTCGCTGGCGGTGCGGATCTACAAGGCATACGGCGAGGACTCGATCTCGGTGGTGCGCAGCGAGCCGTACCGCCTGGCGTCCGAGGTGTGGGGCATCGGATTCAAGACCGCCGACACGATCGCCCAGGCGGTCGGGATCCCGCACGACAGCCCCGAGCGGATCAAGGCGGGGCTGCAGTACACCCTCTCGCGAGCCGCCGAGAACGGCCACTGCTACCTCCCCGAGCCTGACGTGATCCGCGAGGCAGCGAACATCCTCGACGTCGACCGTGAGCGGATCGGTCCCTGTCTGGATGAGCTCGTCGCCGAGGAGGGCGTCGTCCGCGAAGGCGTGCACGCGAGCCACGACCCCAGCGCCAGCGCGGTGCCGGCGGTCTATCTGGTGCCGTTTCACCGCGCCGAGCGCTCCCTCGCAGGAGGGCTGTTGGACCTGCTGAATTCAAGCCACGAGCGGCTGACCGCGTTCGCCTCGGTGGACTGGCACAAGGCGCTGGGGTGGCTACGGAGCCGGACCGGCCAGGAGCTCGCGCCCGGCCAGCAAGAGGCGGTCAAGCTCGCGCTCACCAGCAAGGTCGCGGTGCTGACCGGCGGGCCGGGGTGCGGCAAGAGCTTCACCATCCGGTCCGTCGTCGAGCTCGCCACGGCAAAAAGCGCCACGGTGGTGCTGGTCGCACCCACGGGCCGGGCCGCCAAGCGGCTGGCGGAGCTGACGGGCCACGAGGCCTCCACGGTCCACCGGCTACTGGAACTACAACCCGGGGGAGAGCCCAAATACGACCGCGACAAACCCCTCGACGCGGATCTGGTCGTGGTCGATGAGTGCTCGATGATGGACGTGATCCTGGCCAACAAGCTGATCAAGGCGATCCCCGAGGGAGCGCACCTGCTGCTCGTCGGCGACGTCGACCAGCTCCCCTCGGTCGGCGCGGGCGAAGTCCTGCGCGACCTGCTCGCCGCCGACACGATCCCGCGGGTGCGCCTGACCCAGATCTTTCGCCAAGCCCAGCAGTCCGGCATCGTCGTCAACGCCCATCGCATCAACCACGGCCAGCCCCCGCAGCTCACCGGCTTTCGCGACTTCTACTGGTTTGGCTGCGACCCCGCAGAGGACTCCGGCCTGCACCCGGCGGAGGAGACCGCCAAACTCATCGTCGACATCGTCGCCCGCCGCATCCCCTCCAAATTCGGGCTCGACCCAGTCCGCGATGTTCAGGTGCTGACCCCGATGCACCGCGGGCCAGCCGGAGCAGGCAACCTCAACGCCCTGATGCAAGAAGTACTCACCCCGCAACGCGACGGGACGCCAGAGAAGCGCTACGGCGACCGGGTATTTCGCGCCGGGGACAAGGTCATCCAGCTCCGCAACGACTACACCAAGGGCAAGGCGGGGATCTTCAACGGCACCGTCGGGACCGTCACCGGCCTGTCTCTGCAAGAGCAAACGCTCACCGTGCGCACCGACGAAGACGAACTCGTCGACTACGACTTCGCCGAACTCGACGAACTCGCCCACGCCTACGCGATCACCATCCACCGCTCACAAGGCAGCGAATACCCCATCGTGGTCATCCCGCTCACCACCTCATCCTGGATGATGCTCCAACGCAACCTGCTCTACACCGGCGTCACCCGAGCCAGGCAGCTCATCGTTCTCGCCGGATCCCACCGCGCTCTTGCTCAAGCCGTCCGCACCCCCGGAGCCGGCCGCCGCCACACCGCACTCACCCACCGACTCCGACTCATCAAATAAGCGGCATCAAGCCCGGCTGGATGTCGAATCTCGCCCTCCAATCTAATAGAGTTCTTAGAGACTGGCGCCGTACCTGAAGTCGCGGCTGATGCCCTACGCCCCGGAGGAGGCCGGCTTCAAGGACACGGTCAAGGCAAACCCCGGTCAGATCACGGTCGTGCGTGCGGTGTTCACCCTGCCCAGCACCGCGCTGACCCCGATGGCACCGTCGCGCATGGCGAACAGCGCTACGTCCATCACTGCCACATCGTCGAGCATGAGGATAACGACATGATGGAGCGGTTCGCCGTCGTCGACCAAGCGCCGCTGCCGTCACAGTAACCAGTCCTGAGCCGACCCTACTGCGAGCGGTCGAGATCGTCAGTGCGCGAACGCCTGGCGCTGCTCCGGGTGCTCGCCGGGCAACGGCCGATCGAGCGACTCGAGGAACCTGCTGTGCTCGCTCAAGACCTCGAGCAGCCGATCGGCCATGTCGTAGGTCATCCCCGCGCGGATCACGATCCGCAGCACGCTGAGGTCCTCGCGGTTGGGCGGGAACGTGTACGCCGGCACCAGCCAGCCGCTCTGGCGCAGGCGGTCGGAGACGTCGAACACCGTGTAGTTCTCGACCTCGGGCTTCAGCGCAAACGCGAACACCGGCAGGTCGCTGCCGTCGGACAGCAGCCGGTAGGGCCCGATCTCGGCGATTCCGGTCGCGATGTACCTCGCGACGTCGCGGGCCTCGGACATCACGCGCCAGTAGCCGTCGCGGCCGAGGCTCGTGAACATGAAGTACTGTGCGATCACCTGGCTGCCGGGTCTCGAGAAGTTCAGGGCGAACGTCGGCATGTGCCCGCCGAGGTAGTTGACGTCGAAGATCAAATCATTGGGCAGCCCCTCCTTGTTGCGCCACACGACCCAGCCCACGCCCGGGTAGACGAGACCGTATTTGTGGCCCGAGGCGTTGATCGACTGGACGCGGTCCAGCCTGAAATCCCACCTCAGGTCGGGCTGGATGAACGGCGCCACGAAGCCGCCCGAGGCGGCGTCGACGTGTAGCGGAACGTGGGGCCCGCGGTCCCTCTCGAGCTGCTCGAGCGCTGCGGCGATCTCGCCGATCGGCTCGAATCTGCCGTCGAACGTCGAGCCGAGGATCGCGACGACGCCGATCGTGTTCTCGTCGCACTGGGCCACCGCCTCGGCTGCACCCAGCATGTAGCGCTCGCCCTCCATCGGCACCAGCCGCGGCTCCACGTCCCAGTAGCGGCAGAACTTCTCCCAGCACACCTGGACGTTGACGCCCATCACCATGTTCGGTCGGTCGGCCGGCTTGCCGGCCGCGCGCATGCGCTCGCGCCAGCGCCACTTCAAGGCCATGCCGGCGAGCATCGCTGCCTCGCTCGAGCCGGTCGTCGAACAGCCGGTCGCGTCGTCGTACTCCGGGCAGCTCCACAGCTCGGCGATCATCCGCACGCAGCGCGACTCGATCTCGGCCGTCTGCGGATACTCGTCCTTGTCGATCATGTTCTTCTCGGCCGTCTCGGCCATCAACCTTCCGGCCAGCGACGGCATCCATGTGGTCACGAATGTGGCGAGGTTGAGGCGCGCCTGGCCGTCGAGCAGCAGCTCCGCGGAGAGCGCCTCATACGAGTCTTGGAGTCCGTAGCCGCTGTCGGGCAGCCGGTCGCTCGGCATCCGGGTTGCGAAGTGCATGACGTCATCGGGCCCGGCGACACGGCGGCTGGTGGGACGCGTCCCTTGGCGAGTCAGCGCCATTGCGGTCTCTCCTTGGTTGACGAGGCGGTTAGCGGATCATCGCCCATTCCGGGATGGCGCGCATCATCTACCTAGGCCTAGGCTCGCGCTCGCGCAGGCGGGCGAGCACGGGGTGGGGGTCGAGCTCGAGCTGCTCGAGCGTGACGGCGGCTCCGAGTGGGAACGAGCGCATCCACGAGAGCATGTCAAGCATCGGCACGGCGCCGTCAGTCGCTCGCCGCGGGCTCGCAGCCGATGTCGAGCAGGTGGCGCGCGAACGCGACGCGGTCGCGGTCGGGGTGGAACGGGTCGTTGCCGTCCCGCAATTGGGAGTTGACCCGCTCGATATCGTACAGGAGGGTGAGCTTGCCGGGTGGGTCGTCCCACTCACCGGAGTCGTAGCGGTCGGCCCAGGCGGCGAACGCCGCCAGCACCTCGACCTGGACCTGGTCCTCCCACCACCCCGACCGCACGGCCAGGCGGTAGCGCGCGTGCAGCGCGCACACGTCGCGCCAGAGCTGCTCGAACCACATCCAGCGCTCACGTGGGTAGAGCCCGTGCCAGTCCATCGGCCAGCGGCGCGCGGGCGGTTCGTCCCAACCGTCCTCGCCGCGGTCGAAGCTGTCGTCGCCGGGGTCGTGCCAGGTCATCCCGCTGCCAGCCTTCGCAGTCGACGGTCCGCGAACCACATCCTCAGCGCGACGCGGGTCGGGGCGATCCGGCCGTACAGGAGGAGCGCGTGGCCGTCCGGGATCTGGCGGAGCGCCTCCGGTGCGACCAGCGGCCGGCGGCGCAGCGCGGCGGAGCGCGTGGTGCCGCCGGCTCCGGTCGTCCGCGTATAGTCGCGCGCCTCCTCCTCACCCACCAGACCGGCGAAGTAGCGGAGCGTCTCCAGATCGGCGACGCCGGGCAGCAGCATCCGCGCCCGGTGGCTGTTGACGACGGTCTCGGCCTGGTTTGCGTAGCGCGAGCGCGCCTGGGCGAGATCGTGGAAGATCGAGACGAGCTGGATGTTGTGGCTCGGCGCGGTCGAGGCGATCTCGGCGAGGTTCGGCAGCGGCGCGACGTTTCCGGCCTCGTCGAGGCACAGCAGCAACGGCAGCTCAAGCCGACCACCGGCCAGCGTCGCTCGCTCGTACGCGCGGTCGACGATCTCCGACAGCAGCGCCAGGAAGATCGGTCGCAACAGCTTCGACGCCTTCGCGTCGCCGATCAGGTACAGCGTCGCGGGCTCGTCGAGCACCCGGTCGGCGGTGATCTCGGAGCCACGCGCCGACTCGGCCACGCGCCGGAACCGGTAGGCGCGCAGCAGCGCCTGGGCCGTGGCCTCGATCGAGCTGCGGGTTCGATCGGCCTGCGCCTCGAACGCCCGGACCGCGTCGTACGCGGCGTGGACGTCCTCGAGCCTCCGCTCGTCGCGGGCCTCGTGGACGAGGCGGTCGAGCGATTCGTGCAGCTCGCGCGTGCCCTGCCCGTAGGTCCAGCGAACGACGGTATCGATGCTTCGGCCGGTCGCCGCCGCCGTGTACAGCAGCGGCGCCAGTCGCTGTTCGGCGGCGATCGCCCAGAAGTCCCCGCCCTCGACGCCCCGTTGGTCGACCTCGCCCGCGGACGCAAGCCTCCACGCCACCTCGAGCGCCCCGTCCCAGGTGCCCGCTCCGCCGAGCGGCGACCACGTGTCGGTCCTGACGCCGGCGAGCGCGAACGGATCGAACACGAACGCGCGCCCCAACGCGTCGCGCCGGCGGTGCGTGGCGGCGAGCAGATCGGTCTTGATCGACGAGGCGACCGCGGGCCCGTGCCACTCGAGCAGCGCCGGGATCGCGAGGCCCGAGGACTTGCCGGACTGAGGCGGGCCGAAGGCGACCAGCGCGTGGCGGTGCTCGGCGTGCAGGAGCCGGCCGCGGTGGCGGCCCAGCGTGAGGCGGGCCACCCTCCGTCCCCGCAGCATTCGAAGCTCGCGGCCGCCGGCCCAGCGCGCGCCCGTGCTCGCGCCCCGCACGATCGTGCCGCTCGCGCGGGCGACGATCACCGCGCCGATCGTCCCGAGCGAGACGAGCACGACGAGCGCCGCGTAGAAGCCGCCCGTACCGGGCAGGGCTGCACGGGTCCGCCCCGGCCAGGCAGACCCCGGATCGGAGAGCCGCGCCGGAAGGCGCGTCATCACCCCGAACAGCTGACCGGCCCCAACGCTCGGCCAGCCGGCCCCGAACAGCGCCCCCGCGATCCCGCCCCACAGCCACACGAGCGTGCCGGCGGCGACGACGCCCCCGATCACGACGAGCACGGCCACGTCCGAGAGTCCATCCGACGGGCGAGGTCCGCTCATCCCCGCCCGTCCCCCGCCTCGGCGATGCGCATGCCGGTGTCGGTGTTCGTCAGCTCGGACTCGCGCTGTGAGCGGTAGTGCTGAACGACGAACGAGCGGGAGCCGACGCGCCACAGCGCCTGACCCGCCGACAGCATCGAGATCAGCTGCGCCTCGGTCTCGGACAGTCCGAGCAGCTGTCGCGTGAGCGGGACCTGGCTCTCGTCCTGGTGGTAGACGACTCGGGTCGAGGCGTCCGCGATCAGCCCCTCGGCGATCCGCGCCGCCCGCGAGCCCGCGTCGCCGACCGCCTGCAGGTCGGCGAGCTTGTGCAGCACGACCAGGTTCATCACGCCGAACTGCCGGGCGAGCTTGAAGTTGGACTGGAACCACTCGCCCAGACCCGTGTGTTGGACGATCTTCCAGGACTCGTCGGCGACGTTGATCAGCCGCTCGCGCCCCGGGCGTTCCGCCATCCTCGACAGCAGCGCGCTCATCCACGCGGTCGCGCACGCCATCAGGATGCCGACGGCGGGCGAGTCCCTGACCGCGTGCAGGTCGAGCACGAGCAGCCGGGCGTCGAGATCTAGCCCCGCCGACGTGGGCCCGTCGAACATCCCGCGTAGCGGCCCCTCGCACAGATCCTGGAGCGCCAGCGCGCTGCGCCGCGCGTCCGCCGCGAGCGCCTCGACCGTCGTCCGGAGTCGCGCCGCCATCTCGCCCGACGGCGCGAACAGCGCGCCGGCGATCTCGGGCAGCGTCGGTTCGCCGACACCGCGTGCGCGGACCGCGCGCAGCGCCTCGCGAAGCGCACCGGCCTCGATCTGCGTCAGCGGACCTCCGGTCGCGGTGATCGTGATCGCTCGCAGCAGCTCGAGTTGGGCGTGCTCCTCGGGGCGCGACGCGAGTGGGTTCAGACGCACGCCTGCGCCCGGCACCAGCGAGATCGGCTCGACGCCGACAGCGCGGCACAGCGGTCCGTACTCGCGCTTGACGTCGAGCACGAACGCGCGGCGCCCGAACAGCAGCATCCGCCACAGCAGCGTCTTCACGAGCGAGCTCTTGCCCTGCCCGAGCTTGCCGAGCACGATCACGTTCGGATCATCGAGCGCGCCCTCGCCGTACAGGACCCACGGGTCGTAGCAGAACGCGCCGCCGGCGGCGTCGCGCCCGATGAACACGCCCCGGCCGCCCAGGCCGCCGGCCGCCATGAACGGGTAGATGGCCTGCGCGTGACGAGTGGTGCAGCGATGTCCGGGTCGCTCGGCGGCGCGGACGCTCATCTCAGCCCTCGGCACAGCGGCAGCGTGAACGCGAATGCGGCCGCCTGCTGGCCGTACATCCGATGCAGCTCGAGCCGCGCCCGCGCAGCGTGCTCCAGCACCTCCGCGCACGCCCGCCGGAGGTCATCGCGGTCCCGGCCGGAGACGGTGATGAAGCCCGACAGGCGGACCTCGGCGTGCCCGGCGGCGAGCTCGGATTCGCGACGCATCGTCGCGTCCTGAGCCTGGCGCTGGCGGGCGGTCTCCGACTGCCCGAAGCGGTGGCGCAGCTCGCGATCGGCGCGGTCCCGCGTGACCGCCGCCTCGACCTCCCGCGTGGAGCGCTCGGGCGGGATCGGCTCGAACGTGACCGCGACCGCACGGACGATGCTCGACCGTCCCAGCAGTGCGTCCATGAACATCGGCGAGACGTCGACCCGCGGCCAGCCTCCGATCCAGTAGGTGGCGTGGAGCGCGCCGTCGGTCTGGTAGTGGTCCCAGGCCTCGCGCACCCCGAGGGGCCACGCGTTCTCCTCCGACAGCCCGTCCCGATCCGGGTCCGCCGTCTCCAGCACCGCCAGCTCCGCCCGCGCATAGGGGTCGAACGCGGTGCGAAGCGCGCGCGCGAGCTGTCCCGAGGTGAGTGCGCCGAGCACCGTGACCTCGGCAGCCTCGAGGCCCTGGGCGACGCGCGCGGTCTCCTCCACGAGCGCCTTCGTGACGGTGCCGGGGCCGCGGTCGCGCACCCGGCGGGCATCGACCTGCACCGCGACGAGAATCTCGTGTTCCTGGGTCACCCTGGCCGTCGTTCCGATCAGCTCGAGGTAGGACTCGATCATCGGGGTGCCCCTGAGCGGGACCGCCGGGTCGTGCTCGGCGTGCAGCCAGCGCACGAGCTCATCGCCCTGGGCCGGCGCGGTGCGCTCGACCCACTGAAGGCAGCGGATCGACGTGCTTGCGGCACCCGACAGCACCAGCCCCCACCGCGCGAGACGGCGCTCCTGGGCTTCTGAGTCGAGCAGCGAGAACGCGACGACGCGGCATGCGAGCACGGCCGTCAGCCGCCTTCCCGAGCGCTCCGACAGGGCGCCGATCGGGTGGTCGCGGTACTCGGCCTCGATGATCCGCACGCCTCGCAGTGGCGGTGGCGGAGCGGTCTCCGTGTGCCCGCGGGGCTCGGCGCGCCGTCGGGTCTCGTTGTGTCGGCGCCAGACCGCGCTGCGCGGTCGGATTCCCTGCGTGGGCAGCGGCGACCGGAACGTCAGCCGGCCGCTCAGCCACCTGGCCGCGAACGACATTGCGATCGGGGCCCACTCCTCGAGCTGTGCGGCTGCCCAGCGGCGCGAGCGCGAGCCCGCACGCTGCGGCGAACATGGTCGTCGCCGCCATGGCGCCACCGGCCGTGGGCGCCTGATCGAGCGTTGCGATCCCGACCAGCACGCCCGCCGCCAGCACGAGCGCCTGGCCGCCCCGGACCGGCCCGAGGATGCCGCGCCGCTCGAGCGGCCCGAATCGGTAGGTGAGCCGGGACGACGTCACAGCCGACCGTCGCCGCGATCCTGCTCGGGCGGCAGCAGATCGTGGTCATCGGCCGTCGGGGCGCCGCCCGACCGCCGATTCTCGGGGCCCCCGTGCTCACCCGTGCCCTCGTCGGCCGGCTCCCAGAACGGCCGCCCTGCGAGCATCTTCGGGCCCATCGGCGGGACCCGCCAGCGCCCCTCCTCCGCCGCGACCGAGCCGTCCCAACTGCCGGAAGGCTGTCCGTCGTCGTGGACTCCGTCGTCAGCCGGCGCCTCGCGGGCTGTCTCGTCAGCCGGTGCCGGGCCGGTCGCAGGCCCGTACCCCGCTTCGGTTCCGCCGGGCGGCTCCGTGCCCGCGCCTGCGGGCGAAGCTCCAGCCGCCGGGCCCGGATCTCCGGCGCTCGAACCCGGCAGACCGTCGCCTTCTGCACCGCCTCCAGCCCCGGCGGCGACGGGCACCGGCTCGCTCGCGGCCACCGGGTCGGGCTCGGCGGTCGGGTCCTCGGGCGCCTGTCCGGACGGCGCAGTCAGCTTCTCGAGCTCACCCCTGGCACCGTCGGCATGCGATCCGGAGCCCGAGAAGCCCTCGAACGTCGCATCGGCCTGGCGACGCATCCCAGCGGTGAGCGCGCCTGCCCAGTTCTCCGCTCGCGACAGCGCCTCGTCGGAGCCGGTCAGCGTCCGGTGGGCGCGGGACAGCCCGCCCCGGAGCTGGTCCGCGGCTCCGGACGCCAGCTCGGCGAGCGGCAGCAGCCGTACGAGCGCCCACGGCGCGAACGCGCCGAGGATGACCAGGACGAGGCCCGTGAGCATCCCGGTCGGTCCGCCGGCGTGGTCGAGCGCCGCCCCGCCGAGCGCAAGCACCGCGACGATCGCGAACTTCGACAGGATCAGCGCGACGAGCATCTCCACGGCGCGGATCGCCCAGACCCGACGCGCCGGCCACACCAGGGCCGCGAATGCGAGCGGCAGCATCAGCACGACGACGTACACGGCCGCCTCACGGATCAGGAGCTCGATCCACAGCGCGATCGCTCCCGCCGCCGTCAGCAGCCCCACCAGAAACGCCAGGAACGGAGAACGTGCCAGTGCGACGAGCCCACCCGTCAGCGTCACCAGGCGCCCGAGCAAGTGCGTGCCGGCGTGGCCCGCGGCTGCTGACACGATGCTCGACATCTCGTCGCATGCGGCGAGCAGCAGCGTCGTCAGCGGCGCGGCGATGCCGACCGCCAGCAGCGACAGCGGCAGGTAGCCGAGGGCCGCGCGCGCAAGCAGCGCCAGGTCCGAGCGAATCAACGCCTGGGCCGCGGCCGCGAACAGGAACGGCAGCGTCAACAAGGCGGCGATCCCTGCCATCCGCCAGTACGTGGCCGAGAACCAGGTGGAACCGAGCCGGGGATCGGTCGTGTGACCGAGCACCTTCGCGGTGTCGCTCAACGCCACCCGGGCGCCACCGGTCACCCACGCCCCGATCGCGGCAAGGCTGACCAGCGCCGCCGCCTTGGAGCCGCCGCCGCCACCGCCGCCGCCGCCGAGCACGGTCTTGACGGCGCCGCCGATGTGGCCCGTGACGGCCTTCTTTCCCGCGTTCAGCAGCTTGTCGCCGTTCGTGACGAGACCGCAGGCTTTTGCCGCCGGGCCGTTGATCCAGCCGACGGCGCCGCACAGCGATGCCGACGCCGGAGCCGGCGAGGCGGCCGCGACCGCTCCGGCGATGACGAGCGAGACCGCCACAACGCACGCCGCCCGCATCACTTCGCCTTCGTCCCCAGGTGCTGGAAGAAGTTCACGAGCCCCGGCGCGGATCCCACCACCAGCGCCGCCGCCGCAGAGATCAGCGCCGCCATCCGGCCGCGCGCCGCGTAATGGTGGTTGTGCGTGTGCGACGCGACGGCCCACAGCGCCGCGCCGACGAACGCCCCGAGCAGAGCGAGCGCCAAAGCCCACGCCTCGGCGCCGTTGACGATCTGCTGAAGCACGTTGCTGCCCGGCAGTCCGGTCGGGCTGGGGTGCGCGGTCACAGCCAGAAACATCCTCTACCTCCGAGTCTAATTGAGCCTAATTCGATGTAAATGAACCTAGCAAGTCTGCCCGAGTCCTGCTAGGTTCATTCGTGTCAAATTAGTCTCAATTAGACTCATGCATACAACCGGTGACGCCTGGATTCTCGCCGCCGAGATCGGCGAGCTTTACGTGGACCTCTCGAGGCGACTCGAGCAGATCGTCCGCAGCGACATCCGCGCACCCGAGCTGGTGATCGAGGACGCGTGCCAGTTCGCCTGGTCGATGCTCGTTCACCACGCTGGGCGGGTGCGCCGCGAGGCGGTGCTCTCATGGCTGGCGACGACCGCGATCCGGGAGGCGTTCAGGCTAATTCGGCGCGAAGGCCAGGAGCTGTCGCTCGATCACGCCGTCGAGGTGGCCTGCGACCGGGTTCGGCCCGGCTGCACGCTCGGACCGGAGGAGCTGATCGTGTGTCACGAGCGGCTCGACAGCATACGCTCGCTGCCCGAGCGCCAGCAACGGCTGCTGTGGCTGCACTTGCTCGGCCTCAGCTACGCCGAGATGGCGACCCACACCGGCTGTTCGCGGCGGACGGTCGAGCGCCAGCTGCTGCGCGCCAAGCGCGCGGTCCGCGCCGCCGCCGCGGTTTAGGTTTAGGCCGGCCCCCGCGCTCCGGCCGAGCCCGCGTCGCTCACATCACCGCGCCCGGCCGCGCTTCCGCCGGCGCCGCTCGGCCGGACTCAGCTTCCGCGGCTTCGGCTTCGGCTTAGACCCGCTGCGCCCGCCCGCGCCGGCCGCGGCCGCGGCGGCCCCATGACGAACGGGGGCGCGCCGGCGCGCGTCGCGCCAGATGAAGAACGAGATTCCGCCGAGCACGACGACCGCGCCGATCGCGATCGCGATCGCAGTGGAGCCGGACAGGCCGCTCGAGCCCGAGCTCGACGTCGTCGAGACAATCGGCGCCGTGGTCGTGGATGTCGTCGGGATCTGCGAAGTCGACAGCGGGACGCCCGGGGAGAACGGGTTACCGGACTGGCCCGGTGGGACCGGCGAGACCGGCGCGCCACTGGTCGGGGTGCTGCTCGCGGAGCCGGTGGTGGTCGCGCTCGTCTTGCTGCTCGTCCCGGCGGTGGCGAGCGCCGCGCCGGGCACCCCGAGGAGGACCGCGACGACCGCCGCGACCACCGCCAATACGTCGCGAGACATCGACGCCGCTCTACCTCTCCGACGCGAGCGGCTCTTCCATTGCCGGGGTCTCCGGTGCGTCCCGGTATGGCTGTTCTGGGTCCTCATGCTCCTCGTGGTAGACGCTCTCGGCGTTGACCGCCCAGATGTCGTGATGGGTGCCGAGCAGGATGTTGTCGACGGCGCGCATCGCGGTCAGCATCGAGTGGTCGGAGTTGTTGTAGCGATGCAGGCCGTTGCGGCCGACCTGGATCAGGTTCGGGATCGTCTCGAGCCAGGCGCGGATCGTGCCGACGCGGTCGGCGTACTCGACGTCGTAGATCGGGTATGCCTTATGGACGCGGGCGACGAAGCCGAACTTGACCTTGTCGGCGCGGGCCAGGTGGAGCTTCTCGATCTCCTCGGCGGCCATCTTCACGAGGTCCTCGTCCGCCATGTTCCACAGCTCGTCGCCCTCGAAGCAGAAGTACTCCATCCCGATCGAGGCGTCCTCGTCGTTGGGGACCATCCAGGGGCTCCAGGACTTGAAGTTCTGGATCCGTAGCACGCGCACCCCGGGCTGATGGATGTAGATCCAGTTGTCCGGAAACAAGTCCTCGCCCTCGATCACGAGCAGGACCGTCAGGAACTCCCGGTAGCGCAGGCCGCGAGCGGCGTCGCGGACCTCCCCGGGCGCCTCGGGTTCGGTGATCCCGACCGTCGTACGCAGCGGTAGCGAGGAGACCACGTAGGAAGGCGTGAGCGTCTCGCCGCCGGCGAGGACCTCGATCACGCGCCCGTCCTCGCCGGTGCGAATCCGAGTCACGGGCGCGTTCAAGCGCACCTCGCCGCCCTTCGCGCGGATGTCCGCGGTCATCTGCTCCCACATCTGCCCTGGCCCGTAGCGGGGGTAGTTGAACTCGGAGATCAGGGACTTGATCTTGTTGTCCTTGTTGCCGAAGAACGCGGCCTTGGCGGCGCTGAAGAACGACAGGCCCTTGATCCGCTGGGCGGCCCATTCGGCCCGGATCTCGTCGGTCGAGACGCCCCACAGCTTCTCGGTGTAGGTCTTGAAGAAGTGGTTGTAGAGGCGCTTGCCGAAACGGTTCGAGACCCACTGCTCGAACGTCTCCTCGCGTCCCTTCGACTTGACCGCAGCCCACAAGTAGGAGAGGCCGCAGCGGACGAGCTCGACCGGACCGAGCTTCCTGATCACGTCCATGCCCTGGAGCGGGTACTCGAGGAACTTGCCGTTCCAGTAGATCCGCGACTGCCTGGGCCGCCTGAGGAACTCTTCTTTCATGATCTCATGCCAGAGGTCGTCGACCTCCGTCGACCTTCGTGAAGAAGCGGTGACCGCCGAGGTCGAAGCGGTAGCCGTCGCGAACCTCGGTGCGGGCGATGCCGCCGACCATGTCGGTCGACTCGAGCACGATCACGGGCTCGCCTTTCTTCGCGAGCAGGTACCCGGCGGTGAGGCCAGCGGGGCCGCCGCCGAGCACGACGACCGGGCGCCCAGGCGTGATCTCGGAGCCCGGCGAGCGCTTCTCTGAGGGCGAGGTGTCGGTCATAGGATGTTCAGGAGACCTTTTGGTAGAGGACGGCGCTGTCGCCGACGCAGCACGCGCCACGGTAGTTGTGCGGCGCCCACGCGATCTGCTTCAGGGTGCCGTTGGCGGTAAGCGACTGGAGGATCGCTCCCCATTGTGCCGAGCGCCGTCGCACCAGCCGGGTCCACGGCGCCTCCCAACTGTTCACGCCTTCGGTCAGCGGACGCACGAACAGAAGCTGCTGGCCGGGCCTGAGGCCAGCAACGAGCGGGCCGAGCGTCGCCGCGGGGGGCGTCTTGCAGCCGCTTGAGCGCGTGTATCCAGTTCATCGACTGGGGGTCCTTGCTGGCCCCGGTCGGGTCCGCGTAGCGCAGCCCCGACGGCAGGTAGTACCACGCGAGCGGCACTTGCTCGGGCTGGCCGACGATCACGAGGTCGTCCTGGTGCAGCTTCGGGGCGAGCTCGCCGGCGATGTCGCGCATGTCGCTCTTGTACTGCGGCGTGTAGGACTTGGGGTTCGCCCAGAAGATCACCACGAGCGCGAGCGCGATCAAACCGACACCCTTGGCGCGGGCGAGGCCGAACGCGGCGAGGAGCAGCAGCGCCCCGAGGATCGGCGCGAAGTACCGGTACTGCCACGCCGGCGAGAAGCGCGAGACGATCCAGCCGCACGCAAGCGTCCCGATCGGGAGCAACATCAGCATCCACATCGCCATCGCGTCGTTCGAGGTCCGGCGGATCCGTGCCCACAGAGCGGCGAGCCCGATCGCCGCGCCCAGCACGAGCGCGGTCGTCGCGCGGTCGCCGCCCATCAGGTTGCGCGAGATCTGCACCGGGGCGCCGAAGTTGGGCGCGGTGTCCCACGGCGAACCGGTATGGGTCGCCTGGTAGAGCAGCGTCGGCAGCCACGGCAGGTACAGCACCGCGGCCGCGCCGAAGCACAGCAGCGCGTCCCGCAGCACCCCGCGGCGATCGTCGCTGACCGCATACACCGGGACCAGCGCCAGCGCGGCGCCGACGCCGAAGAAGATCCCCCAGGCGTGCGTGTAGAGCATCACCGCCTGACAGCCGACGAACAGCGCCAGGTACCTTCGTCGCCTGTAGACGAATCCGTGGATGAGCCCGGCGGTGGCGAGCAGCCCGAGCAGCGCCATCAGCGTGTACATCCGCGTCTCTTGGCTGTAGGCGGTGAGGAACGGGTTCAGCGCGAACAGGACCGCGGCGATCAGCCCGGCGCGGCGGCCGAACAGGCTCCACGCGACCCATATGCCGGCGGGGATCGTCAGCAGCCCGAACAGCAGCGACATCGCGTGCGTGGAGCTCTCGCTCGAGCCGAACACGCTGATCCAGACGTGCAGAAGCAGGTAGTAGAGCGGCGGCGAGCCGTCGTGGCGCAGCACCCCCGGAATCGAGGTCAGCGAGTGCGAGGAAATGCCGACCGACAGCGCCTCATCCATCCAGAACTGGCCGCTAGAAGCGTCCGGACGAATGCGAGAACACGAGCAGCCATGAGCACGATCACGCCGCCGGCGGTCAGCCAGCCGGGCAGGCGCTCCAGCCAGTCGGGGCTGTGGAAGTCGAAGTCCGGGAGGTAACGGCGGGGCGGTGCGAGCGTGGCCATGGCTGGCTACCGCGGCAGCTCTCGAACACCCTGAAAGTGCGGGTGCGCGCGACGAGGCGGTACGGGGTCGTGTTCCACGTCCGGACGACCGGCAGCAGATGCGCGTTGCGCTGGGCGCGCGTCTGGAAGATCACGTTCGGTGGCGGCCCGGGATTCGAGACCGACAGAGGCGAGGCCTCGACGTCGATCGTGTGCACGCCGAGGGTCCACGCCAGCATCGGCACCTGGAAGCCCTCGGTCATCACCGTTCCGCACGAAAGCACCCTGGCAGATCCGCCGAGCTTGTCCACGGCGGCGGTCACGCCCGAGCGTAGATGCGCCTGATAGACGAGCGCGCGATGGGTCGCCTGCACGTCCACCAGCTTGCTCCCGGCCCAGCCCGGGAAGAAGGCGAAGAAAGCGGCGATCACGGCCACCGCCGACCAGCCGGTCGCCTGGGATGAAGGCCCACTCGGAGCGGAGCGCGATCGCAGCCGTCGCCGTGCCCACGCGGCCAGCTCCACCGTGGCCCAGCCGTACCCGGTTGCTCCGGCGATCTCGATCAGCGCCGCGCCGAGCACGAGGTAGCGGTTGTTCCCCGAGAAGCCAGCCTGCGTCATGATCGCGATCAGCACCCACCAAC
The DNA here is from genome assembly GCA_963806475.1 of uncultured Solirubrobacterales bacterium. GTDB lineage: Bacteria > Actinomycetota > Thermoleophilia > Solirubrobacterales > Solirubrobacteraceae > Palsa-465. Next base: position 87,165 of record CAWDYK010000029.1, read on the forward strand.
CGACGCCCAGCAGCCCCGACGCGATCACCGCCGCGAGCGCGCGTTCCCGTGGCGTCTCGAGCCGTCGCGCACCGGCGCGGCGGCCGCGCAGCAACACGATCCCGGCGGCCCCCACCGCCAGCGCCGCCGCCACCTTCACTCGCACCAGCACGGTCCGCCACGCGTGGTCCGCGAGCTCGGAGCAGAACGGGCACTTGGCGAACGCCGGGCTGTTCGAACGGGGATGCTGGGCGCGGTTGACGCCGCGCAGGAAGTGGCCCGAGCCCCAGTACTCGGGCAGGAACCACAACACCGGGATCAGCACGAACAGCCCGATCACAAGCCTGCGCGCGCCCGGATCCTTCCAGAACAACCACAGGCCATAGGGCCCCCAGAACAGCCAGATCTCGGGCCGGTCGAGGGCCGCCGCGAACGCGACCACGAACGCCGCCCGGTAGCGGCCGTCGAGGTGCAGGTCAAGGGCGATCAGGACGGTCGCGGTCATCAGCCCCTCGGAGTAGCCGAGTGCGTTGTCGCTGATGTAGCCGCTCGCGAACACGAGACTGGTCGCAGCAATGATGCCCGCCACCAGCGCGGAGCCGACAAGGACCGCGCGCCCGCCGCGATCGTCCCCGACCAGGCGCTCGCCGATCGCCCTGGTCAGCCGCCAGGAGAGCCTGAACACCATCGCCGCCGCCATCACCGCGCCGGCGCGCGCGATCACCAGCCACAGGTCGGGCGCCGACTTGCCGAACGGCGCGAACAGCGTCGTGAAGATGACGGGCAGCGGCTTCCACGAGGGGCCGCCGGTCGTGTGCAGCTTGAGGTGGACGATCTCGCGCCCCCACACGAGCCACGCCCATGGGTCGTAGCTCGGGGTCGAGGGGATCAGCAGCGACAGCGCCCCGATCGCGAGCGCGGCGGCGGCCAGCCATAGGTACAGCCTCGCCCCTGTCAGCTGCCTGGTGAGGCTCTGCGCAGGGAACCTGCGCGGGGTGGCCACGACGGGCGCGGTAATTCCTGGTACAGACAAGAAGAGATTCCTTGGCGCCGCCGCACCCTGAGATGCTCGAGGCGACGGGGACATAACAGGAGCCCGCGCCGATGCGAGGGCGTCGCCGGCCCAATTCTAATGCCGTCGCCGCGGGAAGCGCTCACCAGGCGGCGACGCGGCGCTTCAGCGCCACGATCCGAGCATAGGAGTCCCGCGCCTCCTGCAGGCTCAGCCGGCCGCTGTGCAGCTCAGCCGCAAGCGCCGCAAGCGCTCCCGGGGCGGAGTCCGTGTACAGCAGGATGTCAGCTCCCGCGCCCGCGGCGATCGCGCCCGCGGTGGTCTCGTCGTGTCCGGTCGGGGTGTCCAGCGCGTCGGTGATCGTGACTCCGCGGAAGCGCAGGCCGGCGCGCAGGAGTTGCTGGACGATCGGCCGTGACAGCGCCGTCGGCGTCCTGCTCGCGTCGTATGCGGGAAACGCGGCGGTGGAGAGCATGATCGCGTCGATCCCGCGGGGGATGAGCGAGCGGTAGGGGGTCAGCGCCCCCGCCAGCTGCCCCTTGGTCGGTCTCAGCACGTCGAGCTTGTTATCAGTGTCGACCCCGGTGGACCCGACTCCCGGGAAATGCTTGGCGGTCGCGGCGACGGCGGCGCTCTGGACGCCGAGCGCGAACGCGGCCGCGAACTTCGCGACCGTGGTCGGATCAAACGAGAACGCGCGACCCTGTCTCCAGATGAATGCGCCGGGGAACGTCGGCACGTCGACGACGGGGGCGAGGTCCATGTTGATCCCAAGGCCCTTCAGGTAGGTGCCGGTGGCGCGACCCTCGCGGGATGCAACCGCGACGCTGCCCGTCTGCGCCATCTGCGGTGGTGAAAGGTCGGGCGGCCCGGCGGGGAGCCGCTTCACCTGGCCGCCCTCCTGGTCGACGGCGATCAGCAGCGGCGGGTTGCCGCCCCGGCGGGCGGCGCGCTGGAGCGACCCGGTGAGCGCGCGCAACTGCGAGCGGCTGACGATGTTGGCCGAGAACAGGATCACCGAGCCGACGCGGCCGTCCCTCGCCGCCGAAAGCAGCCACGACGGCGCCGAGACCCCGTCCATCCCGACCATGATCCGCTGCCCGAGCAGCTTCGTCGCCGATATCTGCGGTCGGCTCGGCGCGACGGTCGCGCGACCCGCCTTGGCCGCGTGGCGCGCGGGTGTGGGGTGGTGCGCCGCCGGGCTGGTGCTCGTCGTGTGGTGGCCTGCAATCGCCGCGAACAGACCGCCGATCAGCGCCAGCGTGGCGAGGAACCCGCGGACCAGCATCGGCTAACCGGTGACGCCGAGCGCCATGCAGTCCTCGACGACCTTGAGCTCCTCATCCGAGGCCTGGTTGGGGAAGAGCAGGGCGCTGCCGATCACCTCGGCAGCCTGCGCGGTGGCGCTGATCTGAGCCTGCTGCGCGGCGCCGGGTGTCGGTTCGAACGTCACGGTAGGTCCCGCCGGCGGGGTGCCGATCTGCAGTCCCGGCAGACGTCGCGCCCCGTACACGGTCCGGACCACCGGCACGTGGTGCTGCTGCAGGCACTTCATATGCTTGGTGCCAGGGTCATCGACAACGCCCCGGCCGGCGTGCTTACCAGCCATCAGACGCACCTGCCCGGCCTCGGGCTTGCTCGTGTTTCCGCAGCCGGCCAATGCAAGCGCCGCGAGGGCGCCCGTCACCGCGAGCTTCGCAGAGCACATGCGGCCAGAGGGTAGAGGATCGAGCCGATGCCGGATCCGGCCTGGGCCGCATCCCGTCTCGAAGCGATCCGGCCGGCACGGGTCCAGGCCGCGGGGGTCCGGGCGGAGTGTTCTCTACCCTCTCGGCCACGTGATCGCGTTCGCAGCTGTCTCTGGACCGTTACCGAAGCTGGGCGTGGTCCTCGTGGCGCTCCTCGCCGCCGGTGCGTTGCTCGCGCGCACCAAGCGGGCGCGCGCCGTGTCGATGCTCGGCTGCCTGCTTCTGGCGCCGGTGCTGCTGCTCGCCGACATCTGGCACTCACCGCAGCTGAGCGTGGCCCACCGCCACCCGCTGGTCCCGGGCGTTGGCGCCGTGCTCGCGGTGGGCGCGGTGGGCGCGGTCGCGTTCGCGCTCGCCCGCCGGCCGGCGCTGATCGCGCCGCTGGCGGTGCTGGCGCTGCCGTTCAGGATCCCGATCTCGGCGGGTGGCACGACCTCGAACCTGCTCGTTCCGCTCTACCTCGTCGTCGCCGCCGGGGCGCTGTCGTGGATCGCGCCGGTCCTGCTCGATCGCGACGACGGCGCCGACGAGGAGGTGCCGCGCTGGTCGGGTGTCCGTTGGGTCGAGCGGCTGCTGGCGCTGTATGTCGTGCTGTACGCGGTGCAGTCGCTCTACTCGATCGATTTCGAGAAGGCGCTTCAGCAGATGGTGTTCTTCTACGTCCCGTTCACCCTCCTGTTCTGTTTGTTGCGCCGCCTCGACTGGAACGGGCGGCTGATCCGGATCTGCCTGCAGCTGCTCGTCGTGCTCGCGCTGCTGTTCGCGGGCGTGGGGTTCGTCGAGTACGCGACCAAGACGATCTTCTTGAACCCGAAGCTGATCGCCGCCAACGACGTCCACACCTACTTCACGGTCAACTCCGTGTTCTTCGACCCGGACATTTTCGGGCGGTTCCTCGCGCTGGTGATGATCTTGGTGGCCGCCGTGTTGCTCGACAGCCGCGAGCCGCGCGAGCAGCTCGGCGCCACGGCCGTACTGGCGGTCCTGTGGGGCGCGCTCGTTCTGACGCTCTCGCGCTCGAGCCTCGCCGCGGTGCTCGTCGGTCTGGGCACGCTCGCCGCGCTCCGCTGGCGGGCGACCCGGGTCGTGATCGCGGCCTTGGCCGTGATCGCGATCGGCGTCGCGGCGATCGCGATCACCCCGAAGACGTTCGGTCTCAACCAGGGCCTCAACAACGCCTCGAGCGGGCGCGCCGACCTCGTGACCGGCGGCATCAGCATGTTCGGGTCGCGTCCGCTGTGGGGCTACGGCTCGGGCTCGTTCGTGCGCGAGTACCACCGTCGCCATCCCGGCACCGCCACGACCCTCGCCGCCTCGCACACGATTCCGATCACGATCGGCGCCGAGCAAGGCCTGATCGGGGAGCTCGCATACCTTGCGCTCGTGCTGGCGGCGATCGCTGTGCTGATGCGCGGTACGCGCGGCGACCCGGTGCGGGCCGTCATCGCCGCCGCTTGGCTGGCGCTCGTGTTCCACACGCTGCTGTATGCGGACTTCCTGGAGGACCCGTTCGCCTGGGCGCTGCTGGGCGTCGGCAGCGCGTTGACGCTAGCCCGGGGGCGCGCGAGCGTGTCCTCGCGCGAGGTCATCACAGGGTCCGGCCGCGCCGCTCCGGTCGCCGCCTGACGGTTACGAACCGACCCCAGAGGTTGCGCCTTCAGGCCGCGGGAGCCGCCGCCGGCACCTCGGGAGCGGCCGCAGGAGCGCTCTCGTCGTGTGCATGCAGCGCAATCCGCAGCAGCAGTTCGTGCAGCTGCCCGCGCTCGGCTTCGGTCAGCGGCGCGAGCAGGTCGGACTGTGCCTGCATTGCGAGCTCGCGGCTGAGCGCGCCGCACAGGAACGCCAACACCATCAGCGGGATCCAGGCGCTGACCGGGCTGGCCGCGGGGATCCTGCTCGACGCGACCGTGATCCGGGCGCTCTTGGTTCGGTCGTGTCGCTGTTCGGGCGCTGGAACTGGTGGCTGCCGGAGCGGCCCGCCAGGTGGCTGCGGGTCGGCGGGGAAGTGTGCCGGGGGGTGATCGTCGCTACGCTTCCCGCGCCCAATGCCCGTTACAGCGGTCGGTTCAATCGCTTTCGACGCCGTCACCACCCCGTTCGGGTCCCGCGAGCGGATGCTCGGCGGATCCGCCGTCCACTTCGGGCTGGCCGCGTCGTTCTTTGACCAGGTGCACATCGTCGGCCCGGTCGGCGACGATTTCGGAGCGGACGAGATCGCCGTGCTCGAGGCCCGCGGCATCAAGACCGAGGACATCGAGCGGGTCGCGGGAGGACGCACGTTCTTCTGGCGCGGCGTCTACGGCTGGGAGCTCAACGATCGCCAGACGCTCGACACCCAACTCAACGTGTTCGCCAAGTTCCAGCCGAAGCTCTCGGCGGGGTCGCGCGCCGCCGATGTGCTGTTCCTCGCGAACATTCAACCTGAGCTACAGCTCGAGGTCCGTGCTCAGTGCGACCAAGCCCGGTTCGTCGCGCTCGATTCGATGAACCTGTGGATCGAGACCGCGCGCGAGTCACTCGTGCGAGCGATCTCGCAGGTCGACTGCCTGCTGTTGAACGACGCCGAGCTGCGCCAGCTGACCCGGGAGCCGAACCTGATCCGAGCGGCCCGCCGCGTCCGCGAGTGGGGCCCGACCGTGGTCGTCGCCAAGCAGGGGGAGTACGGCGCAGCCATGGTCACCGGGGAGGGCTTCTTCGGCCTCCCGGCGTTTCCCCTCGAGACCGTCGTGGATCCGACCGGCGCCGGGGACAGCTTCGCTGGAGGGTTCGTCGGCTACATCGCGGCGCACCCGCACGTCGAGCTCGATCATGAGCTGCTGTGCCGCGCGATGGCCTTCGGGACCGCGATCGCCTCGTTCAACGTCGAGGAATTCGGGACCGAGCGGGTCGCACGCCTGACGTCGGATGAGATCGCCGAGCGCGTCGGCGCGCTCGGGCGGATCACCCGGTTCACCGAGAGGCCGCTGACCTTGCGGGGTTGATTGTCCGGCCGGCCGGAGGATGCGGGGCGGGCTGCGCGGATGGTCGGGCCAGGCTAGCGGGGCCCGTCGGGACCAGGCGGCGCGCGTGTGCGCACGTCGGTGCGGAAGCCGTGACATCTGGGCGCATTCGGGGTAGGATCGCGCCGGCGTGACGTGGGGATTCCTGTGGCTGATGCTGGCGCTGAAGATTCCGCTTGCTGCCCTGATCTATCTGGTGTGGTGGGCGATCAAGCAGGAACCTGACGAGTCGGCCCCCTCAGACGACGATGGCGGCGTCAAACGCCGCCCCCGCACCCATCCTCGCAGGCCGTTTCCGCGCCATCCGCGTCCCCCGCGGCGCGGGCCCCACGGCGATCCGCCGCCATTGCCGCCAGCGCGGGTGCGCACGGTGCGGGCGCGTGCTCGGACGCTGGGGCACTGAGCCTGGCGCGCGACACGGAGGACCTCGCGCTGACCTGAACATCAGCCCGCGACCAGCAGGACGACCGTGCCGCGGATCCGGCGCCGCTGCCAGACTCCCCCAAGATGAGCGAGCCGGCCGCGGTCCTTTCCGACGGAACGATTCTCCGACTGGTCGGCGAGGGCCGGATCAGGATCGATCCCTGGGATCCCGGCCTGGTGCAGCCGGCCAGCGTCGACCTGCGCCTAGGCGACTCCTTCCGCGTGTTCCACAACCATCGCGCCTCGGCGATCGATTTGCGGCGGCCGCCCGACAACCTCACCGAGGAGGTGATCGTCCCGGCAGCGGAGTCGTTCGTGATCCACCCCGGCGAGTTCTGCCTCGGCCGCACGCTCGAATGGGTCGAGCTCCCCGACGACATCGTCGCAAGGATCGAGGGGAAGAGCTCGCTGGGCCGGCTCGGGCTGATCGTCCACGCCACCGCCGGATTCTGCGATCCGGGATGGAAGGGGACGCTCACGCTCGAGCTCAACAATCTGACGCGGGTCCCGATCAAGCTGTATCCGGGCCTGCCGATCGCCCAGCTTTCGTTCTTATCGCTGGACAAGCCGGCGCTCAGGCCGTACGGAAGTCCCGGCCTGGGCAGCCATTACCAGGGTCAGCGTGCGGCGACCGAAAGCCGCTACGAGGGCGAGCGCACCCGCCCCGCCGTGCCGGACGCGACCAAGATCGGGTAGGCTCGCGGCCTGTGCGCACGCTGCTCCTCGCCGCCGCCGAGCCGTCCAAGGTTCCCTTCTACATCGCGGGCGCCGTGCTGGCCGCCTGGGCCGTGATCCTCGCCGGGATCGGCCTGACCAGACCCAGCTTCCCGTACAACGTTCGCGGCCAGAGCGCTGTGATCGGGCTCAGCCTGCTGCTCGTGATCGCCACGATCGCGATGGCGATCGTCACGAGCAAGTGACCTGCACACCGCCGTAACGGCGGGGATTCCGGGCGGCGCTTAGGAATGAGGACGGTCATGCCGGCATCGGCTGCCGGGCCGATTCGCGCTTCTCGTGCCGCCCTGCGGCGGTGGCCGGGCGGCGCATCTTGAGCGGCCCGTTGGCGCGCATTGTTAGACCGCCGCTGCGCTAGTCGGAGAACAGCTCGGCGACGGTGACCTGCCACCCGGGCACCGCGTCGCTCAGCTCCAGAGTGTCGCCGACCGTGTGAACGCGCGCCTCGCCGCTCCCCCGGTAGACGGTCGCGGTGTGGCGGGCGGGGTCCAGCACGAGGACCGCCCGCGTCCCGGCGGCGAGCCAGCTGAGCGCCTTCTCCTCCACTTCGCGAACGCTGTCGTCAGGTGAGATGACCTCGGCGGCGAAGTCGGGGGCACCGGGCCAGTACCTGGCGGTCCGGCCGATCGCCTCGACGCGCTCCGCGGACACGAACGCGGCGTCGGGGGCGCGCACGGTGTCGGGATCGCGAGCGAGCACGAACCCCGTCTCGGCGCCGAACCCGACGCCGGCCCCCGTGCCGTGGAGGTGCTCGAACAGGAGCCCGGCAACCGCCCACGCGACGCGGCCGTGCTCCGCTCCACCCGGAGTCATCGTGTGCACCTCGCCTCGGATGAGCTCGCGTCGCAGGCCATCGTCGGGGATTCTCGACAGGTTCTCGGCGGTGACGGCGACGGCGCGGGTGGACACGTGAACAGGCTACCGCAGGCTCGACGGCCGGCCGGAGCGGCTGATCCAGCTCTGAACGCCACTCCCGTCCCAAGGCCGTCGCCTCGTAGAGCCGGCCAGGCAACAGAGTGACCTTGGGGCGTCAGCTCTCCCGTCAGCTCTCCCGTCAGTTCTCCCAGTTCCATCGGGTACTAGTAGTGCTTTGTGAGGTTGCTCGAATCGGCCTCAATATCCATTAGACCGACATCCAGCGCATCGTGTGTTTGAGCCAAAGAAGGAATTCGGCTCCCAACGTCGTGCAGACCTGAAATTCCGAACCTCAAAAAGCACTACTAGGTTCCATCGGGTAATAGAGTCCTCTATAGGTCGTCTGCTCGGCCTCGGCCCCGGAGAACCGCCCGCGAACGCGCAAGAAGGAGTGCCATGACCACGGAGACACAGCAACAGGATGTCAGTGGAGTAGCGACGGCGAACGACACCCTGACGGTCACCGACAACCGTACCGGCAAGCAGTACGAGATCCCGATCGAGGACAACACGATTCGAGCGACCGAACTGCGGAAGATCAAGACCCGCGACGACGACTTCGGGCTGATGACCTACGACCCGGCATACATGGCGACCGCGTCGTGCCGCTCCGCGATCACGTACATCGACGGCGACAAGGGGATTCTCGAGTACCGTGGATATCCGATCGAGCAGCTTGCCGAGCGGTCGAGCTATCTCGAGGTCGCCTACCTGCTGATCCACGGCGACCTCCCCACACCGCAGCAGCTTGATGAGTGGACGCATCACATCACGGTCCATACGTTCGTCCACGAGAACATCAAAAGCTTCATGCAAGGCTTCCGCTACGACGCCCACCCGATGGGGATGCTGCTCGCGTCGGTCGGCGCGCTCTCGACCTTCTATCCCGAGGCGGCCGCGATCAAGGACGAGGTGCTCCGCTACATCCAGGTCATCCGGCTGCTGGCGAAGATGCCGACGCTCGCGGCGTTCTCGTTCCGCCATAACCAGGGCAAGCCGTACGTCTATCCGGATAACGACCTGTCCTACGCCGGCAACTACCTCTCGATGATCTACAAGATGACCGAGCTCAAGTACGAGCCGGACCCCCGGCTCGAGCACGCGCTCGATGTCCTGTTCATTCTGCACGCCGACCATGAGCAGAACTGTTCGACGAGCGCGGTCCGCAGCGTTGGATCGAGCCACGTCGATCCGTACTCCGCGGTCGCGTCCGGCGTCGCGGCGCTGTACGGGCCGCTTCACGGGGGCGCCAACGAGGCGGTCTTGCGGATGCTGCGGCGGATCGAGTCCAAGGACAACATCCCCGACTTCATCAAGGGCGTGAAGGACGGCAAGGAGCGCCTGATGGGCTTCGGCCATCGCGTCTACAAGAACTTCGATCCTCGTGCGAGGATCATCAAGAAGGCGTGCGAGGAGACCTTCGAAGTCACGGGCACGAGCCCGCTGCTCGACATCGCCACGGAGCTCGAGAAGATCGCGCTCGACGACGACTACTTCATCGAGCGCAAGCTCTATCCGAACGTCGACTTCTACTCGGGCCTGATCTACGAGGCCCTGGGCATGCCGGTGGAGATGTTTCCGGTGATGTTCGCGATCGGGCGCACCAGCGGCTGGATCGCGCAGTGGCTCGAGATGATCGACGACAAGGAGCAGAGGATCGCCCGCCCCCGCCAGATCTACACGGGCGCACGCGCCCTCGAATACCTGCCGGTCGATCAGCGCTGATCAACCGCGCCTTAGGTGAGCCTTAGGTGTGAGCACGAGCATAGTGCGGCTCGCTTACCATCCGTAAGCCGGATGCGTGCGCCTGCGATCATCGCCGCATGCAGTGGAAGCTGACGGTCCGGGCCGGCCCGCGCGTCGAGCGCACCAGCTTCGACCGACTCGCGGACGCACTCGATGCCGCCGAGGCGCGTGCGAAAGACCTCGCGAACGAGGCGCCGCGAGAGGCCATCGACGCCAAGATCCGTCGCTTCGAGCCGATCCGGCAGGTCGCCGCGCGGATCGAGGTCAGCGGCCCCCAGCGGCTGCTCGCAAGCGTGTCCGGCGGCCTTGACGTGCGCGGCGACGGCTCGACCGAGGCGTACGTCGGACGGATCCGGCGCGTGGTGGTCGAGCAACGCGGGGGCGAGACCGCCTACCGGGCGCTGCGCCGAGCGCTGATCGCACGCGCCGAGCGCGAGCGCGACCGCCCGAGCCGAGACTGAGCTGGTGGCTCAGCTGGGTATTAAAACGTGAGCCCTGGTTGCTGGGTTGCGTAACACGTCCACCTACAGCACGAGCGTGGCCCCGTTCTTGCGCAGCCACCGCACGTGGTCGCGGTAGTCCGGGCACCGCCGCGACAGCAGCGCCCAGAATCGCGGCGAGTGATCCATCACCTCGAGATGACAAACCTCGTGCCAGATCACGTAGTCGAGCACCGGCTCGGGCCCCAGCAGCAGGCGCCAGTTGAAGCTCATCGCCCCGGTTCGCGAGCAGCTGGCCCACCTGGTCCGCTGCCCCCGGATCGTCAGCTTCGAATACGAGGTCCCGGTCGCCTCGCACGCGCGCTCGAGACGCGGCTCTATCTCCGCAACGGCCGCCCGCCGGTACCAGCGCTCCACCGCGGCGACCCGCTCGGATGATCCCGAGGGCACCAGCAGCTCCGAGCCACGGCGATGAACCCGGCTGCGGCCGGGTTGCGGCACCGTTCGCAGGACCGCGCCGAGGTAGGGCACCGTGTCGCCGCGCGCCGCCACCGACGCGCGCGCCGCGGCGAACTCCTTCATCCGCCGCTCGATCCACGGCCGTAGCTCGTCGATCGCCGCCGCCGCCTCGTGCTCTGAGGCGCGTCGGGGGAGAACCACCTCGATCCCGCGCGAGGGGTGTATGGTCACTCGAACCCGGCGGGCCCGGTGCGAGCGCCGGATCTGATAGCGCATGTCCGCCAATGCAGACGCAGCTCCGATCTCGCGACGGTCTCCGGATGCAGACGCGGCTTCCACGGCGCGACAGGGTACGGTGCGGGTAGGACATGCGGTCGATCCCGGCACCTCCAGCACGGCTCGAAGACGGTCGGATCACGTTGCGGCTCGCGGCCGAGCGCGACATTCCCGAGACGCTCATTGCCTACCAGGACGATCCGCACATGCACGCTCGGCTCGGCGAGGAGCGCCCGCCCAGCGGCGCCGAGCTCGGCCGCCGCGTGGAGCAGGCGGTCGTGGACATGGACCAGGGGCTCGTCGCCAGGCTGGCGATCACCGAGGCCGGCGCCGACGATTGTCGCGGGCAGGTGATCTTCCACGACTTCGACTGGGACCACCATCGCGCCGAGATCGGGATCTGGGTCGCCCCCCAGCTCAGGGATCGGGGCGTGGCCCGCCGCGCACTGGCGCTCGCCGCGCCCTGGTTGTTCGAGGCCTGCGGTCTGAAGCGAATCGCGCTACTCACCGAGCCCGAGAACGAGCCGATGCTGCGCGCCGCGCGCGCCGCGGGCTTCGTCGAGGAGGGGCTCCTGCGCGGCTACCGGCGCGAGCGCGGCAGGCGTGTAGACACGGTGATCCTTTCGCTGATCCCGGGCGACCTCGCGCCCCACCCGGCAGGCGACCTCACGGGTGACCCCTGACGATGCCCCGTTACTGGCGCGTGAAGCTGCCCTCGGGTGTGCGCTCGCCGTTCGAGGTCTACGTCAACGGCGTGCGTCAGGAGCTGGGCAGCGATTACCGGGTCTCCGAGGGGATGCTCCTGTTCGAACGCGAGCTGGTGCGTCAGAAGCTCGGCGCGAAGGCGTGGCTGCTCGGCTTCTGGGGAATCGGCACCTATAAGCGCAACGACGAGGTCGACATACGCTACGAGCGCGACGGCGCGCCGGCGGTGGCCCACGCGCTCGAGATCATCCCGCCTGGAGCTTGACGACGTCGCGGCTGACCCAAGGCCGCAGTAGCCGCAGCGCCGAGAGGATCGCGCGGGTCGCGTGCGAGCGGTTCAGCGTGTAGAAGTGGATCCCGGGCGCACCGCGCGCCAGCAGCTCGGCGCACTGCAACGTCGCGTACGCGACACCGAGCCCATGAACGGCTTCGGGATCCGAGGCGCGCCACTCGAGGGCGTCGAGCAACCGATCCGGGATCGTGGCGCCGCAGCGGCCGGTGATCGTCTTGATCTGGGCGACGTCGGTGATCGGCATGATGCCGGGGATGATCGGGACCTCGATCCCAGTCGCCCGGGCCTCCTCGACGAACCTGACGTACAGCTCGTTGTCGAAGAACAGCTGGGTGATCAGGAACGAGACCCCGCTGTCGACCTTCCGTTTCAGAAAATGCAGATCGTGAGCGAGGTCCGGGGCCTCCGGATGGACCTCGGGAAAGCAAGCGGCCCCGATGCTGAACGGGTAACCCGCCCGGATCAGCTCCGCCAGCTCGGTCGAGTAGCGGAGTCCATGGGGATGGGGCTTCCACGAAGTCTCCCCGGCAGGGGGATCGCCGCGGAGGGCCAGCACGTTCTCGATCCCCGCCTGCCGCATGCCGTCGAGGATCAGCTTGAGCTCGTCGCGGCTGGAGCCGACACAGCTGAGGTGGGCCATTGCCTCGATGCCGAGGTCCTGCTTGATCCAGTGGGTGAGATCGACAGTTCGTCCCCGAGTCGACCCCAGCGCCCCGTAGGTCACCGAGACGAAATCCGGCTCGAGCGCGCGCAGCGAATCGAGCGTCGCGCGCAGCTTCCGCTCCCCCTCGTCGGTCTTCGGCGGGAAGAACTCGAACGAGAACACGGGCCCGTCGCTGGTGGCGATGATCTCATCGATCCGCACGGTGGCCGCACTGTACCAAACCTTGACACGCCATTGTCAAGGTTCTTGGAGGGCATAGATCAGCCAACTTAAGACGGAGCTAGATCAGCGCTTCGCCGTCGGGATTGAGGACCACGCATTCCTGCCCCGGCAGGATCGCGACCTGTGGCGGAATCCCGCTGGGCGGCCTGGAACCTCGTGCGCGTGGCGACCACTACTGGCGCCTTCGGTTGCCTCGCCTGGGCTCTGGTCCCAGCAACTCCAGATGACGCAGGTAGCACAGCGTCTCCTGTAGCAGCCAGCCTGCGTTGTACTCGGTAACCGGCTCGTCGTAGACGACAGGAGCGATCTCGAGGGCTGTTTTCGACCCACCCGCCAGCGCCCCCGCCACGCGCTCGAGCCGCTCTGAAACCAGCTTCCGGTTGCCCTCGACGTGGCCGTGCGCGTCGACGAACGGCCGTCCGTGGCCCGACAGCACGAGCCGGGTGTCGAGGTGATCGACGGCGTCGAGCGACGACAGGAACTCGCCGACCGGATCGGGCGTCCACCCGTACTCGTAGAACAGGGAGATCCGGCCGAGCAGGTGGTCTCCGGAGATCAGCAGGCGGGACTCGCGCTGGAACAGGCATACGTGCGAGGGCGCGTGCCCGGGCGTCTCGATCACGTTCCACACCCCCAGGTCGGTCTCGAGCGTCACGCCCGGAACGAGATCTCGATCCGGCTCGACCACGGAGGCGATCCCCGAGGGCATCGCCCGGGCCCGGTCCGCGTAGCGCCGCAGCGCCTGCTCCGGCACGCCGCTCTGCCGCCCCACCTCGATCCGACGAGCGAGCGCCAGCTCCGGATCCGTGGCCGTGCGCACGGCATGCTCATGGTTGGGGTGCATCAAGAACTCGCATCCCGCTCGCTCGCGGATCGGCGCGGCCTGCCCCCAGTGGTCGGAGTGCGCGTGCGTGCACGCCAACAGCCGCACGTCCTCGAGGCGAAGATCCACCTGATCGAGCGCGCGCTCGAGCTGAGCGATCGAATCTGGCTGGTGCATCCCGGTATCGATCAGCACGATGCCCGACCCCGACGCGATCGCCCACGCGTTGCAGTGCGGGACGCCCGGCCACGGCAGCGGCAGGCGCAGCCGCCAGAGGCCGGGAATCACTCGCTCTCCCCGGCCGAGCTCCTGCCTCCGGGTCACAATCGCCGCCGCCACGCCCAACGTCGGATCACGACGCGCAACGATATTGCGCGGTGCGTAGACTGCGCCGCCGCGATGCCCACGACAGCGCTTCCGGATTTCCGGATCCACGCCCTACGGCTGACCCAGGCCCGGGACTCGATCCGCAAGCTCGCCGCTCTGAATCCCTCGGCGGCGTGGGCCGGCCACGCCGACCCGGTGGGTGGCGAGGACGTCGCGCAGCAGCTCGAGCGGGCGGCGGCCGCGTCGGGGTAGCCCGCGTGGGACGCCGCCACCGTCAGCGTGGAAGGATTGCGCCTGGAGTGGCGGAGTACCGCGACGCCGAGGGCGACGTGCTGGCGCTCCGAAGCTCGCTGACGCCCGGCGCCCGGCGCGAGTACGCCGACACGTTGACGGGCGGCCTCGAGCGGAACGACGCCTGGCAGCGCGCGACCGAGCTGCTGTTCGAGCGCCTGGCAACCAGATGGACGATCGCGGGACTCGAGATCACCAAGCAGAAGGAGCTCCTCGCTCGTTACCGCATGGCGAGCGCAGATGAGCGCAAGTTCGTCCGCGACTCGCTCCGCGACCACGTGGCCGAGCACTTCCCCGAGCTCGAGGCGCCGTGAGCGCGCCCGATCCAGACGCGTTCGCCGTCCTCGTGTGCGAGAGGGTCTCGACTTCAGCCTCGGCCACAGAGACCGGCGCGACCAACGACAGCGCGCTGCACTGGGACCTGATTTGCGACCTGCGTCGAGGCGGGCACCTAACCGTGGATGGACAGGTCCTCAACGAGAACGGGAGCTTCGTGGAGTAGCTTCCTGGGGAACGTTCCGTGGGAACGCTCACATCGCTACACCGCAGCCATGCGCCGAACCAAGATAGTCGCCACCATCGGTCCCGCCTCGCGTAACGTCGAGACGCTCACAAGAATGATCACCGCGGGCGTCGAAGTCGTGCGCCTCAACTTCTCCCACGGAACCCGCGAGATGCACGCCGAGAACGCCGAGCTCGTCCGCAAGGCAGCCGCGAACGCAGGCCGCCAGGTCGCGATCCTCCAGGACCTTCCCGGGCCGAAGATCAGGATCGGCGCGCTCAGGGGCGACCTGGCCGAACTCAAGCCTGGCGAAAGGCTAGTGCTCACGTGCGGCGCGGACGGCCTCGGCGATGGCCAGCGGATGTCGGTCAGCTGGGGAGGGCTGGCCTCTGCCGTCGACCCCGAGGATGTGGTCTATCTCGCCGACGGCGCGATCCGCCTGCGGGTCACCGACGTCCGTGCCGGCGACGGCGAGATCGAGACCGCCGTCGAGATCGGCGGGATCGTGGCGTCCCGGCAGGGGTTGAACATCCCGGGCTCCACGCGCGGTCTCCGCGCCGTGCCGGAGAAGGACCTCGACATGCTCCGCCTCGGCGAGTCGATCGGCGTCGATCTGGTCGCGTTGTCGTTCGTGCGGACCGCCGAGGACGTCTCGAGCGTGCGCAAGCACACCCGCCTCCCGCTGATCGCCAAGATCGAGAAGCCGCAGGCCGTCGACGGCGCCGAGGAGATCATCCGATCGGCCGATTGCGTGATGGTCGCTCGCGGCGATCTCGGGATCGAGCTGCCGATCGAGGATGTGCCGATCGTCCAGAAGCAACTGCTGCGGATCGCCGGCCGGCTGGCCCGTCCCTCGATCACCGCGACCCAGATGCTCGACTCGATGGTGTCCTCGTCGCGGCCCACCCGCGCCGAGGTCGCAGACGTCGCCAACGCGATCCTCGACGGCACCGACGCGGTGATGCTCTCCCAGGAGACGGCAATCGGCTCCTACCCCGTCCAGGCGGTCGAGATGATGGCATCGGTGGCGGAGCGGACCGAGCACTCGCTGCCGTATCGCACCTGGAACGAGGAGCGGGTCAGGCGCGACGCGCGCGATCCGGCGTACACGGTCGCCTACAGCGCCTGCGCGGCCGCGCGGGAGCTGCACCTGGCGGCGCTGGTGGTGCCGACGCTGTCCGGCCGCTCGGCCCGGCTGCTGTCCGCGCACCGTCCACAGGTGCCGATCTACGCGCTCTCCCCCGGACGCGAAACGGTTCGCCGCTGCTCGCTGATGTGGGGCGTGCAGGCCGCTTCGATGCGCCGGCACGAGATCACCGAGGCGCTGATCGCCGACGCCGCCCGTCGCGTCGTCGAGCTCGGCTGGGTCAAGTCCGGCGCGCGCGTCGGAATCACGGCCGGCCTGCCGAGCGGGCGGCCCGGAACGACCAGCCTGGTCCAGATCCAGCGCGTGTAGTACCGTATCGCGCGCAGTACGGGACCGCGGGTTGCGGTGAACACCGCGGGGGACAAGTGGCTTACGCGGTCGTCGGGGGCGATGGCCGCGGCAGCCCGTCCGAGTCTCGGCGATAGCTGATCACGCTGCCGCTCGCGAGTAGAACTCCGCCTCCTGCTCGCCGAGCTCGGTCGCCGGTGGATCGCCGTAGAACCACTCGCGCGCGGTCCGGTGGAAGTTTCCGCGCGCGTGAAGTTGCGAGATCACCGCGAGCGTGAGCAGCTCCATCCGCCGCCCGAACAGGTGATCCGGCGGCGCCGACTCGTGCCTCAGGTACCCGAAGTACTCCGAACGCGGATCGCTCATGTCGATCAGGACCTGGGTCGCGTACTCGGGGGTGAGCTCGACGTACTCGTCGGCCGTGTACCACGAGGTCGCCGCGCGGAAGTGCGCGAGCACGCGCTCGGGCCGGAAGCGGTCCGGCTCGGGGAAGAAGCCGGTCTCGGTCCCGAGCTGCATGATCGTGTCGCTGTCGCCCTCGATGATCGCGCGCGCGACCACGATCTCGAGCTCGACCGAGCCAGGCGGCATTCGCTTGAACAGACCGAAGTCGAAGAACGCCATGCGGCCATCGGCGAGCAGCATCGAGTTGCCCGGGTGCGGGTCCCCCGAGAACTGATGGTGACGGTACAGGCAGCCGAAGTAGAACCGGAACAGGATCTCGCCGATGCGGTCGCGGTGCCCTTGCGGGAGCTCCTTCAACCGCTCGAAGCCGATCCCCTCGACGTACTCGCTGACCATGATCCGTTCGCGCGAGAGCGAGGTGATCACGTCGGGGATCGTGATGAACGGGTGGCCGCGGAACAGTCGCGCCAGCCGCCGTTGGTTCTGCGCCTCGAGCTCGTAGTCGAGCTCCTCGTGGATCCGCTCGCGGATCTCGTTGCTGATCGCGCTGACGTCCATCCCGGGGGCGATCCGCTTGGCCAGGCGCAGGATCAGCCCGACGTTCTGCATGTCGGCGCGCACGGCCGCGGCGACTCCGGGATACTGGACCTTGACCGCGACCTCACGTCCGTCCTTGAGCCGCGCGCGGTACACCTGGCCGATCGAGGCGGCCGCGACCGGCTCCTCGTCGAACTCGCCAAACACGTGCTTGATGCGCTCGTCGAGCTCCTCCTCGATCACCTTGCGCATGTCCTTGAAGGTGACGGTGGGGGCCGCGTCGCGCAGAGCACCGAGCTTGCGCTGGAACTCCTCTCGGTACTCCTCCGGCACCAGGCCGACGTCGAGGAAGGACATCACCTGCCCGACCTTCATCGCCGCGCCCTTCATCGTCCCGAGCGCGGCGACGATCTGCTCGGCGGCATCGACATGACGGCGCTCGAGCGCCGAGCTTCGCCCTTCCTTGGTGCGCGCGACGTTCGCCGCCCGGGTTCCCGCCTGCCGGATCGCCTGACCTGCCGCAAGCCCCCCGATCTTCGCCGTCCGTCCCACGCGCGAGGTGGGGATCTTGTCTTTCGCCACTTAGACGAATGCTATCCAGCGCCTATTGACCGGCCCCGCGGCCTACTTGTGACCGCCCCGCTCGACGCGCGAGCCAGGGACGATGTCGTCGGACCCGTCGGGCCAGCGAACCCACGCCTTGTGGCCGCCGTCGTAGTCGTCGCCAAACAGGATCAGCGTGGCTGGGTCTCCGAGCGCCGTGCACGGCTCGCTGCCCTCGGGATCGAGGCCGCGCCAGATCCGCACGAACGGATTGTGCTCGAGCTCGTCGGCGACGGTCGTGGGGTCGGTGTGCCCGGGATGGATCCTGGTCGCGGACGGGAGCTTCAGCAGCGTGTCCATGATCGAGGATTTGAGGTCGGCGTAGGTAGTGTGGCCGGGTGCCCTGACGCCGCCGACGGACCCCTTGAACAAGGTGTCGCCGGTGAACACGTCGGCGCCGCCGATCAGCAGCGACAGCATCCCGGCGGTGTGGCCCGGCGTGTGCAGCGGGACGATCTCGAGCGCGCCGCTGTGGAGCAGCTGGCCCGGCTGTATCACCCCGGTCGCGCCGTCGACCAGGTCTCGCTCGAGCTCGTGGATCAGCACCGGCATGCCGGGGTGGCGCTCGAGCACCTCGGCGAGCTCGGCGACGTGGTCGTGATGGTGGTGGGTCAGCAGGACGTGCGTGAGCCGATACCGCATGCGATCGACGACATCGAGCAGCGGCTCGACCGGCCCGCCGGCGTCGATCATCACCGCGTCGGTGCCCTGCTCGTCGGCCACCAGGTAGGTGTTGGACAGCCACTGGTCGTGCATCGAGCGCTCGATGATCATGTCGTGCCGATGGTATTAGGATCAGAGCTGGGGCACCGTGGCGACCGCCTGCGCGGCTGGCGGCGAAGCTCGCCGGATTGCGGTGGTCCGGTGCCGGCACGACCGTCGGGCGCGCACACGATACCCTCAGCGGTCGTGGCGCTGATCCACACCTGCTACCGGATCCTCGAGATCGACCGCTCGGTCGCCTTCTACGAGGCGCTCGGATTCGAGGAGCGCCGCCGTGTGCCGATCCGCGAGGAGGCCATCAACGTGTTCATGAGCCTCCCGGACGACGGCCCCGAGCCGCGACTCGAGCTGACCTACAACATCGGGCGCGACGAGCCCTACGAGATCGGCACCGGCTACGGCCACATCGCGGTCGCGACCGACGAGCTCGACGCGACGCTCGAGCGCCTTGCCGCCCAGGGCATCGAGCCTGAGCGCCCGCCCTACACGATCCGCGAGGGCGGGAACCGGCTGTGCTTCGTCCGTGACCCGGACGGCTACCGGATCGAGATCATCGAACGCGCGCCTCCTGAGCCCTGAACCGATGGCGGACGCAAGCAAGATCGGCCACCTCCTCGAACGGCTCGCCCAGGGCGTCGCCGCCCACGACCGCGAGAACCCAAGCCACCATACGTGGGGGATCGGCATGGCCCATTTCGACATCGAGCGCCTGGACCTCGAGGACGGCGAGGAGATCCTGCCCGGCATCGTGCTGCAGGCCGACGGCGGCGTCACCGGCGCCTTCCGCGTCCTCTGCGACGGCGACCACGACTCTGGTGCGCTCGAGGAAGAGGAAGAAGTGGTCGACGCGGTCGCCTCCGAGGAGATCGCGCCCGCGCACGCGCCGGGCGGCGGGACCCCACCGCCCCTGCGGCCTCCGTTGTAGCGCGTCCGCCCGCCCGCTTTAGCTGGTCGAGTTACGACGGCTCTCTGCCCGCGTTTCTCGACCTGCACCCGGGATCCGCCGCTCGATCGCCGCGACGAGGCGGGAGATCGTCGGGCATTCAAGGTTGTGGCGAGCCGCCGCGCGCAGGACTGATCCGGCGATCGCGTCGAGCTCCGGCTCGCGCCCCGACGCGATGTCGCGCTGCATCGACGAGCCGAGCCCGGGGTGGGCATCATCGAGCTCGGCGAGCCGTGCCGCGGGATCGATGTCGGCGCCGTCGGCGTGTGCGACCGCGGCGGCCTCCTCGATACAGCCGATCAATGCCACGCGCCACGCCGGGTCTGAGCGGATAAACCCGATCTGCTGGCCCGATGCGCTGGTCGTGCACGCAAGCGCGGTCAGCCGCACCAGCTTCGACCACAGGATCTGCGCCTCGCCCGGCCCGATCTCGACCGGGATCTCGGCGCGCCCGAGGGCCGCCGCCAGCCGCGCGAGCGCGGGCGCCAGCGCGGCGCGATCGGATGCCAGGTCGACCCGCATCGATGGGCTCGTCTGGATGACCCGCGCGGGCGCCGGGCGGTCGGCCTCGACCCGGATCACGCCGGCAGCGACGCTCGCGTCTCCGAATCTGGCGCGCAGCGTGACCATGTGGTCGAGCCCGTTGAGCAGCGGCACCACGAGCGCCGGATCTGCGTCGATCCGCCCGAGGGCGACCTCGAGCCTCGTCGCCTTCGTCGCCACGATCAGCACGTCGACCCGCTCGGTCAAGGCCGCCGCGGCTCGCGGCCGCGCCGTGAACTCCCCGAGCCTGACGCTGCAGACGCGGATCCCGTCGGCCTCGATCAACTGCGCTGTGGGCTCTCGCGCGACGATCAGCACATCGTCCCCGGCGCGCGCCAGGGCGGCGCCAATGAAACCGCCGACGCCGCCAGGTCCAAGTACCGCGATCGTCACCGACCAAGCCTGCCAGACCGCCTTACATGCGGGCGAGCACCTCGATCCAGATGCGGTGCGCGCTTTCCGAAGCCACTATATGGGCCACCGGCCGCACCGGCCCGTCCACAACCGAGACGCCCCCAACCCTAACCGGCCAGGCGGCCAACCAGACGCAGACCGACGAGACCCAGAAGGGCTCGGGCGGTCAGGATCCCGCCAGCAGCGCCCTACGCGAGCGCCTGCCCGGCGAATCGCTTGCGTACCGCTCGCGCTGCGGCGTTTCAACCGCACGCTGGCGAGCTGACGCGCGATGCCCGAGTAGGCTCCCGGCGTATGACCCAGAACGAGACGTTCACGCTCGGCGGCGACCTCGAGGTGCGGCGCCTCGGTTACGGCGCGATGCGGATCACCGGATCCGGCGTCTGGGGACCGCCCGACGACCCTGACGGCGCCCGCCAACTGCTCCGGCACGTGGTCCAGTCGGGGGTGAACCTGATCGACACGGCCGACTCCTACGGCCCGGAGGTCTCGGAGGACCTGATCGCCGAGGCTCTGCACCCGTACCCGGACGATCTCGTGATCGCGACCAAGGCCGGCCTGACGCGCTCGGGGCCCGGGCGATGGGAGCCCAACTGCCGACCCGAGCGCCTGAAGCGATGCTGCGATGACTCGCTGCGGCGGCTGAAGCTCGAGCGAATCGACATCTATCAGCTCCACGCGGTTGATCCGAAGGTGCCGATCGAGGACTCGATCGCCGCTCTCGCGGAGCTTCGCGATCAGGGCAAGATCCGCCATGCCGCCGTCTGCAACGTGGGCCTCGAACAGCTCGACCGGGCACGGCAGATGGTCGAGATCGTGTCCGTGCAGAACCGCTACAACCTCGCCGATCGCGCCTCCGAAGGTGTTCTGGAGGCGTGCGAGCGCGACGGCCTGGCGTTCCTGCCGTGGTTCCCGCTCGCCACCGGCGATCTCGCCAAGCCAGGTGGTCGGCTCGACGAAGTCGCGCGCAAGCACGGCGCCACGCCCGCGCAGGTCGCGCTGGCGTGGCTCCTGCGCCGCTCGCCGGTGACGCTGCCGATCCCGGGCACGAGCTCGATCGCGCACTTCGATGAGAATCTCGAGGCGACCCAGCTGTCGCTCGACGAGGAGGACATGGCCGCGCTCCAGGAGGCCGATTGACTGGTTGCGCTTCTGCTTGGATCTTCTCCTACTGGAGCGCGGTCGAGCGGTCCGAAGGCGTGGGCATGGCAGTCGATCGCACCGAGCGGCGGCGTGTGCTCGGGCGCGCTCGGGCTCAGTGGCGGTAGGTACCTCGCACCGGACATCCGAATGAGTATCGTAGGCCGGTGGACGCGGGGCAGCCGAGCCGGACAGCGATGGGCGCGGCGTATTTCCGGACCGCGCATTGTCGGCTCGAGCCTGAGCCGTGGATTCTCGATGACCGCGTCTCCGGGCGCCTCGTGCCAGAAGACATCGCACGCCAGTTCGACTCGGGGTCGGGTGTGGTGACTACCGAACACGACATTGACACCGCCGCTCCTCCTCCAGGCCCGCAGTGGGCAGCTCGCGATCTCGATTCAACCCGCCCAGCCCTGCCCCTCCCGACGAAGACCAGCAGCCACGCGGACCCGGGCGCGCGATCCGGCAGGCGAAGCAGCAGATGCGTGTGTTGGAGCAGCCGCGTAACCCGCTCGGTGAGTGTTCCTCGATTGAGAGGCCGGCCGGGTCGTCTGGAAATGTGATCTGGCGACCGGTGATCTGGCGACCGAGTCGTCGCGGTCAGCCATCCTCTCCGGACAACATCAAACGGCGTTCGTCCATCTCGCTCTCCGCGCAAGGCAGGCCCGGCGCGAGCCAGTCCAAGTGCCTGCGCTGTAGCGAAACCAGAAGCGAGAACGGCTAAGGCCGGACCGTTCCGGTCAGGCAGTCTGATGTTCGCTCAGGTGGTGAGCGTTCGCTGCAGCCGCCGGACCGCGACCACCGTTGCGAGCGCGGCGAAGCCGAGCAGGACGCCGATCTGCGGGAGGATCGTGACGAGATCCCCGCCGTGTTTGAGCAGCTTGGAGAAGGCGTCGTTGGCCCAGGCGTGGGGGGTGATGTGCGCAATCGTGCGGGCTGTTGAAGGGAACACTTCGAGTGGCGCCATCGAGCCGCCGAGGGCCGCGAGCCCGAGCCCGAGTAGGAATCCCACCGGTCGGGCCTGATTCTCTGACGCGAAGACGCTGCCGACGAGGACGGCCACGCCGGTGCCGACCAGGCAGAAGGACAGGATTACCGCTGCGCTGCCGAGGGCGTTTCCCCAGACGACACCGAAGAACAGCATCGATCCGACCACGATGATCAGCGCCTGCACGAGCGCAACCGCGAGCCCTCCAAGCAGCTGGCCGGCGACGAGCGTGCGGGTCGAGGTGGGAGTTGAGAGGATCCGGCGGGCGATTCCGAGCCTGCGGGTCTCGATCATGAAGCCGGCTCCTGTCACCACCGAGGTGAAGAAGATGAACAGGACGAGCATGGTGCTGGCCCCCTCTTGGAAGCGGCCTGCTGTCACCGTGTACGGGGCGCCGTCGGGTGCGGTCGTGAACACTTGAACCCGAGGTGTGCTCGCGGCAGCGGCGTTTGCTCGTGCGCGCGCGCTGTCGAACGGGAGCTTCAGCTGCCGTTGGAGGGACTGCGCTGCGGCGAGCATCCGGCTTTGGTCCGCGGCGACTGACTGGACCGTCGGGCGCAGCTGCTGGGCGACCGAGTCCGGCCGAGCGAAGTAGCTGAGCGTCGCGGCTTGACCATGCTCGAGGAGGGTGTCGTAGGCGGCGGGGATTATGAGTCCGGCATCGACGTCGCCGCGGGCGACCGCCTTCTGAAGCGCGCCGTAGCTCTGATAGCGAACGAGCTGGGTGGCAGGACGATTGCCCAGCGCGTCGGTGAACTGCCGCGCGAGCGCTCCACGGTCTCGGTTCAGTACGCCGATGCGCGCCTTCTGCGAGCCGCCGAACGCGGCACCGAGCAGCAGGATGATCAACATGGGAAGCACGAACAGGAAGAAGATGTTGGCCCGCCAGCGCACCATTCGGCGCAGCTCGTTGGCGGCGATCGTGACTGTCTTCATCGCGCCACCAGCCGTCCGAGCCGCATGAACGCGAACGTCCCGGTGATCGCGGCGAACGCGAGGATCGCGGCGGCGGGCCCGAGGACCGCATGGACGCCGGCACCGCCGGTCATGTTCTCCAAGCCGCGCATGAACCACGCCTGCGGTGTGGCCAGGCTGAGCGCGGCGAGCAGTCCGCCCGCCTGGGCGACCGGAAAGAAGGCACCCCCCAGCATGCCGAGCACGAGGGCGACCATCGTCTGCCAGGACTGTGCCTGATCGGGGGTGCGAGCGAGCGTGGCGACGAGCGTCATCACGGCCGTAGCGGCCAGCACCCCGGCTCCGATCAGGATCAGCACTCCGAGCACGTTCCCCCAGTGAGCCGAGAGCAGGAAGTGGGTGGCCACCGCGAGGACGACCATGCTCACGAACCCGAGCACTAGGCTCGTGAGCAGCTTACCGGCGAGGACGGTGTTGCGATGAATGGGTGCGACCAGCATCCGCGACAGCGTTCCGTCACGCCGCTCCTCCAGCACGCTGGTGATCCCGAACTGGACGGTGAAGAACAGGAAGAAGATCGCCATCCCCGCCGCATAGAAGGTGCCCGCATCGAGCTGGCGGCTCTTGGTCGAGACGTCAGCGACCGAGATCGGATTGGGCAACGTGGCTGCCACCCTGCCGCTGACTCCCTTGGCGCCGGTTGCCGCGGCCACGATCCGCGCGGTGTCGGTCACGTCGGCAAACGACCGTGCGATCGACTGGGCGACCTGCACCCCGATCGTGGAATCGACGCTACCGATCACCCGCAGAGAGGCCGAGCTACCGTGACCGGCAGCCTCCGAGAAGCCCGCCGGTATCACGAACGTGGCCGCCACCTTGTTCCGGTCGGCGGCGCTGCGCCCAGCCTCCAGCGTCGGCTCCCGAACCACGGTGATCAGCCCGCGACGCTCCAGCGGCATCAGTCCCGCATAGTTGAACGCCTGCGCCGCCGCCCCGTGGTCCTGGTCGACCAGCCCGAACTTGAACGACAGGCGCCCGCCGATCGCGTTGTGAAAGATCAGCCCGAAGATCGAAGCGAGCACCAGCGGGACGACGACCGCCACCAGCAGCGCGGAGCGATCGCGCAGCCGCTGGCGCAGGTCCTTGCCGAGGATGACCAGCGCCGGGCGCATGGCTCAGTCACGGAGAGCCTTGCCCGTGAGATGGAGGAAGACCGCCTCGAGATCAGGCTCCTTGACCTCGACCGAGCTAACGGCGGCGCCGGCGTCAGCAGCAGTACGTAGCAGCTCCGGAAGGATGCTGCGGGCGTGATCGACGATCAGCTCGATCCCCCCGTCCTGCAGTCTCGGCGGCACGGACGGGCTCGAGCGACCCGGATGCCCGCGCGGCCGCCTCGAGGTCGCCCGACCCTTCGAGGGAGACCCGGTCATGCTCCCCAACGAGCGCCACGAGCTCGGCTCGGGTGCCCTCGGCCTTGAGCTCGCCGAGGTCTACGATCCCGATACGGTCGCACAGTCGCTCGGCCTCCTCCATGTAGTGGGTGGTGTAGAGAACTGCCATCCCCTCACCCGAGAGGCGCTCGACGCTCTCGAGGATCGCGTTGCGGCTCTGTGGATCGACGCCGACCGTCGGCTCATCGAGGATCAGCAGTTGGGGACGGTGCAACAGCCCGATGCCGATGTTCAGCCGCCGCTGCATCCCCCCGGAGTAGTTCTTCGTCTGCTCCGCCGCCCGGTCCGCCAGGCCGATCACGTCCAGGACCTCGTCCACACGACCGCCGGCGCGGTTCCGCGGCAGCCCGTACAGGTGGGCGAAGAACTCGAGGTTCTCGCGCGCGGTCAGATCCGGATAGATCGCAAGCTCCTGCGGTACGTAGCCGATCGCCCGCTTCTCCTCAACGCTTCGTGAAGTCAGCGGCCTGCCCGCGACCAGCACCTCCCCGGAGTCACGCTCGAGCAGACCGCAGACCATCGAGATCGTCGTGGTCTTACCCGCCCCGTTCGGACCGAGCAGACCGTACGTCTCCCGCTCGGCGATCCTGAAGCTGACTCCCCGCACGGCTTCAAGCTCGCCGAAACGCTTATGCAGATCGAAGCACTCCAGCACGAGCCTCGGCTCCGGCGCCGTCGCCCGCGCGCTGCCCACAACTCGATCGCGCTCAACGACTGTCACAGCCGAGCTATACCAATCCCGCGACCAACCGCCATCCGTGGAACCGTGCCGATCACCAGTGGAAAACTACCCCACTCCCCGCCGCGGGCGGCTTGACCGAGCTGCGCCGCTTACTCGTTTGCTGCCTCGACCTCCCGCCACGCGGAGTGCGTCGGCACCGGCACTCTCGGTTTCCAGACCATCTGTTGGGGCTGATGACACCTGGCGACGTGTCGCTAGAAGACTCACCGTGGCTTGGGACAGCCGAACCCCTTCGCGCACCGTCACCGAGCCGCCGCCCGTGCGAGACGGGGTACGCTTGGAATCGACGCGCACCGTGATTCTTGATCCTCGCTCGGCCGGCCTTCAGGAGCTGCTTGAGCGCCGCCGACGCTCCGGGCTCGATCGCCTCGACGAGGTGTGGGAGGGTGTGCTGCACATGATTCCGGCGCCAAGCTTCGAGCACGCTGAGATCGCGACGCAGCTGGCGCGGCTGCTCGGGCCGCTCGCGGATCAGGCCGGGCTGACAATCGCGATGCACGAGTTCAACATCGGCCAGTCCGAGCACGACTTCCGCGTGCCTGACGGTGGCCTTCACCGCGGCCGCCCGCGAGGGATATGGCACTCGACGGCTGCGCTGGTGGTCGAGATCGTCTCCCCCGGCGATGAGACCTGGGAGAAGCTGCCGTTCTACGCCGCCCACCACGTCGATGAGCTGCTGATCATCGACCCACATAAACGGACCGTGGACTGGCTCGCACTCGAGCAGGGCACCTATCGTCCCATCCAGTCCAGCGCTCTGATCGATATCGGTCCGCCACAACTCGCCGAGAAGATCGACTGGCCAACAGTCGAGCCCAAACAAGACGAGTAGGCGCGCTTCTTCGCCGACGCCAGACAGCGTTCGGATAGGCCAGTCGCCGGCCGCCGCGAGGCGCGCGCGTACGGCACGCTGGATCACGCGGTAGACGGTGGCGGTCGTGGCGACGCGGCGCCGCATGTACTGGGAGGAGGTGATCGTCTCCCAATCCGGCGCCTCAGCCGGCGTCCCGGATCGACTCGACGATCGCCGGCGTCCCGCCCTCCTCGCGGATCACCGGGTCGGGGTCGTACGTGTGGCCGCGCGGGCTGACGAACAGGATCGTTCCGCCGCCGGGCACCGATGGCACGCGGTTGCGCAGCAGCGCGCGCTTGACGACCAGCACGCCCGGGGTGCCGGGGCCGCCGACGAACTTGTGCGGGGAGAGGAACACCGCGTCCTTGCCGGCCATGTCGATCGATAGATACGGGCCCGCCGTCGCGTAGTCCCAGCACGAGAGCGCGGCGTGGCGGCGCAGCACACCCGCGGCGCGGTCGACATCGGTGATGATGCCGGTCACGTTCGAGGCAGCCGAGAGGCTGCCGATCTTCAGCGGCCGCTCGGCGTGGCGGCGGAGCTCGTGGTCGAGGTGGTCGATGTCCAAGCGCCCGTCGGCGTCCTCGTGGATCGTGATGACCTCGGCGGCGGACTCGCGCCAGGGGAGCTCGTTCGAGTGGTGCTCGTACGGGCCGATGAACACCACCGGTTGCTCGCGCCTGGCGCCGCCACGATGCTGGCCGACGCCGCCAACGGCTCAACGCATATCTTCGGGGTCCGCCGGCTCCCGGCGAGCGCCTCGCCGTCTGTGTGGCCGCGCTCGGGGGTGGCGAGCACGAGCATCGCGTCCCACTCCGGAAACTGCGCGTTCGCGGTGTCGATCGCGGTCGTTTGGTCGATTGTGAGCGCGCGTGCGACGGCGCCCGAGCCCAGCGACGCGTCGAAATACGTGTCAACCGCGGTGCTGGAAGTATCGACGCCGGATTCGTCGGACTCGACGTCGAGCCGGATGACGTTCGCCTTCTCCCAGTTCGCCGGGCCGGTGAGATGGTCCTCGAGATAGGAGGCGAAGTCATCGACTGCGGTCCGGAAGGCGCTCTGCTCGGTCGCGGTGAAGCCGTCGCCGGCGATCAGCAGACACCACTTGTCCTCGTCCGGCCCGTGGTCCACGACCTTGGTCGTGCCGAGCACGGTGCCGTCGCTCGTGCCCATCAGGGACGCTCCGCGCTCGTGCGCAGGAGCTCACGCCACGCCGGCGGCCCTGGCGCGGCGCGAAGTCCCGGCTGGGCAAAGCGCACCGCGGGTCCCGCCGACACGACGACGACATCGCCCGGCTCCGGGGGAACCACGACAGCGGAAAACGAACCCGACGGCGGAGCGAACGGGATCCGCCGAAGGCGCCCCTGATCATCGCCGGTCTCGAGCGTCTGCGGGATCGGATCGACGAGGAAACGGCGATAACGGATCTCGCCGGTTCGTGAGCGCAGCTCCAGAGCGATCGCCCCGGGGGGCGGTTCGGTCAATGCCTCGCTAGGGGGCGCAGGCGACCGGCGCGGAATGCGGGAGAACAGCCGCAGCCCATGGTCGTCGCAGCAGCCCCAATGCTTGAGTCGTCGGTTCAGCATTCCTGGCACGGGGGCGCAGCCTACCCCGCTACCTTTTAGCGGGTGCCAACAGCACCAGCCCTACTCGCGCGCGGTCCCTGGGATCCGGTCCAGATCGAGGTGAGCTGGCGCCAAGACGAGTTCGACGCGTCGCCCAGCGCGACCGCCGCCGCCGATGAGGCGCTGCACGAGCTGCGCGAGCGCGGCTCTCCGAGCCACGACGGGCTCGCGGGGCGGCTTGCCGGGTACGAGGCAATCGACGGTGGCCTGCGCCTCGAGCTGCAGCCAGTGCGGTGGGCCCTTCGCCTGACCCCCGAGGATGCGGCCCGGAGCCTCTCAGTTTTGTGTGTGGTCAGAGCCGCCGACGGCCGCTGGCTGGCCGGCAGGCGGGCGCCCTGGCTTGCGTCCTGGGCCAGCCGCTGGGCACTGGGCGCGGGCGGCTCCGTCGAGGTCGACGAGAACCCGGCTTGCACGATGGCGCGCGAGCTTCGCGAGGAATGGTCGGTCGATGCCGAGCGGATGCGGATCGAGGCACTCGTGCTGCTCCCGAGCGAGGTCGCGCTGCTGGTCGGGCAGGCTTGGCTACCGGACGGCGCGATGGTGACCCCCGATCACGAGCACGACGACTACGCTTGGTGGCCGGAGGACGTCACGCGGTGGCCCGAACAGGGTGACGAGCCGCTGCGCCGGATGGCGCTGATGCTCTGCGACGCGTGAGCGCGATCACCTTTCGCCGCCTCGAGGCGGTCTCGTTCACGCACTCCGCCGTGTATCTGGCGCTGCTCGTATGCGCATTCGTCGCCGGAAAGCCGGAGCCCCTGACGTTCATCCTCGGCCTCACCCACGGACTGATGTGGATCGGCATGTCACTGGTTTGCATCGTGGCCGCGCGAGCGCGCATCATTCCGTTCTGGCTCGCGGTCACCGTCGCCGTCCTCGGCGGCCTCGGACCGTTCGCCGGGTCGATCGGGTTCGTCATCGCCGACAGGCGTAGAACGTCGCTGACCACGCGTTACAGTTGAGGACCGCGATGGCGGTGGAAGCAGGCACTGTGCAGGTATTGATGCCGGCCATGGGTGATTCCGTGGCCGAAGGCACGATCCTCGAATGGCGCAAGCAGGAGGGCGACTCGATCGAAGCCGACGAGACGCTCGTCGAGATTTCCACCGACAAGGTCGACGCCGAGGTCCCCGCGCCCGTTGCCGGCACCGTCGTGAAGATCCACGCGGCGGAGGGCGACACCGTCGCGGTCGGCGAGCTTCTCGCCGAGATCTCGACGAATGGCGGCAACCCGCTGCCCACCCCCGTGTCCGCCGAGTCCCCACCTGCGACGCCGCAGGAGGCGCTCGCAGCCGCTACCACCGAGGCGGAGGTCGCCGCCGCGACCGACGCCACCATCGGCGAGACGATCGACATCGTCACCCCCACCGGCGGCGAATCGGTCACCGAGGGCACGATCCTCGAGTGGTCCGTCAAGGTGGGTGACCAGGTCAAGGACGGCGACACGGTCGTCGAGATCTCGACCGACAAGGTCGACATGGAGCTTCCGGCGCCCACCTCCGGGACGATCACCGAGATCCTCGCCGCCGAGGGCGACACGGTTACCGTCGGCCAGGTCATCGCGCGCATGACTGCCGGCGCTGGCTCTGCTGCCATGGGCGGCGCTGGTAGTCCCGCCGCCACGGGCCCTGCCGCTGCGGCCATGGACACCGCTGGCCCCGCCGCCACCGGCCCCCCCGTCCCCGCAGGCGACGGGGACGGCGCAAACGCCTCGCCAGTTGCTAGACGGGTCGCCGCATCAGCGGGCGTCGACCTGTCCCGCGTGCAAGGTAGCGCCCGCGGCGGACGCATCCTCAAGGCCGACGTGCTCGCGGCCGCCGCCGGCAACGGCGCCCCGACGGCGCCCGTGGCGACGGCTGTCCCACCGAGCGCTCCGGCACCGGCGACCCCGGCGCTGGTGGCTCCCGCTCGAGCGGCCCCTGCTCGGCCCCCGGCGGGCGAACCTGTCACCAAGCCCATCAGAGGCGGCGCCGCGGTGCTTGCGCGCTACATGGACGAGAGCCGGTCGATCCCGACCGCAACATCGTTTCGGACGATCACCGTCACCGTCCTCGACGCGAGGCGCGCGCAGCTGAAGGATGCCGGGAGGCGGGTCTCGTTCACGCATCTGATCGCCCACGCGATCGCGCGCGTCGCCACCGAGGAGATGCCGGTGATGGCGCACCACTTCGCCGAGATCGACGGGAAGCCCCACCGCGTCGACGATGGCGCGGTCAACCTGGGGCTCGCCGTCGACGTCGAGAAGAAGGACGGCTCGCGCACGCTGATGGTTCCGGTGATCCGCGACGCGGGTCGGTTGTCGTTCCAGGAGTTCCTCGATGCTTACAACGCGCTCGTCGACAAGGCTCGGACGAACACGCTGACCGCCGATGACCTCACGGGCGCCAACCTGTCGCTGACCAATCCCGGTGGGATCGGGACGATCGCCTCGGTGCCGAGGCTGATGACTGGACAGGGGACGATCGTCGCCACCGGCTCGATCGCGTATCCGGGCGGTCTCGGCAATGTCGGCCGGATGATCGGCGCCGAGAAGGTCATGACGATGACCTCCACCTACGACCACAGGATCATCCAGGGCGCCGAGTCGGGTCGATTCCTGCAGCGCGTCGAGGCGCTGCTTCACGGCCAGGATGGCTTCTACGAGCGTGTGTTCGCCGACCTCGGCGTGCAGCTGCCGGAGCTGTCCCCGCCCCCGGCGCCGGCCGCCGCTGCTGCGGCCGCCCCTCCGGCCGCTCCCGCCCCTCCGGCAGCTCCCACCCCGGCGCCGGCTGCGGCCGACGAGGAGCTGCTGCAGGCGATGCAGGCCGCGATCTCGCTGTTGAAGGCGCATCGTACTCACGGCCACTTCGTCGCCAAGCTCGACCCGCTCGGCCGCGAACCCGAGGGCGATCCCGCGCTCGATCCCGCGCCGCTCGGCCTCACGCAAGAGCTGATGGCGAAGATTCCCGCGCAGATCCTGCGCATGTACGTCCCCGGCGCGACGCTCGCCGAAGCGCTGCCGTACCTCCGCGAGACCTATTGCGGTCCGATCGCCTACGAGATCGAGCACATCGCATCGCACAGGCAGCGCCTATGGCTCCGCGAGGCGATCGAGTCCGGCACGTTCCGGCGGCCGTTGACCAATGAAGAGCAGAAGGCGCTGCTCCGGCGCCTCACCGAGGTCGACGCGCTCGAGCGCTTCATGCACAAGGCCTACCTAGGCCAGAAGCAGTTCTCGATCGAGGGACTCGACATGACCGTGCCGATGCTTGACGAGCTGATCGAGCTCGCGGCGACGCGCGGGGCGCGGGAGGTCGTGATCGGGACCGCGCACCGCGGGCGGCTGAACATCCTTGCGCACAACCTGGGGCGGCCGTACGACACGATCTTCGCGGAGTTCGAGGGGACCTCGACGCTCGATCCGATCACGACGATCCCGCAGGGCGGCACCGGCGACGTCAAGTACCACCACGGCGCGCAGGGCGCCTACCAGATTTCCGGGGGCGAGTCGATCATCGTGCGTCTTGAGTCGAACCCATCGCACCTCGAGTTCGTCGCGCCCGTCGCGTCGGGCTCGACCCGGGCGGTGCAGACGACGCGACAGGGCTCGCACGCCCATCAGGACACGAATGCCGCGATCCCGATCATCCTCCACGGCGACGCGGCGTTCCCGGGACAGGGGATCGTCGCCGAGACCCTGAACCTGCAGGCGCTCGACGGCTACACGGTCGGCGGCACGATCCACATCATCCAGAACAACCAGGTTGGGTTCACGACCGATCCGGATGACGCGCGCTCTACCACCTGGGCCTCGGACCTCGCCAAGGGCTACGACATCCCGATCGTCCACGTCAACGCCGACGACGTCGCGGCGAGCGTGTCGGCCGTGCGTCTCGCGTTCGCGTTCCGCCAGGAGTTCGGCCACGACGTGCTGATCGACCTGATCGGCTATCGGCGCTTCGGCCATAACGAGGCAGACGAGCCCGCCTATACCCAGCCCGAGATGTACCAGGCGATTCGCAAGCACCCGCCGGTGCGCGAGCTGTTCGTTAGACAGCTGATCCAGCAGGGTGTCGTCACCGAGGAGGAGACCTCGGAGATGACTGATCGGGTCTGGGGAGTGCTCACCGACCAGCACCAAAAGCTGAAGGCGCGGATCGCCGCCGCCAAGGAGATCGATCACGCGACCGGCGAGTACCAGCTCGACCGCACGGCCTCGCCCGAGGTCAAGACTGCGGTGTCCGTCGATCGCCTGAGCGTGCTGAACGACGAGCTTCTGTCGGTTCCCGACGGGTTCACAGTTCATCCGAAGCTCGTGCGCCAGCTCGACCAGCGCCGCCAGGCGTTCGCGAGCGAGGCCGGGTCGCCCGACGACGCCACAACTCGTCCCGGCGGGATCGTCTGGGCACACGCCGAGGCGCTCGCGTTCGCCTCGCTGCTGACCGAAGGGATCCCGATCCGCCTCACCGGTCAGGACGCCGAGCGAGGGACCTTCAGCCAGCGCCACCTGGTGCTGCACGACGCGAAGACCGGCCAGGAATACTGCGCGCTGCAACACCTACCGGGCGCGCTCGCGCCGATGGAGCTGCACAACAGCCCGTTGTCGGAGACGGCCTGCCTCGGCTTCGAGTACGGCTACTCGCAGGAGGGCCCCGAGACGCTCGTCCTGTGGGAGGCTCAGTTCGGAGACTTCGTCAACAGCGCACAGGTGATCATCGACCAGTTCATCGTCTCCGGGCTGGCGAAATGGGGCCAGACCTCGCGCCTGACGATGCTGCTCCCACACGGGTACGAGGGCTCGGGTCCCGAGCACTCCTCGGCGCGGCTCGAGCGCTTCCTCCAGCTCGCCGCCGAGGGCAACATCCGCGTCGCCAACTGCACCACGCCGGCCCAGTATTTCCACCTGCTGCGCCGCCAGGCGCGGATCGCCAAGCAGCGGCCGCTCGTGATCATGACGCCGAAGTCGCTGCTGCGGCTGCCGCAGGCTACCAGCCACATCTCGGAGCTCGCCGAGGGCCGCTTCCAACCGGTCCTCCCCGAGCCGGACGTCGACCCCGAGCAGGTGACCCGCCTGATCCTCTGCAGCGGCAAGATCTACTTCGACGTCGTCGGCCATGCGGCACGGAAGGACAACCCGAGGGTTGCAATCGGACGGGTCGAGCTGCTGTATCCGTTCCCGCAGGCCGAGATCCTGTCGCTGGTCGCGCGATACCCGCGGCTCACCGAGGTCGTGTGGGCACAGGAGGAGCCGCGCAACATGGGTGCTCGCGCCCACATGTCGCCGCGACTGCTACAGATCCTCCCCGAACATCTCGATTTCGGATACGTCGGACGGCCGGAGCGCGCTGCGTCCGGCGAGGGCTACCCGATCGCTCACGCGCAGGAGCAGCATCGGATCGTCATGACCGCGCTCGACGTCGACGAGCCCGTCTCGCAGTACCCGCGTAAGCCGCCGGGCGAGCGTTAGGCCCACGCACCGGGCGTCGGCGTGCCGGGGTCAGGCGGAGCCTCGACAACTTCCGGAGAGGCGCTCGCGGCCGCCAATCGAACGCCAGACTCGGCCCCGGGCTCCGGCTCGGCGCCGGGTCTGGCACCCTTGTGGCATCCGCTTTCGTAGAGACGGCTCACGTCGCGACACTTCCCGCCGCCATCTGGCGCCGACCGTCGGCGTCCATGACATGGCGATCGATCTCGGCACGGCGAACACGCTTGTGTACGTGGCTAATCGCGGCATCGTCGTCTCCGAGCCCTCGGTGGTCGCCTCGGACGTCGCCACCGGCGAGGTCCACGCGGTCGGCTCCGACGCCGAACGGATGATCGGCCGCACGCCGGCCACGATCTCCGCCACGCGCCCGCTGCGCCACGGCGTGATCGCCGACTTCGAGGTCACCGAGGAGATGCTGCGTTACTTCATCCGCAAGGTGCTCAACCGCCGGCTGGCGCACCCCCGGCTGATCGTATGCGCCCCCTCCGGCGTCACCGAGGTCGAGAAGCGCGCCGTCGAGGAGGCGTCGCTCGCGGCGGGCGCACGGCGCGTGCACCTGATCGAGGAGCCGATCGCCGCCGCGATCGGCGCCGGGCTCGCGATCGAGGAACCGGTCGGTCGGATGGTCGTCGACGTCGGAGGCGGTACCAGCGAGATGGCCGTGATCTCGCTAGGAGGTATCGTCATCTCTCGCTCGGTCCGCGTGGGCGGCTACGAGATGGACGACGCGATCACGTCCTATCTGCGTGGTCAATACCACCTAGCGATCGGATCGCGCACGGCAGAGACGATCAAGATCGCGCTCGGCTCGGTCACGGAGCTCCATCCCGAGGAGACGGTCGATGTTCGCGGCCGCCATCTGATCACCGGCCTTCCGACCGCCGTCGAGCTCCACAGCGAGGAAGTCCGGGCCGCGATCATGTCGCCCGTTCGCGAGATCGTCCAGGCGATCAAGGACACGCTCGAGCAGACACCGCCCGAGCTCGCCAGCGATGTCTCGCGCGACGGGATCCTGCTGGCGGGCGGAGGGACGCTGATTCGCGGGTTCGCGGATTTGGTCGCCGCCGAGACGGGAATGCCGGTGTTCAGCGCCGAGTCACCGCTCACGTGCGTGGCGTTCGGCTCAGGTCAGGCGCTCGCGCACCTGGACCAGCTTGCGGTCGCCGCCAAGCGCAGGCGGCTCGAAACCACGCCCGACTGGCGAACGGCTCAGTCCTGACGAGCACGCCCGCGCGTCCGTGTGAGCGGACCATGATGCAGGCGGCGGCTCGGGTTCGGATCCGACGAAGCTCTTTCAGCTCAGTGAATGCCCACGATGCCCGCGCAAACCCACGCCGAGGCGCCGCGACCACCGTCCCAGATCCGAGCGGCGACGGCGTCCTGTTCTGCCTTGCTCGCAAGGTAGGCGGCGGGCCCCGTCCCTCCGTACGTCGCCCAGGTGCCTGGGATGATCTGGTAGTAGCCGGACGCGCCTGCGCTGTTAGGCGGCAGGTTCTGCCCGCCGGACTCGCACAGGACGATCGCGTAGGGGATGGCCCAACCGCCCGAGGGCCCGAGCGCCGGGCCGGTGGCCGCCGGTGCCCCCGAGCTGCCGGCGGCGGCCGCGGCGCTGGCGGCCGCGCGAGCCGCGGCCTGCTGAGCCTGGATGCGCGATATCTGGGACTGCAGCCGGCGCCCTTGCGCTCTGCTCGCGGCCAGCGCAGCCTGTTGCGCGGCACGCGCTTTGGCCAGCGCCGATTGCTTCGACTGAAGCAGCGCATTCATACCCGCGAGCGCCCGCGCCCGCAGCGCCTCCGCCTCGGTGATCTGCCGATCGCGCGCCTCCAGCTTCGCCAGCCGACGGGCCGCCGCGGCGGCCTGCGCCTTGGCCACGCGGGTGAGGGTGATAACCGATTGCTGTTGCTGCTCTGCCCGGCGAAGGAAGTCGAGGCGCTCGAGCAGATCGCTGAACCCGTGCGCGTCGAGAACCACCGTCACCAGGTCAGGCCGATCCCCCTCGTATCTGCTCACGAGCTGGCGCGCCAGCTGAATCTGAGCTCGGGCGAGCCGGGCGCGGAGCATCGCCAGCCGGGCGCGCTCGCGCCTGAGCGCCGCTTGTGCCGCCAGCAGCGCCGTGCGGTCCCGGTCGAGATCAGACCGCACGGCTGCCTCACGCGACTGCACCAGCGAGATCTCCGAGTCGAGTGAGCCGATCAGGTTCGAGAGCCTTCCGACGCTGGCGGACAGGCTCTGCTGGCGTGCCTGCTGGGCGCCGAGCTGAGAGTTCAGCTGGTCGAGGCTGCTCGCCGACGCGGGCGACAGCCGCACGAGCGCCGCCGCGGCCAACACCGCGCTCAGCGCCGCGGCTGCAAGAACGATTGCAGCCGCAATTCGTCGTGGATGAGTTCGCCGGCGGAAGCTCATTCGAGGTGAGGCCTGCGCGGTGTAGCTGTCGGGCTCGCCGTTATGTAAAGCGCTACGCGGACATCAAGCCGCGATTCGCCCCGGGAGACCTCTCGGTGGGTGGGTGGATGGGTGGGTGGGTCCCCCGTTTCCCCTGATAGCAGGGGAATTCGGCTGCGCGGACGATATCAGGATGCGGTGAGCCGCGCCCGTATGCTCCCGTGTCATGCCGCCCGATCGCGAGCGTCAAGTCCTTCATCGCGTTCGCGCGACGCCCCCAGGTTTCGTCCGCACCTACGGCGATGTGTGGCCCGGCGCTCCACGGGTTGCCGGCGCGGTGCTTAGCGCCTGCGACGACGCCTCCGTTCCCTGGCATCGGATCGTGCGCGCGGACGGCTCGCTGGCGAAGGGCGAGCGCCAGCGTGAGCTGCTCGAGCGCGAGGGCGTCCCGTTCCGGGGTTCACGCGTGGACATGCGGGTAGCGCGTCTGCCTGAGGATGCGTGACCGCCATGTGGATCCAACGGAACATTGACCTCGAGCCGCGCCCGCGCGGCTTTCATCTCGTCACGCGCGAGGTTCTGGCAGCTCTGCCCGAGCTGAACGACATCCCGGTCGGGCTGCTGCTCCTGCTGATCCAGCACACGTCGGCCTCGCTTGCGCTGAACGAGAACGCCTCGCCGGACGTCCGCCGGGACTTCGAGACCTGGTTCAACCACGCGGTGCCGGAACGCGCGTCGTACTGGACCCACACGCTCGAGGGCCCCGACGACATGCCCGCCCACGTGAAGGCGGCGCTGCTCGGTCCGTCGCTGACGCTCCCGGTGAACCGCGGACGGCTGGCGCTCGGCACCTGGCAGGGCGTCTACCTCTGCGAGCACCGCAACCGAGGCGGCTCCCGGTCGGTCGTAGCGACGCTCTGGGGCGCCGACGCCGGCGGCTGATGCACGACGAACTCTTGCCCACAGCCGGCGTGCCGCTTCGATCGCCCGGGTCACGCACGACCCGGCCAGTGTCGCTTCGATCGCCCGGTCCGCGCCCCCACGGCACGCCGCCGCGCCCCCACGGCACGCCGCCGCGCCCCCGCGGGACGCCGCAGCCCCCTCGCGGGACGCCGCCGCTCCGCCACGGGGCGCCGCCGGGCGGCGTACCCCGCGAGTCCCAGCGCCGCCAGCCCCGCCACGATCAACCCCGGCCGACCCCGCAGCCGCGAGAACTCGGCGCTCACCTCCGGCCACAGCTGCTCGGAGAGCAGCTCGGTCGCGGCTTCGGAAGTGGGGGCGATCCCCTGCACGGGGATCGGCTCGCCGAACGCAAGCTGGACCCGCTTCGGCTTCGGCACCGGCCCGAGGAACAGCCGCTCGGTTCCGGTGATCGCCGCCGGGATCAGCGGAGCCCCGGTCTCGAGCGCGAGCCGCGTGGCGCCTCGCCGCGGCGTCCCGAGCGTGGCGGGAGACCGGAACCGGGTGCCCTCGGGGAACAGCGACAGCAACCCGCCCTCGCGGAGGATCATCCGGGCCGTCTCGAGCGCCTCCTCATCAGCCTGCCCGCGCCTCACCGGAAACGCCCCGAGCCGGACGAGCGTCCGGCCGAACGGACCCTCGAACAGCTCGGACTTGCCCATGAACCGCAGGCGCCGCTTGGTCGCGGCGGCGATGAAGAACGAGTCCCAGATGCTCTTGTGGTTCGGGGCGATGATCGCCGCGCCCGAAGCCGGGATCCACTCGGCCCCCTCGATCCGGAGGCGGAAGTAGATCCGCGTGAACGGCACCGCGATCGTGCGCACGATCGCGTACAGGGGTCTCGAGAACCCGTTCGTCCGGGCCAGGCGGTGGGCCTCGTCGGTGGTCAGCGACCCTGCCACACCGGCGCGCGCTTCTCGGCAAACGCCGTGGCGCCCTCGCGGGCGTCCTCGGAGGTCATCACCGGCCCCACGATCTCGTTCTGTCTGGCGAAGAACTCGGAGTCGGGCCAGTCGACGGACTCGACGAGGATCCGCTTAGATGCCGTGAGCGCCAGCGGCCCGTTGGCGGCGATCGTCTGGGCCAGCTCGAGCGCCGCGTCGAGCGCCCCGCCGGGCTCAGTCAGGCGGTTGACCAGCCCGAGCTCATAGCCCCGCTCCGCGAGGATCGGGTCGCCGGTCAGCGCGAGCTCCATAGCGATCGTTCGCGGCAGCACCCGCGGCAGCCGAAGCAGGGCGCCGCCGGCGGCAACCAGCGAGCGCTTGACCTCGGGGATGCCGAGCCGCGCGCCGCGAGATGCTGCGATCAGATCGCACGCCAGCGCGACCTCGAGACCGCCGGCCATCGCGAAACCTTCAACCGCGGCGATCAGCGGCTTGGCGGCCGAGCGCTGCGCGATCCCGGCGAAGCCGCGGTCGCCCACCCACGATGACTCCCCGGCGACAAACGCCTTCAGGTCCATTCCCGCGGAGAAGCCCTTGCCCGCGCCCGTCAGCACGCCCACCGAGAGATCGGCCGAACCGTCGAGGTGGTCCAAAGCGTCCGCGATGCCGTTTGCGACGGCCGCGTTGATTGCGTTTCGCTGATCGGGGCGGTTGATCGTGATGACGAACACGCGCCCGCGCGCTTCCGTGAGAACTGCTCCGGTGCCGTTCATGCAGCGAACCGGGATGAGGTAGGGTTGGTCATGCCGCAAACAATCGCAGCTCTGGCTCGCGCTCGCCCCGCAGCACCGCCAGCTCGACCTCGACGCAATCGATCCCGCGCGCCTGCGCCAGCACCCGGGCTTGCGGCCTGATCACTTGTGCGGCGAGCACGCCCCGGCAGCTCTCGAACGCCGGATCGAGATGGATTCGCTCGAGATAGCGCGTCAGCTGCTCGACCGCCTCGACCCCGGCGACGCGCTTGATCTCGACCGCCACCCAGCGCTCGTCGCCGTCGCGGCACATCAGATCGACCGGCCCGATATCCGTCGGCCACTCCCGGCGCACCAACCGCAACCCTTCCCCACACCATCGCGGCTGCTCGGCCAGCAGCTCCTGCAGGTGAGCCTCGGCCCCGTCCTTGGCGAGCGCGGCGTCCTCGCCCGGAACCCCCATGTCATGGCTGACGTCGGAGAGCACCTCGGCGATTGCGATCTCGAGCCGGTCCTCCGACGACCCGGCACGCTTGCGAACGATCATCGCGCCCGCCGATTCCTCGATTACGGTCGGCGGCGTCATCCAGTTGAGCGGCTTGACGCTGGGCCCGCCGCCATCGGCCCAGATCATGAAGGTGCCGTCGGCCTTGATCATCAGCAGCCGTACAGCCTCTGGGAGATGCGTGGTGAGCCGGCCCGTGTAGTCGACCGAGCAGCGGGCAACGATCAATCGCATCAGCGGCAGCCTACGAGCCGCCTCGGATATTTCGACCGAGCCCTGGTGAACTGGTGAGCGGCTCACTCAGTTCAGTTCAAGTGGACGAGGCTTACCACCGCCTCGAGCGTCGAGTGCGGATGCTCAGCGGATCTCTTCGAGCGGGGTTGTTGGCTCCCGGGGCTGCGCGCCTCGGTCGCGGCGCGCCACGCCGCTGCTGACGGCGGCGTCGGCGACCGCGAGGGCCACGGACTCGGCGACTTGGCGGTTGAAGACGGACGGGATGATGTAGTCGGGGTGTAAGTCCTCACTGGGGACGACGCGCGCGATCGCCTGGGCAGCGGCGAGCTTCATCTCCTCGTTGATCGTCCGTGCGCGCACCTCGAGCGCGCCCTTGAACACCCCGGGGAACGCGAGCACGTTGTTGATCTGGTTGGGGTAGTCGGAGCGGCCGGTGGCGATGATCGCGACATCGCCGCGGACCTGCTCGGGGTGTACCTCGGGCACTGGGTTGGCCATCGCGAACACGATCGCCCGTGGGGCCATCCGCCGGACCGCGGCCGGTGACACGGCGCCTGGTCCGGATACGCCGAGCAGCAGGTCGGCGCCCTCGAGCACGTCATCGGTGGTGCCGCGGCGCCGGTGCTCGTTGGTGCGCTCGGCGAGCGCCGCCCGCTCGGGGTCCAGATGCTCGGCACCGGCATACAGCGCGCCGCGGCGGTTACACACGATCACGTCGCCGACGCCCTGAGCGAGCAGGATGTCGGCACACGCGACGCCGGCCGCGCCGGCGCCGACGATCACGGCGGTGATCTCGTCGGCGCGCTTGTCTACGACCTTCAGCGCGTTGAGCAGCGCGGCGAGCACGACGATCGCGGTGCCGTGCTGATCGTCGTGGAACACCGGGATCGCGAGCGTCTCGCGCAACCGGCGTTCGATCTCAAAACAGCGTGGCGCGGCGATGTCCT
The DNA here is from genome assembly GCA_963806475.1 of uncultured Solirubrobacterales bacterium. Lineage (GTDB taxonomy): Bacteria > Actinomycetota > Thermoleophilia > Solirubrobacterales > Solirubrobacteraceae > Palsa-465. The sequence goes on from CAWDYK010000029.1 coordinate 127,168, forward strand.
CCAGGTTGACGCCCCCGAACGCGGGCGCGGCCGCTGTGACGAACGCGACGATCTGCTCGACGTCCTTGGTATCGAGGCACAGCGGGAACGCGTCGACGCCGGCGAACTCCTTGAACAGCATCGCCTTGCCCTCCATCACCGGCATCGCCGCGTCGGGGCCGATGTCGCCGAGGCCGAGCACTGCAGTGCCATCGGAGACGATCGCGACCGTGTTGCCCTTGATCGTCAACGCCCACGCCTTCGCGGGATCCTCGTGAATCGCCATCGACACCCGTCCGACCCCGGGCGTGTACGCCATCGACAGGTCATCGCGGGTCTTGATCGGCAGCTTCGCGTTAATCTCGATCTTGCCGCCCTTGTGCATCAGGAATGTCCGGTCGGAGACGCTGTCCACGCGCACGCCCTCGAGCTCGCGGACCGCGCCGACCACCGCCTCGGCGTGCGCGGCGTCGACGCACGCGACCGTCACATCGCGAACGACCAGCTCGGACTCGACGCGAACCAGGTCGATCGCACCCAATGTCGCGTCGGTGTCCGCGATCGCCGCAGCGATCCGCGCGAACGCGGCTGCGTGCTGGGGCATGCGCAACCGCATCGTGAAGCTGTAGGAGGCCGAGGGGTGAAGGCGTGCGCTGGACGGGTTCGACGCCACCTCGGGCGCCGACGATTGCGTGAACTCTTGGTCGTGCACGGGAGCTCCTTTACCGCGTCGTGTCGGGCGGAGGAAGCGCTGCTCTACGCCCGACCATCCGCACTCTGATCTCGTGGGGGTCACCAATTCTCCATCAGCGTCGGGCTCTGGTCATCCTGCTCCCTCGCTCCGTGTGGTAAGAATTCCGGAACCATTGGCCTGCTCGGGTAGACTTACCTCAGTCTTCGCAAGAGTTTGCTGATCATGCGATGCCCCGCGACAACGTTGTTGGGGTGCGAGAGGGACGCGATGCACGTGGATGTTGTTTCGCAAGATCGCTCGTTCGGGGCCCAGCAGCTCTGCATACCCGGAGCGACAGCGCGCGTTCTCCCGCGACGGCGTCGCTTGAGCGGACCGTGTCCATGCGCGCCTGTCGAGCGCGTCTGTGCTGCCGCGCCGGCGGGGTGTGTGCGCGTCGCGCGCTGCAGCGATCACAGATCCTATGTTTCGCTAGGAGGTTGAACAATGGGAGTAGAGGGTCAGGCACCGTCGAAGGCGGAGGTTCGTGAGGCCGGAGTGTCGGAGGCGCAGATCGCGGTTCACTGGCGCGAGGAGGAGTACTACCCGCCGCCGGAATCGTTTGTTCCGCAAGCGAACGCGAACGATCCCGCGATTCTCGAGCGCTTCAGCGAGGAGCACTACCCGGACTGCTTCATCGAGTACGCCGAGATGCTGCAGTGGGACAAGAAGTGGGACACGATCGTCGACACGAGCAACCCGCCGTTCTGGAAGTGGTGGGTCGGCGGTCGGCTGAACGCATCGGTGAACTGCGTCGATCGCCATCTCGATTCTCGGGGGAAGGAGAACGCGCTGATCTGGGTGCCCGAGCCCGAGCACGAGGAGACGCAGGAGATTACCTACGAGGACCTTCATCGCCGTGTCAACGAGTTTGCCGCGCTGCTGCGCGGCTTCGCTGGCGTGCAGACCGGCGATCGGGTCACGTTCCATCTGCCGATGGTGCCCGAGCTGCCGGTGTCGATGCTGGCGTGCGCGCGGATGGGGGTGATCCATTGCGAGGTGTTCGGCGGGTTCGCGGGCGCCGCGTGCGGTCACCGGATGGCCGACTCCAACAGCAACATCCTCGTGACGATGGACGCCTACTCCCGTAACGGCCAGCTGATCGATCACAAGGTCAAGGCGGATGAGGCGATCGCGGCCGCCCGTGCGGAGGGCGTCGAGGTCGAGAAGGTGCTGGTGTGGCGACGGCACCCGGGCGAATACCACTCGGAGAGCCCGATGGTCGAGGGTCGGGACTTCTTCATCGACGAGCTGCTCGAGCAGTATCGCGGCCAGACGGTGGAGCCGGTGTCGATGCCGTCGGAGGCGCCGCTGTTCCTGATGTACACGAGCGGCACGACTGGCCGACCGAAGGGCTGCGAGCACTCGACCGGCGGCTATCTGTCGTACGTGACCGGCACGTCGAAGTACTACCAGGACATCCACCCCGACGACGTGTACTGGTGCTTTGCGGACATCGGCTGGATCACCGGTCACTCGTACATCGTCTACGGGCCGCTGGCGCTGGGCACCACGAGCGTGATGTACGAGGGTGTGCCGACCTACCCGGACGCGGGGCGACCGTGGCGGATCGCGGAGACGCTCGGGGTGAACATCTTCCACACCGCGCCGACGACGATCCGGATGCTGCGCAAGCTCGGACCCGACGAGCCCGCCAAGTACGACTATCACTTCAAGACGATGACGACCGTCGGGGAGCCGATCGAGCCCGACGTCTGGCGCTGGTACCACGCTGTGGTCGGCAAGGGGCGGGCGGCGATCACCGACACCTGGTGGCAGACCGAGAACGGCGGCTTCCTCGGCTCGACGCTGCCGGGCCTCCAGCCGATGAAGCCGGGCAGCTGCGGGCCCGGGGTGCTCGGAATCTACCCGGTGATCTACGACGAGACCGGCGCCGAGGTCCCAAGGGGATCTGGGAAGGCGGGCAACATCTGCATCCGCAACCCGTGGCCGGGGTCCTTCCAGACGATCTGGGGACAGCCCGAGCGCTACGTGGACACCTACTACGCCAAGTACAACCGCAACAAGGACAGCACCGACTGGCATGACTGGCCGTACTTCGCCGGCGACGGCGCGATGGAGGCCGCTGACGGCTACTTCCGAATCCTCGGCCGCGTCGACGACGTGATCAACGTCGCCGGCCACCGGCTCGGGACCAAGGAGCTCGAGTCGGCCGCGATCATGGTCGAAGAGGTCGCCGAGGCCGCCGCCGTCCCGGTGATCGACGACATCCGCGGGAAGACCGTCGAGATGTACGTGGCGCTCAAGCCAGGGTTCCAGCCGAGTGACGGGGTCGCGCACAAGGTCTCCCAGACGATAGTCAAGGAGATCGGGTCGATCGCGCGCCCGAAGAACGTGTGGATCGTCACCGACATGCCGAAAACCCGCTCGGGCAAGATCATGCGCCGGGTGATCGCCGCGGTCTCGAACTTCGCCGAGGTCGGCGATGTGACGACGCTCGCCAACCCCGAGATCGTCGATGAGATCCGCCACCACGTCCAAAGCGAGAAGCTCGCACACGGCGAGACCCCGCGCGAGCTCTCAGAAAAGGAGAGGCAGGAGATCGCCGCGTTCGGCCACGCCGAATAGCCACGACGGCTACAGCCACAACGGGAGCAGAGAGCCTCCGTCCCACGACGTCGACGATGCCTGCTGAGGTCGGTCGGGCCAACGCGCCCTCCATTGACTCAGCAGGCCGGCGGCGTCGGTGAACTCGCCCAGAGCGGCGACAGCCTTCGAGTAGCGCAGGGAGTCGGTCGTGTCGCCGCGCTCGAGCACGGCCCGGCAGATCATGTCGGTCAGACCGATCAGGTCCGAGGACGCAGCCAGGCGAAGCTCATTCGGACGACTCAACAAGCAGTTATTTCATCGGCGGGCCCTAACATCAGTGCAGTGATGCGAAACCAGCTGCGCCCCCTGTTCGACCGGGTCGTCATCAAGGAACTCGACCCCGACCGCGTCCGTCGCTCGGGGCTGATCGTGCCACCGGGATCCGACGAGCCTCCGCCCCAGCACGGGATCGTGCTCGCCGTCGGTCCCGGACTCGACTGGTGGGATCACGTCGGCGTGCAGATGCCGGTGAGACCGGGCGATCACGTTGTGTTCCCGGCCTCCGCGGGCGCCTGGATCGAGGTCGACGAGGAGCGGCTGCTCGTCTGCCGGGTCGGCGAGCTGCTTGGCGTGCTCGAGCAGGTCGACAACTGCCCCCTGTGCGGAGGCCGCGAGCTCGAGCAGAATGAGTCCTGCCCGGTGTGCGGGCGCGAGGGCTCGGTCGCCTCCTCCTGACGGGCGCGGCGAGGCGCCTACGCGGCGGTCCGCTCCGAGATCTCGCGGGGCGTCAACGCCTCGACCCGCGCCAGCAGCTCGGACACCTCCGGGTCGGGGCCCAGCGCCAGCGCCCGCCTGCACGCCTCGATGCATTCCCGGATCAGGTCGGTCCGGGCCAGCGCGTGCGCATACGTCGACCAGGCCTCCCGCGAGCCGGGGTCGACGACCGTAGCGCCGTCCGCTGCCGATACCTCCGCGCCCACGTCGCCAGCGAGGTGGTACGTAAGCGCGAGATCGAGCATGCCCTCGACCGTCGGGCCCATCAGGCGCGCGCGCTCGAGGGCGGTGATCGCGGCGGCGCGATCCATCAGCTGCAGGCGAAGGCGCCCCAGGCGCTCCCAGGCAGAGGCGTCCCCCGGCGCGCGCTCGGCCGCGCGCGAGGCGGCCTCGGCGGCGAGGTCGATCGCCCCCATGTCCTCGTAGATCCGCGAGGCGAAGCGCTCTGGGGTCGGCCGATCGGTGTCGACGCGAGCCCAGTCGCGCACCGCACGCGCCGCCGCCGGCAGGTTCCCGGCCTGCCAGAACGCCGCGGTCAAAAGCCGCAGCACCGCCGGATTCGAGGGCTCCGCGTCGCGCGCGTACACGAGCCGCTGCGCGGCCAGCGCTGGGTCGCCCTCCGCGAGCGCATGCTGGGCGGCGGTCATGAACCGCTCGACCCGGTCCGCTGCGGGATCGGGCTTCGAGAAGTCGACGAATTGCAGTGACCCCGCGGGGATCGTCCGCACCCCGACGGCGAACGAGACCCGCGCCCATTGCTGCACGTCGTCGCCGTCGCCGGAGAAGTAGATGCCGCTGACGGTCCCGACGCCCCACTCCGGGTAGGACATGCATCGCGCGTAGCGGTGGACCACAGAGTGGTCGGGGACGCGCGAGCCGAACGGATCGTGCTTCGCGCGATCGGCCTCGGCCGCGCGCTCGCGCTGCTCGGCCTCGTAGGCCCGCCGGCCGGCCTCCTCGCGGGCTTGCCGAGCGGCGGCCGCGGAGACCTTGACGGCATTCCGGGACACCTTCCCGCCGCGCGAGGTCTCGGCAAGCTCCTGCAGCTGGTCGGCCGCCTCGTTGATCGCCTGGAGGTGACGCTGGTGCTCGTGCTGGCGGCCGGGCGGGGCGATGTCCGGATGCCAGCGCTTGGCCATCCGCCGGCGCGCGAGCTGGACGTCGCGGGGATCGAACGGCGCCTCGAGCTCCAGCAGGAGCATTGCCTGTTCGACGTCGAGGATGCGGGCCATGAGCGACATCTAGGTTAGCCGCGCGCGGAGGGCGGGGTCGGTCCACGGAGGCGCCGTCGGCAGACAGTCAAAGGTCCGTATCAGCACTGCAACAAATCAGCCTCAATCACACTCAACCCGTCTCGCGCTGCCTATCTTCGCGCAGCATGAGGAACCGACCAGGACGCGCCGCCGCGATCGTCGCGGCGTCAGCGGTCGCCGGCGTCGTGTGCGCGTCGCTCGCCGCCGCCGTGCTGGTGCTGCTGATCGGGACGATCGGCGGTCTGGGCGGCTGCGGCGCGGGCGGCGGCGCCCAGGCCGGCCCGGCCGGCCGGATCGTGCTGGATCCCGCGGGCTCGGGCACCATGGTCGGGGCCACCGAGTACGGCGGTCCCGGCGATCCGAGCTCGACGTCGACAGGAGCGCGCGGCGACAGCCTGCTCGCGCACCCGGACTCGTACGCCGAGCTCGGCGGCCTCACGTGGCAGACCGCGACGGCGATGGGCGGCCTGCCCGTACATGACGCCGCTGCGGATCACGTGGGGCGCGCATTCGGCGATCGCCTACAAGCGCGACTTCGGCTTCGGCGGCGGCCCGGTCGACGGGACTCCCGCGGGTGATCGACCTGTGGTGGCAGTTCGCCGTCCGGATCGGGATCCCCTATGAGAACGGCCTGTGGTCGGGTCCGGTGCGGATCGAGCGTCCGCCCGCCATCGGCGCCGCCGGCGATCTGCTCGGGCAGACGGCCGACATGCCGGCGAACACGCTGATTCCGGCCGCCACGGCGTCGCAGGATCCGGCCGCGTGCGCACCCGGGACGCCGGCGGGCGTCGCCCTGACCCCGGGACAGCGGGCGCGGCTGCTTCCGGGCGGCCAGGCGGCCGCGCCCCAGAGCGCACCGCGCGGCCGTCAAGGAGATCATCGCCGCCGGCAACCAGATCGTCGGCAAGCCTTACGTGCTACGGGGCCGCCCACGGCCTGCCGCTGTCAGACATCGCGCCCGCATACGACTGCTCGAGCAGCGTCGAGCACCTGCTCTACGGCGCCCGCCTGCTGCCGGTCGACTACGGCGCGGCGTCGAGCGCGCTCGAGAGCTTCGGTAGCCCCGGGCCGGGGCGGTGGGTGACGCTGTACGCGAGCGCCGACCACGTGTTCCTGTACGTCGCCGGCTTGCGCTGGGACACGCACGACGCGGCCGGACCCGGCGACGGCAGCAGCGGGATCGGCTGGCATCCGCTCGTGCGGAGCTCGGCCGGGTTCGTGGCACGACATCCGACCGGGCTGTAGACCGCCGGATGCGCAAGACCACGATCCCAGCCCTCCTCCTCGCGACCTGGCTCAGCGGCTGCAGCGCGCTGGGCGGCTCGCAGGGCAGCACGCGCAGCACGACCGCCTCGAAGCTCGCCCAGGCACAGGCCGCCCACGAGTATCCGTCGCCTCCGAGCACGCCGCAGACCGCGACCGGCGCGGCGACGGGGCCGATCGCGGCGATCCGCTCGTTCGCCGGCCAGTACATCAACTGGCAGGCCGACACCGTCACCGAGCGGATGCGCACGCTCGCCGCGGAGAGCGTCGGGCAGGCGCGCGCGGAGATGGAGCTCACCGCCGCGCACACCGCCGGCGACTACGAGCTGCAGCGCGGCGGCATCGCCAACAGCGGCACGGATCGAGGCGATCGCGCCGCGCGCCAACCACGAACACCAGTATGTGGTCGTCACGCTCGAGCGCACGACTGCAACTGCCACATCCGCATACGACGGGCTCGGGCCTGCCTGGCACCTTGCGCTCGCGACCGTCGTGCAGCTGCCGACCGGACGCTGGGCAGTGAGCAGCTGGCAGCCCGAGAACTAACGCCGACGAGGTGGACGACGCTGTCGGCGCGACGGTCCAGCGTTGTTGCCCGCTCTGGGCGGCAGTAAACGGAGCTCAGTGCGCGAGCGCGTTCACCACGACCGCGATCGCGAAGCACATAAGGGCGATCACCCGGATCAACCAGCCCGCGCGATCTCCCGGACGGCCGGTGACCATGCCCACGATCGCGACCGTCATGCAGGCCACGGCGACGAGCGCAAACAGGGCGGCGACCACTCGCACTAGTGCACCATCCGGCAATGAGGCCTCACGTATCGCGGGCCCGGATGACTGTCGTGCGGCGTCCTCGGTGCTCGACGTGGCGGAACGACGCCTTCGCACCTGCGTTCTTGCCCGCCGTCCCGCGGACCTCGCGCTCCGTACACCTCGTCACCGGCTGGCACACTACGCATCCTCGCAGCCCGCCTATCCTGCGAGGTCGATGTCCGCCCAGTACATCTTCACGACCTACAAGCTCTCGCGCCGCTATCCGCCCGACCGCGAGGTCCTGACCGACATCTCGCTGTCGTTCCTGCCCGGCGCGAAGATCGGCGTGCTCGGCTACAACGGCGCCGGCAAGTCGACGCTGCTGCGGATCATGGCCGGCATCGACACCGAGTTCGACGGCCAGGCGCAGCTCGCGCCCGGCGCGACCGTCGGTCTGCTGGAGCAGGAGCCCGAGCTCGACCCGAACAAGGACGTTCGCGGGAACGTCGAGGACGGCGTCGCCGAGGCACGCGCGCTGCTCGACCGCTTCAACGAGCTGTCGATGAACTACTCCGACGAGACCGCCGACGAGTTCGCCCGGGTCCAGGAGCGGATCGATGCGATCGATGCCTGGAACCTCGACACGACGCTCGAGATCGCGATGGACGCGCTGCGCTGCCCGCCCGGCCGATGCCGACGTCGCGAAGCTCTCCGGCGGCGAGCGCCGCCGCGTGGCGCTGTGCCGGCTGCTGCTGCGCCAGCCCGACCTGCTGCTGCTCGACGAGCCCACCAACCATCTCGACGCCGAGTCGGTCGCCTGGCTCGAGCGTCACCTCCAGGACTATCAGGGCACGGTCGTCGCCATCACCCACGACCGCTACTTCCTCGACAACGTCGCGGGCTGGATCCTCGAGCTCGACCGCGGCCGCGGGATCCCCTACCAGGGCAACTACTCGGGCTGGCTCGAGCAGAAGCGGGCGCGGCTCGAGGCCGAGGCCCGCCAGGAGACCGCCCGCCGGCGGACGATCGACCGCGAGCTCGAGTGGGTGCGCCTGAACGCGAGCGCCCGCCGCAACAAGCCCAAGGCCCGCCTCAACGCCTACGAGGCGCTGCTCGCCGAGGATCGCAACGTCAAGCTCGACCAGGTCCAGATCCACATCCCCGCCGGTCCCCGGCTCGGCGACGTGGTCGTCGAGGCCGACGGCCTGCGCAAGGCATACGGCGACCGCGTGCTGATCGACGATCTGTCGTTCAAGCTCCCCCGCGGCGGGATCGTCGGCGTGATCGGCCCGAACGGCGCCGGCAAGACGACGCTGATGCGGATGATCACGGGCGCCGAGAAGCCCGACGCGGGCACGCTGCGGCTCGGCGAGACCGTCGAGCTCGCATACGTCGACCAGTCACGCGAGGACCTCGACCCGTACAAGTCCGTGTGGGAGGAGATCTCGGGCGGCCAGGATCAGATCCCGCTCGGCGACCGCACCGTCAACAGCCGCGCCTACGTCGCCGGCTTCAACTTCAAGGGCACCGAGCAGCAGAAGAAGGTCGGAAAGCTCTCGGGCGGCGAGCGCAACCGCCTGCAGCTCGCCAAGCTGCTGCGCACCGGCGGCAACCTGCTGCTGCTCGACGAGCCGACCAACGACCTCGACGTCGACACGCTGCGTGCGCTCGAGGAGGCGCTCCTGTCGTTCGCCGGCTGCGCCGTCGTCGTCTCCCACGACCGCTGGTTCCTCGACCGCATCGCCACCCACGTGCTCGCGTTCGAGGGCGACTCGCAGGTCCGCTGGTTCGAGGGCAACTTCGAGGCGTACGAGACCTTCCGCCACGAGCAGCTGGGCGCCGAGGCGGACCGGCCCGCACCGGATCACGTACAAGAAGCTCGTCCGCGGATAGAGGCTGGCCGGATGCCGGGCCGTGGTGACCGCCGGCGCGCGCGAAGCGGTCTCCCGGAAGCTTGTAGCGGAGCGCAGCCGGATGACTCGAGCCCCGCCCGATCAGGCGAGGCAGGATGCCGAGCGGGCGGAGGCTCGAGGGCCCGGAGCCGGATGCGGTTACGGTGGTGGAGGGCCTCGCCGGCGGGTGCTCCGTCATCGCTTCGGGCCCGTCACGGACAGCTGCTACCGCCTCGGCGCGTCCCTCGCCAACCCCCGCGCTTATATCGGCAACCCTCGCGCACGCCAGCGGCTCCCCGGACATAAGCGCCCGACGAGCGCTTATATCGGCAACCCTCGCGCACGCCAGCGGCTTCCCGGACATAAGCGCGCGACGAGCGCTTATGTCGCCCAGACCCCCCAGCAGGCGTCCTGAACCCCGACATAAGCGCGGCCTTATTCTGGCCGCGCGTATAGGCTTCGCGCCGTGCTCTCGAAGGCCGTCCTGATCACCGGCTGCTCGTCGGGCATCGGCCACGCCACGGCTGAGCTGCTTCTGTCCAAAGGCTGGAACGTGTACGCGACGGCCCGCCGGCCGGAATCGATCGCCGACCTCTCATCCCGAGGGGCCAAGACGCTCGCGCTCGATGTCACCGACGAGGCTTCGATGACCGCCGCGGTCGACGCCGTCAAGGCCGCCGAGGGCGCCGTCGGCGTGCTGATCAACAACGCCGGCTACAGCCAGTCGGGCGCGGTCGAGAGCGTGCCGCTCGACCAGGTCCGCCGGCAGTTCGAGACGAACGTGTTCGGTCTGATCAGGATGTGCCAGCTGGTGCTGCCGGGGATGCGCGAGCAACGCTGGGGCAAGGATCGTCAACATCGGCTCGATGGGCGGCCGGCTGACGTTCCCCGGCGGCGGCGTCTACCACGCGACCAAGTACGCGGTCGAGGCGATCAGCGACGCGCTTCGGTTCGAGGTGCGGGGGTTCGGCGTCGATGTGATCCTGGTCGAGCCCGGGCTGATCATCACGAACTTCGGCGAGGCCGCGACCGCGACTGTGCCCGGCGGGGCCGGCGGGCCGTACGCCTCCTTCAACGAGAAGGTCGGGAAGCTGACGACCAACGCCTACAAGGGTCCGATGTCGAAGCTCGGTGGCCCGCCGGAGACGGTCGCCAAGCGGATCGCCGACGCGCTCGAGGCCAGGCGGCCGAAGGCACGCTACCCGATCACCGCAAGCGCCCACTTGATGATCAACCAGCGGCGGATCACGCCCGACCGCGTGTGGGACCTGATCGATGCGCTCGCAGTTCCCGACCCCCGAGGCTTAGTCTTAGTACCCCATTTCACGGGCCGGACGACGTCCGACTCCGCGTCCCTCAGCTCAGTCGCCGATCGCCCGCGCGATCGCGTCTCGCAACCCTGCCGCGTCCGCGACGACCGCGTTCGCGCCACTAAGCGCCTCGGCCTTGTACGGGCCCGTCGTCACAGCGAAGCAGCGCAACCCATCGGCGCGCGCGCAGGCGATGTCGCGGGGGGTGTCGCCGATCACGATCGTGTCGGCGCGGGGATACGACCTGCCGACGGCCCCTGCGCGCCGGCGCGCGATCGCGGGCAGCGCAGCGCGGTCCTCCGCGTCCGAGCCGAACGCGCCCTGCCCGGAGGGGAAGTAGTGCGACAGCCCGGCGCATTTCAGCTTCAGCCGCGCGATCGGCTCATAGTTGCCGGTCACCAGGCCGAGCTTCACCGACGGTTGCCCGGATAGCCATTCGAGCAGCTCGCGGATTCCCGGCGGGACCGTGTGCGAGAGGTCGTCGGTCGACAGCTGCGCGTAAATGCGGCAACATGCCGCGCGCACCTCGCCGGCCCTGTCGTCGATCCGCTCCGCGGAGACTCCGGCATCGAGCAGCAGCGCACGCGCGATCTCGGCGTCGGTGCGCCCCGCCGGCGGGACGACCTGCCCGGCAGAGCGAACCTCGACGCCATGGACCTCGTGCAGCGCCGCATGCAGCGCGTCTCGGTGCGCACCGGCCGCCCCGAGGACGAGCGTCCCGTCGATGTCGAACAGCAGCAGCATGCCGCCTGCGCTCAGCGCTCGAACGAGAAGTCCGGCTCCAGGCGAGCGGCGAACGCCGCAATCATTCTCGCGGCGGCTTCGACGTCCACCACGGAAACCATCTCGACCGGCGAGTGCATGTACCGGCACGGTACCGACACAAGCCCGGTCGGCACGCCGCTCCGGCTCAAGTGGATCGCATCGGCGTCCGTGCCGGTGCCGCGTCCTAGCGACTCGACGGTGAACTCGATCTGCTCGATCTCCGCCGCCGAGGTCAGCTGATCGAACACGGCCGGGTGAAGCGTTGTCCCGCGCGCGATCACGGGTCCCGATTCGAGCGTGTGCTTGGTGACCGGTCCGAGCTCGACCCCGGGCTGGTCGGTCGCATGGGTCACATCGACGACGATCGCGACGTCCGGCTCGTGGGCGAACGCGCTCGTGCGCGCGCCCGCGAACGTCGTCTCCTCCTGGGCGACGGCCAGCGCCAGCACGTCGCAGCGCGCGCCGCCTTGCTCGGACACCAGCTGCGCCGCCCTCGCCGCGACATAGCATCCGACTCGGTTGTCGAGCGCGCGCGAGATGATGCGCCCGTGGCGAAGCTCGACGGGGGCGGCGTCGATCACGGCGACGTCGCCGATCTGCACAAGCCCGCGCGCCTCCTCACCGTCCTTCGCGCCGATGTCGATGTGGAGGTCCTTGAGCTCGGGGACCCGCTTGCGGTCGTCCTCCTTGAGCAGGTGGATCGGCTTGCGCCCGATCACGCCCCGAAGCCGGCCCTCGCGCGTGGTGATGATCACGCGCTGAGCTACCAGCACCAGCGGGTCCCACCCTCCGACCTGCCCGAAGCGCAGGTAGCCATCATCATCGATGTGCGAGATGTGCAATCCGATCTCGTCGATGTGGCCGACGACCGCGACGGTCAGCCCCTCCGCGGTGCCATGCACTCGCGCAAACGCGGAGCCCACCAGATCACCGCCGACTTCGTCGGCGAACGGCCTGCATCCATCGCGCCAGACGCGCGCGGGATCGCTTTCGTGACCCGAGGGCCCGGTCGCGGTGAGCAGGCGTTCGAGGAGTTCGGGGATCGCCACGGCTACAAGGCTATTGCAGCGAAGCCTGCCGTTGACCCGCGGTTGCGCCCGTCAAGCAGCGCGCGTAGGCACGTGAGGCTGCCCGGGATGACCGGCGTCCTCAAATCTGGACCGCGGCCTCAGTCAGGGTGAGGCCGCGAGCAGGCTTCGCAGGACGAACTGAAGGATCCCACCGTGGCGGTAGTAGCTGTGCTCCTTCGGCGTGTCGATCCGGACGGTGACGGTGAACTGCTTGTCGTCGGCCCCGACGGCGACCTCGCGGGGGATCTCCTCGACGCCCGCGAGCCCGGAGACGGTGAACGTCTCATGCCCGGTCAGTCCGAGCGACTGCACCGAGTCGCTGTCTTTGAACTGGAGCGGCAGCACGCCCATCCCCACGAGGTTCGAGCGGTGGATGCGCTCGAAGCTCTCGGCGATCACGGCGCGCACGCCGAGCAGCCGGGTGCCCTTCGCGGCCCAGTCGCGGCTCGATCCCGAGCCGTACTCCTTGCCGGCGAGCACGACCAGCGGCGTGCCCTCCTCGAGGTAGCGCATCGCGGCGTCGTAGATCGGCATCCGCTCGCCATCCGACAGGTGGAGCGTCACGCCACCCTCGGGGAGGGCGGGATCGTTCTCGATCAGGTTGCGCAGGCGGATGTTCGCGAACGTCCCGCGCATCATCACCTCGTGGTTGCCGCGGCGCGAGCCGTAGGAGTTGAAATCCTTCCGCCCGACCCCGTGGTCGATCAGGTAGTTACCGGCGGGGCTGTCGCGCTTGATCGAGCCGGCGGGGGAGATGTGGTCGGTGGTGACGCTGTCGCCGAGGACCGCCAGCACCCGCGCGTCCTCGATGTCGGTGACGGGCTCGGGCTCGGGCGGGAGCTTCTCGAAGAAGGGCGGCCTTCGTACGTACGTCGAGGCGGGATCCCAGGCGAAGCTGTCGCCGGTCGGGACGGTCAGCGAGTTCCACCGCTCGTCGCCGTCGAACACCTCGCCGTAGCTCTTGCGGAACATGTCCGACTGCACCGCCTCCTGCACGGTCGCAGCGACCTCCTTCGCGCTTGGCCAGATGTCCTTCAGGTACACCGGCTCGCCGTGCCGGTCCTCGCCGAGCGCCTCGTCGTAGAGATCGATGTCCATCGTCCCGGTGAGCGCATAGGCGACCACGAGCGGCGGCGAGGCGAGGTAGTTCATCTTCACGTCGGGGTTGATCCGCCCCTCGAAGTTGCGGTTGCCCGACAGCACCGAGACGACCGCCAGGTCCTCGGCGCCGACTACGTCGGAGACCTCCTCGGGCAGCGGCCCGCTGTTACCGATGCAGGTCGTACAGCCGTAGCCGACGAGGTGGAACCCGAGCTCCTCGAGATACTCGGTCAGCCCGGCGCGATCGAGGTACTCGGTGACGACCTTCGACCCCGGCGCGAGCGAGGTCTTCACCCACGGCTTCACCTGCAGGCCCTTCTGCACGGCGTTGCGCGCAAGGATCCCGGCGCCGAGCATCACCGAGGGGTTCGACGTGTTCGTGCAGCTGGTGATCGCGGCGATCACGACGTGCCCGTGGTCGAGCTCGGTCTCGGTTCCGTCCGCCAGCGTGACTGGGGTCTTCGTGCTCGTGCGCTCCGCCACCTGCGCCCCGCCCGTCCCGCCGCTGGGCCCATGCCCGGCGCCGTTGGGGAGGTGCGTCGAGACGGGGTCGCTGGCCGGGAAGCTGTCGGAAACCGCCTCGTCCTCTTCGTCCTCGTCGGGCAGGAAGCCCTCGAGCGCCATCCGGAACGCCGCCTTCGACTCGGTCAGCGACACGCGATCCTGAGGGCGCTTGGGGCCGGCGATGCTCGGCACGACCGTCGACAGGTCGAGTTCGATCCTATCGGAGAACGTCGGCTCCTCGGAGTCCTCGTCGTGCCACAGGCCCTGCTCCCTCGCATACGCCTCGACCAGCTCGATCAGCTCGGGCGGGCGCCCCGAGAACTCGAGGTAGCGCAGCGTCTCTGAGTCGATCGGGAAGATCGCGCAGGTCGATCCGAACTCGGGCGACATGTTGCCGATCGTCGCCCGGTCAGCCAGCGGAAGACGCGCGAGCCCGGCGCCATAGAACTCGACGAACTTCCCGACCACTCCCTTTTGGCGGAGCATCTCGGTGACAGTCAGCACGAGATCGGTCGCGGTCGCTCCCTCCTGGAGCTCGCCGGTCAGATTGAAGCCGAGCACCTGCGGGATCAGCATCGACATCGGCTGGCCCAGCATCGCGGCCTCGGCCTCGATCCCGCCGACCCCCCAGCCGAGCACGCCGAGCCCGTTGATCATCGTCGTGTGCGAGTCGGTGCCGACGAGCGTGTCGGGGTAGGCGCGGGGTGGGCGCGAGTCATCTCCTTGATCGACGAACACGACCCGCGCGAGGTACTCGAGGTTGACCTGATGCACGATCCCGGTGTCCGGGGGGACGACCGCGAAGTTCCGGAACGCTCCCTGGCCCCAGCGCAGGAACGAGTAGCGTTCCTTGTTTCGCTCGAACTCGAGCTCCGCGTTCCGCTGGAATGCGGTCGGCGAGCCGAACACGTCGACCTGCACCGAATGGTCGATCACGAGCTCGGCGGGGACGAGCGGGTTGATCTTGTTGGGGTCGCCGCCCATCTCGCCGATCGCGTCGCGCATCGCCGCCAGGTCGACGACCGCGGGGACTCCGGTGAAGTCCTGCATGACCACGCGTGCCGGCGTGAACGCGATCTCCTTACCGGGCTGCGCGCGCGCGTTCCACTTCGCGAGCGCCTCGATGTCCTGCGCGCGGATCGACTCTCCCTCCTCGTTTCGCAGCAGGTTCTCGAGCAGGATCTTCAGCGAGAACGGCAGGCGCGCGATGTCATATGAGGCCTGCAGCGCGCCGAGACGGAAGATCTCGTAATCGCGCCCACCCACGCTGAGCGTGGCCTTGGCGTCGAAGCTGTTCGGTGTCAATTTCAGTCTCCTGATTGTTCGGTATCCCTTACTCTAGGCACTACGCGCGGACGTTTCCGTAGCGTTCGTCGCGACAGTGCTCGCCGGTCCGGCGATCTACCTCGCCGGAGTCGTGCTACAAGCGGTCGATCGTCAGGGGCAACATCGCGCCGCCGCTGATCGGAATCTGCGCGCTGATACTGCTGATGCCGACGACGCTGGTCGTCGACCGGCTGGTCATCGCCGTCGCGGTCGCAGTCGTGCTCACCGTGCTCGCCGTGGCGGCCGGCGCCTCGCGGGAGCCACAGCCCTCCCGCTGAGTCGTCCTGACTGAAGCCTGAGCCCGGGCCGTCTCCTACAGACGTCTTAGCGACGTCTTCAACTGGCCTTCGCGCGGGCGCCGATTCTCCATCGCAGACAACGACCCGCCCTCAAGGAGGCCGGCCATGACAACCCTCAACCGCACCCTCGCGAGCCTGGCCACCGGGGCGGTCGCGGCGCTGATCGCCGCAGCCGCGTACGCCGAGGCCCATCGCGCCCCCGATCAGCCATGAGCTCGGATTCGATCTCCTATCCCGCGCCCTGGACCGCGCGGCTCCGAGACCGTGCGCGGGTCGTCGATCGCCCGTGGCTGCGCCGCCCGGAGCTGTTCGGGTTGCTCGCGCTCGCCGGCGTGCTGAACCTGTGGGGCCTCAGCATCAACGGCTGGGCGAACACCTACTACAGCGCGGCGGTCCGCTCGATGACGACCAGCTGGCACAACTTCCTGTTCGCCTCGCTCGACCCGAACGGCCTGATGACGGTCGACAAGCCGCCGTTGAGCCTGTGGGTGCAAGCGCTGTCGGCGCGCATCTTCGGCTTTCATCCGCTGAGTCTGCTGGTCCCGCAGGCGCTGATGGGGATCGTCGCGGTCGGGCTCCTATACGACCTCGTTCGCCGGCGCTTCGGCCGCGTCGCTGGATTCGTCGGCGGGCTCGCGCTGGCCACCACTCCGGTGATCGTCGCCGTCTCGCGTCACAACAACCCGGATGAGCTGCTGGTCCTCTGCTGCGTGGCTGCCGTGTGGTTCGCCGTGCGGGCGCTCGAGAGCGGCCGCACCCGCTGGCTGGTGCTCAGCGGGATCGCCGTCGGCCTCGCGTTCGAGACCAAGATGGGCGTCGCGCTGATGGTCGTCCCGGGGATCGCGGCGGCGTGGATGTGGATGCGCTGGGACGGCCCGCGGCAGGGGTTGATCGCACTACGCCAGCTCCTCGCGGGCGGCGTCGCGATGGTCGTCGTTGGGCTCGCATGGCCGATCTTGGTGACGCTGACGCCCGCGTCCGACCGCCCGTGGATCTCGGGCACGGCCGACAACAGCGTGTGGTCTTTGATCTTCGGCTACAACGGCCTCGGGCGCGTCGCCGGCCAGACCGGTGGCCCAGGCGGCGGTGGCCCGGGCGGGGGCGGATTCGGCGGCGGGCCCGGAGGTTCGATGTTCGGCGGCGCCACCGGGCCCTTCCGCCTGCTCCAGTCCGGGCTCGGCGATCAGGCCGGGTGGCTGCTCGGCTTCGCGATCGCCACCGGGATCGGCCTGGTCGTGCTGACGCGCCTCCGCCGCCGCGACCCGCGCAGCGGCTGGCTGATCGTCGTCGGCGGCGCGCTGCTGGCGACGACGGTCACTTTCAGCAATGCGAGCGGGATCTTCCATCCGTACTACGTGTCGCTGCTCGCGCCGTTCGCCGCGGCGCTGGTCGGAGCCGGAGTGGGCGAGATGCTCCCGGCTCCGTTCGGCAAGGCCACCTCGCTGCGCTCGGCCGCGATCATCGCCCCGCTGGCGATTGGCGCCGGTGCGGTGACCGAGCTGGTCGTGCTCGACAACCTGACTGGACAGCTCTCATGGGCCGTCCCGCTGGTGATCGTGGCCGGCGTGGGATCGGTTGTGCTGCTGGCGACGAGGCCGAGCAACCGGGGACGGGCAGCGATAGTTGCGGTGGTGCTCGCCGCGCTCCTGGCGGCACCGGCCGCGTGGGCCGCGGAGACGCTCGGCCACGCCACCAACGGCACCTTCCCAGCCGGCGGACCGGCGAGCGCCGCGTCCGGGGGCCCCCGCGGCTCCGGCGCAGGCCGTGCGCTCGGCGGGTTTGGTCGCGACTTCGCTCCGGGCGGCGCGGGCTCGGTCGCGCCGGGTGGCGCCGGCGGATTCGGTCCGGGTGGTGCCGGCGGACTGGGAGCGGGTGGTGCCGGCGGACTGGGAGCCGGTGCCGGCGGCGGAACGTTCGGCGGCGACAGCGCCACCCTCACCGCGGCGATCGATTACGCCAAGGCCCACGGCGGAGGCACGATCGGCGTCTCCAGCCAGAGCAGCGCCGCCGCCGCGATCCTCTCGAGCGACGCCGACGTCGCCGGACTCGGGGGGTTCTCCGGTCGCGAGAGCTCGGTGAGCGCGAAGTGGCTCGCCGCCGAGGTACGGTCTGGTCATCTGCGATGGGTGCTCGCCGACAGTGGCGCCGGGGTGCGGCTACCGGGTGACACACGCAGCGGAAGCCAAACGGCGATCGACGCCGTCGAGAAGGCGTGCCGTGCCCTGACCGTCACGACGAGTGGAGGGACCAGCTTCAAGATGTACGACTGCCAGGGCCGCGCCGACGCGATCGTCGGCGCTGCATCGAAGATCTGAGCGGCCGAGCGGTCCGATACTTAAGTTCCTCTTCAGAACATCCGAATCAATGGGAGCGGTGCGGTCGCGGTTGATTCTTGCCCTGATGACCGCGGCGACGCTTCTCGTCGCCGCGCCCGCTGCGCTGGCCGATGTCGTCAGCAGCTCGAACTGGGCGGGCTATGCGGTCCACCGCTCGGGCATCCGCTTCACGAAGGTGCTTGCGAGGTGGACTCAGCCGTCGGCGCGCTGCACGGCCGGCCACCGGACCTACTCCGCCCTGTGGGTGGGGTTGGGCGGCTACGACGCCAGCTCCGACGCGGTCGAGCAGATCGGCACCGAGGTCGACTGCACCGCGTCCGGGCGCGTGTCCTCGACGGCCTGGTACGAGCTCGTACCAGCGCCCTCCCGTCCGATCGACATGAAGGTCCGTCCCGGCGACAGGCTCGTCGCCAGCGTCAGCGTCACCGGCAACCGCGTCGTTCTGGCGCTCCAGAACGCGACCACCCACCGCTCGTTCCGCCGGACGTTCCACCCCTCGACCGTCGACGTCTCATCGGCGGAATGGATCCTCGAAGCCCCGTCGGAGTGCACCGCTAATAACACCTGCAGGACGCTGCCGCTCGCGAACTTCGGCTCGGCGAGCTTCGCCCTGGCCCGAGCGCAGGCCGTCGGAGGCCACAGCGGAGCGATCGCGAGCCCATTCTGGGACTTCACCCAGATCAAGCTCAACCCGGGCGGCAGGCGGTTCGTCACGTTAGGCGGCGCAGACGCGGGGGTCGCGGTCCCCTCCGCCTTAAACGCCCAGGGCAACGGCTTCAGCGTGGCCTACTCAACCGTCGTCCAGCAGGCGCGGCAGATCGCCTCGGCCGCTGTGGCCGCCCTACCGCGCACGGGCTACATCGTTCACCTCGGACGCTCGCGGGAGCTCCTACGGTCGTCTTAGCAGTCACATACGAGGCTCTCGCGGGAGCCGGCGAACCTTGGTGTCATGTACACCGACCCTACGCCGCATCTGTTCTGGATAACGAGCCGCGCCGCGGGATTCGCGGCGCTGGTCCTGGCCAGTCTCGCCGTCTCAGTCGGGCTCGTGATGAGCACGAAGCTGCTGAGAGGCAGGACAGCCGACCTGCGGGCCACGCACGAGATCCTGTCGCTGGCGACGATCGTCGCGATCGTCGTTCATGCGGTCGCGCTGCTCGGCGACCGCTTCCAGCATCCCTCCATCGCGGACATCGCGATTCCCTTCGTCAGCACCTACAAGACGGTCTGGATGACGCTCGGGATCGTGAGCGGCTGGGGGATAATCGCGCTTGGCCTCTCCTACTACGTGCGACGGGTGGTCGGCGCCGCCCGTTGGCGCAAGCTCCACCGCCTGACCGCGGTCATGTGGCTGGGAGGGCTAATCCATTCGCTCGGGATGGGCACCGACGCCGGTCAGACCTGGTTCCTGGCGATGATCGGGCTCGTTGCGATCCCCGCCCTGGCGCTGCTGGCAGTACGAGTGCTACAGCCCGGGCGGGTGCCTCACCACGAACCCGGAGGTGTCGGCCATCGTCTGCGACCACCGAGTCCCGCCTGAGGCCAGCGCCACCGTGTCGAACCGCCAGCCGGCCACGACCATGAACGCGTGGTCGGCATTGGCGTATACGGTGATCCAGCGGCCCGGGCCGGGTTCGCCCCAGCTCTCGAAGCCGGTCGAGTCAAGCGGCGAGCTGAGCAGGCCCGCGGCAGCGAGGGCGTAGCTGACCGAGCCCGAGCAGTCGTAGCCGCTGGCATGGAACGAGCCGTGGCCTCCTCCCCAAATGTACGGCAGCGTCGCGATCGCGTTGCCGGCGGCGATCACCTGGGCGATGGCGGCCGGTGCGCCGGGCGGCGGCTGCACCATCCCCCCGGTATCGACGGCGATCCCGCCGACCGCGGCGTTGCCGGCGGCAGCAGCGCGCCGGGCCGCGGCGGCCGCGCGAGCCTCGAGCGCGTTCAGGCGCGAGTTGAGCCGGTGCAGCCTGGCGGCGGCGGCCGCGCGCGCCCCGAGCTGCTCGATCTGACGGTTCAGCAGCGCGGCGTGGATCGCGGCGACCTGGTTTCGTTGCGCGAGGACCTCGTCGGTCAGCGTGCGATCACGACGCTCGAGCGCGGCAAGCGCTTTCGCCTGCTTGAGCACCGCCGCGCGGGCGGTGCGAGTGTCGCCGACGATCTGGGCGTCCTGATGGCCGATGCGCTGTATGAAGTTGACGCGCTCGAGCAGGTCGCTGAACCCATGCGATTCGAGGATCACCGACACCAGGTCGGGGCGGCTGCTCTCGTACGCGGCGCGGAGGTTCGCCGCCAGCGATCGCGATGCGCGCTGGAGGCGGTTCTCGAGCTCGACCAGGCGGTCGCGCGCCGCGAGCAGCGAGCTCTGGACGGAGCGGAGCTGGGCCTCGCGCGCGCTCAGCTCGCGCTGGATCGAGTCCAGCCGGCGCTTAGCCGCGGCCAGGCCGCCGGCGGTCTGCTGGATGCGGGCAGTCTCGGCGGCGATCGCCGCATGCAACGAATCAACCGCCGAGCGGCTCGCGTCGATCTGGCTCTGGAGATCGCCGGCGCTTCGCGGCACAAGGCCGCTCGCGAGTAGCGCAGCGCCGACGACCGCGCTTACGACGAGTGCGCGCAGCAGCTGATGACTTCGGATCAGGGGCGGCATCGAAGGCACAGACGAGCGTCACGACCAAGCCTCGGCGCGCGGGCTCGATCGTGTTCGGGAAGGCACCAAGGGTGCGGGACGGGCAGCACCCTAACACGAGCCGTCGCGCTCCGGCCTCGCAGACCTGGTCGTGCAATAGATCCTGCAAACACTGAATCTGGCGGGCTTCGACCGAGCATGGGCTCTGACTGAGCCCGGAGTTGCAATACTCGCGGCGTGCGAGGCACCCGCGCACTGATCGGATTGCTGCTTGTCCTGGTCGCGTTCGGCGTCGCCGGACCGGGTCTCGCCGTCGCCTCCGGGCCGTCGGCGGGCGATCAGCAGTACACCGACCCGCTCGCCGCATCGAACGGCTCGGGATCGAACTCGTCGGGCTCGGCGTCGAGCCCCTCGTCCGGCTCATCGTCGGGCTCGGCGTCGAGCTCTTCCTCGCCGTCCGCCGGCAGCTCGAGCTCGAGCTCCGGGTCGTCATCGACACCTGCCGCGAGCAGTTCGAGCACACCCGCTGCGTCGTTGAGCTCGAGCACCGGTTCGCCGGCATCGACGGTTGCCAGTGCGCCCGCGACTTCGAGCTCGAGCTCTTCGTCCGGGTCGACTCTGCCGATGACGGGGTTCGACGCGTGGCTCGGCGCGGGCCTCGGAATCGCGCTCGCCGGGGCCGGATTGCTGATGCGCCGCCGCTCGCTGCGGCGGTAGTTGGCGGTCCGTGCCGCCGTTCGGCGCGCACCCCCGGCAGGCGGCAGCGCTCGATGCGGACGCCACGCCCGTCGTCGCGATCGACGCTCGCGCCGCGATCCGCTCCGAGATCGGGGGTGTCGAGCGCTTCGCGCGCGAGATGGCGCTGCGGCTGCCGGGTCTGCACCCCGACCGTTACCGGGTGATCCGGCCCCCGGCCGCACTCGCGCACCGCGCGGGCCACGTCTGGGAGCAGTGCGTGCTCCCGGCTCGGGCGGCCGGCGCGGCGCTGATCTTCTGTCCTGCGAACCTTGCTCCGGTTCCGGCGCGGCGAAACGCGATCGTCATTCATGACGCGGCCGCGCTGCGGAACCCGGAGGCGTACTCGCGAGCGTATGTGGCCTACCAGCGACGGATGCTGCCGCTGATAGCCCGCCGCGCCCGCCTCGTGATGACGGTCTCCGAATTCTCGCGCGGCGAGCTCGTCGAGCTCGTGGGCGTGCCCGAAGACCAGATCGAGGTGATCCCGGAGGGAGTCGACGAGCGTTTCGCGCCGGGGCTCGACGCGAGCGCCGTGCGCGCGCGCTTCGGCCTGACGCGCCCCTACGTGGTCACGGTCGGCACCGTGTCGGTGCGCAAGAATGTCGGCGTGCTCGAGCGGGCTGCCGCTGCGCTGCTCGGGCGGGGGGCGGAGCTCGTGGTCGCGGGCTCAGATCGCGGCTACCTGCGCGGCGGCGCTGCGCGTGTCAGACGGCTCGGCTACGTTCCCGACGAGCTGCTCCCCGCGCTCTACGCCGGAGCCCTGGCGCTGGCGACGGCGTCGCGCTACGAGGGATTCGGATTGCCGTGCCTGGAGGCGATGGCCTGCGGGATCCCGGTCGTGGCGGCCGCGCGCGGAGCTCTGCCCGAGACCGTTGGCGACGCCGCGCTGCTTGCCGACCCCGATGACGCTGGCGCGTTCGCCGAAGCGGTGCTGGCGGCAGCCGGGGACGAATCGGTGCGGACGCCGCTGGTCGAGCGGGGTCTGCGGCGAGCGGCGGCGTTCACCTGGTCCCGGGCCGCGTGCGCGGTCGATTCGGCGATCGAGGCTACACTCGCCGCCCGATGCTGAGCCGGCGCCGACGAACATGGATGTTCGTTCCGGCGATAGTGCTCGCTCTGCTCCTTCCGGCGGCGAGCACCGCGACCTCGAAGCAACCGCTCGCCGCCGCTGCGTCGGCCGGAGTCCCGCAGGGCTTCGTCGGGATGGTGATCGACGGGCCGCTGTACCCGGGCGTCGACCCGTCGATCGATCTGGGGACCCAGCTCGACTCGATGGTCGCAAGCGGCGTCCAGAGTCTGCGCCTCACCTTCGAATGGGCATCAACGCAGCCGTACCGCAGCTGGAAGGACGTCCCGGCCGCCGATAAGAGCCAGTTCGCGAACGCGGGCGGCGTGCCGACGCGCTTTGAGGCGCTCGACCGGATCGTGGGGCTGGCCGCGCAACGCGGTCTGACGCTGCTGCCGGTGGTCCTCGACGCTCCGAAGTGGGATGCCGCGCACTTCAACAACGCGATCGTCGCGATCCCGCGCAAGGACGGGCCCTATGCGAACTTCGTCGCCGCACTGGTGCGCCGCTACGGCCCGACCGGCAGCTTCTGGCACGGGCGCTCGCCGAAGGTGCCGATCCGGATGTGGCAGATCTGGAACGAACCGAACATCATCGGCTTCTGGCCGCCGCAGCCATTCGAGCCGCGCTACATCGGCCTGTTGCGCGCCGCCCGCGCGGCGATCAAGGCCAACGACCCGGGGGCCAGGGTCGTTCTCGCCGGGTTGCCTAACTTTTCGTGGCTGCACATGCAGAAGCTCTACAAGCTCGGCGCGCGAAAGCTGTTCGACGTCGTCGCGATCCACCCCTACACGAAGGATCCGGCCGGGGTGATCACGATCCTCGAGAAGAACCGGCAGGTGATGGATGCCGCCGGCGACAGGAACAAGCCGATCCTCGCCGACGAGGTCAGCTGGCCGTCGTCACTCGGAAAGACCAACCACAATGTCGGCCTCGACTTCGCGGTTACCGAGGCCGGGCAGGCGCGTAACCTCGGCAAGCTGCTGCCGCTGCTCGGCCGCGAGCGCGCGGCACTGCACCTGCTCGGCTTCTACTACTACACGTGGGCCGGAAGCGAACGCCACAAAGGACAGTCGTTCGACTTCGCGGGGCTGTTTCGATTCAGCCACGGCCGGTTCGTGGCCAAGCCCGCGTACTACGTGTTCCGCCGCAATGCGCTGGCGCTCGAGCGCTGCCGCAAGAAGGGCCTGCTCGCGACCAGCTGCGCGAAGCCCGACGCCTAGCGCGCGACTCGCAGAAGCGCTGCGAGCTGGCGTCGCTCGCGCGCCGCGCTCCGCCCCAGCGCCCGCTTGACCAGGATCCTGGAGGTGAACGTGAGTGCCTGCACGGCGTCGTCGGCACGGGCGCGGCGGGGGCCCAGGCGCCGGGCGAGCACGTCGTGCCGGGCCCGGGCGAGCCGCTCGAACGGCTCACCGCCGAACGCTGGGCGGCTGGCATGGGCGCAGCGGTGCAGCACGCGCGTCGAGGGCCAGAACCACGTGTGCACCCCCCGCCCGGCAGCGGCCAGCCCGAGGTCGAGGTCCTCCCCGTAGAGGAAGATCCGCTCGTCGAACGGCCCGATCGCGCGGAGCGTCTCGGTGCGGGCGAGGAGCGCGCACCCGACCGCCCACCCGACTGCTCGCGGCGCGTGCGCTCGCCACGGCGCGAGCGCGCTCCCAGCACGCCCCGGCAGGGCCGCGGGCGGGATCACCGCACTGGCAAGATCGGCGAGCGACAGCGGCCGCGGGTGGACCGAGTCCTGGCGAACGCCGGCCGGAGTGAGGACCAGCGGCGCAAGCAGGCGCTCCGGCCGATCCGCGCGCGAGGCCTCCGCGGCGAGCGACAGCAGCGAGTCGTCGACCAGCTCGACGTCGGGGTTCACGAGCGCGGTGACCGGCTCGTCGATCGCGCGCAGCCCCAGGTTGCACGCCCGGCCGAAACCGACGTTGCGCTCGAGCGGGATCACTTTGGCAACCCCCCACCGCGCCGCGATCGCAACGCTGTCGTCGGACGAGGCGTTGTCGACGACGACGACGGGCGTTTCCGGAAGGTGGCGGCTCGCCGAGGCGAGGAGCGCCTGCAGCTCAGCCCCCGAGTTGTGCGTGACCGTCAGCAGTGCGAGTGTGTCCCCACAGACGGTGGCACCGGCACCGTTACCGGCACCGTTACCGGCACCGTTACCGGCACCGTTACCGGTTCCGACTCCGGCGGCGGCGCCGGCGCGGCCCCGGCCATCCGCCCGGGCCTGCATCAGCGGCGCGACCGCGACGGAGAACTCCCGTCGCGCACGCTCGGCATTGAAGTAGGCGCGGACCCGGGCACGGCCGTGCTCTCCCATCCGCCGTGCTCGCTCCGGATCGCCCAGCACCTCGAGCAGCGCCCGCGCCGCGGCATCGCTGTCGCCGGGCGGGTAGAGCACCGCGCAGCGCTCGTCGACGATCTCCGCGGGCCCCGCCGCCTCGGGAACGACGACCGGACGCGCGGACGCCAGCGCCTCGGCGACGGCGAGCCCGAACGGCTCGCGCTCCGCGCAGTGAAGCAGGCAGCCCGTCCGGATGAGCTCCGAGGCGACGTCCTTCACCGCCCCGGAGAACTCGACTGCTCCGGCGAGATCGGGCAGCATCGCTCGTTCCCGCAGGCGCACCAGGAGCTCTTCTCCGTGCCGGCCGAGAGCGTCGCCGACGACCCGCAGCCGTAGCTCGGGCCGCGATCGGCGCGCCACCGCGAGCGCCTCGAGCGCGAGGTCGATCCGCTTCCACGCGACCACCGCACCGAGCACGAGAGCCTGAGCGGGTCGCAGCGTCGAACCGGCTGCGTCGAACCGGTGAACGTCGATGCCCGGATGGATCACGACCGATCGGAGGCCGCGACCGAGGTCGTCGGCGACCGCACGCGAGGGAACGACCACGAGCTCCGCGCGCCCGGCGGCGATCCTCACGGCGCTCCCGACAAACCTCCCCGGGAGCATGTCGCCGTGCACGAACACGACCGGCGCCTCGATTCTGCGCCCGAGCAACAGCGCCAGCGCCGAGCGCATCCCGGAGGCGATCACCAGGTCGGGATCGAGGTCCCGCGCCAGCCGTCGTGCCTCGGCGGCGTGCGCGCCAAGCCTCGGGCCCGCCAGAAGTCGACCCGAAACGGCGCGTCGGACCTCCAGATCCCGCTCCCGCAGCGGCAGCAGCCGCAGCCCGTAGGCGCACGTCGCATCGGCAAGCTCGCCCTCCGGACACGCCAGGCAGATCTCCCCCTCGAGTGCGGTGGCGAACTCGAGCAACGCGCGTTCGGCGCCGCCGAGAACCCCCGAGTAGCTGACGAAAAGCACGAGGGCCATGTGGCTTCGGCAGGGTATCCAGCTCATAGACTGCCCGCCGTGAAGATGCCGTCGCTGCTGCCATATCCCTCCCGCGTGGCGCTGGTCCACGACTTCCTGCTCGACGTGCGCGGAGGCGAGCGGGTGTTCCTCGAGCTCTGCGACATGTGGCCCGACGGCGACATCTTCACCACTATCTACGACGAGGAGGGGACGGAGGGACGGTTCGCCGGACGCAACGTCCAGACGTCGTTCTTGCAGCGCCTGCGCCCGTCCGCGCGGACGTTCCGGGCGTTGCTGCCGCTATACCCGGCGGCGATCGAGTCGTTCGACCTCGCCGGCTACGACCTCGTCGTGTCGAGCTCGTCGGCGTGGGCGCATGCCGTCCTCTGCGGCGAGGACTCGGTGCACGTCAGCTATTGCCACAACCCGTTCCGCTACGCGTGGAACGACCGCGGCTCGACGCTGGCGCGGCGGCGCAACCCGTTCGCGCGCGCGGCGCTGCGCGGCCTGTTCAGGCGCTGGCGCCAGTGGGACTCGATCGCGGCCCAGCGGACCGACCGCTACATCG
This sequence comes from uncultured Solirubrobacterales bacterium, assembly GCA_963806475.1. Lineage (GTDB taxonomy): Bacteria > Actinomycetota > Thermoleophilia > Solirubrobacterales > Solirubrobacteraceae > Palsa-465. The sequence goes on from CAWDYK010000029.1 coordinate 153,357, forward strand.
CGAACTCGCGGACGACCCAGGCTCGAATCCGCGCCTACTTCGGGCGTGAGGCGTACGTGGTCCATCCTCCGATCGACACCGCGCGCTTCTCCCCGGGACCGGTCGCCGATTACTACGCGGTCGTCTCGGAGCTGATGCCGCACAAGCAGATCGACGTCGCCGTACAGGCGTTCACGGAGCTCGGGCGGCCGCTGGTGATCGTCGGAGACGGCCCGAGCGCGAGGCAGCTGCAGCATGGGGCCGGCCGCAACGTCCACTTCATCGGCCGACAGTCTGACCAGGCCGTCGCCCAGGTCCTCCGGGGGGCCCGCGCGCTGATCGTGACCGCGGTCGAGGAGTTCGGGATCGCCGCGGTCGAGAGCCAGGCCGCGGGCCGCCCCGTCGTCGCCAGGCGCGGCGGCGGCGCGCTCGAGACCGTGATCGACGACGTCACCGGGACGTTCTTTGCCGGAGGTCCGGACCAGCTCGCGGAAGCGGTCGTCAGCTTCGACGACGCGGCGATCGATCCCGCAGCCTGCCGGCGCAACGCCGAACGATTCGACACCGCGACGTTCAGGCGCGGCATCCGCGCCGAGGTCGAGCTCGCGTCCGTCGGCGCGCGGCCGCAGGTTCGCGAGCGCCACCCGCTCGCCTCCACACGGCTGGTCCGGCGCGCGGGCCGCGACGCGGTCCGCTAAGCACATGCGCGCGGCCGTTCTGACGGGCGCCCGAGGCGTCCTGCTCGCGGGGCCGACCGTGCTCGCGTTCTTCAGCGGCGGCTACTTCCCGGAGGCGCAAGCCTGGGCCGGCCTGGTCGTGTGGAGCCTGGTCGCGGTCGCCGCCGTCGCGGTCCCCGACGTGTTTCCATCGAAGGCGGCGACGCGGCTTGCGTTGATCGGCCTCGGCCTGTTCGCCGCGTGGACCACGCTGTCGGTCGCCTGGGCGCCGATTGCGGGGAGCGCCTACCACGCCGGAGCGCGGGTGATCATGTACGCTGGCGGCCTGCTGGCGGCCTACGCGCTGCTGCATGACCGGGCCGCGCTCAGGGCGGTCGAGCCGGCGCTTGCCGCGGGCGCCCTGATCGTGATCGGCTACGGGATCTCCGAGCGGTTGCTCCCCGGGCTCCTTCACTTCCAGCGGTCGGTGAGCGCCGAAGGCCGCCTCGACCAGCCGCTGACGTACTGGAACGCGACGGGCGAACTCGCCGCGATCGGATTCGTCCTCTGCGCTCGTCTCGCCGGCGACGAGAGGCGCCGCCGCACGCTTCGCACCGCCGCCGCGGCGGCGGCTGCGCCGCTCGGAATGGGCCTGTATCTGACGTTCTCTCGGGGCGCATTGTTCGCGTGGGCGGCGGGGCTGGTGGCGCTGGTCGTGCTCGCGCCGCGACGAGACCAGCTGCGTGCGATCGCACTGACCGTTGGCGTCGGCTCGCTCGCTGCGCTCGCTGCGGCGCCACTGCATGCGGTGACCAGGCTCGCCGGCGTGGCCGCCACGCGCGAGCGCGAGGGAGCAATCGCCGCAGCGCTGCTCGCCGTGATCATCCTCGCCGCGGCGCTGACGATGCGCCGCACGGTGAGCGCTGTGGGGCCGTCCGACCTCCGGCTCCCGCGCCACGCGGCCGGGATCGCCCTCGCGCTGATCTGCGCCGGGCTGGCAGTCGCGATCGTCGCGGGCGCGAAGGAGCGCTCGACCCGGCCGCTCAGCGGCGGCGCGACCCGGCTTGCGACGCTCCAGAGCAACCGCTACGCGTACTGGCGCGTGGCGGTGCGGGCGTTTCTCGATCAGCCGATCCGCGGCGTCGGGGCCGAGGGGTGGTCGGTGTACTGGCTCAGATACCGTCGGATCAGCGAATTCGCCCAGGACGCTCACTCGTTGCCGCTACAGACCCTCGCCGAGCTCGGGATCGTCGGGCTGTCGCTGCTTGCGGTCCTCGTCGGCTCGATCGCGCGGGCGGCCGGCTCGGCCGTGAGCGCGGACCGTGCGGCGGCGGGTCTGGTCGCAGCACTTGTCGTCTACGCAATGCACGCGCCGCTCGACTGGGATTGGCAGATGCCGGGGGTGACGCTGCTCGCCGTGGTGCTGAGCGGCGCGGTGCTGGCGATCACCGAGCTCACAGCGCCTCCGCGATCCGCGGCGCCTCCCGGTTGAAGATCCAGACCGCGAATACGACGATCGCGACCGACAGCAGTAACGGCACCAGCACGTACAACGGTCCCGTCTTCACCGGCGCCGCCGGATCGATGATCCACTTCCGCACGAGCTCGAACAGCGGCGTCAGCGGATTGAACGCGATCAGCGTCCCGATCGTCCCGGTCACCTTCTGCAACGGGTACAGGACCGGCGTGGCGTAGAACAGCGCCGTCGAGAACACCGCCCAGATGATCCCGACGTCCCGGAAGCGCGGGTACAGCGAAGAGAGGATCATCGCCACCGCCGTGGTGAGGATGAACAGCCAGATCAGCAGCACCGGCAGCAGCAGCCAGGTCGACATCGGCGCGACGCCGAAGCCGAGGACGAAGACGAACACGACGACGAGGTTCAGCAGGAGGTTGAAAACGCTCGTCAGCACGACCGCGAGCGGGATCACCAGCCGCGGGAACTGCGTCTTGCGAACGACGGCCTCCTGGCTCGACGACCGAGCCGACGGCGGTGTTCGTGGCCTCCTGGAAGAACCCGAACAGGACGATGTTGAGCAGCAGCAGGACGGGATAGTGGGGGACCTGGACCCGAGCCGGATCACGTGCGTGAATACGGCCAGGAGCACCGCGAACAGCAGCAGCGGGCGGCACAGCGACCACAGGTAGCCGAGCACCGTCCCGAAGTACGTGCGCTTGAACTCGGTCGAGGCGATCAGGTACAGGAGCTCGAGCGAACGCCTCCAGCCTCCGCCCAGCGCGGAGGGTCCGCGCACGTCGCGCAGCTCCGGGACGGCCTCGGTCAACGACTCAGTCACGGCCGCTCGTGTTCACGTCCGCGATCACGGCGCCTCGTCGATCACGGCATCGACATCGGCGTGGACGGTGACCGGCCCGGGTCCCGGCTGCGTCCCGTAGACGACGAAGTCGAGCAGCCGCAGCACGTGCAGCGCGAGGTCGCCGACGCTGCGGTTGCGCGAGATCATCGAGCTGACGTAGTAGCGCCCGGGGCTGAGACGGTTCTCGATCGTCCCGGAGATCCGCACTCGCTGACCCGCGGTGCAGCACGATCCGGCTCGCCCTCGGGCACCTCGAGCGTGCGCGTTGAAGCCGAACACCGTCAGGCCCGTCGGCCGTCGAGGAAGTGAAAGCCGAACACCGGGCTGGCCAGGTCGTGCCGGGCCTCGAAGATCACGTTGAAGCCGATCGGCTCTCCCTGCTCGATGTTCTCGACCCGCTCGCCGTGGCGGTTCTCGAGCCACGCGTCGATCAGCCGGGCGTTGACATCCGGGACGGCGCCGTGTTCCGAGCGACCGCTCGCCGCCGCCGAAGTTGAGCCGGAAGTAGCGCAGCGCCGCCTCCTCGGGGTCGCCGAGGTACTGCGAGTCTCGCCGTCGTGGATCAGCATCGCCCGATCGCAGAAGCTCTGCACCGTGGCCATGTCGTGGGTGACGAGCACGACCGTCTTGCCCGCGTCGCGCCTGGCGCGGAAGACGTCCATGCACTTCTGCGCGAACGGCGGCGTCGCCCACGGCGAGGACCTCGTCGATCAGCATGATGTCGGCGTCGGCCTCGACCATCACCGCGAACGCGAGCCGCACCATCATCCCCGACGAGTAGTTCTTGAGCTTCAGGTCGGCGAAGTCGCGCAGCTCGGCGAACTCGAGGACCGAGTCGAGCTTGCGGCGCGCCTCGCTGGCGGCTCAGGCCCATCAGCACGCCGTTGAGCGACGACGTTCTCGCGGGAGGTCAGCTCGGGGTTGAAGCCAACGCCCAGCTCGATGAACGGCGCGAGCCGGCCGGCCATTCTGATGCGTCCCGCATCCGCGCGGTAGATGCTGGCCATGATCTTCAGCAGCGTGCTCTTGCCCGAGCCGTTGCGTCCGACGATCCCGAAGAATTCCCCATCGTGCACTTCGAACGACAGCACGCGCAGCGCATGCAGCTCGCCGGTACACAGGCCTCGCGAACGGGTGGGTGGCTCGCTCCTTGAACGAGTCGATTCGCCTGTCGGGGATCCGGAAGGTCTTGGACACTTCCCGGGCCTCGATCACGACCGGACGCTCGAGCGGCCGCGCCCGCCGCGTCTGCGCCGTCGTGGTCACGGTCTGCGTCGTCGCCCCGGTCTCGTTGTCGGTGGACATGCGGCTCGGAGCGGTCAAGGCGGCCAGTGTGGCAGGCACCGATGGTGCTGGACCGAGCCCAGCGTACCAGCGCCGCACGCGCGGCTCGGGCGCGCCGTGCAGCGGCGACGCGGCGATCGCTCAGCGCTGCGCGGCGGCACGCCATCGACGCAGCCGCTGCTGTTCGAAGCGCGGCGGATCCGGGAAGCTCGCGTCAAACGCGCGCCGGCCCGGCAGCTCGAGCTCGACCAACCGCGGCGATGATCAGGCGGCGCCACAGCAGGCCGGCGGCGATTGGCGTCTCGCCGCTCAGGGTCTCGTCGCGGCCGAGCAGGCGCCGGAGCGGACGTACCGCCAGCCACACGAACGGAATCGTGCAGCGGTCAGCGGCGGTGAACAACCGAAGCGCCCGCCGCTTGCGCGGCGTCAGCGCGCCCTCACAACGCACCAGCAGCGCGCGCGCCTGGAGCTGGCGCGTGAGGTAGCCACCGAAGTAGGCGGAGCGCCATCCGCGCGAGCCACCCCCGGTCGCCAGCATCTGCCGCACCGCGGGGCGCCGCCGCCGGCAGGGTCCTGCGAGCACGCGCGGCACCGAGGAGACCCCGCCCGAGACGGCAGTGGCGTGCTGTACGTAGTCATACAGGGGGCGGTCGACGAAGCCGATCTCCCCCCACGCGAGCGCGGCGAGCGCCAGCCAGTGATCGTGATACTGAACGCCGGGGGCGTCCGGGAACGGCAGCGCTACCTCGGCGACCTCGCGACGGAGGAGCATCGCGGCGCCCGGGACGGTGTTTGCTACCAGCAGCGACGCCAGGTTCTCGCAATCGTTTCTGCGCCCGTGCCAGAGCGAGTCGCGCAGGATGCGCCCGTCGGCCGTCACCAGTCGCTGGTCGCAGTACACGAGCCCGCGGCTGCCAAGCGCCCGCCGGAGCACATCGAGCTTCTCCGGGTACCAGCGGTCGTCCTGATCGCACGGCGCAAGCAGCTCGGCGTCGGCGGGCACCAGGCGCAGAGCTCGCTCGAAGTTCCGGTATGGATCGAGCCGCCTCTCCGAGCGCGAGAGCGACGAACCGAGCGATCGCCAGCCACGAGCCCGGCGATCTCCTCGAAACGCTCTCGGTTCGTGACCCGCCGTCGCTGATCACGCAGATCCAACGCCGGTCGGTCTGCTCGCGCAGCGACTCGATCTGGGCCTGCAACAACGGCGAGGTCGGGCTCGTAGGTGGCCATGCAGATCGCGATCGTTCCCGCTGGGAGGCCGGCGGCCCGAGCCGGTCTCGGGGCGACGATCTCGATCTGCGCCGAACGTCGCCAGCACCTCGGCGCCTCCCGATAGCCGGACCGCGGCTTGCAGGTGCAGGCATCCCGGCGAGCGCTGCGGCGGCACCGGCACCGTCGCCCAGAAGCCGCTGCGGTAGCTGTGGCCGAGGGGATCGGCTCCGCCGCCGTGCGGTCCATGCAGCCACTCGAACAGATCGCGCCGCGGCATCCCGGTCGCGGCCGGTCGATGGCGCTGCGCGCTGTGCGGTGAGTCGGCCCCGGCGCCGTCGACCAGCAGCTCGAGGGTCGCGACCCGCTCGGTGCGGTGAAAGCAGTGCCCGTAGCAGAACATCGCCGTGCCGCGTCCGACCGGCAGCGACGCCGGGAGGTGGTTCTCGAGCTTGACGCGGAGGCCGGAGCCAGCTCCGGGGGCCTCCGCCTGATCCCGATCTGGAGCCACGGGGCGCCGGACTGTACGCGACCGATCCGGAGCCGGTCGCGCCGCTATCAGCCATAGATCGCGCCGCATGTTGCTGACCGGCTCCGCCTCGGATCCACCGCAGCGTCGCCGCCGCACGGCTGCTGCAGATCATCGAAGCCCGCTTCGCGATGGCCTCGAGGACCGCGCGCGATCTCCGCCCGCGGGCCGCTGCCCGACGCCGAGGCGCTCAGAGCCGCCTATCTCGATCTCCTCAAGCTGTGTCTGTGCGACCTCGGCGGGACGACCACCGCGTCGGTGGTCGCGCACGATCAGCAGGGGGACGTGATGTCGCGCGAGCTGGCGGGCGAGCAGCTGCGGCTCCGGGCAGCCGGGATGGACTGGCCGCTTCACGGGCTGCACGATGGTCGGGCTGCGCCGGCTCGACGACCTGCAGGGCTGCGTCGAGACGATCGTCGCGCGACGGACGTGCCCGGCGACCTGATCGAGGCGGGATCGTGGCGCGGCGGCGCGTCGCTGCTGATGCGCGCGACCCTCGATTCCCTCGGCGCCGCCAAGCGGTGCGTGTGGGTCGTCGGACTCCTTTCAGGGCTTCCCGCGCGCCGACGGCGACCTCAGCGCTGCGTACGACCTGGCGGTCGATCTCGCCGGCGTGCGACTTCCTGGCGGTCCCGCTGGAGGAGGTCAAGGCCAGCTTCGCGCGCTTCGGCTGCGAGCGCGGCGTCGAGTTCGTGCCGGGGTTCTTCGAGGACACGCTGCCCGGCCTGACGGGACGGCGGTGGTCGATCGTCCGCCTCGACGGCGATACCTACGACGCGACGCGGCTCGCGCTGCGACTCGCTGTACCCGGGCTCGCGCCTGGCGGTTACCTGATCGTCGACGACTATCTCCCGCTCGACCAGTGCCGTCGAGGCGGTCGACGATTTCCGTCGCGAGCACGGCATCGCCGAGCCGATCGAGGAGGTCGACTGGAGCGGCGTGCGCTGGCGCCGAGCTGCCGATGCGGACCCGATCGCCGTCGTGACGAAACCGACCGCCGAAGACCGGCGGCCGGCGCCGGCCGCCGACCCGCCCCGTCCCGTGGAGCGCGCGGGTGGCGCGGGTGCCTGCGATCGAGGAGGTCGAGCTGGGCGAGGAGCTTCGAGCGTTCCAGGCGCGGCTGGCGCCGCCGAGGCCGAGATCGACGCGGCTCCCGGTCTCCCCGCTGCGAGGCCCGAGGCGCTGGCTGCGCGGCCGCCTCGGGCAGCCCGTCGGGGTAGGTCGTGATCGTCTTCGGCTCGCGCGATCACGGACCCCGAGGCGTACCGGCGCTACGCCGAGCCCGGGATCCGCCTGGCGGCCGAGCCCGACTCGAGATCGTGATCGCCAACGCGCCGCCGGCTCGCTGTTTCGCAGCTACAACCTGCTGCTCGACATGGCGGCGCGGACTACGAGGACCTCGAGGCGCTCGTGCTCGTACATCAGGACGCCGAGATCGTCGATCCCGACTTCTGCCGCAAGCTGCGCGCCGCGCTGCGGCGACCCCGACGTCGGCGTCGTCGGCTGCGTCGGCGCGGTCGGGGTTCGGAGCATCGCGTGGTGGGAGGGCGCGGTCACCTGGGGCTCGTTCATCCACCGCTATCAGGAGCTGGGCGGCGGCGACCTGCCCGCGTTCGCGTGGAACAGCGACGAAGCTGCCGCCATACGCGCGGACAGGCGAGGTCGATACGGTCGACGGGTTCGTGCTCGGCCTCTCGCCCTGGACCGTGCGCAACGTCCGCTTCGACGAGTCGCTCGGCGCGCTGCACGGTTACGACTTCGACTTCTGCCTGCAGGTCCGCGCCGCGGGCAAGAAGGTCGTGACGGCGGACTTCAAGGCGGTCCATCAACCACTCGCTCGATCTGGTCAGCGATCCCGAGAGCTGGGTCGCAGGCGCACATCCGGGTGGCCGAGAAGTGGGACGGCCGGATGCCGAACGTCGGCGTCGCCGGCGGCGACTGGAAGCAGCGGGCCCGGCGCGCGGAGGCCGAGGCCGCGGCAGCCAGGCGCAGGCCGTGTCCAATCGGCTGAAGGGCGATGCCCGCGCGCTGCCAACTGCGAGCGCGAGCTCGAGGAGATGCAGAACAGCATCAGCTGGCGGCTGACCGCGCCCCTGCGCGGGCCAACTACTGGCGCCGTCTGCTGCGCTCGCGGCGCAACGGGCGGCGATAGCGACCAGCGATCGGGCGCGCGAATCGTGCGCCAGCTACACGTCCCGGTCGTGCTCCGGCAGGAGCTCGCGGATCTCGTCTTTGGAGAACGCCGGCTCGCCGCGCTGGCGCAGCCGCGAGAGGCGCAACGGCGAGCGCGAACGTGCCGCGACTCGAGCAGCTTGCGCAGCAGCGCGTCCTTGCGCGCGCTCCTGCTCCTGGCACCACGCGGCCGCTCGGCCAGCCTCGCGCTGCCAGGCCGCGAGGTGAAGCACGCGGTTGGCCTCGAGCCGCTCGAGCAGCGGGTTGCGGTCCCACGGATCGAGGATCGCCTCGAGCGCGTCGCGTACGGTGCTCTCGCGCGCCCAGATGACGCCGAGGCCGAAGAACGCGGGCACCAGCGCGAAGCGCAGCTCCTCGCGGTCCGCGAGGAAGTCCTCGATCGCGGTGAGCACGCCGTTGCGCGGGCCGCCCTCCTCGCGCGCGGGCCAGCGGTAGATCAGGCCGCCGTCTCGCAGCGCCGGAGATCCCGGGGAACAGGTAGGCGCCCTCGACGCGTCGGTGGCGATGGTCCTCGGGGATCTGACCCGGGCGCGTAGTAGCTGTCGCGGCGCGCGTGCGGCCAGCACGACGTCGTGGCAAGATCAGCAGCGGCATCGACTCCGCTGCGCGCTCGGCGATCAGCCGCAGTTCCTCGCTGACCGTGTAGTAGTTGTGGTCGCCGTCGATCACGTAGGCGTCCGGCGGTCGGGCAGCTCCGGCAGCGCCTCGAGGCTCGTCTGTGCGCACGAGCTCCAGCTGCGGGTGCTCGTCGCGCGAGCGCCACGAGCGTCTGCTCGGGGGTCGGGATCGATCGACCAGATGCGTGGCCCCCGATGCCGGTGACCAGTCGAGCAGCATGCCGCGTGACGTCGCCGGCATAGGCGCCCGACCTCGACCACGCGACGCGGCGCGGCGGCTCGAGACAGGGGATCACGAGCTCGGCGAGATTGCCCATCGAGTGGCCCCAGCGCCCGGGTCGGTGGCCATCGGGTCAACGTCAGGGCGAACCGCTGCACGTGGCGGCGAGTGTAGTCGAGGAGGTTTGCACGAGCGTGAGCCCGTGATCGACGGCTCGGCACGCGCGGCTGCACCGGCGCAGAGCGAGCGCCTGCACGTCGAGCTCGACGCGCCGCTGCCGCGGGAGATGTGGCGTCGAGCGGTGAACGGCGCTGTTCGTATGCGGCTGGTGCTTTCACCCGCGGGCGCGGATCGCGGGCTTAGCGTCGAGGCCGACGGGGCGCGCCATCCGGTCATGGCCTGGGGGATGCCGAGGCTCGATCCGTTCGCGAGCTCTGCACCCGGATCTCGATCCCTTACGCGACGGCGATCGCGACGATCCTGCGTCGGCCGAGGATCCCGGCGCTGTGCAGCTACCGCAGCGGGTTCTGGGGCCTCGTGCCGGTCGATCGGCGAGCCCGGGGGGCCACCGCTCGAGCTGGGGCTGCACGCGCGAGCTCGATGACGGCGGCAGCGCCGATGCGCGCCGCTGGGCTCGATCGCCATCGCCGGACCTCCGGTGCCGGCGGCCGCGACCGCCGCGAGCTCGCCAAGAAGGCGGACGAGCCCCTGGTGGCGATCTGCATGGCGACCCACGATCCCCCACCCGAACTGCTCGCGCGTCAGCTCGAGTCGATCCGGGCCCAGACCCACGAGCGACTGGATCTGTCTGATCAGCGACGACTGCTCGCGTCCGGAGCGCTTCGCCGCCCTCGAGGGAGAGGTCGGCGGGAGATCCGCGGTTCCTCCTCTCCCGCTCGCCTCGCCGCCTGGGCTTCTATCGCAACTTCGAGCGCGCGCTGGCGATGGTTCCCCCCGAGGTCCAGTATGTGGCGCTGGCCGATCAGGACGACTGCTGGCACCAGGACAAGCTCGCGACGCTGCTCGGGGCGATCGGCGACGCTTCGCTCGCCTACAGCGACGCCCGCGTCGTCACCGCGGGCGGCGAGCTGATCTCCGAGACCTACTGGAACCGGCGCCGCAACAACTACACCGACCTGCTCTCGCTGCTGGTTGCCAACTCGGTCAGCGGCGCCGCATCGTTGTTCCGGCGCGAGCTGCTGGACCACGCGCTCCCGTTCCCTCCGGCGCAGTTCGCCCATTACCACGACCACTGGCTGGCGCTGGTCGCGCTGACGGTCGGCGGGATCGCGTTCGTCGACCGGCCGCTGTATGACTACGTCCAGCACGGCACCGCCACGCTCGGCCACGCCGCCGCCAACAGCATGCCGACGCTGCGCGATCGTCTCGGTGCGCTGCGCTCCGGCCGCCGCGAGCGCGTGCGGATGTGGCGCCTGCACTACTTCGTCGACGCGTGCCGGCTGCATGCAGGTCGTCGCGATCCTCGAGCGGCGATGCGGCGGGGAGGATGCTCGCGACGCCAGCCGCCGCGTGCTGAGGCGCTTCCGCGCCGCCGATCGCTCGCCGGTGGGCGTCGCCGGGCTCTGGCTGCGCGGGGCCCGCGAGCTGCTCGGCCGGCGCGAGACGCTCGGCGCCGAGTGGATGCTGTTCCGCGCGTTCGCCTGGCGGCGGATGCTTGCCGCGACGGCGCGCGAGCGCCCCCAGCGCTGGCTGCGGCTCGACGCGGTGCCGCCCGCCGATCCGGCACCGGAGCCCGGCCGCCGGGCCGCGGATGCCGGCCGCGCGGCCTGATCGCCGAGAAGATCGAGCCGCTCGAGCTCGCCCGCTCCGAGCGACGCCCCGCCGCGGATCAACCTGCTGATCCCGACGATCGACCTCGAAGCATTTCTTCGGCGGCTACATCGCCAAGTTCAATCTCGCCCGCCGGCTGGCGCGAGCGGGGCGCGCGGGTCCGGATCGTCACCGTCGACGAGATCCCGCCGCTCCCGCGCGACTGGCGGCGGCGGATCGAGTCCTACAGCGGGCTCGGCGGGCTGTTCGACCGAGGTCGAGGTCGCGTTCGGCCGTGAAGCCGCCCCGCTCGAGGTCAGCTCCGCCGATCGCTTCATCGCGACCACCTGGTGGACGGCTCACATCGCCTGCGGCGCCGGGCGGACGCTGGGCGGCGAGCGCTTCCTCTACCTGATCCAGGAGTACGAGCCGTTCACCTTCCCGATGGGCACCTACGCCGCGCTGGCGCGGAGTCGTATCGGTTTCCGCACTATCGCGCTCTTCTCGACCGAGCTGCTGCGCGACTACTTCCGCGCCACGGCATCGGCGTCTACGCGGACGGCGCGGCGGGCGACGAGCGCTCCGCGGTCGTTCCAGAACGCGATCACCGCGTGTCGCGCCGCCGGCGGTGGCCGAGCTCGCGGCGCGGCGACGGCCGGCGGCTGCTGTTCTATGCGCGCCCCGAGCCGCACGCGGCGCGCAACATGTTCGAGCTCGGCGTGCTCGCGCTCGGCGCGGGCGCTCGAGCGGGGCGCCTTCGCCGAGCGACTGGGAGCTGCACGGGATCGGCACGGTCGAGTGCCGCGGCAGCGATCCGCTCGGCGGAGGCACGACGCTGGATCTGCTCGCCGCGCGCCGACCAGAGCTCATACGCCCGAGCTGCTGCGCGCGCACGACGTCGGCCTGGCGCTGATGTACACGCCGCATCCCAGCCTGGTGCCGATCGAGATGGCCTCGGCCGGGATGCTCACGGTGACCAACAGCTTCGAGAACAAGACGGCTGCGGCGATGGCGGCGATCTCGCCGAACCTGATCACGGCCGACCCCGCGATCGATGCGGTCGCCGACGCCCTGTGCTCGGCGGCGACTCGCGTGGAGGACTTCGACGGCCGCGTCCACGGCAGCGAGGTGCGCTGGAGTCGCGGATGGGGCGCGTCGTTCCCCGACGACCTGATCCGGTCGATCGTGCGCGCACTCGAGTGCGGATAGCCCCGGATATCGGTTCCCGACGCGAAGTTCACAGCAGTTCGGCTGGCTCACTGCCTGGCGGGAACCTTCGGCACCAGGTACCCGATCCTCGCGAGCGCGTGCCTGAACGTCGCGGCGTCCGGCGCCGCGCGGGCCACCCACAGCCAAGCAACCACGTTCTGCGGTTCGTCGCGGACGACCGGCGCCAGGAGCTGCTCGGCCCGCCGCCGATCGCCGCGGCCGTAGGCGACCTGCGCGCGGAGGATCGCGACCTGCTGGTCCGGGTTCAGCTGAGCCGCCGCGCGCAGGAGCGCGTCGGCGTGCGCGGCCTCCTGAGCGGTCAGAGGTGTTCCACGCCCGAGCAGCGCGGTCGCGGCCGCGGTGTCGTGAGCCTGGCGGATCCCGACCAGGTACCAGGCGCAGGCGGCGATCGCGAGCAGTACTAGTCCCGCGCGGAGCAGACGGCATCTCGGTCCCGATCGCGCGGCGCCCGAGAGTGCACGGTAGATCGGCAGCGTGAAGCTCATCGTCCCGGGGTAGTGGCGACGCCCACGATCCGACAGTATCGCGACCCATGAACGATCGCCGGCCGGACGTCTCGGTCGTCATCCCGAACTGGAACGGATTGCATTGGCTGCCGCGCTGCGTCGGCGCACTCGCGGCGCAGACCCTCGTCCCCGCCGAGGTGATCGTCGTCGACAACGGGTCGAGCGACGACTCGAGGCAGTGGCTGTCGCGCGAGCACCCCTCGGTCCGCATGATCGCACTCGAGCGCAACGCCGGCTTCGCGTTCGCCGCCAATCGCGGGATCGAGGCCGCGCGGTCGGATCTCGTCGCGATGGTCAACACCGATGTCGTGCTCGCGGTCGACTGGATCGCGCGAATGGTCGACGTGCTCCGGGGCGACGCCGGCGCGGCCGTCGTCGCGTGCAAGATGCTCTCGCTCGACGATCCAGCGGTCGTCTACGACGCCGGCGACGTCCTCCGGCGCGACGGCGCGTGCGAGCAGCGGGGGCGCTTCGGTCGCGACGACGGAAGGTGGGATGCACCGGGGGAGGTGTTCGGCGCCTGCGCCGGCGCGGCGCTGTTTCGGCGCTCCTCTGTGCTCGCCGTCGGAGGCTTCGATGAGCGCTTCTTCGCCTACCTCGAAGACGTGGATCTCGCGCTTCGGCTGCGGCTTGCCGGGTGGGACTGCCGGTATGAGCCCGCGGTCGCCCTCCACGCCGGTGAGGGATCCTCGCATCAGCTGCCGGATGGACACCTCTCGCTGGTGCAGCGGAACACGCTGCTGCTGGTGGCGAAGGCGTTCCCGGTTCGGTGGCTGCCGCTCGTCGCCTACCGGCAGCTCGGCTGGGCGTGGCACGCGTGGCGGGAGCGTCGCCTCGCGCCGCACCTCCGGGCAACCATGGCGGCGCTGCCGCTGCTCCCGGCGATGCTCCGCGACCGTTGCCGGCTGCGGCGAGCGACGCGGGTACCGATCGGCACTGTGGTGCCGCCGCGGCCGTTTCGGGGTCCGCGGGCCGGGGGTCATCCGGTCCACGATCCTGCGCGCCCTACCGCGCCGTGAGGCCCCGCGTTGGCGTGGTCTGGATCGGTCTGGATCGGTCTGGATCGTGGTCTAGATCTACGTCCATCTACGGTGTGCCCACGCCGGCCGCCTGCCGCGCGCCGGCGCGCCCGGCCTTGCGGCGCGCGCTCGACGTCGAGCTGCGCCTTGCGCAGGCGGACCGCGCGCGGGGTCACCTCGACGCATTCGTCCTCGCGCAGGAACTCGAGCGCCTGGTCGAGCGACAGCTCGCGCTTGGGGACCAGGCGTGACCAGCTCGTCCGCCGTCGAGGAGCGGATGTTGGTCAGGTGCTTCTCCTTGCAGGCGTTGACGTCGAGGTCCTCGGGGCGGGAGTTCTCGCCGACGATCATGCCTTCGTAGACCTCGTCGCCGGGCTCGACGAACAGGGTCCCGCGCTCCTGCAGGTTGAACAGCGCGAACGCCGCGACCCGTCCCGCGGCGGTCGGCGACCAGCGAGCCCGTGGGCCGGGTGCGCAGCTCGCCGTGCCACGGCTCCCAGCGGTCGAACACGTGGTGCAGCAGTCCCGTGCCGCGCGTCTCGGTGAGGAACTCGGTGCGAAAGCCGATCAGCCCGCGGGCCGGCACGAGGTACTCCATCCGCACCCAGCCGGTGCCGTGGTTGACCATCTGCTCCATCCGGCCCTTGCGCAGCGCCAGCAGCTGCGTGACACGCCGACGTACTCGTCGGGCGACGTCGACGCTCATCCGCTCGACCGGCTCGTGCAGCCTGGCCGTCGATCTCGCGCGTCACGACCTGGGGCTTGCCGACGGTCAGCTCGAAGCCCTCGCGGCGCATCAGCTCGACCAGCACCGCCAGCGCCAGCTCGCCGCGACCCTGGACCTCCCACACGTCCGGGCGCTCGGTCGGCGCCACGCGCAGCGAGACGTTGCCGACAAGCTCGCGGTCGAGCCGAGCCCGTATCTGGCTGACGCGGTCAGCTTGTCGCCGTCGCTGCCCGACAGCGGCGAGTCGTTGATCCCGATAGTCACCGACAGCGACGGTTCGTCGACGGTGATCACCGGCAGCGGGCGCGGATCGCTCGGCGTCGGCGAGCGTCTCGCCGATCGTGATCTCCGGGATCCCGGCGACCGAGATGATCTCTCCGGCGCTCGCCTCGGTCGCCTCGATCGCGTTCGAGCGCCTCGGTCACGTACAGCTCGGTCACCTTGACGCGCTCAATCGCCCCGTCCGCGCGGCACCACGCGACGGTCTCGCCGCGGCGGATCGTGCCGTTGCGAACGCGGCAGATCGCGATCCGGCCGACGTAGGGCGAGGCGTCGAGGTTCGTGACGTGCGCCTGCAGTGGATGCTGGGGGTCGTAGGTCGGCGGCGCGCACATGCTCGATCAAGATGTCGAGGAGCGGGCGCAGGTCGTTCCCGGGGACTTCGGGGTCGGTCGATGCCTGGCCTGCTTCTCGCGTTGGTGTAGACGATCGGGAACTCGATCTGGGACTCGTCGGCGTCGAGGTCGAGGAACAGCTCGTAGACCTCGTCGACGACCTCGTCGATCCGGGCGTCCGGCCGGTCGACCTTGTTGACCACGAGGATCACCGGCAGCCGCGCCTCGAGCGCCTTGCGCAGCACGAACCGCGTCTGGGGCAGCGGCCCCTCGCTGGCGTCGACCAGCAGCAGCACGCCGTCGACCATGGTCAGGCCGCGTTCGACTTCGCCTCCGAAGTCGGCGTGTCCGGGCGTGTCGACGATGTTCAGCTTCACACCGCCGTAACGGATCGCGGTGTTCTTGGCGAGGATCGTGATCCCCTTCTCGCGCTCGAGGTCCATCGAGTCGAGCACGCGGTCGGCCACGTCCTGGCCCGCGCGGAACGTCCCCGACTGCCACAGCAGTGCGTCGACGAGCGTCGTCTTCCCATGGTCGACGTGGGCGATGATCGCGATGTTGCGGATGTCTTCGCGGCTGGCCATGCGGCCCTCCACGATAGAGGCCCGCGGCACCGCGCTGCTGGGCGTCAACCCGACCGGGGTGCGTCGTTTTCACGCCCAGCCCCGCGGCGGGCGTCGGCGGACCCTAGTCGCGCGGTCGGCGGGCCGCCCGCGGTGGGGGGAGTTCGGCCTCCCGCGGGGGCGCCGGCCCGAGCTCCGGAGCTCCCGGCGGCTGCTCGAGTTCGCGGCCGTTCTCGGCGGGCTGCGGCACCGCCGGCGTTGCCTGACCCTGGCCGGACGTGGTCTGGCCGGACGTGGTCTGGATCGCGTCGAGCACCGGCTTGACGAGGTCGATCGGCATTGGGAACACGACCGTCGAGTTCTGCTCGGCGCCGATCTCCCGCAGCGTCTGCAGGTAGCGCAGCTGCAGTGTGACGGGGTTCTTGCCGATCACGTCGGCCGCCTGCGCGAGCTTCGCGGCGGCCTGGTACTCGCCCTCGGCATTGATGACCTTCGCCCGGCGCTCGCGCTCGGCCTCCGCCTGACGCGCGATCGCGTGCTGCATCCGCTCGGGGATCTCCACGTCCTTGATCTCGACCGTCGTGACCTTGATGCCCCAAGGCTCGGTGTGGGCGTCGATCACGTGCTGGAGGTCCTCGTTCAGCCGCTCGCGCTCGGACAGCAGCGTGTCGAGGTCCGCGCCGCCCAGCACTGAGCGCAGCGTGGTCTGCGCAATCTGGAGCGTCGCGCTATGGAAGTTCTCGACCGCGGTGACCGCGTTGTTCGGGTCGACCACCCGGTAGTAGGTGACCGCCGTGACGCGGGCCGGGATGTTGTCGCGCGTAATCACCTCCTGCGGGGGGACCGTCAGTGTCACCGTCCGCAGGCTGACCCGCACCATCCGGTCGATCGTCGGCACCAGCATCACGAGCCCCGGTCCACGCTTGTCCATCAGCCGGCCCAAGCGGAACACCACACCACGCTCGTATTCCCGCAGGACCCGGATCGACGCGCCGGCCACGGTCAGCGCGACTGCCGCCAGCACCACCAGGATCACGATGATCGCGGTGATCACGGCGACACCTCCCAGTCCTCCGCGCGCCGGATCCCCAGCGTGAGTCCGTTCAGCCGCTCGACGACCACCGGGTCGCCGGCATGGAGCTCGCGGTCCGGGTCGGGATCGTCGTCCTCGGGCCAAGAGCGCCGCGCCCGCCACAGCGCGCCGTCGACGAGAACCTTGCCGCTCGCGTCCGCCCAGCTGTGGACCACGCCGAGGTGCCCGATCAGTCCTTCGGGACCGCTCCGTATTCGCCGGCCACGCACCGCCAGCCCCTTGTGCACGGACAGCGCAAGCACCGCGACAGAGGTGGTCACGAGTACCAGCGCGGCGGCCAGGCCGAGCGCGATCCCGCCGCCCAACCCGCTGACCGCCAGCACCGCCCCGACGCCGAGCGCCACCACGCCGGGGCCCCCGAGCATCCCGAGCGACGGCACGTGCGCCTCCACGGTCACGACGATCGCTCCGATCAACAGCAGTGCGACGCCGAGCGCGGTCATATCGACAATGGTACGCCGCTTCGAGCTTCACCTGCGGGCGACGACGGCGTTCCGACGCGAGTGCTGGCAGGCGCCGACGACCGCAACCCGTTGTACACCGAGGTCAAGTCGCCAGGGTGCAACCATTACGGCCCCGTGATCGCTCCCGCCGTCGTGCTGCTCGCGCGATTGCGGATGGCGCTGCGCGTCTTGTAGTCAAAGGCGCAAGCGCCCCCCGTGCTCTACGCTGACGCTGGATGCATGTAGCCGTCGCCGGAGCCCACGGGAACATCGCGATGTCGCTCACGCGGCGGCTGGCCGCCCGGGGCGACACCATCAGGCCTGATCCGCAATCCCGATCACGCCGAGGACGTCCGGGCGGCCGGCGCCGAGCCCGTCGTCTGCGACCTCGAGCAGGCATCGCCGCCGGAAGTCGCCGAGGCCATCCGCGGAGCGGACGCCGCTGTGTTCGCGGCCGGTGCGGGTCCCGGCAGCGGCGCCGCGCGGAAGCTGACGATGGACCGCGACGGCGCGATCAAGCTCCTCGACGCGGCGGGCGCCGCCGACGTTCCCAGGTTCGTGATCATCAGCTCGGTCGGGACGGAGAATCCTCCCGACGACGACGACGACGTGTTCAGCGTCTACTTGCGTGCCAAGGCCGAGGCCGACGCCGCCGTCAAGGCGTGCAGAACGGCGACGTCGGACGTGCCCTGACGGCGTTCTTCCCGGAGGCTGCATACGCCCAGGTGAAGGCGATCGCAAATCCGAAGGCGGACTACCAGGCCCGCCTGATCGGCGAGTACCGACTTGAGCTGGCCGCGGCGCACGCCCTGCTCGGAGCGCAAGCAGGCCACGCCAGGCTGATCGGCGTCGACGTGCCGGGCGGGTACGCGCATTGGGTGCCGCCGGGCGCGTGCTACAACCGGATCGGCTACTACGAGGTGCCGAACTCGAGGCTCGTCTACGTCGTGGATAGGCAGGTCCGCTCGTTCGGGATCGCCTCGCTGATCTCCTGGCGCGGCGTCTGGTACGTGGTGCACCTCGGCGCCGTCACCAGGTCGGGCACCAGCGGCCTGGTCGACGACCCGAGCTCGGGCAGCGGCATCTCGGCGGCCTCGTCGACCTGCTAGTTGCTAGTGAGTGTCGCCGGAACGGTTCGGTCGGGCCAGCGGACGCGGCGGCGACTACGCGCCGTCGGGGTAGCCGGTTGCCGTGCAGCGCTCGCAGATGCAGTGGTGGCCATGAACGGGAGGCACCCTGATGCCCCGCATCGCCGGGTGGCGATGCGCGTCCTCGGCGGCGAGTACCTCTGAGCGCCGCGGGCGCGGCCTTACGGATGCGGTCCGCTTGCCGCTCCCTACACCGCGAAGTAGATGTGGCCAAGACATTCTCGTCCTCGCTGTCTTGGACAGTGTGACGCCGCGATCGGCGTCAAGCTCGTGAGCCTCGTCACTCCCATACGGCCGTCGGCAGGCTGAACCGCACGCTCGTGCCGACGGCCGCATCCGCAAGCCAGATCCGTCCCCCGTGGGCCTCGACGATCGCCCGCGACACCGCCAGACCCAGTCCCGCGTCGCTGCCGGTGCGGGCGGCGTCGGCGCCGCCGCGGTAGAACGCGCTGAATACGCGCTCGCGCTCCTCGGGCGCGATCCCGTCGCCCGTGTCGGCGACTTCGACCTCGATCCCATCGGCCACCGGCTCGGCGCGTACGACGACGCTGCCGTCGGCCGGCGTGTGGCGGAGCGCGTTCTGGATCAAGTTGAACAGCACCCGCTGGAGCTTTTCGGGATTCGCGCGCGCGGGCGCGAGCGCATCGGGGACGTTCGCCACCACCGCGATCCCCTTGGCCTCGGCCTGGACTCGCATCGCCTCGACCGTCTCGCCGACCAGCTCGCCGAGCGGCACGCGCTCGAGCGACCAGCGGATGTCGCCGGCCTCGAGCCGCGAGAGCTCGAACAGGTCGTCGATCAGCGCGCTCAGCGCGTCGATGCTGGTCCGCATCCGCTGCAGGTAGGCGCGCCGCGTGGACTCGTCGACGATGTCGTCCTCGACCGCTCCTGCCAGCAGCCGCAGCGACGTGATCGGGGTGCGCAGATCGTGTGAGACCGCGGCCACCAGATCGCGTCGCGCCGCGTCCGACTGATCGCGCGCGGCCTCCTCGCCGCGCAGCCGCGCGATCATCGCGTTGGCGGCCTGCGCGAGCTCAGCGAGCTCGTCGCGGGCGGCGGTCTCGATCTCCACGTTACGCTCGCCGCGTCCGACCGCGGTCAGGCCGTCGCGGATCGACTCGACGTCGCGGAGGATCGAGCCGGCCACCAGCCTCGCGGCGACCGCGGCGAGCACTCCGGCGGCGAGCACGATCAGGCCGACGAGGGTGGCGTCGTGGCCGGAGACGACCATCAGCAGCACGACGACAACGAGCGCCGCCAGCACGGGCGCGACCGCGATCCCGACCGTGAGCGCCAGCTGGCGCGAGAGCGAGCCCGCTCGGATGCGAGCGAGCGCCGCAATCAGCGCCGGCAGCCGGGCGCGGCTCGGCCGGGCCGATACGTGCTCACGGATGGAAGCGATAGCCCACGCCCCAGACTGTCTGGATGTGCCGTGGCTGAGCCGGATCGGCCTCGACCTTCGAGCGCAGCCTGCGGATGTGGACGGTCACGGTTGAGGTGTCGGTGTAGAACGAGTACTGCCACACGGCATCCATCAGCTGGTTGCGCGAGAACACCTGCCCCGGGTGGCGCGCGAGGAACAGCAGCACGTCGAACTCGCGCTGCGTCAGCTGTACCTCCTCGCCGCGGACGTAAACGCGCCGCGCGGGCGGATCGATCGTCATGTCCGGGAGCTCGATCGCGGGCTCCAGCGCCGGCGAGGTGTCGACTCGCCGCAGCACCGCGTCGACGCGTGCCACCAGCTCCGCCGGCGAGAACGGCTTGACGACGTAGTCATCGGCGCCCAGCCGCAGCCCGATCACGCGGTCCGATTCCTCTCCCTTGGCGGTGAGCAGGATCACCGCGATCCGGGAACGATTCTGCTCGCGCAGGCGCCGCATCACCTCGAGGCCGTCGATCCCCGGGAGCATCAGGTCGAGCACGACGAGATCGGGTCGCTGGCTGGCGGCGACATCGATCGCCTGGTGCCCCTCTCCGGCGACCCGCGTGCGGTAGCCGGCGCGCTCGAGGTAGCGTGCCACCACCTCGGCGATCGTCGGCTCGTCGTCGACGACGAGCACCGAGCCGCGCACGTGATCTTCCATGGTTGCGATTGTCGCAGTGCGCTGCGCGGCAGGGCGCGGACCAGCCTCACAGTTCACAGGTTGTTCAGACGGACCTGAGCGGCGGGCGGAGCATCGCGGACGGGCCCAGGTCCTGTCGACCGAGTGCTGGTCGATCCCATGGTACGAGCGCCACGCAACGTTGTTCGAGAAGGCGCTTGCGCTGCTGCAGGTCCGCGGCGAGGGGCCACACATCATGCGGATCGGCGGGGACTCGGCCGACCATACGTTCTGGGCCCCGAGGCGCCGACCGATGCCGTGGTGGGCGTTCGAGCAGACCCCGACGTGGGTGCGCGCGATCGGCGGGCTGGTCCGGCGCGACCAGCTGCGGCTGATCCTCGATCTGAACCTCGTATTAACTGACACGCCCCGGATCGCGGCAGAGTGGGCCCGCGCGGCGGAGACCGAGCTGCCACGGAAAAGCATCGTGGGCTTCGAGGTCGGCAACGAGCCCGACCTGTACGCGCGCCGGTACTGGCTCGCGAGCAGCGGCCACTCGAGGCACGGCGCGGACATCCTTCCCCGCGCGCTGACCGCGGGCATCTGCACGCGGGATTTCCGCTCCTACTCGCAGGCGCTGGCGACGATCGCCCCGCGCGTGCCACCCAGCGAGTTGCCCGCGAGGTGCGCGGTCTCGAACCCCGCCTCGTCCATCGCGCGCTCGACCGCGTCGGCGATCGCGGCGGCGTCCGGCTGATCGCCGAGCGGCGGTCCGCCGGCGTGTCCCGCGAGCGTGGGCGCGAGCACGTCATGGTGGCGCTCGAGGCGCGGTAGCACGAGTTCCCAGGCCCGCCACGTCTCCATGAAGCCGTGCAGGCACACCAACGGCGCGCCGGACCCTCCGCGGTGCGATCGCGTGAACGTGCTCGGAAGCGTGGACGTGTGGGCGGCCACTCCGAGCGGCTCGCTCATGCGCTCCCCGCGATCACGAACGCCACATCGTCCACATAGCAGTAGGACCAGTCCTCGCCGGGCTCCATCGAGGTGACGATCGGATGGCCGCTCGCGCGGACGTGCTTGCTGGCGTGACGGTTCGGCGAGGAGTCACAGCAGGCGATGTGCCCGCAGGTGCGGCACACGCGCAGGTGCACCCACTGTGCGCCGATCGCCAGGCAGTCCTCGCAGCCCGGCGTGCTCTCCGGTCGGTCGACGAGCACCTGATCCAGATGTGTGCACTGCAACGTATGCCTCCTGTCGCTCGGTTTCGCCATTTGCACTGGACACTGCCGATCGTGTCAAGTCCGTGAGCGCTTTCCGGCGACCCGTCGCGCCTCGCAGGCGCCGAGCCGCCGGGCCAAACGAGCGGCAGTGAACGTCGCGCCGAGGTGCCGGGAAGGTTCTCGCGGGTCGTCGCGTCCGAGATGAGACTACTACGACACATCATCGTAGATCGAAACGAAGGAGCGCAAGGTGAAGAAGTCGATGATCGGTCCCGATGCCGTGGCGGCTGCTACTCGAGCGGTGTCGGTCCTCGCGATGACCGTCATCGCCGTCGACCATCTGTACGAGTACACGGTCGACCACGACCACTATTCCGCGATCCCCACGATCGGCACGCTGTTCCTGCTCAACGCGATCGGTGGCTTCGCGCTGGCCGCGGCGCTGGTGATCCCGCTGCGAGGGCTGGTTTCGCGACGCTCGGCCGGTCAGCTCACGGCGGTCCTGGCCTCGGCCGGTATTGCGCTCGCGGCTGGATCGCTCGCTGCTTTGTTCGTTTCCGAGAGCCGGCCCCTGTTCGGTTTCATCGAGGTGGGGTACCGGACCTCGATCGTGATCGCAATCGTCGCCGAGACCACCGCGATCATCGCGCTCTCAGCCCTCGCCGTCTTTCAAGCTCCCGATCTGAAGCGACCCGTCGTCGGACCCTGCTGACGCCGAAGTCCCCGCCGCCGCCGGCGCCTGTTCGGAGTCGCCGTCGGGCGGCTCGTCGAGGAACTCCGACGACGGAACGAAGAAGAGGTTGCCGGTGACGGCTGTGGAGAAGTCCAGGATCCGATCGTAGTTGCCGGGGGGGTTGCCGATGAACATGTTGCGGAGCATCTGTTCGATCACATCGGGGCTGCGGGCGTAACCGATGAAGTAAGTGCCGAACTCGCCAGCGCCCACCCGTCCGAACGGCATGTTGAACCGCATGATCTGCCGCTCCTCGCCATTCTCGTCGACGATCACGTTCAGCGCGATGTGCGCGTTGGCCGGCTTGACCTCGTCCGGCAGCTCGATGTCGCTCAGCTTCGTTCGGCCGATCGCCTGCTCCTGCTCCTCGACCGCGAGTGCGTCCCAGGCGTCGAGATCGTGCAGGTACTTCTGAACCACGACGTAGCTGCCGCCGGCGAACGCCGGGTCCTCCTCGCCGATGACGACGGCGTCGAGCGCTGCTGCGCCCTCCGGGTTCTCGGTCCCGTCGACGAACCCGAGCACGTCCCGTAGGTCGAACGACCTGAACCCGTGGACCTCGTCGACCACGCGCGCGAGCTGCTGCAGGCGGCTCGTCAGCCGCTGCGCGAGCTCGAAGCACAAATCGAAACGATGGGCGCGAATGTGGAACAGCAGATCGCCGGCTGTCGAGACTGCCAGGTGCTGCGCGCCCGCGAACTCGGGAAAGGAATGCAAACCGGCGGGGCGCGGTTCGCGGAACAGACGGTCCCAGAGATCCGAGCCGATCCCGGCTACACACGTAAGCTCGCCCTCGGGGAGGCGGAAGCCGACCGATCGCTTGAGCCCGCTGACGTCCGCGAGCACGTCCCGGACCTCGTCCTCGGCGCCGGCGTCGACCGTCAGTACGAGGAAGATCGCCGCCTCGGTGATCGGAGTCAGAACTGCCTGTGGCTCGGGCGTACCCACAACGCGTCGGTCTTCGTTCGCACGGCGCTGAAGACTACTTCGTCCCGGCACCATTGATCCTGCGCGTGATCTGAGACGCCTGAATCCTCAGGGCCGCGCCAAGCTGCTCCGCACTCGACGGCCGAAGGCGACCACCCGGGCGAGGTGCCCACAGTACGGGGCGCCCGGGCAGCGGGTGAAGGACAGGGCGACCGTCTCGACGTGCTGATCCGCGGTCTCGCGCGGTCTCGCCGGCAACAGCGTGATCGCGAGGACGAGGCCGATCGCGCACAGGACTCCCGGCGACGACGAAGGCACCCCTGAATCCGTGGGTGAGCGCGGCGGGCAGCGACACGCCGGAGTGCAGCGCGCTGCTCGTCCGGCTGGTCGACACCGAGGCGAGGATCGCCAGGCCGAGCGAGCCGCCGACCTGCTGGGTGGTGTTGAGCAGCCGCGTCGCCAGCCCGGAGTCGCCAGGGTCGACCCCGCTGGTGGCGGCGATCGTGATCGGCACGAACGACATCCCCAGTCCCGCCCCGAGGATGACCATCGCGGGCAGGACGTGGCTCCCGTAGTCGCCATGACCGGAGACGCCGGTGAGGAATACGAAGCCGCCCGTCGAGATCACCAGGCCGGCGACGAGCACCGGCTTGGGCGTGAACCGATCGACGAAGCGCGACGCCACGCCCGAGGCGGCGATGATCGACAGGCTGAGCGGCAGGTATGCCACCCCCGTCTTCAGCGCGCTGTATTCGAGCACCTGCTGCAGGTAGAGCGTGAGAAAGAAGAAGATCCCGAACAGCGCGGCCGCCACCAGCAGCATCGTCGCGTCCGCGGCCGAGAGGCTGCGGTTGGAGAAGATTCGCAGCGGGATCAACGGGTCCTCGTGGCGGCGCTCGATTGCGACGAACGCGACGATCAACACAGCCGATACGACGAAGCCGGCGATCGTCCGCGCCGACGCCCAACCCCAGCCGTCGGCCTTGATCAGCGTGAACACGAGCGCGCTCGTGCCGAGCGTGATCGCCAGCGCCCCCTCGGCGTCGTACCCGCCCCTCGCGGCGCTCTCCGAGCGACTCTCCGGGACGATCCGCGGCGCCAATGCGAGGACCACGGAGCCGATGGGGACGTTGATGAAGAACACCCAGCGCCAGCTGAGCGCCTGCACGAGCACGCCGCCGAGCGACCGCGCCGCCGGCGCCGGCGATCGCGGCGCTGGGATTCGACGCCTGACGGCGTGCAGATCTGGCTCAAGCGCGAGGACCTCGCCCACACCGGCGCGCACAAGATCAACAACTGCATCGCGCAGGCGCTGTGCGCGCAGCGGCTGGGCAAGCGCCGGATCGTCGCCGAGACCGGCGCCGGCCAGCACGGGGTCGCCGTGGCCGCCGTCTGTGCGCATCTGGGGTTGGAGTGCACGATCTAGATGGGCGCCGCCGACGCCGCTCGCCAACAGCCCAACCCGCAGCGGATGCGGCTGCTGGGAGCCAAGGCCAAGCTCGTGCACGCCGCGGCGGGCAGCTCGAGACGGCGTCCTGTTCTCTGAAGCGAGTTTCGGGCTGTGTGCCCACCCGGATTTCGCGTTCTCTGAAGCCACTTCTAGGCGCCAGGCACGCTCTGGACCAGCCTAGACACCCGGTTCCCACGCGCGCTGCAGGGCCGC
Organism: uncultured Solirubrobacterales bacterium; assembly: GCA_963806475.1. GTDB lineage: Bacteria > Actinomycetota > Thermoleophilia > Solirubrobacterales > Solirubrobacteraceae > Palsa-465. The sequence continues at coordinate 178,060 of CAWDYK010000029.1, forward strand.
GACCTCGCCGGCGGCGAATACCGCGGCGACGCGAAAGAAGGTCTCCGGTCGCGCGGACCCTTAGCCTTAGCCCGGAGAGGGACTGAGAGGTCGTGCCGCGGCGGTGGCAGTGGGCATCGCGTGCTCGCGCTCGGCGCTTGAGGCCTTCGGGACGAGCACGTTTAGTAGGGAGTTCAGGTCGACGTCGCGCCGGGCGGGCAGCAAGATCGGAAGGCCGGCCTGGATTGTGTACCGGTTGCGTCGGCCGACGCGCTCTCGGTCGAGGTAGCCGGCCTCGACCAGGTCGGCGACGATCCGCTGTGCCGTGCGCTCGGTGATTTGTATTTGGGCCGCGATGTCGCGCATGCGGACGCCTGGATTCTCGGCGATGCAGAGCAGCGTCAATCCGTGGTTGGTGAGGAATCCGAAGGTCCGCAGAGGGGACAGATTAGCCAACCCGCCCACGTTTGGAGGCAGCAGTTTCGCGGTAATCATTTCGTGCTATCCAATACGCGACCTCCATATCGTGTATCGTTGTTCTTGACGCACGTCAATCCGCGATTCGCGCCGGAGGTTTTTTGAGGTCCCATCTGTGTGTTCGTGAGCAACCACTTGGCGGCTCCGTTTGTCTGCTCGCGTTGCAGGGTGAGCTTGACCATACGACTGTCGCTGGTCTGGTCGTAAAGCTCAAACGTGGTGTTCCGGAGAGACGGCCGGGTGTGATCGTGGACTTGACCGAGCTGACGTCGCTGGATGCGATTGGCGTCAGGTTGTTGCAGGATTCACAGCTGCGTCTGGCCGGTGCTGAGGGCTGCCTAGCCGTCGTCAGTCCAGAGCGGCACCAGTCGCGGCTCTCGCGGCTCATCCCGGGGAGTGCCACGCTCGATGTCTTTCGCAGTCGTGCGGAGGCAATCGCGGCCGTTCGTCGCATCGTGCTCATGCGGCCGCGTGCGGTGCGCTCGGTGCTTGACGTTCCAGCGGGCTGACGATGTCACGGGAGGGGGGCGACGTGGGCTGACCGGCGGCCTTGCCGGCAGTTCGTCTGCCTCGAGGCCCGCGTTCTCGACCTCGAGGACTCGTCCCGATCCAAACGACTCAGCCGCTGTCCGATCGACCGACGCTCTATAATGGGGGGGTTCAGGCTGCCTGCGCGGCGCCGGGGTCGAGACTGAGCAGCGTGAGCCGCGGGTCGAACGCCTCGGGCGGACGGTCGAGCCCATCGATCGGGTACTCGCCGAACCGCTTGACCCGCTCGGTGATGTAGTTACGGATCCTGGTCAACAGCTCAAACCCGAACAGGTGCGCCAGCGAACAGGGAAGCTCTGCCCCGCATGGGATGAAATGGCTGAACAGCGCGATGTAGTTGTCGGCGACGTGGTGGTAGGCGATCCCGCCATACCCGCCGTAGCGGATGTGCCGCTCGGCCAGCAGGTTGTCAAGCAGCGTGTCGACCTTCGTACCACCCGGCTCAGCACATCCAGCTCACCAGAGAATCGACGCCGTTCACGGCGAGATTAGCTCCAGGCGCGGGAACAACGACCGCTAGCGTCCGGGATCCCGCGTGAGTAGAGCGCGGCCGGTCACCGCGGCGTGCGCGCCGATGGAGAAGTCCGGCAGCCGTGAGCGTCGCTCGCCCCACGCCGCCGGTACGCAAGGAAGCATTTGCCCGCCAGGAAGGCTGCTTCCCATGGCAGCGCCTCGGGCTCGAGCTCCTGCGGCAGCGCTTGCTCGAGTTCCTCGATCTGCTCGAACGAGATCGAGATCTCGGCGTAGATGATCGGGTTGATCAGCGTTGGTCCACGGTCGAGCGCGTCGGCGAGCTGCGTCTCAGACCACTCACGCCACCGGGGATCCTCGGTGAAGAGGTCGAGCAGCACGTTTGAGTCGACGAGCGTCCCTGCCTCGGGTGCCCGAGCGGGACGCCGCCGGGGGCAAAGGAGGAACGGACGCCGGATGCGTCGAGACTCCGGCCCTGTGGGGAGCGCTCCGATGTGGCGACGACTCGTTGCGTCCGTCCGCGCGTGAGCGGGAGGTTGTGACGTTTTTCACACAGTTCGACGGTGAGTCGGAATATATTCGCCCCGATGTACAAGCGCCGGGATCCGAAGGTGGTGATCGTCGGCGCCGGCTTCGGCGGCATCGCTGCGGCGATCGAGCTGCGGCGCCACGGCTTCGACGACATCACGCATCCTCGAGCGCGCGCCGGAGCTCGGCGGCACGTGGTTCTACAACAGCTTATCCCGGCGCGGCCTGCGACGTCCCCAGCCACCTGTACTCGTACTCCTACGCCCAGCGGCGCGACTGGTCGCGGCTGTGCTCCCCGCAGGCCGAGATCCTCGACGCTACCTGCGCGGCGTCGCGCGACGATCACGGCGTCGACCGGCGGGTCGTGCACGGAAGCGACGTGACCGCCTGCACGTGGGACGACGACGACGCGCCGCTGGACGGTCGCGGACCAGCCGACGGCGCCGACGTCACGAGGCCGACGCCGTGATCCTCGCGACCGGGCAGCTGCACCAGCCGGCGTTCCCGCGATCGCCGGGCGCCGACGCGTTCGCCGGCCACAGCTTCCACTCGGCGCGCTGGGACCACGACTACGACCTGCGCGGCAAGCGCGTCGCCGTGATCGGCACCGGCGCGAGCGCCGTGCAGTTCGTGCCCGAGATCGCGCGGCCAGGCGTGCCGCGCCTGGTCGTTTCCAGCGCACCGGCAACTGGTTCCTGCCGCGCAAGAACCGGCCGTACCCGCGCTGCGTGCGAGGCGGCGGTCAAGCACGTCCCCGGCCTTCAGCGCCTGCCGGCGCCGGTTCATCTTCGGCTACCTCGAGTCGCTGACGCTGATGATCCGCCACCCGCGCACGCTCGGGCCGGTCGGCTGCGTGCGCTCGGCGGCGTTCATGCGCTGGCAGCTGCAGTGATCCGCGAGCTGCGGCGCAAGGTCTGGCCCGACTACACGTTCGGCTGCAAGCGCGATCCTGTTCAGCTCGCACTTCCTGCCGGCGCTGGAGCGGCCCAACGTCGAGCTGGTCACCGAGCCGATCACGGGCGTGACCGCGGGCGGGCTGCGTGACCGCCGACGGGCGCGAGCACGAGGTCGACTGCATCATCTGGGCCACCGGCTTCAAGACCACCGAGCTTCATGTTCCCGATGGAGATCACGCGGCGCGCGAGGCCGGTCGCTGCGTGACGTCTGGGACGGCGGCGCGCACGCGCACTTCGGGATCGTCGTGCCCGGGCTTCCCGTCGATGTTCCTCATGTACGGGCCCAACACCAACACCTCGGGCGGCTCGATCATCGTCTACCAGGAGGCCCAGGCCGCCTACATCCGCCAGGCGCTCGAGCAGGTGCGGGCGCGGGGCGCGGCGGCGATCGACGTGCGCCCCGAGGTCGAGGCGGCGAGCGACCGCGAGGTGCAGGCGCGCTTCGCCGGCACCGCGTGGCTGCGATGCGACTCCTGGTACCGCGACGGCGACGGGCGGATCGTCGCCAACTGGCCCGGCTACATGCGCGAGTACCTCGAGCAGACCTGCACGCTGGATTCATCGGAGTACACGTTCGTCGCGCCGCGCGACGGCGACCGCGGCGGCGACATCGAGGCTGCGTCTGCCGAGATCGCGCCGTCGGCGTGAGCGCGATCAACCACCACCGCGTCGGCTCGGGCCGCCGCTGGTCCTGCTGCACGGCGTCGGGCATCACTGGCAGGCATGGCGGCCGGTCATCGACCGGCTGGCCGGCGGGTTCTGGGTCATCGCCTGCGACTTGCCGGGCTTCGGCCGCTCGCCGCCGCTGCCGAGCGGCGTGGCGCCGAGCCGTGCCCGCGTACGCCGACGCGCTGGCACGGTTCCTCATCGAGCTCGACCGAGGTTCGGGGTAGATGGGGCCGACCTCGATCAGGTGTCAGCGTCCGGCGAGATTGGCTGCGGTGACGAACGCCGACCAGCCCGGGCGGGCAAGCTCGCTGGCCCTGCGTGGCACGGCGATTGGCTCAATGCCGCCCTCGAACCAGATCTTGCCTGGCTCGACATCCGTGATCTCGAGGTACTCCTCGATCCAGTCCTCGTCCGCGACCTCGTGGGGGTCGATGTCCGGCGCGTGGTCCGTCACGTCGTGGAGCGGCGCGGGCGTCGGCCGCTGGCCGGTAGCAGACGAGGGCTTTCCAGTTGCGGATCCGGGTCAGCAGCTCGAAGCCGAACAGGTGCGCGAGGGCGTGCACGGGTAGCCCTGGCCGTGGGTGTCGGCGTGGATCGTGTCCGGCTCGGCGGCCTATGACTGTCTGAGCAGTCCTTCGATGATGTACGGCTTCCCAGACGCCGCAGGGGATGAAGTGGCTGAACAGCGCGATGTAGTTGTCGGCGACGCGGTGGTAGGCGATGCCGCCGTAGCCGCCAGTAGCGGATGTGCGACTCGGCCAGCAGGTTCTCGATCAGCGTGTCGACCTGGGTCCCGCGCGGCGAGAGCGAGCAGATAAGGTGCGGCGAAGCCAAGATAGGTCAGGGCGTAGTAGGAGGCGGTAAGGCCCCCGAGCGACTCGCCGTCTGCAAGCCGCCCGACCTCGATGAGCCCCGCGACCAGACATAGACCATAAGCGCACCCGAGCACTACCGCGCATGGCACCAGCAGCCAAATTTGCTAAGCCTGTGCGGTGGCCGCGGCAAGCACGAGACCACTGCCGAGCACCCGCAGCCCGACGATGCCGGCCCGGTTGCTCGTGGCGTGCGCGTCGAGGCGTCGCGCCATTGGCTGGATCAGAACACCGGCCAGCGCCGTCAGGGACGTGATCGCTGCCGTCACGGCGGTGCCGGCGGCGGCGCGCTCGGCGCCGACGACGCTGGGCAGCAGCGCGAACGCGATCGCAGGGGCTGCGAACACCCAGGGGGCCATGGGCGCGACTACCCGGCGAAAGCGCACTTCGCGCACGCCCGGGACCGACAGGCGAGCCGCTCGCTTCAGCCCGCTCTCGACGGTCTCCGGAGCTGTGCGCAACGAGAACAGCACCAGCACGATCAAGGCGATGTGCGGGAGGGCATGCCCGTGCCCAACCCCAGCTTTTGGCTGTAGACCAGAAGCATGGGCGTGAACTGATTTGACCCCCAGCCGGTGCCGAGCAGCACTGCGGCGGGCGGCAGCCACGCTAGCCGCGACCGAGAGAAAGCAACTTCTTGTGAGGTCATGACAGATCCTGCTGGGGACACGTCTTCTTCCCATGAGTTCAATAAGCGAACTGACCATTCCAGGCTAGCACATCGGTTCGATTATTGAACGAGAGCCACTATCATCTTCCCCATGCTTGGCAAGGACTACGCGGCTCAGGATTGTTCGATCGCTGGCGCACTCGAGGTCATCGGTGAACGCTGGACGCTGCTCATCGTCCGCGATGCGATGTACGGAGTCCGACGCTTCAGCGACTTCCAAGCGCACCTCGACGTGCCAAAGGCGATCCTCTCGGACCGACTCAGCGGGCTTGTCGACGACGGGATCCTCGAGCGCAAGCCCGACTCAGAACACCACGGGCGACATCTATATGAACTAACTCAAGCCGGACGAGAGCTCTGGCCGGTGCTGCACGCACTCATGGTGTGGGGCGATCGTCACCGCCGCACCAACAGCCGCCTGTTCAGGCATGCCAGCTGCGGAACACAGCTAGACCCAGATGCCAGCTGCCCGGTCTGCAAGCTGACTCCGGACGTCGCCGACGTCATCACCGAACCCCGGCGCGGCCGAGCGAGGCTCCGCGCCGATCCGGTTGCGGTCGCGCTACGCCGTCCCCACCGTTTACTGGAACCCCTCCAGACTGCCTGACGCGAGCACGCGTGCGCTCGCCACGCGCGTCGACGCGCTCGCATCGCCGCTCGGAGCCGGTCGTCGGAGGCTTGATGTTCGAGTGCTTGCATGGCGGGAGGACTCTCGGAGTCGCGCTGGTCGTCGTCGGCGACTTCGATCCGTCGCCCCCTTAGCGAGCGGGCCGTGGTGGAGTCAATGGCCCTGGTTTCGACGGAGGGAAGTCTCATCGCCGAGGGCAAGATGCTCGCTTCGCGCTGAACGCATGTCTCTCGCGCCGAGCATTGAGAGACCTGCTCGGCGCCAAAGGCAGGTTCGCGGCGCCTGCTTGGCCTGGGCGAGCGGCAGCCAGCGTCATACCTGAGCTGGCTCTCGCCCCGGACGACGAGCAGCTGCCCACAGCCTGGTCGGCACACTGCTCCTTTGCCTGGCGGAGCGGTCGTCCGACTCCATACTGCTCGTTCTGGGGGGATAGAAGGAGCAGCTGGCCGAACGCGGTCGGCCGCTGCTGCTCCCAGATCGCGAAGCGGAAGCAGATCCTTTAGAGAACTCTGGTTCTCCAAAGCTCTAAGGTAAACTCGGGGTGTGGGGCGGTGATCGATGCCAACAAGTACGGGTGGTCCGACACCCGGATCGTGGCGGCACTTGGGGCCGGTGCGGCGCTGATGGTCGCGTTCGTAGTCTGGGAGGGTGTCTGCAGTGCGCCCATGATTCCGCTGCGGATGTTTCGCAATCGCGCGTTCACGGCGGCCGGCTCGTGAGCGGGATCGGGAACGGATTCTTCTTCGCCCCAGTGGCGAACGTCGTGCTCGGGGCGGTGAGCCCGCAAGACGAGGGCAAAGCGTCCGGAGTCAACAACGCGGTGCTTCGGGAGGTGGGCGGCGTGTTCGGGATCGCCGTGCTGGCGTCCGTGTTCGCGCACAACGGCAGCATGGCCACTTCCCACACCTTCGTCGACGGCCTGGTAAGTGGCCATGCTCGGCTAGGCCTTCGGCCAGCCGGCGATTGGGTCGCTCGAGCGGACGACATGCATGCCCGCGCGCGCGTATCGTTCATATGCAGCGTCTGCCTCGTCGGTGTAGTCGATCACGCCCGGGACGACCACCGGGGAGCTACAGTCCTCGAGCAGGTATGTGCGCGGCGCGAGCCGATCGCGCGCTTCCTCGTCGGTAAGCAGGTCGTCGATCGTCCAGGCGACGCAGTGGCTCTTCGCCTGCCCGGCGACGATCACGACGTCGAACGCGAGCAGCTTCTGAACGAGCGCGTCATTCCTTGTGGTCAGGCGCTCCCCATTCGGGCCGTCCGTTACCTCCGGTCCGAGCATCGAGTAGTGCTCGGTGAGCGGGTTGTCGCCCTTTACCTGGAAGTCGGGTTGGCTGTGTCGCGCGATGCTGTGGAAGAAGAAGGCTTCCTCCACTGCCGAGACGAGCGCGTGGCCGATGCTGCCCAGCATCGCGTGGTAGGGCCAGATCGTGAGCTCGTACTTACCGCCTTCGGCGAGACGGCGCGTGTAGTGCGCGAGGTGGCGCTGCGCTGACTCGGCGTCGAGCCCCAGCGCCGGGGCGACAGCGGGATTCATCCGCCAGCGACCGCGCTCGATGTCCGCGGCCGACACCAGCGTATAAGGGGCGGGATGGTTGCCATCCTCGTCGATCAGCCAGATCGCGTGGAACACCTGCATCGCGTGATGCGTATCGAGGCTCGGGACGATCTGAGTAATCGTTCCCAGGTTCCGATACACGAACTCGCACAGACGACGATTGTCGTCGACCGCGCCGATTCCCGAGCGGCCGGCGACGAACAGCTCGAAGCCGGGGATGCAGAAAGTGTTCTGGACGTCGACCGCCAGCAGGCAGACCTGGAGTGAGTCCTCAGCCGCGGGGCCCAGCGCGTACGCCTCGGCCCACTCCCGCGCGGCTTCGGCGCGCTGCTCGTACTGAACGCGCCAGACCGATCCGACAGTATCAGGGTCGAAGTGAGAGGGGATGGGCAGCTCGTTCACGTGACCGGTCTCCCGTTGGCCGACTAGCGATTATGCGCACAGAGTCCGTCAAACGACGTGTGGCCGCAACGAAAGGCTCCGAATCACCAGCTATCGCGGCGATCATGCAGCACGTCGATGAGGCTGGGATTCACTCCGCTCTCTCCACCGTCCGCGCGCTGCGGCCGCGCTCTTGGACCGCTCCAGGTCATGGCCACCGCGGATCACGCAGATTTGACATCCGCTTCTATCGGATTAATATTGATATGATATCACCGTCGAGGGTGGGATGGATATGAACGCAGCCGCACGCCCAGCCGATACCGGCGCAGTCGGCCCTGGGCCGTTCTCGCCGCGCCAGGTGCATGAGCAGCGGCCGGCGCGCGCGTTTGCGTGCCCACCCGCGTTCGGCGTTGCTGTCGCTGTCGTCGGGCTGGCCGCGGTTCTGACCGCGCTGGGTGTGGGTGATCTGGGCTCCGGGGCGAGGATCGCGGCAGGTGCGGTCGCGGTCGCGGTGGCGCTGGTCGGTCCCGGGTTCGTGGTCGTGCAGCCCAGTGAGTCGCGCGTGCTGAGCTTGTTCGGCCGCTACGTCGGAACGCTGACCGAGGCGCGGCTGTGGTGGGCGAACCCATTCACCGTCTCCTGGCGCAAGCGGATCTCGCTGCGTGTCCGCAATTTCCAGAGCGAGCGGATCAAGGTCAACGACGCCAGCGGTAACCCGATCGAGATCGCTGCGGTCGTGGTCTGGCGCGTCGTCGACACGGCCAAGGCGGTGTTCGACGTCGAGGACTTCGAGCAGTTCGTGACGGTGCAAAGCGAGACCGGCCTGCGACACCTCGCCAGCGAGTACCCCTACGACGACTCTCGCGCGACAGGATCTCATTGCGCGGCAACGCCGACGAGGTCCGCGACGGGCTGCAGGCGGAGCTCCAGACACGTCTGCGAACTGCGGGCATCGAGGTGCTCGAGACCCGCTTGACGCACCTCGCCTACGCCCCCGAGATCGCGGAGGTGATGCTTCGCCGTCAGCAGGCCGAGGCGATCCTCGCCTCCCGCAAGACAATGGTCCAAGGTGCGGTCGGCCTGGTGCAGATGGCGCTGGCGCAATTGGCCGACAGCGACTTGATCGATCTCGACCCGGAGCGCAAGGCGACGATGGTCGCAAACCTGATGGTCGTGCTCTCGGGCGACCATTCGCCGACGCCAGTGATCAACACCGGCTCGCTGTACACCTGAGTGTCAGCCGACATGGCCCAGAGCAAGCGCTTTCTGCTCCGACTCGATCCCCGGCTCTTCGAAGCGCTCCGCCGCTGGGCCGACGATGACCTGCGCAGCATCAACGCCCAGATCGAATACCTGCTGACGGACCAGGCGCGCTGTGCAGGACGGCTGCCGCATCAGCGCCGGAGGCCCCAGCTCCCATACACGACCCCACCGGAAGAAGACGAAGAGGGGACCGGCAGTGGCCTAGGCAGCCCGGCGACCGCCCGCGCCGGGGACGAGGACCCATCACAACGATGACTCCCGATCGAGGCGCGCGCACGATCCGTGCGGCACCCTGTCGAAAGGTCTTCGCCAGCGCGTGGCGCTGGCGCGGGCGTTGCTGAGCGAGCCGGAGATCCTGTTTCTCGATGAGCCGACCGCTGGCCTTGATCCGGTCGCCAGCCGAGATGTCTGGAGAGCGTTCGCGTCGATCAGACGACCGCTGTGCGTGAGAGCGAGAGTCCCGGCCGGCCCCGGCCCGCGGCGACGATGCATATGTGCACGGGCGATCCCGGCTCTGCGACGACAACGCCGACCGCGTGCACTGCTTTGCGAGCGTAGCGACAGAGCCCGAGGACGCCTCGCTGGCCTCTGCTTCGGAACGATCTGGAACGTGCCAAGGCCGGTGGTCGCCGCCGGCTCCCAGGATTGCGAGATCGTTCCATTGCGAGAGCCGGCCAGGCTCGTCCGCGACTTCCGCTTCGACACGAGCGCTAGCACGAATCTTGCAAGCACGGGGATCGTCGCGTCCCCGCGTTGTAGGGTCGGCGGGAGGCGTCCGGCGACCGCGCGGCTGAGCCGACTGGTCCGGGTTGCCTCCCGCCGCCACATCGAACCGTGCATGCGGTTCTCCCGCACACGGCTCTCCGACATCGTTCACCGGCTGGCATGCGCAGACCATCGAGTCACCTTGCCGCCGAGGCGGTAGATGCCGAGCTGGTTCGCCCATGTGTGGTTGTAACGGGTGACCCAGTTTCGGCCGGTGCGTCCGTGCTTGGCGCTGGCGAGGAGCGCGAGGCGTTCGTTGACGTAGGCGTCGATGTGGTCGAACTTCTGCCCGGAGTTGCCGTAGCGGAAGTAGTTGCCCCAACCCCGCAGCACAGGGTTGAGGTCCTCGACCGCCCACTCCAGCGGCAGCCTCGCGTAGCGGCGGTCCGTGCGGTCGCGGATCTTGCCTCGGATCGAGGCCATCGCCCGCTTGGACGGCCACTTCTGCAGATACCAGCGGCCCGAGTACTTCCACGACTTGCGCATCCGGTGATGGAAGCCGAGAAAGTCGAGCCCCTCGGCGCCTCTGGCGAGATGCACGATCCTGGTCTTCTCCGGGTGCAGTCGCAACCCGAGCATGTCCAGCACCGCGGCCACCAGCTCGCGGGCCTCTTCAGCCTGCTCGCGGGTGTCGCATAAGACGACGAGGTCATCCGCATACTTCGCCAGCACCCCCAACCGCCGCCCGCCGCCCGCCCATGCCTCATCGAGCATGTGCAGAGCGACGTTTGCGAGCAACGGTGAGATTGGCGACCCCTGCGGGGTGCCCGCTTCGATCGCGGACACGATCCCGCCCTCGAACACCCCCGCCCTCAGCCAACCTCGCAGCAGCTTCAACATCCGCCGATCGCACACCCGTCGCTCGATCTGAGCGACCAAGGCGTCCGTCTCGATTTGGTCAAAGCAGCTTTGAATGTCGGCGTCAAGCGCCCAGACCTTGCCTCCGGTTGACTGTCGTCCTGATGGTCTCCAGGGCATGGTGGGCCGACAGCCCGGGCCGGAACCCGTAGCTGGTGGGCAGGAAGTCGGCTTCGAAGATCGGCTCGAGCACGATCTTCGCCGCCGCCATCACCACCCGATCGGCCACACAGGGAATACCGAGCGGCCTCAACTGACCCGGCTTGCCCGGCTTGGGGATGTGAACCCGCCGCAGCGGCCGCGGCCGGTACGTCCCGGCGCGCAACTGCTCGGCGAGCTCGTCAAGGAAGTCGCCCACCCCGGTGCGCACGACGTCATCGATGGTGATCCCATCGACGCCGGGCGCCGCGGTTGGCACGGACCTCGCCCCAAGCCCTCGAGCAGACGTCGCTGCGGGCGACCTTGTCATACAGGGCGTGGAAACGGCGATCCCGATCCTGCTTGGCACAGCGGTAGAGCACGCGTTGGAGAGCACGAACCCGATCCACACCAGCGGTGCGGCTGACGGACCTAGCCGATACGGCACTCATCAAGTCCCTCTGCTCCTTCCCGTGCATCGATGAAGCGCGGGCCCTTCCCCATGCGGCCGGCTTTCCCGACCTCGGAGTACTACGACCCGCTCCGACTGCCGCTCGACCACCCAATGCCACTTCCCGGGTTCGCCGGTTATAGGCCGGGCATCGCTTCCCGCCACCCCGCAGGCGACGGGGTCGAGACGGCTCTCCCGAGTTCCCAGGACGACCATTCGCAAGTTCAGCGCCCCTATACGCCGGAGGGTTCCTCAGCGCCCACTCCTGGAACAAGGACGCTTTCCGTGGCCTTCGCCCTGCGCGGACGGGCTCGGCTCCCTCTTGACCCACCCACAGGCGGGCCCCCTTGACGACGCTTCACCAGGGCTTCACTCACGTTGCAGACCGCACGATTGATCCCACCCCGCTTCGCACCCGGCCTCTCGACCACGCACGGGGGCTTCACTACTGGGGACCCAGGCGTCTCCCCGGACCGGACTCACACCGGCAGGCCGCCCTGAACTTGTCGCCTCTACGTCATGTCGATCTTCCTTTCTTCATGGCGCCGAGGCAGTCTCGGCGCACCCGCGCAAAGGGAGATCGCCGCCAGCAGCGACGAGATGCGCGTCGCAGCGGCAAAGGAGGTCTCCGCGGAGCGGCCCACACCAGCGCTCCCGCATCGTGACGGCGGTCCAGGAGCCGTGGATCGGCCGCGGGTGCTTCTGGGTCTCATCCGCAGCAGCACTGAGCCTGGGACTGGGTCGTGCTCGTGCAGCCCATGGCGGAGCGGCAGCGTTGACCCGGGCGGTCAGACAACCCAAGTCGCAGTCGAGTACGGGCCCACCCTTGCGTACGGCCGAACGGCCCAGCTGCCGGACGTGCGCGGATGGTCCCCGGTCACGGTGTCGGCGACGCTGCCGGGACTGTCTCCCGGCGAGACGGTCCACTACCGCGTGATCGCCACCAACGCGACCGGCACCTCGACCGGACACGACGCGACAACAACGGTGCCACGCACGCCGTTCACGATCAGCGGACTTCGCGTCCGCGTCGGACGCGGCTCGCGCTCGGCCAGCGTCACGTGGGTGGCCTCAGTCGCGGGCCGGTTGACACTGAGGATCGAAACACCGAGGACCCACAAGCCTCGCGCGCGGATCGCAGTGGCATCGGCCGCCGGCCGGAACATGCTCCGCCTCGGTGCCGAACCTCGCCCGCACGCTCACAGAGCGAGCGGGCCTGAGCGACCGCGTGACGGTTGTTCACACCGACGGCACCGCCCTTCCGTTCCCCGACGCCAGTTTCGACCTCGCCTGGACCCAAGCCGTGTGGCAGAGCATCGAGAACAAGCAGGCCCTCGCCACAGAGATCCGCCGGGTCCTCGCGCCCGAGGGACGGCTCGCGATGTTCGAGCTCGTCGGAGACGGACGGGACCTGCACTACCCGGTCCCCTGGGGCAATGGACCGGCCGACAGTTTCGTCATAGCCGAGCCGGACCCCAAGGCGCTGCTGGAGGGAGCCGGACTGCGCATCGACCAGTGGCTCACCGGCCAAGCGGCACAAGCGGCGCTGGTCACTGCGGCCGGCGACACCGAGCGGATGACGACCGGACTACCCGGAGTGGGCCTCGATCTGCTCATGCCCGATTACGCAGAGCGCATGGCCGGCCTCGCGCGAAACGTGGAGGACGGCCGCATCGCCCTCCTGCTCGCCGTTCTGTCGCTCGCACACTGAGACCCGGATCGCAACGAACAGGACAACGAATACGCATATCGCGCCTGAGGCTCGACTGGAGCAGCTCGGAGTTCAGCTGCCCAGCCAGTTGCCGGTAGTCGGCAGTTACCGGCTCGCTAAGGGACACCGTGACATCGTCTACGTCGCCGGTCACGTGTCAGCCAGACTCGACCTCACAGACCTGATTCGAGGCAAGGTCGGAGCGGGCCTCACGCTCGACCAGGCTCACGAGGCCGCACGGGTCTGTGCACTACACATGCTCTCGACGCTGCGGATCGAGATCGGGTCGTTGGACCGGGTTGCGTCGATCCTCAAGGTGCTCGGCATGGTCAACGTCGCGCCCGGGCTCGACCAACTCGCGTCCGTGATGGACGGCTCCACCAACCAGCTGATTGAGGTGTTTGGTGCGGATGTCGGGACTCCCGCTCGTGTCGCGGTCGGCATGGCCGAGTTGCCTCTAGGCGGGGCAGTGGAAACCGAAATGGTCGTCGCGGTGCACGATTGACCGGGCTCAACAACACCAAAGCCGACCGGCCACTGTGCGCGCTACCCGCCTGACGCTTGAGCTCGTGCTACACCCGCGGATACCCGTAGCACTCGAAGTTCTGCTCGTGCACCTCCCGGATCCGGGCCGACGAGGCGCTCGTCCTCCACGCCGCGGGCGGCGCGCTCGCCGGAGCGACGCTGGTAGTAGGCGGACGCCGACACGTCCAGGACCTCACAGATCGGCGCGACGCCGAAGCGCTCGCGATCGAAATCGATGAACACGCTCACTGCGGACGGTCTGCGTCGAGCTCGGTCGCGAAAAACACCGAGGCGGCCTTCAAGATCTCGTTCACACGCCGCAGCTCATAGCTCTCGCGCTTGAGCCGCTTGATCTCCTCCCGCTCCTCGCTGGTGGGCAGGTCCGGCCGCAGCCCACCGTCGCCCTCCGCCCGCCTCACGCGCACACGCAGCGCCTCCGCCCCGATCCCCAGATCACCCGCGATCTGCGCGATCGGACGCCCCGACTCCAGCGCGAGGCGCACACCGCGGTCCATCAACTCCTGCAGATACTTCGATCGTCTTGCCATGAGACCGGACTTCCCTTCCCCGAAGTTGGAATCCTCGTAATTCGGTCTCCGTCAAAACCAGACAAGCTCAGGCGGGCGGCGATGGCCCGATCACCGGAACGGATCGTGATCACCCGCACCTTGTCCGCACGGCGAGACGATCGACCAGCGCAACCGCTCCCCCGACCGGCACGAGGGCGCTCGGGATCGTCGTCCGCGAGCGTCTCTACGCTGCGGACCGATGCTGAGGTTCGGCGATGAGGCGTTCGAGGAGCTTGTCGCGATCGACGATGCCGAGGAGCTGTGCCGGCGACTGTTGGCATCCCCGTGGGGTTGGAGCTCCAGCACCCGCCACGCGGAGGCCGTCGAGCTGCTCGCCAACGTGCACGGCACCGGCGAGCTGCCGATGTCGTTCGTGGCGCTGATGCTGTGCACATGCCGGCGGTGGGACCGCGTCACGAGCAGGCTGATCGCCGCCGTCGAGGACAGCGGCCTGCTCGACAGCGCCGCGCTCGACGAGCTCGCCCAGTCGTTCCTCTCCCACGAGCAGGTGATCGCCTACCCGCTGGCATGGGTCTCCCCGCAATGGCTCGAGATCGACCTGGACGACGGGGATGGACGGATCTGCACCGTCGACGAGGACACGCTCGGTCACCATCGCGTGACCGTCGAGCCGCCGCTGCGCCGGTGGGCAGCCGGGCGCACGCTGCGCTCGGTGCCGGCACGGCTCGAGGAGTTGTTGCGCGCCGCTGCGCTGTTCAAGCCCCGCGACCGCGCGGCGCTGATCCATGGGCTGCTCGACGCCGCCGAGATGCTCGACGAACCCCGCCGGCGATGCCTGATCGACCGCGGTCTGAACGCCTCCGGGGCAAGCGTGCGTCGCGCCGCGCTTGACCGCTTGTGTGAGCTCGACGGCCCCGAGCCAGCCCGCCGCAGGGCGCTGAGCGATCCGAACGCGACGGTGCGGCAGTGGCGAGCGCCCGAGCCGGAGCTCCGAGCGGCGGCGTTGTTCGAGGTGTGATGAGCTCGTCCCGACCGGCGATCACCGCGGCTGAGCTCGATGCGCTGATCGAGGAGGCCACCGTTGACTGCTACAACGAGGCGGAGCAGATCACCGGCCTGTTCACGATGCTCGAGGACCACCTCGCGCTCCCGTTCCAGTCCACGGTGCTCGGGATGACCGTCACGGTCGCGAAAGTCGACCTCACCGTCAACGACGAGATCGTCGCGATCTGCCGCCGCGACGGCCACAAGCAGGCGATCCCGATCCTCGAGCTGCCCCTGCCGGCGCCCGCGCCCGATGGCGCGGACTGGATCGAGGCATACCGCCGCTGGCACGGCTGAACACCCCGGGGTCTCACCAGCCGTCACGATCCAGGATCTGCTGCACACGCACGCGCGAGATCCCGAACCTCCGCGCGATCACAGCCACGCCGGCGCCCTGCTGGCGCATCCGCACAAGCTCACTGTCGCGCTCGGAGATCGCCCGCGCCGGCGGGAGCGCGAGCACCTCGATCGAATCCGTCGAGCGCACCGACCGGTCTCGGAGCGCCTGCGCGATGTCCTCCACCGCCTTCGGGCCGATCATCGGGATCTCCAACAGCCGCGTCTCCGGCGTCACCTGGAGATCTCCGACGGTCGCGATCCCCATGCGATGCAGCGCGTTCAGCCACCGCCAGCGAAGGATCGACCGCTCGAATGCCTCCTGGTCCGCGATCGACAGCGCGCGCATCCCAGCGATGATGACCGACAGCCCGCCCAGCGGCAAACCGGCCCGGCCCGGGAGGCGGCGGGGTTACGCGAGTGCCACAAGCCGCCCGCCACGGCGAGAATCCCGACATGGCCGGATCGCAGCGTCTGCGAGCACGACACGCTGCCGTAAATGTCCTGGCCGTCGTTGCCGCCGCTTCGGTGCGTGTCGGCCGAGGTTGGCAGCCGTTTCGCCAAGGCTCGCGGGAGCTTGCCCACAAGCCCGCCCAGACGCTCACCGCGCCGCTGCCCATAGGCGCGGTCGGAGCGAGGACGCCGGCCGCCGGGTCGGCCGTAGCCGACCCGCTCGAGGATCTCGAGCGCCTGATCGAGCTGCTCGCGCTGGTCGCAGAACAGCTCGCGCAGCTCACCGCGCTCCTCCTCGGTTAAAGAGGCGGGGGAAAGGCCTCCGAGCCGCGCCGGCAGGAACGTACTGGCGAGGAACCGGACCGTGAAGTCGCCGGCCATCTCATCGACGCGGGCGGCCAGGTCAGGAGGCACGACGCCGCGGTGACGGCCGTGCAACGGCAGAAACCGACAGCGGTCCACGCCGCAGCAGCGCTTGGTCTTCTTCCCCGACCCGCACGGGCACGGATCGTTCCGTCCAGGCGGAGTTCCCGGCGCGTCAAGGTCGATGTGGCTGAAAGCCATCGCCAACACCGCAACAGCGCGGGGTTCGCGATGACCGTCAGCGAGGACAAGACGGGCGTAGAGCGACATGCCGGTCGCGCATCCGTCCGCAACCCGGCTACACTGGCCGTACTGATGTTGGGCGGCGCTGGAAGGCGCCTATGTTTTGGAAGACCGGGCCGCGAACCCGGTCTTTCTCGTCTCCGAGGTCAGCAGCTACGGTGGCCCCCGGCTGGGCGACACGCATTCGGGCAGAAGCGCGATTGCTGATGGGCTGGATCAAAAACGTTGGTCAGGCGACGCTTCACGTTGTAGTCGCCCAGCACCGTCGCTGCCGGCTGCCCGATCGCCGCAGGGGTGATTTCCAAGGCTCGAGGACCCGACGGCGTGCGGCACATGTTGCCAGGCTGTGCCTTGCAGGTCGGGCACGACCGCATCCGCCAGCCCCGTGCCGTGGACATGCTCGACACCGGAGTCGGACGCTTTCGAACAAGTACTTCTGCCGACAGCGAGCGCCAGGCACTGCCCAACAGAACGGGCACCAATCATCCAGCCACGCGCGGCGGTCGCTCACCGCTCGCTCCTTCGGGGGGCTGCAAAAGCCCCGCTTCCGCCGCCCGCCGAGAGCCGGCTCAGATCCTAATGCACCCCGGATGCACCCTAAGCCCAACGGACAAGAGCTTTCTTGAATCGCAGAGACGCACGAAAAATGGCCCTTGTGCAGGATATTTGCGCTAATGGAGCTAGGGGGACTCGAACCCCCGACCTCCTGGGTGCGATCCAGCGACGGCGTGGCGTCGTGGGCACTGGGGGGCGATCGATCGCCAGTGATTACGGGCAATTCGGAGTCGAGCTCGCCTGCGAGGGTGCGGCCGCGCGCATACTGATGTACCCGTTTGGTACCCGGGCGCTGTCGGTGCTTCGCCGGCGCGTGGGTGTCGTTGCCGAGTGGCCGTTCCTCGGTTTCCATTTCCTGAGTGTGTGATTGGCCTGGTCCTGGAGATCATCCACTCCCGGTTTGGTGACGACCCCGGATGGGGCGTCGCCAAACCGGGAGTAAGCCCCCGGCAGGGGACGTTTGGGCCACGACGCCGTCTCGCGAGCTGCTCCTGCCATCGTCCTTGTAGACCAGCCGGATGAGGCCCGTGACCCGGCTCTCGGAGAGGACGAGGGGCAGTTCTTGGTTGTTGGCGAAGACGTCGGGGCCGATCCCCGAGAGCCGTGTCTGCGTCGCGTCGCCGGTCGTCGGCCATCCGGCGATCGCGTTCGCGGCGCGTCGATCGCGCGACGCCGGCAACCCGCATCATCCTGACGTCGCCGATGCGATCGCAGGGCGGGTGCCGGCATGCCGGCGGAAGCGATCGTCGCGCTTCAGCCAGCCGGTGGCGTCGCTCGCGAGTGCGGGCGCGTCGGCTGCTCCGCCGAGGCCGCTCATGCGATGCATAGGCATGGCATGGCCGCCCCACGCTCCGTCACCCGCCCCGCTGGTGGCGACATGCAGGGCCGGTTCGATCTGAGGCGAGAGACGTCTCGCCGCACGAAAGCGGGGCCGTGGATTCGTCGCAACGCGCGCCGCTGCTCGTACACGCCGCAGACGGAAAGCAGGGCTTCCGTGCCGGCGGTCCGGTCGACGCCCCGGGTCGACCATGCGGCGATACGCGAGATTGGCGAATGGGAGGTACGCGGCGACGCGCGGGCCAAGACTCGCTTTCACTTCCTCACGGGTATCACGGGCGTGGTGCCGTGGCTGATGTGTCCCACTGGAGCCCCGATGCCCAGCAGCTCGATTGCCGATGGCCTGGCTCGTTACGTCGGTGAAGAGGTGGTGGGCGATGCAGTAGCTCTCGCCGGTCGCCCGGTCGCCCTCGAGCGCGATCGTGCTCTGGCCGTTGAAGTGCATCGTCGCCTCGTAGCGGTTGAGGTCGTCGAACACGGGTGTGAGCGCCTCGCGACCGTCGGTTGCCTGGCTGGGCTCGGAGCCCTGCCCGCCATGTAGACGACGAAGTGGCGGGTGCTTGACGAGTTTTCAAGCATCTGCTTGAATGAGTAGGAATGGAAGCGGAGAGAGTGGATCAGCGTCGCGAGGCCGGTCTGCGGACGCAGGCGCGGCTGCTGGACGCTGCGCTGGAGATGATTTCTGAACGCGGCGAGGACGGCGTGACGCTCCGCGAGCTCACGGATGCCGCCGAGGCCAACGTCGCGGCGGTGAGCTACCACTTCGGCTCGCTGAAAATCCCTGTGTGAGGCGGCAATCGAGCATGCGCTCGAGCGCTACCTGGACGCTCAACAGGAGGCCCTGGACACGCTCAGCCCGGGAGTCGACACTTGACGAACTGGCGGCAGCGTTCGCCCGGCCGATGATTCAGCTCCTGGCGGCAGGAGGCCGTGACCTCGCGGTACTGCGCATCGTGGCCCGGGTCAGCAATCGATCCTCCACAGGGCTGGGATCGATTCGATGCCACGGTTCGAGGGGATCCGTGCCGAGCTCTCCGAGGTGCTCAAGGCAAACGTTCCTGGTGTCAAGGGACCGAGAGCTGATGCTTCGCGCGCGCTGCGTGGCGGGAATGTTGAACTGGCTGGCTCTCGCACCTGTCAGCGCCGAGCTCAGGAACAGCTCCGAGAAGCAGCTCGAGCGACTGCTGGTCCCGGTCATCGCCGGCGCCTTTCGGCGGCACGAGCTCCGGCTGACCCAACCGTCGCCTCCCTCCGGGGGAGGGGCGCCACGAGTGTGGATAACAATTCAAGCATCGGCTTGACAAGAACCCATCCGCCGTATAAAATCAAGCAGGCGATTGATCTTTTACCGAGATCGCTTCAAAGAACTTTCTGGAGGAAACACCAAGATGAGCGCAACCGAGACCAGGCACTACCGGCCGGCACCTGGTCGGTCGACAAGATCCACTCGACCGTCGGCTTTGCGGTCGACTACATGGCCGGCACCTTTAGCGGAACGTTCAGCGATTTCGACACCGTCGTCAGCGACGGGCTGCTGAAGGGGTCCGCCGAGGTCGCCTCGGTGCAGGTCAAGGATCCGAACCTCGAGGCGCACCTGCAGTCAGTCTCTCCGGACTTCTTCGACGCTGAGCGTCAGCCCGGAGCTCACCTTCGAGTCGGGCGTCGATCGAACGGAACGGCGATCGAGTTCGGATCGAGGGCCAGATCACGATCAAGGGCCACACCGAGCCCGCCGAGATCACCGGCGTCGTCTCGGACCCGATCAGCGACGCCTACGGCGGCGAGCGCTTCGGCCTGAGGCTGGAGGCGGTCGTCGACCGCGACAGGTTCGGCATCAGCTGGAACAACCCGCTGCCCAGCGGCGAGCCGGCGCTATCGAACCAGGTCACGATCACCGCGGACCTCCAGCTCTCCAAGGAGGCCTAGTCATGCGCGTTCTGGGCATCAGCGGCTCTCTACGCCGCGACTCCTACAACACCCAGCTCCTGCGCCACGCCGGCGAACTGTCCGGGGACGAGGGCGTTGAATTCGAGA
Organism: uncultured Solirubrobacterales bacterium; assembly: GCA_963806475.1. Classification (GTDB taxonomy): domain Bacteria; phylum Actinomycetota; class Thermoleophilia; order Solirubrobacterales; family Solirubrobacteraceae; genus Palsa-465. The sequence continues at coordinate 197,907 of CAWDYK010000029.1, forward strand.
TCTACGACCGCTTGAAGGACCTCCCGCCATATGACGAGGACGACGACGTGGAGGACGCCCCCGAGGCCGTCTGGCGAGTCCGCGAGGCGGTACGGGCGGCGGACGCGGTGTTCTTCACCACCCCCGAGTACAACTCGTCGATCCCGGGCGCGCTCAAGAACGCGCTCGACTGGGTATCGCGGCCGTACGCGACGAACCCGATGCGCAACAAGCCGGTCGCGGTCATCGGCGCGAGCGCCGGCATGTTCGGCGCGGTCTGGGCACAGGCCGAGCTTCGCAAGGTGCTTGGCGTGATGGGCGCCCGCGTAGCCGAGAACGAAGTTGCCGTCGGACACTCGATGGACCGCTTCGACTCGGTCGGCCGCCTGAACGAGCCGAACCTCGAGGAAGAGGTGCGCGAGGTCGCTCGCACGCTGATCGCCGACGCTCGGTCCGCGGACCTCGAACCGCTCGCCGCCTGACAGGACCGCACGGCGAGCGTGGTCGGCCGGTCCCCTGGCAGCTGGCCTGTGGCCCGTGGAGCAGCGCGGCGCCTCGGGCTGGTTGGGGGGCGTGGAGTCCGGCGGCGTCGAGCGGTGCGCCGGCGAGCTGTCCACCGGGGCATTGCTCGGCTCGGACCACGCGTCGGGGGCTGCGAATGCCCGCAGCGCCGATCAGGCCCCCGATGAGGACCAGCCCGCGGGGGGTGAGCGGCCGGCCCGCGAGCTTGTGATCGAGCGATGAGCTGAACTGCGCTGCCACGAGCGCGCCGATCGTCACCGTCGCGATCAGCCCCGCTACGCGGGCGACAGCGTTGTTGACCGCGGAGCCGATCCCCGCCTCGCTCTGGTCGATGCCGGCGAGGATCGCGGCGGTCAGTGGGGCGACGGTGATCGATAGGCCGAGCGAGAAGATGAGGATCCCGGGCAGAACCTCCGTCAGGTAGTCGACGTGCACGCCGAAGCTGAGGAGCATCAGCATCCCGGCCCCGGCGATCAGCGGGCCAGCGCCCATGAACAAGCGCGGGCCGGGGCGGTCGGCGAGCGCGCCGAACCTCGAGGACAGCGCGAACATGACCAGGCTCTCGGGCAGCAGCGCGAGCCCGGATTGGAGCGGCGTGTAGCCCCGCCACCTGCTGCAGGTACAGCACGAGGAAGAAGAACAATGCGGACAGGCCGCCGTAGAGCGCGAGCGTCTCGACGTTCCCGACCGCGAAGTTCCGGCTCCTGAACAGGTCGAGCCGGAGCATCGGGTCGCGCGCGCGTGATTCGTAGACAAGGAAGGCAGCGAACAGGAGGACGCCGCCGATCAGGGAGACGCTCACGGCCGGGTTCGACCAGCCCAGGCGCGGCTGCTCGATCAGGGCGTACACGGTGCCGCCGAGACCCAGCACGCACAGCAGCGCCCCCACCACATCGACGCGGCGCCGCGTTTTCGCTGCCGCCGTGGGAGGAACGGCCCTCAGGATCAGCCAAAGGCACGCGGCGACCAGGGGCAGGTTGATCACGAAGATCCACCGCCAGGACGCGACGTTCAGGATCAGGCCGGCGACGAGCGGCCCGAGCGCTCCGGCGATCGTGCCCCACGCCGTCCAGGTGCCGATCGCCGGGCCGCGCTCGCGCTCCGGAAAGGTCGCGACGATCACCGCCAGCGAGCTCGGGGTGAGCAACGCGCCGGCGAGACCCTGCAGCGCACGAAACGCGATCAGAAACGCGATCGAAGGCGCCAGCGCGCACAGCAGCGAGGCCGCCCCGAAGCCGCCCACCCCGATCGCGAACACCCGGCGCTCCCCGAAGATGTCGCCCAGCGACCCGCCCAGCAGGATGAATGACCCGAGCGTCAGCAGGTACGCGTTGCTGACCCATTGCTGACCGGCCAGGCCGCCGCCCAGATCGCGCTGGATCGACGGCAGTGCGACGCTCACAACACTGCTGTCGAGGATCGCGATGCTCGAGCCCAGAATCGTCGCTACCAAGACCAGGCGCTTTCGCAACGCCGACAGGCTCAGAGGCGCTGAAGACGATGAAACCGTGCCAGCCATAGACAAAATCTCCAACTGAGCTTCGGCGACCTTGAGCCCGTGAAGGTTGCCAGCCGGTCGTGGGCTGAGCGCGGCTCTTGACAGCTTCGCAATGCTCGGCGCATAACGATGAGCACAGAGGTTCGAGACAACCCTGAAGCGTCGCGCTTTGAGTTGCTGGTCGACGGGCGGCTGGCTGGGTTCGCGCAGTATCGCCTTAATGACGAGCGAATCACGATGTACCACACCGAGGTCGAGCCCGAGTACGAGGGGCGGGGACTCGGTGACGAGCTCGCGCGCGCCGCGCTGGATGACGTCCGACGCCGGGGCCTTGTGCTGGTGCCCCTCTGCCCGTTCATAGCTGCCTACATTCGCCGCCATCCGGACGACTACCTCGATCTGGTGGCGGCCAGCCTGAGAGAGAAGGTGATGGAAGGTGCCGGACAAGCTTGAGAGCGGGACGACGCAGGGCCGGGCGTACGCGGGCGAGCACGTGACCGTCTACTACGACGCTCATCGCTGCCTCCAGTTCGCCGAGTGCATCCGCGGTCTGCCGGACGTGTTTGACACGCAGAAGCGGCCGTGGATTCAGCCGACAACGCGCCGGCGGAGCGGGTGGCGGAGGTCATCCGCCGATGCCCCTCCGGCGCGCTTCACTACGAACTGGCGCACGGATCCCCCGAACAGCCCGAGCGCCCCACCCGGGTGCATGCGGTCATGGACGGGCCGTTCACGGTACGCGGCGATCTCGTGATCGAGACGGCCGACGGCGAGTTGCGTGAGGTGCGCGCCGCGCTGTGCCGCTGTGGCCGAACGCACAGCCAGCCGTTCTGCGATCACGAGTGTGAGCGCACCGGATGGAAGTCGTAGCACGACGCCCTCCGAGCTACCGGTACGGCGATCGTCAAGGTCGTGAAGTTGTCCTCGCTGGATCGTGGTGTTTCCGGCTCAGGCGATACGGACCAGGTTCTGTCCGGCCAGTGGGCCGCCGAGCTGCTGCATCCTGCCGCCTTCGCGCAGTCCGCCCAGATCGACGACGAAGAAGCCGGCCTCATCGAATAGGGCGGCGACCTCGGACTTGGCGTCAGCGTCGTCACCGGAAAGGAAGATCACACGCTGACCGCCCGCTTCGTGCGGTTCTGAGCCCAGCACCGCGGCCGCAAACGTGTTGCCGGCCTTCACCACACGCGCGGGGGTGACGAGATCGGCGACGACCTCGCTCGATGTGCGGCCATCCAGGTCGCGTGGGTCGAAGTCGTTGGTCGGATCGATCAGGATCCGGTCTCTCCATGACAGACCGTCGACGGCCTGCGGGACATCCGGCCACATCACTGCGAGCACGACGATGTCCGCCGCTGCGGCATCCTCGACCGTCCCGGCCGACACGCCATCGCCGAGAGCCTGCACCACCCGGGTCAGCGACTCGGGTCCGTGCCGGTTGGCAACGACGACCTGGCGGCCGGCTCGGCGCGCGATCTGGGCCATCGCCTGACCGATCCGGCCTGCGCCGATGATTCCCACACTCTTGTTGTCCGCCGACTCCATCAGGGTCCTTTCTCAAACTCGGACGCGAACAGGTAGCTGACCGCGAGACTCCGATAGGGACGCCACCGCTCGGCTACCTCGATCATCTCGTCCTCGGTTGGCAGGTGGTCGAATCCGTACTCACGCTCTACGACATGACGGAGCGCGAGATCGCCTGACAGAAGCACGTCGGGCCGGTCAAGGGCGAAGATCAAGAAGCCATGCGCGGTCCACGGTCCGATCCCTGGAACTTCTGTCAGCGCCGCCTCGATCTCCTCATCGGTCATGCGCGCAAACGCCTTATCGCTCAGCCGTCCATCGACGAAGCGCTCTGCGAGCGCCCGCAGGGTCGCGCCCTTGCGGGTGGACATGCGCGCCGCACGGAGCTCCTGTGGGTCAACCGCGAGCAGCTCCTCAGGCGACGGGAGATGGCCGTCGAACCGTTCCCGCAGCCGCGAGACGATCGACCGTGTCGCGCTGACGGACAGCTGCTGGCCGACCACCTGGAAGGTGAGCATCCCGAAAGCATCGAGCGGCGGAAGCTCGTTCAGCCACGCCCGCGGATGAAAGTCCGGGCGCGCGTCGATCAGCTCTCGGAGGACCGGGTCGGCGCGCCGCAAGAATGCTCGCGCCGTCGGGTCCGCGACCGCGGAGCCACCGTTCCGCGCGCGTCGAGCCCCGTCGCGCCGCGCACGGTGGCCGCGGAGAACGTTCGCCGCCGCGTCTGTCTCGGACCTAAGGCTCATTCTGCGAGGATTGCGCCCGTCTAGGTGAGCTGTCCTCGCCGGATGGTGGTGATTCAGTGCGTCCGCGGGTGCAATTCCTCTGTGGGGTTGCGCAGGACGACCGGCTGCTTCCTGGTCTTCTGGAGGACGATGAACGCGATCGTGCCCCACAAGGCGGGGACCCACAGCGAGATCGCGTGGTACACCAGCGTGTCCGCCGTGGCAACCGTCCCGCCGAGGCCGTAGAGGACGAGCATGCCGATCAGGCTGCCGTCCAGCACGCCGATCCCGCCCGGAACCGGGATGAAGTTCGAGATGTAGCCGATCTGGTAAGCGAGTATCACCGGCGCCAGTGGCGCCGCGTGGCCGGCGGCGGCGAAGCACGCGAACAGGACCGCGATGTCGAACCACAGGTAGCCGATCGCGCCGAGAATCCGCCAGTTCGGATGCCGCAGCAGTTGCTCGGTATCGCGCACGCTGCTCGCCGTGTCGGTCAGGAACGTGTGGAGGCTTCCCGGCTCGGACCCGTCGGAGGATGCGATCGACGTAGCGCGGCAGCAGCAGGAACAGCACCAGGACCAGGACGCCGACCGCCGCGGGCACGATGCTGAGCAGCGGGCTGGTTGGGCCGGGGAGCCCGAGGAACAGGCCCACGCCGGCCAGGATCAGGGTGACCACGTTGATCGCGCTCGTGTACAGGAACAGCACCGCCGAGCGTTCGGCGATCCGCTCCGCAGGCGCACCGCGCTCGACCATCAGCCACCCGCCCACCGCGAGGCTGCCCGACGCCACCCAGCGATACCGCCGCGCCAAATGCCTCTTCGCTGAGCGCTATCCGGGCTCCGATCCGCCTCGGCGCCCGATCGAACACCTGCAGGAACGCCACGACGTAGCTGCCGCACGACAGATCTCAAGCAGGATCGCGACGGCGACCCACTGCACCTTCATGTGCGACACCGTGGTCGCGACGCCCTTGAGTCCCGGGACCGCCAGCAGCAGCCCGACAACCAGCGTCCCCGTCAGGACCAGCGTGATGAACCCGTTACGCAGGCTGCGACGGGCCTTCGAAGCGTCGACCTGCTCTGTTTGGGACCGGTCAGAGGTCACGCTTCATTTCCGGTCGTCGTTCCCGGCGAGCTCGGCTCGAAGTGCCGCGAGCTCGCTGAGATCAGTTCGCAAGGGTCCCGTCGAAGTCGATCGTGGCGTGCGTGCCATCGCAGAACGGCTTGTTCGACGAGTGTCCGCAGCGGCAGATCGACATCGGATCAGGGTGCTCGATCTCGTGTCCGTCGGGTGCGACGAGGCGCACCGGACCGGTGACGATGTAGGGACCGTCCTCGCTCGGGGTGATGGTGACGTCGGGCATGCGGTGAACCTTTGTTAGGCGATCTTGATTGTCTTGGAGCCGGGGAGCTGGCGGATGCGGGTGCCCGTGAGCGCCGCGATTGCGTTCGCCAGGGCCGGGGCGACCGAGGGGACCGCGATCTCGCCGACCCGGTCGGAGACTCGGTCGACTCGATCAGGTGGATCTCCATCTGGGGGACCGAGCGCATGCGGACAACCGGATAGCGGTCGAAGTTCTGCGTAACGATCTCGCCGCCGTCGCCGAGCACGACCTCGCCCCATGCCGCGGCGCCCAGACCCCAGAGCAGCCCACCTTCCACCTGCGCGCGGATGAGGTCGGGGTTGACGTTTCTCCCGCAGTCGAGGGCGAACACGATCCGGTCGACGTGGACTCGGCCGCGGTCGTCGAGCGATATCTCTGTCACGTTGGCGCTGTGGCCCAGAAAAGCGGAGCTCGTGATCCCGCGCGCTCGGCCGTCTGGTAGCGCCGACGCCCAGTCCGCGCGTTCGGCCGCGAGTTCGAGCGCGCGGAGCATGCGCGGGCTCCCGGCCAGGAGCTCGCGCCGCAGGTCGACGGGATCACGGCCCGCAGCGATCGCCAGCTCATCGATCGCCGACTCGCGCGCGAACTCCGTGTGCGAGTTGCCGACCGACCGCCACACCATGGTCGGGATCCGCGACTCGAAGTTGGTCGATCCGAGCCGGAAGTTCTCGATGGCGTATGGCGGATTGACCGCGCCGGTTGTCGTGAAGAAGTCGCCGCGGTTCGTGAACATCACGTCACGGACGAACGGGAGGTTGGTCGAAGTCGGCTCGGCCACGATCTGCTGATGCCAGGCGGTGAGGCGACCGTCCGCGTCGGCCCCGGCCCGCACGCGGTGAACGGCCATCGCGCGGTAGCGACCGACCTTGAACTCCTCCTCGCGCAGCGACTGCACCTTGATCGGGTGCTTCCAGTCGAGCGCTCGCGCGATCTCGACGGCTTCGGACGTGGGGTCGTGTTCGGCGCTCGAATGCATCGTCGATCACGGCGATCTGTTCGACCAGCTGATCTGCTTCCTCGAGGTACTGGGTGGTGAGCAGCAGCGTCGTCCCGTCACGAACGAGCTCGCGTACAACCGCCCAGATCTCGATGCGGCTGCGCGGATCGAGACCGGTCGTCGGTTCGTCCAGGAACAGCACGCGCGGGCGGGTCAGCAGGCTCGAGGCGAGGTCGAGACGTCGCCGCATCCCACCGGAGTACGTGCGGGCGAGGCGATCGGCGGCGTCCGCAACTTCGAAGCGCTCGAGCAGGTCGTTCGCCCGCCGGCGAGCCTCCGCCGCCGAGAGGTCGAACAGCCGCCCGAACATCACGAGGTTCTCCCGGCCGGTCAGCATCTCGTCGACCGCCGCGAACTGGCCGGTCAGCCCCAGCAGCTCCCGCACTCCCGCGGGATCGCGGACGACGTCGCGGCCGAAGACCTCGGCGCTGCCCGCATCCGGAGTGAGCAACGTGGCCAGCACCCGCACGAGGGTCGTCTTCCCCGCACCGTTGGGTCCGAGCAACCCAAAGACGGTGCCCTGCTCGACGTCCAGGTCGACGCCGGCGAGCGCCGTTGTCGCCCGAAAGCGTTTGACCACACCCTCCACGTGGACCGCCGGCTCAGCCATCACTCACCCTCCGAGTTCACGGCGTCCAGTTCTCGGCGAGCGGGGTGAGCTGGAGTTCGTGTGTCGCGGAGCGCGCGTCCTGGTTGGCCAGGAACAGGACGGCGTCGGCGATCCTGCGCGGGTTGGCCAGGGCTTCCGGCGAGACACCGGGGCGCGTGGACCCGTCGAGCGGCTGAATGCCCGCGTCGACGATCAGCAAAGTGACCTGGATGCCCCGGGGGCGCAGCTCGAGCGCGGCAGCGTTGGTGATCGCCCGCACGCCGAACCGACCCTGCCGCCCACAGACCGCGGCCCGCCATCGCGCGCCGCGCCGAGCCGCCGGTGACCTGAACCAGTGTCGCTGCCCGGCCCTGCGCGATTGCGAATCTTCCGCTGGCTGACAAGAACGAGAACGCCGCGCGGGCCGGAGCCGCCGCCCACGAGTCGAAGCCGGCAAGGTCGGCCTCCGCAATCGGGCCGCCGCCGAACGGCCCGGAGCGCTGCCCGCCGTACGCCGCGGCCGCGTTCACCATGAGGTCGACTCCATCATGAGCAGCGCCCGCCCGCTCCAGCACGCCGTACACGCTCGCCGGGTCTGTCACGTCGGCCTCCACCGCAAGCGCGCCGGAGGCGCTCACGCCGTCCAGGGTGCTCTGCGACCGCGCGACCCCCGTCACCCTCCAGCCGTCGCTTACCAGCAGCTCGATCACCGCGCGACCCAAGTTGCGCGCTCCGAATACCACCGCACTTTGCGGCTTGGTCTGCGTCTCGCTCATCGAATCCTCGGTTCGGTTCGGTCAAGCTACGAGGGCCATGGCGACGATCGGCTCCGTCACAGCGACTTCCTGCCAGGTCTCGCCTCGATCAGGACTGTGGAGCAGCCGCCCGTCGGCCATGCCGCAGACGAGCTCTCCTCCCAGGGCGGCGAGCGTGTACGGCATCGACTCGCCCGGCATGGGCAGCTCGTGCCACGCGTCCCCGTCCCAGCGGTACAGGCGCCCGTGGGCTCCTCCGGCCGAGTGCGCCTGGCGAGGTCCTCGCGCGGCCGACACGTACCAGCGGTCTGGATCGTCGGGGTCGGCGGCGAGCGCCCAGCAGTAGCCGAGCTCACGTCCCGCGTCGAGCGCCGACCAGTCGCGTCCGCCGTCGACGGTCCACGCGGCGCCGTCGCCCGCGGCCTCGTATGCCCGTCCCTCCGCGAGGGGGTGCCAGATAATCGCGTGAGCGTCGCGCTTGGCGCCGGGGCGGTGGTCGCTGAAGCTCTCACCGCCGTCCTCGCTCAGCATCACGCCGCCCAGCTCGATTGCGACCAGCAGCCGCTCGGGCCGATGCGGGTCCGGTGCGATCCAGCGGACGTGATGAGTCCACGGCCTGGGCGGGAAGCTCCAGCGCTCGCGGGAGGGGATCTCCTGGAGCGCCTCGAGTTCCGTCCAGCCGCCCCCGTCGCGAACGACGAACAGCCGACTCGGTTCGGTGCCGGCGTAGAGCGCTCCGTCCGCCGCGCCGATCGCAACCGAGAAGACGTCCGGCTCGGGCAGCCCCGTGCTGTCCCAACTCCGTCCACCGTCGCTGCTGAGCAGCGCCCCGGTGCCCTGCGTGCCGACGATCACGCGGTCGCCGTCCGCGGCGACGCAGCGGACCGGGACGCCCTCGAGCACCGGCTGAGCCTCAGCCGATCCCTCCTCCCAGTCGAGGCGAGTCACGACGTCATCGCGGGAGCAGATGAAGGCGCGCATCTACGTGCCCGGGCAGCGTAGTCCTACGGCGCCAAAGCCGGCTCTGGGGAGCCCGGGCCGTCTGTGACGGCCGCGCCTGCTTCGGTGTCTTCGTGGTTGCATGCGCCGATCGCGTGTCGGGCCAGCGCGGTGACGGTGTTCGCCGTGCGGGCCTCGCATCGGCTGGGCATGATCAGCAGCGTGAGCAGAAAGCCCAGGCCAAAGATCCCGGTGGCCCACCAGAACGCTCTGACGTCGCCGTGGACCTGCGCGGCGGCGCCAATCCCTCTGACGTGCACGTGGGTCGCGACATAGCTGGCGACGGCGCTGGCGTAGATCGTCGAGAGCAGCGAGGTGCCGACCGAGCCGCCGACTTGCTGTGACGTGTTGACCATCGCCGAGGCGATTCCCGCTTCGTTTGGCGAGACGCCGAGCGTCGCGGCCGAGAACGTCGGGGCGAAGATGCAGCCCATCCCGACACCGATGACGAGCAGGCCGGGCAGGACGCCGGTTCCGTAGCTCGAGGTGGGCGTCAGCCGGGTGAACAGGAGCATCCCGACCGCCCCGAGCGCCATGCCGAGCAGCACCAGTGGTTTGACGCCCGTGCGCCCAACCACGCGGGTCTGGACGGTCGTCGAGGTGATGACCAGCACCGCGCTCAGGGGCAGGAACGCGAGGCCGGTTTTGAGCGGCGAGAACATCAGGTTGACCTGCAGGAAGTAGGTGAGGAACAGAAACACCGCGAAGATGCCGGCCCCGGTCAGCAACAGCGCGGTGTACGAGCCGCCGCGCGCCCGGTCCCACGGGATATGCAACGGCATCAGCGGGTACTTGACGCGGCGCTCGATCAGCACGAACGCGGTCAGCAGCACCGGGCTGGCGATCAGCGCGACGACGGTCGCCGTGGCGCCCCAGCCGTGTGTCTCGGCGTTGGAGAAGCCGAACACGAGCGCGAACAGCCCCAGTGTCCAGGTGAGCGTGCCGGGAATGTCGATGTGGGCGCGGTCGGGGGGTCTGTGGTTGACCAACAGGCGCAACGCCACGAGCGTGGTGGGCACCGCGATCACCAGATTGACGTAAAGGCACCACCGCCACGACAGCACCTGCGTCAGCACACCCCCGAGCAGCAGCCCCAGGGCCCCGGCGCCGCCGGCGACCGCGCCGAAGATCCCGAACGCCTTGGACCAGTCCTCAGTCCCCGCGAACGTGACCGTCAACAGCGACAGTGCCGACGGGGCCAGCAGCGCGCCGAACACCCCCTGACACGCCCGTGCGGCGACAAGCACGTCGAAGGACTGCGCCAGCCCCCCGATCGCGGACGCCGCCGAGAACCCGACCAGCCCAGCGATCAGCGTCCACTTGCGGCCGAACAGATCGCCCACCTTGCCGCCGACCAGCAGCAGACTGCCGAAAGCCAGCGCATACGCGGTCACGATCCACTGCCGATTCTCGTTGGTGAAATGCAACGCCCGCTGCGCCGAGGGCAACGCGACCGTGACGATCGTCGCGTCCAGCACCACCATCAGCTGCGCAACGCTCAGCAGGGCGAGAATGCCCCAGCGATTGGGTTCACGACCGGTTTGAGTAGGCATCGAGGCTCGACTTTCGGTTGGCGATCCGGGACAAGCTCACACGCCTTCAGGTGAGAGGTCATCGCCTGATTCGTGCGATTGAGTACTTCGCCGCATCCGGCGGGGTGCGGGAGCTCGGGGAACGGCTGACCCCTGTCCGCGGGCCGGTGATCACCTAGATCCGGCGATTGACCTTTCACTCGTCTGACGGCGAGCGTTCGGGGCCCCTTTCAGCGACAAGGAGCAGATGCAATGACGTCACGTGGTGGAGGCAGTGAGGTCAGCTTCGAGCGGGACATCCGGCCCCTGTTCCGCGAGAAGGATCGCGACTCGATGATGGCCGCATTTGATCTGTTGGATTACGGGGATGTCGCCGACAACGCGGACGCGATCGTCGGCTCCCTGCGCAGCGGACAAATGCCGCGCGACGCCGCGTGGCCCGACGCTCAGGTGGACAGGCTTCAGCAGTGGATTGACGCCGGCAAGCCGGCCTAGAAGCAATAGGTGACCGGGGGTTCGAAAAGCTCTCGACTGAACAGCGGGTCGACCTCGCGCTTGGTGTCCATGGTCGTCCCGGACAGCGTGAGGTCCGCATACGGTGACATGGCGAAGGCTGCGACCGGCAGCGGCAGCCCGTGATCGCGGGCGTTGACCAGGGTGGCGATAGCGAGCGCACCGCCGGCGGACTCTCCTGCCAAGACGATGTCCGCGGGGGCGGTGCCGTTGTCCAAGAGGGCTCCGTAGGCCGTAAGTGCGTCGTCGACCGCCGCCGGATACGGATGCTCAGGGGCGAGCCGGTAGTCGACCGACAGGACCCTGGAGCTCGTACGCCGGGCGATCTGCGAAGCGAGGGCGGCTGGGTCGGTGGCGTCACCGAGCACGTAGACGCCGCCGTGGAAGTAAAGGACGACGTGCCGAGGCTCGATTCCGTCGACTGTGATCTCGGCCGTTGGAACGCCACCCAATGCGGCTGTTGTCACGGTCAAATCGGGGGGCAACGGCTGCGCCGACACGATCGCGCGGAGGATGTTCCGTTGCTCCTCGACGCTGCTGCCGACGGGAAACGCTCCCTGTCGCAGGATCGCTTCGACCTGCTCTGCCTGTTCGACGCTCACGGAGGACCTCCTCATCATGGGGTTGGTGGCCTAGCCTCACGCACCACTTGGTGAGGGGTCATCGCTTGATTCACGCGATCTCGACCCAGGAACGATGGGCCGGAGCTCGAGCAGCTCGAGGCCTAGCGCTTCGATCTGCCCGAGCACGCCGAACAGAGCCGAGCGGTCCTCGAGCATCCCGGTCAGCACGGTCTCGTCGCCCCTCAGCTCGAACGCCATCGTTGGGAACGCGGACAGGGCGGTGGGCCCGAGCCGACCCTTGATCCGGATCGTGTACAGGTCGGGCGTTGTGGCCACGCCACTATCCTGCAGCCCGCCCTAGTGAGCGGGCGACGCCGGAATCCGGTGATTGCGCACGTGCGGCGGACTGCCCCTACCTCGCCGCTATTGAGCGGCGACCGCTTGAGAGAAGCCGCAGCTGCCGTGCGCGCTGCACGGCCGAGGAGCGATCGCGGGCACCGAGCTTTGAGTAGATGTTGCGGACGTGCGTGTTGACCGTATTGATGGAGACATAGAGCTCGCTCGCGATCTCGGGCCGCGTCAGGTTTGTCGGGAGATACCGCAGCACGCGGAGTTCGCTGGGGCTAAGTTCCTCGGCTTCCGTGGGTGAGCTTTGGTCGGTGCTCGGGGTCGACCCGTCTCGAAGCAGGTCGAGGATGTCGGCGAGGAGCGCGCCATGGGCCGTTTTGTGACGCGGCAGCGCGTCGAGTAGCTCCGCTGCCTCGGTCATCGCGAACGGGAACATCAGCTGGTCCGGCTCGGCGGCCGTCAGCCCGGACTCGGCCGCGGCAGCGGCGGCGTCTCGATCGCCCCGCGCCAAGTGCGCGATGCCGGCAAGCAAATGCGTTTCAACGATCGTGAACGACGGAAGCACCGGGGGGGTCGCAAACCGAACATCGCCGAGTTCATCCAAGGCCGCATCCGGATCCCCCTCCGCCAGACGGATCACCGCGCGGGCGTTTGTAGATGGCACCCATCTGCCCCTCGTAAATGGCGCCGACTTGTTCAGGCTCGACGGAGAATCCGGCCAGCGTTGCGCGCGCGTCGTCGATCATCCCCAGACGGGCCTGCGAGCTCGCGAGCCACCCGATGATCCTGGGCGCCAGAGCGTGCACGCCCGTCAGTCGCGACTGCACCCGCGCCGCGGCAGCGAATTGCTCGAGCCCCGATTGGTGCTGCCCGCGCCCGGCGTACAACATTCCGGTTGCCACATGCAGAAGCACCGCCGCGGCCGGGTCGACGTTTGGATCGGCGACCTCCCATGCGCGGCGCAGCCAGCGCTCGCCCTCGTCGAACTCGCCCATCCAAACGGCCATGCCGCCAGCCGCTCCAAGCGCCGGAGCGATTATCGGCCGATCGTCCAAGTCATAACGCTCGGCCAGGGCTACCGCTTGGCGTCCGCGCTCGCGTGCAGTTGCCACCGAGACCGTCTTTGACGGGAAACCCAGATGCGCGCGGCACCCGACCTCGAGGTAGGGTCGGCCGATCGTCTGGGCGAGCGTGGCTCCCTCGGCGAGGTGGCGCTCTCCATCGATGAGTCGACCGGACCATATCTCGACGATCCCGAGATTCAGCAGCGCGACGGCGCGCAGCTCACTATCCACCGCGACCTGATCGCTCGATTCGTCTGAGATCGAAGCATCGAGCAGCTTCACTTGCTCGATCACTTGCGTGAACTGTCCGCTGCGCCGCGCCATCGCCAGCCGCAGGGACGCGATGCCCACGGCGAGCCGCCGGCGGCGAGCCGGCGGGGCGCTCTGGACATGTGACTCGGCCAGGTCCAGCTGAGCAGCCGCCTCGTCCAAGCGCCCATGATTCAGCTCGGATGCCGCGTGAGCTAGCGCCAGGTCAGGATGATCAGCGGATGCACCCTCAGGAAACGACTGCAGCACCGACTCGATCGTTCCTGCCTGCCCGTCGAGCACCCAGCTGAACGAGTGGTCTGCGACCAATTGGGCGGCATCCGGCCAGTCGCCGGCTGCAAGTGTGTGCCGCACGGCCTCGACGGTCTCGCCGTGGTCGGCGAACCACTGGGCGGCCCGACGATGCAGGTCGGGAACCTCGTCGCCCAATGTTCGACGGAGCTCGAGCCGGAGGAAATCCGCCAGCAGCTGGTGGTACCGAAACCACGTACGTTCAGAGTCAAGCGACATAACGAACGCGTTGGCGTCGTCCAGTTCCAGCAGCATCTGCTCGGAGCCCGAGCGGCCGGCCAGCAGGTCGGCGAGCTCGCCGTTCATCCGGTCGACAAGCGACGTTCGTAACAGCGTGCTCTGCACGTCGCTCGGTTGGCCTTCGAGCATCTCGGCCATCAGGTACTCCCCGATCGCCCTGTCGGTGCCGGAGAACTCGCTCACGAAGCGCTCGGGATCCCTCTGACGGGTGAGGGAGATCACGACCAAACGCAGGCCAGCCGCCCAGCCTTCTGTGCGCCGGTGCAACGCGGCCGCACCGGCGTCGGACAAACCGATCCCGGCGGCAGCCAGCAGCTCGCGGGTCTCGGTCTCCGTGAACCGGAGATCACCTGCCCGGATGTCGACGACCTCGTCAGCCAGCCGTAGCTGATGCAGCCTGATCGGCGGATCCCGACGAGACGACAGCACCACCCGCGCGGAACTCGGCAAAACCGTCAGCAAACGCCCGAGCTGGCCGAGAGCCTCGGCAGATCTCAGCTCGTGGAGATCGTCGACGACCAGCACGACGGGTTCGAGCGGCTCGGCCAACTCGGCACGGACTATGTCGAGCAACTGGTCGCCGTCAACCCCAGCTGACGCTGCGGATTGCGTCTCACGATCGATCGACTCCGCCGGGCTGCGGAGCGCATCCAGGACGGCAAACCAGAACCGCTGCGCATTCTGCTCGTCGCGGTCAACGGACACGAATGCGACGCGACGGCCGTCGGTTGTGCGGTCAGCCCACGCACTGAGCAGCGAGGTCTTCCCACTTCCTGGCGGCGCCGAGATGACCGTCATCCGCTTGGTCACGGCGCGATCCAGCATCTGGAGGAGCTCGTCCCGGTCGAGCAGGCCATGGGAGACCGGAACTTCGCTTGAGATGGGCTGCGCCAGGTGCTCCAGGCGCTGCGTCGTAGGCGGACCGACGGCGCTGCCGTGACGGTCGTGTACCTCGATCAGCGTAGGTCGCCGGTCGGCCGTTTGAGCGTCGCCGTAGGGTGGCGCGTCAGGCCCCGTAGCTGCCTCAGGGAACGAGAAAGTCGTCATGCCATGTCACCGCCCATAAAGGCGATCAAGCGCTTGCTTGATCATATCCGCTCGGCCGCGAGATTGTCAAGCGCATGCTTGACTTCTTGGGGAACCCGGGTGCTCTGATAGGCCTTCGAATCCTTGGATTCCTTAGTCCGTGACCCGAGCGTCATCCTCGGTGCACGGGCGCGGCCGCCGAGTGGAAGCGCGCGGATCTGCGATTTGCGATCCGCAGGTGGTGGGACCCGTAAAGTGGCTGGATGCGGGGGCGATACTCATCATTCACGCTCTCGAGCTAGGACACCCGTGGTCCAAATCGTGCTACCGAGCATGCTGGCCGCACAGGCGGAGGGTCAAGATCGGTTCGACGTCGAGGCGGAAACTTTGGCCGAGGCGTTGCGGTCGCTGCCTGTTGCCGACCTCCTTTTCGGCGAGCGGGGCGAGTGGAACCGTTATCTCAACGTTTTCGTTGACGGAGCCGACGTGCGTGACCACGGAGGTCTCAAATGCCCGCTCGACGGTGTCCGCGAGATACGGATCGTCGCCACGATCTCGGGCGGTTCGCGTCCGTCGGAGCCCACGGCGATCAGCGACGGGTACTCGTTGCCCCCAGATCCAGCGCGCGGATAGGATGGCCCATGGGCGTCCTGGCGTTAGTCGGCACCCGGAAAGGGCTCTTCATGGCCACCGGCGACGACACCCGTCGCCGATGGCGGGTCGAGGGGCCGGTGTTCGCCGGTTGGGGCGTGTATCACGCGACAGTGGACCCGCGGGACGCAGGCATCTACGTCGCTGCGAACCACATCGTGTACGGGCCAACCGTGCAGCGCTCAACCGACGGCGGGAGAACCTGGATGCGGTCGCGGAAGATCAGACTCCCAGAGGCTCGGGCTCACGGTCAACGCACTGTGGTACGTGGAGCCGGGACGGCCCGACGAGCCAGAGACGCTCTACCTCGGAGGGGACCCCGCAGTGCTCTTCCGCTCCGACGACCACGGGGAGAGCTGGGAGCCGATCCGCGGCATTCTTGAGCAACCTACGCGGGACCACTGGATCCCCTCCCGAGGAGGACTGTGTCTGCATTCGATCCAGCTCGACCCAAGCGACCCCCAGCGCATGTATGTCGCGATGTCCTCCGGGGGCATCTTCCGCACAGACGACGGGGGCAACACGTGGCAGCCCATAAACAAAAACGTCGCCGCCGACTACCTTCCCGACCCTTACCCAGAGGTCGGGCAGTGCCCGCACAAGCTGCTTCTGCACCCGCGACAGCCAAATCGCCTATGGCAGCAGAACCACTGCGGTGTCTATCGATCCGATGACGGTGGCGACACGCGCCGTCGACTTGCCAGCGCCGGTAGCGCCTGTCAGCAACAGCAACATGCTGCTCCCAGCGTAGGCCGGGGCGGCCCAAAGAACGAGTCCGACCTCGGAGTGCGCCCGATCGATCGGCACGGTCATCCGCCGACGCGACTGCCCCCCACGTGCTCGTGCCTGGCAGCGACGGCGATCGTGGGTCAACTCGGTGGACGGACGATGGTCGGGTCAACCATCGTCCACAGGAGGACGCCATGGAATCCGTACTGTTGGATCGCGCCGGACGGCGCCGATCACCTGCGACGACATCGACCTTTCACCAGGGCGTGTCGCCTGGCAACAAAGGCCTGCGATACCCGCCCGACCCGCCAACGGTCGACGAGATCATCGCCGTGATGCGCGTCGCCGGAGGCGGCCTTGAAGGCGTCAGGCTGCGCGGCGTGGTCGTGCTCTGGCGCGCGGGGTTGCGGATCAGCGAAGCGCTCGCGCTCATCGAAACCGACCGCGACGCCGACCGACGCGCTCTGCTCGTCCGCCACGGCAAGGGCGATAAGCGCCGCGAGGTCGGAATGGACCGTTGGGCATGGTCACACCTGGAACCATGGCTTGCCCTACGCACGAGCCTCCCGGCCGGACGGCTGTTCTGCATCGTCCGCGGCCCGACACGCGGCCGGCCGTGCGCGCCGGCGCTCATCCGCAAGCAGCTGCACGACGCCGCGCTCGCGACGGGTGTTCGTCGGCGGTTCGCGCCGCATCAGCTACGGCACGCGCATGCGGTCGAGATGTCCCGGGAGGGGATCTCGCTGATCGTTATCCACCGCCAACTCGAGCACGCTGACCTCGCGATCACCTCGAGATACCTGCGTGGCATCGACAACACCGAGATCATCCAAGCCGTCCATCAGAGGCCAGAACCGATGATCTCCGCCAGTCGACAACTCGTGCTCGAGCGCTGATCGCCGACTGCTGGCGTCAACAGCCTACGTGGGGCCGCGAAGCCGCCGCGGCCCCACCCTCTTCGAGAGCCGGCACATGGAGGGGCCCACCGCAGCGCATGAGTCCGAATTTCGCCGAAGGAGTCGTCGGGCTCTTGGGTTCCTCGGATCGCGACGCGATCGCCCGCTGGCGAGGTTGAGAGTGGTCGGGTGCTGAGAGGATTGTCGGATGAGCACGACGCTGCAATTCGACGAGGAGGCTTCGCGGCGGGCCGAAGCGCTATATGCGACGCCTGATTTCGTCGAGCAGCGTCGTGTCACACGCGCGGTCCTGGCGCTCGGGCCGGGGGAGAACGTGTTGGACATCGGATCGGGGCCAGGCCTCCTGGCTTCCGAGATGGCGGCCGACGTCGGCTCTGTCGGCTCGGTCGATGGTGTCGACCCGAGCGAGAGCATGCTTGCGCTCGCTTGCGGCCGCCGGTCGCCGGATGGCGCCGCCGCGACGCGGTTCCTCGCCGGCGATGCCTGCGCGCTGCCGTTCGGGGAGGGAACCTTCGACGCCGCGGTCGCAACGCAAGTGTATGAGTACGTCGCGGACGTGCCGGCGGCGCTCCAGGCGGCCTTCCGCGTCCTGCGTCCGGGTGGCCGGTTGCTCGTGCTCGACACCGACTGGGGATCGATCGTGTGGCATTCACGCGACGCCGACCGCATGCGACACGTGCTGGCCGCTTGGGAAGAGCACCTCGTCGATCCGCATCTCCCCCGGCGGCTGACCGGGCTGCTGTCCGCAGCGGGATTCGCGGTCGCGCGCCGCGCGGCGATCCCGATGCTGAACGCCGGCTATGACCCGAACACCCTCAGCGCCGGCATGATCGACTTCATCACCGCCTATGTTCCAGGGCGGCAGGGTCTGAGCGAGCGCGATGCGCGAAATTGGGCGGAGGATCTAAAGACGCTCGGGGATGACTACTTTTTCTGCCTCAACCGATACTTGTTTCTCGCGGTCAAGTAACCGGTCAGCCTCATCTCCACAACGCGAGTCACCGACATCGCATCGGTCCGCGCATGTGACGGATAAAGCGCCATTCCTCAGGCGACGAGTCGCGTGCGTGTGTTGCGCGGACGAGGACTGCGGTCGGTCATCGGTGCGAGCATGGGCGTATAAAATGGTAGGACGTCGAACAGGCAGAGCCGGAGTTCGCGCAGCGCGTGCGGGCGCTGTTCGACGCTCACAGACACAAGACAATTGCCACCTTGCGCGCCGACGGATCGCCACGGATCTCCGGGATCGAAGCGGTCTTCGAGTGTGGCGAACTGGTTTTTGGCTCGATGCCGAACGCTCGCAAGGGCGCGGATCTCCGTCGGGATCCGCGGTTCGCCCTGCACAGCGCCACGGTCGACCCCGTCGAGGGCTCGGAGGCGCAATGGCCGGGCGAGGCGAAGATCTCCGGTCGGGCGATTGCTGCCGAACCGATCAGCGAAGGAGCGGGCGGCGACCGCTTCCACGCCGACATCGCCGAGGTCGTGCACACCCACCTCAACGAGGAGGCCACGATGCTCGTCGTCGAGTGGTGGACGCCGACGCACGGGCTGCGAAGGATCGAGCGACAGTGACCCTCAACCGCGCGCCAGATCCTCGCCCGCCTGGCCGCCACACCCGGCTAGCTCGGCCCACTCGAGCCGGAGGAACGCAAGGAGCAATGCCAGCGGCGTCGCGGTCACCTATGCGCTCAGACTGGTGCGTGGGCCGCGGTTCCACGATCGCGTTTCGCTTCCCGGACGGCGGACGGCGAGTGAGCGCTTGCGCGACCCCCCGATCGTCCGCGTCGTGGCACTCGGCTCGAGTTCGCCGGAGACCTCCTCCGTCGCCGATGCGATGGCGTTCCTTGAGGCCGCCTTGAGAGATGAAGGCGATCGCCGCAGCGGCGGGCATATCTGCGCAACGCGGGGCTCGTTTCGCCGTCGGGGGGATACAGAGTGGGAGCGGCTCGGCGGGGCGCTCTGCACTAGCGAGTCGTATCGGAGCCCGCGAAAAGCCGTCGGGGCACATGCCGCTTGCGACCTGCACTGCCACGACGCCGTCGACATCGCGATAACCGCGCCGCCCTGCGCACGCGACAAGCGTTCCCACCTGGGGTCGCGGCGACAGATCGGTCGGAGCGCTGTCGGTGTTGCGCTGCGCGACCCGAAGCAACCTGAAGACCGCCTTGCGCCGGACGTACTCACGCCGAGTAGTTGCCGCCCCAGGACGCCAGCAGCGACGCGTAGGCATCCGTGAGCGCAATCGGGCAAGCGGCGGCCGGCAGCGATGCGAGTGTAGTCGGCTCGATCGCGAGCTTGAAGTGGAGCTCGACGGATCCGGTCGCGCGAGCTTCGATATCAGCGACGTCGAACGAGATCCGCACGCCGTCGGCGGCGAACGCGAGGCTTGCGTTCGCGTTCAGCGCCGGCCGCAGGTCGGTGTCCAGGAACGGGCGCTCGCAGATCGCGGCCAGCAGACGCCCGGGCAGGATCACCAGCGACCCGACGAGCAGCCGCGAGCCGACGCCGATGCGGCGCCGGGGAAGGCGCAGGCCCCTGGCCGACTCCTTGACCGAGATCCCCTCCTCGACCACGAGCGCGGAGGTCGAGGCAGCCGCGTCGCTTAGCAGCTGCGGCATCTTGCCGCTCCCGAACAGCCGGTAGCGAAGCGCCTTCGACACCGCCCCAGCTTACTTGCTGTGCTTCCAGATCTAGGTGATGCTGCCGGTCTGCAGCCGTCCTCAGCGTCGTGGCGGAGAGGTGACGATCTGGCCGTACCTCGCCGGGGGCGATCCGGGCCAATGAGCCCCGGCTGGCTCCTGCCGAAGGGCGCTTCGCTAGGAGTTCGAGCGCCGGCCCAGACACCGAGGCGTCGCCAATGCACTCGCACGATGCCAGTCATTCTCGCCGAGGAACGCGATCGCCCACAGCGATGTTGGCCTGGCGGCGGCCGCTGCCGCTCACGATCCACTTCCGGCTCGCGACACGGCTCATCCGCGGCGGGTGGGACGCTTCCGCAGACACAACATGAGCGCACCACACAACCCCAGCGAGCAGGAGCTGATGACAGGGGTCATGGGCTTATACGGCACGACGATGCAGCAAGTGCAGTCGTTCGAGCTTGTGCTCGCTGGTCTTGTCGTAGCCATCGGGCTCACGCCACCATCAACACCCCCGGCCGATCCAGAGGCATTCCTTAACGAGATGTGGAAGCTCGTCCACAAGGCGTCCGCTGGCCGGATGCGTGAACGTCTGGCCGACAAGATCCCTGAGGGCCTCATGACCGAGATCGAGGCACTTGTGAGCTGGCGTAACTTTCTCGCACATCGCTATCTGCGGACGAGGCTAGTCGCCGCGACGGGTGAGCTATCTCTAGGTGCCAGCCCTGACGACCCGGTCGAGCTCATGAGGCTGCAGCGAGCGTTCACCGATGGCTCGCGGCGGTTACACGCCGGCACTGCTGCAGTCTTAGAGAAGGCGGCCGCAACCGGGGAGATGGCGTCAGTGCCACCCCGCGCGCTCCACGCGTCCATCGAGGGCTCGCTCACACGGATGGTTCTCGCTCAGCCGCCGCGCTTCGAAAGCATTGAGGCCACGCCGTCCGAAGATGCCGACTGACGGGCGCTCAGCTCCGCGGCCGGATCTCGAGAAAACCGGACTCGCGGGCGATCGCTTCCGCGATCGAGACGCTGCAAACCGGACGATCGCATCGGCGACGTCAGGATGATGCGGGTTGCCGGCGTCGCGCGATCGACGCGCCGCGAACGCGATCGCCGGATGGCCGACGACCGGCGACGCGACGCAGACACGGCTCTCGGGGATCGGCCCCGACGTCTTCGCCAACAACCAAGAACTGCCCCTCGTCCTCTCCGAGAGCCGGGTCACGGGCCTCATCCGGCTGGTCTACAAGGACGATGGCAGGAGCAGCTCGCGAGACGGCGTCGTGGCCCAAACGTCCCCTGCCGGGGGCTTACTCCCGATTTGGCGACGCCCCATCCGGGGCCGTCACCAAACCGGGAGTGGATGATCTCCAGGACCAGGCCAATCACACACTCAGGAAATGGAAACCGAGGAACGGCCACTCCCCGAATGCATCCACACAGGACATGGTCACCGACTCGCGTGCCGCCTCGGTCGGGTCCGGCCAAGCTTGACTTGCCGGACGTGCCATCGCTCGATCTCCGGTCGGAGCCAGAGGCTGGGTCGACCACGGCCGAGGTCGAGGACTGGACGAGGCATGTCCGGGTACCGGTGGAGATATTGGCTCACGGTGTTGCGGTGGGTGAGCCCAAGGATCCGAGCGACGTCGTGTGCGTCGATGAGATCATCGATGAACACGCGGCGGGCCATGAATCAAGCTTACACGTGACAGCGGATGAGGCTTGCGCGTGTAAGCTTTCCGTCCGGAGGGTGCGCTAGCTTACTCGTGTAAGACAACCCAAATAGGCGACCCCGGCGGTGCGGTAACACCCCGGGGTCTGGCCGAGACCTTTCTAGGAGGTCCCGACGATGCAAGCGTACGCCAGTGCGCAGCTGACTCCGCTGGAATCGGAGTCGCAGCAAGCGCTAGCCCCATCGATCAAGCCGACGTCCGGCGCCGCCTTCAACGGCGCGGCAGCAGCCCAGCTCGACAGCGCGAGCCCGGTCACGGCGCTCGTGTCCGCGATCGTCGACGGTCTCAGCGACCGTGACCTCGGCGTGTTGGCACGGCGGCTCTTGCCTCATCTGCGCCAACCGACGGACCTGAACGACGGCCACTCCGCGTACACGGTGGCTTCGCTTGCCGCTGAGCTCGGTGTGTCCCAGAAGACGATTCGCTGCGCGATCGCCCGCCGGGAGCTGGCCGCGGTCAAACGGGGAGCTCGGTGGCTCATCTCCGCCGATTCCGTTCGCGAGTGGGCGACACCGTCAGAGGCACGAGCGAGGCCACGACGCACACGCAGCGCCGCGGTTCCGAAGGCGGTCGGACCGTCACTCCGTGCGGTTTTCTGCACAGCAGCCGGCCACGGAGGTCGGCGATGAGCGTCGAGAAGATCCAGCGGGCCGGTGGCGAGGTCGTGTGGCGGGTGCGGTGGCGCCAGCAGGGACGAAACCGAGCCCGCACATTCAGCACGCGGCGAGATGCGGCTGACTTCGATGCTGAGGTGCGGCGACAGCGTCGCGCGGGCAGCCTCGGGACGCTCGATGCTGGCACCGAGTCGCTTGGCGAGTACGTCACCGAGGTATGGGCTATGACGCACGCGGTGACGCTTGCGCCGAAGACGCGGCTCCACTACGCGAGCCTCTACGACCACCACATTCGTCCGTTCCTCGGATCGATCGCCTTGCGAGACATCGACCCCGAAGCGGTCGGCCGATGGCAAACCGACCGACTCGCGGCCGGGGCAGGTCCGGTCGCGGTCCGACAAGCGCTGGATCTCCTCGGATCGGTTCTGGAGCACGCATTCGTGTCTGGCAGGGTTGCCGAGAACCCCGTTCGACGCGTGAAGAAGGCGAGACTGCCGCGCCGCGAGGAGGTGCAGGCGCTGTCCCCGGCGTCGATCGAGACGATGCGCGCGGCCCTCGGTGTGCGAGACGCAGCGCTGCTCTCGGTGCTGGCCTACGCCGGACTTCGCCCTGGCGAAGCGCTCGGACTGCGCTGGGGAGATGTTCGGGAGCGGACCATCCTGATTGAGCGCTCGATTTCGCTCGGCAAGGAAGCTGACACGAAGACGCGGCAGCATCGGACTGTGCGGCTGTTGGCACCTCTCGCTGCGGATCTGCGCTCCTGGCGGATGGCCGCGGGTCGTCCGGACGAAGGTCAGCTCGTCTTTCCGGGCAAGGATGGCCAGCCATGGACGCAGGCGGCGTACCAGTCCTGGCGCCGGCGGGCATTCCGTCGCGCTACGCAGGCAGCCGGCTGGCCCGCGCTCGCCCCTACGATCTGCGCCACAGCTTCGCGTCGCTCCTACTCCACGAAGGGCGGAGCGTCATCTACGTCGCTCGCCAGCTCGGTCATGACGCGCGGCTGACTCTGACCCGATATGGCCACGTGATCGACGAGCTCGAAGACACGCCTCGGCGTGACGCCGAGGCAGCGATCGCCGATGCGCGGATCGCTGTTCGCACCGACGAGGCCGAGTCGGTGCGAGAATTCAGTCCGTGACGAGAGCCGAACTGCACCAGTTGGTCGACGAGCTGCCAGACACCGCGGTGGAAGGAGCGGGCGTGTTCCTCCGCGGCGTCATCAAGGGACCAATCGATCCCGACCAGGCGTGGTTCTGGACGCCGGAGTGGCAGCTCAAGGAGCACGAAGCGGAGGCCGACAAGGCCGCCGGAGACGCGGAGCGCTTCGAGAGCGACGAGGAGTTCTTGGCGGCGCTTGACGAGCGGTCGGCCTCGTCGGATGCCGACGTATGACGTCCTCGCGTCCTTCTGGAGCGACTGGCGGAGTCTGACACCGCAACAGCAACGCGCGTTTCTCGATGCGCTTCAGCAGTTCGTCGCCGACCTCCGCGCCGGGCGCCTCCGGCCGGGCTTACGAGTGAAGCGCGTGCAGGGCTACCCGGGCGTCTGGGAGATGACCTGGGCGGCTGACGGACGAGCGACGTTCGAGTACGGCGACGAGATCCAGGGCGAACCGCACGTCATCTGGCGGCGAATCGGGACACACGACATCTTCCGGCGCCCGTGATCAGTGCGTTCTCCCGAATCCTCGTGTACCCGTTTGGTACCCGCGGCCGCGGCCGAGAAGATTCGTGGCTGCCCACAGCGCAGCCGAATCTTCCGTATTCATTGGGACTCCGGCGAATGGGCCGTGGAGGACTCGAACCTCCAACCTTGGGATTAAGAGTCCCCTGCTCTACCAGTTGAGCTAACGGCCCTTGGCGGCGATGTTACCCGCGCCGGGCGCAGGTCGCGGATCGGCTCCGGCTGCGTCGCGCGTGGCGCGCGATCAGCAGGACTGGGCGACCTGCGGGTTGGTCTTGGCCTGCTCGAGGGTCTGCTTAGTCGCGAGTCGCTGGGACTTCGGGACCAAGGCGAGGGCCTTGGCGGTGGCAAGGTCGCCCTTCCGGGTCTGTTTGGCTGCGTAGGCGGCGGCGGCCAGGCACTCGAAGCCCTTTGGTTGGGTCGGGTTGGCGGTGGCGTAGATCTCCCACGCGCCGGCCTGTCCGGCGTAGTTGCCGAGCGCGAGATAGGCGCGGGAGGCGATGATGGCGGTGTTTGGATCGGGCTTGTTCGTCAGCTTCAGGTAACGCTGCCAGGCCTGGACTGCGCCGTTCAGCTCCTTCTTGCCGGAGGCGGTGAACTGGCTCGTGTTGGTGTCGAAGTTGCTGCCCTGACCGGCGGAGGTCCAGCGGGCCGAGACCATGGCCGCCCAGGCGGCCGGATCGGACGGGGTCAGCTGGGTCTGGCGCAGTGCCGCCTTCACCTGCTGGCTCACCACCTGCTTCTGGTTGCCGCCGGACCCATTGCCGGTGAAGGCGTTCAGGAGGCCGCCCAGGCCGTTGCCGGCGCCGACGCCGAAGAGGACGAGGCCACCGCCCATGAGGATGGCGAGCCCCAGGTAGACGCCTTGGACGGTGCGGCGGCGGCCGCGGCTGCGGAGATCGAAAAGCATGGTTCGTGTTAGGTGGGATCGAGGCCGTCGCCGAACGACTCGCTCATCTCCGCGGCGGCGCGGGTCGCGGCGCGGCGATCAGCGATCTTCAACATGACGATACTGGCGAGGTAGAGCACGACTAGCGGGAGCGTCTCGAGCCCCGTGGTAACCGGATCGGCCCCGGGCATGGCGGCGGCGATCACCGCGATGATTACCACAGCGTAGCGCCAGTTCCTGGTGAGTGTCCGGGCGTTGATCGTCCCCAGACGCTGGAGCGCCAGCAAGCCGAGCGGTAGCTGGAACGCGAGGCCGATGCCGAGCATCGTCAGAAAGACGAACGAGTAGTAGGTCTTGGCCTGGACGAGGATGTCGAAGTTCTCGCTGTTGTAGCCCTGGAGGAAGTGGACGGCCGGGGGCAGCACGACCAGGTAGGCGAACGCGACGCCGGCCAGGAACAGCGCCGGCGCAGCCGCCATCACCGGGAGGGCGATGCGGCGCTCCTCTGGTTTGAGCGCGGGGATCACGAACGCGTACCCCTGGTAGATCAGCACGGGCAGCGCGAACAACAACGCGAAGTAAGCGGCGACCGTGAGCGTGGTCGTGAACGGCTCGCCGACACCGATCGTGATCGGGAGCTTCCTGGGCGTCGATTGTGGGAGCGCCTTGGAGGTTGCCCGCGCGTGGACCGAGGCGGACGCGAGCAACTGCCGATCACGCTGTGAGAGATTCGGCGAGGCTGCAAGGCCCTGGAAGTCCTTGGCGAGTGCGGCGAGGTCGCGCGAGGCGTTGACCTGATCGCGCGTCAGGCCCGAGATGTGGTTTGCGTTGTTCTGCTGGGTCGCCGGCAGTGCGCGATTGAGCACCTTCAGCAGTGCGTGGTTGAAGTAGAAGCAGGCCGCGAAGGCGACGGCCAGGGCGATCCCGCAGATGATCAACCGCGAGCGGAGCTCATCGAGGTGATCGACGATGCTCAGCCGGTCATCATGCCCGATCGGGCGCAGGACCTTCGCCATCGTCGCGCGTCGTCCTCGAGGACGCCTACGACCTGCGCTCGGCCGACTCGCGAACGGCTTCCGACTTGTGCTCGCTGGGGACTGCGACCGGCGGCGCGCTGGTGCGAGCGATCTCGGGGTGTTCGGCCTCGTCCTCGTCCTTCGAGTCGCCGGTGATCGAGTCCCTGAACTCCTTGAGGCCGGTGCCGAGCTGCTTGCCGAGGCCTGGCAGGCGCTTGGGCCCAAAGATGAGCAGCACGATCACCAGGACGACGATGAGATCCGTGGTTGGGTTGCGGAACATTCCAAGCCTCCGAGTGGGGAGCCCCAAGGGTAGCGGCCACCGAATTCAAGCGGTAGCGGATCCGTGGAATCACATCGGATCGATGGATTTCGTAATGAACCTATGCGTTCGCTAAACAGGCTATGGATTCGGTAAGAGCGGACTCAAGGAGTGCATGCGGCACGCCGATAGATGCCACGATCCAGGAGACGCCATGAACCAGAATCCCGAACGCAACTCAATCCGCCGCATCGTCCTTCCCAGCGGGAAGTCGATCGAGGTCCTCCGCTTTCACGAGTGCGACAAGCCGACTCCGAGGGGCTTGCACATCTGCCCGGCGTGCTCGTCCGAGCTCGTACAGCCGGTCAGCTGGGCGGAGGCAGAGGGCCAACACTGGGACCTGACGCTCGAGTGCCCCAACTGTGGCTGGTTCGAGGACGGCAGCTACGAGCGCGACGAGGTCGAACGGTTCGAGGACAAGCTCGACGATGGCCTCGCGGAGCTGCTTGCCGATCTGCAGCGGCTCGCCCAGGCCAACATCGCGGACGACATCGACCGCTTCGTATCGGCGCTGCACGCCGATCTGATCTTGCCTGAAGACTTTTAGGTTTGGGCTGGGCGCGAGGGCGCCAGCGGGCAGCGGTGAGCCGGGACGCGCGCAGGGGGCGTGCGCGTCCCGGGGCGCCGCGCTTGAGACCTCGGCGATCTACGCATAGCGATCCACGACTCCGTCGGCCACCAGCTCGAGCGCCGCGCGCTGGCGATCGGCGAGCGCCGGCAGGATCCTCTTCGCCTCGAGCACCAGATCGAGGGCCCGTGCGCGAGCGGCGTCGAGCGCGCCGGTCGCCACGATCCGCTCGCACGCATCCAGGGCTCGCTCGGGCGTCCTGATCGAGCGAGGGTCCAGAGCGGCCAGCGACGGGTTGCGCGAGCGGGCGACGATGAACGGAAGCGTGATCGTGCCGTCGAGAAGGTCGGCGCCACGAGGCTTGCCGGTCCGTTCGGGCGGTCCGATCACGTCGAGTACGTCGTCGAGCAACTGGAACGCGACGCCGATCCGTTCGCCGAATGCGCTCAACGAGTCGGTTGCGACACCTCCGGCGAGCGCACCCAGCTCGCATGCCGCGCGGAACAGGACGCCGGTCTTCAGCCGGCAGCGCTCGAGATAGCGCTCGACGGCGATGTCTGCCTGCCACGAGTCGGCGCGCTGCATCAGCTCGCCAGTGGCGAGCTCGGAGCTCGCTCGCGAGAGGATGCGGACGGCCGAAACCGATCCGCCGGCGGCGAGCTCGGCGAACGCGCGCGAGAACAGCAGGTCCCCGGTAGCGGTGGCCAGGGTCCGACCGCCGGCGGAGACGACTGTGGGCCGGCCGCGGCGCAGCGGCGAGCCGTCGAGGACGTCGTCGTGGACGAGCGTCGCGCCGTGAACGAGCTCGACCGCCACCGCCGCGCGGACGACCGCTTGGTTCTCGGGCGTCGGCACCCCGGCCGCGAGGCACACCAGCAACGGGCGGAGGCGCTTGCCTCCCGCCGCGATCGTCTCGCCAGCGTAACGGCCCAAGACCGGTCCGCGGTCGCTCACGACCTCGTTCATGCGCGCCTCGACCCGCGCCATCATGCGCGGCACCTCAGCCCCGCCCGCGTCGACCACCGCCCGCACCGCGCTCACGCCCATCCCGCGACCTCCCCCACGTGCAGCGCGATGATCCCACCCGCGGTGATGGTGTAGCGGATGCCGACGAGGCCGCAGCCGGCCATCACCGCAGCGAGCTCGAGCGGCCCCGGGAACCGCCTGACCGAGCTCGGCAGGTAGCTGTAGGCTTGCGCGTCTCCTGCGATCCGTCCGAGTGCCGGGACGGCGCGGTCGAACCACAACTCGAAGAACGTCGACAGCGGGGGCCGCTGAGGCGTGGTGATCTCGAGCACGACCACGCGACCGCCGGGCCGCACCACGCGACTCATCTCGCGCAGCCCCGCGTCGAGGTCGGAGAAGTTCCGCGCGCCGAACCCGACCGTCGCGGCGTCGAACTCGTCGTCGCGATACGGCAGCGCGAGCGCGTTCGCGGCGTTGAAGCCAAGCCGCCCCGAAGCCGCACCGGATGCCTGCCGCGCGGCCGCTTTCGAGCGCGCGACCTCGAGCATCCGCTCGGAGAAATCGGTGCCGATCACCTCACCGCCGGGCGCGACCCGCCCGGCCAGCTCGAACGCGAGGTCCCCGGTGCCGGTCGCCACGTCGAGTGCCCGAGCGCCCGGCCCCACGCTCGCGAGATCCGCCGCTCGCCGGCGCCACTGATGGTGCATCCCGGCCGTCATGACCGTGTTCATGCGGTCGTACAGTCGCGCGATCCGATCGAACATCGCGCGAACCTGCGACTCCTCGAGGACCCCCGGTGCGCCGGCGGTCCGCTGCTGGGCGGCCGTCATGCCAGCCGAACCATGCCATGCCGGCCGTGCTCGTGCCCCGCGCGGCCGGATTCAAGGCCGGTGCCGCGCCCCTCTACTGCAGCTCGGCGAGAAAGTTGACCAGGTTGTTGAACTTCTGCGGCGAGCTCTGCGCAAGGCCCTTGAACGACGGCATTGGCAACGTCGGGTTGCGCAGCGTCGAAGCAATCGCCTGGGGGCGCAGCTTCGAGCCGATGTGCGTCAGCGGCGGACCGGGACCGTTATTGCCGTTGTCGCCGAGGACATGGCAGGCAAGGCACCCGGACTGGCCGACGACCAGCTTGCCGGCATTGAAGACCTGCCTCTGGGCCGCCGACAGGCTCGCCGGCGGCTTCATGTCGACCGAGTTCGGCGAGCCCGCGTTCGCGCCCTCGTAGGTCAGGTACGCGATCGCGAGGATCGTCGCCAGCCCCGCGGCGAGCGCGATCGGCCGGCGCTCGATCCTCCGCTCCGGACTGCGATCGTAGAACGGCAGCAGGAACAGCAGGATCATGCAGATCGTGGGCACGCCGATCGTCGCCATCGGCGTGAACACCGGAGGCTTGATGACGCGAAGGATCTCGAACAGGAAGAAGAAGTACCAGTCCGGCCGCGGCACGTAAGTGGTCGTGGTCGGATCCGCCTGCGGGCCGATCTCGGCGCCGAACATCAGGGCCAGGAAGATGATCACGAGCACCACGATCAGCGCCATGATCGAGTCCTTCGCGACGGCGTACGGGTAGAACGGCTTGCCCTGGTTCTTCAGGATCGAGTACTCGCGGAGGTACTGCTCCTTCTCAGCCTGGTTCATGGATCGACCCCTGCGCTCACGTCGTCGGTCTCACGTCGTCGGGCTCACGTCGTCGGGCTCACACTTCCGAATGCTCGAGCCCGACCTCGGGCTCCTCCTCGGCCTTCAGCCAGGGCGGCGCCGAGATGCCGAGCTTCGTGATCAGGTACAGGTGCAGACCGATCAGCGCGATGATCGCGCCGGGGACGATCAGCATGTGGATCGCGTAGAACCGCGACAGCGTGGTTGCGCCGAACTCGGGCCCGGCCCGGAGGAAGTCGGACAGGTAAGGACCGATGAACGGGCCGGTGCCGTTGATGTTGACGCCGACGATCGTCGCCCAGTAGGAGCGGTTGTCGAACGGCAGGAGATAGCCGGTGAAGCCCATGATGAGCGTCAGGATCAGCAGCGTTACGCCGACGACCCAGGTCAGCTCCCGCGGGTACTTGTAGGCGCCGAAGAAGAACACGCGCGCCATGTGCAGGAAGATCAAGATCACCATCACCGAGGCGCCCCACTTGTGCATGCCGCGGACGAACTGGCCGAGGAACGCCTGGTCGGTGATGTAGCGGATCGACTCGTAGGCCCCCCCGGTGGCGTCCGGGCGGTAGTACAGCGCGAGGAACACGCCGGTCACGGCCTGCGACAGGAACGCGAACATCGTCGCCGAGCCGAGCGTGTAGAACCAGTTGATCCCCTTGGGGACCTTGCGGAACAACATCCAGCGGATGCCCCCTGACAGAGAGGTCCGCTCGTCGAGCCAGTCGACGACGGTAATGCCCCCCTCGGCTAGCGGCTTGTGCTCAGGGACCGCATTCGTACCGGGGCGCTTGGGCTTCGGCTGGAGGACCTTCAAAGCGGGGTTGCGGGTAGACGGGGCATGGCGAGTGGCTGGCGTTCTAGTTCTTGGGGAGAACCGAGGTCGAGAAGCGCTTGGGGTACAGGTACTGGCCGATCCCGTCGAGCGGCTCGCCCGGGTCGCGCGGCGAGAAGCGGTGAAGCTCCGAGTTGACGGAATAGCGGGGGCCGAGCTCGACGAGACCGGTCGTCGAGTTCAGGCGTGTGTAGAAGCGGTCGAGCGGTCGCACCGGCGGGCCACCGGTCGGGACCCCCCGGAAGTCGTAGACGCCGCCGTGGCAGGGACAGATGAAGCGCTCGGCGGGCGCGCTGAATCGCACCGGGCAGCCCAGGTGCATGCAGCGCGAGGACAGCGCGATGAACTTGTTGTACTGATCCTCTGGCTCGGTATCGATCGCCGGGTCGCGCTTGCGCATGTAGGCGATCGACTTCCCGGCCTCGCCGATCCCATCCACGAGCGTGACGACCTTGATCACGTAGGTATCGGTCGGGAAATCGGCAGGCGCGCCCACCGGCTGCCAGTCGAATGGCTCCCGGCTGAACAGCGGCCCGATCGCGAACCCGAGCGCCGGGAGCGTGAACGCCGCGACTGTCGCCAGACCGGCGCCCTGCACCGTGAGGCCCATCAGCCGGCGGCGCGTAACCGTCTCGCCCTCGAATGAGCCGGGGATGCTCCGATCGGCCGTGTACGTTGGCTTGACTTCTCGATGTCGGTCTGGCACGCGCTTCCTTACCTAGACAGCACCTGAATTGAACGGCTCGAGAAGCCTATCGTCAACATCGCTACGAGCGTCACGAAGCGGACTCCTGGCGGCGGCGAGGAGTGCCGCCGCTGCGCCGGCGCCGGCGTCTCGAGTCAGGCGCTTCGCTTTGCCGTGGGCATCGCTCGGGCCCCAGCCGACCGCCACCGCCCCAGCCTTCCAGACCGCGGCGGCGAGGGCTTCATCGCCGTGCGCGTGCGCCTGCGACACCAGCGAGATGACGTCCGCCAGCTCGGCGACGGCGACGAGGTCGCCGAGCACGGAGAGACGTTCGAGACCCATCGCGTAGAGCTGGTCGCCGAGCAGCAGCGCGAGGTCGCGGTCGTCGGTCGCGATCACGCGAGGGTTGCCGTAGTGGAGCAGCGAACCCTCGAAGATCATCTCGATCAGCAGCTCGTATTCGGCCTCGCTCCCCTCCGCACGCGGTCCCGCGGCGGCGATCTGCGCAGGCCCGGTACGACCCGGTGCGAGATCACGGACGACCACTTCCGAGATCGTGCCCCCCTGGGCCCGCAGGGCGTCCGTCAGCGCGCTCACGCAATCGACTCGAACGCGCCGGCCGCCGCCTCGACGGTCTGGCCCACATGCTCGGGACCATGCGCCAGCGACGGGAACCAAGCCTCGAACTGTGACGCGGGCGGGAACACGCCGCGGTCGAGGAGCTCACGGCACCAAGCCCCGTAGGCGTCTAAGTCGCACATCGCGGCGGCAGCATAATCGCGAACCGGACGCTCTGAGAAGAACATCGTCACCAGCCCCGGGACGGTGTGCACCTGGAGCGGCCGGCCCGCGGACGCCGCGGCTTGCCGCATGCCTTCGGCCAGTGCCTCGGTAGTCGCCGCGAGGCGCTGGTAGGCGGGCCCGTCGAGCAACGACAGCGTCGCGAGCGCCGCTGCGACCGCGAGCGGATTGCCCGACAGCGTCCCCGCCTGGTACACGTCGCCGGCGGGAGCAACCCGGTTCATCAGCTCTCGCGGCCCCCCGTACGCCGCGGCCGGCAGGCCGCCCCCGACGACCTTACCCAGGATCGACAGGTCGGGGAGCACGCCGTAGAGTTGCTGCGCGCCGCCATGCGCGACGCGAAAGCCGGTGATCACCTCGTCGAAGATAAGGAGCGCCCCGGTCGCGGTGGCGCGCTCGCGCAGAAGCTCGAGGAAGCCCGGCTCGGGCGGCACGACCCCCATGTTCGCCGGCACCGGCTCGGCCAGGATTGCCGCGAACTCGCGGCTGCGCGTAGCCTCGGTCACGGCGCCGGCATCGTTCCACGGTACGGTCACGGTTGCAGCCGCGGCCGCCGAGGGAACGCCGGGGCAGGCCGGGATACCCGCCGTCGCAAGGCCGGAGCCGGCCTCGACGAGCAGGCCGTCGACGTGGCCGTGATAGGCGCCTGAGAACTTCAATACCGCCTCCCGACCGGTCGCCGCACGGGCCAGCCGGAGCGCGCTCATCGTCGCCTCTGTGCCCGAGGAAGTCATCCGCACCATCTCGACTGACGGGATCCGCTCGGCGATCCGCGCCGCTAGCGTCACCTCGCCTTCGGTGGGCGCCCCGAAGCTCGTTCCGCGGGCCACGGCATCGGTTACGGCTCCCACGACATGCGGGTGCGCGTGCCCGAGGATCAACGGTCCCCACGAGCTTACCCAATCGACGTACTCGTTGCCGTCGACGTCGCAGAGGATCGGGCCCTCACCGCCGGCGATGAAGATCGGATCGCGGCCGATCGAGCGCATCGCCCGCACCGGCGAGTTGACCCCTCCCGGCAGCAGCGCCAGCGCGCGTTCGTACAGCTCGCTCGAGCGGGTGGTGCTCCTCAGGTGGCTCACACGCCAGCGTGCTCGCGATCCCAGACCTTATGGTCATCGGTGAAGTAGAGCAGCCTGATCTTCTTGAACTCCGTCGAGGAGTAGAGCGTGGCGCGCTCGGTGATCCCGGTCTGCTCGGCGATCGAGTCGAGGATCGCATCGCACTCCGCCTTCGAGCGTCCGTGGGCCATCGTGAAGACCGAGTACGGCCAGTCCTCGTAAGTCGGCCGTTGATAGCAGTGCGAGATCCCGCGGAACGCGGCCATCCGCGGGCCGAGCTCGATGATCCGCTCGTCGGGAACCCTCCACACGCCCATTCCGTTGGCGCTGAAGCCGGCGCGGCGGTGGAACAGGATCGCGGCGACGCGGCGCAGAAGCCTGCGCTCCTGCATGCGTTCGAGGTGCTCGATCAGTCGTCCCTGCGGGATCCCGAGCGTGTGCGCCGCCGGTGCGTATGGCTCGCCGATCACTGGCATGTCCCCCTGCAGCGCGCGGATCACCTCGACGTCGAACTCGTCATAGGGCTGGGGCGCGGTCTCGGCCGGCTCGGCCGCCTCGGCCGCCTTCGCCAGCGCGTCCGTCCCGCCCTCCATCTCGAGGTCCATCCGGATCTTGAACAGCTTCAGCGTCGGCAGCTGGCGGATCGACTCGGCGCCGGCGATCCGCGCCAGCACGTGGAGGGTGCCCTCGAGCCCCAGCTTCGAGTCGGGCTCGGTGGCGATCGTAAACCAGATGTTGAACTCGTGGTTGCGCAGATAGTTGTGCGAGACGCCGGGGTGCGAGTTGATGATCGTGGCGGCGCGCCAGGGATTCTCCGGATCGACCTTCGCGGCGACGAGCATCGACGAGTAGCCGAGCGCGCGGGTATCGAAGATCGGCGTCACCTGCCGGATGATGCGCTCGTCGAGCAGTCGCTGGACCCGTGCGAGCACCTCGTCCTCGGTCACATCGGCCTCGCGCGCCACCGACGCGTAGGGCCGTGGCGCGATCGGAAACGACCCCTGCATGAGGTTCAGCAGCCGCTTGTCGGTGTCGTCGAGCGGGATCGCGGCTCCGTGCTTGCGGCTGCGGAGCTTCGGCCCGAACGAGGCACCGGGGGGCTCTACTGGAGCCATCGAGCCGCGTCCCTGGCGTGGTAGGTGATAACGATGTCGGCGCCGGCGCGGCGGATGCCGGTGAGCGCCTCGAGCACCGCGGCGCGCTCGTCGATGTAGCCGGCGGTCGCCGCGGCCTTCAGCATCGAATACTCACCGCTGACGTTGTACGCCGCGAGCGGCATCGCGGTCTCGTCCTTGATCCGGCGGATCAGGTCGAGGTACGGGAGCGCCGGCTTGACCATCACGATGTCCGCGCCCTCGTCGGCGTCGAGCTTCGCCTCGCGGATCGCCTCGTTGGCGTTGGCCGGATCCATCTGGTAAGCACGGCGATCGCCGAATGCCGGGGCCGAGTCGGCTGCGACCCGGAACGGACCGTAGAAAGCCGAGGCGAACTTCGCGGAGTAGGACATGACCGGTGTGTCGGTCAGTCCCTCCTCGTCGAGCGCGCTGCGAATCGCGCCGACGCGGCCGTCCATCATGTCGCTGGGGGCGATGATGTCGGCCCCGGCGTGGGCCTGGGAGACGGCGGTGCGCGCGAGCAGCTCGAGCGTCGCGTCGTTGTCGACGGTGAGACCGTTCCCGCCCGCCCTGACGACGCCGCAGTGCCCATGGCTCGTGTACTCGCACAGGCACAGGTCGGTGATGACCAGGAGGTCCGGGTGAGCGTCCTTGATCGCGTGCGTGGCGAGCTGGACGATGCCCTCGTCATCCCAGGCGCCCGAACCCTCGTCGTCCTTGGCGGCAGGCAAGCCGAACAACAGCACGGCGGGGATCCCGAGCGCCGCCGCCTCACCGGCCTCCTCGACCGCGTGCGCGATCGACAGGTGGTCGACGCCCGGCATCGCGGCGATCGGCTCGCGACGGTCGATGCCGTGCGCGACGAACATCGGGTAGACGAAGTCGCTCGGGTGTACGTGCGTCTCGCGGACGAGCCCGCGTAGCGCGTGCGATGCGCGCAGGCGGCGGAGGCGTGTCTGCGGGAAAGCCATGCCCGATCGAGGATACCGCCGCCGCGTCATCGCCCCTTAAGGGCGTTAACCCGCACGTATGCTTCGGGTTAACGCCCAGCTCACCGTCAGACGACGTTCCAGCGCTCGATTCGGTGCGCGGTGACGAGGCCCGCGGTCGCGTATGGGTCGGCGGTGGCGAAGGCCTCGATCTCCTCGGGCGTGACGCCGCGGAAGACGATCGCAGCACCGTGCGGCGGATCGCCCAGCGCTCCCGCCATGACGATGCGCCCCGCTTCCCGTTCGACCGTGATCCCGGCCAGGTGGGCCTCGCGGTAAGGCCCGCGCCGCTCGGCCATATCATCGATGTAGTCGTAGAACAGGATGTGATGCGTCGAAGAGTTGGTCATTACCCCTTCAACCGTACGCTCCGCGGCGCTACGCTACGCTGCTTCCGTGGCCAATATCGAGAAACGTGGCAGCTACACCCCGAGGCGGATCCGCGAGCGCCGCGCCTACCAGCTCGTCGTTGTCGGCGGCGTCGCGGGGACGATCGGCGTGGTCGGTCTGGTGCTAGCGGCGGTCGGCGTGGCAAGTGCAGGATGGCCGATCGTCGCGCTGATTGTGGCGGCGATCTGCGTGCTGCTGTTCCGCCGACAGGTCGGGCGCTGAGCTGAGGGCACGAGCAAGAATGATCGCTCCCTCTGACGGCGTCTGGACGCGCCTGACGCCACCGTATCGCCCTCAAATACTCCCGGTATTATCGCGGCGAGCCGGCGGCGTCAGACACGCCCAGCCACTCGTCAGATTGGAGCGCTAATTCTCGCTCGCGCCCCTGAGGCGCATCCCGGCGAGCGGCAGAGCGACAGACAGGCTTAGTCGGGCCCGTTACGCGAACCGGCGCAGCGCCGTGCGCGCCAGCGCGCCGAACGCGCCCGCCAGCACCGCCAGATGCACGAGTGGCCACCCGATGCCGGGCGATGTCCCGCTGAAGGCGCTGCTCGCGCTCTGCAGCGCGGCCTTGAACGGGAACAGGAACGAGATCACGTCGAGGACCGTCTTCAAGGCGCCGGACACCGCCGTCGCCGGCACCAGCGCGACGAACGCGATCGGCAACGACAGGAGAATCGCAAGCAGCGAGGCGGCGCTGACCTCGCGAGCGACGCCGCCGATCGCGACGCCGAGCGCGCCGAATGCGACGCCGCCGAGCGCGAGCGCGACGACCCAGAGGGGGAAGCGGGCCCAGTCGAAGTGCACGAACAACCCGACCACAATCGCCATCAGCAGGGCCAGGGCGCCCGCGCACCCCGCCGACAGCGTGACCTTCTCCGATAGCAGCCTGCTAGGCGAGACGAGCCCACGCACGAGACGCGAGTACGCGTTCTCGGTTCGCTCGAGCGCGAGCATCCCGGCCGCCAGCAGCACCGTCAGGAACATCAGCGAGACGATCACCGCGATCGTTGCGGCGTAGGAGTCGGTGGGAGTAGTGCGGCCGGCGAGCTCGGTCTGCTCGACGGTTAGCGGCGTGCCGATCGAACCGAGCACCGGGCTCGCGAACCCCAACCCCTGGATCGCCAGGCTCGCGAACCCGACGACCTGCTGCAGCGCGGCCCTGACCGGCGAGCTCTTGGGGAGGCTCGCGACCGCCCCCTGGACGATCGTGCGCGAGTTGCGCAGGCCGAGGAGGTTGACGTTCTCGCCGAGGATGTTGATCGTGCCGCCCTTCAGGACCCTTTGGAGGTCGTTGATCGCGACGCGCAGCACCTGCTTGGAAACCGCCTGCTCGACGTCGTTCAGGCGCGACTTGATGGCCTGGTCGACGAACCGGCGCTCGAGCGGATCCTTCGAGTTCAGGATCAACTCGACAGTCGGATTGCCGACGCCGTTGGTCACGAGGTTCTGGATCTGCGACGGGATGTCGCTGGGGATGATCAGGGCGGCCAGCGCTTCGCCGCCCCGCACCTTCGCGATCGCCTCGTCCCGGGAATGCACCCCGATCGGCTGAATCGACTGGAACAGCTGCTTCGCGTAGCTCGAGATGTTGATCTGCTGGCTGCCGAGGTCGATCTTCCCCCTGCCCGGCGGGACCTCGCTGTAGAACGCCACCTTCGGCTTCCCCGGCGGGCTCGACAGCGCGAACCCGATCATCAGCGCGAGCGCGATCGGGTAGACGATCAGCAGCCCGACCAGCAACGGCGAGCGGCGGAGGATCTGTAAGTCCTTGACCAGCAGCCACCGCACGTCGGTTAGTGACCGCGCTCGTGCAGAAAATGGACGAAGGCTGCCTCGAAGTCCTTCGTCCCGCCGCCGACTGTCTGCTCGAGCTCGGTGGGGGTCCCGGTGAACAGCAGCTCGCCATCGACGAGGACGAGGGTCCGGTCGGCGTAACGCTCGACCTCGGCGACGTTGTGCGTGGAGAAGACGACGGTCGTGCCGCGGTGCGCCAGTCCGCCGATGAACTCCCACAGCCGTTCGCGCTGGCGCGGGTCGAGCGCCGCCGAGGGCTCGTCGAGCAGCAGGACCGGAGGCTCGCTGAGCAGGCCGATCGCGATGTTCACGCGCTGCTGGTTTCCCCCGGAGAGCTTGCCCACCTCCTCGTCGGCACGGTCGGCGAGGCCCGTCTGGGCGAGCATGCGCCCGACCGTCGCCTCGGGATCCTCGACCTTCTCGAGCCGCGCGAACAGGCGCAGGTTCTCGGCGATCGACAGCTTCGAGTAAAGGGCGGGCCGCTGCGGGACCCACCCGACATCGTTCGCGGTCATCGTCACCTGGCCCGCGCTCTGCGGCAGGATCCCGGCGAGGATCGAAAGCAGCGTCGTCTTACCGGCGCCGTTCGGCCCGATGATCCCGACGAGCTCCCCCGAGGAGAGCTCGAAGCTGACGTCGTGCAGCGCGATACGCGATCCGAATCGCCTGGTCAGCTCGCGAACGGCGAGGGTCGCGTTGTTCTGCCCCGTTGGCGCGGTCGTGGACACCGGGCCGGAGGGTAGACGAGCCCGCCGCAGTGCGGCCCCGGCTCGTCCCGGTCGGCGTTCGCGGCTCGGACTACCGTGACTATCCGGGGGCGCGCACGTGCGGCTCGAGCGAGGCGCCGCACGAGCGGCAGTGCGCGTCGTCGCGGCCGGCGGCCGCCCCACAATCGGGACAGCGATCGGGCGTCAGCGGCAGGATTCCGGCGTCGGGTGCGACGACCGTCCACGGCTCGAACACCACGTGGCCGCGGAGATAGACGATCGTCTGGCGGATCACGGTCGCGACCGGGAGCGCCAGCAGCGCGCCGGCGATCCCGTAGATCTGGTAGCCGATGAGCAGCGCCAGGATGATCAGGATTGGATTGATCCGCAGCGAGATCCTGAACACTTGGGGCGCGACCACGTGGCCTTCGAGCTGCTGCAACGCGACGAACAGGAGAATCAGCCACACGGCGGTGATCGGGTCGTTGAACAGCGCGACGAGCACGGCCGGGAGCGGCCCGATAATCGGCCCGATGTACGGGATGAATTCCATCAGGCCGTAGAAGGCGCCGAAGAACACAGCGTAGTTCTTGCCGTCGGGGAAGAGCCCGATCAGACCGAAGATGTACAGCGCGATCGATGCGCTCGCGCCCATGATCAGGCTGAACAGGATCTGGCCACGGACATAACCGAACACAGCCTGCTGGACGAGCAACGGGTAGTCGTCTCCGGGCGTGCCATCGCCCGGCGGCATGACCCGGCGCACCAGCTGTCCGATCTGTTTCCCGTAGACCAGCAGGTAGACCGACAGCACCAGCACCAACACCAGGTCGAAGGAGATCGTGACCAGCTTGGTCAGCAGATCGCGCGAGAACGAGACGATGTCGCTGGAGCGCTTGAGGATGTTCTTCTGAAGCGTTTGCAGCGCGGTCTCGCCCTGCTTCTGGATGTGCACCTTGATCCCGTGCGTGTCGAGCCAGTGCTGGATGTTGGCGAGGTCCTTGTTGGCCTGACGGGTCAGATGCGGGACGTCGCGCTGGAAGCGGCTGATCTGGTCGGTAACGGGGTTCGCCAGCAGCACGCCGATGCCGACGAGGATCGCGATCCCCGCGAGGTAGACGGTGAGGATCGCCAGGCCACGGTGCAGTCCAGTCTTCTCGAGGATCCTCACCAGCGGGTTGAGGATCAGCGCGGCCGTGCTCGCGGCGATCAGGATCAGCAGCACCGGGCCGGACGCCCGCGCCACCGCCCACAGCGCCAGCAGGGCGATCGGCAGCACCACGAGCTGGACCCAGCGCGGGATGATCATGGGCGGCGGCGGCGTGACCGGCGGCGGCGTGGCCGTCTCCTCGGTTTGCGAGGTCAGCTCCGCCCCGGGCGACGGAAGCTCGGCGCCGCCGGGTGGGTAGCCGGCTTGGGTCGGCGGACGCTCGGCCTCGCGGGGATGATCGGCCGCCAGCCGGTCGTTCGCGCCCGCGGCTCGGTCGCTCGAGGCGGCGGCTCGGTCGCTCGAGGCCGCGGCTCGGTCGCTCGAGGCCGCGGGTGGGTCGCTCGCGTATTCCTGAGCGGTCTCCGGGGCGGGGATGTCGGGCTTGGCCGCGGCGCCGTCACGGTCGCTCACCGCGTCGTTGCCCCTCCGTCGCCAAAGCCTGGTACGCATGCAAGTGGAAGTATGCGCCCGGAGACGACGTGAGCAACCGACACGACATCACGATCCTGTTCGTCGGCGACATCGTCGGCGGGCTCGGCAAGCGCTCGCTGCTAGCGCTCCTTCCCGGCTTGCGCGAGCGGTTCGATCCCGACTTCATCGTCGTCAATGGCGAGAATGCGGCCGGAGGCCTCGGGATCACGCCGAAGATCGCGGACCAGCTGTTCGCTGCCGGAATCGACGTGATCACGCTCGGCAACCACACCTACCGGCACCGCGAGATCTACACCTATCTTGACGAGCACGATGCGATCCTGCGGCCGGCCAACTTCCTCAGAAGCCAGCCGGGGCACGGCTCCTGCGTGGTAGTCAGGAACGGCGTCCGTCTGGGCGTGATCTCGCTGTCGGGGAACCTGTTCATGAACGCCGGCCGGCCCGCGTTCTCGGAGGTCGACGCGGCGCTTCACCAGCTCCGGAGCGAGGTCGACCATTGCCTGGTCGACGTCCACGCCGAGGCCACGAGCGAGAAGGTCGGGATGGGCTGGCATCTCGACGGTCGCGTGACTGCCGTGGTGGGGACCCACACCCACGTGCCCACCGCCGACGCGCGCGTGCTGCCCGGCGGCACCGCCTACATCACCGACGTCGGTATGACCGGCCCACGCGGTGGCGTCATCGGGGTGCGGCGCGAGCTCGCGCTCGAGGCGATGGTCACGAAGATGCCGATCAAGTTCGAGACCTCGGCTGAGGACCCGTGGCTGAACGGCGTCGTGATCAGCGCCAGCGAGCCGATGCGCGCTGACTCCATCGAGCCGGTGCTGCTGCCAGCTCCCGGGGTCACCTAGTGGTTCATCCTGTGAGTCCGTTGATGGGGTGGCGAGCGAAAATCGAGCGTGGCAAGGACGCAGGACCGAAGGTGTGCCTTTGGCACATCGAGGTCCGAGGACGCCGGCACGCGAAGATTTGCAGCCGCCAGACCGCGACGGACTTGCAGGATGGGCCACTAGATGAGGCTGTGCTGGTCGAGAAACGCAAGCAGGGGGCTGTCGTTTCTCGACCAGCTAGGCGGGGGTGGGCTCCGGCTCGCGGCGCGGCGGGAGGCGACGGCGGCGGCTCTTGGCCGGCGCGGCGTCAGGTGGCCCGGCGAGCGCGGGCGCCGGGTGGGCCCCGACGAGCGCCACGATCAGCAGCGGGAAGAACCACGGGATGTACAGGTAAAACCAGTGCGTGAGCCCTAGCTGCAGAGCGATGATCACGGCCGCGCCGAGGGCGCAGACCTCGATCAGGCCGCGGCGGCGCGGGACGAACACGACGGCGATCGCCAGGCCGACGGTCAGCCCCTGAACCAGATGCTGCTCGAAGCTCAGCCCACCCCAGAGTCCCCAGATCGAGAACGGCGAGATGCGGTCGATCTGCGAGCGCAACGAGTCGTGCCAGAAGACGCTGAGGTTGCCGTCGAGCAGCACCGGCAGCATCGTCACGACGATCGTCGCGGCCACCGCCACGCAATAGGACGCGAGCTCGCGCCGCCTCGGCCAGTCACCCTCGCCGCGCATCAGCAGCGGCCCGAGTGCGAACGGGACGAACTTGGCCATGCCCGCGAGACCAAGCGCAACCCCCCGCCCCGGGGCGGACCGGATCACGAGCAGCGCAAGCACGATCAGCATCGCCACGAGCGCGTCGTTGCTGTTCGAGCACAGCGCGTAGATCGTGAACGGGTAGGACGCCCACGCGTAAGCGAGAACCGTGCCCATCGTCGGCCCACGGATCCGGCGCCCGAGGAAGTAGAGGCCGAGCAGCGTCAGCAGGTCGAACGCGATCGCCGCCGCGTGGGCGGCGGCGGGGAGGTCGTCCCACACGCCACTCCAGCCGAAGATCGCCCGGAACGGGACGTAGGCGGAGTAGTTGACCGGCCCGTACGTGTCCCCTGAGGCGTTGTCGTGTGGCCAGTTGCCGTACAGGTGCTGGCCGTGCAGCAGCTTGTCGGCGCCGATTACGCCCGCGTAGCCGACGTCGATCACGTTCGAGTTGGTGACGTTCAGCCCGATCCGGAAGCCGACCAGGAACACGACCGCCACCGCCAGCCATGAGACTGGCACGATCAGCCGCAGCGGCTCGCCAGGCCGCCCGCGGCCGAACCCCAGCAGCAGCATGCGGACGAGCAGGTACACGAGGAACGGATACGCGAGCGGAACCGACAGCCCGATCTTCCCGTGGTTGAAGAACGCCATCGAGATCGAGAAGCCGAGCAACACCAGCAGATCTAGATGCCACAGGGTCGGGCGGCGTCGCCACGGCAGGAACGGCGCCACGAACAGCACGCACAACGGGATCCACACATACAGAGCGTTGACTCGGCGGCCGAACGCGCCGGAGTAGCCGCGGGCCATCGTCCACGCGACCTGGAAGCCCGTCCACGCCTCGGTCACCCGACCGGTGGCGTCGTCGACGTACACCTGCGCGAGCTCGGGGCCGTTGGCCTGCGCTCCAAACCAGCTCACCTGCCAGCGACCCGGCCCCTTCGTGTACTCGTATACCCGCGCCTGCGGGTGGCGGCGGAGCTCGTCGAAGATCTTCGGCGAGCGCGACGCGATCCGCTCGGCCTGCAGCGCCGTCAGGCGGTAGCCAGGGGGCGGCTTGGTCGCGTCAGTCACGAGCACGGGCGTGTTCGCGTCGGCGCCAGTGGTCGCGGCCGAGCCAGAGCCGCTCGCCGCGTGCGCGGCGACCGGCGCCAGGATCGCGATCGTCAGCGCGAGGAACGCGGCGATCAGGGCGGGCCTGACGCCGTGGCCTACCAACCCGACGCCCCGGCCTATCGACACGCCCCAGCCTCCCAGCCCGACGCCCCGGCCTATCGACCCGACGCCCCAGCCTCCCAGCCCGACGCCCCGACCTGCAACGCCTCTTATGCCCTGAAGCTCCAAAGCTTCTGCCCGATGAACGACAGCGGCGTTCCCGCCACGATCGCGATCGCCTGAGCGACCACCTTGCTGACTCCGGCTCCGCTCACCAGCGCGATCAGCACCATATACGTGAATCCGAAAGCGACCACGGAGACGGTGAAGAACCGCGCGCCCTGGAAGATCGGATGCTCGTGCCGGGCACCGAACGTCCAGTGACGGTTGAGCCAGAAGTTGTTGATCACGGAGACGACGAACGCGACGACGGCCGCGACTCGGTAGTCGATCCCCAGCACGTGAACGCAGCCGGCGAATACCGCGAGGTTGACGACGTAGCCGCTCGCCCCGACCGTCGCGAAACGGATCAGCTGCAGCCAGTTCTGCGGCTCGCGCACACCATGGCGGACGCGCGCCCGGAACGGCAGCTCGACGGTCGTAGTCAGCTCTTCGGGCATCGCAACAATGTATCGGCGGCGTACCGGGGGTGCGCACGCGCAGTCCGCAGCTAACGATGGCCTAATCAACTGGCCAAATCGGACCGCCGCACGGGCGCCAGTCCGAAGTGTGCGCGCACCATCGGCGCGACATCCCGTAACGACCACTGCTCGCGGTACTCGCTCGAGTCCGGTCCGGTCCCGCACCACAAGAGCGCCCCGAGCGAATCCGAGCGGTGAAGCGAGCCGTGGCTGCCGCCGCCCACGTGATCCGCGCCGCCCCAGTCGACGAACTCATAGCCGGGCTCGGCCGACAGCAGGACGTCGCCCGCGGTCTCGCAGTGCAAGGCGGACCACACCCGCGCCAGTGCGTCCGGATAGTCGGGACTCACAAACAGCCCGTCGCGGATCTCGGCCCCGAGCGCGCCGAGGTCCCCCTCGACGCTCCAGCGATAGCCCCGCGGATCCTCGATCTCACCGCCGGCGGCGAACCTGAGCTCGCCGCGCGCGCTCGATACGACGGCCTCGCGCTGCCGCGTCCCGCGGGACCCGTTCGAGCCGCCGCCCGAGACGCCCGAGCCGGGCTCGCCGGTCAACCACAGGACCAGGTCGATCCCGTCGAGCTCGCGCACAGCCTTCACCGATCGCGCGACCAGATGCTCACGCTGCTCGGAATCGAGCGCATAAATCATCGCCGAGCGCTGGGCCGGGCTGAGCGCGACC
The DNA here is from genome assembly GCA_963806475.1 of uncultured Solirubrobacterales bacterium. Lineage (GTDB taxonomy): Bacteria > Actinomycetota > Thermoleophilia > Solirubrobacterales > Solirubrobacteraceae > Palsa-465. The sequence continues at coordinate 241,197 of CAWDYK010000029.1, forward strand.
TCGGCGGGCGCGGACCGGGACCCGCCTCCGGGCACCGCAACCTCGAACTCCTCGAACGCCTGATCGAGCCGGATCCGCTCCTCGACCGGCGCCTGGGAGTGGTCGGAGGTGACGATCACCGCGTAATCGTCGAGAAATGCTTCCGGGCCGCCGGCCGCGTGCATCAGCCGCTCGAGCTGGCGGTCGGCTGCGGCGATCGACGTGACCTGGGCGTGAGGACCGTTCTTGTGCGACCAGGCGTCGTTGTCGGGCAACGAGAACAGCAGGAAGTCGAACAGGTCGTGCTCGACCAGGTAGGCACCGACGCACCCCGTGTGCTGATCGCGGATGCCCGGCATCCCGAGCTGACCGCGGCAGCCGGTCTTGCGGCTCGCGTATAGGTCGGCGTAGAACAGTTCCTGGGGCCCATCGATCGTCCGCCGGAACAGCGTCGAGGTCACGATCCTCGCGAGCGCGGTCTCGTTGGCGACCTCGTGATGATGGCGGCCGCGGTAGATCAAGTAGGTGGTGCCGGCGGTCCGAACGTCGGCGTCATCGAGCGACTCGAACACGGTGTCAATGTCTTGGGAGAGGTGCTCTGCGTTCATCCGGTAGACGGTGTCGGTGAGCGAGCGCAGGACCCCGAACTGCCTCGACGCGGAGAAGCTCGAGCCGTACTCGACGTAGCGCCCTTCTTCACGGTGGTACCAGTTCATGCTCGGGATCCGGTGCTCGTCAGGGCCCACCCCTGTCGTGATCGTGGCCGCGCACACCGGCGTGACAGACGGGAAGGCCGCGACGCAATCATCGACGTACACCCCGCGCCGCCGAATCAGCTCGAGCGCCGGGGCGCGTCCGGTGGCGATGGCGCGCTCGAGCATCTCCGGCTTGAGCGCGTCGATCACGACGAGCACGAGCTTCTTCGTCTTCGCCGCGCGACCGCTCACCTAAGGATCCGCAACCCGGCGTACTTCTGGCCCTCGCGCCGGCGCCCCGCGAGCAGCAGCCACAGCAGCAGCACGAGCGCGATCGGGCCGACCGGTGGCGCCAGGACCGACAGCACCGCGATCAGCAGCCCAGCGCCCTCCGCGTACAGCGGTAGCGCCGCGGCCGCTGCAGCGTCGAGCCTCGCTCGCGCCCGCGCGAACAGCGGCCTCACGGCGGCGATCCCGATCAGACCGCAGACCACGCCACCGAGGAAGCCGGGCCAGGCGGTGTTCTTGTCCTGGGCCAGCGAGCCCGCGAAGAACAGCGCCCCGATCGCGAGCGCAAGCGCCCCGAGGACCAGTAGACCAGGGCCGCGCTCGAGCCGCTCGAGCCCGAAGCGGCGCTCCGCGAGGACGAGCACGATCGCCCCGACCGCCATCCCAAGCAGGAATGGAGCGCCTTCCAGAAAAGAATAGTCCGTGCCCGTGAAGTCGATCTGTACGTTGCCGGCGGCGAGCGCACCCACCGCCAGCGCAGGCAGGAACGGGCGGATCCCCACCGCCGCGGCGATGCCGATCCCTTGGAATATGTCGAAGACGAGGTGCACCGTGCTGTACCGTGACGGAACGTGACGATAGTGCAGAGACGCCGATGAGCCGTGGCTCTGGTGTTGACGAACCGGTGATACCCGGTCGTCGCAGGCGATCCACCGCGAGGGACATCGAGCGCTACGCCTCGCTGTTCGCAGAGCGGACAAAGGTGATGAAGTCCTCCGCGATGCGCGACCTGATGGCGCTGACCGAGCGCGACGACGTGATCTCGCTCGCCGGAGGCCTGCCGGACACCTCGACGTTCCCGCCCGACTCCTACGCATCGCTGATGAAGACGGTGGCGGCCGAGTCGTGCGCGCGGGCGCTCCAATACGCGCCGACGGAGGGCTTGACCCGCGTGAAGCATTGCGTTATCGAGGTGATGCGGGCGGAGGGAATGGAGGTCGACGCCGACGAGCTGCTGGTTACGACCGGCGGACAGCAGGTGATCGATCTCGTCTGCAAGACGCTGCTCGACCCCGGCGACGTGGTCGTGACCGAGGCTCCGACATACCCAGGCGCAGTGCCCACGTTCTGCGCGTATCAGGCCGACGTGGTGCAGGTGACGATGGACCGCGACGGGATGCGGATCGACGAGCTGTCCGAGGTGCTCGATCGGCTCGGGCGCGACGGGCGGCGGCCCAAGTTCATCTACACGGTTCCGAACTTCCACAACCCGGGAGGGGTCACGCTGTCGCTTGAGCGCCGCCGCGAGCTGGTCCGGCTCGCGGGCGAGCGCGAGCTGCTGGTGCTCGAGGACAATCCGTACGGCCTGCTCCGTTACGAGGGAGAGCGGCTGCCCACGCTGCGGTCGCTCGACGACGAGTTCGTGATCTATGCGAGCACGTTCTCGAAGATCCTCTCACCGGGCGTGCGGCTCGGCTGGACGGCGGCGCCCGCGCCCGTGCTGGCGAAGATGAACATCGGTAAGCAGGCCTCGGATCTGTGCTCATCGTCGATCTCGCAGTACTTCGTGGGTGCTTACTTCGACTCCGGGCCGTGGGAGGACTACGTCCGCTCGCTGATCGAGATCTATCGCCGCCGCCGGGACGTCATGCTCGACTCGCTTGCCGAGCACTTCCCGCGCGAGGCCGAATGGACGCATCCACAAGGCGGGCTGTTCATCTGGGCGACGCTCCCCGACTACATCGACACGACCGACCTGCTGGCGCGGGCGCTACAGGACCAGGTCGCGTTCGTTCCGGGGCGGGCCGCGTACGTCGATGGTCGCGGCGGCTCGTCGATGCGCCTGAACTTCTCCGGCGTCGGCGAGGAGCAGATCCGTGAGGGCATCCGGCGGATCGGAGAGGTCGTCCGCGAGCAGGTCATCCTGTACGGCACGCTCACCGGCGCGACTGTCGACGCCGCCAAGCCCCGCGGCGCCGAAGAGAGTTGGCTCCAGCCCGAGCCGCCCGACGTGGAGCTACCGGTGCAGGGCGCCGAGCTTGCCCAGGTGCTGCGGCTGCCGCATAAGCGCGCGGGATGAACCACGACCGGGAGGCCATGCGGTGGCGCGCGTGGCAGTGCTGAAGGGCGGGCGCTCGCTCGAGCGCCAGGTGTCGCTGAAATCCGGGGCGCGGGTGGAGGACGCGCTCGAGCGCCTCGGCCACGACGTCGTCCCAATCGACGTGGGCGCCGATCTCGTCGAACGCCTCACCACCGAAGGGCCGGACGTCGCGTTCGTCGCCCTGCACGGACGCGACGGCGAGGACGGCACGGTGCAGGAGCTGCTCGAGGTCATGGGGATCCCATACACCGGCTCCGGCGTGTCCGCCTGCATACGCGCGGCCGACAAGGTCCTCGCCAAGCACGCGATGCGCGACGGCGGAATTCCAACGCCCGACTTCTACGCGTTCAACGAGACCGCGTTCAGGGATCTCGGCGCGGGACAGGCGCTGCCCGCGATCGAGGACCGCCTCCGGTTCCCGATCGTGGTCAAGCCGGCCGGCCAGGGCTCCGCGCTGGGCATCAAGTTCGCCCGGACTCCATCTGACGTCCCCGCCGCGCTCGTCGCGGCATTCTCCTATGACCGCAAGGTCCTGCTCGAGCGCTACGTCCCGGGGCGCGACCTGGCGGTGTCGATCATCAGCGACGACGGCGGGGCCGCCACGGCGCTCCCGATCGTGGAGGCCGTGCCCGAGGAGGAAGACTTCTACGACTTCGAGTCGCGATACGAGATCGGACGGACACGGTTCGAGTGCCCGGCGGCGCTGTCGGATCCGGTCGCCGCTCGAGCCGGTCAGCTCGCACTCGAGGTGTTCTCGCTCCTAGGGTGCTCGGGGTTCGGGCGCATCGATCTGATGCTCGAAAGCGAGACCGACGAGCTGTACGTGCTCGAGGCCAACGCGATTCCGGGGCTGACCGAGACCTCGCTGCTGCCGCAGGCGGCCGACGCGGCTGGGATCGGGTTCGACGAGCTGATCGAGCGGATCCTCACGGCAACTCGCGCATGAGCGCGCTGTCGCCTATTCGCCCATGAAGTCTTCGGGAGTGACCCGGTCGAGGAAGTCCTTGAACTTCTCGACTACCTCCTCGGTGTCCTCGACCTCGTGCTCGAACTCGATCGCGGATTCGGCGATTACATCGTCGGCGGCGAAGATCGGGGCGCCGGCGCGGACGGCCAGGGCCAAGGCGTCGCTGGGGCGGGAGTCGATCTCGAGTTCGCGGCCGTTGATCCGCAGGCTGATCGACGCGTAGAAGGTGTTCTCGCGAAGCTCGGTGACCGCCACCCTGGTGCACTCGACCTCGAGCTCGCCGAGCATGTCGGAGAGCAGATCGTGAGTCATCGGGCGAGGCGTAGAGGCGCCCTGGAGCCTCATCAGGATCGCCGCAGCCTCGGGATGGCCGATCCAAATCGGCAGGAACTTGTTGCTCTCGACGGTCTTAAGCAGAACGATCGGCTGCTTGCCGACCATGTCGAAGCTAACGCCGTAGATCACCATCTCCTGCACTGGTCACTCCTCATCAGCGGACCTGGGCAAGTATAGGCAGCCCGAAGGGCTGGGTCAGGTGAGCGAGGTCGTTCTGATCGGGCCGGTGCGTCTTTCCGGCGTGGTCGTCAGGCCGGCCGCGATCGCGCCGCTCGGGCGCTGGGTTCCGGCCGGCTCGAGGCTGCCCGGGCCCTGCCGCGTGGCGGCGTGCCCGATGCCTGCTCGCGGGCGGCTCGCTGGCATGGCCGCGGGCGCCCGAAGCGGCCAGTGCGTGTGGTTCGTGCTCGCACTCTCTGGCGACGGCATATCGGCCGTTTGCTATGGTTAGCGATGGGGTAGTACGACGTTTGCCGTACTTTGCTATACTTCGATGGACATCGAACCATACGAATCACTGGAGATGGACCTGAACGCTTTTGAAACCGGTCGCTCGCGCAGCGACCACACCGATACGAACAGCCGGAGCAGACGCTCGCGGACCGGTTCGGCGACCCCGAACGGACGCCAGCGCAAGCGCCGGGATGCGCATACCGCGGCCCGGTCGAGTGGGGCTGCGGAGAAGGCCACGAACGCCGGACAGGGCGCGGGCGTACAGGAGTCGCTTGACCTGTTCCTCCGGCAGGCCCGAGTGCATCCGCTGTTGACCGCCGCTGAGGAGATCGAGCTCGCCAAGCGGATCGAGCGGGGCGACCTCGAGGCCAAGGAGCGGATGATCAACTCGAACCTGCGGCTGGTCGTCTCGCAGGCTCGCCGCTACCAGGGCCACGGGCTGGCGATGGAGGACCTCGTCCAAGAGGGCATGCTCGGGCTGATGAGGGCCGTGGAGAAGTTCGACTGGCGCCGCGGATTCAAGTTCTCGACATACGGAACGTTGTGGATCAGGCAGGCGATTCAGCGCGGTCTGCAGAACCATGGGCGCACGATTCGCGTCCCGGTGCACATCGCGCAGCGCCAGGTCAAGGTCCGCAAGATCGAAAGCGAGCTGAACACGAAGCTCTCGCGGGAGCCGACTGACGAGGAGATCGCCGCCGTGGCGGAGCTCCCGGTCGAGGAGGTGGCTGAGCTGCGGGAGCTGAGCAGGGGCCTCGCGAGCCTCGACCAGCCCGTGAGCGAGGATGGCGAGACCGCCCTCGGCGATCTGCTGGCGAGCGAACGTCCCGAGCCGATCGAGGAAGTCGCGACCACCGACCGCGAACGGCGGATAAGCGCCGTCGTGGAGCAGCTCCCCGAGGACGAACGCAACGTCATCCGGCTCCGCTTCGGTCTCGCCGGAGACGAGCCTCGAACGATCCGGCAGACGGGCAACGAGCTGGGAATCCCAACCGAGCGCGCCCGCCAGCTGGAAGAGCAGGGTCTCAGCCGGCTGGCCGGCAGTCCCGAGCTCGAGGGTCTCGGCGAGGCCGCCTAGACCTAGACCGCCTACACCCGGGCTCCTCGACGGGGCTCGGGTACAGTCGGGCGATGATCGTTCGGTGGAGCCTCCGGGCGCTCCCGGCGGTGCTCGACGAGCTCGGCATCCGGCTCCCGCTGCTGATCAGCACTGAGCGCTGGCGGGGATACGAGCTGCTGGTTGAGCGCCGCTTCTACGGCGCGCTGCCCCACGCCGAGATCGGCGGCGTCCGGGCGGCGCTCAAGGCGGTCTCCGACGCCGACGGCCTCGTGGCCCTCGGCGGCGGCAGCGCGATCGACACCTGCAAGGCGGTTTCGAGCGAGACCGGGCTCCCGATCGTCTCGATCCCCACCACCTACTCGGGTGCCGAGTGGACGGAGGGATTTGGGATGCGAGACGCCGAATCGCGGACCAAGAGCGGCGGCGCGGGCGCCCGGACCGTCGCGATCGTCTACGACCCCTCGCTCACACTCGAGCTGCCGGCCGGGGAGAGCGCCGGCTCGGCGATGAACGCGCTCGCGCACTGCGCCGAGGCGCTGTACACATCCGGCCGCAGCGCGGAAACCGACGCGCACGCGCTCGCGGGAGCCGCTCTGATCTCGGCCTGGCTCCCGGCCGTCGCGCGGCGGGGAGACGACACCGAGGCACGGCGCGGCCTGCTCGAGGGCGCGATGCATGCGGGGACGGCGCTGCGCGCAGGGATGGGCGTTGGTCACGCGATGGCCCAGGCGCTGGGTGGGCGCTACGGGCTCTCGCACGGTGCGATGAACGCGGTATGCCTGCCGGTGGCGCTTCGGTACAACCGCGAGGTCGCGGCCGACGCAATCGACCGGCTCGGCGACGCAATCGACGGTTCCGCCGATCCGGTCCGAGGGGTTGCCGAGCTCGGCGCGCTCGCCGGGCCGGAGCGGCTGCGCGACTACGGCGTTCCGCGCGATGAGCTGGGCGACCTGGCCGAGGCGACCGCGGCTCGCCGCGCCGCGAGGGACAACCCACGACCGGCCCCCGCGGAGGCGATCCGCGCGCTGCTCGAGGACACGTGGTAGTGGCGGACTCAGGAGACGATCAGCTCGCCGCCGCGGTGCGGGGCGACGACGAGCATCGCTCGAGCGCATGCAGCCGGAACCTCGGGATCTTGGCCGTGCCCCCTGCGTCATCACCGTTCGGAGACCCCGGCGGTCGCGCGTCTCAGATGTCGGTTCTGCGGGGGGCGTAGCGCTGGTGCAGCATCAGCGCGTTGCCGTCGGGGTCGGAGAACAACGCCATGTAGCAGACGCCGGTGTCGAAGGTATCTCCGTGGAAGCTGACGCCGCGTTCCTCGAGCGCCTTGCGGGTGGCGGCGACGTCATCGACGTGCAGCGCGACGGCGTTCTGGTTGGGATGATGACCGAGCCCCATCTTCTCGGCGTTGTAGACGCTGAGCGTGAGGTTCCCGGTCTCGAACTCCGAGAAGTTGCGGTCTGGCATGTACACCGAGCGGGGCAGGCCAAGCGTCTCGCCGTAGAACGCGGCTGCCGTCTCGAGGTCGCGGGTGGGTATGCCGACGAAATCGACGCCGCGAACGAACTCCGAGGTTGTGCTCAAGCTGACCTCCTCCTGGTTTTGGGCGCTGGTCCCGCTAGCCGTTTCGAAGTTACACGATGTGGAACCTGATCCCGCTGCGCTCGCCGCAGCTCGTGGACAACGGCGATTTTATCTGCCACGAGCTTTGCCACGTCTGGCAGATACAACATCGCCCCCTCCGGATGCCGCTTTCATACCTGCGATTCGGGTACGCGCGCAATCCCTACGAGGAGCAGGCGCGGCGCGCGACCAGCGCGGCGCGGATCAGTCGCGAGCCTGGGTAGGATCGGAGGGGGATCGGGATGTGGCCTGTGGCCTTCCCGCCGAGTCGGCTACCTGCCGCTTGGCTCTCTCGTCCAGCGATCTGAGCGCCCGTCGGGATGGCCGGCGAACCACACCGGCTCGTCGGGTTTGGGAGTATTGATCGTCCTTACCGTGACCGACTTGCCCCACAGGAGCGCTATCTGGGTGAGCGTTCCGCGCGCGTACTCTTCGTCGAGTCCGACGCCAGCGTGGCGATGCTCGAGCAGCAGCTCCCCCCGGCCGCGGAAGTCGGCGTCGACGATCACCACGCTCGGGATCCCAAGCGTCGAGTGCAAGGAGATGAGCGTCTCCCGAATTGCGTCGGCCTCGCGCGAGGAGATTCGGATCCGCCGCGGGTCTTGCTCGACATGCTCGAATGCGTACAGCCGCGTCAGCTCGCAAACCTTAGGAGTGAGGAACTCGCGCAGCAACGCCTCGTCGTCGTAGCTGCGCACGATCGTGCGCAGCTGCTCCAACGGGTCGACGCTGCCGGCCCACGGCCAGCGCTCGCACTCGCCCTCGTCGGGGTCGGTCGCGATCCGCATCACCTCGCGCAGGATGTGGATCCCGAGGTTGTAGGGGTTCACACGCCCCTGATGCGGCTGCGTCACGACCGCGTTGAGCTGTTCGAACTCCCAGTAGCGGTCGGTGGGCAAGAACAGGCGCTGGCATATCTCCTGGTGGAAGAGCACGGCCGCGCCCTCGTTGAGGATCTTGGTCCGCATCTGCGGCAGGAAGTAGCTTTGCTCCGAACGCACGATCGAGAGGACGTCGCGCTGCCAGTCCTCGAGCCCGCGGGCGTGGCGTTCGATGAACGCCAGCAGATCCTCCTCCGGCTCGCGGGGGAACCGTTTGAGGAACTCGGCGCGCTTCGTCGCGACTCGCTCCCGCTCGGCGACCACTTCGTCAGGGAACAGCATGTCGAACGGACGCTCGCGCTGCTCTGGCTCGGGCCGGGGCGCCTTCCGGATCAGCTGTGCCTGGGGCTGATGCACGGCGACCGCGTGGCAGGCGTCGAGGAAGTCCTCGACGCGCTCGCGGCCGTAGGCTCCCATGTAGTCGGCGATCCGCTCCGCGGCGGACACCACCCGGGTCATGATTTCGCGGTCCACCGCCCCTAGCCACTCGTTGGTCTCGAAGACGAACGCGTGCCCGAGGCAGTGCGCGACGACGAGCGTCTGCGCCACCAAGCTGTTGCCATCCATCAGGTAGGCGTGGACGGGCCGGGTGTTGAAGATCAGCTCGTACAAACGCTCCTGCCCACGCTGATAGCGTCCGTAGGCGTCGTCGAACTGGGCGCCCCAGCGGGCGCTCGAGTACCGGGCCGGCAGGCCGTTGGCGGCGGCGAAGTAGACCTCCTCGGGGCGCACGAGGTGGTAGATCACCTCCGGGATCTCGAAGCCGAGCGCAGCGGCGGCGATCTCGCGGCACTGATCCTCGACCGCGCGCAGATCGTCCAGTGTGTATGTACTCATCGCACCGACGTCTGGACGTCCTCGCGGGCGAAGAACTTCTTCAGCGCCGGCCACAGCTCGCGATCGTCGACCGCGCCGGCAAACACGAAACCACCGATGCCCGCGGCCTCATGCTCGTAGAAGGCCGACAGCTTGTGAGCGCGCGAGCCGCCCGCGGGGTCGACCTCGAGGTAACCCACCAACGCGGCCGTCTCGGACAAGCGCCGGATCAGTTCGAGCGTCCGCGGATTGTCCGCGGCGAAGTTGTCGCCGTCTGAGACGTGAAGGATGTAGATGTTCCAGTCGTCGGGCGGGTAGCGGTCGTGCTGCATCTGCGCGATCGTCTCGAAGGCCGAAGAGACTTTGGTCCCGCCGGACTCGACGCGGCCGAAGAACTCCTCCTCGCTGACCTCGCGTGCCTCGGTGGTGTGCGCGACGAACACGAGGTCGGTCTGGTCGTAGCGTGTACGCAGGAACTGGACGCACCAGTAGAAGAACAGCCGTGCCATGCGCTTGCGGTCGACGGTCATCGACCCGGACACGTCCATGGCCAGGAACACCACCGCCTTGTGGCGCGGCTTCGGAACCTCGCGGTAGCTCAGGTAGCGGAGATCCGACTTCTCGATCCCGCCCAGCGACGCGCGTCCGCGCTTCGCGTTGCGCATCAGGTTCTCGCGCAGGGTCGCCTTCTTGTCCAGCTGGGGACCGGTTCGAGCGACATCGTTGTAGACGGTGTGCGGGGCTTGCGCGTCGGCCTCGGCCTTCGGCTTCAGGCGAGGAAGCTCGAGCTCGGAGAACAGCAGCTCCTCAACGTCGTCCATGTCGAGCCAGACCTCGTACAACTCCTCGCCGGGCTCCGTGCCCGCGGCCCCACCCCCAGGCACGGGTCCGGGCGGGCCAAGCACGTCGCCGGGCTGGCCGTCGCCCTGGCCCACCCCCTTCCCCTGGCCGCGATCGAGGACGAACTGCCACCGCCTGGTGCCCTTGACGGGAACCCGGATCCTCTTCCCGGGGCCGGAGGCGATGATGTCCTCCTCGCCGATGTGCTCCTTCAGGTGCTGGGTGATCTTCTTGCGTACGCGCTCGCGATGGTGCAGCGCGTCGCGGCGGCCCGCGTCATGAGGAATACCCGACTCGCCGACAACCGTCATGGCGGGGCCTCACCGGTTCAGCAGGTGACCGACATACTCGAGGAGGTCGCGGGCCGACTCCTCGCTATATCCACGTTCCTCGACCAGCGTCCGCAGCACCTCGTTGAGCCGCTTGGCCTGCTCCTTGTCCGGGTTGGTCTTCGAGAGCGTGACCTGGACGATGTCCTTCAGCTGGTCGAACAGGTACTCCTCGATCCCGGTGGCCAGGATCGTGTCCGTCTCGTGGGTCAGCGGCCGCTCTCCCTTGCGCAGCGCGATCCCGATCCGCATCAGGACCCCCTGACGGAAGGTATCCTTGGCCGACTCGGGCACCGCCGGCTTAACGCTTTCCTCGATTGCCCGCATCAGCTTCTCGTCGGGATCGCGGTCCTCCTTGGTGATCGGATCCTGGGTCTTGGTGCCCTGGCAGTAGGTCTCGATGTTCGTCAGGTAGTTCTCGAGCAGCCGCTGAGCGTGCTCGGCGAAGGCCGGGACGAACGCTCGACGGACCTCGTCCTTCAGCTTGCGGTCGATCTCCTTGCGGGCGTCGATCACGTGCGCCCGCACCTGCTCGCGAGTCTCCTTCGGGGCCTCGAGCCGCTCGATGTACTCGGTCAGCGCGATCAGGGCCATGATCGGCGTGAGGTACTTGCCCGTGTGGTGCTCCTCGCTCGCCTTGCGCGCAGCGCCGGAGAGCACATCGACGATCGCCCGAGGCCCCAGGCCTGTCATGCCCTCGTGCTCGGCGGCTCGTTTGATCTCCGGTATCTGCGCGAGCTTCCAGTCGCCCACCTCCTCGCCGTCATAGAGCTTCATCTTCTCGACCAAGCCCAGGTTCTCGTGGGGCTTCAGCCGGGACAGGACGGCGACCATCGCGGCTGCCCTAAGCGCGTGTGGCGCGATGTGCAGCTGGTCTCGTGGTCGCGAGCCGGTCAACAGCTTGTGGTAGATCTTCTCCTCGTCGGAGACGCGCACGTTGTATGGGACCGAGATCGTGACCAGCCGGTCCTTGAGCGCCTCGTTCTTCTGGTCGGCCATGAAGGCGCGGAATTCCGCTTCGTTGGTGTGGGCGAGGATCACGGTGTCGGAGTCGATGTAGCCGAACTTGGCTACCTTGAACTGCTTCTCCTGAGCCATCGTCAGGAACAGGTTTCGAAACTCGGCGGGGTTCTTGAAGAACTCGACCGCCTCGAACAGGCCCCGATTGGACTTTGAGAACTCGCCCGCCCAGTCGAGCGCCAGCGGGTGTGAATCCGAGCCGTGGGTCTCGATCGCGCGAAAATCGAGGCCACCCGTCAGCTGCTCCATGCTCATCGACTTGGGATCGCCGGGCTCGAACGTCCCGATCCCGACGCGGCGTGCCTCGGAGAAGTAGGTCCGCTCGATCGGGAAGTTGAGGAAGTCACCGGCGAATTCATGCTCCAGGCGCCATTGGCACACCGGGCACAGGTAGCCCTCGACGGGAACGCCGGTGTGTTCGCTCGCCTGCGCCCTCAGCTTGCCCGGAATCAGGTGCAAGGGCTCTTCGTGCATCGGACAGCCCTGCAACGAGTAGACCGCGCCGTCGTCGGTCCTGCTCCACGCCTCGAGGCCCCGTTTCAGCAGCGCCGCGATCGAGCTCTTCGCACCGCCCGGCGGTCCCCACAGCAACAGGATGCGACGGCGGGTCTCGTGGCCCTGGGCGGCCGTCTCGAAATAGCGAACGATGCGATCGAGCGGCACGTCCAGCCCGAACAGCTCGCCCGAGAAGAACTCGTAGGACGTCTCGCCGGCGTGTGCTCCGTCCTCCGAGCCGACGGCAAGGATCATGTCGTAGATCCGTTGGTGGGCACTCGCGGCGATCGTCGGTCGTTCAGCGACCCGGTCAACGTACTCGTTGAGGCTGATGACCTCAGAGGCAGCGGCCTGCTCCTGCTTGGCCGCCGCTTCGAGTGCGTGCTTGAAATCCACCGTGTCCAGCTACTCCAGATTGCCCGCCGGTATCGCCGTACGTCCCGGAATCGGGGGGCGATGACCCGCGTCGGGTTCATTTTCTCACATAGTCCGCCCCCGCCCCCGCACATGTCACTAGCCAAGTGTCCGAACACGCATCGATCCTCCTTGGTCAGACGGATAACCAGCCGGTCAGCCGCCTTCCGCGCCGATGAGGTCGGTGCCGGTTCGACCGAGCGGTGCCGCGGCAGGCGCCGTCGCCGCCGAGAACCGAGGAAAGGCGGAAAGGCGCCTGTTCGCAGCCACTTCCGACTGGGCGACGCTGGAGTGCCAAATCACGTAGCCACCGACGCGGGTCGGACCCGAGCAGCGAGAAGCTCATCACGGTCACCACACGCCGGCTCGGCGCGCGGATCCTCATCGCCCATCCCGAGGATCTAATCCGAATGAAGACCACCGCCTCCAGGTTCCGCGACCGGCCAGAGGCCAAGCGCCGCCAGGACCTCGACGACATCGCTGTGCTCGAGCGGCTGCGCCCCGACCGGGACGCTGCCGCTGCCGCGCGCGCTCGAACCGACGCGCAGCGATCAGCCCCGAGGTCCGCGGGGCTTGATCGATCCACCGGGCCCGCTGTGCTGCCCACCGCCAGCCTGCGGCGGCACACCCGGCCAGGACGCCGGCGGGTAAGATGCGCACGTGAGCCTAGTCGTCTTTTAATCATTCTGTTCTTCGGTGGCCTGTTGGTCGGCGCGTTGGCCCGGCTGCTCCTGCCTGGCCCGGATCCGATGGGGATCGCGATGACGGCGCTGGTCGGGATCTGCGGCACGCTCAGCGCTGGCCTGTTCTCCTGGTATGTGCTTCATCGCCACGGCGCCGGCCTGATCCTCTCAGTCGCGTTCTCGATGCTCGTGGTATGGATTTACCGCCGCTCCCGCCGGGGAAGCTACGGCCGCCGCTCGCATTAGCGGTCAGGCGCGACGCGACAGCCACATCCCGACGGTCCCTCTCCCCGCTTAGGAAAGCGCTGTGAAGCTCTTCGGTCTCACGGCTCGATCAGAGCGAGCTGAGCCGCACCGTCCCCGCCGTCGCCGGCGCCGGCCGGCCGCCGCCCGTCGCGCTGGCATCGGGCAAACGCGTCGCAACGATTCGGCTACAGCTGGCCGCATTATCGGTCGGCTCGGTTGGCGTGCCATTGGCGCCTCGCTCGCCGCCCCTGGGGCGACTGGCGGCACGCTCGTCTCCCACTCTTCTTGAGCACGACCGCCGGCGAAAGCGTTCGCCTGTGACCCGGCCGGATCTTCGGAGTCTTGAGGCACCCGGCTATCGCTCGGGTGGGCGATAGCGCAAGCCGTCGAGGGCGATCGTGAGGATGTGTTCGATCTGTTCTGGGTCGGCGCCTGTCCTGCAGGCTCGATAGCGAGGCCAGCGACAGCGCGCCCACGTGCAGCAGCCACGCAGCCAGCGCGACGAGCCCTCCCACCGTCCACCACGTGGAGCGAAACAGACCGACCGCGCTGCGAATGGGGCAGCGCGCGAGTACCGTCGGCGCCGCGAAGGCGCCGCGCTGTTTGAGCAGGACCGAGACGCTGCCGGCCAGCGCGCAGCCGACGGCCAGCAGCAGCCCCCCGGGCGATCACCCGCTCGTTCCCGTGCGATCGACCCGCCGGTTGGGCTCGTGGGTTGCGGTCAGGATCTCGAGCAGCTGCCCGACGTTCGGCTCGCGCCCGATCATGTCAGGGAGTGGGAGGTGGGCGTTGATCGAGTAGTGGTTGCGCCGGCCGTTTCGCTGGCGAGTGATGTAGCCGGCCTCGGCGAGCTCGACGACGATCCGATGGGCCGCCCGTTCGGTGATCCCGACGCGCTCGCCGATGTCGCGCAGGCGAACGCCGGGATCACGGGCGATGCACACCAGTACCTGGGCGTGGTTGGTCAGAAACGTCCAACCCGGTGCCGCGTGCTCAGCCATCCACATAAGGATATCATTTCTAGACTTGCTTTTCATGCTATAGTCATCACATATCCACGAGAGGACCGCAGATCCCCTCGCACCACGCGACGAGGAGGTCCTCCGATGCGCTCCAGCACCCCCAGCACGCCGGTCAACTCCCCCGCTATAGGTGTAATTCCGGAAACGATCCGCGGCTCGGTGAGCGACCAGCCACCGGTAGCCGCGCCGAACACCGCGCGCGCGCGCGAAGCCGCCGCGGCGGCAAACGGGGCCGAGACACCGACCGAGCGGTTCGCGCCCCCCTCAGCCAACCCGGATCCAAGACCTACCTATAGCTGCCCGGAGTGCGAGCACGCTCTGCGCGTATCGGGTCTCGGACGCCACCGGGTGTACTCCGAACTCACCGACGAGCGTGCAGACGACCCTGTGATGAACCGCGTGTGCCCAGTGTGTGGGCACGGCCTGCCTGGGAAGAACCGAGCGTGATCCCAACCATGACCCACGTCTGCTGCCCACGCTGCCGGCTGCGCTTCACCCCCGCCGCCGCGGCCTACATCACTGCGTGCCCCGAATGCGGTAACTCGCCGCAACCGACCGCCACCCTCGAGCGCACCTTCGGCTTCCGTCTCGTCGGACCCGAGGACCTCCCCCACGCAACCGCCATCGCGATCGCACTGCCCGAGCCGGGCGAAGAGCGATCGTGACCGACTCGCACATCCGCATTCTGCGGGCTGGTCGCCCACCAAAGGCAGCGGAAGCTCCGCAACCACGACGCTGTCAAGCACAACGATGACGCCATATCGACCGACCGGCGGCAAAGCTCGAGCGAGCGGCAACCCGGACTAGTGCACGCGTCGCGGACGCCCAAACCCGGTGCCGCCAACCTCGCCCAAGCCGAACCGCCTGACCGCGACGCGCGGCCTCTCAAGCAGACCGCGCGGACGCCCGCTCCTAGATCCCCATTTGCGAAAGAGTCGCAGCTGAGCAGCCCGAGCGCCGAATGTGAGCGCTTTGAGTGCGGCGTTCGCGTTCGAACCCTCCTGTTCGAGCCCGCGCTCGACGAGATACGCACGGCCGCCGGGGTGGGCCGGGACGTCGGTCACACGAACGACCACATGAACGCGCTGACCAATAGCACCCTCTCGCCTGCGCTGACGACATACCGGCCGAGCTCGACACGGACGCGGGTCTGACCGCGTCTTGGGGTACACGAACGTCTGGCCGGTGCGGTTCGCGAGAGCCCGCAGGTAGTTGAGCTGTCGCGAGGATGGCGGCTTGGGGGTCATGTCGGCCTCCTTGTGTGGGGTGGTGGGCATGCCCCAGCGGAGGCCGCGGCTGGCGCCGTGCTGTCAAGCATCTGAACCGGATCCCCGCCTTACGCCGTCCCCCGGGATAGACCCTGATCATGCGCTCCCGCCGTAGTCCCGGGGGACGCTGGGCCATTCAGATGGCGGTTTTATGCCGTCCGTAGAGCGCTTCGCGCTGTGTCCGTGGATACCGCTGGCGCCAGGGTTGGGAAAGGGTTTCTGTTCGTGTTACCGACGTGACCGGGTGTGCAGACGGGGATGCCGCCGTCGAGCCGGAAGCGAAGGTCCGGAGGGCCGAGCTGGAGGATCGTCGGCGGGCGCGCCTCTGCCGACCCCCCTCGTTGTCCGACGGTGCGCGTACGGTCGGTGGTGTGAGCGGCCTCCGCCCCTCTTTGGCGGCTGCGCCGTCTTTCCCTGTCTCGTTTCGCTCGTTGCGGATCGTGCTTCCGGGCGGGCCTGCGTATTGGACGGCCGTCAACGACGCGTATGAGGTCCTCGAGGCGCCCGATGCCTTTCTCCGGGATCTGCGGTAGCGGATGCCGGTCGTCGAGCGGCTGCTCGCGAGCGAGCGGCTGCGCCAGCAGGTCGGGCAGACCCCTGTCCCGATGGGCCACTGCACCGAACCGTCGAACGTCTAGGCCGGCGGTCACTCCTGCCCGTACCGCCACCAGTGCTTCGGCTGTGAGCATTTCCGCACCGACCCCTCAAGCCAGCCCGAGCTGCGCGACTACCTGCACAAGCTGCTGCTCGACCGCGAGCGTCTCGCCGGCGCCGTCCCGGCGCTCGCCGACTGGGCGCAGCGCGACGCGACCCCGAGCGAGCAGGAGATCACCGCGGTCCGCGCGTTGATCCGCCGCAACGATCAGCTGATCGACCAGCTCGACCCCGCCGACCGTGCCGCTGTCACCGACGCGATCGCGGTCACCCGCCGCGTCAGAGCCCAGCTCGCGACCGACATCCCCGCCCGCTTTCGGCTCGCGACCAGCCAGCCCCGTCCGACGCTCAGCCCACGCGCCAGCCGCACCCAGGACAGCAGCCCGTGAGCGGTCGTGCGGTCGCGATGCACAGCCAGCGGCGACTCGACTCGCAGCTCAAGCGCGAACGCGTCGCCGCTGCCGTCGATGCCTGCGTCGCTTCGGGAGCCGAGGTCACGATCGCCGGTGTTGCGCGCCACGCTGGGGTGTCGCGCAAGTTCATCTACAGCCACCCGGACCTGCGCGCCGAGCTCGAGCTGCGCGCCCTGCGCGCAACCCAATCAACCAGCGCGGCCGCAACAGCGCGCGCGCGTGTCACGGGCGCTTCGCTGCGGGCGGACGCCGAGAACTACAAGGCCCAAAGCCAGCGCCTGCGCCAGCAGGTCAGAGCACTCGAGCAGCGCCTGTCCGAGACGCTTGGCAACCAGCTCGCCGACGCGCTGCCCGACGAGCTGCCCGAGCACGACCAGCGGCACGCGCTCCAAGCGCGTCTTGAAGAATCAGACGCACGCGTGTTCGAGCTCGAGGAGACGCTCGCCGATGCGCGCAGAGAACTCGACGCCGTCCGCGAGATCAACCGCGAACTGCTCAGCCAGCACAACCGCGCTGTCGGCTGAGGAGCCCACGCCCCCTCACACCGCCAGCATCTCGGCCGCCGGCACGCTCGCGTGAAGGACATCCTCGATCTGCCTGGCGATCCGATCGATCGTCTCCGCGAACTCGGTCACGGCCTCCAACGCGCCGCTCTCACCCCACCCGGCTACATACGGGACCGTCTCACCGTCGACCCTCAAACCAACGCCGCTCGCCGCCACAAGCGTCACCGTGTCCACGATGACCTCCGCCTGCGCCCGCGAATACCTCACATAGTCGACACCGAGCGCATGTGCGGTCTCGTGGATCAATGTCCGCAGCTGCGCGTTCGCTGGCGCGGTGGCGTCGACGACGATCCGCTTGAGCTTCGGATCGCACCAGCCACCCGCCGAACCCTCGATCGACTCGAACGACACCGAGTACCCCAGCGACTCCGCGAAGGCCTGCTGCAGGCGCTCGCGATCCTGACGGCGACGCTCAGCACGCTCGTGCTCTGACAGTTGCCGCGATGACTTGGCCATGATGGCCTCCTTCGAGTTCTGCCGCCACGCTGCGGACCGTTGGCGACCCGTCCACACGCCCGCAGCGCGTGTCACCATCGGGGAGCCCGGCCCGCAGCTGGCTCGGGTCCGGTCACTCGGCACGCCGGCTCATAGCGACTCGGCCTCCTGCGCCAGCGAAGACCATCCGACGCTTGACTTGAGCGTTTGCCGCCGACGCGCTCCGGCGCTACCATCCACTGTGTGACCACGGAGGTGACCACATGAAGGTCGTGACGGTTCGCGACTTCCGCGACCGCGCCAGCGAGATGTTCCGCTCCGACGACGTCATCCTCGTCACCCGCGACGGCGCCCCGGCCGGCTTCTACCTGCCCTGGAACACGCCCGAGCTGCCCGTCGAGGTTCGCCGCGAAGTGTTCCTGCGCCTCTCCGAACAGATCGGGGCGCAGCTCGAGGCCCAAGGCACAAGCGAGCAAGAGGTCCTCGACGATTTCGCTGCCAGCCGCCGTCGTCGCTGACGCCAACGTCGTCCTATCGGCGCTGATCGGCGGGCGCGCCCGCCTCGTGATCGCCTCACCCCACGCACCACGCGGATCACCGGCGCGCTGCGCCGCGCCGGCGAGCTCACCGATGACGTCGGTGGATGGTGCGTGATCGCCACGATCCGCGATCCTACGCCGCGGCCAGCTCGCTGATGGCGGTCGCCGCGGCCGCGTCGGTGCGCGGGGACGGCGGGTCGGTGGTCAGGGCGTCCTCGATGCGGCGGGCGAGCCCGTCGATCGTCTGCGCGAACTCGGTCACCGCCTCAAGCGCTCCGTCTTCGCCCCAGCCGGCGACATATGGGATCGTCTCCCCGTCGACCGTGAGCCCGATGCTCGAGCACGCCACAAAGCTGATCGTGTCGGCCAGCACCTCGGATTGCTCGCGCGAGTACTGCTGATAGTCGACTCCCAGGGCGTGCGCGCACTCGTGCACGAGCGTGCGCAACTGCGCGTTGGGGGCAACGCCGGCGTCGATGACGATCCGCTTGGCCTCCGGATCACACCAGCCGCCGCCGGGCCCGTCGATCGCTTCAAACGACACGCTGTATCCGAGCGACTCACAGAACCCTGTCAGCCGACGCAGCAGGTGGGCGTGGGAGTCGCCGGTCCGCGGCTCCCACGGACGGGTGCGAAACTGGAGGCCGAGCAAGCCGACAAGCCTGAGCGTCCCCAGGCGGCGTACAGGATCGGCCGGTGACACTCCAGGGCTCGGATCAGAGCGCAGAAACATCCGATGACGCGTCCTACCCAACGGGTTAGTTTTGTCTCGTGAGCACGCCTGAGCCGCCTTCTGGCGAGCCCCCTGAACCACCGCTGCCGACGCCATCAACGGCGTCCCAGCCTCCGCCCCAGCCTCCGCCGCCCACGGCTGTGGCAGCGCCCCAAGCGGTCGCTGTACCCAATCCCTCTGGGCCGCCCTCGCCGAGCTACCCGGCCAGCTTGGAGATCACCTACCCATCCGAGCTGAACCGCTGGCTGCCGCTGGTCAAGTGGCTCCTGGCCATCCCGCACTACATCGCCCTGTTCTTCGTCGGCATCGGCGCCTTCTTCGTCGTGGTGTACGGGTTCTTCGCCGTGTTGTTCACCGGCCGCTGGCCGCGAGGCGCCTTCGACTACCTGGTCGGAACGGTCCGGTGGTTCTACCGGGTGATCGGCTACGTCCACCTGATGACCGACGTCTGCCCACCCTTCTCACTGGACGACGACCCCGGCTACCCGCTGCGGCTGCACATCGACTACCCCGAGCACATCGACAACTGGCGGCCGCTCGTACAGTGGCTGCTGGCCATCCCGTACCTGTGGGTTGCCGGCGTGCTCTACGGGCTGACCGGCGTCCTGACGCTCGTCGCCTTCTTCACCGTGCTCTTCACCAAGCAAATCCCCAGGGGAGTGTTCGAGCTGATGGTGCCCGGCCTGCGCTGGAACCTCCGCGGCAACGCGTACGCGTACTTCATGACCGACCGCTATCCGCCGTTCGTCTGGGGATAGCCGCGCCGCTCGCTGGAAAGCGCGATCAGCCGCCGGCAGCAGGACCTGCACGGTTGCCGAATAGACGGCGCGTATTAACCACTCAGGACGCGCGACGGCGCGTATCAACCCACCTCAGGACGCGGAGCCGTTTCGGAAGGTGGTCTGCCGAAGCCGCTCGACTTCGCCAAAGTAATCAGAGCTTGTACAGCTCGATGTTGACGCAGTGGTCTTGTTCGCTGCTCGTATACGCCACGGACGTCGTCGCAGAGTCGCAGCCGGGTTCAACGTGGCGTCGACTGGTCGCGGAGATGTCGCCGGCTGGTGTGCTAGCACTCTTTCGTGCAAGCGGCGTTCGCCAGCAGCTCGCGACATCTCACCCGCGACGCCAAGGCCTACGAGGAAGTCGGGCACTCGTTCTTCAGATCCGCGCGGACAGGTCCGGGCTCAACCGCGTGCGCTCATCATCGCTTCGCCCGGACGGGACGACCGACGATCGCCCGACATGTGGGTATGACAGTGACTCGGGTGCCGGGGGCTATCTCTGTTGCGCCTTGGCGGTTGGGTGCAGCTCGGCGCCGCGCTTGCGCACGAGCCCTTCGTCCTGAAGCCGACGGGCGACCCTGTAGAGTCCCGTCGCGTCCTTGATGCCGAACTGCTTGCCCGCTTGAGCAACAGTGACCCCGGGCTGATCCACGACCAGAGCAAGGAGCTGCTCACGGCGACCGCCCCTACGGGCCGCAGGCGCGCCCGAGCTCGCGGGGGCGGTCGAGGCGGCCCTCGGCTTGGCAGGGGTGCGTGCGCGCGGAGTCGCCTGCGCGCTCTTCGCTTGCGGTACGGGCGCGACCCGGGCACTCGACGCGCGCCGGCGCGCCGCGGGCTCTGGCTTCGCTCGCGACGCGCGTCGTGAGACCGGCTTGGTCACCGCCGTCGCGGCCCTATCTTCAACGCCCAGCATGTTGCGCAGATCGCGTAGAAGTGATTTGACACGCGCGTTGTCGATGACCTGCTCCAACTCGCGCAGCGCGCGGGCGAGAATCGCTTTGACCTCTGCGGTGGTGTCCGGCAAGCAGGCTTCCTTTGGGTTGCGTGAACCAGGGAGGCTACACCCCCGCCAACGCAGCCAACGAGCCCGGCTCAATACCCAGATTGATGCCGGCCACTCAATCGACGCCCCGCGTTCGGCGGAGACCGGGCGGCGAGATACGCGCGGACGGCCTCCGCGGTCGCCGCGCCGCTCACGCAACCGCACCCCGCCAGCGATGCACCCGCACGTCGGCGACCTGCAGCCCCGGGAGAGTCCCCTACCTTCCCCCACTTCGTCGAACGCATGGCCGGACACCTGACCCCGAGTTCCGCAGCTGAGGCGGGTTTCTGGGTACGCGGGCGCGGACAGATCGTGTTTCCGGCTGGCATCCTCGAGCGGATCGAGCGTCAGACCAAGACGTTCGGTGAGCACGTCGATGCGCTCAGGGCTGCGGGCGGCATCTAAAGCGCGGGCTGTTGCTGTATGGAGCGCCCGGCACGGGCAAGACGCTGACCGTGATGTACCTCTCGGAGCTGATGCCCGATCGTACCGTGCTGCTGTTGAGCGGACACGCGCTTAACGCGATAGCGCCAGCGTGTGAAATGGCGCGCGAGCTCGCCCCGGCGATGCTGGTCCTAGAAGACATCGATCTCGTCGCGGAGAACCGAATGTACGGCCATGAGACATCACTCCTGTTTGAGCTGCTCAACCAGATGGACGGCCTCAACGAAGACACCGACATCGTGTTCGTATTGACTACCAATCGGCCCAAGGTTAATCGAACCGGCACTGGCGTCTCGTCCGGGCCGCATCGACCTCGCGGTCAACCTCGCTCCCCGACGCCGAGGGCCGCAGCCGGCTGCTCGACCTCTACGGGTGCCGGCCTTCAACTCGACGTGCACGATCGAACCCAGTTCATCACTGCCACCAAAGGGACCACGCCCGCGTTCATCCGCGAAGTACTTCGCCGAGCCGCTCTCGATGCCGCCGAACGCGGCGATCCCACTCGCGTGAACGACGAGCTGCTCGCAGCCGCTCTCCAAGAACTCAGCGAGAGCAGCGACCAGCTCTCGTCCTCTCTGCTCGGTGGACCGCTCCCCCCGACAGTCGACCAGTAGAAGCAACGGCTGCCGCCGCAACATCAGGGCACCGGCGATGCAGGCGGCGGGACTCGTCTGTTCGCCGCCGGAGCTCGCGGGAGCGACCACGAGCCCGAGCGGGGCAGCCACCAAGCCCGAACGCGACCGCCCAACCGCGATACACCGAATACGGGTTATCGAGCGTCGCAATAGGGACGTGATGGCGTCGGAAAATTGCCGGACGGTGGTATCCTCCAGCCATGGTCCCGCTTGCCGCTGAAGCCCGCCGCGTGCATGACCAGGCGCAGCTCAGTGACCGACAGATCGCGGCCGCCACGGGCGCGCGACCGAGCACCGTGCGCGACTGGCTCAGCGGTCGTAGCGCGCCCAGCGGCGCTCGCGCCGACCGGCTGGTCGAGCTCGGCGCGATGGTCGATCGCCTCGCGCGCGTCATGCAAGCCGACTTCATCCCGATCTGGCTCACGCGACCAATCGAAGCGCTCGACGATGAAAAGCCCGTCGAGGTCCTTGCCCGCGGCGACTATCGCCGTATCGCCAAGCTGATCGGCGAGCTGGAATACCCCGGCGTCTCCTGACCAGCACATGGACGTCGATACCGTCGCCGTGGACGGCGAGTGGATCCGCCACGCGCCACACCGCTCCGCGTTGCTCGGACGCGCCAGCGAAGCGACGGATGGTCGCTGGCAGCACGGCGAGGTTGTACGCGCGCTGTATCTCGCCGACGAGCCGGCCACCGCGATCGCCGAGTGGTATCGCCTGCTGGCCGAACGCGGACTACCGCCGGGCCGCGCCATCCCTCACGACCACCACGTATGGGAGCTCGACCTCCAACTCGCCGACCTCAGCACACCGGAACGGCTGGCCCGCGTAAGGCTCACGCCGCCCACGCCGGAACGACGAACCTGGCCAGCGTTTCAGGCCGTGGGCGAGGAGTTGTTCCGTGCGGGCTTCGCCGGCGTCCTCGCGCCCAGCGCCGCTCGCCCACGAGGACTTGTCAGCTGCATCTTCGACCGCGGCGCCTGGCCTCCCGCCGGCTGCCGGCCCCTGAGAGCCATTGAGATCCACGAGGTGCCGCCGCCGCCCACCGGCATGACGACCTAGTCCGCGAAGCGACCAGCAAGCCGATCCCCCACGCTGAACATCGCGTGGTGACTCTCTCCCCCAACCGGCCGCACCAAATGCGGGTTATCGGGCGGGGTTATGAACGCTGTGCTCGCTCTCCGGTGACCCGCGACTGACGACCGCGAACAGCGCAACGTCCCTTCGATTCAAGCGCGTCTCCGCCCACGCTCGGCGGACCGGCTGATAGCTGGATTGGCAGGATCCGGACACGCATGACCGCGACAGCGTCGCTTGTGCGGTCGCCCGACGCGCCTGAGCACGACGAGCGTCGCTTCTGCGCCTCGCCCGACACGCCAGGCCTCGCTGTACGTCAAGCTGCTCGGGATCGCGGAAACGGAGGCCGCGAAAGCGCGCCAGATGCACAGCAGATGCGCCGCGAACGGATCGAGTCGGGCTTCATGGGGACACTCCCCACACCTCGCGAGGTCCAGTTCTGGGAGATCCTCAAGGAGGCGAACGAGATCAACCAGCGGCGGTCATACCACTGGCGCGTCGACCCCTCGACCCGAACGGAACGGCGCAATCCGTGCCCCCGCCCCTGTGGAGTGACGTCTCGCGGTCGTCACTTCTACCGCCGCCGCGGCCTCCGCCCGCGCAGCGGGTTGATCAGCCGCTTAATGTCCTCGGTCTCCCCTGCCCCCTCGCGTGCGGGATCCCGGGCCGGTGGCGGCAGTGGCTCCCGGGCGCGCTTCGCGGCCTGCGCTTCGCTGTCGAGGACCTCGTTGGTGCGGGGACGCTCTCGCTCGAGCGTGGCGTCGATCTGGGCGAGCTCGGCGCCGAGCTCGGTCTCGATCTGCTGAGCGCGGTCGAGTTCGCCGCGGCCACGGTGAGCGCGGCTGAGCTCGCCAGCGAGGAGCGTGATCTCGCGCGAGACGATGAGCCAGCCGACAGTGCTGTCGGGCTGGCCGGCGGCGAGCGTGAACAAGGCCAGGCCGGACGCGTGCGAGAGCTGCTTCGGCGGCTTCGGCGTGTGGGCGGGCAGCTCGGCGGAGCGGGCGAGCTGCCGTGCGGCGCGGGCGAGAGGCCCGGGCTGCTCGCCTTCGAGCGCCGTCGACCAGGCGGCGAGCACGCCGGCGGCCTCGCGGGCGGCGTGCGCGATCGCGGCGGGGTCGCTGCCGGCGGTGCGGAGCTGCTGGCGGACGCGCTCGAGCTCCATCGTGCAGCGGTGCCACATCAGCCCGCGCTGCTCGAGCTCGGCCTGGCGCTCGGCCGGCGACGGCAAGCGCCTCGGGCAGCTCGCCCTCGCCGCTTCCCCAACGGGCAAGCTCGCGCTTCTCCGCGTCCTCCAACGTCACCGCGGCGATGCTGCCCTGGTTGCCGCCGCCCCCTAAAAAGCGCACCAGCGCGATCGCGGCCTCCCACCGCTCGAGCTCCTCCCACACCTGCTCTTCGGCGAACAGCTCGCGGCGGCCGCGCTGCAGCCGCGCCGCATGGGGCTGGCTGGCTTGCCGGCCACGCGGTGTCCGGCACAACTCCCCCGGCTGCGCCGCGCACGTCGGGCAGGGGCGATCCCGCCAGCCGCGCGCAGCGTGCAGCAGCCGATTGGGCTTGCCGCCGTGGCGGCTGATCTCACAGCGCAGCCCGGCTCGCGCGCCACAGTAGGGGCACGGTTCCGCCAGCCACAGCCGGCGGTCGCTCATCCCGCTGCGGCGTCGGGTAGCGCCGCCGAGCTGCGCCCGACCCGGCGGTCGCCAAGATCGACGTGCTTGCCTGCGTGGCTGCCGGCCTCATACGCGCTGCGAGCGACCGACGGCCGATAGCCCGAGGTCTCCGGCTCCGGCCAGCGCCGCTCGATCTCGCGGTCAACAGCCGTCTTGACCAACACCAGCGCCCGGCCGTTCTCTCCGGTCTCGGCGGTTTCGGCGCGGCGAGCATCGAGTCGCTGCCCAACCTGGCCGACCGCGCCGAGCAGGAATGAGTTGCGCCATGTGCGCCCGTGCACGCGCCGCTCCCGGCGCGCCGCGGTGGCGGCTGCGGAGATCACGACCAGCTGCGCTTCGAGGTAGCGGTACAACTCGACGATCCCGCCAACCGCGCCAGCGGGCCCATAGAAGAAGATCTTGCCGTGGCTGCAACCGTTCTCCGGCGCCCACACGACACGCCCGCCGGCACTGTGCGCGACCGCCGCGGCCAGCATCCGCCGCCACGGATCAACCTTTCCACCAAGGACGTGCTCGTCGACCGCCAAGCGCTCGCCGCCCGACGCGGTGACCGTCGCCATCTCGATTCCGTAGCGGAGCATCAGCGCCTGCGCCTTCTCGGCCGCCGCAGCGGCCTCGTTCTCGTTTGGCGAGTCGGCGAGCGCCAGCAGCTTGCGGATCCGCTCTTCGACCGCGCGCATCGTCCGGCGTGCAAGTCGCGGCACAGCCGGAAGCTGCGCAGCTCCGCGCCGCAGGTGGGCCAGGTCGCGCGGTGCCGCTCGCCATGGGGACGCTCGTGGCCGCACACAACGCAGACCGAAAGCACCCAATGGGTCCGGACGAGCCCAGCGACGGGTAGGGCGTCGGACGACGGGGAGGAAGGTTGGTTACGGTGAAGACCATCGAGGGATCCTCCTCGGTGACTGCCCCCGGCCGGCTCCACCCGGTGCGGGGGCTCGTTGCAGGAGCGTGCGGCTCTGGGCCTC
The DNA here is from genome assembly GCA_963806475.1 of uncultured Solirubrobacterales bacterium. Classification (GTDB taxonomy): domain Bacteria; phylum Actinomycetota; class Thermoleophilia; order Solirubrobacterales; family Solirubrobacteraceae; genus Palsa-465. Next base: position 266,602 of record CAWDYK010000029.1, read on the forward strand.
GCGCGACGTGTCGCGCTTCGGTGAAGGGTGCTAGAGCGACACGTCGCGAGTGTCCCACTGGGCGGTGCGGGGCGGCGGCGGGAATTTCGGCGTCGTCACGTCGTTCAGCCTCCGCCTGCATCCGGTCGACACCATCACCGGCGGGGTCACGCTCTGGCCGGTCGAGCAAGGGCCCGACGTGTTGCACTGGTACCGCGAGTTCCTCCCGCAGGCCGCCGAGGATCTGTATGGCTTCTTCGCGTTCTTGATCGTGCCGCCGGGCCCGCCGTTCCCCGAGGAGATCCACCTCAAGAACATGTGCGGCATCGTCTGGTGCTACGCCGGCGATCCCCAGACACGAGATGAGGTGTTCGCCCCGGTTCGCCAGCTGGGCAGCCTGGCATTCGCCTTCGTCGAGCCCATGCCCTACCCGGCGCTCCAGACCATGTTCGACGAGCTGATACCGAAACTA
>CAWDYK010000030.1:0-267286 GCA_963806475.1 uncultured Solirubrobacterales bacterium
AGGGCACTAGTCGGCCCAGTGCTCGGGTCCGTGTCACCAGGGGCAAGGTAGCGTCGTCTAACCGGTGTTAGAGGACCAGCACGGCTCGTGGGCCATCGATGCCACACTGTCGCTCGCACGACGCGAAGCGGCAGCGACGCGGGTCCCCGGATCGACGACCGCTGCTCGTCCAAACCAATACTCACGCCGTCGTCTCCGATAGCGCCTGCAACGCCTGGCTGAGCAGCAGCGTGGCGGTGGTCGAATCGACCGGCTTCTCGTCGTCCTCGGCAGGCACGTCGCCGAGCCAGTCCCGCAGACGGCACGGGTGGTCTGATCTGGTGCGGCGGGGACGGACGGGCCCTTCTCCGGCGAGAAGTAGCAGCGTGGCGAGGTTCGGTCGTCACGGGTTGGTGTCTGTTAGCTGCGGCTGCACGGCCGGGTGGAGGCGTGGGTGGGTATTCGGTCTGAGTCGTCGCGAGATCGACTACATCTCAGCGATCCCGGTGATGTCTTCACCGGCCACCAGAACGAACTCTCCTCTCGAGCCGTTCCTGCGGCTGACCAGGTGGAGCGTGTACTCGTCGCTGTTGTAGAACGCTTCGGCGGCGGCCTTCGAGGGCCACTCGATGATGAGGTACATCTGCGGGGGGGTCGTTCGCCCTCGACCTTCTCAAAGTTCGAGGTGCGCGCTAGGTAGCGGCCGCCGTGCTGTTCGACCAGCCTGGTCGTGTTCTTGACGTATTCGGGCACCCAAGCCGGGTCGCGTGATATTGATCTCGGCGACGGCGTAGTACTTCATCGTGTTGGCTTGTTGCCGTTGAGGATTGCAACGGCGGCGGATTGGAGAGGCGCAATCGTGCGGCGGCTGAGCGTTCCGGCCTGTATCTGTCGGCGCAGAACGGCATACGGAAGATCGATCACTGCATAGGTGATGCGCTCTACGGACGCGTTGTTCACGGTGCCGAAGACCCGCCGCGCCAGCTGCTGCACGGCCCGCTCGACCGCGAGATTCACTGCCGCCAGCTCAGTGGCGGTCTCGGCCGCTGGCTCGGCGTCGAGGAGATCGGCGCGACTGAAGCACAGCAACAGGCGCGTATCGGCGGGCTCAGCCAGCGCGTACTCGACTCCCCACCGTACCGCGCCCTTGACCCCCTCGTGCGGGTCATCAGCTTCTAGCGCCTCGAGAAAGCCGGTCTGAAAGCGGCGGACTGCTCGCAGCCAGGCAAGGGCCACGACGTTGTCGCGTGAGCCGAAGCGGTGGTAGAGGGACCCGCTGGGGGCTCCGCTGCGTTCCGCGATCTCGCGTATCCCGACTCCCCGCGGCCCGCTGTCGAGGATTAGGTCCCGTACGGCGTCCAACACGACCTCGGTCTGGTGAAGCGCTGGCCGTGGCATCGGGAAGACAATATTAGCGCGATCGCTCCATTATGTTGGTATAGTAGCGCGATCGTTCCACTATCGCGTCGTGAGAGCACGAGAAAGGAGGCGCACGATGTATGCCCGGTCTGCTTCAACGCGCGCAAGTTAACAGAAGGCGATCTTGCCGCCAACACAAGCACGGCTGGCGCGACGCCGCTCTGGGAACGGATCAACTCACTAACCCACCACGAGGAGATGAGCAAGATGACCACGGTGACCGAGGGTCCAGCCGGCAGTGAGCAGACCGGCTCGGTGAAGATGTACACAGTGACAGGTGGGGGTGGCCTGCGGCTGCACGTGCGCGAGTGGGGTAACTCGGACGGAACCCCGATCGTCTTGATCCACGGTTGGTCACAGAGCCATCTCTGCTGGCAGCGGCAGGTCGAGAGCTCGCTGCGCGATGAGTTCCGGCTGGTGGCGTTCGACTTGCGCGGCCACGGGATGTCCGATGCGCCGCTCCAGGCCCAGCACTACACGCACGCCGGCCTGTGGGGCTACGACCTGGCGGCGATCATCGACGAGCTTCGCCTCGAGCGGCCTGTGCTGGTCGGCTGGTCCTACGGCGCGTTCGTCATCTGCGACTACATCCGCGCACACGGCCAGGATCGTGTCGGGGCGATCGACTTCGTCGCCGGCGCGGTCAAGCTCGGCGAGGCGGCATTCGGCACGCTGATCGGGCCGGGTTTCCTTGACCACTTCGTGGATGCGACTGCGGATGACCTGCCGACCAACATCCGCGGGATGCGCGGCCTCGTCAGCGCGTTCTCGTCGGCGCCACTCCCGATCGCCGATACCGAGACGCTGCTCGCCGCGAGCATGACCGTGCCCCCGCGAATCCGCACCAACCTCGCCGCCCGCGACATCGACTGCGACGACGTGCTCGGGGCCCTCGGGGTGCCACTGCTTGTCACCCAAGGGCGTGCGGACACGATCGTGCTGCCGGCCATGGCCGAGCACATCCTCGCCGTCTGCCCGGCCGCTGAGGCGTCCTGGTATGACCGTTGCGCTCACGTGCCCCACCTGGAGGAGCCCGAGCGGTTCAACCGCGAGCTGGCGGCGCTCGCCCGCCGCGCCCGCGCTGGCACCGAGCGTGCGGACTCAGGCGGGACCGAGGGGTTGTCGCCGGCACTTGCCCCAGCGACCCGGACGAGGGGCACGAGATGAGGATCGCCGCAGCCCAGCTGGGTCCGCTGACGGAGCGTCGCTGGCCGACGTTGGTCGGGCGTGACTGCGCGTCGATGGCAGCGGGGATCGAGCCGATCGCCGAGCAGCTGCTCGATTCCGCCGGCCTGCGGGCGGGCGACACTGTGCTGGACGTAGCGAGCGCGACCGGCAACGTCGCGATCGCCGCCGCCCGCCGCGGCTGCGAGGTAAGCGCCGTCGACGACCTTGAGGCGCTGCTGGATCACGAACGCGAGCGCGCGGCCGCCGAGGGAGTCCCCGTCACCTTCACCGAGGGCGAGACCATGCAGCTGCCCTACGCCGACGGATCGTTCGACACAGCGCTCTCGTGGTTCGGGGTCATGTTCACGCCCAACCACCCGCGTGCGGCCCGCGAGCTCGTGCGGGTCTGTCCGTCTGGCGGGACGATCGGGCTGGCCAGCTGGACCCCGGCGGGCTTCGTCGGCCGCATCTTCCAAACCGTCGGCGCCCACGTCCCGGCCCCGTCACTGATGTGGCCGCCGGGCCTGTGGGGCACCGAGGAGCACGTGCGGCGGCTCCTCGGCCGTGCCGTCGTGGACCTGACGTTCACGCGGCGGGAGTTCACCTTTCGCTTCCGCTCGGCGGCCGAGTTCGTCGACGTCTTCCGCGCCGCCTGCGCTCCGATCCGACAAGCGTTCTGGGCGCTGGACCAGAGTGGCCGCCAGGCCCTGTACGAGGACCTGCACACGCTCGTCGCTGGACACGACCCGAAGCCCGGGCCGTCGGTCGCGGTTGCGTCGGAGTACCTCGAAGCGATCGTGGTCGTCCGCTAACCGCTGGAGAACCTAACCGGATGCGACACAAGGGGGCACACATGACTGTCATCACCGATCCCAGCCGCGCTTACGATCGACTACGGCCCGCGCAGGCGACGATGAAACTCAGGCGCGGCCTCGTGGCAGTCCTGCTCGTGGCCGGCATGCTGGTCGCGCCCGCGGCGGCGCGGGCGTCGGCGGTCAGGACCGTGTGCGCGTCGGGCTGCACCTCCACGTCGATCCAGACGGCGGTCAATAACAGCAACCCGGATGACGGCATCGAGGCGATGCCCGGCACCTACCCCGAACAGGTCGTGGTGACGGTACCGCTGCACATCTTCGGCCCGGCGAATGGGCCGCGTCCCGTGGTCACCACGGTAGGCACCGGAACGGCACTCGCCATCTCCGCTAGTGCCGCTGGGACGACCCTCCAGCATCTCGACATTCGAGGCGCCACCACGGCCCTGGAGGCGGACGGTGCGGTCACCGCAAGCGACCTCGCCCTGACCGCCCTCACCGCCGTTTCGGCATGCGCGATACTCGAAGCCAGCCAACCCTCGCAGCTTGGCCCGGGCGTCACCGCAACCACCCCGCCCAACGGCCAAGTCTGCATCGAGGCCGGCGAGAAGGCGGCCGACTCGCTGACCGGATTGACGGTCAACGCACCGGGCGCGACCGGCGTGCAGCTCCTCAATGGTGCGACGTTGACCGATTCGACGGTCAACGCGCGCGTGGCAGTTGCCATCAGCCAAGGCACCGTCCGCCGCGCCACGCTTCACGGCACCGACTTCGGGGTCACCTTCCGCGCCAGCCTCCCTTCGAATCCGCCGCTGGTTTCGGACAGCGTGGTCACGTCGTCGGGCGACGATGGGGACGCGGTCCTTGCGTTCGACAACGCGTTCGACGTCCCGGTGATGCTGCGTAACGTCACCGCGATCGCCAGCGGCAAGGACTCCCGCGGGCTGCTGGCGTTCCCACAAGCGAATGCCGGGAGCGCCCCGGGGGAGATCGACGCGCGAAACGTGATTGTGCGTGGTACGGCCCACGACGTGTCCGCGTTCCCGGGCGACAGCACGGGCTGCGGCGGCGGCGGGTGCTTGCCCGGCCGCGTCACGATCGGTTACTCGAACTTCCGCGACGCCGAGGGCGTGCTCGACACGACGATCGGCCACAACGAGAGCGCCGATCCGCTGCTGGTGAACCCCGTGCCGGGCGCGGGCCAGGACCTCCATATCGCCAGCGCGAGCTCGCCGGTGATCGGCGCTGGCACGGCCGACCCGAGCAACGGGTCGAGCGACCGCGACGGCGTCGCGCATCCCGATCCGCCGGCGATTGGCGCCTACGAGTACACCGGACCGCCGGCCGCGCCTTCAGGAACCCCGCCGCCCGGCGGCGTCACCGCCGGCCTCGGAGGCGGAAGCGCCACGACCGGCTTGGGAGCGGTTAGCCGCAAGCCGACCATCTCCCAGCTTGCGGAGACCCGTACCGTGTTCGCAGCGGCGCCGACATCGACCCCGATGCGCGGGCGGACAGCCGCCGCTTCATCCAGGCGAGGAACCACGTTCCAGTTCGGGCTCGACCAGCCGGCCACCGTCACGGTCGTGATCACAACGAGCGCCACGTGCCGGCGCACCACATCCAAGATGGGAAGAGAGCACCGGTGCATCCGAACCGTCGCAAGGTTCACCCGCAGCGCGCATGCCGGCTTCAACAAGCTGCCGTTCAGCGGTCGCATCCGAGGCAAGCCACTGAAATTCGGCGACTACCGCGCCGTCTTCACCGCCACCAGCGCGGGCGGCACCTCCGACCCCAAAACGCTCAGCTTCAGGCTCGTCCGAGGATGATCGCCCGCCGCTCACGGCATTAGTGGGGCGCGCCCGCTGGCGCTCACCATCGGTCAGGCGTCGATCAGCAGAAGTAACCAACCCCCGACAACAACGAGGACAAGATGAACGGTGATGCGCAAAGCCGCCGGCCGTCGCGGCGTGACTTCCTGAAGGGTCTCGGCGCGACCGGCGCCGGACTCGTGGCAGGCTCGATGAGCGCCGGCGCCCCGGCCGAGGCGTCCGCGGTCGCGGGCGTCAGGCCTGGGCGGCATCCGCGTGGCCACGGCCCGCCGGCGAGCAGCGCGGAGTTCGGGCGGATCTTCCCCCACCTCCCACCGTTCGCCGAGGCCAACGACAGCGTCCGGGCGGCGCTGCTCGAGGTGGGTAAGCCGGGCGGCATCCTGGACGCGCGCGATCAGCTGTCGGCCGGAGCGAAGGCGTTGATCGTCGACCCGACGCGTGAACGGCAACCCGACCGCCACGAACCCCTACGGGACCAATCCGGACAACCCGACGATGACCGCGGGGGCGACGTTCGTGGGGCAGTTCGTCGATCACGACATCACGTTCGATCAGACCTCGCAGCTCGGGCATCCCGCAGAACCCAGCGCTGTCGCCCAACACGCGCACGCCAGCGCTGGATCTTGATTCGGTGTTCGGCGGCGGGCCGGGGCTGCGGCCCGAGTTGTATGTGCACAACGCGGACGGGTCGGTCGGGCCGAAGCTCAAGGTCGGCACCGGCGGCGTGCACGAGGACGTACCGCGGGTGGCGAACGGTGACGGCAGCTACCGGGCGTTGCTCGGCGACCCGCGCAACGACGAGAACGTGATCATCGCCGGGCTGCACTGCGCGCACATCCTGTTCTACAACCGCGTCCTGGATGAGCTCGGCGAGCACGACCTGCGGCGCTTCCCGGCTGCGCGCCACGCCGACCGGCACAACCGCCATGTCGCGGTTCCTGATCGCGCGCGAGATCACGCTGTGGCATTACCAGTGGCTGTTGGTCAACGAGCACCTGCCGCAGATCGCCGGCCAGGCGTGGTCAACGACGTGCTGCGCCGCGGCAACCGCTTCTACCGTCCCCGGAACGGCGAGGCGTTCATGCCGATCGAGTTCGCCGCCGCCGCCTACCGGTTCGGCCACAGCATGGTCCGCCCGTCCTATCGCGCGAACTTCACCAGCGGCACCGGAGATAGCACCAACCCCACCGGCAACCCGTTCTTCGCGCTCGTCTTCGACCCCAACGAGCCAGCCTTCAGCGACCCGGTCGCGCACGACCGCGCCGACCTCCTCGGCGGCTACCCAGCGCCCCGCCGCTACATCGGCTGGCAGACCTTCTTCGACCTCGGCGACGGCCAGGTCAAGAACAACAAGAAGATCGACACCACCATCTCCAGCGTCCTGTACACCCTCCCGCTGCCGGCGATCGCGCCGCACACCCAGACCAGCCCCACCGTACTCCCCCAACGCAACCTGCTACGCCAGCTCACCTGGAGCCTGCCCTCCGGCCAGGCCATCGCGCGCGCCACGCGAATGCCGAGGCTGACCAGCGCCGACCTCTCAGACATCGGCGCCGTCCACGCCCCGTTCGCCACAGCACCCCGCTCTGGTACTACATCCTCGCCGAGGCCGCGACAATCGCCGGCGGGCAACACCTCGGACCGGTCGGCGCCCGGATCGTCACCGAAACCCTGATCGGCCTCCTGCGCGCCGACCCGACCAGCTACCTCAGCGTCCACCCCGACTTCGACCGTTCCTCGGCACCGACCTCAAGCTCGGACCCACCCCCAACCCGCAACATCACCGGCAACCGCACCTACACCCACGCGCACTTCCTCCACTACGCCGGCGTGGTCACTCCAGGCACATACCGATGATTCCCCAGTTCCTCACACCGACCCATCCCGCCGACCCGCCATCCGTTCTGTCGCTCTGCTCGGCCCCGTGCCCGGCTCGGACAGGCCGCGCCCTCGGCGAACCCCCGCACGAGTTCAGAGGAGCGAACGCCAGCCGCTCGCACTCGCGGCGCCGTGGTCTTTCCGCGCATCGCCGGGACGTCGACACGAGAGCGGGTCTGTAGCAGTCGCTGCCGTCTGGGTGCAACCGTGGCACGATCGGGGGTCGTGGTTCTGGTTCGTGATGGTGTCGTGCTCGCATATGACGACGCGGGAAGCGGTTACCCGCCCCTTGTCTTCGTGCATGGCGCGGCGTGTAATCGCCGTTTTTGGTGCCAGCAGGTCCCGCGCTTCTCCTCTGCTCATCGGGTCGTCGCCGTGGACCTTCGCGGCCATGGCGAGAGCGATGCCCCCTCGGAGCGGTACACGGTGCGACTGTTCGCCGATGACCTTGCGTCGACCTGCACGCAGCTGCGGATTGAGAGCCCGGTGGTGATCGGCCATAGCCTCGGTGGGCTGGTCGCGCTCAATTTCGCCGCCGCCTACCCGGGCCATGTTGGTGCTGCGGTGTTGATCGACTCGCCGCTTCTGCCCGGTGGCGACCGGGCTGAGGTTGTGCGTGATCTGGTGGCCGGGCTCCGAGGGGGTGATCCGGACTCGGCTCTTCGCGCCTATTTTGCACGTTCGTTTTTTGGTCCTTATGACGATGCTGCGACAAGGTCGTGGATCCTCGATCAGATCGTGCTGACCCAGCCGCATGTGACGAGCTCGCTCTGGGAGGAGTCTCTTGTCAGCTGGGACGACGAAGCGGCCTTGCGCGAGTGCCGCGTGCCACTTCTTTACGTCGACGCCGGTACTCCAAATGCCGACCTGGCGCGCGCCGTCGAGCTATGTCCGGGGCTGATGATCGCCAGGACCGTCGGCTCCGGGCATTTCAGCCCGCTCGTGGTCCCGGAGCAGGTGAACGCCGTGCTCGACTGTTTCCTCCGCCTCCCACTTGGCGGATGACGTAGAGCATTGACGAACCCGAGAGGCGCCAGGCTGCATCAATGAACCCCCGCGGCCGATCCGTGCACCGACCGAGGCCGCATCGCAATACCGCGCGAGGAGCAAACCAAGGCCGAGGCTCCCTCGCGGCTTGATCCTGCTGTTCGCCACAACCGCGCATCCCCGGGGTGGTCGACCGTCGGATCATCGGGGATCGGCCGACAGTCCTGCTTTGCGCGATTGCGGGAGTCGGCGATCTGCCTACAGGCGGCCCGATCCGCGGCGGCTTGCAAGCGCACCCGGGCTGTCGCTCGCGTTAGCGGAGCAGCCACCGCCACCGATGCCCCCGTCGCTGTTGGATGGGACGAGCAGCGGTCGTCCGATCCCCGGGTCGCCGAGCTGCCGCTCCTGGTGAGAGCGAGAGCGGCATCGGGATGGGCCAGAGCGGTGGGGACTGGCGCCCACTGTCGTCAGGGGATCAGGGTGAGAACCTTGGTATGGCTGGGCCTCACGACGCCGAAGTGGCGCCGGTCGAGGGTGGCGATCGTGGTGAGGCCGAGCCGCTCGGCGACGGTGATCAGGCCGGCGTCGACGCCGCCGAGGTGCTGGTCGGCGTAGTGCTCGGTCAGCTCGGCGATGCGCGTCCAGTCGGCTCGGGAGAGGGGCTCGACGACGAGCTCGCCGTCGGCGACCGACCGATACAGCGCGGCTTCGGCGGCGGGCCCGAGTTGGCGGTCCAGTAGCCAGCCGGTCTCGGCGAGCACCGGCTCGGTCGTGATCAGCGGGCCCGGATGCGACTCGAGCAGGTCGCGGCAAGTCTCATGCGCCGGGTCGCTCCGGTCGGCCGCGGCGAGCAGCACGCCGGTGTCGACCAGCAGGGTCAGCGACCGAATCCTTCGGCGAGCATCTCCTCGGCTTCCGCCGCGGTGCGGCCGGAGGTGGATTCGCCGATCGCGACGAACCCGAGGCGCCGCCGGGTCGGGATGTGCTCGGCCAGCACGCGCGCTGCGAGCTCGTCAGGGGTCAGCGATTGGCGCGCGGCTTCCTCGGCGAGGAGCGCGGCGAGCTCGTCGGGCAGCTTCACGGTGATGCTCATCGCCTGCTCAGTGTACGAGCCTGTCCGGCCGGAGCCCGCCAGGGCGCGCGGTAGCGACCCCGTCTTCTAAGACCGCTTAGACGACGGTTCCGTCCGCCGGTCTTCGTCTACTAATCCCGTCGTGGCGGCTTCACAACGACGGAAATCCGCGTCTACTAACAAGCGCGGGGCGGCGGTCGGCGAAGTCGACGCTGCGGTCGCGCGGTATCTGGCGGATCTGGAGCGGGCGCCGCTGGCGGCCCGGACGCGGGATGCCTACGGTCAGCATGTCCGCACGTATGCTGCCTGGCTGGGCGGACGGCCCGAGCCGGCGCTCGCGATCAGCGACCCGCGGGGGCGTGATCACGCGGCGCGGGACTTCAAGCGGCATCTGAAGGTCGATCGTGGTTGGAAGCCGTCGTCGGTGAACCTGGCGCTCGCGGCGGTGGATCACTTCAACCGGTTTCTCGGCCTGGGGCCCGCGAACGTCAAGCGCGAGCCGTTGGCGCAGGCGGCGCCGCGCGCGCTGTCGATGGAGGAGCAGCGGGCGCTGTTGCGGGCGGCCGAGCTGGCGCGTCCGCGCGACCGGGCGATCGTGACATTGCTGCTCTACACGGCGCTCCGGCTTCACGAGCTCGCCGCGCTCGACGTCGAGGACGTGGCGATCTCGGCGCGCAAGGGCATTGTGGTGGTCCGCTCCGGGAAGGGGGACGCGTACCGGGAGGTGCCGCTCAACCGGCCATGCCGGGCCGCGCTGCAAGAGTGGGTCAAGGCGCGCAGCGAGCGCGTGAGGGACGGGGAGCGCGCGCTGTTCGTCGGCCCGCAGGGCGATCGCCTGTCGCCACGGTCGGTCGACCGGGTCGTTCGGGGGGTGGCGTCGCGTGCCGGGTTGGAGCTCTCGGCGCACACGCTGCGGCACACGTGCGTGACGAACCTCGTGCGGGGCGGCAACGACATCGTGCTGGTCGCCGAGCTGGCCGGGCACAGGCGGCTGGAGACCACGCGTCGCTACAGCCTGCCCTCCGCCGCCGATCGGCAAGCCGCGATGGACGCGCTCGAACTGGAGGAGTGATGCGAAGCGACTGGAGTCCCGAGGAGCTGATCTCTTGGTGGACGTTGGAGGAGGCCGACTGGCGGCTGTTGGCCAACAAGACAGGCGCGACCCGGCTGGGATTCGCGGTGTTGCTGAGGTTCTTGGAGCTCGAGGGCCGCTTTCCCGCGGACGCCGACGAGGTTCCGGCGGCTGTCGTGGACTACCTTGCCGGCCAGGTCAAGGTGGACCGCGCAGAGCTTGATGGCTACTGGACGGGGCGGGCGGTGAAGTACCACCGTGCCCAGATCCGCAGGGAGCTCGGGTTCCGCGAGAGCACGCTCGAGCACGAGCATCGGATGACCGAGTGGCTCGCGGGCGAGCTGTGCCCGGTCGAGCTCGATGACAAACGTTTGCGGATTGATCTGCTGGCGAGGTTTCGCCAGGCTCGGATCGAGCCGCCGGGCGAGTCCCGCGTGCAGCGGATCATCGGGTCAGGGCGGGCGCTGTTTGAGCGGCAGTTCACCGCCAGGATCACAGCGCGGTTGACGCAGAGCGCGGTCGACGCGTTGGAGCGGCTGATCCCGCCGATGCTCGACGGCGAGGTCTCGACGGCTGGGCTGCTGAGCTCAAGGGCGACCCTGGCAAGGCGAGCCTGAACACGATCCTCGAGGAGATCGACAAGCTCGAGCGAGTTCGCGCGCTTGGTCTTCCCGGCGACCTGTTCGCGGACTGCTCGGAGAAGCTGCTGGGTGCGTGGCGGGCGCGGGCAGCGGCCTCCTACCCCGCGCATCTGCGGGCGATGCCCCAGCCGATCCGTCTGACGCTGCTGGCCGTGTTGTGCTGGTCGCGCACCGCGGAGATCACCGACGCGCTCGTCGATTTGCTGATCGAGGTCGTGGACAAGATCCGGGTGCAGGCGGAGAACCGGGTCGAGAAGGCGATCGTGGCCGATCTCAAGAGGGTCCGCGGCAAGCACGGGCTCCTGTTCGCGCTGGCCGAGGCCGCCGTCGAGCATCCCGATGAGACCGTCCGCCAGGCGCTGTTCCCCGTCGTCCCCGAGGTGACGCTGCGCCAGTTGGTCAAGGAGGCCAGGGCGAGCGAGCAGCTGTTCCGCCAGCAAGTCCGCACGCAGATCCGCGGCTCCTACTCCAACCACTACCGGCGGATGCTGCCGCGGATCCTCGAGGCGCTGCAGTTCAGCTGCGCCAACACGCTCTACCGGCCGGTGATGGACGCCCTTGAGCTGCTGCACCGCGACCTCGACACGCCCGGCCAGCAGCGCTTCTACCCTGCCGGCGAGGACGTTCCGGTCGCGGGCGTGGTGCCCGATGAGTGGCGCCAGGCGGTGATCGACGAGCACGGCAAGATCGAACGGATCCCGTATGAGCTGTGCGCTCTGCGCGCACTACGGGATGCGCTGCGCCGACGCGAGATCTACGTCTGCGGCGCGCACCGCTGGCGCAACCCCGACGAGGACCTGCCCGCCGACTTCGCCGCCAACCGCGACGTCCACTACGCCGCGATCCGCAAGCCCCGCGACCCGCAGGCGTTCATCGCCGATCTCCAAGCCCGCCTGCACGCCGGTATGGAGCGCCTCAATCAGGCCGTCTCGGCGAACACGGCCGGCGGGGTCCGGGTGACGACTCGTCGGGGACGGCCGTGGATCGTCGTGCCGGCGATCGGCCGGCTGCCCGACCCGCCGAACATCCAGGCGTTGCACGCCGAGATCCAGCGTCGACACGGGATGCTCGACCTGCTCGCCGTGCTCAAGGACGCAGACCATCTGTCCAACTTCACCGCGCAGCTGACCTCGGTCGTCTCGCGGGAGATCACCGACCCGGTCACGGCCCGGCGGCGCAAGCTGCTGGTCGCGTTCGGGATCGGCTCGAACATCGGGATCAAACGGGTCGCGGAGGCGACCGACGGGCACCCCGCGGACACCGAGGCCGCGCTTCGCCGGTTCCGTCGCCTGTACTTCACGCGCGACGGGCTGCGCCGCGCGATCATCGAGGTCGTCAACAAGACGCTCCGAGCTCGCGACGTGCTCCTGTGGGGCGAGGGCACGACCTGCACGTCGGATTCCAAGCAGTTCGGCTCTTGGGATTCCAACCTGATGACCGAGTGGCATAACCGCTACGGCGGCCCGGGCGTCATGGTCTACTGGCACGTCGAGCGAAAGCAGCTGTGCATCCACAGCCAGCTCACCACTTGCTCGGCCTCCGAGGTCGCCGCGATGCTCCAAGGCCTCCTTCACCACGACACCGACGCGGAGATCGAGGCCAACATCACCGACACCCACGGCGCCTCGATCGTCGGCTTCGGGTTCTGCGAGCTGCTCGGCTTCCGGCTGATGCCGCGTCTCAGCAGATCGGCCGGATCCCGCTCTACGCACCCGGCCTGCCCACCGACCGTCCGTGGGACGCGATCAGGCCGGTGGTCTCAGCCCGGCCGATCAACTGGGATCTGATCGCCCAGCAGTACGACGAGCTCGTCAAGTACGCCACCGCGCTCAAGCTCGGCACCCCTACGGCACCTTCCACATCGACATGAACACCCACCTCGACCTCGGACCAGACAGCCCGCACGCCCAGGCAGCATGACCACCGACCGCTAACTCGGATTAGTGGCCGCTACCTTGCCCCTGGTGACACCGACCGAAGCATCGGGCCGACTTGTCGCGATCCGCTGCAGTTTCTCTTGTCGAGCGCGTATCTCATCGAGGGGCCTGGGAGTCTGTGCGGCCAGCTCTCCAATCTCGCTCTCTACGCGTGTCTTGACGAGTTCAAGCTCGCCGCGAGCCCGCTGTCGGGCCAGGTAGCGCGCGAGCAACTTGGTGTGCAGAGCGAAGAGGTCCTTCACGCTGCGCGCGGCATGAAGCCGCCCGACAAGGTCAACGAGGACTGGCTGCTCGTTTGCCGTTGCAGGATCGTTGATGATCGCTAGCTCATTCGCGATCGCCTTTGGGTTGGCCAGCGCGTCCATGGCTACGTATACATTTTCGGTGCCTGAGACGCTCCATCGATGTTGCTGCCTTCGGACCCATTCGCTGCGACAAAAACAGCAGCTAGAGCCTTCCGATCGCCGCCGATCCGCGTACTGACAAACGAGTGGGACGATCCACTGACATCACGTGGGAATCTCGCTGACATCTGAGGTCATCCACAGCGGGCTGCGCGTTAGTCGCGGCCCGATCGGCGCCTTCATCAGCGATCAGCAGCACATTAGAATTAGACGGCGGTAGACGCGGGGGATCGCCGCTTCTAAGCAGTCTCAGAAGCGGCTGCCCGAGCCCCACGCGTGCTGCTTCGCATTCGTGAGCGGCAGTGCGTGCAGCTACTGTTCGGGCAGCAGTGGAGGACGATCGTGACCTTCTCGGACGCCTTCGTGCCGGCGACGAGGCCGCATTCGAGGAACTGGTCGAGCGGCACGACCGAGCGCTTCGTCGGGTGGCGCGGACCTTCGTCCGCACGGACGCCGCCGCCGAGGACGTCGTTCAGGAGACCTGGCTGGCGGTCGTGCGTGGTCTGAGCGGCTTTGAGGGCCGCTCGTCGCTGCGAACCTGGATCTTCCAGATCATGACCAACCTGGCCCGCACGCGCGCGGTCCGCGACGCGCGCAACGTGCCCTTCTCAGCGTTCGAAGCCGACGAGCCCGCCGTGGACCCCGCTGCGTTCGGCTCAGACGGCCGCTGGATCAGCTCCCCGCCGCGGCTCGACAGCGACCCTGAGACCGGTCTGCTGAGCGGCGAGCTGCGCGAGCACCTGCGAAATGCGGTCGACGGCCTGCCGCCGGTGCAGCGGGCCGTGATCACACTCCGGGACCTCGTGGGTTTGAGCGCGGAAGAGGTTTGCGATCTGCTCGAGCTGACCGACGCCAACCAACGTGTGTTGCTGCACCGGGCCCGCGCCCGCGTCCGCACCGCGCTGCTGCCGCTGGTAAAAGTGACGGGATGAGGCGCTTCCTGCCACGGACCCGCCGCACGGTGCGCGATCCGCTCGTCTGCCGCGAGTTCGTCGAGCTCGTGACCGACTACCTCGAGGGCGCGCTCCCTGACCACGAGCGCCGGCGCTTCGAAGCGCACTTGGCGGAGTGCGACGGCTGCCGCGGCTATCTCGAGGACATGCGCCGACTTATCGGATCTCTGAACGAAGCCGCGGAGCCGCCGCCGGACCCCGCCACTCGGGAAGCGCTGCTGCGCGCGTTCCGCGACCTGCGCAACCTCAGCTGAAACCCCCGCCAAATCAGGTCCGCCGCGATCCTGCTGCGCCACTTCGCTGTCCGATGTTGCAAGGGGTCTCCAAGCAAGCGTCAAAGCCAGCTCCTGAAACGTGAGCTCGTCCCTGCCTGGGCTCAGCGCGCACGCCTTCGACGACGGGCAGCGGGCGAGCCAGCGCCACCAAGGCCGGCGGCGCGCCGCAGGGCGACCCCGCCATCTATGGGCTGCCTGACGGGATGACCGAACGCGCCGAGCGCTACCGGCGCGAGCGCGTCGAGGTCGGCTGGACAGTCGCTGAGGGCTGGCCATCGGAGAACTCGTAGACCGCCGGACGCCCGACCTGCGCGACACCTCGCACCCGCGCCGTCGTCAAAGGTGCTCGTGTGCGGGCAAGCTGCCCTCAAGCGGTTCCCCCATACGGAGCGGCCCTAAGGCGACGATTTGCAGCTGCGCCTCGCCAGCCGCCGTAAACAGACCGCACAGCAGACCAGCATCCGGGATGACACGACGCAGAGCGACACTCCGCATGCCGGCGCGCCAGGAGGACCCGCGGGGCGCCAGCCGCGCGCGACAGCTCTCGCCTCACGCGGGCTACGTAACAAATCGGCTCCTCCGTGGACAGCCGCCGCGTTAACCACGTTGCGCGGCACCGGGCCGCGCGAGAACCAAAAGGAGTCAGCCATGAAGCACTTCCGTATTACCCCAAGCATGACGGTAGCCCTCATTGCCCTAGTGTTGGCGATGACCGGCGGCGCCGTCGCGGCCACCGTGCTGCCGGCCGGCAGCGTCGGCACCGACCAACTGCAGGACAACGCGGTGATCTCTTCGAAGGTCAAGGACGGCAGCCTGCTCGCCAGCGACTTCAAGGCCGGAGAGCTAAAGCCGTCCAACGTCACCTCGTTGAACCGGACGCTCTCGCAACTCACCAACGCCAACCCGCGGGTCATCACGTTCCATGACGTGATCCCCGGCAGCTACCTCGTCGAGGTCGGCACCGACATCGACGCGTACAGCAGCGACTTGACCTCCGGCACCCGGGACGCCTCGTGCACGCTTGACGAGTACCGGAATTCCGACGGTGCCCACGTGGCGAGCCTCGTCACCCGCCACGCCGCCTTTCCGAAGGCCAGTTCCGCGGTCAGCGCGACCTCCATCTCGCTGGAGTCGACGTTCACGGCCGACACAAACGTCGACGTCGGGCTCAACTGCCCACCCGAGTCCGGCTGGTGGGCGAGCAACACCCAGCTGACCCTTGTCCCGCTGCAGTCGCAGGGCACCTACCCGGCCAGCAACTGACCGACCGGACCGCCCGGAACCAGCGGCATGGTCCCGGGCGGTCCGAATGGCCGCCATTGTTGACGGACACCGAAGATGGTGATGCCGGCGACACCGTGGATGGTGATGAGGGGTCAGGCGCGAATTTGCGAAATAAGCCTGGTGTTGGCCGTCACGCAGTTTCGGCGCGCGAGCGTCACTGGAGTTCGGGCCTGTGGGTCGCAGCGACCGAAGGCGGTCGAGGATCGGCGGTCGGACCCGCGCGATCGAGGGGTGGGGCGAAACGGCGCGATGAAGGGGGGAAGGAGGGCAAACTCTCCTTGGAGAGCCTCGGCCCGCGAAACGCCGTCGTGAGGCGAGCGGTTACGGCGCCCTGCGGGCGAGTCCCGCATCGATCGTCCGGATGTCAGGGCGCGGCATCCATGCCCATAGGTCTTCCTAGGCTTCTAGTTCTAGTGGTCGCCTCGACCGCCGCCGGGAGAGGGCCATCCATGCCTGCCCGTGTGGAGGGCCGCAAGCGGACTTGCCCCTGTCGGCGGTGGTGAGGTGCCGCAAGCGGCAACAGGACGTAGCCCCGGTTGAGGGCCTGTCATGGGCGCCCGCAACGGTACCTCCTGGTCGGGGCGCTGTGAAGTGATCTGACCGATGAAGGAGTTGCAGATGGGCAATTTTGCTGGTGTTGACTGGGCGGCCGAGAAGCACGACGTGCTCGTGGCCGACCCGCACGGCGAGGAGCTGGTATGCGCGACGTTCGCGCACGATGAGTCGGGGCTGCGGGCGCTGTGCGGCACGCTGGTTCGTTTGGAGGTGGAGCTGGTCGCGATCGAGCGGCCGGACGGGTTGTTGGTCGAGCGGCTGTTGGACGCGGGGCTGCGGGTGCTTGCGCTGCATCCCAACCAGGTCGCTGCGGCGCGTCCGCGGTTTCGCGCCTCGGGCGGCAAGTCCGACCGGTTCGATGCGTTCGTGCTGTGCGAACTGGCGCGTACCGACAACCACCGCTTTCGGGTACTGGAGCCCGACAGCGACCAGACCAAGGCGCTGCGGGCGCTGACCCGCGCGCGAGGATCTCGTCGGCACGCGGACGGCGCTGACCAATCAGCTGCGGGCCGAGCTTGAGCGCTTCTGGCCGGGCCCGATCGGCCTGTTCAAGCGTCTGGACAATCAAATCTCGCTGGCGTTCCTGGAGCGCTACCCGACTCCGGCCGACGCGCGTGGCCTGGGTGAGCAGCGGCTGGCGGCGTTCCTCAAGCGCCAGCACTACAGCGGCGGCAAGAACCCCGCCCAGCTCGTCAGCAAGCTCCGTCGCGCGCCGGTGGGGTGCGTCGGCGAAGGCTGAGCTGACCGCGCGTCGAGCGCTCGTGCTCGCCCTCGTCGCGGCGCTCAGGACGCTCCAGCGCGAGATCAAGCAACTCGAGCGTCAGGTCGCCAGCGCGCTGCGTGCCCACCCCGACGGCGAGATCTTCACCTCGCTGTTTCGCGGCCCCGACTCGGTGATCTGCGCCGCCACGCTGCTGGGCGAAATCGGCGACTGCCGCGCGCGCTACCCCACCCGCGAAGCGCTCGCCGGCGACGCCGGCCAAGCCGCGATCGCGATCCAGTCGGGCAAGCGCAAAGCCGCCTGCTTCCGCTGGGCCTGCAACAAACGACTGCGCTCCGCGTTTGGCACCCTCGCCGACAGCAGCCGCCACTGGCACCCCTGGGCGCAACACCGCTACGCCGCCGCCCGCGCCCGCGGCCAGGACCACCCCCGCGCGATCCGGACCCTCGGCCGCGCCTGGTGCCGGATCGTCTGGCGCTGCTGGCAAGACCGTCTCCCCTACGACCCAGCCCGCCACCGCGGCCTGCAACAGCACATCACCGTCATCATCCCCGCCCCGTCTGCGCCCATCGTCGACCAACCCGCCACCGAGCGCGTCGCCAGCGCGTGCGCGATCACCGCCACCACCCCGGACCTGACAACGAGAAAGGTGACCGCCGCACAGTAGGGCCCCCTTCTTTGCATCTGGCGCTCGCGCACGAACAAGCAGCGCCGACCACCAGCTTCAAATAGCGCACTCAGCGGCCCCCCCTCTGCCGTTGACGTTGACTGTCTCAGCCGCACGGCGGCGCTGGGGCGGGCGGCGCGTGCCGTTTTGCGCCGGCCGAGCCGCCGGGCGGGCTCTGATCCTCGCCGTTTGCGCGGCGCGCTATCTGCGTGAGGGGGTCGCCAGGGGGGTCCCGGGGGATGTGCCCCCGGTCTCTGTCTCAACACACCACAACCAGCTCCGCCCAACCATGTTTTCGTCTCAGGGGTTGACACAGGACGTCCGCTTGATCGCCACGAGCTCGGTCGGCCCTCCGGGTCGGGCGGGCAGCCGCACAACAGCCCGCCGGTGAGCGCGACCGCGAGCTCCCACGGCCCGGCGCGGATCGCGAGCCGCAGCCACCACTCCCGTACAACGCTGCCGATCGCCTCGACCGCGTCGGCCAGCGGCGACCCAGCAGGCTTGGCCGGCACCGGCGCCGGGTCCAGCGCTCGCAGCCACCGGCGCGAGCGCCGCAGACAGCGTCTCGGCGCGGCGCGCGGCGGCGCGCAGCCACCCGCGGACCGTGGACGGTGGGCGCCCCAGTCGCGCCGCGATCGTGCGGTGCCCGTCTCCCTGCGTCTTGGCCAGCAGCGCCTGGCCGATCACCTCCGCGCCATCGCGCCGCCGCGCGATCGAGCAGGCGTCCAGCAGAACGTGCGTAGTCTCGCAGGCGCCGCACCGCGCCCGCCGCGGGCGCAACACGCGCACACCATCGAGCATCCGTACCTCGCGCTCGCACGCGAACCCCCACCGCGACAACGGCCGCTCGCAGCCCGGACAGCACAACCGACCAGCCGCCAGATCGGCCTCCAGAACCTCCGGGTTCACGATGATCGACAACAACTGCGACAGACATCCTCACAAGCATCCGCGCAAGCGTTCCACAGCGCCCGACCGGCGGGAAGGGTCCACTCGTGTTGCAACGGCTATCACGCCAACAGCCCACGCGCAACTCCGGCTGGCCGCACCCGATCCCGACCCGGCGTGCGCTCGAAACTCTTCAAAACGCACGTGCGCACATTTACCGCCACGCGCGATATTCCGCACTATGGCGACATGCAACGTCGCTATACTAAGGCGCTATGGCACAGGATACTGCGACGATCAGAGTCCCGCGGCCGGTGCGCGACAGCCTTGCCCGCAGCGCCCGTGATCGCGGCTTATCGCTGGCCGGGTTGATCGCCCAACTCGCCCAGCGACTCGAGCGCGATGCGATGCTCCGCTCCGAGCGGGACGCGACGCTGAGAGATGCCGAGAGCGCTTCGGTCAGCTCCGAGGAGCGCGACTGGGAGCGGACGCTCGGCGATGGTCTCGACTGAGCCGCGGCGCGGCGAGGTTTGGCTCGTCTCGCTGGGTGCAGCGCGCGCAGGCGAGCCGGGGAAGAACCGTCCGGCGATTATCGTATCCGTCGATGAGCTTCTCGCCGGCGCCGCCGACGAGCTGGTCGTGGTTGTGCCGGTATCGGCATCCCGAACATCCTCGGCGCTCAGGCCACCGGTTGGCACACATGAGGGTCTCGACCGCGCGAGCGTGGCGGTGCCGCGAGCTGTAAGAGCCGTCACACGTGCACGTTTACTGCGACGAATCGGAAGCGTGAACGCGGAGACGTTCAGCGCCGTCGAGAGCGCCCTAAAGCTGATTCTCGGCTTGGACGGCTGAGCGCCTTGCGGGCAACGTTCGCGGGAGGAGCCGCTCGATAACGGCGGGGCAGGAAGGCTTACTCACCGCCGACGAGTAACGGCTGCGGTGTGGTGGCAGCACCGCGGGCGCAAGCCACACTCGATAACCCCCGTTTGGTTCACTGAGGGGAGGGTGACGGCAAGCCGTCGATCGCGATTGCTGCTCTAGCCTCCGCGTTCAGGTGATTGGGGACTATGCAACTGGCGGATCATGAGCAGCCGGGGGATGGCAGGGACGGATTCGTCGCGATGCCGAGTCTCGTCCTCACGCGCGTGCGCTATGTGCTCTTGGTGGGCGGCCAGTCGAGCTGATCGTGCAGCTCGCGGGGCCCGAGCTCGATCACGGCGCTGCGCTCGACCGGCCGGTACTGGCCATCCTTGAGCGCGAGCCAATCGACCGTGCGCTTCTGCGGGTCAATGACCAGCAGCTCAGACACGTCGTGCTCGGCATAGAACGAGAGCTTCTCCCACGTCTCATCGCCGGGTGAGACGATCTCGACGACGAGCGCAGCGGTCTGCTGCCAGTCCCGCTCGTCTTCGGGCCGATATAGCCCTCGGTCCGGGATTCGGTAGTCCTCGGGCTCGCCCACGTTGAACTCGCCGTCGGAGACCAGCCCGGCGCTGAGCGCGAGCGGCCGCAGCAGCTCGGCGAGTTGCCGGTCGATCCGGCGGTGCGCGGCTCCAGGGGCGGGGATCATCCGGTAGACACCCTGCCAAACCTCGTCGAAGCGATCCGCGCCCCAGCGCCGGCGACGTTCCAGCAAGGCCTGGAACTCGGCTGGCGGCGGGTCGGAGATCACCGTGCGCATCGCCTACCAAGCCTACCCCGATGGGGCGGCCGAACCGATGTTCTGGTGGCTGCTGGTGCGACCGCCGGCAGAAGGCCTGCACGTCCCACAGCGAGCGCGCGGAGGACTGTCTCGCGTGTGCGCTCGATAACGGTGGTTACGAGCCAGACACACAGCGCGACCGAGCGAAGCATACCTCCTGTCTGATTCGGCGGCGAGGTAGTTGGTCAAACGAGCTAGGGGGAGGGGGACGCCGCGTCCTCGCGCGGGGGAACATCAGGCGGCTGTGATTTCGCGCTCGGCGCGCAGCCAGTTTGCGAGTTCGTCGGACGCGCCCTCGCCGAGGTGGATGAAGTACGCGCGCTCCGCGATCTCGTTGTGATCGGGTTGGCGTGGCTTGGTCTTCGGCTTGCGCGAGCTGGGGCGCTTAGTCGCGGGCTTGCTGCTGGGGTTGGCGGTCATCGCAATCCTCCTGGTCCAGGTCCTCGGGCGTCGTACTGGCTTGCTACGGGATGCGCGTCGTGTTCGACGCCTGACCGCGGAGCCCTGCCGCAAATCGGATAGCCGGCAGCTGAAGGCCAGGCGATCGGAGCGCGGCAGGCACCAGGATCAGATCGCCCGCTTGTCGCTCTCGTACCTCCAGAGCGAAATGCGCGAGGACGTGCTGGGGATTGCCGGCCGGTCGGCCACGGCGCTGAGGGGGTCGTGCGCGTCGACCGGATCGTTCCGCTGAAGGCCGGCCGGTCCGTCCGACGAGCCAGCTTAAATTTTGCGGTCAGCAATCGCATTCGAGCAGGATGTCCAGGTCCATCGTCAGCTCGCCGATCTTGCGCTGCGCCTCGGCCAGCCGCCGATCCTCGATTGGCACTGGACGGGACTTCAGCCCCTCCCGGCCGGCAGCCAGGAACTCATCCCGCCAGCCGGCGATCCGCCCCGCGGGCTGACGTGTCTCACGCGCGAGCGCGTCCAGCGACTCGCCACGCAGCAGGCGCAGCACGACCCCCTCCTTGCGGCGCACGCTCCAGCGCACCTCGCTCCTCGCCTCCGGCTCGTCGCTCGGCGCGCCGGAGCGACCACGCTGCGCCTCTTCCATCCGAACCTCCTTGATACCCGACACGTTGACCTCCTCGGTCTAATCGGGTGTCCGGACGGAACCGGGTGCGGAGGACACCCCTTGTAAGTTCCCCGAAGATCGGGCGGCCCGCGGCTAGCGGTCGCGCGCGCTCGTCGGCGTCCCTGATCGCCTTTGGGCTGAGCCCGTGGATCTCGCAGACAGTCGCCCGACCTAGCGCCCTCCCCGAGGAGGTCGGCGATTCAGGCTGGCCTGCTCGTTGGGTCAAGCCAGCAGAGACCACCCTGCTCGGATCGGCCCGGCCCGGAACGAGGCGCGGACAAAAGACGGCGCTCGCGAACGCAGCCGCAGCGATGACGCGAGTCTATTACCCCGACTTGCGATTAGGCTGCGGTTCGACGGACCGGTTCAATCGTCAGCCGGCCGACGCGGCTCGCGGGAAGGCTCGTCGAGACCCGTATCGCTGAGGGCTTGCGCGAGCTCGCTCCGCGATGTGATGTGGAACTTGTTGTAGATCATCCGGAGTTGCCTCTCTACGTCCTGTTCGCTGAGCGACAGGCTCTGAGCGATCTCGCGCGTCGTATGGGCACCCATCGCGAACATTCGTGTGATCTCTAGCTCACGTTCCGTGAGACTTTCCACGCTTCGTTCCGCTGCGTCCGTAATCTCGTCATTAATCTTCTCTAGCTCACGTTCCGTGAGACTTTCCACGCTTCGTTCCGCTGCGTCCGTAATCTCGTCATTAACTTCTCTAGCTCACGTTCCGTGAGACTTTCCGCGCTTCGTTCCGCTGCGTCCATGATCTCTCGCACAGGTTCCGTGAGACTTACCACGCTTCCTTCCGCTGCGTCCGCCGCCTGTGGTGCCGGCAGGTCCTCCCCCTCTGGTTCCGGCGTCTCCTCTGCTGCTCGTTCCGCTGCACCTGCCTGCCGCAGGGCCGGCGCGGGACGCGCGCGTAGCCCGACGCGTTCGCCGACGGCACATAGGAGATCCCGCTCGGTCTTGTAGCCGAGTTCGTCCCGATGAAATTTGCTGACCTGCTCCTCGAACTGGGCCCGAAGCTCGTCCTGGTCCCGCCTCAGTTGCGAACGCCGCTTCGGCCTTATCCAAAACGACAGCGGTTCCCACCACCCCAGCTTTGATCCCCGTCGTCGCGCTGAGTAGTACAACATTTGAGCATGCCCGAGGGACGCCCGGAACCTCGGGCTCAACGTCGCCTCCGATCGGCGACGCCGCTCGTTTGCGATGAATGCGGCAAGCCCGACGACGCCTATGAACACCGAGATGCCGCCGAGGAGCCAAGCCGTCGTCGAAGAGCTCGTTGAGGACGTGGCTGCGAGTTGCAGGGAGTCGGTCACCGTCTTCTCCACAGCGCTAGTACGCGTTGGATACCCAGGAGCTTACTCATCGTCTCTCTTGCGCTCACGAAGTAGCTGCGTGCTGCCAAGGCAGAGATGATGGACCCGAACGTGAGCCCGCAGACGGAGACCCACTCTATTGTGCTGTAGATGGTGTCGTGAAGGGACGCGATCGTCACGAAATCGCCGACAAGGAACGCGACAGAGCCGCCGATCCAGGCGGTGCAGACGAGCTTCTGCTCTTCCCGCTCGGCATAGAGCTGTCGGCAATCAGCGCCCCCGCCTGCGCGAGGTCAGTCGCATCGACGATGAGGGCGAGGTCCTCTTCGTTAGCCCCCTCATAAAGCAGCTCAAGCGCGAGCAGATCGGCAGATTCCGGCGGATAACGTGCTTGTCGAGCCACAGGGGGCACAGGATCAGCCGCGCGTGGTGGTGAAATGACGACGGCGGCTGTTCGCCGCCTGGTGCCCAGGTAGCGCCGCCTCGTCGAAGCCATCGCGGCGCACCCTACCGGGCCATCAGGCGCTCGGGGGATCAGAGGCGTCTCTCCGATACGCGCGCGGCGTACTGTCGAGCTACCGACAACCCGACGCTACGAGCGGCTCGCACACGAACCCACTTCTGGGCGACGTGCCGCAGCGATTGCGTCAGCCGGCTCCTGAGTGATGTCGGCCGAGCATCGACAGGAGTTGGATTCTGTATTCTCGGATAGGCCTGGGCGCATTGCTGCGCCCAGGCCCTCCTCAGAACCGAGCATGCACCTTTCAGCGCACTCGGCTCAAGCAGGCGGTTGAAGGTCCGGCGAGATGAGGCCGTACGATCCGCTCATCAGCGAGCGTGTCGTCCGCGGGTCCGTTCACCGCGACCGTGGTCGTGGCGTCTAACTTGTCCGTTGGTTCTGGCGTCATCGATCATCTTCTCCTTCTCGGCCCACCTGACCGCGTCAGCGCGCTTTCGCGCCGGACCACCAGGGTCCGTATCACGACCGGTTATGCGGGACGGCCGGCTGGAGGGCCCGACCATCGTGTCCCGGTTTCCCGTTGCGTTTCCGCCGCCGGCATTTGCTTCTCGGTCATCCGATGCCCGCCGATTAGTTGGGCTCTCCTCACGGTCGGCTGACCGGACGCGCGATCGCGTCCGGACCTCGACGGGGTTACCGCTTTCCGCACGCACGAGCTGCGGCCGGGGTGGGTGCCTCCTATACCCCGAGGACGGCGGTGCTCCTCCCGGCCGAGGGACGTGCCCGGCCGGCGCCTGCCGCTCTGACAGCGGCCAGTCCTTCGACCCCGCTCCTGACGATCCCATCCGACGCGGGGCTCCGAGTTACGAGGCATCAGTCGGAGGTTTAGGTTCTTCACCCGTCCGGCCTGCCCCTCGCCTGTAGCCCCCGGATGGGTCGGGCGCCCTTGGGCTTCCCCCCGAGCTTCGCACCCCGCCGTTACCGGCAGCGCACGTCGAGGGCGGGGCCAGGTCATCTGAGCACGGACCTGGAACTACTCGATCACATCAGCTGATCCTCCAATCCGGTAGTTCACTCGTTTCGTGCGACCTCGCGTCGCACCATCCATCTCGAACGTCCGAGTTCGCCGTCGCCTGGGGCAATCGCTTCCGCCTCCCGCCGCCTGACGTCACGCGACCGCTGTGGCGACATTCCGGTTATCCCGATCCGAGCCAGTCGGCCTCGGGATAGAAGTAGAGGACGACCGTCTTGCCGCGCAGGCTTGACAGCGTGACCGCCTCGCCGTGCTGGTCGGGGAGCGTGAACTCGGGTGCCGTGTCGCCCGGTTGAAGGGTCATGGCTCGGCCGCGTGGACCGGGGCCGATCTTCGGCTTGCCCGAGGGCCTGGAGCTTGGCCTCGCGTGGCGCTTCTTCTTCGTCGCTTATGAGCCCGGCAAGCGCTTCGCTCGCCCGTTCGGCAACTCGTCTGCTGTCGTCGTTGACCATGCGCTCGAGCCTCTGACGCGCTGCAAGAGCAATGCTCTGGTTCGAGGATGCCAGTAGCGTCTTGAGTTCCTCGTCTAGGACCTCCGAGAGCAACCGTGCGACCGGCAACGCTTTCTATTTGTCGCCGTCGCCAACGGCCCGTAACCACTGGGGAAATCGGGACCGTCAGGAGGGCGCACGAACCAGCACGACTCCGAACAGGCGCCGCTCGGCTCGACTGCAGCGCAACCCGCGCCGGAGCCCGCTTGCGACGCCACGAAACACCTGCAAATGTGGGGTAGGCGGGGTGCCGCGCTCCAGAGGTCGAGCACGGCGACAAACGCAAACCGTTGGATCTCGCGCGTTTACTCTCGGAGGTCCAGGTTGATCACCGGCGGGTACTCGCCGACCTCAAGTTGGGCCAGCCAGGTTGCGCAGTCGCGCAACCGGGTGCGACGTGATCATCTGGCCGGGGGGCGAGGTCGACGCGATGCGCAACTGGCGCAGGCGCGATGAGGCTGTCCTCGGCGGGCGCCATGGGTTCGTACGCCAGGCGATCCGCTCAGGCGTGCCGATCGTTCCCGTCGCCAGCGTCGGCGGGCATGACACCGCATTCGTCCTATCCGAGGGCCGCTGGATCGCGAACGGGCTCGAGAACATCCCGGGGCTGAAGGGTCTCAAAGAAAGCTTCGCGGCTCGCAGCTGCCGATCGTGCTCGGCATCCCCTTTGGGCTGACGATCGAGACCATTCCGACGCACCTTCCGCTGCCAGCGAAGATCCGCACCGAGCTGCTCGACCCGATTCACCTCGTCAGGTCAAACGCGCCTACGATCCTGGCAACCTTTTCCGCATGAACCAGAACGTCGCACCGTAAGCACAGAGCAACTGCTGTCTGGGTGCACGTGGTGCAGGGCTCCCGCAGCAAGCACGTCCGGCGCGTACCGCATCAGGGGCCAGCTCGAAATCGCCACGCATCCAGGCTCCGAGCGCTTGGAGGACGGACAGACCGAGGAATGACGGCTTGGCGCGAGCGGGGCGGTGCGGCCCAGCGCAGATTCTCAGGCGCGAGCTCGAAGAACCGTTCCACGTCCTCAGGGCCCGCGTGCCCGGGGAAGGACCCAAGCTCGCGGCGCTGCGCGGCGGAGGGCCAGCCGGCCATCAGAACTCGATCTCCATCCGTTCCATCGCGGCTTGGCGGTCCGCGGTGGAGGGGAGGGTGTAGCGGCGGGTCGTCTCGATCTTCGCGTGCCCGGCGATCTCGGCGACCATCACCAGATCCTCACCCTGGCGGACCAGGTTCGTCAGACACGTGTGCCTGAGCACGTGCGCAGAGAGCTCGAGCCCCGCATCCTTGGCGACGCGTCGGACGGACGCGTCCGCGGCGCGCGGCGACAGGCGCGTGTGCCCGCGGCTGATCCACAGCGCCCGCTCGTCGGTGTCGACGTCGAGCTGCTTGCGCTGCTCGAGCCATTCCGTCAGGACCTGGCGGGCGAGCGCGTTGAGCGGCACCTCCCGATAGGAGTCCCGCTTCCCCGAGCGGACCACGACGATCCCCTTGCGTGGCGAGATTCGCAGACCCTCGACATCGAGCGCGACGACCTCGGAGATCCGCAGCGCGGTGAACAGCAGCAGCACGACCAGCGCCCGGTCGCGCCCGGTCGCGCGTTCGATCGCGCGCAGCAGCCGCCGCTGCTCATCGCGGTCAAGCGCGCGCGGCGCGACCCTGGGGAGCTCCTCGCGGCGGACGTTCGCGCGATCAAGCCCCAGATGCCCGTAGAGGTGATCGACCGCCGCCAACGCGAGGTTCACCGACGCCGGCCTGAGCGCCCGCTCCAGCTTGAGGAACCGCTTGAAATCCCGGGCGGCGTAATCCCGTGCGCGACGATCCACCAGCGGGTCATCACCGACCGCTTGCCTGTCGAGGCCGTCGGTGAGCCAGCCGCAGAACACACGCACCCACCGCAGGTACTCTCGGCGGGTGCGCTCCGCCAACGGCAGCCCGGCCAGCCATCGCTCGTATCCCGCCAGCGCCTCGGACGGGTTTCGCCACTCCTCGGACACGGCGGCGACCCTATTAGTCGTCGCAGACGGAACGGGATAGCTGCCGCGGCTGGCACCGTTAGTCGCCGTCCGCCGGGCGACAGGCAGCGACTAATGGCTATTAGCCGCATCATTGTGGGTTGTCGCCTCGGTGGGTCATGAGCTTTGGTCGCGGCCGACGCCCGAATGGCCAGCGACCGCGGAAGCGCGGGCGATCCAGCCGCCCGCGTGATTACGCTTGCGCAATGTCGTCAGTTAGCGAACTTCAGGCAGAGCTCCTGCACGAGCAGATGATCCCGGCGTTTCTGACGATGCTCGACGACGCGACAGCGCTTGACGAGCCGGCCTATCTGGAGCAGCTCGCCGCGACTCTGCTAGTACCGCTGGAGCAGTTCGAGATGCCCCAGCAGGTGGCTTCGGCAGTCTTTGACGCAGTCGAGGCGCGCGGCGACGTTGACGCCGCGGGGTTGCTCGCGGCGCTCGGGGTGCTCGGCGGCGAGCCGCTGGCCGCGCGCTCGCGGGCGGCCGCGCAGCGCCTCGCCGACAAGGGGATCGTCTCGCCGATCGCTGCCGAGCTCGGGATGCTCGCCGTGCAGGACGCCGCACGCATTGACGGGCCGGACGCCGAGCTGTTAGTCGCGCTGCTGCGCCGACCCGGCGCGCGACAGGTCCAGACTGCGCTGCTGGGGATCGAGCATCAAGACGTAGGCGACGTGCTCGTGCGGTGCTCGATCACGCCGCCGGGGCCGATCGCTCCCGTGCGCGAGCTGCTGTCAGACGGCGTGCACGGTGTGGGCGCGCCTGTGTCGATCACGGCCGAAGAGCTCACCGCGCGTGTTCTCACGGCGGCGCAACGCGCGGTCGACGCGCAGGTCTCCCTCGGGCACGAGACCGGGCCGGCGCTGGTGATCGTGTCACGCGTGCTGACCGGTGATCCGGCCGGGCTGCCGCGCCCAGCCGTGCTGGCGCCATGGGAAGACGACCCGCAGCTGATCGACGACGCGGACCGAGACGAAGACCAAGGCGACGAGGACGAGGACTCCGACCGCGAGATGGACATGCTGCTCGACGAGTTCGAGCAGCATGCGCGCGCGACCCACTCGCCTGGCGGTGTGGTGTGGCAGCACGGTGACTTCGTGGCGTCCTCGATGCTGCAATACAAGCGCGACTACGCCGACGGGCGCCTGTGCCATTGGACGCAGGCGGATCTGGCCGAGTACCTACTCGATCACTTCCCGCGCAAGATCAGCGTCGAGGAACAAACGCTCCCCGCGGTTCCCCACTGCGCTTGCGCGTTCCTGGAATTCCTTGACGCACGGGCGAGCCTCTCCGGCCAACCGGTCGAACAGCTCGCACAGACCTGCTACGCGTTGCGCGGCGAGTTCCTCGAGCGTGCCCGCGACCGGTCACGATGGGGACCGGCGAAGTCGCTGGTGATGCAGATGCTCGCCGAAGGGATCGACCCAAGCGCGCCGGGCGCGATGGACGCCTGGATCGCCGACTTCAACGACCGACCACCCGAGCAGCGCAACGCCATCGTCGGCCCCGCCGCCGATCGCATGATCCACGCCGCGAAACCCGGCCCCGCCATGTCGCACGCGCCCAAGCAGCGCGCCAAGCGCCGCAAGGCGCAGCGCAGCGCACGCAAACGCAACCGGCACTAATTAGCGGCGACAAACACTAAGCGTTGGATCTCGCGCCGATGATGGCGCGGACCCCACGACCCACGGAACCTGCAGGACATTCCGAAAAAGGGGCTCTCGTCATTGGAGCAGCTGCGAGATTGTCGCCCACGCCCCAGGCGGTAAGCTGTCCTTCAGAATACTTCAGCCGCCGGGGAGGCGGAGCGAATGGCACATTATCTGGTGCAGGTCGCCTACACATCCGAGGGCTGGGCGGCTCTCGTCAAGCAGCCGCAGAACCGCCTGGAGGCGGTGCGACCGGTTGTCACGCGGCTCGGCGGAAAGCTCGACCAGTGGATCTCGTTCGGGGACTATGACATCGTGGCGTTGCTCGAGATGCCGGACAACGAGAGCGCCGCGGCCTTCTCGATGGCGGTCTCAGCGGGTGGCGCGGTCAAGGCGGTCAAGACCACTCCGCTGATGACCTTCGAGGAAGGTATCGCTGCGATGGGGAAGGCAGGAGAATCGGGCTACAAGCCGCCGACCGCCGAGAGCGTCGGTTATACCGCTAGCTGACCATGCCCAGGAGGGAGTACGAGCTACCGACCCAAGGCGCCTATCGGCCCGCGGCACCGGGCATGCTCGCCCGCCCGATCGGCACCAGGTAGTGCAGATCCGATCCGCTATCCGAGCATCCTCGACCATCATGCTGCGGCGGATGACCGAGGCGAAGGGCCGCTGGCTGGCTGCGCGCGGACCTCGAAGAGCTCTACGCGATCACTGACGAACGCGCCGACGGCGAGTACCGCGTCGTGCTCGGGCGCAAGGGCGCAGGAGGGTCGGATGCGCGAGATCCAGGTCTTCAGCGGGCTGTCGGGTCGAGGGCGGCGGCCGGCCGGCGATCCTGCAGGGGCGTCGTTCGCGCGTGCTCCTCGCGTGGCTGGCGCTGCACCCGGGCTCCCATGCGCGGCGCGAGCTCGCAGGCCGGTTCTGGCCTGACATCGCCGAGGACGCCGCCCGCGCGAACCTGCGCCGCGCGCTCACCGAGCTGCGCCAGGGCCTGGGGATCGCGAGCCGGCTGCTCGCCGCCGACCGGGAGCGCGTGGCGCTCACGGGCGCCTGGGTCGACGCGCCCGCGTTCGCGGAGCTCGCCATCGCCGGGCGCCTCGCCGAGGCGGAGGCGCTGTGCCGCAGCGAGCTGCTGGCGGGGGTGGACGACGAGTTGGTCTACGCCGCGTGCGCCGAGCACGAGCGGCGGCTGGCCGAGCTGCTCGCTCGCCTGCCAGGCGCATGGACGCGAAACGCCGTCGTGGGAGACTTCCGTTCGGGCACAGGGAGGCTCTCGGCGGACGGTCTCGATCGTCGCGACACTCCTCCTGTCGCTGGGAAAGCGGGCGTCCCGATCGTGTTAGCTAACAACCCGGGGGCCATCGATCCCCCAGGCGGAATGCCGAGCAACACGTTGAATCTCACGCCAATGACTGGGGCGACCGACGGCTAGGCCCAACGGCGACTAACGCTTAGCGTTGGATTTCGCAGACTTGTGGTCGGAACCCCAATCTGGGTGCTGACCGTCGCCTCTTGGAACGAGGCCGAGGCGGACAGCGGGAGCAACGGTGACGCACGGCTTCGCCTCCGCCGAGCCCAGCCCGACTGGGCCGGCGACGGCTCGCCGTGGGAACAGCTTCGGGACAAGCTGCACCGGCCACTCTGGATCGTCTCCGACGAAAGCCACAACCAAAGCGAAGTTGGCTGCGCGAGTCTGGCGCCGAGCTCGGCGAGCTGGTGCGCCAGCGCCTCGCCGCGCGGGTCACGGGTCCGGACGTAGGCCTCGACGAGGTCGGGCAGCGAGTTTCTGAGCGCGAACTCCCCGCCGGCTTGTTTGGGCACCTGAATCATCGGCTCGATCTCGGCGATCGCCTGCTGGGGGCGGCCGAGGCCGAGCTCGAGCAGGCCCAGCGCGTCGCCAACGTCGCGCGGACACTCGATGTCGAGGCTGGCGGCAAGCGAGCGCGCCTCGCCCGCGTGCTCGCGACAGGCGGTCTCGCGGCCCTGGCCCGCCTCGATCAGGGCGAGGCTCGACAGCGCCAAGCAGCGCCACAGCTCGCCGCCGGTCTCGCGCGCCAGCGCCAACGCCTCGGACGCGCTCGCGTAGGCCTCCGCCCAGCGGCCCAGGCGCGTGTCGAGATAGGCCGAGACGCTCAGCGGGTAGGGAAGCTCGCCTAGCGCGCTGGTGGCACGTGCGTCGCAGATCACGTTGTCGATGAGCGCCTGGTCGGCGGTGCGGCCGGTGCGCAGCAGCGTGTAGCCGAGCAGCAGCTGCAACACGCCCGTTTGCGCCCCCGCGCCTCGCGGGCTGCCCGGCGCCTGGATGCTCACGGTCGCGGCCGCGTCGGCCAGGTCCCCAGCCAGGACGGCGGCCATCGCTGCCTGCGCGCGCACCTCGGCCGCGCGTTCGGGCGCGGCTGCCTGGAGAGCTGCGCCGCCTGGCGGGCGAACAGCCGGTGGGCGGTGCGGGCACGCCCACGCGCCAGCTCGGCGCGGGCCCGGACGTCAAGGCTGGCGGCCGCGAGCTCGGGACCCGGGGTCTGCTGTTGCGCAGCGTCGAGTAGCCGCAGCGCGTCGTCGGCGCGGCCGGCTAGCCGGGCGGAGTCGGCTGCTGCCACGAGCCGCCGGGCACGGTCGGCGTCGGTGGGGCTTAGGCGGGCGGCCTGCTCGAGCGCCGCCGCGGCGGCGGCAAACCCGCTGCGCTCGCGGGCGTGCTCGGCGGCCTGTTCGAGCGCTGCCGCGGCCTGCTCGTCGACGCCGAACGCCGCTGCCGCAACGTGCCAGGCGCGCCGATCCCCGCCCGTCCAGCCTGCCAGCGCTTGATGAGCGGCGCGGCGCTCGGCAGCGGACCCGGCGGCGTAGGCGGCAGATCTCGCCAGCGGATGCGTAAACCACAGCGCGCCGCTCGCGACCGACACCAGCCCCGCCCGCTCGAGCCCGTTCAAAGGCCCGGCGTGCACCTCGATCGAGATCGGCTGCCCCTCGGGGGCGCAGCACAGCCCGTAGCTGATCTGCGGCTTACCTGGCTTGCCATCGCGCGAATACCCGATCTCCGCAGGCTCACAACAGCGCCCCTCAAGATAACTCGAGGACAGGTCATACAGCACATACCCCTCGCCCTGCAGCTGCCGTCGCGCGGGTTCCGCCGGCGTCGATGCCGGCGGGCGACCCCCTCACGCAGGCAGCCTCGCTCCCGCCGAAGCACGAGGTTGGCGCCACAGCCTAACCAGCAATCCACAACCGTTCTCGGCTGCCGGGACGGCGCGGCGCCTCCGTACTCGCGCACAATCAGTCCGCGACTGGCTTGTGAGCAACCCGCCACCAGCGGGCCGCGCTCGATCTCAGACGGCGGACCGTGCGACGAACAAAGGTCTTGGGCAAGTCCCCGCATATGAGGCTGACCACCGTCGCGAACACGGACGCTGCCGCGTCGCCCCGGCAGCCGAGAACCACATCACGCCCCCTGCAACCTTCCCACCACGCGATGGCCGATCACCCCTACGCCTTGACAACCCGACCTCCATATGAAGCCCCAGCTCGCGCAACACCCCCAACACCGCCGCGACGTGCCCGTGCGGCAGCGACCGCACGATCTCAAAATCGCTGTCGAGGTCCACCAGTCGCCGACCAGCGAGCATCGCGCGCAGCCCGTCGATCACGTGGTCGGGCAGATGCGAGAGGTTGCCGAGCGTCTCGTTCTTGACCTTGCCGCCCTCGCGGTAGGAGCGGCGCAACAACGTGGTCTTGTACTCGGTCTCCTTGTAGTGACGACGCGTCGTCGCCACGTGAACCTTGCCACCCCGCTTCGGCACGGGGCAATTCTCTCACATATGACTGTGAATGTCAACCTTTTTAGTGTCTACAAATTCTGGGTTCCGAAAGCCCGATCCCCTGCAAACACGGGGAAATCTGGCCCCCAGAGGCAAAAACTTCCGGCTAGCGGTGTTCCACCAACGTTACGATTCCGACATTGTGACGCCGTCGTGCTCGGTTATTCGTAACCCAGGCCTGGCCGAGGCCCGCTAGTCCCGACTCATCAGCAACGGGCTGGGCATGTTTGTTCCGAAGGCAGCTTTTTCTCCCTCACCCAAGGAGGTCGTCGGGACGGTCAACGATCCGCTTGAGCACGAGGCGAACCGCGCGGCGCATGCTGCTCTTTCCCGCTCCCCAGGGCGAGAGCGGCCCGCACCGGTTCCTCCGTCGCCAGGCGGCGGAGGAGGTGGTGCGCCACTCGCTCCCGACTTGCGGTCGTACTTCGAGCCACGGTTCGGGTTCGACTTCTCGCGGGTCCGCGTACACACGGACCCTGAGGCGGCCGACGCAGCCGCGCGCCTGCGTGCGCGTGCTTTTGCGCTCGGGTCCAACATCGCATTCGCGGGTCGCCAGTACGCGCCGACGAGCCCAGCAGGACGGCGCCTAATCGCCCATGAGCTGGCGCATGTCGTTCAAAGCGAGACCGGTCGGACGACAAAGCTGCTCCGGCAGCCGGAGGAGCCTGCCGAAGACACCCATGACATCCCCGATATCCACGACCCCCGGATTAGTGACAACTCTACGCAAGAGCAGCTTCGGCAGGTTTACTGGGATTACGGTTACGACGCTAGAAATGTCACCTTCCACAAGATCGGGAAGAACCACTGGGTAGCAGATCAGGTCCTGAGGCGCCGGAAGATCTCCGTGTTTGAAGAAGGGTCCTTGGGATCGAGTTTGCACCCGACCGCTGGTGATGCCGGCGGAACTGGTCCTCCTGACCCATCGGGAGCACCAGCCGCTGGCGACAAAGGTGATGCTGGCGGCAAGGACACCGGGCCTGGCAGAAAGAGCCAGGGAGCGTCTCCAAGTGCGGAAGGGAAGGCCAGGGGACAAGCACAGGGCAAGGCCGGCGGCCAAGCGCACGGCAAGGCCGGCGGGCAAGCACAGGACAAATCGGCCGGTGCGCCGGGCGGAACGCATGACGAGGGACCGACGAGCGGCCACGGCGGCGACGCGTCGATTCTTGATGACGCCGCTGCGCTGGCTTCTTTGATTGAAGATCCAAACAGTCTTTACGAGGCCAAGCAGAAAGGCGGAACCGGCAAGGGTGCTCAGTTTGGAAGCGGATTCGTTCGCGGACGGCTTGCGCAGCTTCTCGCGATCGGACTCGTGTTTGGTGGCTCAATCGTTCGGCTGCTGAGGTTCATCGGGCGATCGGTCGGGAAAGTGTTCCGCGGCCTTGGAGGTCTCTTCCGATCCCCATGGCGCAAGGCTCTACAGAAGGGAGCCCGAGCGGCGCCCGGAGGCGTGGGCGCGATGCGGCGGCTGGAATACGAATGGAACCCGAAGCACCCGAAATGGACCAAGGACGGGCCAACAGGCGTGCGCGCGAGTAAGGCACCGAAGAACGGCCAAGGCGCCCTCGACCACTCGCTCCAGATCAAGGACACCTCACCCCGCCGCGTCGGGATCGACTACGACACCGGCGAGTTCGTAATCTTCGACTCGCATGCACCAGGCAAGTATCATGGCCATATACGCGAGTGGGATCAGCTCGAACAGTCCCAGAAGAACACACTCATCCAGGCTGGGATGGCCGACCGCCGCGGCAAGATTCTTCGGGATTGACAATGGACTACGAGACCCTAGACCCAATTTCGCGTGAAGACACTGAACGCGCGCTCGCCTCTGGCGGCGCTGACGTTGTCTGTCGGGCGCTCGTGACGTCGGCCCTCCACGATGACGACTGGCGATGGGTACAGGAACAATGTCGGCGGCTCGCGCGCGACCCCCGAGCTCAGGTTCGCGGCTGCGCAGTGACGAGCATCGGCCACCTGGCCCGTCTGCACGGCGAGCTTGACCTCGACGTCATCTTGCCGCTCCTCGAGGAACTCGTCCACGACCCGGAGATCGGCGGTCGGGCCGAAGACGCGCTCGGCGATATCCGAATGTTTGTTCGGACGGACACGCAGCGCCGATAGCTGGGTAGCTCGACGAGCCAAGTCGCGGCAGTGGCAACGGGCCCTGACTCAGAGCCGCCTTGCTTCCAGGCGACGCCACGCTGATCGTCGACGACGCGCGTTCAGCCTGGCCGGCTGGCAGTCAGTCACTGACATCGAGTCCGTGCTCGGTTATCGTCGTCGACACGCATACGCGCACGTTGTCGCCGTTGCTGGACAGGCGCCAAGATGCAACGCCACGCTGCTGCTCAGCCTGAAACGGGGGCGCGGCGGCGTGCCTCGACAATGGTCGCGAGATGGACGAATCTCAGCACTCGGCAGCGCTGGTCCGCAAACCCCTCCTCCGCCGCCAACGACAAGTACCGCGAACTCCGCAAAGCAGGGTCGGAGGCAGAAGTCGATCGCGGCCCTGCTCATCGCCACAAGCAGGGCTGCCGTGCCGGAGTGAAGCCCACGCCGTTGCTACCGGAACCGCGCTCGGTAAGTCCCCCTTCACGCTGCCCCACGAGCATGCGGCCGGACAACGACGCCAGCTACGCGAGCTCGGCCAAGCGGCTTAGCGTACGTTCCTGTTCCATTACTACCGGGAGGCCGATGCTTGCTGGATGGCGGACGGCGAGCCTACGCGCGTGCGGCGTCAGGTGGGCG
Organism: uncultured Solirubrobacterales bacterium; assembly: GCA_963806475.1. Classification (GTDB taxonomy): domain Bacteria; phylum Actinomycetota; class Thermoleophilia; order Solirubrobacterales; family Solirubrobacteraceae; genus Palsa-465. The sequence continues at coordinate 34,847 of CAWDYK010000030.1, forward strand.
TACGCGGTGGATCCGGGCGAGCTGAGCGCGGTGACCCCGGCCGGCAGCGAGTTGGGCGACGCGGTCGAGGCGATCATGCTCGCCGTGAGGGCATGCGTGCAGCCAGCCAGCAGCGAGCAGAGCAAACTTGGCCGCAGCGCAGCCGAAAGCCAGCCGGGGCAGCCCGTCACCTCGCGCGTCGGCCAGCATGCTCAGCAGGGCGGCGTTCTCCACAGCGTCTAACGCGCCGGCGGCAAGCTGGGCTTGGGCAAGCTGCGGAGCGAGCGCCGGCCAGGGAATGGCGGCCGCGGCGGGCGAGCCGTTCGCCGGCGGCCAGCGTCGCCAGGCGAAGAAACGGCGCATACGTGGCCAGATAGGCGAAGTCCAGCCACTGCAACCGGCGCGCCGCCCTGCGACCGTCGCGCCCCCACGCTCGCATCAGCGCCCGCGCGCGCCGCTCAGAGCCCGCGAACTCGAGCGCGACGACCCCGTGGCCCGCCGCTCGCCGCATCCCCAGCTCAGCGGGCAGCATCGCACTCCCGATCGCCAGGTTCGCCGCCCCCAGCCCGACCATGACCTTTCGTCTTGTCAGCATCGGGCGATCATCCCAATTGTGACATCGCGCGAGATCGCGTCGGACCCGTCCTTCGTCTCCCCCCCATTCGCGCGCAGATCTCCCTCCGATCCTGTCATAGCGAGCATTATCGGGCGCGATATGTTCAGGGATCCGGTCGATGACGCTCGTTGAAACCCAATAGCTGCGGATGCTTGAGCGACTACGGCGCACGGGCAACCAGCCAGTGACGCTCGATCAGTTGCGCGCCGGTGGGATCGACTTTCCCGCCGTAGTCATCGGCGAGCTCGAGCTCAACGGGTACGTGATCGAGCGCGTCTACGAGCATGGCCGGCTGCTCGGCGTCCGCCTGCTCGTCGAGACCGAAGCCCCCGATCCACCGACCATACGCCGGCGCCACCGATGGCGCCAATCTTCGCGATAGCCGCCGCACACCGTGCCCTGGATCATCCGAACACCGTGCGACTCCGGCGCCGTGACCGCGGCGATGTCGGGGATCCGCCGCGAGCACGGGGGTAACCCGCCCGCTGCGCAAGGCCGCGCCGTTCGAACTCGACCCCCGGTCGAACGGGCTGCTCGAGCCGATCGACACCTTGACGCTCCGCTGGCCGCCGCGACCGGGGCTGCTGCTGCTCGGGTTCGCCGCCGCGCTGCGGCTCCAAGCTCGTCGGCGCTCGACGTCGAGGATCTCCAGTTCGACGCCGCGCGCGGCGCTCAAGATGAACCGATTGGCTCGTCCAAGAGCGACCAGGCCCGAGGCAGGGGCGCAAATCGCCGTGCCGTACGCGCGCGCGGGAAACAGATGCGCCGCGCGACACGCCTCACCGGCGTGCGTCTGTCTGACCAGTCCGTCGCGCTGATCGTCAAACGCCGCGCCCAAGCGCGCGGGCCTCCCGATCCCCCGGGACCGGCTGGCGGCGGATTCTTGGCGTGCGTGCTGATGCGAGCCGGGGGCCCGCGCGCTACGTGTGATCCCCCCTACGTCGACGCGCTCAAGCGCTCCGACCGACCGGTCTCCTCCCCTTGCTGTGACGGGTCTTCAGCGAGATCCGCGACGAGCTCGACAACGCCGCGTAACAGCGCCGTCGCTGGCCCTCGACGCACTCGGTCGAGAACTTGCCGCATCCGGCGATCGTGACGTCCTCTCGCCGATGCGGAGGGCCACGGACGGCTGACCGATTCCGCTGTCAATAAGCTCCGAGGCTCTGCGAGGAAAGCGGGCGCGAGCGCGACAACGGGGCGCGCATGAATAAGGGGGCTCCGTGGATGATCGTAGGTGACTCGGGGTTCCGGCCGGGTCGATTCTCCTGGTCTGAGCGGTTTTTGTCGCTGGTTGCGGTGTCGCCGTGGGACGCGCACAGGTTCCGGCCGTAGGTTCGGGCTTGTCAGATGGTCCGAACTTGGAGGTCGTTGCCCGTGCGCGTCACTACAGCATTCAACCGGCTTCTGGGTCTGGCGGGGGCTTCGGTCAGGAAGGTGCGCTTCGAGCCGGGCCGGGTGGTGGTCACGGTCGCGCTCAAGCACCGTCGCCTTCAGTGCCCGAAGTGCTCGTACTCCACGCCGCATCGGGAGAGCGTTCAGGATCACGATTCGGTGTGGCGGCATGTGGATCTCGGGGCGCGCAGACGGCTGGAGATCCGTGCGCGGCTGCGGCGTCTTCGCTGCCCCGAGCACGGAGCGTTGGTTGAGGGCGTTCCGTTCGCCCGCCAGGGCGCCCGGTTCACCCGCGATTTCGAAGACACCGTCGCCTGGCTGGCGACCAAGACCGACCAGACCGCGATCTGCCGGCTAGTGCGGATCGACTGGGAGACCGTCGGGCGGATCATCAAGCGCGTCGGCGACGAACTGCTGTCAGAGGACCGCCTCAAGGATCTGTTCAACATCTCGCTGGACGAGGTCGCGTGGCGCAAGGGCCACAGGTATCTGACGCTGGCAGGCGATCACGACCACGGCTGCGTGGTGTGGGGCTGCGAGGGCAAGGGCCAGGCCGCCGCTGATGAGTTCTTCGACGCGCTGGACCCGCCGCCCACCGACCCGCCCGCGCCTGCCGGGTCCTCGTCGTGGGAGCCGGTGCCGGCGATCATGGTCCCGTTCGGGCCGTGCCCGACCGTCGGCGCCGGCGAGGGCATCGCGGGCGCGTGGCTTCAGGGCGGCGAGGAGCTCGACCCGTGCCTGTTCGCGCGCGCCTCGCGGCTGACGGCGGTCTCGATGGACATGACCGGCGGCTACGCCGCTTCCGTTCGAGCGCACGCGCCGCAGGCGACGATCGTGATCGACAACTACCACGTCGTCCAGTTGGCCACCAAGGCGCTGGACGAGGTCCGCCGCGAGCACTGGAACGAGCTGCGCCAAGCGGGCCAGGCCGACACCGCCAAGCAGTTCAAGCGCGACCGCTGGGCGCTGTTGAAGAACCCCGACGATCTCACCGACCACCAAGCCACCGTCCTCGCCGCGATCCGCTCAGGCGGCGGGAAGCTCGCACGCGCCTGGGCGATGAAGGAGATGGTCCGCGCGATCTTCGCCAAAGGCCTCACCGTCGAGGCCGTCAGCGAACTGATCGATCGGCTGCTGGCCCGCCTCTCCCGCTGCCGCCTGAAGCCGTTCATCCGGCTGGGACGCACGATCCGCAAGCACTGCGAGGGCATCCTCGCCGCCCGCCGCCTGAAGCTCAGCAACGCCCGCGCGGAAGCGCTGAACAACAAGGTGAAACTGATCGTTCGACGCGCATACGGATTCCACTCCGCCCAGGCCGCACTCGCACTCGTTCACCTCACCTGCGGCCCGGTCACTCTGACACTCCCACACGAACGCCCGTTCGCGTGACTTCACCTACGATCATGCCAGGAGAGCCTGAATAAGGGGGGCTCCGTGGATGATCGGAGGTGAGATCCGCGGCCGGTTTGGCCTCTGAGCAGGCCTTTTGTACTGATGAGCGGGGTTCTGTAACTCGGGTGCGGGTTTGAGGGTCGTTTCTCCACCCTGCTTCGGGGGTTGGAGGCGGCCTGCGTGAGGGCGTCGCTCGCCGGCATGGATGCCGGCGAAACCCTGGCCGGACGGCGCTGCCTCAGGCGCTCGGGCGCTCCGCGCGAACGCGCATAACCCCTGCAAGCGCCTTGGGTTTTTGGGTTTTGCCCCCGGGCATCGGCGACGCGGCGGCGGTCGATGATCCGCAGCGATCACGGCGCGTGCCAGCCTTCGCTCGGCTACAGCCAGAGCTCGGAGAGCTGCGCTTCGGACGGGTCTCGTCGGCCGTGGATTCACCTACGATCACCCCGGAGAGCCGAATAAGGCCCTCGAGGGGCAAAGCCGCGCGGCAGACCGTGAGCCCCTGACGCCTGCACTTCGCTTAGGTCAGTCGCTCGCGCCCACCAGCATCGTAGCTCGCCCCGCCGCCGCGATCCCGTAACCCCAGCACTTGCAGCGACGGTTCCGTCCCGCGACGCGCTCTTGCGCGGAGATCCCTTGGCCCGATCACGTGCGCGTGGATCCCGGCCCCGGTGCTGGCGGTGGCGCGCGCGAGGCGCTTGCGCTTGAGCCGCAGCGATTGGCCAACAGCATCTCTCGGCGCGTGCTTTGAAGACGGATTGCCACCAGGGACGGGGCCAAGGCTAAGCTGCCGGGGCGGATGACGGCAGAGTCCCGGGAGCAGGAGCCACTCGACCACCACCGGGCACCCGAGCGCACGCTGGATCAGCGCATGGACGCCCTGAGCAAGGCCAACGAGGTCCGCGCTCGCGGCGCGCGCAGCTCAAGCGCGACCTCAAGTCCAGCCGCGTGCCGCTCGCCGCGTTGCTGGTCGATCCGCCCCCGTACTTGGAAACCGCAAAGGTGTTAGACATGCTGCTCGCCCTCCCCGGCCACGGGCGCGTAAAGGCAACCAAGATTCTCAACAGCTGCCGAGTCTCGCCCAGCAAGACGTTCGGAGGGCTCAGCGAGCGCCAGCGCAAGGAGCTCGCCGTGCGCCTGGACCGCTGATCTGCGTCACACGGAAAAACGCGTGGACGCGCAGCGAGCCAATCGACTCAGCGCGGATGCGAAGGGATTCCAACGACCTCGAGAAACATCAGGATCGCAGCGATCGTGATCGCCGGCCTGAGCAGCCAAGTCTCGATCGAGGAGCCGGTGCGGATCCTGAGCGCAGCTGGCGCAAGCGCGACGCGCCGATGAGCGAACGGCCACCCCCACGGGATCGGACCAGTGAGCGAGTCGAGCACCAGGTGCGAGAGATAGCCAAGCGCAGTCGCCGCCACAGCGTACGGGTACACGACCGCCAGATGCGCGAGCAGGAACCGCACCGCCGACTGCGCGTTCAGATGCGCACCCGTGTGCGAAACCGCGGCCAGCTTCCCGACCACCCACGCCAGCGCGACCAATACACCGCCGCCAGACGCCACGTACAACGGAGCGGCAATCGCCGCCCACAGCGCCAGGAAAGTGAGCGAATGCGTGGGCCCGCGGTGCGTCACACGCAGCCCGCGGACGAACACGCCGACGATCCGCGCAGGGAGCCCGAGCACCCTGCCAGCGACACCGAACGCCACCCCGGTCCGGGAAACCCGCGCCTTCGGATGGTCGATGTCGGGAAGCTCTCCCGCGATCGCTCCCCACGCGATACCGACCGCCAGCGCCCACACCGACGTGTGCATCCAGCCGGCGGCGTTTGCCGCTCCTAACCCTGCCGCCGTGAACAAAGCACCACCGGCAACGTGCGTCTGGCTGGTCACGCTGTGTTCATGTCCCCCCTCTTCCCCATCGCCCCGCTGCAATCCACTCACGGCGATGTTGGCGTAGCTGGAGGATGGATCGCGGAGGATGCTCGGTGCCTGGTTCGACGCAGGTGAGGCCACGTCCTGCCGTGACAGCGGGCAGAACGGCGATTCGCCCGAAAACAACGCCTCGTCTTGTGCGGCATAAAGGAGATCTCGATCAGCTGAACCTGGACCCCGATCAAGCCCGACGAAGAACTCGTCGGAGAGCGTGCGCCCGCCCCAGACGAGCTGCGCTTCGACGACCGCTGGCTCTGCTCGTCACGATCCGCGATCCAAGACCCCGACCAGGAGCGGGGCAGGAACCGTGGTCGCGGTCCCGTACGCGCGCGCGGGAAACCGTCTGTGCGCCGTCGCGCGCTGCGCGCCTACCGCGAGGCCTCGGGCATCCACCGCGGGCCGGGGTTCCGGCGGGTGCGCCGCGGCGGCACGCTCCCCGAGGACCGGCTCTTTGACCAGTCCGTCGCGCTGATCGTCAAACGCCGCGCCCAGGCCGCGGGCGTCCCCCCCACGCTGCTCCTCCGGGCACCTCGCTGCGCGCCGGCTACGCGACCGCCGCCGCGGCCGCCGGCGTCGAGGAGCGCAAGATCGCCAACGTCACCCGCCACAAGAACCTACCGGGTGCTGCGCGGCTACATCTCGCGTCGCCACCGCGGTCGACGACGTCGGCCAAGTGCTTCTCTAGCCTTAGTTCGCCCAGTCTGGAGCACCCTGCCTGGGGTCAGCCGGGATCGCTTCGCCGTCGGCGGCGGCCGGCGGACAATTCCCTCGGCGACGGAGTAGGCGCAACGAGACCTGCTCGTGGCGAATACGAGGTCCTGGACCAGCCCTGGACAGAGACCTGCTCCACCGTCCACACCGTACTCCCATCGCGCGCCGCGGGCGATGCGGGTGGCACCCCCAGGTTGAGCACCTGGGCAGCTCCATGGTTGATCGAGTAGCGCACGTGCGGCGGGTGCTCTATGTCTCCGGAGCCCAGGGTCGCCCGTTTCTTCCCATGCTCGTTTCCGCCGGCTGCGAGCTCGCGCTCCGCGACGGCGACACTAAGACCGACGTGCACCTCCACGGCGCAATCCAGCGGTACTAGTGATCTTCGCTGTCGGTGGGCCGTCCGGCGACGGCTGGCGACTCACGTGTGGCCCGCTCGGCAAGCCAGACCCCCGCAGACCGTCGCCGCGCCGGTCGCTCGCAGCACACTGATACCGACGAAGCCGCTCACTCCCGCGCGTCGACCTCCCACCATCCAGCCGACGCAACGCCTACGAGCGCGACCCGCTGCGGCGGCCGTCTCAGGCTTGGCGCAGGCGCTGATCGCGAGCCTTTGAGTCCTCCCCGCCGCTCATCGACGGCCGGTCCGGACGGGTGATCAGAGCTACCTTAACCGTATGGACCTCAGCTCCGCGATCGCTAATGTGCGTCACGCGCCGGCACTGGACGTCATGCCGATGCTCGCGCGAGCCGCTGCCGAAGCACACACGCCGCTCGGACGGACGTCGAGCGCATGCGAACTCTCGTGTGCGCTCGAGGAAAGCGCGCGTACTATCGCCATGGTCGATCGCCACGTGAACTACCAAGATCCCGCCCCCACCGTCCGCTCGCACGCGCAGCTGCTCGTTGAAGCAGGCAAGCATCAGGGCCTGACCTACGAAGAGCGGGATTTCGACGAGCCCGACAGACGCAAGCTGCGCGACGCGCTTGGCGTCGGCAGCGGAGAAACCTTGGAGCTCTGGCTGCTGGCGGATCGCTCAGGCTCGGTCATGTTCGACCGCGACGAGGCTCGCCAGGTGCAGATGGCGGACCACTTCGCAAGCTTCCAGGACCGTGAGACGCACATCGGGATCGTCGGCTTCTACGGCTTTGAGGAATACGTCGAGCTGTACGAGTTCAAGCTCCCGCACCGCGAGCCCGACCGGGCGATGCTGCTGTTCCGCAACTGCGGGGGCGGTGGAACCCCGACCGCCGAGGCCGTCCGCCACGCGACCGACCGGTTGCGCGACTCAGAGGCCCAGCACAAGCTGATCGTGGTCGTGACCGACGCGCCGGCCAACGATCCTGAGGAGTGCCGCCGCGCGACCTCCGGGGCCCATCGCGACGGCATCCGGGTGATCGGGGCGCTCAAACCCGACGACCGCGAAGTGTCAGCGGAATTCATGGTCGAGCAATTCGGCACCGACTGGTTCCAGGTCGACTCGTATTCCGAGGTGCCAAGCATCCTAATCGAGCATCTGCGGGCAGTCGTGGCCGACGAGAGCCGGGTGCTGGCAATGGCGGTCGCCGGGCGCGACCAGCGTTTGGTCGCCGCGCACGCGCACCGTGTCGCGGCTGCGGCCGAGGCGGTGCTTGCGCTTGGCCACGACGCCGCCGGGGAGTTCTACGCCCGTAACCGCGACGCCTGCGACGATGAGCTCCGCCTCTGCGCCCACTACGTCAACCTGCGCCGGGCGCAGCTCGCAGACGACGAAGGCGACAGGCTGCTCAAGGCGGCGCTTGCGAGCGCAACGGCCCAGCGCCCGCGGTAAACCGAGTATTCCCTTCACAGCTGGTGCGCGGCGCAGCCGTGACCGAGTCCCGTCCAGGCCGTCGGTCACTCAGCTACCCGCGAGCATTCCGATAAGCCCCGCTGCTACTGAGGCGTCTCTGATGTCGGCGGTTTTGCGCTCTTTGACGGGAGCGATCTGATCTCCGGAGGCGCTCTGCAGGTCAGCGCCGGGCGCGAAGCGCAAGTAGATGGGCCTTGCGCAGTAGGGTGTGTAGGCACGGTTGGCGGGGCCGTGGTAGATCGCGAGCGCAGCGCGCACATCCTCCGGCTCGGGGCCGCACCCGCTCTGTCAGTCTCGTCTTTGCTTTGCTCGCGCCACGAGCACATCGGCGCCAACACAGCGTGCGCTGCTGAGCGCGGAATCCGGGCTTGCGGAGCTGCCGCCCCGACCTTCTCCTTTCCACGCTGCGCCAAGGCTGATCGCACGTAGCACTCTGCGTCGGCCGGGCGCCCCGGCGGTCGTCACGCCACGCGATCGCTTTGGCGACAAAGCATCGCGCCTAGTCGCCGCCGCCGGCACCAGAGCTCGCCAGGTGTTCGCAGAAGCTCTGCTGGGTGGCGCCTTCGAGGTGTCGACCGGACTGCTATCAACGAGCCGAAGCGAGCGCGCCAGTCATTTGGAGGTTTGGATCGGTGACGCCGCGACGGCGGATTCCGACCCGCCGAACGCGCGGCGCAAGTCTCGCTTGAGTAGCTTGCCGGAGGCGTTCTTGGGCAGCTCGTCAACCACATGCACCGATTTCGGGACCTTGTGCGCCGCGAGATGCTGCTTGGCGAACTCGATCAGCGCCTCAGCCTCGACATCCTCCTTGAGGACAACGACTGCGCTGATCGCCTCGATCCAGCGCTCGTGGCAGACCGATCACGGCTACCTCGCCGACGGCGGGATGCCCGTACAGCGCATCCTCGACCTCTCGCGAGGCGACCAGCACCCCACCGGTGTTGACGACGTCCTTGATGCGGTCCACGACGAAGATATAGCCCTCATCGTCGATGCGGACCAGATCGCCCGAGTGAAACCAGCCGCCTGCGAATGCCTCCGCGGTCTCCTCCGGCTTTCCCCAGTAGCCGGTGCAGAGCTGCGGCGAGCGGTAGAGCACCTCGCCCAGCTCTCCGGGTGCCACGTCGTTCATCTCTGAATCGACAACTCGGGTCTCGACGAACAGCACCGAGCGACCGACCGAGTCAGGGCGCTGATCATGCTCCTTTGGCCGCAGGACCGTGGCTAGCGGCCCGATCTCCGATTGTCCGAAGCAGTTGTAGAAGCCGACCGTTGGCAGGCGCTCACGCAGCTTCTGGAGCACCGGCACGGGCATGATCGACGCCCCGTAGTAGGCCTTCCGCAGACTGCTCAGATCCGCGCTAGCAAAGCCGGGGTGATTGGCCAGACCAACCCACAAGGTCGGCGGGAAGAACAGCGAGGTGATGCCATCGCGCGGCACCCGAGCGAGGATCCCGTCCAGGTCAGGCCCCTCGACGACGTGATTGACTGCCCCGCCGTAAAGCGCTCGCGAGCCGGGTCGCTCGGCTGCCGCTCGAGCCGGTCCAGGATGCGGACGCTCCTCGCCGCTGATCCCGAGAGCCTGGATCCACAGCACCAAGTCGGCAAAGCCAAAGTCGGGCCGAGACGGCGGCGGCCGGGATCGTAGGTGCACTTGGTCGCCAACGCGATCGCCCGGCGCGAGCAGGGCGGCGCATGAAAGGGATCGTGCGGATCGCGGCAGCCGACGCGCGAGACCGGGCGTAACCAGAAGTGCGGAACTCGAGGGGGTCGGCGCTTGCCTTCTGGTCGACCCACAAGCGACGTCCGCGAGCCGCGCAGCCCGTGGCGATGTCTGGTGCTGAGCGAGGTCGCGAACTTGACCCATGTTCTCAGAACTCGAGGTTTTCCGGCCTCGGCGATTGAAGGGAACGCCGCAGGGTCCCGGACGACCGCAGCCTGCGTCATCTTCATCTCGGTGTACTTGACGATGTTCAAGGTCTACGACCAGACTAAGCATGAGGGGATGGTCGCCAGTTAGTCCGCCAGTTTTCTGCGCAAGACATGCCTGCAAACCAGGCACTTTTTGAAGCTCACACGAAAGATGCCCTGATGGTCGCCAGTTTCGGGATGGTCGCCAGTTTCAGAGCCCTTAGGGGCCCTGGATCGCGCATCCCCTGTACGCACGGGATTTCTCCTCGTTCGGCTGTCAGGCCGGGGCGCGAGGACTCGTGTGGCGGCCTTCCCTCTGAAAAGAAACGCGGGCGGTGGCGGTGCGCGCAGGAGCGCGCCCCGGGAGATACCGCCGGTGACCGCCGAGCTCGTGTGGTATCGGCTGAATCCGACCGTCTGGCAGAGGTGGCGCTGGCGACGCACCGTCGTCGATGCTCAGCGCAAGCGCGAGGAATGCGACCGCGAGACCGATGAGGCGACAGCCGTGATGGCGTCGAGAGCGGCGGCGACCTCAGGCCCGATCTCGGATGGCTCATCGGCGCTGCCCCTGCGCTCGACGAAGCTGGCGACGCGTTGGATGCCGGCGAACAGATTCGAGGTCACGCCGACTAGGCCCCCGGATGAGAACCTTGGGGTCCTTCGGAAACCGCCGCTGGTACGTGCCGGGGAAACGCGCGTCGCCGGGAGAGGGCTCGACCTCCCACCAGCTCCAGTATTCAGCGCTGCCGGTGCGCCTGTTCGCCGTCTCGCCGATCCCTGCCTGGATTAGTATTAGTGGGTCGCCCTTCACGTAGCCGCCCAATCCCACCCAGAACACAGCCTGGTTGCCGCCTTTCCCGTTCGTCGTCTTATCGACGTTCACCGACGGCACCCGAAAGAACGCGCGAACCCCATCAAACGCGTATCCCTTGTGAATCACATCGACCCATCCCGCCCAGTTGCCCGAGACCTCGGCGCAAGCCGGCGCGGCAGTGCCGCCCGCCACAGCGACCGCGCCGACTAGCACCGTGACGAGTTTGCCCATGGAAGACCCCCGAGATGATTGATGGGCGTCAACGACAGATCCTGCGCCCGAGGCGATACTACCCGCGGGCGCGTGGCCGAGCGCCGAGGTTCGTCCCCCGCAAGCACGCGCCGGTTGCGCGCGCCCCAGCGGCTCCATAGGGGCCACGGAGCGGCTGCCCCCCTTTGACGGAAGGGACCTGGCCGAGGTGGTTGGCGCCGGGGGCCAGCCAGCAAGCGCATCTCACGACGGCGCTGGCGACGTCCTAGTTCTGGTTGAGCTCGACGACCGATCCGATGGCCGGCAACGTCAGCGTCATCACAGACGGCCTCATGACGGACCGCGCCCGCGGCGGAACCGGATCCAACGGCCACGGGTGCTCTCCCCGGGGCTTGTCCGCGAACAGGGAAGCGAGCGGCGCGAACGGAACCCGTCGGGCCTTGACGTAGGCGACGGCGGCGAGCAGCAAGCCGGCGAGAAGCGCTTCGGCGCTGATCGACTGCGCGGCGAGCTCGAACAGCGCTCCGAGCGAGCCAACGATGAGCAGCAGTGCCGCACAGACGAACGGCAGACGCGCACGACCACGGGCATCCCGGAGCGCGCACCATCCGGCGTACGCGCAATCGGCGCTGTAGAGGAGGGCGAGGACGCAACCGAGGTGGACAATCATGTTCTCGTTAACGGCAGACAGCCGGATCGATCGACATCTTCCCTGCCCGGCCCACGGATTCCAAAACACGCAACACGCCGTGCCGGACCGGGATGCGCGCGGCCCGCGTGTGGCGACGGTGCATGAGAGCAGATCTGCGGGGTCTGCGCGCCGGTTCCGGCTCTCCGCGCCGGCCGTCGGGCTCAGCGGTTGGTACTGATCGGGTCCGTAGTGTTCGCACTGGAAAATGGTCGCGGCCGCGCGTATGATCGGGACAAGGGGCGCAGCGGACGAACTGCCGCCGGTTCGCGGCGCATGAGGGCGAGCAGGTCGCTTAATGGGCAACGGGCGGCTTTCAGAACACGAGGGGGACGTCCATGGCGACGATCGACGAACACGACATGCCGACCCTGGTCGACCATGCTCGCTACTGCTCACGGTGCGGGCATGTCGCGGGGGACGACCCGTTCTGCCCGGGCTGCGGCAGCCCGATCGAAGCGCAGGCACCCCCGCCCAGCCCGCAGCAACAGCCGGCCGGGCCGCAGGCTGAGCGCCCGACCCGCGCCAAAGCGGTGCTGATCGGCGCCGCGGGAGCGCTCGGGCTGGTCGCGATCGCCGTCGCCGCGATCATCATCCTCACGAGCGGCGGCGGCTCCGGCAGCACCAGCACCCACAACGGTCAGAGCGTCACCATCTACCGCCAGAAGCTCACGGCGGCGATCACGCCCGTGGTCAGCGCAAACCAGGCCATGTCAAGCGCGCTGCAGTCGATCGACGGCTCCAGGTCGAGCGTCAACGCCGCCCGGAACGCCGCCTCACAGACCGAATCGGCGGTCACGGCCGCGCGAGGAGCGGTCGCCGTGCTGACCGTGCCGGGGGCATACCAGACACTCTCCCAGCAGGTTCAGCAGGCGCTGACCGATGAGAACGGCTATCTCGGCGCGGTGCTGGCCGCGCTCTCATCGCCCGCGGGCGGGAGCGTCTCGCAGCTGCGGACGCTCGTGACCGGCGCCCAGAGCGCGCTCGTCCCGATCGGCGCGGTCGCGACCGGAGCTGGAACGAGCCTGAGCGGGACCGACAACCTGATCTCCTGGGCCAACGGCGCCGCGGCTGCCGCCCGGGCCGCGGCCGCACATCAGAAGGCGCTCCAGCAACAGCGCCAACAACAGCAGACAGGGCAGACGAGCGGTGGCGGATCGACCAGCGGTGGCGGATCGACGAGCGGCGGCGGATCGACGAACGGCAGCAGCACCGACTGCGGCGCCGGGATCATCGCCGGACCGAACACCTCGTGCCCGTTCGCGCTGAACGTCCACGCCGCATGGGAGGCCGCACCCGGCCTCTCGAACACCGTGCAGGTGTACTCGCCGGTGACCAACCAGGCCTACACGATGACCTGCGGACCCGCCGGAAGCGGAATCACCTGCTCGGGCGGCAACAACGCGTCCGTCTCCTGGTGAGCGCGACCGCGAGCCGGCGCCGTGTCAGACGGCGCCGGCTGATCGCGGCGGTCGTAGCGATCGACCTGATCGGAATCGGCGCGCTCGCGTTCGCCTTCACCCACAGCTCGCATCAACACACCGCCAGCGTCAGAGTCGCCGCGGCCAGCGTCCCGGTCGCGCATCCCCAGGCTCCGCAGACGCTGATCGGCGACCCCGCCGCCGAGACGACGACAACGGCCACGACGACGACACCGGCCGCTCATCACCGACATCATCCGAAGCCGCGGGCAGTGAGCTCGGCGAGCGGCCCGTCGACGGCGGATGCGGCTGGGAGCTTCGATCGGCTCGCGGCGAGCCTGCCGGGAGCGGCCGGCGCCGCCGTCGGATCGCTGGCCGGCGGGCCGGTTGCGAGCTACGGCAGCCTGCAGGTCGGACACGCGTGGTCGACGATGAAAGTGCCGGTGCTGACAACGCTGCTCGCGCAACTGGAGCGCAGCGGCAGCACGCTCAGTCCCTGGCAGCGCGCGGATGCGACCGCCGCCCTGGAAGCGTCCGACAACAGTGCGGCGGAAGCGTTGTTCTCCGCGCTTGAGAGCTCCGACGGCGGGCTGATCGGCGCGAGCGCCGCCGTTCAGGCAACGCTGCGCCACGCCGGTGATGAGCAGACGGTCATCAACACTGCTCCGAACAGCTCCGGGTTCACAACCTGGGGACAGAGCCAATGGTCGAACGCCGGCGAGGTCACGTTCTACCGCTCGCTTGCGAACGGCTGCCTGGTGTCACCGTCGAGCACCTCGTACGTACTCTCGCTGATGGGGCAGGTCGAGTCCGATCAGCGATGGGGCGCCGGTTCCGCCGGCTACCCGTCCGGGGTGAACCTCGCGTTCAAGGGCGGCTGGGGGCCCGAGTCCGGATACCTGGTGCGGCAGACCGCGATCGTCGGATCCGGATCAGGCGGCTATGTCATCAGCATGATCGCCAAACCGTCCGACGGCTCGTTCGCGACCGGGACACAGATGCTCACCCAGATCGGCTCATGGGCGGCGCGCACGCTGCCCCCGCGTCATCCGGCGGCGGTTCAGGAGGGTGCTCATGAGACGCTCCCTTGAGCCGTCAAGGGCGGGGTTCCGCCGAACCCGCATCGGCGGCCGGGCTCACACGCCGTCGATTCTGTCTCCGCCGAGCGAGTTGACCAAATTCAGCGCATACCGGCCACGAACAGTCCGGCCTGTCACCAGCGCTCGCGTCGTGCGTTGCACGACAGCGGTCCTGCTCGCCATGTTCGTAACCGGTTCCCCAGGTGTCGCTGCCGGCGCGCCGTTGCGATGGCTCGCCGCGGGCGATTCCTACTCGTCCGGAGAGGGGCTGCCGCACTCGACCGGACCGTGCGCCCAGGCACATCCGGGATCCGGGTCGCGTACATGGGCACAGGCAGCCTACGAGGCTCTCGGCCCGTACCAGGACCGTTTCGAGGAACCGCTGCTTGTGGCGTGCACGGGCGCTCAGAGCTGGCGCTTCTTCGGACCCGACGGGAGCCGGCCTGCGGAATGGAGCTCGCAGATGGGGCGCCTCGATCTCATCACGTTCACGTTCGGCGGTGACGACCTCGGGTTCGCGGACATCATCAAACAGTGCATTCACCTCAAACTCCCGGGCGTTGTCAAAGTCGGTCTCCTCGTAGTTGACAGACGCGAGATACGCCCAGCCGTCGGCGCCGAGCTGGTAGCGGCCGGCTGCCTGCTCATAGATCACCATCAGGCTCGCAGGGATATCAGCCACGTCCACCCCCGGACCGCTGCCAGTGGCGGTGTTGCAGGCGCTCTGCGCGCCGCTGATGCTAGTGATGGTCGCCCCGAGTGCGACGAGCATGACCGCCGCGACCAGCCCGCCAACCAGAAGCGGGCCGAGCGTCCATGCCGACAGCCACCGTCGCCGCCTTCTCACCGTCTACCCGGAGGGAGGGAGGGCATGTGCTGGCGGGCGCCGTGGAACTCATACCTGTGGCTTGCGAGCGACGATCGCCCGGGCGTCTCCGTAATGGGCGTCGAGCATGCTGCGCGCGCGTTCGGTCAGCCGCTGCTCCGCGTCTTGCTCGCGCTCGCGACGCTGCTCGATCAGCGCCTGGTGGTCCTCGCCCGCGCGTCTGATGTCTTCGCGGTAGCGGCGCTGGTCGCGGCGGTCGAGGTGCTCGTCGACGGAGCACGCGGCGGGTCGGGTGATCGCGTGGCGGCCTGCGGCGCGGGTCAAGGCGACGGCGCCCATTGTCGCGGCTGCGGCTTCGATGCCGTGGTGGTGTTGGTGGTGGCCGCCGAGGCTGAGCAGCGCGAGCATCCGGCCGCGGTAGGCGAATGCGAGTCCCAGAGGGCGGCGAACAGGATCCACTCAAGCAGCCAGCCGCCGTTCTGCATCCCGATCCCGCCGACTACTGCGGAGGCGAAAAGCAGCACTCCGAGGTACAGGGCGTAGATCACCTTCGCCAGCAGCGCGCCGGCGGCGTACCCAAGCCAGCGCCAGAACGCGCGCCGGCCGGCCTCTCCGAACGCGGGGAACAGCAGCATCACCGGCGCCAGTAAGAGCAGGACGACGAAGAACAGCGACGCGAGCAGCAGGTTCGCAGCGATGTAGACGAGCAGCAGCAGGAAGAACACCATCCCGACCGCGGACAGCACGACGATCCCGAGCCGGTTGACGACGCCGCCGGTGCCGCGGATCTGCGCCAGCTCGGGATGGTCGTGGAGGAGGTAGGTGGTGGTAGAGCGTCCAGGAGTCGTTCTTGCCGTTGCGCGCGTCATCGCCGGACGGGAACGCCAGCCACAGCTCCCCGTTCGTCCGCGCATCCCTTAACCGCAGCGCCTCCTGCTTGCTTGCCACACATGGGGACCCGGCCAGGCGCCTGGTGCTGGGCGAGCGCTTTGGCGCACGCCTGCGCAACCTCGGCGGCGAGCGCTCCGCCGAGCGGGTCGCTGTTGCTGTCCGCCCCGGTGATGTGGGCTTGCACGTCAGCGCGCCATGCGGCGGTCTTCTTGTCGATCGGGCTCATGCACCAGCTGGTGTCGCCGAACTCGACCGCGCACCAGGGCGTCTCGACCATCTGCTGCCACATCCCCGCGGTCGCATCGGAGTAGCTGCCCGCCGGCTGCGTCGGGTTATGGTCAGACGCGCCGGCCAGGGTCGCCATCGCCGCCTGGTTGGCGAACGAGTCAACCTGCCCGGCGGTCCCTTGCGGGTCGGTCGTGATCAGCAGCCCGAGGACGGCGCAGGTGATCATCAGCGCCCAGTGGCCGATCGCCGCGGCCCTCTTGGCGGTGGCCCCACCAGCGGCAGATCCCGACGATCGCGCCGATCGCGAACGCGACCGGCAGCCACGGCAGCGTGAACACCTGCTCCATCGAGGACAGCGCGTGCGGGATCTGCTGCCCGTGATCGGACGGCGAAAGGTCAAACCCGAACGCCAACGAGACCGCCAGCAGGGCGGCGTGGATCACGGTCACGAACAGCCCGAACACGAGCCCGATCACGTTCTGGATCGCCGAGTCGATGTCGTTTCCCGGATCGGTCGAGCCCGGTGTCGATGTGCGTGTCAGGCGTGTAGTTGCCGGCCGGGAACGGCGACTGCGGCGACCCCGACCCCTCGCAGTTCGCTTTCGCTTGCGCGGAGAGGCCGGCGGGGTGCGCGCACAGGGGGTCGGTGCCGCCGAGCTGCTCGGTCACGTCTGGCGCGCTCGCCACCGCCCCCGACCCCGCCGGCTGCGACGACGTCGACGACGGCTGCGTTGCCGCCGGGTCGTGACCTGCGCTCCCGGTTGCTGCGCCGCCCTGCGCGGGTGCGCTCCTGGCCGGGGCGCTCGTCGGCGGGTGGGCTGCGCCTTGCGGATGCGCGTTCGCCACGCGCGGCACGCTCACGATCACAGCGACCGCGATCAGCGCCGCCAGAACCAGGCTCGACGCGCCGCGTGCGCTGTCGTCTGCGCTACGCCGCCAGCTCATCCGCGTCCTCGCTCCTGGTCGTCGTCGAGCGCGAAGGTCTGCTCGTCCTCGGCGTGGTCTTGAGCAGCTCGAGCAGCCGCGGGTCGGGGTCGAACTGGATCTCCTCGCAGCGGTGATACAGATCGCGATAGAGGGCTCGGCCGCGGCCGAATCGCTCGGTCAGGCTCTCGAGCAGCCGGCGTCGTCGGTGTCGAGGTCGAGGAGCTCGAGGCCGCGGGTGGCGTGCTCGCGGGAGCGCATCCCGAACAGGAACCAGTGGCCGATCAGGTTGTCCTGATCGGCGATGTCCCCGAGCTGCTGGGTCGAGAGGATCGGCACCCCCAGCTCGGAGCGGCCCCACCGCACCAGCGTGTCCAGCAGCTGCTGGCCGACGGCGTCCTGGGTCAGGAACGAGGCCTCGTCGAAGGAGAGCACCTTCAGCCGGTCGCGCTCCTCGCCGAGGATCCGCATCGCGTACAGGGCGACGAGCTGAAGGACGGCGCGGCCGTGCCGCTGCGCCTGGGAGAGCTCGGAGCGGACCGTCTGCACGTGCGCGCGCTTCAGCGCCCGGATCTGCAGGTAGGTGACCTGTTCGGCCGCTTGCGCCGGGAGCGGATCGTCGAGGTTCGCGAACCCGAGCTGGACGAGGCCGGCGTCGCAGTACTGGCGAAGCAGATAGCCGGCCTCCTGCTCCTCGGGCCGCTCGCCGGCTTCGAGCTCGGCGATCACCTCCATGCAGCACGCCCGCTCGCCGTGCTTGTCGATCACGCGTCCGATCGCGCCGTTGATCGCGGACTCGACCCGGACGTCGACCCCGGGTGGGAGCACGTCGAGCAGGAAGCTCGCCGCCGCCTGGTGGCGCTCGCTGGCGGGTGCGACGCGGAGGGGGTCGAGCTTGCCGGCGTGCTCGGGGTCGGGGCCGAGCACGATCACCTGCGCGTGCGGCGGCGACCTCTGGAAGCAGGTGGAAGCGATGATCGCCCTTCGGGTCGATGTCAACGATCCGCGCGCCCTGGACGAACGCCTGATACTCCAGCAGCTGCAAGCGCCATCGTCTTGCCGCCGCCCGAGCGTGCCGTTCAGCGCGATCGTCGGCGGCTTGTCGGTCTGCGACGCCTCCCGCAGATCGAACAGCACGGCTGGCGGCCGTGGATCGTGTACGCCGAAATACAGCCCGCGGCCCGTGTTCGACCCCGCCTCGTGGGTGGCGTGCGGGACCATCGCCCCGACCTGCTCGCACGTGAACGCGCGCTCATACCCGAGCGTCCGGGTGCCGCTGGCACGGGAGGTGCTGGAGGAACAGCTCAAGCTGATCGCCCAGCGGCCGGTACAGCGGATGCGGGAACGACTCCCGCAACGCGCGCACCCGCCCGTTCAGCTCCTCCAGGCTCGTGCGCCGAGCAGATCAGCGAGAGGGTTCCGAGCAGCAGCGGCTCGCCGGTCTGCGCGAACCGCGCGTGCGCCTCCCGCGCCAGCTCCGCCCGCCGGTAGCCCTCATCTAGCGCGCCGTGCGCCGTCTGCTCCTCGTCCTGGAGCTGGTTGCGGTTCGTCGCGACCTGATGCGAGACCCGCCTGAGCGCCTGGTCGTTTGCGATCCACCGGACGTTCAGCGCCACGTCGATCGGGCCGTGCTCCTCGACCGGCGAGAACATCACCTCGGCCGCTCGGCTGAACGGCCACGTGTGTCCCATCTCCCCCAGGCACAGGCCGGCCTGGTAGGACTCGCCCAGCTCCGAGAGCACCTTGAGGTAGCGGTGGTGGCGCTCGACCCCGTCCTCCCCGAGCCACCGCAGCACGTTGCCCTCCTCGCGGGACGATCAGCGGCCGGCGTCGTCCGGGTAGGAGAGCGCCTGCGGCGCATCCAGCCCGGCGATCGTCGGCTCGCCGAGGCCGCGGCAGAACGCGCGGCGGATCAGCCACTGAACCTCATCCGCCCGCGCCGGCTCGCGCATCAAGGCACGACATGACCCGCTCCGCCGCGACCCGCGCCCGCTCCCAGATCCCCGCCAGCCGCGTCGGATCAAGCGAGCTCGCGCCGCGTGCGCGAAACCGTTCGCGCAGCGCGCGCCACACCTCGCGCGGGCTGCGCTCGAACAGCCGTGCCGCGCGGCCCTGGAGATCGATCTCCGGCGCCGCCAGGCGCACGCAGACGAACACCGCGGGCGTCCAGCAATCCAGGCGGTCGAGCTGGTCGCGCTGAGAGTCCAGATACGCGCGCCAGAGCTCACGTGCGCTCGGCGCGCGGTCCGCGCCTGCAGGCCCCGGACGTACTCGCCGGCGTCCCACGCGCGGCACACGCGCAGGATCTGAAAGTCGGCCTTGACCGCCTCGCAGAACCCCTCAAGCCCGTCCACCAGCGCCCGCTGCTTGCGCCGCGGCTCAGACCGATAGGACCGGCAGCGCAGCCGGAACACCGCCCACGCATCCCCGGCATCCCGCGCAAGCACGAGGTTCCCGAACACCGTCTGGATCGGAGCGCGCGCCATCATGCCGTCTCCCCGTCCCGTCCCCGTCGCCCCTCACCTCGCCGCTACCGCCAGCTCGCGACCCGCCAGCGCCCATGACTGCCTCGGCAGCCGGGACGGTGACACGCCGACGCTCAGTGTCATCGATCCCGCCGCCGTCGGGATCACTGCCGGCCTGGCTGTCTCCGTCGCTCTGGGGTCCGCCGATGGCGTCGATGAAGCGGAAGCTGGCGCCGTCAGCGATCCTCAGCACCTGGCCGGGATCGCAGGGCCGCTGCGATGTGTGCGCGACCGTCAGCCTCGGGCCGTCAAGCCGCGCCTTGCACGGGTAACGCAACAGCACCCGCCCCGGGCCAAGGACGCGCAGGCCGGTCGGGGGCGCGCCATCCCGCCCATCGTTGACGACCAGCAACGCGTCTCGGGCGCCATTTCGGTTCCCGGCCTTTTCATCGCGCGGTATCCGCCGATCACCGTCCGCCCGCGCGAACACGTGTCGCGCCCACACCCTCGTCGCGACGTGAAACCGCCGCCCCTCGATCCTCGCGACCGTCAAGAGCCAGCCGAGCGACAGCGGGATCAGCCCGTACACCGCCATCCGGACCAAGCCCGCTGATCAGCCCGCCGATCGCGGGGGCGTGCGCGACCGCGATCATCGCCAGCTCGCTCAGCGCGGTGTAGAGCACGCCGCGCGCCGGGACCGTGAGGCCACCACTCGGGGTGCTCAAGCGCCGCCGCGCGCCTCCCGCACAACCGGTGGCCGGCTCGACTTCCCTTGCAGCACCCCAGTCTCCGGGGCCGAGCGGAAGCGACCCGACCACGAACATCGGCTTCTCCTCGTCGCCCAACTCGCGCATCTCCTGAGGTCGACCGCGACGATCGCATCTATGGCCGAGCCCTCGTCCGCCGGTCCACACCCCTGCCGACTCCCTCGTCGCCATTGCGATCGTCCGAGCGGTGCCCCGCGCGAGAACAAAAGCAGTCGTGCGAGTCCGGGCTGGCTCGCATCTGGGCGGAAGCAGCAACGCGGTGCCCGCTCCGCCGACTACTGCTTCGATGAGGGCCCGTCGCGCGCCGCGCTTCAACGGGTGTTTGCCGGGGTCGCAGTCGGGCGTGTCAGCGAGCACCTGCTGGCTGCGGCCGCCGCAGCTGCTTCGCCTCGGAAAGCAGCATCGTGGCGAGTGCAGCGACCGGGTCGAGGTGCATCGACTCGCGGACAGCCGGGGCGATGCAGCAGTCCACCGCGCGCGGCGGCACGGCTGGTGTTCGTCCATTGCGATCACGTCGGCGAGTCCCGCTCCGGCTTGCGCAACCCCAGGGTGAGCAGCACTCTCGACGCGGTCGGCGACGACGTTGCTGAGATTGCTCAAAGGCAGAACCAGCCGGATGACGTCCGGGACGCCCCGTTCGAGGCGATGCGGTAGCCCTGGTGCTCGCCGGATTGGGCCCGAGCCGGGACACTGGCCGTCCCGGTGTGTAGGCGGTGCCAGTGCACTGGCGCGAACTTGACGAGCTTCCCTCCGGTGTCGCTCTCAACCGCGTCCGCGGTGCTCGGCGTGAGAGACTTCGCGCTCCGACGATCGGCGGTTCGTGATGTGGGAGTTCGAGCACTCGGTACAGGCCTGTGCCGCTCGGGAGCGGGTTTGGGCGCTGTGGACCGACGTCGCGGGTTGGCCGAGCTGGAACCCGGGGATCGGTCGCGCCCAGCTCGATGAACCAGTGGCCGAGGGCGCCACCGGCACCGTACGCGCCGTGGGCAGGACCGACCTCGACCCTCGAGGTCCTCGCGCTCGAACCCGGAAGACGGTTCGTAACCGAGGCTTCCGAGCGGCTCATTCGTTTGCGCTTCGAGCACGAGCTTGTCGACCTGGAGAGCGGGCAGCTGCTCAGAGAGCGGGCAGCTGCTCATAATCCACCGCGTGCGAATGACTCGGCCCGCCACCCCGCTGCGCGGCACACGATCGGGGCGCGTCTCAAACGCTCGATCCCGACAGCGCTTGCGGCCCTCGTCGAGCGCGTGACGACCGTTCCCAACCCTGAGAACGGGTAGCGTCGAAGGCTCCGGTGAGAATGCGGCGTCGCGGTGCCAAGATCCGTGTTCACTATGAGGATCGGGTGGAAGCTGGTCCAGCTCCGCCTCGCAACAGACCGATTCGGCTGTGCCCGCATTCATCCACAGGTGCCTGATGGCGGGTTGGCCATCCGCACGACGGTGAAGCTTGGCTCCGGGGTTGCGCTGTCGGGGGTGATTACGCGAGCGTCGCTGACGCTCGGCCTCCTACTTGAAGCGGGAGTCCTCGGTCGCGTCGCTGGCTAGTGCTTCGGAACGATTCCGCTCATCTACGCGATTCGTTGCCGGTCGACAGCGACCTGCCCGGAATCGTTCCGCACCAGAAGCGTCGTCTACCGTGCAGTGGACTTCCGCAAAGCCGGGGCCGTGCGGCAGTCTGGCGCTGGCGACGAGACGCCTGCTGGTCGTCCGCAGCGGAAGAGATTTCCGACCGGGTCGAGACTTCCGCTCTCGCAGCTCGGCCGTTTGCTGGATGCACCGCTACGAGCAAACGCCAACGACTCGACGCGCACCGAGTCGCCAGCGACGCTTCGGTGCCGGCGTCCGGGTGAGCGTCGGCCTGGTTGATGGCGGGCATGGCGCGATCGAATAGGCGTGCTTGGCGCTGTTGCTGTCTGCGTAGTCATGATTGGTCCTCGCGTTGTTGATCGGGATGGTGCGTCGTCTATTGCCCTCGCCTCGAGCGCGCGCTTGAGAGCGGCGAAGTTGGCGTCGACGCCTCTCCTGACCCCGCGCGCCGCCAGCGGCCCCGAGCACGGCCGCGACCGCGATTGGTCGAGAACGCCTCGAGGGCGACGAGCAGCTCCGACGACGTCGTCGAGGTCAACTCCGAGAACGCCGCTCTGGGCGCCCGCGTCGATTCGGCGCTAAGAATCATGATCGAGCCGCGACGGTCTCGGGACGCCTGACATCACGCTGTCGGCCAGATCGCCGGGTGATCAGCGCAGCGGTACCGAGTGCGAGGGCTGCGGCAATCATCAGCAGGGTCGAGTAGCTGGTCAGGTGAGCGGCCAGCGTGAGCAGATATGGAGCGGCGAACCCCAGGTAGGTCAGCGCGTAGTACGCCGCGGTCAGGCTGGCGAGCGCGCGCGGGTCGGCAAGGCGCTGGATCTCGATCAGACCGGCGACCAGGCAAAGGCCGTACGCGCTGCCGAGCACGATCGCGCAGGGCACCAGCATCCAGGTGTGCCCGCCCTCTGCCGTGAAAGCGCCGAGCACCAGGCCTGCAACCAACACCAGCAGCCCAGTCGTCGCGGCACGGTTGTTCTCGGGGCCGGCGTCCAGGCGGCGCGCCAGCGGCTGAATCAGCACGCCCGCCAGGGGACACAGGGCGGTGATCCCGGCCGTCAGGGCGATGCCGTCGGTTGCGTTCTCGGCACCGACGACGCTCGGCAGCAGGGCGAAGGCGATCGCTGGCGCTGCGAACACCCACGGCGCCATCGGCCCGACCACTCCGCGGAACCGCGCGTTGAGGACGCCGGGAAGCGAGAAGCTCAAGCGTCGGACGCTGGAGGTCACCGTCTCGGGGGTGGTTCGGAGCGACACGAGCACGACGGCCATCAGCGCTACGTGAGGCAGATACGGCACGATCCTCGTGGCCGGCGCCCACTGCGCGAGCAGCCCCGCCACCAGCGGTCCCAGGGCAAACCCGGCCGTCATGGCGACCACCGCTCGCCGCGCCGCCGCCTGATCGCTGGCCCCTCCCAAGGGCGGCCGGGAGACTTCGCGCAGCCAGGCCGTGCCAGCGCCGAAGACGGCGCCGCTGCTCATGCCTGCGAGCAGGCGCCCGACAAATAGCAGCGCGACGCCGTTTCCGCCCGCGAGGAGAAACACGCTGGCCGCGAGCGAGATCACGGCGGCGGGCACGACGACAGTGCGCCGTCCGCGGGCGTCCGACAACGGTCCCGCGAGCAGAAGTCCCGGGATCAGACCGAGCGCGTAAAAGCCGAACATCGCCTCCAGGGTTCCGGTGCCCAGGCCGAGCGTGTGGCTATAGACCAGCAGCATGGGGGTGAACTGATTGGAGCCCCAGCCCGTGGCCAGCAGCACCGCCGCTGCCGGCACCCACGCCATCCGCGGCAGCATCGGCACGGCTCCGTCTCTGATCGGTGCTTGCTTCGCTGCCATTGAGCCTCCTTCGATGAGTTCAGTGATCGAACCGATGGCACTCTAGCACAGAGGTTCAATGATCGAACCGCGCCTCGCTATAATCGCCATGATGCTCGGCAATGACTAGGCACGCCAGGACTGCTCGCTTGCCCGCGCGCTAGAGGTCGTCGGAGAGCGTTGGACCTTGCTGATCGTTCGCGACGCCTTCTATGAGGCCCGGCCCGGAGGACATCCTCACGGAGCCCCGCCGTGGCCGTGGCAAGCTCCGAGATGATCCCGTCGCGATCGCTCTGCGCAAGCCGCACCGGTTGCTCCAGCCGGTCCAGACCCAGCCCGAGCCGACGCGGCCAAGCTCACGATCCAGTAGCAGCGCTGGGGCTCTGCGGTTGAGCCAACGGGATTGCCTGATCGCTCAGCGCTCGCTGTCGGTCTCGATCAGGGTGAGTAGCGCTTTGGCGGCTGGCGAGGGCGGGTGGTCGAGGGGAGTGACGAGCGTCAGTTCGCGGGGGATGCTCGGTTGGGTGACGAGCCCGACCACTCTGCCGGTGGCCATTTGGATCGCTGCGGGGGGCAGCAGCGAGATGCCGACACCGTGCGCGACCACTTCCACGAGTGCTGCGATTGTGTCTACCTCGCTGGTGATGCGGCGCTGTAGCCCGGCGTCGACAGCGAGGTGCCCGAGCACCTGGACGTGCACCTGATCTGGCACCACCAGCCTGTAGCATCGCACACCCCGGCTTCGGTGTTGCTATCCGGGCGGTTGCAGCAAGTCTGCCCACGTGAGAGTGTATGTCGATCACCGAGCGCTTGATGGGAACCTGACGTGGCGGGCGACGGGATCCGTTTCGGCCTGCTCCTTTCCGCTCAGCACCCGCCGGGTGTGCCGGCTGCTGGCGCGGTTCGCGAGCATCTCGAACAGGTCGAGGCCGCTCGCGACCTCGGGTTTACGTCAGTGTGGGTCCCGCAGCACTTCCTGTCGCACCCGTTTCAGATGTTTCAAAGCGTGCCGCTGCTGGCACGGGTTGCCGCGGCCGCTGAGGGAATGACGATCGGGACCAGCGTCGTCCTGCTAACGCTGTTGAATCCGGTCGAGAGTGCGGAGAACGCGGCCACGCTCGACGCCATCGTGGACGGCCGGTTCGTGCTCGGCGTGGGCCTCGGATACCGGGCAACCGAGAATGCGGCGTTCGGGGTCGGGCGCGGACGGGCGGAGCTGTTCGAGCGCAAGCTCGACGTTGTGCGGCGGTTACTCGCAGGCGAGACGGTCACAGCTGCGGGCGCCGGGTTCGAGCTGACTGAAGCGCGGCTGACGCTCGTTCCAGATCGCGTGCCGCCGATCTGGCTGGCCGCCGACAGCGATCGCGGCGTCAAGCGCGCCGCGGTGCTCGGCGATGCGTGGTTCGTCAACCCGCACACGCGGCTGGACGAGCTGGAGCGCCAGATGCGGATGTACCGCGCCGAGCGCGGCGGTGCGGGACTCCCGCCCGCTGCGGTCACGCCGGTCATAAAGGAGATCTGCGTCGCCGCGTCCGATGAGGAGGCGCTGAGGGTGGCGCGGCCGTACCTGCAGACGAAGTACGAGGCGTACGTCGACTGGGGTCAGAGCGAAGTGCTCCCACAAACCGACACGCTACGGCGCGAATTCTCCGAACTGATCGAGGGTGGCCGGTTCGTGCTGGGGTCCCCCGAGACCTGTGCTGCGATCCTCGCCGAGCATGTCAACCGGCTCGGCGTCGACCACTTCATCTGTCGTCTGCAGTGGCCAGGGATGCCTCAAGCGCAGGTGTTGCGCTCAATGCGGCTGCTGGCCAGAGAGGTCATGCCCGCGCTAGAGGCGCGGCGGTCCCGGGGCGCGCCGGAGACCCGTGCGACTTGAGCGCAAACGAGTCGTCGTGACGCCGCGGCGTCCGGCATCGCCGTGACCGTGGCGTGGCGTTTCGCACGTAGCAGGAGGGCCGGAGCGTTGCGGTTGAAACGGGGCCGAGACTGCTGCTAGCCGAGGGACAGCACAGCGCGAGCGACGGCGCCCCTGTAGTCAGCCAGCAGCGCTCGCAGGATTGCATGGGTGATCACGGCGGGTGGGCAGAGTGCTGCTATTTACGAAAGACGCAATTGCGGCGTCGGCATCGGCTCTCCTCGATTGCTGCCAGTCCGGGTATCTGCACTCCGCGGCATCTGGCTCGGTTTGCGCGAGAGTCCGGCCTTGCACTGGCTCGCTGTTGCTCACGCATCTTCGATCGGCAACAGCCACCACGCTGTCGCAGCGTGCCCCGCCCTCCCGGGCCTTCCCGCCCTCCCGGGCCTTCCCGCCCTCCCGGGCCTTCCCGTGCTCCTGTCGCAGCTGAGCTGAGTGGCTCTGACCGCCGAGGATAAACTCCACCCGGTGCCGGCCCGTGATCAGATCAGAGCCTAGGAATCGGGCGGGTGCCCCAGAGCTCAACCGTTGCGGCCCGGCGGTTCAGGATCGGAGCCCGGGTTGTTGCCAGGGACGGGGAGTGCGGACAGCTGGCTCGGGTGGTCGTGGACCCGGTCGCGCAGACGCTCACCGACCTCGTCGTCGCGCCCAAGCACCATCCAGGACTCGGCCGGCTGGTCCCGGTCGAGCTGGTCGAGGCGGTAGAGAGCGATCAAGTCCACCTGCGTTGCAGCACGGCGCGCTTCCACGAGTTGGATGACGCCGAGGACATCCAGTTCCTGCCTGCTGACACCGAGGCGCTCGGATACGGATCGCAGGCGCAGACGCTGACGTGGCCGTACTACGGCCTCGGGATGCCGCTGAGCGGGGGCCATCACGAGGCAATCCTCACCGACCGAGTACCGGTCGGGGACGTGGAGGTGCATCGCGGGGACCCGGTGCACGCCCGCGACGGCTGGATCGGTTCGGTCCAGGGTCTGGTGATCGATCCCACGGACCATCACGTGACGCACGTGCTGCTTCAGGAGGGCCATCTATGGGGGCGCAAACAGGTGGCGATCCCGATCGGAGGCACGTCGCGCGTGGGTGAGGAGATACGGGTTGAGCTGACAAAGCAGCAGGTGCAGGAGCTGCCGCCGGTCGAGCTCAGCTCGAGCCCGTGACCCTGTGCTCGCTGCCGCGGGCGGCCGCCAGGAACCGTCTGCACTCACCTGCTCGGCAGGTCGAGCCTCCGCGGGATGTGCCTTGCTGAGAACGCGGCGCGCTGTCGGTCGCGGTGACGATGGCGCGTGTCGCCGCGATCCCGTCCATGCGCGGCATGCGGACATCCATGAGGATCAGGTGGGGCGAGAAGCGCCGCGCGGCCGCGATCGCCTGCTCCCCGTCGCTTGCCTCCGCCACGACCTCCATGTCTAGCTCGCTCTCGATGATCATCCGGAACCCCCGCCGGATCATCGACTCGTCGTCGACGACGAGGACGCGGATGCTCACCGTGTCCCGTCCCGTGCCGGAAGCCGCGCGCGGACGACGTGTCCGCCTGCGGGCGGGGAGAAAACCTCCAGTTCGCCACCGTAGAGCGTTACCCGCTCACGCATCCCCACGATCCCGTGACCGCCAACGGCGGCGGAGCGGAACCCGGGACCGTCGTCGCGAACCTCGACCTTCAGTCGGTCGCCGACCCGCTCTACGGTGACAATCGCAGGAGCGGAGCCTGCGTGTTCCGCACGTTTGTCAACGCCTCCTGAACGATGCGGTACGCCGCGAGCTCGACGCCCGGGGCGAGCGGCCCGGGCCCGTCGTCAACACGAAGCTCGACCGGATGCCCGGCGGCCCTCGCCTCGGCCGCAAGCTCGTCGAGGTCGCGGAGCCCTGGCTGTGGCGCGAGTGCCAGCGGGCCTTGTTGGTCGCGGAGGATTCCGAGTAGCCGGCGCATCTCGTTGAGCGCTGGGCGCCCAGTGGCTTCCACCGAGAGCAGCGTGGCGGCGCGCGTCATTTTGGTCGGGTGTGAGCAGCCGTCGTGCGGCGCCCGCCTGGATTCCCATGGCACTGATGCTGTGAGAGACGATGTCATGCAGCTCACGGCCGATCCGGCTGCGCTCGGCGGTCACCGCCTCACGCATGGCCAGTTCGCGCTCAGCGCGCGCCCGCTCGGCGGCGGCGACTGCCTCACGGCGCGACGCCCCGAGCAGACGGCCGAGCACCAGCGGCGCGGCGATGAGCAACGTGGCGAAGGTGAAGTCGGTGGGGTCGATCGCCGGCCGGGTCAGCACGACAGTCCATAGGCAGGCCAGCGAGAACGCGCCGCCCGCAATCGCCCGGCGGGAGGTCTCTCGCTCGCCCAAGGTGTAGACGGCGACGACGAGGACGAACATCCACACGCTCGGGCCGGTCGTGTCGACTCCGAGCAAGAACTGCGCTGTGACGATCACCGTGCAGGCCACCAAGACGGCCAAGGGTGCGCGGCGACGCCACACCAGCGGGATGGGCGACAGCACCGCCGCGGTCGGCGCGATGGCACGCGGGCCAGAGACGTCCGCAAGCCAGATCTCGAGTTCGCCGAGAACTGCGAGCACCACGGCGAGTGCGACCTCCACACGCGACGCGTCCCTCATAGCCGCACCATAGTGGCCGTCCCAGGCCGGCGCATCCCCCGCGCGGCAGAGCCAAAGACCCCCGTGCGGCAGAGGACAGAACCGCCCGCGCGGCAGGCGACCTGCCGGGCGCGCGACCGTAGCCTCGCAACCGGACCGGCTACCCCAACACCAACCGCCGGGCGCTGGCGCTCGACGCGCTCGACCTCGACCGAGGAGAGTCGCGGCCACGGACTCGGTGGCCGGCGCGGCCGCGCGGGATCGAAGGAGGAACACGATGGGACGAAAGCAAGCGAGCGTCACCCTGCTGGCGGTAGGGCTGCTTTTGGCGCCGTTCGGGTCGGCGGCAGCACGCACAACGGCGCGGGAGTCGTTCAAAGGCACCGTGATCGCGTCCGGCGCGTCTGGCACCCGCACCGTAGTCAGCAGCCTGATCGTCGCCAGGGGAGTCTTCAACGGCGTCGGGCGCGTCGTGGAGGTGGAGAACCGTCCGGGCGATCCGGACAACTCAGCCGCGACGAGCTCGTGTTTCCGGCGGGCGCGGTGCGCATCCGGAACAGCAACCAGCCGCCGAAGCTGTCACTCGATCCGCAGACGTGCGCGTACACCGTGAGCATCAAGCAGACGACGCGCGTTCGAGGCGGAACGCGGACATTCCGTCACGCCGAGAGCAGGTTCGCCGGGGCGGTACACGCCTGGGGAGTGGCCGCCCGCAATGCGGACGGGGCCTGCTCACAAGAAGCCGATCCCCTGCTGGAGGCCGCCACAGTCTCCGCGCGAGGCACCTTGACATATTGAAGCCGTCAGGACGCTTGAGCGGCGGCCGTTGTGTGGTCCTGCTCGCCGTTAGCGCTGCAGGGAAATCCGACCCAGCCGCGTTGGATGCGGTTGCCGGGAAAGCCCTGCAGCGCGTCGATCCACCGCCGCGGCGGCGGCGCCACCATCATCGGCACGAGGCGCGAGCAGGCAAACCGCGTAATGACCGGCTGCGCCCACCTCGTGCCAGGTGCCGAAGCCTCCATCCTGATCGCCATACAAGGCAACTTCTCCGGAACGCTCAGGCGACCGCCGTTCCCGCCATCTCCCCTCAGACCACGACCTGGTCAGTCCAAGTGCTCAACGCCGCCACCGGCCAGGTGATCGACGCCGAAGGCTCAAACGACTATCCAGACCTCGACTCCCTCGGCTCCGTGATCACCGATTACTCGGCGCCACACGACGTGACTAACTCGCCAAGCGGCCGACGGCGAGGCGACAAACGGCGCCTCCAGCACCAACCTCCACACCGGACGGGTCCAACAGAAACGTTTCCGGTGGGCGGAGTCCGCTGAGTGTCGTCGCGTCGTTCTGCATCTCAGCGAGCGCAACCGCACGGTGCGCGACCTACGCCGTGCGGCAGACCGCTTCGATGTTGTTCCCGTCCGGATCGCGGACGTAGGCGGCGTAGTAGTTCGGGAAGTGAGCTCGGATGCCCGGGGCGCCGTTGTCAGTGCCGCCCGCTGCGAGCGCAGCCTCGTAGAATGCGTCCACTCCTGCGCGGTCCGTGGAGAACGCCACGTGCACGGGGCCGCGGTACTCGGTGCCCTGACGCAGCCCGACCATCCCGTGCCCCTGACCGCCCCCGAGCGCGATTCCACTGGGGAACTCGGCGACGAGCTGCACGCCGAGCGGCGCGAGCGCCTGTTCGTAGAACGCTCTCGCGGCGGCGAGGTCCGCCACGGGGATCGAAACGTGGTCTATCTGCATGGCATCTCCTATGGCATCTCCTTCTCTCGCGTGACAGGGCCATTATCCGTCGTCACGAGACCACCATCTAGATTTCGAGACCACCATCTAGGTTGCCGGGTGATCCTCGAGAACGGCGTCGTCCGCACGTACGACCCGCAGCTCGCAATTAGGGTCGCCGGGGGGAGCGAGGTCGTCGTCTTCGGGATCGACGACCGCCGCGGTACTGCACGGCTACTCGATCGTGTTTGCCGCGCTGCTTGTGCCTGCGGGCCGGCTGAGCGACCGCAACGGCCGCAAGCGCGGCTGCCTCACCGGCGTCGCCGTCTTCACGCTCGCCTCGGCTGCCTGCGCCTGTGCGCCGACCGTCGAGGTGCTCGTCACGACACGGCTTTGTGCAGGCGATCGGTGCCGCCTTGCTCGTGCCGAGCTCGCTCGGGCTGCTGCTTGCGGCGGTCCCGGTCGATCGTCGTGCGGTCGCAGTCAGTCGGATGACGGCGGTGACAGCGGCATCGGCGGCGCTCGGCCCCGTGCTCGGCGGATCGCTCGCAGCAGTCGACTGGCGCCTGATCTTCCTCGTCAACGTCCCCGTCGGCGCCGCCGCGATCGTCGCCAGTATCCGCATGCTGCCCACGGTTGTCAGGACCGCGACTCCGATCCCGGACCTAGCCGGCGCCGCGGCAGTCGCGCTCTCGATCGCCGCCCTCTCATTCGCGCTCGTCGAGCGCAACCATTGGGGCTGGACGTCGGCGCGTGTCGTCTCCGCGCTCGTCGCGTGCGTCGTCCTCGCCGCCGCGTTCCTGCGGCGCTCGGTGCGGCACCGCGCGCCCGTGATCGAGCTGTCGCTGCTGTGAGTGCGGAACTTCTCGGTCGCAAAGGCGCGGCGACTCTCTACAGCGCCGCTTTCTCGGCGATGCTGCTCTCGGTGCTGCTCTGGGCACAGACTGCATGGCATGGGTCGGCGCTTCGGGCGGGGCTCGCGTTCGCGCCGGCGCCGCTGATCGTGCTCCTCCTCCCGCGCGCGAGCGTCAGGCTGGCCGAGCGGATCGGCGCCGGCGTGACCGCCGCACTCGGCTGCAGCGTCTTCGCCGCGTCCGCGGTCGTCGCTTACTTCGCCGAGACGTCGACGCCGCGCTATCTCGACGTGATGCTGCCCGTCGTGATGCTGCTCCGCTTCGGCGTGCTGCTGACGCTGCCGACACTCGTCGCCGCAGCGACGGCGTCACTGCCGCCGGAGCGCCTCGCAACCGGATCCGGCGTGATCAACATGGTGCGGCAGCTCGGCTTCACCCTCGGCTTCACCCTCGGCTTCACCCTCGGCGTCGCGCTCTTCGTCGCCGTCGTTGGCACATCAGGACGTGGCCGCGAGCACCTGGTCGCGTTCAGGCACGCCTGGCTCGCGATCGCCTTCACCGCCGCGCTCGCATCAGCGGCATCGCTCGCGCTCCTCCCGCCGCGTCGCGAGATCGACGAGGGGAGCGAGCCGGCACTCGGCGTCGCCGCCTGAACGCCCTAGGACTGCACCGGCTCAAGTGTGCGACTATGGGGTTGGGCCTCCCCGTCCGCGCTCAGAAGGTCGCGAGTGAGTGGCGCTCCACAGCCGCGGGGACCGCACAGCAGGACCGGGACCTCAGCCCGCGACCTTCCCTCGTGTTCGCCAACCGGAGCTCGTGCGACTTCCTGCTGGGAGCGCCAACCTTGGACGCTTAGAGGCGTGCGTATTCACGCGTGATCGCCGGCGACGAGGCGACCCGGTAAGTCGCTGGGGCACATCCCCGGAGACTGATCCAGGTGTTGTGAGCCGCTCCGCGACGGGGTGCCTACGGATGGTCGCCGGCGCCGACTGCCGGAGTGTAACCGCTCGTCGGCGAAGAGGTTGTGGATGAGCTGGACCGCGATCGACCCTTCTCCCACTGCCGAGGCAACGCGCTTGACGGAGCCCTGCCGCACGTCTCCGGCCGCGAGCACGCCTGGCATGCTCGTTTCGAGCGCGAGCGGCCGGCGCTCGAGGGGCCAGCGGTGGTCGTCTGAGACATCCTCGCCTGTGAGCAGGAAGCCGTGCCGGTCACGCGCTACCTCGCGAGGAAGCCATCCGGTGTGCGGGCGAGCCCCGATCAGCACGAAAAGGGCGTCGGCCGCGACCGTCTTCTCGTCCCCACTCGCTGTCTCGCGCAGCACCAGCTCCTGCAGGCGGCCCTCTCCTCCTCCGCCGACTACCGCGGTCCCGGTGCGCACTTCCACATTCGAGGTTGTCCTGACCTCCCGCACCAAGTAGTGCGACATCCCCGCCTCCAACGACCCAGCGCGCACGACGACGGTCACGCGACGCGCGTACCGCGCAAGGTGCAAGGCGGCCTGGCCAGCCGAGTTCCCGCCGCCCGCGACGTAGGCGTCCTTGCCGCTGAGCGCGTGGGCCTCCGAGGCCGCGCCGCCGTAGAAGACGCCGGCGCCATTCAACGCTTCGAGCGAGGGAACGCCCAAGCGGCGGTAGCTGGCGCCGGTGGCGAGGATCACAGCTTGGGCACTGACGCGCCGGCCATCAGACAGTGAGACGTTGAGCCGGTCCCCGGAGTGACTGAGGACGGTCGCCCGATGCATCATCACGAAGCTCGCCCCGAAGGCTAAGGCCTGCTCGTAGGCCTGCTCGGCGAGCCGACTCCCGCTGACGCCCCTGGGGAAGCCCAGGTAATTGCGGATCAGCGAGCTCGATCTGGCCTGCCCACCGATGCCGCCCTCGTCCACCACGAGGGTGCGCAGCCCCTCCGAGGCGGCGTAGACAGCTGCAGACAGACCCGCCGGCCCGGCGCCCACGATCGCGACGTCGAAGGCCTGCTCCTCGAAGTCGACCGGGGCGCCAGCCGCCTCCGCGATCTCGGCGTTGGAGGGGTCACTCAGCGCCCGCCCGTCGGGAAGGACCATCAGCGGGAGCCTGACCCCGGGATCCGCCTTTGCCAGCAGTTCGCGGCCCTCGTCGGAGTTGGCCAGCCAAAAAGCGTGGGGGACCGCGCAGCGTGCGAAGACCTCCCTCAGCTCGTGGGCCCTGCCGCCCGAGGCCTCGCCGACGATGTGGACGGTGTGCGGGACCAGGCGCCGCTCCGTCGCCCACTCGAGCAAGAAGCTCGAGATGGCCTGGTGGAACACCTCATCCCGCGAGCCAACCGGCCTGGAAACGTAGTAGTCGATTCGCCCCAGTGCCATCGAGTCGCAGATCGCCTCGGCGGTCGGCTCGTCCGCCCACGCGCCAGGCGGAACCAGCAATCCACGCTTGGCGTGCGGATGGAGCTCCCGCGCTCGCTCGAGTAGTAGCTCACCGCCGCTCGCATCAGAGAGCGATCTACTCGCCAGCACCAGCGCCACCTCCTCTCCGGCCTGGGCGAGCTTCGCGAGCGTCTGGAGCGCCTGCTCCGGATCGCTCAGGCCCTCGACACGGTAGTCCCCCGCGTAGCGGCGGACGACCTGGGCCTCGACGTCGTTGAGAGCGTTCCGGTGTTCGTCAACGATGAGAAGGACGGGAGGAGGCATCTTGTGTGTTCAACCCTTCTTGTGTGTTCAACCCTAAAGCCCTAACCACAGGGATCCAGCCGACCATCACGGCCGACGCAACTCATGCGTGTGTTTGAAGGTCGGTTCCTCGGCGACGAGGAGCAGCGCAACTGGCGCGATGGGGGAATGAGCGCTAGCGTCGACGACGGCGCTCATCTCAGTCATCGCCTTGCTCGATGGCGACAGACTCGAGCCGTCGTTCGATCGCGCGGCGTGCCCGCTCGATCGGTTCGGGTGTGCGGGCGACGACGTACTGGGCGTTGGCGAGCAGGAGCGCTGCCTCGATCTCGAAGGTGATCTGTGCCGCATCTTCGGCGGGATCGATGGCGCCTTCGGCTTGGGCGTCGCGTATCGCGGTCTCGATCCGCGCGAGCCAGTCGCCCAGGAAGGCGACGAGGCGATCGCGGACCGGACCGGGCTGCATGTCCATTTCGGCCAGCGCCGATGCGAAGAAGCAGCCCCCGGGGTAGGTCTCGACCTCGAGGTATCTGAGATATCCGTCCACGAGCCGGCGCAGCCGCTCCGATGCGCTCGGAGCCTGCGCCGCCGGTGTGGTTACGTGCTCGGCGAACCGCGCGCTTGCGACCTCGACGGTCGCCAGTTGCAGCTCCTCCTTGGAGCGGAAGTGGGCAAACAGCCCGCTCTTGCTCATCCCGACGGCGTCGGCCAGCCGAGCGATCGACAGTCCGTCGATCCCCTCGATCGTGGCCAGGCGCGCGGCCTCGTCGAGGATCGCGCCGCGGCTGCGCTCGCCGTCGCTGCGTCGTCTGCGAGAGGCGGGGTAGCGGTCCATGGCATTCATGATTGACAAGATAGCACGATCGATCGTACTATAGTTGGCACGACCGATCGTGCTAACTCAACGGAAAGGACCGGCATGAGCACGACATTGGACAACCACCAACTCGCTCGGCTGCATGAGCGGATCTCGGGCCCCGTTCTCACCCCGCAGGACGCCGGCTACGACGAGGCGCGCGCCGTCCACAACGGCCTCATCGACCGCAGGCCGGCGCTGATCGTCCGCGCCCGCGGCAGCGATGACGTCCTCGGCGCGCTCGCCCTCGCGCGCGAAGCGGGGCTCGAGGTCTCCGTGCGCGGCGGCGGCCACAACGTCGCGGGCCGGGCCGTCACCGACGGCGGGGTGATGATCGACCTCGCCGAGATGACCGCAATCGCGGTCGACCCCGAGCGAGCGACCCGTGACCGCGCAGGGCGGTGTGCGCTGGGCCGAGCTCAACGACGCCACCGGCGCACACGGCCTCGCCGTGACCGGAGGCGCCGTGTCGAGCACCGGCATCGCAGGGCTCACGCTCGGCGGCGGGCTCGGCTGGCTGATGGCCAAGTACGGGCTCGCGGCCGACAACCTCGAAGCCGTCGAGCTCGTGACCGCGGCCGGCGAGATCCTGCACGTCGACGCCACCACACACCCCGACCTGTTCTGGGCGCTGCGCGGCGGCGGCGGCAACTTCGGCGTGGCCACCGCGTTCACCTACCGGCTGCACCGGTTGCAGACGATCACCGGCGGACTCATCGCCCACCCGATCGACGCTGCGCCCGAGCTGCTGCGCTTCTACCGCGACGCGGTCGCCGACGCACCCGATGATTTGACCGTGTTCGCCGGGCTGGTGCACGCACCGGACGGCTCGGGCGCCAAGCTCGCCGCCCTGGTCGTCTTCCACGCGGGCGACACCGAGTCGGCTGAGCGCGACCTGGCGCCATTCCTGGCCTTCGGGTCGCCGTTGGTCGTGCAGGTGGACCGCATGCCCTCCCAGCAGATGAACACGCTGCTCGACGCCGGCTTCCCCGACGGAGCGCTCAACTACTGGCTGTCGAGCTTCACCCGCGGACTGTCAGACCCGCTGATCGACACCACCGTCGAGCGATTCGCCGCCGTGCCCTCGAGCATGAGCTCGATCCTGTTCGAGCACTTCCACGGCGCCGTCACCCGGATCGGACCCACCGAAACCGCCGTCCCCCACCGCGAGCCCGGCTGGAACCTCGTCCTCCCATCCGTATGGACCGATACCGCCGCCACCGAAGCCAACATCCACTGGACGCGCGAGACGTTCGCCGCCCTGGCACCCGGGCTAGCTCAAGGCCGCTGGCTCAACTACCTCGGCGACGACCAAGCCGACACGGCCATCCGCGCCGCCTACGGCCCCAACTACCAACGGCTCCGCGAAATCAAGCGCCGCTACGACCCCAACAACGTCTTCCACCTCAACCACAACATCACACCGCAGTCGTCGGCTGGGCTCGTCTGTCAGAAGGAGAAGCGTGTCCAGTCGAGCTGCCGTGCGACAGCGAGCGGGCTTCTGCTGGAACCCATGACCGATGCCTTATAGCAAGCCGGCCCTCACACGCCGGCTTGGCTAGCGGAAGTAGCCCAACGGCACAGTACTAGTCGCCGAACTCGTCCTGAACATTCGGCGGGGTCAGAGTCGCGATGTAGTGCTGCGGCAGGTGGTCCTCGACCGAGGCGTGGAACGGCAGATTGCGAGTCAACGTAAACTGACGCGCCAAGAACGACAGCGGGTTCGCCACGAGCTGCAACAGGCCTGACAGCTGCTTGCGCGGCTCTTTGTTGAGGTTCCATGTCCCGCCAGCGCCCTGGGGTTTGTACTGGTACTCCGTTCCGAAATGCCCGAAGGGACCCGACTCCTTGGGCGGCAGTTGCGGGCCGATGTCGTTCTCGTACACGTAGCGGATCACCCTCTCGCGCAGGAACGCGTTGGCGTTGCACTTCTCCGCGAGCTGCGGACTGGTGATCATCGGTTGCCCGAACGTGTACACCGCCTTGAGCTTGCTGACGATCGGCTCGTAAAGGGGCTCGGTTACGAGCATGATGGCCAACATGGCAGCACTCGCCCCGCCGAGGCTGTGCCCCGTGATGTACAGCGCCTCAAGCGCATTCGGCATCTGAGCGCCGTCTTCGAACACCGAGCGTCCGTCCATGGCGCGCTCCAACGCCCCGACGATCTGATAGCGCGTCGAGCGCACGTTGCGATAGTACCCGTCGTGCACATAGTCGTCGCGGGACCCGTCAAAAAACGGGATGCTGAGCTTCTCAGGGTCGACGTTGATGTTCGTGAGCCAGGTGATCAGGCTGGTCGCCGGCGTCCCCCGGTAGCAGAGGATCACGACCCTGCCGTCTTTGCTCTGGATGAGGAACGACGTCGAGGTGATGAACATGATATCGACGTACTCGGCGACCATGCGGCAGTTGTTGTCCTCGAGCCCGAGGCGCGCCATGATCATCGCCACGGTCTGTCCGTCCGAGTAGCCATAGGCCGCGCAGGTACCCATCACGTATGCGATCTCCTCGTCCGGGAACTTCTTAGCACCTACGAGCTTGCCGACGAGATCGTCGAAGACCGGGAACGTCTTTGTCTTCTCAAGCTTGAGCGGCCTGAGCTCTTTATAGCTCGGGGCCTTGAACTCCTTGATCTCCATGTCACCCCCCAAAAGGATCTGGGTACCGCCGCGCAGAACGCTCGGCGCTCGGCTTTACGAACGACCTGTCAACTGCCCGGATCCAGGAAGCAGACTCACATCCTGGGCCCGAAGCGGCCTCTGGCGAGATTACTTGCCAATGCCAAGGTTCGCAAGGTACATCATTCTGGGAAGTAACCGAAAGATGTGAACCATCCGGGTCACACGCCTCGTAGCTGCCGCCCGCCTGGGGCAGCGAGCGCAGTCACCCTCGACGTACTCCAACTCGAAGACGAGTCGCGCCAGATTCAGAGCCGGAGTGGGGCTCCCCTTCACGACGGCGCTTCCAGCCGGAGGCGCCGCACGCCTAACGTCGGCAGTCTGGTTACTCACGTGCTTAAAGTCAAGCTGGATAGCTGGCAGCAATTGTTAGGTTGAAGCCCGCTATGACCGTTCGGGCGCCGTAATCAGTCAGTGCGCCAGGCGGAGCAGCTACACACTGTGCTCGGTGGAAGGCGTCATCGGGCGCGCGCGTTCCCAGCTTGCACGCGCTATGCCCTCCTCTACGCCAGAGTCCGTCGGACGCGCACCGAGTCTTGAAACGCCTTCTCCTTCCATGCGAGGGAGCACTCCGCCCACGAGCCGCCGGATGGCTCATACCGCGGGAAGCGCGTGCTGGGCAAGCGCACGTCGAGGCCAACGGGGGCGCCCGCGGCGGTGAGTTCAGCTGTGCCAGCGGTTACCCCGTGTCGGGGAGAGTCAGACCCTCGCGGCGAGTCGTCCGACGGACTCGGCGATCTGACGCAGCGCGTCGAGCGAAGCGACGGGATCGCTCGGGACCTGGAGCGCGTGATCGACGCCAGGCAATTGGACAACCTCAAGCACGGGATTGTTCGGGATCGCTTCGGGTTGCCAGGCCGCGTCTGCCGTTCCGCCGATCAGCAGCGTTGGGCAGCGGGCGCGTGCCAGAGCGCCGATCACCGATCGCTCACCCAGCAACGGCGTCAGCCACACCGCGGCCAGGTCGTGCTCGCTCATCGAACCAGCGAGCAGGCTCGCCAGCGACTTGCCGATCACCAGCACTCGCGCGGAGCCGACTGCCGCCAGCGCCCGCTCTGCGCACTCTCGCTCCCATGCCAGCGGATGCGCGTGCTCGCCGGGCTCGCCGAGCACCTCGAGCGCGCTCCATCCATGCGCGAGCGCCGCCTCCCGCGCGAACCACAACGCCGGCGCTCGCGTCGGATAGAACAAGCCCGGCAACAGCACCGCGCAGCGCGCAGCGTCTCCGTCGTGGCGGATCGCGCCGCATGGGCCCAGTTCGACGCGCTGCTGCATGCGCCCGCGCAGACTAACGGCATTCCGACCAACGCCACGAGCGCAATGTCGCCAAGGCGATTGGTCGGCGCTCGCGGGTCCGAGGATGAACGATCGTCCGTCGGCGGTCCGAGACGCCACGAAGGTCGGCTGGCGCGGAGCTCGTCGCGGATCCGGATCGTGGCTTGGAACAGTCCAGAGAGTCATTTCGCCTTCCGTCCTCGTCGTGTTTTGAGATTCTCCCGGCTACGCGCGGGCCCCTGCCGCCCCCTTGACCGCTTCCACGTAGCGTGCGGCAGCGGCCGCGCGTGCCGCCTTTCCGGAAACGCGCAGCTTCATGTAGATGTTCGACAGGTGGCGCTCGACCGTGTGCACGCTGAGGACCAGCGTCGTTGCGATCTCCTCGTTGCTCTTTCCCTGCGCCACCAGTGCCAGGATCTGCTCCTCGCGCGCGCTCAGTTCCCAGTCCGATGGGCGCGTCGGGCTCACGCTCGCCGGCGCTCCGGCCCCCAGGAATGCCCGCACTTCCGCGAGGAACGCCGGCCAGGCGGGCTCGTGCTCGAGCAGGATATGGTTACAGCCCTCGAGCGGGACGAAGCGTACGCCGGGGATCACCGAAGCGAGCTCCCGCCCGTATCTGTACGGCACGAGGCCGTCCTCCCGCGCGTGGAGGACAAGCGCCGGCACCGTCACCTGCGGCGCGAGGTCGCTCACGTCGAGATCCATGCGCGCGGCCCAGATGCGCGCGGCGGTCTCCGGCGACGCCGGACGTCCGCTGGAGCTCCTCGAACCAGGCAACCTGCTCGGACGTGCCCTCCGGCAGGAAGAGCGTCGTGAACAGACGGCGGAATGCCGGGTTGCGTGCTCCCCAGCCAGTCCGGATCGCTGAGGTCATCAGCTCACCCCGCTCGCGCATCCGCTCGTTGAGTCGCGCGCCGCCCCGCAGATAGCCGCCGTAGAGGATGAGATCGCTGACGCGCTCAGGATGGCGGACCGTATACGCGATCGCGATCCCCGCGCCCTGCGAGATGCCGAGCAGCGTAAACCGCTCCGGCCCGACCGTGTCGACCACCGCCTCGAGGTCCCCGAGCCAGCGCGCGAACTCAAACCCGTCCTGGTCGACCTGGCGATCGGAGAGCCCGCAGCCGCGCTCGTCGTAGCGGATCACCGTGCAGTGCTCGCCGAGAGCGGTCAGCCAGTGACGCCACACCGGGCTCCGCCAGTCATGCTCGATGTGCGTCAGCCAGTTGGGAGCCTTCACGAGCGGCGGTCCTACGCGAGTTGCACGCCATCGGGCGCGGTGCAGAAGCCGAGCCTACTCGTGATTGAGCGACTCTAGATCCCGGCGACACGCCATGGTGCAATAAGCGAAGGCGACCCGTCCCCGCCACCCTGCAGAACTCAGTGGCGGGCCGTCGGCAAGCACGCCTCCCGCTCACCGGTACAGGCCGCGGATCTGCGGGCCTGAGCCGATGACTCAGGTCATTACTGCCGAAACTCGCCGGCAAAGAACACGAGCGGGGCTTTCATCGGCCGGACGTGAAGGTGTTCGACGGAGCCCACGACGATCCAGTGATCGCCGGCAGCGTGCTGAGCGATGATCTCACATTCGAGGGAGGCGAGGGCATCGGTGAGCAGAGGGACGCCGGAGCGTCCGGGCTCCCAGTCGAGGTCGGCGAATCGGTCAGCGCCGGCCGGGGTTGCGCGCACCACGAACTGCTCGTGGTCTCGCCCCAGGACATTAACGCCGAAGCGCCCCGCCCGCCGCATGCGAGACCACGTCAGTGAACTCCGCGACGGGCAAAACGAGATCAGCGGAGGCGCGAGTGAGACCGACGTAAACGAGTTCACGATCAGCCCGGCAGGCTCGCCACCGGGCGCCGCGGTGATGAACGCGACGCCGGTGGCGAACCTTCCGAGCGCGTCGCGGAACGAGCGCGCGTCGGGTGCCGCCGTGGGCGAAGCTGGGGCGGGCCGTGCCATCCGTTATGCGCGGCGACGCACTCGTGTGCGCTTCTCGTTCATCAGTCGGCGGTACAGGTACGGAGACATTGAGTGGTTCCTTTCGTTTCGCTTAGTGGTTAATCAGTGCAGCGACGGCTGTTCGCCGAGCGCAACACGGCTGAGGTAGTCGTAGGCGCGGTTGGCGCCGAGCGGGTGCATGAACGACCCGGCCTTGACGTCGCGGTAGGCGCGTGCGAGCGGGCTGCCGCTGATGTAGCCGACGCCGCCTGACAGCGCGAGTGCCCGGTCGACGATTCGTGCGGCTGCCTCGTTGATGAACGCCTTGGCCGCCTGCGCCTCGGCGAACAGTGCCGTGAGCTCGTGAGCGGTGCCGTCGGACGCCGGGTTGGCGGCGCGGTGTTGATCGATCAGCGTTGCTGCGCGTGAGAGCATCGCCCGGGCGGCGGCGAGGTCGACGCTGTTGTCGGCGATCAGAGTCCGGGGCCGGGCGTCACCGTTGATCCGTCCGCGTATCGCGTGGCGGGCGATCGCGTCGGCGGATTCGGCGATCCCAAGCGAGGCGGCTGCGTGGAACAGCCCGGAGTGCAGATTGCGTTCGATGTACGGCAGCGCGTCGCCGGCCCTGAAGCCGCCACGGACTCCTGACTCCGGCAACTCGACGCCCTGGAGCGAGACGGAGTTGCTCCCGGATGCGCGCATCCCGAGTGCGTCCCAGTCATCGTGGACGATCACGCCGGACGCGTCGGTGGGGACCGTCGCGTACGCGTAGCGCTCGACCCCTTCGTCGTCGGCGTACGTGACGGCGACGTACAGGTCGGTCGCGGCCGGCGACATCGTGCAGAACATCTTGCGCCCGTCGATCCGCCAGCCCGAGTCGGTGCGTGTCGCGACCGTGCCAGGCCGGGTGAGGTCCTGACCGGATTCACTGATCGCCGCGGCGAGCACCAGCTTCTCCTCGGCGATCTCACGCAGGGAGGCGGCGAACCCGCGGGCGCGGCGCTCGTTTCCCGACGCGAGCGCCGCCTGGTAGCGGCGCTGCATGTTGAGCACGGCGACGAGGTGCATGTTGACGCCGATCGTGACCGAGGCGTCGCCGCGGGCGAGCCGGCTCGAGGCGACCAGCAGGTCGTGGGCGGAGTCGACGCCGAGCCCTCCGAGTTCGGCCGGGATCGGAGCGGCGAAGTAGCCGGCGGCTTTGAGCGCGTCGATCGCCTCGAACGGGTACGTGCGATCGCGGTCGTGCTCGGCGGCGCGGGTGGCGAACTCGGCCGACAGTTCCTCGGCGATTGTGACCAGCCGGTGGCCGGATGGTGTGTGTGCTGTCAGTTCAAGCATCATCAAGGCTTCTCCAGGGGTGTGCGATGGTCCCGCGGCCGCTGCAGCAAGCTGGCCGCGGGATCGCAGCGCGAGCTCGTCAGTCGGTACTGACCTCGACCGAGACGGGGACGCCGTTGGTGACCATGTCGTAAACCGCGGAGCGGGCCTTGGCGCGCTCCACGACCTCGCGGAGCTTCTCCTCGGATGCGTGACCGGTCACCCGGAACGACACGCCGATAGCCTTGAACCCGTTGCGCGGCTCGTCGTCGACGCCGAGTGCACCGCGCACGTCCATGTCGCCGGTGAGCGTGGACTCAACGGACGTCAGTTCCACCTTGCGCGCCGCGGCCACGTAGACGATCGACGTCGTCAGGCACGCCGCGAGCGCGTGCAGCAGGTACTCGGCCGGGTTGGCGCCGGTGTCGGTGCCGAGCAGGATCGCCGGCTCGCCGGCGTCGATCTGAAACGCCTCGCTGCGGGTCGTGTCCTCGCCGCCTGCTGCGTAGAGGTCCTTGATCGTCGAGCGGTTGTGCGCCCCACCCAGCCAGCGGTTGGTGGCACGGAACTGGAACTTCGCCAGCTCCGGCTGCGCCTTGATCAGATCGAGCGTGGCGAACAGCCTCTCGGTATCGACGCCGTTACGGATCGTGTCTGTGGTGATGCTCACTGCGAGACCTCCTGGGTCGTTGTGGTTTTCAGCGCGAGCAGCGAGATGCTGTGCGCGCCGTACTTCTCAGTCGTCCGCTGCGCGCGGTCACTGGTGAAGACGTAAGCCGGGTTGTGGTGAACGACCTGCACTTCGAGGCCGGTGGCGGCGATGTCCGCCAGGTAGTCCTCTCTCTGGCTGGCCCCGGCGATGCAGGCGGCCCAGAGCTCGGCCTGGCAGGTGGTGCGAGCAGCGATCCCCCGCTCGGTCACGATGTCAGCGAGCGCCCCGGGTAACCGAGCGCCTCCGCGAGCGGCCGGCCGACCGGGAAGTGAAGGTCCCTGTCCACCTCGTTGGCCACGTCGCGGTACATCTCCGCGATGTGCCGAGCGAGCTCCTCGGGATCGACGCCTGGGTGGGCGGGAGTGATCGGGTATGTGGAATCTGTCTGCATGCCGGGAGCGTCTCCGGCACGCCTTCCCGAAACCTTCCCGGGCGCCGATTGCTGCTCTCGGGCTTTCACGCTCACTGTCGGGCCTCCTCGGTCATCGTCTGATGTCTGACGACACTTTCGCGCGAAGGCACTCGCCCCACATCGGCGCCACCACCCAAATGGCCGCGGCGCGTGTGGCGGCCAGCACGTACGGGATCGACCCCATCGGCGCGATGTCGGCCGGCGATGTCACCCGGTCGACACGTCGCCTGCCGCGCGGGATACTGAGACCGTGGGGTTCAATGAGACGCGAAGCTCATCCGGCATCGGTGCGGCGCTGTGAGGCAGGAACTCCGGTTCTGCAGCGCACCGGATGGCACTCGGCTCGCGTACGCGGTCCACGGGCGGGGCGCCCCGCTCGTCAGGACGGCCACATGGCTGACCCATCTCGAGTTCGACTGGGAGAGCCCCCTATGGCGACACTGGCTCGAGGGGCTGGCCGACGGGCATACGGTCGTCAGATACGACGAGCGCGGATGCGGCCTCTCTGACCGCGACGTCGAGGACGTGTCGCTCGATGCCCGGGTGGCGGATCTCGAAGCCGTCATCGATGCGGCTGGAACCGAGCGTGTCGCACTGCTCGGGATATCACAAGGGGGCCCGCTCGCAGTCGCGTTCGCGGCGCGCCACCCCGAGCGCGTCAGCCGTCTCGTCCT
Source organism: uncultured Solirubrobacterales bacterium (assembly GCA_963806475.1). Classification (GTDB taxonomy): domain Bacteria; phylum Actinomycetota; class Thermoleophilia; order Solirubrobacterales; family Solirubrobacteraceae; genus Palsa-465. The sequence goes on from CAWDYK010000030.1 coordinate 77,937, forward strand.
CTTCGCGACGTTCGCGCGCGGCCGGCTCATGCGCGATCCCTCGCCGTTGGACCGCGAGCAGGCGCAGCTGATGTCCTCGCTCATCCGGATGGGGTGGGGGCAGGGGCTGCCCGCGTTCCGCCGTCTGTTCACCACGCTGTTCATCCCCGACGCAAGCGCGGAGCAGATGGAGTGGTTCGACGAGCTTCAGCGCGTGACCGCCGATCCAGAGATAGCCGTTCGGATCCGCCGCGCGCGCAATCATGACGACGTGACGGATGAGGCGACGCGGGTTGCATGCCCCGCGCTCGTGATCCACGCCCGCGACGACGCGCTCGTGCCGTTCGCCGAAGGGCGTCTGCTGGCCACGCTGATCCCCGGAGCGCGCTTCGTCGCGCTCGAGAGCCGCAACCACATCCTGCTGGAGGACGAGCCCGCGTGGACGCAGTTCCGAGCGGAGCTGCGGAGCTTTCTCGGTCCCGCCGAGGTGCCGGCGCCGGTCGAACTCCCCGAGCTGAGCAGCCGCGAGCTCGAGGTGCTGGCGCTCGTCGCCGACGGCCTAAGCAACGAGGAGGTCGCGGCGCGCCTGTTCGTCAGCGTCAGGACGGTCGAGCGCCACCTGTCGAACATCTACGTCAAGCTGCGCGTCTCTGGGAAGGCTGCCCGAGCCGCCGCGGCGGCCCGCTTCTCCCGCTCGCGCGACGACTACGTGCATCCCGCCGTGTGAGCTCGAGTTAGCGGCCCCAACTGGTCGCGTTGCTGCGCGAGCGGTCCGCGCGACGGTGGCTCGGCGCCGAGGTGATCGCGTACGGCGCCTGGACGTCGTTGCTGACGTTCGTCGAGCTGGTCGTGGCCGCTGACGCTGGCGGTGCTGCTGCTCGCGTTCGGGTCGCTTGTCGCAGCCGGGATCCCGCTGCTGCTCTCGATCTCCGGGCTCGTCGCGGCCGCCGGCGCGCTCTGGATCGGCAGCCGTCTCACCGGGATCACGATCTGGGCGATGAACTTCGCGCTGATGTTCGCGCTCGCTGTGGGCATCGACTATGCGCTGTTCGTCGTCGTGCGTTTCCGCGCGGCGCTGCGCGCGGGGCTGCGCCCGCTCGACGCGGTCGGCGAGACGATGGACAGCGCCGGCAAGGCGGTGCTCGTCAGCGGTCTGGCGGTGCTGGCATCGCTCTCGGCGGTGATCCTCGTGCCGAGCCAGCCATTCCGCACCAGCGTGGTGGGGATCCTGCTGGCGGTGGGATTTGTGCTCGCCGCCTCGCTCACGCTGCTGCCCGCCGTGCTGGCAGCGCTTGGGTCGCGCATCGACAGCTTCGCTCTACCGTGGGTCAGCGCGGTGCAGCACCGCAGCGAGGCTTTCGCACGCTGGGGGCGACTGATCTGGCGCCGACCTGTGCTTGTGGGCGCGGTGGCTGCGGGACTTCTGCTGGCGCTCGCGCTGCCGGTGTTTCACCTGCAAACGGCGATGCCGAACGCGAGCGTGCTCACGGACGGGTCTGGCGCACGCGCCGGTTACGAGCGTCTCCAGCAGGGATTCGGGCCGGGCGCGCCGTCGGAGTTGCAGGTGGTGGTGCAGTCCGCCGCCGTCGACAAGGTGCAGGCCGTCCTTCGCCACACTCAAGGCGTCGCGGCCGTACTGCCGCCGGAGCGGTCCGGGGGATTGGCTCTCGTCCGTGTGCAGCCGGCGAGCGACCACGCCGGCGGGCTGATCGAGCGACTGCGCGACCAGCTCCCGACCGGGACACGCGTCGGTGGAGCCGCCGCCGAGGCGCACGATCTCGAGCGAGCGCTGGCGAGCCGGACGCCGCTCGTCTACGCGCTTGTGCTGGGGGTCGGCTTCATCCTGATGCTGACAGTGGTCCGTGCGCCGCTTGCGGCCGGGGCGGCCGTGCTCCTGAACCTGTTCGCCACGGCAGCCGCGTTCGGGGTCGCCACGCTGATCTTCCAGGACGGCGTTGGCGAGTCCCTGCTCGGGCTTCACTCGCAAGGCTTCGTCGATGCCTGGGCGCCGGTGTTCTTCTTCTGCTTGAGCTTCGCGCTGGCGATGGATTACAGCGTGTTCCTGCTGACGTCGGTGCGAGACGAGTTCGAGCGAACCGGCGACGCGCGCGCAGCGCTCGTCGAGGGTCTGGCCCGCTCCGGGCGCGTGATCAACGCCGCGGGAGCGGTGATGATCGTCGTCTTCTTCACGTTCGGCCTCTCGCGTCCGCTGCCGCCGAAGGAGATGGGCGTGATCCTCGGCGTGGCCGTGCTCGTGGACACGATGCTGGTCCGGCTGCTCCTACTGCCCGCAGTGCTGCGGTTGCTCGGCGAACGCGCCTGGTGGGTCCCTTCGCGCCTGGACCGATGGCTACCCGCGATCCGCCTTCGCCACGCCGAGCCGGAGACGCCGTCAGCGGGCTAGGGCGACACCGAGCCGCCCCAGCGCTTCGCGTGCCCGCCGCTCGTTCAGCAGCTGCCCGTTTGCGGCGTAGCCCTCGGCGGCGCGGCGCAGGGCGTCCGCAGCGTTTCGCTGGTCGCCCTCGGCCAGCAGCAGCGCGGCCCGTGCCTCCGCCACCGATGCGGGCCACGGACCCCCCGGCCAGCGCCCGGCCCCGAACTCGGCGCGCTTGAGGAACTCGCGGCCGCGCTCGAGCTGGCCGGCATCGGCGCACGCGGTCGCAGCCGCCACGTTGTACCCGGTTGGACAGAACGGACAGACCCAGCGGGGGTCGAACAGCGTCTCGACGCGATCGATCAGGGCAAGCGCCTCGGCGCTGTCCTCGGGCACGCGGAGCAGCACGCCGCAGACGAGGAACACGAGATGCGAGGCGATCGGCGAGATGTGCGCGAGCTCGAGCGCCTCCTCGAGCTGCGCGCGCGCACCGGCCCGGTCGCCCAGATGCAAGAGTGACTCGCCCAGGCGCATGCGAGCGAGCGACTCGCCCCCGACCGCACCGAGCTCACGGCTCAGCCGCGCCGCGTCGAGCAGATGCGCACGTGCGGTCTCCAGGTTGCCCGTAAACAGCTCGATCTCGCCGAGCACCGTGGCAGCGAACGCCTCGCCGCGGCGGGCCCCGGCCTGCTGCGCCTGCGCACGCAGCCGCTTGGCAAAGCCGGCGAGGCGCTCGTAAGGATCGCCCGCGGTCAGCACGTACTCGGTCACGCACAGATAGGCGTCAAAGACGCGACCAGCAAGCGCCGGTGAATCCCAGACTTGTGTGAGTTGGCGCCGCGACTGCTGCTCCCAGCCACCCTCGACGTGGGCCAGCATGCCGTTGAGGAACGCGACGTCATCCGGCTCGGCGGCAACGGAGTCCGCTTCCGCAGCCACCTGCCGCGCGCCCTCCCAATCCCCCGCGTGCCACGCCATCATGCCACGCACGAAGATCGAGTCGCCGAGGTCCTCAGGCCGCTCGGCCTTGAACTGCTCGAGCGCGGCCTGGGCGCCCGCGATGTCCCCCGCCGCCATGCACGCTCGCGAGTGCTGAACGCGCAGTGCGGGCACCTGTTCAGCCGGCGCGACCTCGATTGCCTCCGCATAGGCGGCCGGAGCGTCGGGCTCGCCGGCGCCATGGAGGAGCCGCGCGCGCACCGCGAGCAGCCCCGGACGCTCGTCGTCGGGCGCGTGCTCGAGCGCGAGCTCGGCCCACGCCGCACCATCGCGGTACGCGCCCACCTCCAAGGCCCACCCGGCCGCCTCGGCGAGCAGCGGGACGGCCTCCGCCGCGCGGCCGGCGCCAAGGAGGTGGTGGGCCACCCGCTCCGGCGGCGAGTCCTCCTCGGCGAGGAGCGCCGCCGCGTCGCCGTGGGCACGCCGCAACGCCTCCTCGGGCAGCCGGGCCGCCAGCTGCTCGCGCACCAATGCATGCCGGAAGCGGTAGCGCCCCCGCGCGCGCTCGAGCACGCCTGTCGACTGGGCCTGACCGAGCGCCTCCTCGACGCCATCGGTGCGTGCGAGTGCGATCAGCGCCGCCTCCGTGAAGCCGTCATCGATCACAGCGAGAGCGGCGAGCAGCGGCTCACCGAACAACTCGAACCCCTCGAGCCGCTGCCCCACAACCTCGCGCAGCCGGGCCGACACCGTGACCTCGCCGGAGGCGTCTACCGATGCCGCCAACTCTTCGGCGAAGAACGGGTTGCCCGCCGCCGAGCGCACAATCGCATCCAGCGTTCCCGGCGGCAGCGGCCGGCCGGCCGCGCGCTGCGCGACTGCTGCGAGCGCGCTGCGGTCGAGTGGACCGAGCGCGAGCTCAATCGCGGCCCCTCGCCCGAGGAGCCTCGACCGCACGAGCGCCGCCGCCTCGAGGAGCGGCTCATCGCCCATCGTGGCGATCACGAGCATGCGCTCGCCGCTGCAGTTGCGGGCAAGGTGATGCACCAGCGCCACCGTTGCCTCGTCAGCGATGTTCAGGTCATCGATCGCCAGCACCACACCGCGCTCCGCGGCAGCCTCTCCGAGCAGCTGAGCGACAGCGCGGAACACCACACGCCGGTCCACCTCCTCCTCCGCCGCCCCCTCCGGGCGGCGCACCGAGGGCAACAGTCGCGCAAGCGCGAACTGCGCGCGGTCGCTGAGCACGCCGATCAGCTCCGGGCGGCGCTCGGCGAGCGGGTCGAGCGCGTCCGTCAGCGGCGCGTAGGGCGTTCGGCCCTCCGCCTCCTGGCCGCCACCGCGCAGCGTGTGGTAGCCGCGCCGGTCCGCCTCCGCGAGCACAGCCTCGAGCAGGCGCGACTTGCCGATCCCCACCGAACCGGTGATCAGCAACGCGCCCCCATCGAAGGCCGCGGCACGTTGCAGCGCTCCGAGCGCTGAGGCGAGTTCTCGATCTCGCCCTTCGACGGGGGCGTGGAGCAGCCGGGACGCGTGCACCGCCGGGCCGCGGGTGAGCTCGCGCTGCAGCGCCAGCGTCTCCGACGAGGGCTCGACACCCAGCCGCGACAGCTCCTCGCGCAGCAGCCGGAACTGGCGCGCAGCACCGGACCTGTCGCCGCTGGCCGCACGACGGCGCATGAGCGCGCGATGGGCCTCCTCGTCGGCGGGATCGTCTCGCAGCACCTCGTCCCAAAGCCCTTGCGAGCGCATGACCGCGAGGCGGCGCTCGCGCAGCGCCGCGCGCGGTCCGAGAGCCCATTCCGCGTACGGGTCGTCCGGCAGCAGGTCACCGTGATAGGCGGCACCGTCGCCGCGCTCGAACCGTTCGACATCAGTCGTCACCTCGACGCCCGGGGCGAGTTCGACGATGCCGCCGCGAAGCACGATCGCGCCGCGATCGCCGAGCGCTCGGCGCACATAGCTCGCGGCCTTGTGCAGGTTCGCCGCGCCAGCTTCTGTGCTGAGCCTCGGCCACAGCGCCTCGAGCACTTCGTCACGCGCGAGGCGGCGGCTGGAAGCCAACGCGAGCAGCTTCACCAGATCGGTCGCGCGGCGCTGCACCCATGCCTCCGCCGGGACGGGCCTCGAGTCCACGAACACTTCGAAGCGTCCGAGCAACCGTACCTCGAGCTGGCGCATATGAGCCAACCATATCCGCCCAATTTGAGGGCTACCCAAGTCCGAGCCGGTCACGACGGATCCGGCCATCAGAGTTGCCGAGCAACTGTGCGTGCCGAGGCCCACGCGGCGCAGCCAGGGTCTTCGAGGTGGAAGATCCTCGCGATCGCAACGCGCGAGTCGGAGTCGCGCGGCTGTCGCGATCGCTCACGATTGCTTTCAGCATTCTGCACGCTTGGAGTGATGCGAATGCGCGGGCCGCTCGTCAACGCCCGACGAGCTCGGCTTGCCCGCTCAGCCTGACCGCGACCACCGCCGGTCTTCCCGCTCGCGCCGCGATCCTGGCCAGCGACGGCGAGGGGATCCGAACGCCGCGACGACCGGAGCTGGGAAAACGGCGGGCTTTCGAAGGGGGGAAGGGAGGGAGGCAACCTTGGGAGGCCTCGGCCCATCACACGAATAGATGACCCAGGGGGATACAGACGCCCTATGGGCGAGTCCCGCATCGATCTTCCGGATATCACGGCGCGACATCCATGCCGCTGGATCTCGTGTCCCCATGCTCGAGCGTCACGCCAGAGAGCCGCGCCGCGGCCGCCGCCAGCTTCTCAGGCAGGTTCCTGCCAGCACCCCGCCTGCCAACGACCACGACGATCCATCCGAATCGACGGCGGGCTCCAGCCCGTCCCCTCACGACTGAACGACTGATCAACCCACACCAGGAACCGCCGCGAGGCCTCAACATCATTATCGACGTCGACCCCCGTCCGGCAGGCCTCCCACTCCCGCCGCGAATACGGCGTCAGCGCAACCGCTCGCGCGAACTCCTCGGGCCGGTCGCGCAGCACGCGCCAGAACCGCACAACCCGGCCATCGAGATCATTCAGCGTCTCCCTCGCCGCCCGGGGCTTGGCGAACAGCACCGCCGCGCCGCCAGCGAAAGGCTCCAGGTACACATCGTGCGGCGGCATCAGCCCAACGATCCGCGCAGCCAAACGCTGCTTACCCCCGTAATAGGTCAGCGGCGTCCTCACAAGCAGCTCCCCACTCCGACCAAGCCGGCGCCGACCGGCGCGCGACTCGGCGACGATATCCTCAGCGCATGGCCCAAACCGACGAGATCGAGTTCGTCTTCGAGCCCCAGGAGGAAGGCGGCTACCACGTCTACGCCCCCGACCTTCCCGGCCTGCACACCCAGGGCGACACGCTCGACGAGGCCACGGACAATGCACGCGAAGCGCTCAACCTGTACGTAGAAGGCCTCCGCGACGAAGGCCGCACGCTCGACACCGGCATCATCCGCCGCAAGCTCGCACTGCCCGCGTGAGCGACGCCCTGCCGGTCATCTCCGGCGCGCAGCTGATCCTCGTGCTCGAGAAGCTCGGCTGGGAGGTCGTCCGCCAACGCGGAAGCCACGTCCGCCTGCGGCACCCCGAGCGCCGCACCTTCCTCGTCGTCCCGCTCCACCGCGAGCTCAAGCGCGGAACGCTGCGCGGCATCCTCCGCGACGCCAGCCTCGACGTCGACGAGTTCCGCCGGCAGCTCTGACGGCCCAGGTTCCGCCCGCGACAGACGGCCGGACGGGGCCACGATCGTGCCCACAACGTGCCCAGTCACAGCAGGACCGGCCTCGATCGCCATGTCAATCCACAGGCAACACGCCGTAGATACGGGGCTTGCGGGCGACGAACACCCCGTCGAGCCTCCTACGGAACCGAAGGTCGGGAGTTCGAATCTCTCCGGGCGCGCTGAGAAAGCCCCGCAGCCGAAAGCGCGATCGCGCGAGCCGCTGCCTCGAGTTCGCTCGCAGCCTCGGCGCCGGGACCCCGATCGGGCGCGGCGCGATCGGGATCGCCACACCGGAAGCGAGCGGCTCGTGGGCCGCGCTGGCTGTGCTGCGAACCGGCCCGACGCTCAGGACGCACACGCGCGCGCTCGCGTTTGCCCGCGAGCTGATCGACGTGCGGGCGCCGGCCACGCGCCGGCGTTGGGCGTTCTGGACGCTCGGACGCGACCCAGCACGGGCCGTGGACGAGGCGCTCGAGGAACTCGAGACGCTCGTCTGAACCTGAGTTCCGCGCGCACGAGCGCAATGAATTTGCCGTTCGCCTCGCCAGCTGCGGAGACCGCCTGACGAGCGAGGTGATCGCCTCCTCAGACCGGCGGGAGGAGCGCGCGGAGGTCGTCGATCGTGTCGGCCTCATGTGCGCTCTTATCGGGGCGGTAACGCTTGACGCGGGCGAAGCGCAGCGCGACGCCGCCCGCGTAGCGGGTCGAAGATTGGACCCCGTCGATCGCGATCTCGGCGACGAGCTCGGGCCGGACCAGGACGGCGATCCCGCGGCGGGCGATCTCGCGTTCCAGCAGCGCCTTCGTCTGCCACTCGAGCAGCTGGTCGGTCAGTCCCTTGAAGCACTTCCCGACCATCACGAATTCGCCGGAGCCCAGGTCGCGTGCGCCAAGGTGAAGATTCGACAGCCAGCCCTGCCGTCGCCCGTGTCCCCACTCGGCACCGAGCACGACGAGGTCATAAGTGCGGACAGGCTTCACCTTGCGCCATGAGCCGCCGCGCCGTCCGGCGGCGTAGATGGATGCCGCGTCCTTGACGACGACGCCCTCGTGCCCCGCCCGCAGCGAGTCCTCGAGGACCTGCCGCCCCTCATCGGGGTCGGTTGTGAGGATGCCAGGGATCTTCAGGTGCGGCGCGAGAGCCTCGAGCCGTGCTGCGCGTTCGTGCAAGGGCACGTCGAGAAGGTCCTCGCCATCGAGGTGCAGCAGATCGAACAGGAACGTCACGACCCCCTCGGGCGGCGCAGCGCTGTCGATCTGAGACACCGTCTGCTGGAACGACGCCGGACCGCTTTCGCCCATCCAGATGGCCTCGCCGTCGAGCACCGCTTGTGTGAGCGGCAGGCGACGGACCGCGTCGACGATCCCCGGCAGCGATGGCGTGATCTCGTTGAGGTTTCGCGTGTAGACGCGAACGTCCAGCTCGTGGCGATGGATCTGGATCCGGATTCCATCAAGCTTCCACTCCACCGACGCGCGCTCGAAGCTCGAGACCGCCTCGGCGACGCTCGTGCCGGTCGAGGCGAGCATCGGGAGGATCGGCCGGAAGATCTCGAACCCCACGTGCCGAAGTCCCTCCTCGCCACTCGTCATCGCGATCTCCGCCGTCTGGGTGAGGTCGCCGGAGAGCATCAGCGCCCGCCGGACAATCTCGTTAGAGACCACCGCGGCCTTCGCGACCGCGTCGGCCATCAGACCCGCCAGCGCGCCCTGCCGCAGCTCGCCCGTGAACAGCCGTCTGATGAGCTCCGACTCCTCCACGGTGGCGCGGCCCAGGAGCGCTTCGAGCAGTTGCTTGCGTCTGCGTCCAGAGCCGCTGCCGGTGGCCTGCTCGACCTCGTCGATCACCGTGTCGACGTCGGCTACCGTGAGCGACGGCTCATCGGCGTGACGGAGCGTAATGCCGTAAACCGTCGCGTAGCCGACGCCGACACGCCCCTGCCGCGGCAGGCCGGACAGAAACCCGACGCAGATCGGGACCTCGCTCGGATCGAGCCGCGCAAGTAGCTCGGCAAGGACCGCGACCTTGCGCGAGCGCGAGCTCGTGGTCGTGACGAGCCTCGAGGCGGTGACGACGTCGGCGAAGAGAGTCAGACGTGGTAGGGAAGCAGGACGCCCCGGCGGTGGTGCCCCAGCCCGGCCAGGGACATTCCATCTTGCATTGCGACGGTGCGCCCTCCTCGTACGGGAGCGTCGGTGATCGGAACCGACGGTCGAGCCACTAGATCACGGCCTCGGCGGTGTCGCTACCGTGGAAGTCGGTGCGAATCGCGACCTGGAACGTGAACTCGATCAAGCAGCGGGTCCCGCGACTGCTCCCCTGGCTCGACCAGCGCCGGCCCGACGTTGTCTGCCTGCAGGAGACAAAGCTCGCCGACGAGGCGTTCATCGAGCTGCTGGGAAACGAGCTCGACGACCGTGGCTACGAGATGGCGCTGCACGGCGAGGCGACCTGGAACGGTGTGGCGATCCTGTCGCGCGCCGGCCTCGACTACGTCGCGGCGGGGATCCCGGACGGCCCCGGCTTTCCGAACCCGGAGGCGCGCGCGGTATCGGCTACGTGTGGCGGGACCCGTGTCGTCTCGGTGTACGTGCCCAACGGTCGGGTGCCGGATTCCGAGCACTACGAATACAAGCTCGCGTGGCTGCGCGCCCTCCGAAAGATGCTCGCGACCGCCCCGGAGGCGACGATCGTGTGCGGCGACATGAACATAGCGCCGAGCGACGAAGACGTCTTCGACCCAGACGCGTACGTCGGCCAGACGCACGTCACCCCGGCCGAGCGGGCGGCGCTCGCGGAGATCGAGCAGCTCGGCCTGCACGACGTCGTGCGCGAGCGCTGGCCGGACAAGCGGGTGTTCACCTACTGGGACTACCGGGCCGGGATGTTCCACCAGGACCTGGGAATGCGGATCGATCTGGTGCTGGCTACCGACGTCGTCGCCGAGCGAGTGCGCGCCGCGTGGGTCGATCGGCACGCGCGCAAGGGGACCGGACCGAGCGATCACGCGCCGGTGATCATCGATCTCGACGAGGCACCCGACGGGGACATCGGACCGGTCGTGCCGCCACCGTCCCGGCCGGTGATCAAGCGGGGCGCGCGCAAGCTCCCCCAGGCCCCGGCGCCGTAACGACGGGCCGAGTTAGTCCCGGCGGCGGTCACGATCGCGGGACGGCTGCACGCGCTTCGGCTCGCCCGGCATCTTCGGGTAGTCGGGGGTAGGGCATGTCGCCCTGTCCCTCCGCGGCCTCGCGCTCATATATTTCGAGCAGCGGCTGCAGCGAATGGAAGGCGTCGTCGATCGCGGCGTGACGGTCGCCCACCTCGGCGAAGCGCGGCGGCATCGTGGTGACCGTGAAGTCCTCGGGCGCCACGTCCGGAAGCTCGTCCCAGTCGAGCGGCGCCGAGATCGGTGCGCCGGGTTTCGGCCGGATGCTGTAGGCGGATGCGATCGTGCGGTCGCGCGCGTTCTGGTTGTAGTCGATGAAGATCCGCTCGCCGCGCTCCTCCTTCCACCACTTCGTCGTGACGTGCTCCGGCACCCGCCGCTCGAGTTCGCGGCCAAAGGCGATCGCGGCGTGGCGAACGTCGGTGAAGGTCCAGCGCGGTTCGATCCGGACGTATATGTGGACGCCCCGCCCGCCAGAGGTCTTCGGAAAGCCGATGTAGCCGAGCTCGCGCAGTAGCACCCGGGCCTCGGCAGCGACGCGCACAGCATCGGCGAAGTCGGTGCCCGGTTGTGGGTCGAGATCGATTCGCAGCTCGTCCGGGTGGTCGACGTCCTCGCGGCGCACCGGCCACGGATGAAACGTGATCGTCCCCATCTGCGCAGCCCAGCCGACGACGGCCAGCTCGGTCGGACACACCTCGTCGGCGTGCCGCCCGGAGGGAAACTGGATTGCCGCCGTCTGCACGTACTCCGGCGCCCCCCTCGGTATCCGCTTCTGGTAGAAGGCGTCGCCGCCGCCCCTCTCTCGCGTCGACAACACGATGCCGGGGTGAACGCCTTTCGGCCAGCGCTCGAGCGTCGTCGGTCGCCGGCCCAGCGCGCGCATGATCCCGTCTCCGACCGCCAGGTAGTACTCGACTATGTCGAGCTTGGTGAGCGCAGCCGAGCGCCCGGTCGCAGGGAAGATCACGCGATCGGGGTTGGATACGCGCAGATCGCGCCCGGCGGCGTCGACGATTACTTCCGCGGCTGAGGGCATGCCCTAGTTCTACGGCAATCGCCACCGTCTTGCCGGTGCCGTAGCGGGGACAGCCCCATCTCGGAGCGGATTGTCGGGATCACACGCCGCCGATCACCCACCGTTAGCTGGTGCATCACGTCCTGACCACTTCAGCGCGATCCGGAAGTTCGCCTCGCCGCCGGTCCGAGCGATGATGACGTTCGCGTCGACCGAGAGCTTGATCCCGAACTCGATCTCGATCTCCGCCGGCCGCTCGGCCGCCGCATGCAGCTGCGAGACGATTCCCTTGATCGCGGGACCGAGGCCGGAGAGCACCCGCTCGAGGCTCGTCCCCGCGTCAACGACGGCGTCGGCTGGCCGAGCCCCGCGCATCACCCGGCCGCCGCGATCGTCGTCGACCTCGACCAGGATCGACTGACCCGCTTCCGATGCGAACCTGACGATCTCGCTCATCTAGGGTGTGGGAGGTGGTTGCAGAGACTCGGTCACGGTCGTGGAGGTCTGGGTTGCGGCCGTGCTTGTTTGGCTGACGGTCGGCGATTGCTCGGGCGGCGAGCCGCTCGAGCCTGCGGGCGGCGAGCCGCTCGAGCCTGGCGGCGGCGCGGTACTCGCGCCCGGGCTCGTGGTCGTGCCACCCCCAGGTCCAGGAGTGCGCGAGCTCCCGATTGTTCCAGTCGACGTCGGAGACGGCGCCGGGGCTGCGCCCCCGAGACTCCCGGAGGGCGGCGCGTAGCGCACCTGCGCCGCGACTATCCGTTCGCCGCGCAGTTGGTAGTACTCATACCAGAAGTGATTGATGCTGGTGCAGTGCCTACTCGATGGCAGGTTCGGCAACTCGCCGTCGATACTGACGCGCAGTCGGACGACTGATCTCTTCGGGTCCACCACGACGGTGTCCACCACTTTGTGACACGTGGCGTGTTTGTTCAGCCATACCTTCAATTCGTCGATCGAGCCGAATGACTGTCGATTGCCCAGCAGGCTCGTCCACAGCGCAGGCGTCGTCCAGTAACTCGCGGCGCGATTGATGTCTCTGGAGTCGAACGATCTCATCCACGCTTGCACGACGTCGGCGTCCGAGCTCGAGCCGCCACCGGCGAGGATGAGCGCCACCGCCGCCAGGACGACGGCGGCGGGCAGCGCCAGCAGCCATCGAAGTCGCGGACGCCAACCCGCGCGGTATCTGACACGCGGTCCCATTCGATCCTCACCACCGCCGGCCGACCCGGAGTCCTCTGGACCGGCTGCGCCGTTTCCGCGGGATGCCGGGAGCGTGATCGCTGTGCTCCCGGACGCCCCACCTCCGCCTCCCCCTCCGCCGTCCGCCGACCGCTGCTCGGCGCCCCCGGGCGGATGCGCGCGCCCCGGAAGAACGCGCGTCGTCGCTCGCTCGGAGATACGTCGCTTGCCCACTTCGAACAGCCGCCCGTCGGGGACCCGCATGAACAGCACGGGAGTCCCCCACTCGATGTCATCGTCGTGATCGGCGAGCATCGCCAGGCGCGCCGCGGCCAGGCTCGTGTCCGCCGGACAACCGGACGCGACCGCGTCGTAGAACCCCTCCGCGAACGTGATCGCAGCCTCGTCGCTGATCTCGAACTGCATCGCGATCACGGCCGGGATGTCGCGCTGGACGAGCGACTGGGCGACGCCCGCGAACGGATCGGTTCGCGACGTCCTGGCGCCCTCGCAGGCGTTGAGCACAGCCAGCCGCAGCGACGTGATGTCGTGCAGGATCATCCCCAGCTTGTCGCCGCTGATCGGGTTCGCGCGACCGCTGTCGTCCTCGAACACCAGGACACCCTCCTCGGACGCCTCGTCGTAACCGCCGTGACCCACATAGTGGAGAACGTGGAACGTGTCCTTCTGGAGCCGTCGCAGCAACGCGCCGAGCGTGGGGCGCTCGAGCCACGCGAGCTCCACTGCGCCGGCCTCGCTGATGCTGGAGAGCGCCCGCTCGAGATTGCTCCGCTCCCGTTCGACGTCGAGTCGCTCGTAGTCGTCGGGACTGCTGACGACGCCGAGGATCCGCAGCGGCGGCGCGACGCGGAGCGGCCGGTGGCCCCGAGGCAGGTCGAGATAACGCACGACCGGGGTGAACGCCGATGCCGCAAGAAAGTCCGGGTCGTCGAACAGGTACTCCCACGGCACGTCCATCAGGTCCGGCGCACCACTCAGGCACAGCGTGATCCGCAGCCCACCTCCGCTGCTGCGAGCCGTGCTCAGCGCGTCGTGATAGAGGTTGTTGACGTCGTCGTGAAACAGTGACTTGAACAGCGCACCGCCGAACCGCTTGGCCTCGCCGAGCGCAGATGCGTCGATCCGGCGCCGCCCGCGCGAGCGGCTCGCTCGCAGTACGAAGTTCTCGAGTTCGAGCGCGCTGAACGGAGGGTCGAAGCTCGCGGAGGCGTCACCGTCGCGAGTGCTCGCGTGCACGTGGTAGGTGCCTGGCGCGTTCGAGTCGAGCCTCAGCTTGAACTCCTCGTAGCGCTGACCCGGCGGCGGCATGAGCTCAGCGCCCCTGCTCGTCGCGAGCCGTCGGCCGCGGAGCGCCACAGTGAATAGTCACACGATCTTCAACCACTCGGTCCAGCCCCGTCTAGGACCCGTACGCGACATCCGCATCGTGTCAATAGGGTAGCCCGGGCCGGATTGCGCAGGCTGTGGAAATGCTCACAGTTCGGCATGGATCGCACCTGCGTCGCGTCGCACGCGGGGCCCCACCCGGGTGGATGTCAAGTTGCTTGAGTTGGTGATCCCCACTCGGCCACCGCGGTCGTCCGACGCGCGTTGACGCGAAGATCAACGCGCGGCGCGTCCACCTGTCATCGAGCGAGCCGACCGACCAGCGACGCTGAGGCACTGACGCCGATCACGACGGCGGCGATCAGCACCGCGAAATCGAGCCCCAGGTGCGACGGCGACCCGAGCAGCACGCCTCTGAGCGCATCCACCTCGTACCCCAATGGGTTGATCGTGTTGAGCGCGTGCAGCCAGCCCGGCATCACGCTGACTGGGTAGAGCGCGTTCGAGGCGAAGAACAGCGGCATCGTGATCATCTGGCCGATGCCCATCAGGCGGTCGCGCCGCAGCACCACGCCCGCAATCGTCATCGATAGGCAGGAGAAGAACGCCGATCCAAGCATCACGACCGCGAACGCCACGAGGATGTGCAGCGGATTGGTGGTGAGCGCGACCCCGAGGATCGCCGACAGGATGAGAACGACGATCACCTGCGCGATCGAGCGGATCCCAGCGGCGAACGACTTGCCGAGGATCAGGGCCGAGCGCGGCGTGGGCGTGACCAGCAGCTTGTTCAGCACTCCCGCGTCGCGCTCCCAGATGATCTGGATCCCGTAGAAGATCGCGACGAACATCCCCGCCTGGGCGATGATGCCCGGCGCCAGGAAGTCGAGGTAGGGGAGGTTCCCCGTCGGGATCGCGTGCAGGCGGTTGAACGTCTCGCCGAAGATCAGCATCCACAGCACCGGTTGCACCGCGCGCGTGAGCAGCTCGGTGCGGTCGTGCCGGAGCTTCTGAAGCTCGACCAGGCAGAACGTCCCGACGCGGTTCGGATACCGGCGCCAAGCCGGAGGGCCCGCGGCCTGCGCCGCGTCAGCCCACCCGGCGCGCGGTCCGGCGAGCGCGGCGGATTTCACGCAAACCTCCCTTCTCGGTGGCTCCATCATCGAACATGTCCCCAGTGAAGTGGCGAAAGACGTCCTCGAGCGTGGCCTCCGGGCCGAGGTCGCGCTTCAGCGCCTCGGGAGCCCCCTCGGCCCGGATCGTTCCCAAGTGCATGAGCGCGACGCGGTCGCAGAGCGCGTCCGCCTCCTCCATGTAGTGTGTCGTCACCAGCACGGTCATCCCGGTCTGTCCGCGTAGCTCCTCGATCCGCTGCCAGACGCTCTCGCGCGCGACCGGATCGAGCCCGACCGTGGGCTCGTCCAGAACAAGCAGCGCTGGTCGGTTGACGAGCGCCTGAGCGAGCTCCAGGCGGCGGACCATCCCTCCCGAGTACCCGCCTGCGACACGGTCGGCGACGTCGCCCAGGCCCATCAGCGCGAGCGCTTCGGTCACTCGCCGGCCGCGCTCGGCTCGCGGTACGTCGAACAGCCGTGCGAACCAGGTGACGTTCTCCCGGCCGGTCAACGCCGCCTCGATCGACAGCTGCTGGGGCACGTAGCCGAGCAGACGTCGCACCGTCATCGCCGAGCGCCGCACGTCGTGGCCGAATACCTCGACGGCGCCCTCTTGCAACGGCAGCAAAGTATTCAGGATGCGGATCGTGGTCGTCTTGCCGGCGCCGTTCGGCCCGAGCAATCCGAACACCTCGCCGACGCCCACGGTCAGGTCTACGCCCGCGAGCGCGACGTGCTCGCCGAATCGGTGGCGCACGCCGCGCAGAGCGAGCGCTTGCTCGTCGGTATTCGCTCGCACTTCTGCGGCGTGCGCGACGTGGTTGCGGTCGGCGACGGGCGCGTGCCGCGAGCTCGTCTCACTCATAGTTCGGCGCTCCCGTCTCGAGCGACGCCGCCACCGCCTGCAGTGCTGGCACGGCCGCGAGCAGCTGCTCGCGCTCCGCTCGTGGACGGTCCTCGATAGCACGCGCCAGCGCGAGCACGCGGCGGTCGCGCCACGCGTCGATCTGCTCGTTGATCCTGGGTGCCACGTCGAGACTCGCCACCCGCCGGTCAGAAGCGCTGACCCGGCGGATCAGCAGCCGCGCATCCGTCAACTCGCGCACCAGCGTGCTGACGGTGTTCGCCGCCAGCCGCAGCTCCGCCGCCGCATCCGCGACCGACACGCCCGGGCGCCGGCGCACGAGCTTGAGCAGCTCGAGCTGCGAGCCCGTCAGCGAGCCCAGCTCCTCCGGGCGACCGGCCTGGCGCCGGCCGGCGCGGCGGATCCGAGCGAACGTCGAGATCAGCGTGTCGGCGGCGACTGCGAATCGGTCGGGGGCTGCTGTCATCGGCACGCCACCGATAATAGCTCTGGCACAGAGCTAATGCGGTTGGGCGTGGAATCGCCTCCAGTTGCGCCTTCACGCCCACCCCACGTCTGCCGACGCGGGTCAGATGGCGATCTCGTGGAACTCCACGTTCCGGTCGGTGCTGACCGACCATGACCCGGAGCGCCACGTGACCCGCGTCCCATCCGCCAGCCGTGCGGCCGCATGCCCCAGCCGCGGCGCACCCCACAGCGTCGCGACCAGCGGCCGCTCGGCCTCCGGCACGTCGCCCAGCCCCCGGGCGACATGCGAGGCCGGGTACGTGACGACGATCGATCCCGCCCGTACCCACACCGGAATCAAATGCACGGGCGCCTCCACCACCACCTCGCACCCGCCGCGCACGCGCGCGCCCGACCAGGCCTCGATCCAGTCGCCCCGGGGCAGCGCCACCTCGCGCTCGCGCGCACCGTCCTCGAGCACCGGCGCGACCCACAGCGCCGAGCCGTACCCGTACGCGTCGGTGATCGTCCAGCCGCGCGGGTCGGACGGGTCGAGCAGGCACAGCGGGCGAACGATCGGCAGCCCGGACCGCGACGCGGTCCGCGCGGCCGCGCGCACGTACGGCACGAGCTGTTCGTGTAGCAATACGTAGGCGCGGTACAGGTCGAGCACGCGCTCGCCGTAGTTCCAGGGCTCCTGCGGCATCCGCGCGTGCGCTTGCATCAGCGGCGTGAAGCAGCCGAACTGGAGCCAGCGGACGAGCAGCTCGGGCGGGCAGCGCTCGACCAGGCGGTGGCCGAGATAGCCGCCGACGTCGTGCGACCAGTTCGAGATGCCGCTGCACGCGGCGGTCAGCGTCGCCACCACGAGCGCGCGCAGCGACCAGAAGTCCGACGCTTGATCTCCGCCCCACGTGAATCCCACCGCTTGCTGCCCCGCCCAGCCGCTGCGGCCGAACAGGACACCCTGGCCGCCGTGCACCTCGTCGAGCGCTCGCTGCATGCTGACCCGATAAAGACCCCCGAGCGCCCAGGCGCCCTCGACCCCGCGACGACCATCGGACAGCAGCGCATCATCTGGGATGTAGTACCCCTCGCAGTCGTCGGCCTTGATCCCCTCGACGCCCAGCGCCAGCACCCCCTTGGCCTGCTGTCGCCACCACTCCTCGGCTGCGGGGCTCGTGAAGTCGACCGGCGATCCGGTCCCCATCCACCATTGCGTCACGAACGGCTCATGCGGATCCGAGCCGGCACCGGAGCGGACGAAATGACCGGCCGCGGCCCCGGCGGAGTAATTGGGCGCCGGCTCGCGGTGCAGGCGCTCGGACTCGGGCTGTGGCGGGATCTGCCCATCGCGCGAATCGAGGTTGGTCCACGGCGTCACCCACACCACGGTCCGCACCCCGTCGGCGCGCATCATCGACACCATCCCCGGCGCGTCCGGGAACTGGTACGGGTTGAACTGCCACGTGTTGTATTGCGTCGCCCACGGCGAGTCGATCACGATCGCATCGAGCGGAATCGAAGACCGGCGGAACCCATGGAAGTCGTCGAGCACGTCGTCCTGGTGCTCGTGCACGTCGCGGCTCTTCCAGAACCCATAAGCCCACTCGGGCAGCACCGCCGGGAGCCCCGTCAGCCTGCAGAACGCTCGTAGCCGCGCGGAGGGGGTCGAATCGCACAGGAACTGCACGCGCAGCGGCCCGGCACCCGCCCGCGTGGACATCGACACCCGCTCGCCAGACAGATCGACGCGGCAGCCGTTCGAGTGCGGCACCGATGCCGACGTCGACCGGCGCCTCAGCGCCGTCGCCGAGATCGACATCCCGTTCTATCCGGGCCTGAGGATTGGGGTCCCGAGCCTGCCGGCGATCGTCGACGCGCTCGCCGAGGGCCGCTACGACCTCGTGCACCTGTGCTCGCCCGGCCCGGCAGGGGTCGGGGCATGGCTGCTCGCCCGCGTGCTCGAGCTCCCCGTCGTCGGCAGCTACCACACCGAGCTCGCCGCGTACGCGGGGGTGCGCAGCGGCCAGGCCCAGCTCGAGGCGCTGGCGGTGATCGCCTTGAAGGCGTTCTATGGGCCTTGCGATGTGGTTCTCTCCCCGAGCCCGGCCAGCGACGCCCGGCTGGCCGAGCTCGGAATCGATTCCCGCCGGATCGAGCGCTGGGACCGCGGGGTCGACCTCGAGCGCTTCGACCCGGCCCTGCGCACTCCCGGCCTGCTCCCGCCCGACGTGATCAACGTCCTGTACGCCGGGCGCCTCACGACGGAGAAGGGCGTCGACCTGCTCGCGGATGCGTTCCTCGCGGCGCGCCGGCGCGACCCGCGGCTGCACCTCGTGCTCGCCGGCGGCGGTCCCGAGGAGCGAGCCCTGCGCGAGCGCCTCGGCGACCACGCCACGTTCCTCGGCTGGCTCGGCGGCGACGATCTGCCGCGCGTCTACGCAAGCGCCGACATGTTCCTGTTCGCAAGCCAGACCGACACGTTCGGACAGGTCGTGCTCGAGGCGCAGGCCAGCGGACTCCCCGTCGTCGCCGTCGCCGCCGGCGGCCCTTCGTCGCTGATCGAGAACGACGCCACCGGCCTGCTCACACAGGCGGACGAGGACGAGCTCGCCGCGGCGATCCTGTCGCTCGTCGACGCACCCCTGCTCCGGGAGCGCCTGCGCCGCGCCGCGCTCACGGAGGTGCGCGATCGCACCTGGGAGCGCGCGCTCGAGCGGCTCGCGCGCGGCTACGTGCTCGCGCTCCACGAGCACGCGCCGCAGCCCGCACGAAGCGTCGCGTAGACAAGCCCCGGGGCGGCAGGCGAAGGAGACCCGCCCATCTACACAGGACCGCTGCCGCTGCTGGCGAAACCCGAAGCCGTGAGCAAAGCCAGTGGATCAGCGTGAGAGCGAGGGCTAGCAGCTAGGTAGGAGTGCTCAGCTGAGGGAAAGTAGCCTAGGTGCGCTAGAAGAGGATAGTGTTTAGGGTGAGGTTCTAGAGCTAGTAGAAGAGGCTGGAGATAGTGTGGCAGGGCTAGTGCTGAGGGGTGAGGAGGAGGAAGGCTTGAGGGTAGATAGGGTGAGAGGGTGGCTAGAGGAAGGGGTCTGTGTTGGAGGTGGGGCTGTAGTTAGGAAGAGCAGCTAGGCGAAAGAGTGGCGCAGGTGAGAGCGCAAGTACTAGGAGAGCATGCAGATAAACAGGTGTGAGCGGACGCGGTACTAGAGGCGGTAGTGGATCGGGGGAACTACAAGGGTAAATACAGGAGAAGAAAGCGATTCTGAGACTATTAGAGCTGCTTGTAGGAGAGCAAGATAAAGGCAGAGGAGAGCTACTAGGGGTAGATGAGAGAGGCAAGGATCAAGTAGATAGAGTGGAGCTCTGACTCTAGGTCAATTTGCTCCTGCTTGCGCTCATAGGTGAGAGTGTCATCGGTGATGTTCACCTGAAAGTGTTTCTTGACCTGTAGCGGTTCCACACCGCACCGACCGCCAGGCCGATCTCGGCCTTGCCTTGCAGCGTGCAGTGTCAACGCGATGCTTGATCTCGGCCAGATCCTTCTCGGTGCGCCAGCAGCTCGGAGCGCTTGCGGGCGCGCTCTTCGGCGACCAGTGGGTTGCGGCACACCACCAGCGCTGGCCGGGATACAGCTGCTCGCAGGCGATCTCGGCCAGGTTCAGCTGATCGAACACCGACAGCGGCAGGCAGCCTCCTTGACCAGCTTCCTGACCTGCGGCGCCTTCAGCGCGGTGATGAACCCGAACTCGGCGGTCTCCGAGATCAGTGTCACATTGTCCTTGGTGCCGATTCCGCGATCTGTCACCACGATCACCCGGGAGAGCCCGAACCGCTGCTCGAGCTTCTGCACCTGTGAGGGCAGTGTCTTGGCATCTTTCAGTGAACCTTCGAACGCCTCGATCGCGACCGGCCGCCCTCGCTGTCACACAACAGCCCGTACTCGACCTGCATCCGCCGCGCTTGCCTGACCCGTGGTCGTAGCCGAACCGCGCCAGCGGACAGGTGCGCCCCTCAAAGTAAGAGCAGGAGACGTCGTACAACGCCAGCTCACCCTCCTTCAGGTGCCGGCGCGCGAGCCGCTGCTCGATCGCATCCTGACGCTCGAGCAGCCAGTCCATCGCCGCGTACAGGTCATCGTGGACCGTGTCCTGCACCCCGAGCTCCTCGCCGAGCGTGCAGGCGTGAAGCTGGCGCGTGCAGGCAAGCTTGGAGCCGCCCTGAAGCACCCGCCCGACGATCATCGCCAGGCACAGATCCCGCTCGCGCGAGGGCTCCCGGTCGAGCAGCCGCGGCAAGCCCAGCCTGCGGGCGGCGGTGAGCACCGCGTCGACGTGACCGTGCTTGCGCGAGCGCACGATCTCGAACGCCTCGCCGGCCGGCACCAGGCGCACCCCCTTGAGCGCGAGCGTCAACGCCTCGATCGCCTCCGCCGGCAGCCGGGAGACGTTCGCGACCGTCTCATGGCGCACCCGTCGGCCCTCGCGGACCGAGCGGCGCACCAGATAGGAGTCGTACTCACGCTCCCCGTGACGCCGACTGATCTTGGCCACATGCATCGCGCCACCCGTTCGCGCCATGCCCTGAATGATCGCACATAGGCCGATTCGGTGTCAAGTTTACTCTTGGCTACATACTTGGAGCCGAGAAAAGCCGCGATCCCAGCAGCCACAAGGGATCACGCCCGATCAGCAGCCGCTATTCACCCGCAACTTCGGCTAGAGGCCTTCTCGGACGGCGTCATCGCGGTTGCGATCACGCTGCTCGTGCTGAACCTCGTCGTGCCGGCGCCCGATTCCCGAGCCGTGCAGGAGCACGGGCTCGGGCACGAGCTCCTCCACATGTGGCCCAGCTACCTCGCGTACGTGACGTCGTTTCTCACGATCGGGATCATCTGGATCAACCATCACGCGATGATCGGGCGGCTCCGCCAGCCCGACCACATGATCCTGTCGCTGAACCTGCTGCTGCTCATGACGATCGGCGTGCTCCCGTTCGCGACGAACCTGATGGCCACCTACCTTCGGGAGGCGCACGGCGAGAGGCTCGCCGCCGCCGTCTACGGGGGCGCGTTCCTCGCGATGGCGATCGCGTTCGCCGCGCTCAACGTCCACACCCTCTTCACGAAGTCACACCTGCTCGCGGTCGAGCTGTCCGAAGAGCGGCGCCGTCGGATCATCACCAGGAACCTGTTCGGCCTGGCGCCGTACACGATCGCCACCGCCCTCGCGGCCGTCTCCCCGTACATCACGATCGGGATCTGCACCGCGCTCGCCTGCTATTACGCGCTGCCGCTGGCGAGCGGCAGCGACCAATGATGAGCGGTCGTCGGTTCAGCACCGCCGCTCGCTTTCGAGGATCCACGGCGATCTTCGGTGCCAAACTCGCAGCGACCCCCCACCGACCGCACCCAACCCGTGCGAGCCGAGCCCTACGAGCTCGCCAGCGACCCGTACGCGTCCGGGCGCCGGGTGCGCAGGAACGGGAACAGCTCGAGCCAGTCGCGGCGCTGGTCGAGGTCGAGGTCGGCCACGAGGACGGCGGGCTCGTCGCGCGGCGCCTGCACGAGGATCCGGCCGTAGGGGTCCGAGACGAAGCTCGAGCCGTAGAACGTGATCGGTCCCTCGACGCCGATCCGGTTGATCGCGATCATGAACGTGCCGTTGGCGATCCCATTGGCGACGATCACCTGCTGCCACAGGGGCTCGGTGTCGAAGCGGGGATGATCGGGCTCCGAGCCGATCGCGGTCGGGTAGATCAGTACCTCGGCGCCCTCCAGCGAATAGGCGCGCGCGAGCTCCGGGAACCACTGGTCCCAGCAGGTCGGGCACCCGAGCTGCACCTCACCCGAGGACGTCGGCAGCACCGTCAGCGGGAACGGGTCGCCGTCGGCGGGACCGGGGCGAAAGTAGCGGTCCTCGTAGTAGCCGGCGGTGACGGGGATGTGCAGCTTGCGCGTGCGCGACACAA
Organism: uncultured Solirubrobacterales bacterium; assembly: GCA_963806475.1. Classification (GTDB taxonomy): domain Bacteria; phylum Actinomycetota; class Thermoleophilia; order Solirubrobacterales; family Solirubrobacteraceae; genus Palsa-465. The sequence continues at coordinate 100,072 of CAWDYK010000030.1, forward strand.
GCGTCCCGTCCGGCGCCACCACGATCGCGGTGTTGTACCCGAGGCCATCGTCCCCATCGGCCCGCTCGTATAGCGACGCGTGCACGTGCAGATCGCATTCAGCAGCCATCCGGCGCGCGAACGAGAACGTGCGGCCGGTCTCCAGCTGTTCGGGAACGGCGCCCGCGGCCTGCGGCCCTTCGGCCGTGATCGCGAAGTAGGGCGACAGCGTCAGCTCCTGCAGGCAGACGATCCGGGCGCCCTCGCCGGCGGCGATCCCGATCCCGGTTGCGAGCGCGCGCTCGTGTTCGTCCGGGTCCGGATGCCAGCGCTCCTGGACCAGCCCGACACGCAGCGGCAGCCGTGCGGCCGGACGCGTTCGCGCCGGCGACTCGGGCGGCGGTCCCGCGATCAACAGCTTCCGCTCCTCAGTCGCCACCGCTCAGGCCTGCTCCGCGACACGCACCGGCACCTGCTGGGTGATGCAGTGCGGCCCGCCGCCGCCGTAGGCGAGCAGCACTCCCGGCACGCTCACCACCTCGCGGCCCGGAAACGCACCGGCGACGATCGCCGCGGCCATCTCGTCGGTCTCCTCTCCGCACGCGGGCATGATCACGGCACGATTGCAGACGTACAGGTTCAGGTAGCCGGTCGCGACCGTCTGGCCGGCGACCTCGCGGTAGGGCAGGAACGGCAGCTCCAGCACCTCGATCCCCGACGAGCGCAGCCGCGCCCGATTCTGCTCGCACCGCTCGTGGTTCGGATTCGATTCCGCGACCGTTTGCAGCAGCACCCGCCCGGGCGCGGCAAATGAGGCGATCAGGTCGACGTGACCGTCGGTGTCCCGGTCCTCGACGAGGCCCTCCCCGAGCCACACGATCCGATCGACCCCGAGATACATCCGCAGCGCATCCTCGATCTGCGCGCGAGACAGCGATGGGTTGCGGTTGGGGTGCAGCAGGCACTGTTCCGTCGTCAGCAGCGTGCGCGCCCCGTCGCTGAGTATCGATCCCCCTTCGAGCACCAGCGGCGCGCTCACCACCTCATCGCCCAGCCGCCCGGCGATCAGCGCGCCGACCGCGGCGTCGCGGTCCCACTGCGGGAACTTCTCGCCCCAGGCGTTGAAGCGGAAGTGAACCGCCACCCGCGTGCCGTCCGACCCGTAGACGTAGATCGGGCCGCAGTCGCGAAGCCAGGAATCGTTGAGCGGCAGCTCGACCACGTCGACGAGGCTCGAGCAAGCGGCCCGCGCATCGGCCGCGTCAGCTCCCGCATTCGCAATCATCGTCACCGGCTCGAACTCCGCGATCGCGTTGGCGACTGTGGCGTAGTCGCCCCGCGCCTGCGCGATCGTCTCACCCCACAGCTCGCGCCGGCACGGCCAGCCCATCAACGTCCGCTCGTGAGGCTCCCACTCGGCCGGCATCCGCACGAGCCTCAGGCTACCGACCGGCCCGATCATCCCCTGATCGTCTTCGCCATCCCGGCGCGCGGTCCGCTGAACCCACCGCTACGCGAGGTGCTGGCGGTGTGCGACGGCGGCCGCTTGGGTGCGGCTGCGCACGCCGAGCTTGCCGAGGATCCGCGACACGTGGACGCTCGCGGTCTTCTCGGCCATGTACAGCGCGGCGCCGATCTGACGGTTGGTGGCTCCCTCCGCGATCAGCGCGAGCACCTGCCGCTCACGCGGCGTCAGCCCGAACGGATCCTCGTCCTCGGGCTCCCGCCGCGACGGCGCCCCGGCCCCGTCGGTGCCCTCCTCGAGCTCGAGCCTGGCGCGATCGCGTAGCAGCTCGAGCTCCTCGAGCAGGCGTCGCGATCCGAGCTTGCGCGCAGCCTCGAGCGCCGCCCGGGCGGTGCTCGCAGCCCGCGTGCGATCGCCGCGCTCGACGTAGGCCTCGGCCGCATGCCAGTTCGCGATCGCGGCCGGGTAGGGCCGCGCGATCGCCTCCCATTCGCTCGCCGCCTTGAGCCACAGGGCCGGATCGTCGCGCCCGCGTGCGCGGGCGAGGTCCGCGGACCCCATCGCCAGCCATGCGCGCTCGACCGGACCGCCGTCGCTCGCGGCGGCGCGCAATCGCTGCACATGGATCCGCGCCCGCGCGATCGCATCGCGCTCCTGAGCCTTCGCGCGCAGATCGCGCGCCCGCTGGGCGATGTCGGCCTCGACCCGGACGCCGACGCCGGTCACGCGCGCGATCCGCATCACGTCGTCGGTGCACACCTCGAGCCGGTCGAGCGCCTGCGCCACCGCCTCCCGCGCCCCGAGTAAGTCGCGGCGCCGTCGCCGTAGCTCCCCGAGCAAGGCGCCCAGCACGCCGATCCATTGCGGCTCGGTTGAGACCGCGACGAGCGGCTCAGCCTCCTCGAGGCAGGGCGCGGCCCGGTCCTCGTCACCTTCGGCGAGCGCGAGATCGGCTTCTCGCAGCAGGCGGAAGATCTTCAGCGTTCCCTCGAGCTGGGACGGCGGCGGCCCGAGATGAGCGCGCGCCTCATCCCAGTCGCCCACCTCGAGATGGAGCTCGGACAGGGTCAGAGCCATCCAGTAGTTACGGGCCCTCATCCGGGAGGGGATGTCCGCAAGGCCCTCCTTCGCCGTCTCGAGCGCCTCGATCGTGCGGCCGCGGAGGTTCAGCAGATCTGCGAGGTTCGTGTATGCGTAGCTGGCGCTGTCGGGATCGTCGTCGGCCTTCGCGACCTCGATCGAGCGCCGCAGGCTGGCGACCCCCTCCTCGACCCGACCGAGCGCGATCTGCGCCATCCCGAGCGTGTTGAGGACCTCCCCCTCGGCCTCCTTGTCGCCGGCCGCGATCGCCGCCGCGAGCGCCTCTTCGCCGTCGGTGATCGCGTCGCGGAACCGCCCGCGGAGAAAGCGCGTGCGCGCCAGCCACGCCAGCAGCGAGGCGCGCTCTTGGCTGTCCTCGCCTCCAGGAAGCAGCGCGAGCGCGCGCTGCGCGGTCTCGACGCCTTCCGGGCCGCGGTTGAGCAGCCACTGGACCCGCGCCAGCCGCGTCAGGATCGCCGAGTACCGGCGCGGATCGGCCACGCAGTCGATCTCGCTCCGCGCGGACTCGAGCAGCACCTCGGCCCGGGAGCGGTCGCCGATCACCCCGTGCGCGCCGGCCGCGAGCACCAGCAGCGAGACGTGGTCGATCCCGGCGACGTGCTCGGGATCGGGCACCCGCGGCCACAGCTCGAGCGCGCGCTCGGCCAGGTCCGCGACCTCTCCGTAGGCGTCGACGCACCTCGCGGCCCGGGCGGCGCTGACGGCCGCCCGCAGCGCCGCCGGCTGATCCCCGGCCGCGGCATAGTGGCTGGCGATCGTCGCCGCGAGCTCGAGCCTGCCGTCCTCCCGACCGCCCGTGCGCTGCTCGAACGCGCGCGCCAGCGCGAGGTGCAGCTCGCTGCGCTCGCCGGGCAGCAGATCGTCGTAGAGCGTCTCGCGCAGCAGAGCATGGCGGAACATCAGGTGTCCGTCGTCGGCGACCAGCACCTGCTCGGCGACCGACTCGCGCAGGGCATCGTGTAGCTGGTCGAGCCCGATCCCGCTGACCTCGCCGATCGTGCCCTCGTCGAGCCGCCTGCCGACGGCGATCACTCGAGCCGCCCGCTGCGCGTGGGTGGACAGCCGCTCGATCCGGAGCATGAACGCGTCGCGCAGGCTCTGCGGAGCCGCACCGCGCCCATCGAGACCGGCTGCCAGGAGCTCTTCGCTGTACAGGGGATTGCCTTCGCTGCGCGCGAACAGGCGCTGCACGAGCTGGGGGCTCGGGGCGTCGCCGAGGATGTCGGCCAACGCCTCCGTCAACTCGCTCCGGTCAAACGGGCGCAGGTCGATCCGCCGGGCGCGCTCGAGTCGCTCGAGCTCGCTCAGCAGCGGGCGCAACGGGTGTCGGCGGTGCAGCTCGTCCGTGCGATAGGTGAGCAGCACCATCAGCCGCTCCTGGCGGAGGCTGCGCGCAAGAAACGAGACGAATGTGCGTGTCGAGCGATCCGCCCAATGCATGTCCTCGAGGATCAACAGCACGGGCTGGGTCTCGCTCAGGCAATCGAGCAGCTCGAGCAGCGCCTCGAACAATCTCAGCTGGCCCGAGCCGTCGCCGCTTCCGGACGCGACCGCGGGCGTTCCACCGCCGTCGAGCCCGGGCAGGAGCGCCGCAAGCTGGTTGCGCGATCCCGAGCTGAGCGAATCGAGGACGGGATCGCGCTCGCGCACGAGCGGACGCAGCGCGCTCAGCAGCGGGGCGTAGGGAAGCTCCGTCTCCCCCTGGTCGACGCCCTCGCCTCGCAGGACGAGGGCGCCGGGCCCGGTCAGCCGATGCTCGAGCTCACCGACGATCCGGGTCTTGCCGACGCCCGAGTCAGCACCGAGCAGTACCAGGACCGGCCGCCGCTCCGCCGCCTCCCGCCAGGCCAGCTCGAGCTCCGCCAGCTCCCCCACGCGTCCCACGAAGTGACTGCTTGTGAGTCGAGCCGGCATCGCCCAAGTATCGCCTGAACGCGCGCGAAACTCGGACTCGTGACGCGTTTGGCCACCCGCCGCGGCCGGTGCGATGGGCCTCGGCGGTCCGCTCGAGGTCTGCGATCCTCGCGTTGGCGAGCTCATGCGTGATCACTGGATGCATGTTCGCTCCGTTTCTTCGTAGTCATCGTGACGCCACCATGAGCTACGACCCGGACCCGCACATCGGGAGAACGCAGCGAGCATCGGGCTCCGACCCCTTACCTGAAGGAGACCATCGCCTTACTCGTACCGGACAGCCGCGGCTTCACCGAGTCACCACGCGCGCGCCGGGGACGAACGGGCGCGAGCTGATGATCTCGAGCTCGCAAGCGGAGGCGCAGGGGCTCGCGGAGCTCGGCCGCGTCGCGTGTCTGGCTGATCACGCAAGCCTCGCCTGCGCGCTCAGCGGTTCGAGCGCCAGGACCCGAGGGATCGACAGCAGTCCGCGGGCATGCTTGGCGAGCTCGAACTGCTCGAGCTTGCAGGGAAGCAGGAGAACAGCGAGCGGCTCGCTCATGCGCGCGGCCGTTCGCTCCGGCTATGGCCGGCCCTACATCTCACTTTGCCGTAGGAGGTGAGAAGCCAGTGGCCTCGCTCCTTAGCGAGCCTGGCCACGGCGGTGCCGCTCGTCCTGACCGTGGCTCTGGCCCCGTAAGTGGTGATGGCCACGTTCGAGTAGAACAGCTGGGCTTGTGTTGGAGCATCAGCGAGACCGGGAGTGCCAAGCTGTCGAAGCGTGGCGTCGCAACGATGCCAACGCCCGCCGATCAGTCGATCCGCAGCACCGCCTTGCCGTTGACGCGCCGCTCGAGCAGCGCCTCGATCGCGCGCCCCGCCTCGTGCCACGACACCGTCATGTCGATCTGAGGGTCCAGTCGTCCGGCAGCGAGCAGGTTCGCGAGGCGGCGAAGGTCGGCGGCGCCGCTGCGGGTGTGCTCGTACTCGTCGAACACGAGCAGGCCGTAGACGCGCGCGCGGGGGGCGCGCCGGAACAGCTCGGCGGCGGGGAAGGACACGGGCTCGGGCACGGTCGAGGCGAAGTTGACGACGATGCCGCCAGGCGAGACGCGGCGAATCGCGGTCCCGAGGACCGGCCCGCCGACGGCGTCGATCACCACGTCGTACGTCGGGCCCTCGGGCTCGAGCTCGCCGATCACCCCGTCGGCGCCGAGCTCCGCGAGCCCCACGGTCCGGCGTGCCAGCGCGGTGACGTAGGCGCTGCCAAGCTTCGCCAGCTGGATCGCGAACCGTCCGACGCCGCCGCTGGCGCCCGTCACGAGCACCCGTTTGCCGAGCACGAACCCCGCGACCTCGAGCGCGCGAAGCGCCGTCAGCCCGGCGATCGGGAGGGTCGCGGCCTGCTCGTAGGTCACCGCATCGGGCAGCTCGGCGAGGATCTCTGTCCGGACGGCCGCGAGCGCCGCCCAGCCGCCTCCCTGCGGCGGCATCATCCCGACGACGCGGGCGCCCGCCGGCGGGCCACTGCCGTCGGCGGCGGCGGCGCGGACCACGCCCGCGACGTCCCAGCCGATGACGGTGCCCGGCTCGAGCGTCGACAGCGTGCGCGTCTCGCCGCGGTTCAGGCTGAACGCCTGCACCGCCACGAGCGCCTGGTCGCGCTCGGGCTGCGGATCCGGCACCTCGGCGATCTCGACATGAGGCGGGGTGGCGGAGGCGACGAGCGCGCGCATCGAGACTGGAGCTTATAGCTCTGGGACTTCCCCTCCGATCCGATTCCGCGCCACGGATAGCGCCCCCTACAAGCGCTCGAGCACGAGCTCGGCCAACCGCCCGGCGGCGCGCTTGCCGTAGGACAGGTAGAGGGAGGGCTCCGTCAGCTCGAGCTCGACGAGCTGGGGCTCGCCGTCCGGCCCTGGGATCAGGTCGACGCGCGCATACAGCAGCTCGGCGCGCGGCCAGGGAAGCGAGTCGAGGATCCGATCCGCGAGCTCGAGCTCGGCGGCGTCCGGGGCGCGGGCGCTGATCTGCTCCGTCAGGAACAGTTCGGTCGAAGGCCCGTGCCCGGCGCGGAGCATCTGGCCCTTGCGAATCGCGTGCGAGTACTCGCCGCCGAGGTACACCAGCGCGGACTCGCCCTGCTCGTCGACCGCTTCGAGGTAGGGCTGCACCATCACCGTGCGCCCGCCGTCGACGAGCTCGCGGACGTGGGCGCGCGCCTGCTCGCCGTCGCCGGGGCCGTAGCGCGCCGATGCAGCGAACGATGACGAGCGCGTAGCGCTCCCAGTTGACCACCGGGTCGTCCCACACGGCCGGTTCGGCGTCCACGCCCCGGCGCCGCAGCTCATCGAGCAGTAGCGGCTCGTCGTCGGCAAGCTCCGGCAGCTCGGCGCAGGTGGCGAGGGCAATGCGGGGGGTCACGTTCGATACGAGAAGCGGCGCGTCCGGACGGGTCACGTGACCCAGCGCTCGCCCAGCCCGCGCCAGTCCGGGGGCGGGCCGGGGAGCTCTGTGCCGTCCTGCGCGCGCATGCCGTCGAGGATGATCGTGAGGTAGCGCCGACGAAGCCGCTCGGTCCGCGCGCGATCGCCGAGCTTGATTGCGGCGACCATCTCGAACACGACCGACGGGTCGTGGACGTCGAGATCGGGGCGGAGCACGTGCCTGACGCGCTCGAACAGCTTCCGGGCCAGCTCGTTGGCGCGCTCGGCCAGCGCGAACATCTCCGGCGTCGGCGTGAAGCTGCCCGCGAGCGCGAGCGTCATCGAGCTGGTGTCGGCGTCGACCAGCCGGCGCATGTACTCCGACCAGGCGGTCCCGTCGTCCCGCTCGTCCGCAAGCGCCGCTTCGGTCTCGGTCACGAACGTCTCGAGGCCGTCGTTGCAGAGCTTGCGCAGCAGCTCCTCCTTGCTGCCGTGGCGCGTGTAGAGCGCGCTGATGCCGACGCCCGCGCGCTTGGCGACGGCGGTGATCGGCGCGTCGGGGTGCTCGAGGAATACGGCCCGGGCGGAGGCGAGGATGCGCTCGTCGTTTCGCGCCGCCTCGGCCCGGCGGCCGCTAAGGGGGGAAGGACTGCGGGCAACCACCACCACCCGAATGTTAGGGCCCGTTCAGGAACAAGTCAGCAGGACTTGAGCGAGAAGCGCTGAACGAGAGCAGGCCTGCAGCCTGGGCTAACACCGAAGTTATTAGTGAACAAGCCCTTAGCGGAACGGACGGTTCTATTTTGTTTCGCTCATGGCGCGCCCGCACGCGTCAGCCAGCGGGCCCCGCACGCGGCGCCAAGCGCGGCCGACTCCGCCACCGATTGCCCGCCGGCGAGGCCGAGCGTGAACCCCGCGGCAAACGAGTCGCCGCACCCGTAGGCGTCGCGGGGCTCCCCGGGAAGCTCGGCGGCGTCCCACGTTCCCTCCGATTCTCCCCACCAGCGCCCGCCGTGGGCGCCTGCGGTCGCCACCAGCAGCCGCGCGCGGCTCGCGGTCCGTTCCGCCCACCGCCGCTCGTCGCGGTCGCGCGAGCTGAACACGAGCGCATCGATCCGCGGCCCCTCGCCGGCGAGCGCGCCACGCGCCCGCGGCGAGGCGACGAGCATCCGCCCTGCTCTCGCCCGGGCGAGCGACTCGGCGTCGCCGGCGGTGAAGTACACGCCGTCGGCATCGCGCAAGCGCTCCCAGTCGAGCTCGTCGGGTCCGCGAGGCTCGAGCCGATCTCCGAGCGTGACGATCGTGCGCTCACCGTCCGGCTCGAGCAGGGTCACAGCCCGTCGTGTGGGCTCCTCGCGCCAGGCTACGTGAACGCGAATGCCACGCTCCGCCAGCTGGTCCGCTGCGGCGTACCCCTGCGGGTCGCGCCCGAGCGCGCAGAAGAAGTCGACCTCGGCGCCGAGTGCCGCCAGCACCCCGGCGACCACGCCGCCGCCCCCTGCCGCGCGCGCGAACGAACCGGAGGCGTGGACGACCTCGCCGGGATGAGGGAAGCGCTCCACCGGCACGAAGTCCACCCATTCGATGTGGCCGACCACGGCAACGTGTGCCATCGCAACCCAAGGCTGTCATGGGCCGCGCCCGGGCAGCCCGCTCAAGACTCGATGAGAGGGCTCAGGGCTTGAACACGTCGGTGTGGCAGGGTCGCCCGGCGCACACGTCGACGACGGCACCGTGCGGCGCCAGGAAGCCGGACTGATCGGGATACCCGCCTGCTCGGAATGCGGCGTTCGAGGCGAGGCCGGCCGGACTCAGCATCAGCCGCCCGAGGTAGAGCGTGTTCAGCACGCCCTGCTGGAGCCGATCGACAACGGCGGGGAAGCGGTTCAGGTCGGCGAGCGCGCTCGCGTCGTAGCCCGTGTCGCCGCTCGCCAGCCCCCACCAGCCTGTCGCGCAGAACACGAAGTTGTGCTCGCGCCCCATCGCCTGGACGTTGCTCGCCTCGACCTCGGCGTGACTGCCGAGCAGACCGTGGCCGTAGAGCGAGATCCGTGCCGGGTCCGCCGCCTCGGCGGAGCTGGGGATCATGCATTCGAACTGTGCCGTCGTGTCGTTGCCGGGAAGCTGCGGGCCTCCTGCCTGACCGACGTCCTCTCCGGACCCACCCCGACTGTGACTTTTCCTGCAGTCGCGAGCGTGTATATTTAGTACGTTTTCGGAGCGCGCGCAAGGGTACATAGTCGTTCAGCGTTACTCGGGTAGGTCCCGGCGGCGTCTGGCCCAGGAGCCGGACATGGGCAGCCAGGCACGGCCGGGCCCTCCCGACGCGCGAGCCGATTCTGGCTCGCTCGCCGCATTCGGGGCCACTCCCCGTCATCATTGAGCGCGAGCGTGAGCAGCCGCTTCTCCTCGCCGCAGCCGAACGTCCCCGGCAGGGGCATCGTCGCAGGCTACGGCGCCGGCTTCTGGGTCCTCGTCGTCGTGATCGGGATCGCCGCCGGCCTCGCCGGCGCGGCACTGATGAAGGGGCTCAAGGGGCTCGAGCACCTCGCGTGGTCCTTTCACTCCGGAACGTTCCTCCATGCGGTCAAATCGGTCACCGACGGCCACCGAGTCGTGGTGTTGGCGATCGCGGGGGTCATCGCGGGGATCGGCGCGCTGGCGCTCAAGCGACTGCGCGGATTCGGCGGTGGAGAGATCTCCGAGGCGCTGTGGCTGCAGGACGGTCGCCTGGCGTTCTGGCCGAGCCTGGGACGCGGGACGCTGTCGATCGTGATCGTCGCGCTCGGCGCCTCACTCGGCCGCGAGGCCGCGCCACAACTGGCTGGCGGCGCGTTCGCAAGCCGGCTGTCCGAGTGGCTGCAGATCCCGCGATGGCAGCGCAGGCTGCTCGTGGCGTGCGGGGCCGGCGCGGGCCTGGCCGCCGTCTACAACGTGCCCCTCGGCGGGGCGCTGTTCGCGCTCGAGGTCCTGCTCGGCACGATCACCCTCCCGCTCGTTCTGCCGGCGCTCGCGACGAGCGCGATCGCCACCGCCGTGGCGTGGATCGCACTCCCGACCACATCCACCTACCACGTGCCCAGCTACGCGGTGTCCGCGTCGTTGATCGTCTGGGCGCTGATCGTCGGCCCGCTCGCCGGGCTGGGCGCGGTGGCTTGGGTTCGCCTCATCGCGACGGTGCACCGCATGCGACCAACCGGGCGAGGGCCACGCGTGGCTGCGCCGATCGTCGTGCTGACGGTGCTGGGAGTGATCTCGATCGCATATCCGGAGCTGCTCGGCAACGGTATGGACACGGTGCAGCTCGCGATGCTGGGACAGCTCGCGGTCGGCCTCCTGGCGGCGCTCGTGATCCTCAAGCCGCTCGTGACGGCGGCATGTCTCGGCAGCGGCGCGCCGGGCGGTCTGCTCACGCCGACGCTCACCTACGGCGTTCTGTGCGGCGGCCTGCTCGGGCACGCCTGGACGTTGATCTGGCCGGGCGCGCCCAACGGAAGCTTCGCGATCATCGGGGGAGGCGCGATCCTCGCCGCCTCGATGCAGGGGCCGCTCGCGGCGATCGTGCTGATGCTCGAGTTCGCGCACCACAGCGACACGCTGATCGTGCCCCTCGTGATCGCGACGGCGGGAGCGACCGTGATCGCACGGATGATCGGTGCCCCCTCGATCTACTCGGCCCGCCTCGGCGAGACCGCATTGGCAGACCGGGACGCCACCGCGGCCGGCGACGAGGCGGAGGCGCGAGATGGGGCAAATGACGGCGGCGACGAGACGAAGCCCGCAGACCGCCCGTCGACGGCATCGTCTCGTTAGCGGGTCTCGACCAGACGGGCTGCGGGTCCCCGCCGCGAGCGTCGTCTCGCTAGCGGGTCTCGACGAGGTGGGGCTGCGGAGCGTCCGCCGAGAGCCCCTTTGGACGCTGGTCATGCGCGGTCCGCCAGCGCTCGAGCGTCCGGAAGACATCGTCGCGAACCCGCTCGCGCGCGGTCTCCCGATCCAGCCCCGACATCAGCAGCTCGTCGTAGGCCGTGTCCCGATGGCGGACGGACGCGGTGACCGCGAGCTCGATCGCCCCGGCGTCGAGCGCCCGACCCGCGGCGCTGCGGCCGACGCGCCCGCTTCCGCGCGCGGCAGCGTGCACCGCGATCTCACGCGCCCGGTCGGGCGGGCAGCCGGGAAACAGACGCCCGATCTTCTCGGCCATGCGGGCCTGAAGATCGAGATCTTGATCGGCGCGCCGGACCGCTTCGCGCTCGCGGCGGCGCGCCCGCACATCCTCGTCGGCGAGGCATTCGGCCTCCGCCCGCTGAAGCGCCGCCTCTTCGACCAGCAGCCCTTGGCGCTCGTACCGGCGGCGCGAGCGGCTGAAGCGCACGACGACGGCAAACAGCCGGCTGCCGGCCTTCGCGCGCCGTGTCAGCGCGGCGTTCCCCGACGGGAGGAACACCAGGTGGTCAAGCTCGGCGCAGGCCATGCACACCGGCCCGGAGTCCTCCATGATCAGCAGTCCGCCGTCCTCGGCACCGCAGATCGAGCACGTGAACTCCTTTAGTGGCGAGATCACGACGAGCTCCGGCGGGCGGCTCTCGCGCTCGGAAATCCGCGCGCGCTCCAGGCGGCTGAGCTCGGGCGACAGCCAGTGGGTGCGGAATGCGCGCTCGAGCGCCTCGTCGCCGCCGGCCGTGAATCGCAGCGGCGCCCGGCTCGCCGACCGGGCCACATACTCGGCTTCGCTCGGTTCGAGCCCTCGGCTGGTCGCCCATCGCCGAAACAGCTCCATCGCCGGCTCGACCTTGTCGGGGCCGACCTGGATGAGCTGCTCGAGATCGTCGATCCGGCGCTGACGCCATGGATCCAGGTGGACCGGGTGAAGCCACCCGAGCCCAATCAGCACATCGATCGGCGTGACGAACTTCCGCTCCGCGAGCGCCTCCTGCGCCGCGCGCGCGACGCGCTTCTCGAGCCGAGGGTGGCCGCTGGGTGACACCGTGTCAACGTAGCATCGCGAGACCACGGCCCTCGAACTGGCGCGTCCCCGACCCGCGCATCGCCAAGGCCGTCGTGAACAGGATCACCCACCGCGCACACATCATCACGGCTCAGATGGCGGAATCGTCGACCGGCAACCCCGGATCGAGGTGATTCACGCGCGTGGCGGTCTCGTAGCTGTTGTCGTGTACGAGCAGTATCGGCAGATCAGTTGCGCTCGTACCGCTCGCCAGCTCCCACACGCGCGGGTCGGGCTCGACGCCGGCACTGAGCACCAGCGCGGCCAACCGCGTCCCGTTGGCGTACGTCTGCTCCTCGCGGCGGTGCCGGGCGACCTCGCTGCGGCGGGCGTCGACGAGTCGCCGCGTCGCGACGGTGGTCAGCCAGGCGCGCGGGTCGCGCGGCGGATGCTCGGGCCAGACCCGCAGCGCCTCCAGCAGCGCCTCCTGGAGCGCGTCCTCGGTGGCGTCGAAGTCCTCGCCCCGGCGGACCAGGCCCGCGAGCACCCGCGGGGCGAGGGCGCGCAGCGCGCCCTCGTCCAGCCGTCGCGTCGGCTCGTCGATCACGCCGGGTCAGTCGTCCGACGGCGCCTCGGACATGACCTCCCGGACGTCGATCCACTCGTACAGGGGCTCCCCGCCCGGGCCGGGCTCGGAGGAGACGTACGCCGCGAGCTCGACCGCGCGCTCGTGGGACTCGACGTCGATCATGAACCAGCCCGCGACCAGGTCGCTGGTCTCGGGCAGCGGGCCGTCGGTGGTGACGGGCGCCGCGTCCGGGCCGCCGTAGCGCACCCAGGTGCGCGCCGGCGTCAGCGCCTGCGCGTCGACGTACTCGCCGTTCTCCTTGAGCAGCTCGCTGACGTGCCTGAGGAACGCCATGTGCGCCTCCACGTCCTCAGGCGCCCACTGGTCCATCGGGGGGAAGGGATGGTGCGGCTCCGGGCCGCCGCGGTAGTGCTTGAGAAGCAGGTACTTCGGCATCGTGGTCTCCTGGTGTCGTGGGCCGCGCCTGACGAGGCCCTTCACCTGGTGAGCGGAGCCGGCCGGCGCTTCTCGACATCGTGCCGCTAAATAGTGAGCGTAGACCTCGACGCGGTAGCCGTCGGGGTCGGCCACTTGAACGCGCACGAAACGCCCGTCGTCCTGCCACTCCGTCTCGACAACGCAGGCGCGCGGCGTTCAGCCCGAGCGCATCTACGTCGACCACGGCCTCACCAGCACCCACCGCAACCGGCCCGGGCTGCGGCAGGCGCTCGCGGCGTGTCGCGCCGGGGACGAGCTCGTGGTGACCAAGCTCGACCGGCTCGCGCGGTCGTTTCCCGATGCGCGCGCGATCGCCGACGAGCTCACCGCCCGTGAGGTCACGCTCGCGCTCGGCACCTCAGTGCACGACCCGACCGACCCGGTCGGGCGGCTGCTGTTCAACGTACTGGCCATGGTCGCCGAGTTCGAAGCCGGCTTGATCCGCGCACACACGCGACGGCATGAAGGTGGCCAGAGCCAAGGGGCGCCTGCGCGGCAAGCAGCCCAAGCTCAGCCCGATGCAGGAGGCGCACCTGGTCGGGCTGTGCCGCGCCGGCGAGCACACCGTCAGCGAACTCGAAGAGCTCTTCGGCGTCACCCAGCTCCCACACCACTCACGAGACCGCCTATTCCGGCGATCCGTATATCCACACGTCGCCAGTCCGCGCGAGCGACCCAGAACTCGCAGACTGGATCATCAGCCTCAGCCGCGGCACCAGCCCGGAGGAGCTCGCCGAGACCTTGCGCGATCGCCTCAGCGACGTCGGGCCAAGTCGCTGAACCCCGACGAGCGGTCTGCAACCTCAGGCCGCACGCGTAACCTGTGGTCACGGCCATGCCCAGCCAGCCGACAACGCCCGGGTCGTCGAGGGCGTCGAAACCGACGGCTTCGGATCCGGTGCGACCTGGAAGGCGCCGCGTCGTGACGACTCCGGCCGTCACCGAGACCCGGCGTGCCGGGCAGACCAACGAACCGGTCGAGCTCGCCCGCTACACCGCCAGCGCCGGCCAGCGCTTGATCCATGGCCAGCCTGTCCTCGGCGTCGTCCGCCTGGTCGACGGTCCCGCGAGCGGGAAGGCCGCCACTACGTCATCGAGAGCGAGCTCACGACGGTACCTATTCAGTCCCTGGCGGCGGGGTGGCTGCGGTCAGCCCGTGAGTGGTAGTTCGGTGAGGTCGACCCCGATCGTGTAGTTGAAGCCTTTGCGTCCGACGGCCTGTCTGAGGGTGCGGAGTACCTGCTCCGGGTTGTCGTAGGGGCCGGAGATGTAGGTCGGTTTGCCGTCGCGCCCGAATGTGATCGCGCTCGGTCCGGCCCACGGTCCGAGGTGATCGCGTGCTTGCTCGAAGTCGGGGTGAGGTGCGAATCCGAGTTGTTGGGCGTACTGGGCGGCTCCGAATACGAGGTCCCGGACGAGTTCGATCGGCGCGGCGATGGGTGGCTCGTGGTAGCCGCCGAATACCTTCTCCCCGAGCCAGCGGAGGCGCTCGCCGTCGAGGTCGTCCGGTCCCATGGCGTTCTTGACTCCGAGGCAGTACACGTCGAGCAGATAGACGCATACGGTGGCGCCGCGGCGGTGGCGGCGCCGTCGGGCCACGAGCGCGGTGACCAGTCCGCCAGTGCTCTCATCGGCGCAGGGGTCGTGCCATTCGGGGTGCCCGTCGATCTTCAGCCCCGTGCTCCATCCATGGTTGAGCAAGCAGGCGGTCTGGTCGGCATCGGGGTTAGTCGCTTGGCGCTCGGCGGCGAGCCTGCGGACGAGGTCGGACACGATCGCGGGTTTGATCTTCAGGCTGCGGGCGATCTCCTTCGGCGTGAGCCCGCGAGCGCGTAGCTCGCGGACGCGCTGGGTGGTGTGCTCGTCAATCATGAGCGGTTTGATACCGGCCGGGTCGGACGTTCCCAGGACTCGCGCTGAGTCTGCGGAATTCCGGGCAGGATTGCGCGGGTGCGCAAGGGAAGCTTGCGTCCGTGCCGCCTGCAACTGAGGATGCTTGCCGGCCGTCGTATGCGGAGCTTGAGACGCTGGAGGAGTTCCTTCAGGAGGTCCGCTCCCAGCTCAGCGCCGCGGAGGGAGCACATTTCGATGAGACCGGCGGGCGGATCGAGGACCGGATTGGCTGGATCCACTCGGCCTCGACCGAGACGCCGACGCTGTTGCGCGCGCGACCGCAAGCGCGGGATCGAGGCGATGAATGATGCCGGCGTGCTGCCCCGTTTCCGCGGCGTCGCGGTTCACGATGGGTGGGCGCCCTACCGCAACTTCCAAGATGCCATGCACGCGCTGTGCGGCGCTCACCACCTGCGCGAGCTGACCGCCGCCCACGAGCAGGGTCAGGTGTGGGCGCTGGGGATGAGCTGTCTGCTCCAGGACACCAAGGAGGCCGTCGATCAGGCCAAGGCCGCCGGCCGCAAGCGGCTGTCGGCAAAGGCGCGGGCGGAGCTTCACTCCTGCTACAGGGCGGTGATCGACCTCGGCTACGAGGAGAACCCCAGCTTGGCCGTCCCGTACGAGGTCGGCAGCTGAAGCGCACCAAGGCGCAGAACCTGCTGCTCCGCCTCGATGAACGAGAGCAGGAGGTGCTGCGATTCGCGCACGACTTCCAGATCGCGGCCGGCGAGCTGGACGCACACCTTCAAGCAATCGCCGCCGCGATTCACGCCCGCATCGACCTGTTGGAGACGATCAACTCCGCCAAGTCGCTCGCGATGCTGAACATCGGCGACCGCGTCCGCTTCAACCACCACACCCGACCCCAATACCTGCGCGGCCTGCTCTCGATCCTCAAGGGCAACTATCCCACGACACCTGATAGCTGAGAGCGACCGACTGAAACGAGCTCCCGGCCGGGAGACCTAACAGTTACTCACGACGTGTCGTGGCATGGCGGATGATCCGCACCGATCGGCAGGCGGCGTCGGCGCGCTCAGCGCCGCCCTGCACGTCGAAGGACACGACGGCGCCGAAGCCGGCCATGAAGCTGCGCGCCGTCGCGTGGGTCGGATGGTCGGGGCGGCCGGGGTGGCCGCCCAACTACTTCGCGGGCGAGTGCATGACCAGATCGGCGCCCAGCTCGAGTGGCCGTTGGACCAGCGGCGTGGCCAACGTGCTGTCGACCGCCACCAGCGCGTCCGGCTTGCGCCGCGCGGCGCAGACGGTGCGCAGGTCAGCGACCGCCAGCAGCGGGTTCGACGGCGATTCCAGCCACAACAAGTCGGCGTCGGCGGCGAGCGCAAGCCAGCGCGACGTGTCCTCGACGCCGACGCGGACCACGCGCCACCGGCCCTGGGCGGCACCGGCGGCGGCCAGACCCGCGACACCCTGATAACAGTCGTCGCCAAGCACCACGGTGGCGCCGACCGGGAGCAGGTCGAAGGTCGCCGCCGCGGCCCCGTGCCGGTGATCTGCTCGGGGCGCCGCGCGGTGTCGACGACGAGTCCGAGCATCGTGGCGACGTTGTCGGCCTGCGGGCCGACGCGCGCCTTGAAGCCGAGCCGGCGCATCAGCTCCAGCACCGCGGCGCGGTAGCCACCCTCGTCGGTGACGTCGAGCGCCTCTCCGACGGCACGATAAACGACTCCTGCGCCAGTTCCGCCACGTCGATCTCGCGCGCGCCGCGCGCGCGTGAGAAGCCAGCAGCGGCCGGCACTAGTGCGGGCCTGAGACGAGAAGGTCGAGGTGAACGTCGCGATCGCCGCGTCGGCGCGAGCCGACGATGGGGACTACTTCGCCTACGCGATCGGCTGCCGATGGCCGAGCGATCTGGGCTACGAAGTCGTGCGGAACGCGGGGCTGCCGGCGAGGCCCCTGATGCGGATGTCCGCGTACCGACTGGCGATCAGCCGGGTGAGCTCCCGGTTCAGGCCGGCGGTCACCGCCGGGATCGGGGGCGCGTCACGCTCCACCGACAGACCAAACCCTCAACCACCCTCAAGGAAAAGGACGTGAAAAGGACGTGGCGCGCAAGACAGCACTTCCATCGCCCCGTCACATGGCCTCGGCCCGGGCCCTCAAAACCGGGCCACGTGCAGGCATTTCCCTAAATGGCGAGACCCGGACTCGAACCGGGGACACCACGATTTTCAGTCGTGTGCTCTACCAGCTGAGCTATCTCGCCCTGGTGCGGCGATGCTAGCGGCTCGTCGAGAGCATGCGGACTATGCCGAGGCTGTCGGACGGCTCGATGGCGCTGGAGCCGAGCGCCGCAGTCAGAACGGGGCCAGCAACTGATCATGCGCCGGTGGACGGAGGAGAATCATGGTTGATGACAGGGTCAAAGCGCCTGTACGTCTTGCGTCATACCAAGTCAAGTTGGGACGATCCGATGCTGGACGACCACGACCGGCCGCTGGCGCCGCGCGGGCGCAAGGCAGCCAGGTTGATCGGCGAGCACATCCGTGAGGCAGGCATCCGACCCGAGCTGGTGCTGTGCTCGTCCTCGCGGCGGACTCGGGAGACGCTCGACGCGGCCGCCCCGGGCGGCGAGACGCTGATCGAGCGCGAGCTGTACGAGGCGACGTGCGGGGAGGTGATGGAGCGGCTCCGGAGGATCCCGCCTGGGACCGCGTCGGTGATGCTGGTCGGGCATAACCCGACCGCGCAGGCGCTGGTGCTGCGCCTCGCCAGGGCCGACGGCGACGAGTACCCGACCGGCGTGGGGACGCCCGTCGGCGGCGAGCTAGTCGATGTTCAGCGCAAGTTCCCGACCGGTGCGCTCGTGACGCTGTCGTTCGACTTCGAGTGGGCCGAGCTCTGCCCCGGTTGCGCGGCGCTGCTGGCGTACGTGCGGCCAAAGTCGCTGTCGTGAGCTTCAGCCGCGCGGGCGAGCCGCCGATCTCCTGGCTCGAGCGCCGGCTCGTCGCGGTCTTCGTCGGCGGGCGCGGTCCAATGACGGGCCAGGAAGATGACGGCCGCGCCAAGATACAGGACGACTAATAGGTCGCCAATGCTCACGTCAACCGCTAACTTTTGCTGGGGCTCCGGACGGATCCTGTCCGGCTAAACGAGAAAAGGGGGCAGCTTGTGTCATCCATTCGTCGCTGTTTGATTCCGCTGATGCTGGTTGCAGTCGCGGTCGCGGGCTGCGGGTCGAGCTCGTCCAAATCGAGCAGCCCGCTCTCGACGGAGCTCTCCTACCTCCCGTCGGGCTCGCCGCTGGTGCTGACGGTCGAGACGGATCCCGGTGGGGCCGCGATCAAGGGAGCGAACCAGCTCGCCGCCAAGTTCCCGCTGGCGTCGCTCGGTGAGGCTACGCTGAAGTCCAAGCTCCAGCAGTCGGGAGTCAACTACGACGGCGACATCAAGCCGCTGCTCGGCAATCCGATTGCGTTCGCAGCCACCGGCGCGACGCTGTCGGGGCCGAACCAGAACGACTTCGCGTTCGTGTGGATGACCAAGGACGAGGGCAAGCTGAAGTCGCTGATCAAGAAGCTCCCCGGGGTCAAGTCGACGGGCTCGCACGACGGCGCGACGCTCTACACGAGCGGCTCCACGACGGTCGCGGTCGATGGAGCGACGATCCTGCTCGCGTCGACGCGCGCGCAGGTCGAGGCCGCGCTAGACCGCCACGCTCACAGCGGCGGCATCACCTCATCCGCGTACTCACAGGCGTTGTCGGGCCTTCCTGCAGACGGGCTTCTGAAGGTGTTCGGCAACCTCAGCGCTGTCCTCTCGAGGCCAAGTGCCGCGAAGGCGCGCCAGGTCCCCTGGGTGGCGGCGCTGCGCAGTTACGCTACCTCGGTCAGCGCCGGCTCCACGGGTCTGACGTTCAGCTACCGCCTCAACACCTCCGGCGGTGCACTGACGACAGCGCAGCTCCCGTTCGCGCCGGGCACGACACCGCCGAGCTTCGCGGGTAGCGCCCCGATCACGTTCGCGCTGCACGATCCCTCCCAGGTCACGTCGTTCTTCGAGTCGGCGGCCCAGCTGACCAACCCTGGCAGCTTCGCGAGGTTCCTGACGCGCCAGGCGGCGATCCGCAAGGCGACCGGCGCGGACCTCAACAGCATGCTGAAGCTGTTCACCGGCGACCTGATCATCGCCAGCGACACGAAGACGACCGTCGGACGCGCGCAGGTAAGCGAGGGCGCCGCCGCGAAGTCGACGCTGGCGAAGCTGATGAGCGCACCTCGCGGCGTGTTCGGGCCCGGCACCAAGGTCGCCCGCGCCGGCGACTTCTACGCGGTCACCGACGCGAACGGGTCGACCGTCCACCTCGGGATCGTCGGCGATGAGTTCGTCGTGGGCAAGGCCAGCCCGGCGCAGTTGCGCGCGTTCGCCGCCACGCCGGCGACTCCCGCGACCGGTGCTCGAGGCACCGTCGCGTTCCGGATCGCCCTGGTCGAGCTCCTGCGCCTGACG
Source organism: uncultured Solirubrobacterales bacterium (assembly GCA_963806475.1). GTDB lineage: Bacteria > Actinomycetota > Thermoleophilia > Solirubrobacterales > Solirubrobacteraceae > Palsa-465. Next base: position 119,313 of record CAWDYK010000030.1, read on the forward strand.
ATGAGGCAGTCGCTCCCGCCGTCGATCGCGCCGATCCTGGCCTCGCTCGGCGACATCACCGGCTGGCTTCAGTCGAGCACGAGCGCCGTGACCGGGAGCGCCACGCTCGCGGTCAAGTAGACATACGTCGCAGCAGCTCGAGCGCCCCGTGCTTCGACAGCGGCTCGTTGAGGTTGCCGCACTTCGGCGACTGCACGCACGACGGGCACCCGTCCTTGCAGCGGCACTCGCCGATCAGCCGGCGGGCGTCGGCGACGAGCCGCTCGAACTGATCGAAGCCGCGCCGCGTGATCCCCACTCCTCCCGGGTGCCCGTCGTAGATGAAGATGGTGGGACCGCCGGTCTGAGGATGGACGTTGATCGAGAGGCCGCCGATATCCCAGCGGTCGCACATCGCGATCAGCGGCAGCACCGCAATCTGGCCGTGCTCGAGGGCATGCAGCGCGCCGAGCAGATGCTGCGCCGGAAACGGCTCTGACGCGATCAGCTCGTCGAGCTCGTACCAGAGGGCGCGCGTCTCAAACTCGACGGTCGGCAGCTCGAGGCCCTGGAAGTCGATCACCTGGTGGTCCTGGAGGCCCTTGCGCTGGTAGCCGAGGACCGTCTCCGAGTACACGACCGCGCCGAACGACAGGCGAACGCCGCCGGTGTCGCGCCGTTCGTGCAGGCGTTCGATGTAGGTCATGCTGTCGCGCTTGGCTTGGGTGAAGTAGTCGCCGCTGAATGGTTCGAGCATCGCCCTGCGGGCCCTCAGATCGAGCTCGAGCACGCGGTAGGAGCGCCCGAGATGCAGGTAGATCGCGCCCTCGTGCACGGTGGCGTAGGCGCGCGTGAACTCGACCGTGCCGAGCACCTCGCCGGAGCTTGCGTCGATCAGGACGAGGTTGTCGGCCGACGCCGAGCGCAGCGCCACGCGCGCGGCCGGGTAATCGTCGGCGCGGCTCGGGACGAAGCCGGTCGCACGTTCGCGCAGGAAGCCCGCCTCGGCGAGCTTCTGCGCGTGCTCGCGCCAATGGTCCCCGAGGAACGGCGCGTCGGCGTCGCCGATCGGCGCCTCGTGCGCGGCGCAAACCAGATGCTCCGCGTAGATCTGAGGGCTGGCCGGGTCGAGGATCGCGGCCTCCACCGGCCGCGCGAGGAACTCGTCGGGGTGCCGGCAGAAGAACTGATCGAGCGCGTCTTCACCGGCGATGTAGACGGCCAGTCCGCGGCCTCGGCGTCCCGCCCTCCCCCACATCTGCCTGAGACTGGCGACGGTGCCGGGGAACGTGACGCAGATCGCCGCGTCGAGCTCGCCGATGTCGATTCCCAGCTCGAGCGCGTCCGTCGCCACGACCCCGAGCAGCTCGCCGCTCGTCAGCCGGCGCTGGATGTCCTGCCGCTGGGCGGGCGTGTAACCGGCGCGATACGGGGCGATCCGCTCGGCGAGCTCGCGGTCGAGGCGATCGACGGCGTAGCGGAGTATCAGCTCGACGCCCTTACGCGACTTCATGAAGCAGATCGTGCGCGCTCCGGAGGCGATCAGCTCCGAGAACACCTCGGCCGCCTCGTACAGCGCCGAGCCGCGGATTCCGAGCGACTCGTCGAGCAGCGGCGGATTCCACATCGCCACCCGTCGCGCGGCCGCCGGTGCGGTGCCTCTGTCGATGAGGTTGAAGTCGGCGAGTCCTGTCAGCTCGTGGGCGAGCTCCACCGGGTTGGCGATCGTGGCGCTTGCGAGCAGGAAGCGAGGCTCGCTGCCGTGGATCGCCGCGATGCGCCTGAGGCGCCGCAGCACGTTCGCCACGTGCGAGCCGAACACGCCGCGGTAGACGTGGGCTTCGTCGATCACGACGAACGCCAGGTTCGCGAACAGCTCAGCCCACGCCGGGTGGTTCGGGAGGATGCCGACATGGAGCATGTCGGGATTGGTGAGGACGAGGTTGCTGCGTCGACGGATCGCGGAGCGTTCGTTGCGCGGAGTGTCGCCGTCGTAGATCGCGGGACGGATCGCCTTGTGTAGGCCAAACGCGTTGATCGCGCGCGCCTGGTCCTGCGCCAGCGCCTTCGTGGGGTACAGATACAGCGCTCGTGCCGTCCGGTCGGAGGTCAGGACCTCGAGCGTGGGGAGCTGAAAGCACAGCGACTTACCCGAGGCGGTGGCGGTGGTGACGATCGTGGGGCCGTCGAAGGCTGCCTGGAGCGCCTGCGCCTGGTGCTCGTACAGCGCTGTGATGCCGACCGTCTCGAGCGCCTTGGTGACCGCTGGGTTCAACCCCGCAGGGACAAACCCCAGGCGCGCGGAGCGCGCCCCATAAAAATCATCATGAACAAGTCGCTCGTCGGCGCGGCCTTCCTCGAGAAGCGCCGCCCACGGTTCGGTCTCGGTGGTCGACATCGATAGCCAGTATGGCTGCTACGGTCGCGCCCGCTGATGCGCTGCCTGTATGTCGATCTGGACGGGACGCTGCTCGGGCCCGGCGCGTCGCTGTTGCGCGGCGCCGATGGGCGGTTCTCGCCGCTCGGCGTGCGTGCACTCGAGGCCTGCTGGCGCGCCGACGTCGAGGTCGTGCTGTATTCGGGGCGCCGCCAGCAGAGCGTGTTCGAGAGCAGCCGTCTGATCGGGTCCTCTGCTTACGTGTTCGAGCTGGGGTGTGGGCTGGTCGTCGACGGCGAGCTCGAGTGGCTGACCGGCGGCATCGAGCCCTCGGCCTCGGCCGGGTCGATCCACGACCAGATCGACGCGTCGGGCGCGCCGGCGCTGCTGCTCGAGCGCTACGCGGGGCGGCTCGAGTACCACACGCCGTGGTCGATCGGGCGCGAGGTCTCGCACCTGTTCCGCGGTTCGGTCGACCTGGCCGACGTTTCCTCGATGCTGTCCGACGCCAGGCTCGGCTGGCTGCGGCTGGTCGACAACGGCGTGGTCCGGGCACACGCCGAGCAGACCCTGGGCTCGACGTCGTGCACGCCTATCACCTCGTCCCCAGCGTCGCCTCGAAGGCGCGGGCGGTCGCCCGCCACATGCAGGCGCGGGGCTATGACCCGGCGGAGTGCGTTGCGGCGGGCGATTCGCGCGAGGACATGGACACGGCCGCCGTCGTCGGGACGTTCTGGCTCGTCGCCAACGCGCTCGAGCGGGATCCGGGGCTGGCCTCAGAGGTCGCGGGGCGAACCGGCGTGCGGGTGGCGTCGGACGGCTACGGGGCCGGTGTCTATGAGGCCGTCGTGACGACGCTCGCCGGCGGGTGAGGCTGGTGGAGCCTCCCACAGGGGTATCTGTCCCACCCGTGGTGGTGGCTGCGATCGTTGGATCGATTCGTCGACAGGCGGTGCCGGAGGCGTTGACGGGGCGGAGGGCCCACGCGGCTGCGAAGGCTGCCGTCTCGTTCGCGCTGGGTCGAGCTGAGGCTGTCGTCTGGGCGGGGTTCTCCTGCTGTGCCCGAAGGTGTAGGAGGTAACCCGTCGCCGGTACCGACAGTCATCTCCCACACCCCCTCTAAGCCATGTCCAGGCTATGCAGGTGGCGCTCCGGTGGCAACGCACGGTCGGGTGGCTCTGCAGGGTCCGCCGGGGCAGCCCGCTCCACGGGATCCGCCGGGTCAGCTCGCTCGACGGCATGGGCGTCATCGATAGCCCAGCCAAGCCGCTCAACGAGGCGCATGGCAAACGTCGCGCTCTCGAAGTCGCTGCTGCTGATCCGCTCGCGTAGCATCACCGCGGTCTCAGCATGGTCGGTCGGACGATCGGCCGTCACGATGATCTGTGGCATCCTCACCAGCTCCTTATCTTGTATTGGGCTCCCGAGGCTCGCAGCTCCAGCTTCAAGGCTCGTAAACATCCCGTTTAGAGCTGGTGAGTGAGCTGTGTCGGTGCCTTACGACGGGATGGCGGCGTCGCGACGAAGCTGGAGGGTCGCCGGGCGTCGTGCGACCTGGCGCGGGCCGACCGTCGGGCGGATCGCTGGATCTCGCGCGGGGCGGTCGTTTCGAAGAAGCACTGAGCCGCACCTCGGGTTCTCGCTGCGCCGGTGGCGGACCGGGCGTCCTCTGCGGCGACCGCCTCCGCGAGACTTCCCGCGGCGGCCGCCATCTCGCCGAACGCATCGGCGACGGCGGCCGCGTCCGAGCCGGTGATTGCGCGGTTCAGCGTCCTCACCGCCTCGTCGAACCGCGGCCAGAGCTCGGCAGGGCCACGGCGGCCGGTGCCGGGACGAAGCTCGTACGGTGGCTCGGCGTTCTCGGCGCCCGGAACCGGGCGCCACAGCAGTCCGGCTGCGTGCGCGTGCTCCAACGCGACCTGCTCGTTCGCCGCGGCCTCGGCGAGCGCCTTCAACCTCTGCGCGAACCCAGCGTCTGGAGGCGCGAGCTTGTGCGAGCGCATCGCCTGCGCCCAGCCCGCGCCGGCCTCGCGGACAGCGCGCATCACGTGCGCGCGCTGACGATCGAGGTCGTCGGAGAAGCTCATCCGGGCCTGAAGGTTGGGAGGATCATCATTGCTCACGACCTCTGTCACCGTCGATCATCGTCCGGATCCGCGCCGTCGTCGACCGGAACGGGCTCCTCGATGTGATCCTCGTGGCCGTCTCGGGCTTCGCTGCTGGGGGCCTCGTCACCCGGGGCTGCGCTGTCCGCCGGCTCCTCATCCGGGGCTGCGCTATCCGGGGGCGCGTCATCCCGGGCTACTAGCTGTCCGCGGGCTCGTCGTCGGACGGCTGCGCGGGTTCGGCAATGCCAACTGCCTCGCCTCCCCAGAAGTCCTCGGCGCTCGGACCGGGGGCCTGCGTCGCGGCGGCGGTGCCGGGACGATAGCCCTGCTCCAGCACCCGCTCGAGGTCGGAGCTCTTGATCCGCACCCGCCGGCCCACCCGCAACGCGGGAAGCGACCCCTGATCGATCCAATTGCGGACGGTCTGCTGATTCAGCTTGAGCATGTCGGCCACCTCCGCGACCGTCAGGAACGACTCTTGTTGAAGCTCGCCGCGCTCAGCCACCCACAGTTCTCCAATTGAGGCAAATTGGAACCAATTCAGTGAGTTATACTACCCCGCCCGGAGGACGTCATCGTTTCCTAGTCGTTGGGGAGGCCTACGAGACGTGGACAAAGAAGGGCCGCAAAGCGAGCAGTTCCAGGCGAAGGCCCAGCGCAACAACGTCGTCCCGCTTCCGCGCGACTGGCTCGCCTCGCGCGAGGAGCTCGTGCCGCTGGGCCGTCCGGCCGCCGAGGTGGATCCACAACGAGGCGAGCCGAGGCTCTCCGACGCCGCCGAGCCCGAGCTGATCGCCCCGTCCGACGAGCCGGTCATCCCGCCAAGCGCAGCGGACTTCTGGGGCGAGCGCGCAGAAGCGGTCCAAGACGTCCTGCAGGGACCCTCTACGCCCGACCTTCCGCGCGTCCCTCTCAGGCTGACGTCGCCTGCCGAGTCGGACGAGTCAGAAGAGGCGTCGCCGCAGTCGGGATCGTCACGCGGGCCGCGAGAGCGTCGGCGGCCTGCCTCGATGCCGCGGTTCGACGGAATCGGCCGCGCGCGGCGGAGCACAGCGACTGTCACCGGGCGATGGCGGCGCCCGTCGGACCGCGCCTTTCGCCTCGGTGAGCTCGGGAGTCGCTTGATCCAGGTCGCACGCCTTGCGAGGCTGCGAGCGGCGGAGAGGCGGTCCGGATGTCCGTCGCGGTCACCATCGGCGAGGGATTCGCGGTGGCCGGCGAGGTGGCCGTCGGCCCGCCTGGTCGCGGCCGGGCTCCTGCTGGTCGTGGCCGGAGCGGCGGCGGCGGTGAGTCGGATCGCCGCCGAGTCGTCGTCCAGCGGCTCGCGCGGCGGAGGCAGGATCGCGAGCGGGGCTCCGCGATCCCGCGAGCGGCACCCCCTCATCGCCGCCAGGCCGGCGATCCCACCCCCGCTCGGCCACGCGAACAAGCCAGCGTTGAACCATCGAACGGCCCATCCGGCGCGCCACCGGAGTCATCCTGCGCATCGGCGGGTTCACCCTCGGAACGCGTCGACGCGGCACGCCGCATCGCGTGGCGGCGCGACGCCTGTCAGCTACCCGGCGGCGTCGGCGGGCGTCAGCGGTGGCAGCCAGTCGACGTCTGCCCCGTCGTCTCCCGGCGCCGGCGCGGGATCGTCGTCCGGCACCGCATCGGGGTCGTCCGGCGGCTCGGCTGGCGGCGGGTCTGGCGGGTCGTCGGGCGGGTCGACTGGCGCCGGGTCGGGCTCCTCGGGCGGGTCGAGCTCGTCGACGTCCCCGTCAGGCTCGAGCTCAGGCGGCGGCTCGAGCAGCACGAGCGGCACCGGCGCCCGCAGCGCATCAGCTTCCCCAAGTTCGAGCAGCGTGACTCCGACCGGGGCGTCAGGCGCACTCGGACCGATTGGATCTCCGAACGGGTGAGCCCGGAAAGGCAACATGACCAACGTCCTCGCATACCTTCGCCAGCACGTCCTCGCCGCACTTGCGCTCGTATGCTCACTGCTCTCGCTCGGTGGCGCGTCCTACGCTGCATTCAGCCTGCCGGCCGGGAGCGTCGGCGCTCGGCAGCTGCAGAACCACGCGATCACGCCGGTCAAGCTGAACCCCACCAGCGTCGCGGCGAGTGTGCGGGCCTGGGCCAATCTGACGTGGGCCGGCGGTTGGCGCGTGCAGGCATCGAGTAGGGACATTCGCGTCACAACGGTTGCTGTGGGTGAGTTGGTCACCTGGAGGCATACGCGCTTTGCAAGCAACTGCATGTCGTCTGTGACCCCACAGCGAAACTTCGGACCAGGTGGGCCGGGAGGGACCGGGACCTTCGACGGGTCTGTCTCGACGTCCTTCGATCCGCGTATGGGCCAACTACAGATAGATGGGATCTCGGCCGACGCACGCACACGGCAGGCACAGGCCGTGACGATCCTAATCGTTTGCCCCTCGCCAGGAAGCCAGAAGGTAGGCCGATGAAGCGCCTCGCCACCTGCGTCGTGCTGGCATCAGCATCGCTTCTTGTCTGCTCTGCCGTGGCAGCTGGAGCCAGCTACAACGTGTACGTATGTGGTTCTTGGAGCCCAGACGCAGGCCCGTTTGTAGGGGCTGCCGTCCCGCATACCACGTTCGGCACCGCTGGCTGTGGGGGCGGAGTCGACGGGAGCATGTACCTTGAGGCAAGGGCCACCACAAAGACGCCGGTTCCGAACAATCAGGGTGCAAGCTGGACTACTACGGCACCCCCGGGCCTGAGCATCACACACATCTACACGGTTAACGACTACGGCGACAACGTGGGCAACGGCAAGGGAGGCTGGTGGGGGGAGTTCTTCTGGAATGGGGGTTCCGGTCCGGCCGGGCGAAGCCCGCAGCTCAATACGAACAACTTCTCCAAGTACGGCTGCTGCCAGGCGTCGCTCAACAATCGGACCGTTGGGTGGTTTATTGCTTGCGGCGTAGCGTCATGCACCACATACGCGGATCTCGGCGTCGGTGGGGTCCATTTGACTGTCAACGAGTCGCAAGGACCCAGGCTCGTGAGCCCGAACGGGCTGTGGCAGTCCGCGGGCTGGGTTCGCGACCGCTGGCAGCTCGCGTTCTACGGAGACTCGCCATCCGGGGTCTGCGGCCTCTCCGCAGCAATCAACGGTCAGGCGGTGACGCTTGGTCCTGGCGCCGTGGTCGGGCGGAATTCTGACACGTTCCATCAGTGCGCGGGCGCCAGCGCGAACCCCACGATCCAGACCGCGGATTACGGTCAGGGACCGATGCCGTTGACGATCGCGGGATGTGACGCCGCCGGGGCCTGCACCGGGACCGCCTACACGGAGACGATCCGCGTCGATAATAGCCATCCGTGGGTTTCGCTGCCCTCACCGGGCGACGCGCCGGTCACCGCCGGCACTCAGTACGTGACGGCGACCGCTGGGGGCAGCCCATCCGGGATCGCCGAGATCGATTGCAGCGTCGATGGTGGTCCTGCGCAGCGCTTCTCGGAGGGCGACGCGCCGCAGCCGAGCGCCCAGATACCGGTGAGCGGGCTGGGCGTGCACACGATTCAGTGCAGCGCGGACGACACAGCGGTCGCGCAGGACGGAACTCACGGCTGGTCAACCGCTCCAGCGACGACGACTCTGAAGATCGGTGAGCCGACGGCGTCCGCGATTGTGTTCGGAAAGCTGATCAACGCGCTGCGCTGCAAGCGGGTGCGGATGCGCGTTAAGGTTCCGGCGGGATGGGTTACGCGTCCGCCGGCATCACAGGCTCGTGCGTGTGCGCCGCCCCGCCCACACGAAGGTAGTCACGGTCACGCGTTGCCATCCGAGGATCGTCCGACGGCTGATCACGGTGTGGGTCACAGTCCGTCGGCACGGGAAGAAAGTGCGGGTCAAGCGCAAGAAGATCGTCCGAGTAGTGCTGACGCCCCGCCTCGTGCGCTCCGCCACGAAGCGCGTGCGCCATGGTCATGGAGCGACCGTGAGCGGGTGGCTCGGGACCTATGCCGGCATCGCGCTCGGCGGGCAGACCGTACGCGTCCTGACGGCTCCCGATAACGGCCTCGGCCGGTTCTCGCAGGTGGCGGCGGTGACGACAGCGGCGGATGGAAACTGGACCGCTCCGCTCCCTCCGGGCCCCTCGCGTCTGGTCGAAGCCGTCTACGACGGCGGCGCCGACGACGGAGCCATCGCAGTCGGCGCAGGTGCATCTGATCGTCCCGGCCGAGGTCAAGCTGCTCAGGGTGTGGCCGCGGCGAGTGCCGTGGGGCGCCACAGTGCATCTCACTGGCCAGCTCCTCGGCGGATACCTACCGCCGGGCGGCGCGCTCGTTCGTCTTCGCCTCGGCTACCGGTCGACGTACAACACCTATGGGGTACAGGAGCATGTCGGCGGCGACGGCCGCTTTTCGACAGTCGCGACGTTCGGCCCCGGAGATGCGCGGATCCACCGCACGTACTGGTTCCAGATCGCGTCGCTGCCGATGGGCAACTACCCATACGCGCCGGCCGCTAGCCGACGGGTCAGCGTGGTTGTCGGTGGCCACCCGAGGCCGTAGCCGTGGTAGTAGTCGTAGTGGTCGGTGGCCACCCCCAGGCCGCCGCACCGACGATGACTCGAGGTTGTCTCCCAAGCTCGTCGGTGCCTCGATGAGGCGGACCGGAGCCTTGTCCCGTCGAGGTTGTCGACGAGCCGAACGGTGCTTGTCGCCGGTCCCGGAGGTGTTGACCGGCCGCCGCCGCGTTCCTGAACGACGCCGCGAATTCGCTAGGCAGCGCCAAGCGATCGACAACCCTAAGAATTTGCGATTCGTCGGTCCGCCGGCCTTGTGATCCTCTAAGCTCTGTTTCGTGATCGGCGACATACTCCAGCCAACTCATCTGCTCTTCGTCCTCGTGGTCGCTCTGCTCGTGCTCGGGCCCAAGCGGCTTCCGGAGGTTGGTCGGTCGCTCGGACGTGGTATTCGCGACTTCAGGGCAGCGATGTCCGGCGAGGACCATGATCGCGTCGACTCGCCATCCACTCCGACGGGTGTCGAGAGCGGCAAGCCGGCCAGTGAGCCGGTCGAGCGCGCCAGCTGAGCTTCACTCAACGCTCGCTGGGTCCCAGCCGCTGATCGCCGGCGCGTATCTAGTCGATGTCTACGGTCGAGCCAAAGCTTCATCCGGTCGCTGCCCGGAGGCGCCCCCGCTGGCGGCTGCTGAGCCGAATGTTGATCGGGTGTCTGATCGTCGTCGCGGCCGTCGCGGCGACGATCGCCACCGGCACGCTGCTGGAAGTCAAGGCGTTCACGGACGCGCTGAAGCAGAGTCCGCGGCTGAATCTGGGCGACGAGCTGGCGAGCGCGAACGCCGGCGGCCCGCAGACGCTGCTGCTGATCGGCTCCGACAAGCGGGCGAAGGGCGCGATCGACGCGGCTGGCCCTCCGCACTCGGACACGATGCTGCTGGTCCGGCTCGATCCGAGCCAGCCGGACACGACGATGCTGTCGGTGCCGCGGGACCTCAAGGTGACGATCCACCCGGACCACGGACAGTCGACGACGCAGAAGATCAATGCGGCCTACTCGATCGGCGGCGCGAAGCTGGCGGTCAAGACTGTCAAGCAGGTGCTCGGGATCAAGATCAACCACGTGATCGACATCAACTTCCTGGGCTTCAAGACGCTCGTCGACTATCTCGGATGCATCTACGTCCAGGTCGACCGGCGCTACTACCACTCGAACATCGGCCTCGCGCCGAGCCAGACATACTCGGAGATCAACATCCAGCCGGGCTATCAGAAGCTGTGCGGCCAGGACGCGCTCGACTACGTTCGCTACCGGCACACCGACACCGACCTCGTCCGCAGCGCCCGGCAGCAGGACTTCCTGCGCCAGATCAAGAACCAGATCGGCGCCGGCGGCCTGATCTCGCGCCGGTACGCAGCTCGAGCAGATCTTCGGCAAGTACGCGAGCACCGACATCCGCTCGAGCGACGACGTGCTCAAACTGCTCGAGCTGATCGTGCAATCGGCAAGCCACCCGGTTCGGCAGGTGAACTTCAACGCGAGTGTCGGACCGTCGTACGTGACGGCCAACCACGCGCAGCTGAACCGGACGCGCGAGGCCTTCCTGAACGGCGGCACCGTCGCCGGCCACATCACCGTGAACGCCGCCCCCCGTGGCAACAAGCATGCCCGGCGGGCAGGCGCCCCGCTCGCCCCGGCCAGCTCAGAGGACCTCGCACAGGCTCAGGCCGAGGCGCCGAAGCTGGCGTTCCCGCTCTACTACCCCGTCAGCCGGGTCACCAGCCCGTTCGCTCCAGCGGACATGCTGCGGTCGTACATGCTGAACAGGCACGTCGCCTACGTCGTCGTCGTGGCTCAGGGCGGGCTCGGCCAGTACTACGACCTCGAGGGAACCACTTGGCAGCACCCGCCGATCCTCAACAACCCGAGCCAGACGATCCAGCTCGGCGGCCGTCTCATGCAGGTGTACTTCGAGGGTCGCCGGATACGGCTGATCGCCTGGCGCGACGGCGGGGGCGTCTACTGGCTCGTCAACACGCTGGGTAACGTCCTCTCGAACCGGCAGATGCTCGCGATCGCCGCGGCGGCCAAGCCCGTACCCTGACCATCCCGAGGGAGCCGAACGTCTGTTCCCGGCGATAGTCTCGCTGGACCGATGACTCTCCTGAGCGAACGCGCCGCGCTGGTCGTCCTGTTGCGGTCCGGGAAGCGGGCCTGGCAGCAGTACGCCGATCTGGTCGAGGAGGCGGGCACCGCGATCGCCGTCCTGAACGACGAGCGAGCGACGCCGGAGACGCTGTTCGACGATGCTCCTGACGCGGGCGCCGAGCACGACCTCGCCTCCGCTACCACCGAGATCGAGCAGTGGGAGCGCGCGGGCATGCGGCTGCTGACTGTGCTCGACTCGGGCTATCCGGACAATCTGCGCACGGTCCACGACCGCCCGCCGCTCATCTTCGTGGCGGGCGAGCTGCTGCCCGAGGACGCCAGGTCGATCGCGGTCGTCGGCGCGCGCGATGCGACCCCTGCCGGGATCGCCGCCGCCAGAGCGATCGCCGAGCAAGCCGCCGCCGACGGCTACACGGTCATGTCCGGGCTGGCGCGAGGCATCGACACGGTCGCGCACACGACCGCGCTTGAGCACCACAGCCGCACCGTCGCAGTGATCGGGACAGGCCTCCGTCGCGCGTACCCGCCCGAGAACGCCGAACTGCAGCGCCGCATCATCCGAGAAGGCGCTGTGGTCTCGCAGTTCTGGCCCGACGCACCCCCGAGCAAGCACACATTTCCCATGCGCAACGCGGTGATGTCCGGAATGTCGCTCGCAAGCGTCGTCGTCGAGGCCTCAGAACGCAGCGGCTCGCGGATGCAGGCGCGCCTCGCGCTAGAGCATGGTCGACCGGTGTTCCTGCCCGAGGCGCTGACCGAGCAACCCTGGGCGCGCCGGCTGGCCGAGCGTCCCGGCGCGTACGTGTTCCGCAGCCCCGGCGAGATCACCGCGGTTGTCGACCGCCTGACCTCCAGCGGCGCGCTCGTGCCGTAACGGAAGCTGGTGAGGGAGCGCGGTGCCGAGCGTGGCGGAGCTGACCGCCGTTTACGGAAACTTCATGCTGAACCCGCGCCGTGGCCCTGGCGTGTGCCGGGTCTGCTTCACGTTCACGGACGGCTACGAGCAGTGCCTCGCCTGCGCCCGCACCGAGTCCTGCCTCGACGTGGTCGCGCCGATCTCCTACAGCGTCGCGCGCGAGCAGCTTCATCACGCGCTCGCCAGCTACAAGCGTCTCACCGGTGATGGGGCGCGGCGACTCGGCGCTGAGATTGCCGCGGTGCTCTGGCGCCACCTCGCCGCCCACGAGCGCTGCGTCGCCGCCGCCGCGCGCGTGGAGACTTTCCCGCTCGTCACGACGGTGCCCTCCGGCGACCGAGAGCGCGACGAACGTCATCCGTTGCGCCAGCTTGCGGGCACGACAGTCGGGCTCACGCGCGGGCGGCACGAGCGTCTGCTCGAGCGCTCGTCGGCCGAGACCCCACCGCGCGCGTTTGACCGCCACAAGTTCCGCCCGCGGCGAGCGCTCGACGGCGAGCCGGTCCTCCTGATCGATGACACATGGACCACCGGGGCGAGCGCGCAGAGTGCCGGAGCCGCGCTCAAGCACGCGGGCGCCGGACCGGTCGCGGCGGTCGTCATCGGCCGCCACCTCAAGCGTGACTGGCACGGGAACGAGCGTCGGCTGCGGGCGATCGTCCGCCCGTTCGCCTGGGATCAGTGCGCGTTCTGCTCAGATTGCGACGCCGACCGCGACGGTCGCTGAGCCGTGAAACGTGGTGACCCTTGCGTACATGGGTTACGCCTCCATCTCGGGTCGCCGAGAGCCTACTCGCCGGCTCCGGTGGCTCCTCAGCTAGTCTGGTTTCCATTAATAGGGGTTGGTGGCTCGAGCTCTCCCGAGCCGCGCGCGACCAGCCGGGTCCGGACGACGTCACGATGAGGTGGTGAGACGTCGCCGTCGATTCGCGCGAACAGTCGCCGCGCGGCGCGCGCACCGATCTCGTCCGGATCCTGTGCCACGACCGTGACGGCTGGCTCGAGCAGGTCGGCCAGCAGGAAGTCGTCGAACCCGACGAGCGCAACGTTGTACTGCCGGCCCAGCGCTCGAAGGCACTCTACGGCCCCTATCGTGAACAGGTTCTGCGCGGTGAACAGCGCGGTCGGCGGGTTTGGCCGCGCGAGCAACCGCGCCACTGCCTGCGCGCCGGCGGCGATGCCGGTCACGCTGCGGATCGCGCGGCTTGACTTCCCAGGCAGGCGCTTGATCCTGGTGGCGTCGCTCGGTATCGCGATGTTCCCGCCGATCTCGCTGGTGGGGCCTCTGTACAACCTGTGGCGGCAGATCGGGTTGCACGACACGTGGCCGGGCCTCATCATCCCGTACATGACGTTCGCGTTGCCGCTGTCGATCTTCACGCTCTCGGCGTTCTTCAGAGAGATCCCATGGGAGCTCGAGCAGGCCGCGCAGGTCGACGGCGCGACCCCGTTCCAGGCGTTCTTCAGGGTGATTGCGCCGCTGGCGGCGCCCGGGATCTTCACGACCGCGATTCTCGTCTTCATCTTTTGCTGGAACGACTTCGTGTTCGCGGTCTCGCTGACATCGACTTCCGCCGCGCAGACCGTCCCCGCGGCGATATCGGCGTTCCCCAGCGCGTCACAATTCACCGAGCCGATCGGCTCGATCGCCGCGGCGGCGGTGATCGTGACGATTCCAATGGTGATCATCGTGCTTCTGTTCCAGCGCCGGATCGTTTCCGGACTTACCGCAGGCGCCGTCAAAGGCTAAGGAGGAGTTCCCCGTGTCCGACATCGTCTTCGAGCACATAGGCAAGCGCTAGGCGACGGCTTCGAGGCCGTGAAGGACATGAACTTGTCGATCGAGGACGGCGAGTTCATGATCCTGGTCGGACCGTCCGGGTGCGGGAAGTCCACGGCGCTACGGATGGTCGCGGGGCTCGAGGAGATCACCGACGGCGAGCTCAAGATCGGCGGCGAGGTCGTCAACGATCGCGCGCCCAAGGATCGGGACATCGCGATGGCGTTCCAGAACTACGCCCTGTACCCGCACATGACCGTGCGCGAGAACATGGGGTTCGCGCTGAAGCTCGCCAAGGTTCCGCAGGGGGAGATCGACCGCAAGGTCGTCGAGGCCGCCAAGATCCTCGATCTCGAGCAGCATCTCGACCGCAAGCCGGCCAACCTCTCCGGCGGTCAGCGCCAGCGCGTGGCGATGGGTCGGGCGATCGTGCGCAGCCCGAAAGCGTTCCTGATGGACGAGCCGCTGTCGAACCTCGACGCGAAGCTGCGCGTGCAGATGCGGACCGAGATCTCCCGGCTCCAGCAGCAGCTCGGGACCACGACGATCTACGTGACCCACGACCAGACGGAGGCGATGACGCTGGGAGACCGGATCGCGGTGATGCGGGCCGGGATCCTGCAGCAGGTCGGCTCGCCAGGCACGCTGTACGGGCATCCGAACAACCTGTTCGTCGCCGGCTTCATCGGCTCGCCGTCGATGAACTTCCTCCCGGGAGAACTCGACGGTGACACGCTGAAGCTGCCGATCGGCAGCGTACGCGTGCCGGACGAAGTTCGCCGTCAGCTCGAAGCCGGCCCGGGTGGGGGGCGCCGCGGCGTCGTCGTCGTCGGGATCCGTCCGGAGCATTTCGAGGACGCGGCCGTCGTGGCGGACCGCTCCAAGGGCCACACGTTCAAGGCGAACATCGACGTGCTCGAATCGATGGGCTCCGAGTACTACGCGTACTTCATGATCGAGACGGAGGGGGTCTCCTCGAGCGAGCTCGACGAGCTCGCCAAGGACGCGGGCTCGGCCGACCTTCCACAGTCCCAGGGTGGGGTTCAGGCCGTGGCTCGCCTCGATGTCGCGAGCAGGGCACGGCAAGGTCAGGAGACCGAGCTGTGGATCGACACGTCGAAGATGCAGTTGTTCGATCTGGAATCGGGACGCAGCCTGCTGGCGAGCAACGGCGCGCGCAGAGCCACAGAATCCGTTCCGGCTTCGACTGGCGCGGCCCCCGCCGGTTAGCGCTGCGTTAGCGCCGGCACGACGTCGCTGAATTGGGAGCGTCGATGAGCACTCGACGCTCCACAGGTATGCCTCGTGTCGACGCGCAGCATGATCTTCTGCGCGCCCGGCGGCGTGCCGGCGCGGCCAAGCTGATCGCAAGGCTCCGCCGTGAGCCCGACGACGTCGGGGTGATCCTGCCCTATGAAGAGGTGATCGAGGCGCTCGGGTTTATCAGCGAGCGCCCGAGCGGCCTGAACGTCGTGCCGCTCGAGTCGATCGTCGGCACGGTCGACCGGGCCCGTGACTTCGATCGCCGCATGCGTCCGACCTCCCGGCGCGTCCGTTCGCGCTGAGAGAACATCGCGGCCGCAATGCGCCGCGGCGAGGCGATGCCGCCCGTGGACCTGCTGAAGGTGGGCGAGCTGTTCTTCGTGCGCGACGGCCACCACCGCGTCTCGGTCGCCACCGCGCTTGGCCGCAGCGACATCGACGCCTACGTCACCGAGGTGATCACGCGGGTCGATGCGACGGCCACAACCGACCTGACGAGCCTGCCGCTGAAGAGCCATCAGCGCGTGTTCTTCGAGCGGGTCCCGCTCCCCGAGGAGGCACGCCTCTAGATCGGGCTCTCGGACCCGTGGGACTACGCGATGCTGGCGGAGGGGATCGAGGCCTGGGGCTTCCGCGCGATGCAGGAGCACGGCGAGCTCCTCGATCGCGAGGAATCCGCGCGAATGTGGTTCGAGGAGGAATACCGGCCGGTGGTCGAGATGGCACGCGAAGCGGATCTGATCGGCGAGGACGAGACCGAGGCCGAGGCCTACATGCGGATCGTCGGCGAGCGCTACCGGCTGCTTCGGACCCACGCGTGGAACGATGCTGTCCTCCAGCGCGTCGTCGACGAAATCGGGCGACACCGGCGCCACGGACTCGTGCACCGCCGGGACTGACCTCGTCGGGAGACCCGGGCACTCGCAGCGGTTCCCCGCCGAAGCCCACGCGTGAATAGCTACCTCTGTGTAGCTCATCCGTTCCGGTAGCCTCGCGCGCTATGCCGAGCCCGGCTCCCACACCGCCCGACGCGAGCGGCCCGACCCGCCGCCGCTATGCGCCGCGGCTCCCTCCCGGGCAGCGCCGCGAGCAGCTCCTCGATGCGGCGCTGCGGCTGATCCTCGAGCTCGGGTACAGCGGCGTTTCGATCGAGGCTGTGGCGCGGACCGCCGGCGTGACCCGGCCGGTCATCTATGACCACTTCCCGAACTTGGGTCGGCTGCTGAACGCGCTGGTCGAGCGCGAGGAGCGCGCCGCACTTGGCCAGCTCGAACACGTGATCCCGCCGGACACCGCGGCGGTGGAGCCCGCGGAGCTGCTGACCGGCGGCGTCAAGCGGTTTCTCGACGCAGTCGCGAGCCGACCTGAGACGTGGCGGATCATTTTGCTGCCGCCGGAGGGCACACCGGCGGTCGTGCGCGAGCACGTCGAGACGAACCGGGCGCTGACGCTGCAGCGGATCGAGCAGATCGTTCGCCACCTGGCCGAACGTTCCGAAGCGTCGGGCGACTTCGACATCGAGCTCACCGCGCGAGCGATCCTCGACCTCGGAGAGGAGGCCGGCCGGATGGTGCTGACCGACGCGGAACGGTACCCTCCCGAACGCTACGTGCGGTTCGTACAGACCGTTCTCGGGCTCGTCTGGCCACCCACGGCATGACTTGCCGAGACGGTACGGGTAACCGTATGGATCGGCGGGCGGCCAGCTCATAAGATCGCCGCCGGGATGCGAGCATCGACCGCGTTCGTACTGCGCCACCGGCGACTGGTCCGGCACCCCGAACTCCCGTCCCCCCGGGCGGCGACCCCCGGGCACCGACCCCTTAACCACGACGGGGACCCGCTTCCAGGGTCCCCGTCGCTTGATCCCAACAACGCACCCACGGCCGGGTTGGGCGCGTCCTCCGGGAGCTTCGATACAACTGTCTCTAACAGGGCAGCGACCCGAAAGTTGCGCCGCACAGCAGACAAGGTCTCTTGTCATACTTGACGTCCCCCTCGCCCGGGGGCGTAGCTCAGTTGGTTAGAGCGCCGGCCTGTCACGCCGGAGGTCGCGGGTTCGAGTCCCGTCGCTCCCGCTCATGGAAGTGCCTGGAAATCGGGCCCTTTTTGCAGCTGACTGCGCTGGCAGGCGTGTGGCTGGGCAACTGCACCGGGCAGCGGCCCATTCGTTGGACCTTCATCGGGCGGGCCCCGAAGCGCCGCTCCTAGCCCGTAATCGCGAATGACTGCCAGCTGGCCCGTCCCTCATCGGGGTCTTCTTCTTCCTCCTCCTCCTCGAGCGATCCCCCTCGACCCGTAGATCATCCACTCCCGATCCGGTGACGGCCCGGACGGGCGTCGCCGGATCGGGAGTCCCCCCCACGGGAGGCGGCGTCGGAACCGCCGCTGCTCCCCACGACCCACCGCAGCAGCAGCAGCCTCATTGCCGGCCGGACGAGGGCACCGATCGCGTCGACGTTTGCTACACGCTAACGGGGAGATGCGCTGGCTCCTGCATCCGCGGCTGAGGAGCATTCTTGGCTGCGCAGCTGCCAGAGTGCTCCTTCTGCTCAATTGGGTGGCGCGGCCCACGTCGACCACGACTCCCGGATTCACCCGACGCAGCGGAATCGATGCGAGCCAGAGCGCCGACTTCTGAGACTCCTCTCTCTGAAGGAGGCTGGCAAGTGCGCGATGCATGCTCTTCACAATTGACCTCGCCTAGATCGTGAACCCCCGCGGTCTGGTCGACAGTTCATGGGCACATGAGGCCCGATTTGGTCGGCCTGATCGCCCGAGTTTTCGGGGTGTGCGCTCCGCTGAAGGCGGTTAGCGCCTAGGTAACACACTTGGGACAGGATGGGCGCGGTTCCGTCCGGGGGTGGCGTTACGGTCCTAGCCACATGTACCTGCGTACGTCATCAAGCGCCGCAACAAGGACGGGTCGGAGGTCTCCTACGTGCAGTTGGCGCACAACGTGTGGGATGCGGTCAAGCGGCAGTCGCGTACCCAGGTGATCCACAACTTCGGGCGCGAGGATCAGCTCGACCGCGAGGCGCTGAGCGCGGCTGGTGCGCTCGATCAGCCGCTTCCTTGGATCCCGAGCAGGCGCTGGCCGCGCAGGCGCCGGAGCGGGATGAGGTTCCTGCGGTCGGTGCCGATGGGCGGCGCGTGGGTGCTCGATCATCTCTGGCGGCGGCTCGGGGTCGCTTCGGGGCGATCGTGCGGGGTGGCCGCAAGCCGGCGGGTGACGCCGCTGGTCGAGCGGCTGCTGTTCTGCTGGTCGCCAACCGCGCGCTCGATCCGATGTCGAAGCTGGCGGCGCTTGAGTGGGCGCAGCAGGACGCGTGGCTGCCCGGCGTCGGCGACTGGGGCGGGGACCCGCAGATCTTCTACCGCGCGATGGACTTCCTGCTGGAGTGCGACGAGGAGGTCCAGCGCGAGGTGTTCTTCGCCGTCTCTGACCTGCTGAACCTTCAGGTCGATCTGATCCTGTTTGACACGACCTCGACGTACTTCGAGATCCCGGCCGAGCGCGAGGATGACTTCCGAAAGTTCGGCGAGAGCAAGGACAGAAGGTGGGACTTGCCGCAAGTGGTGGTCGGGTTCGCGGTCACCAAGGAGGGGATCCCGGTGCGCTGCTTCGCCTACCCCGGCAACGCCTCCGACCAGGAGATCATCCGCGAGGTCAAGGACAAGCTCCGCGAGTGGCGGCTTCACCGCGTGATCTGGGTGTGTGACACGGGCTTCAACTCCGAGGAGAACCGCAACTACCTGCAGCGCGCAGGCGGGCACTACATCATCGGCGAGAAGCTCCGCCAGGGCACCGCCAACCGCGAGGCGCGATCGCGCGCGCAGGGCCGCTACCGCAAGGTCCAGGAGGGCCTCGACGTCAAGCAGGTGTGGGTCGGGGAGGGCGAGACCCGCCGGCGGTTCGTGGTCTGCCGCAACCTCGAGGAGGCCCGCCGCGACAAGCACCGCCGCGAGAGGCTGGCTACAGCGGCTCGGCGAGGAGCTCGAGGCGATCAAGGGCAAGCAGGGCGAGGCGCGCACCCAGGCCGAGGCCGAGCTGATCACCCACCCCGCGATGACGCCGCTTCATCACCCGCCGCCACGGGCGGCTGCGTGATCGACCGCGCCAAGGTCAACGCCGACGAGCACCTCGACGGCAAGTTCCTGATCTCCTCCTCCGACGACGACCTCACCGCCGAGGAGATCGCGCTCTACTACAAGCAGCTGATCGAGGTCGAGCCCTGCTGGCGCGACCAGAAGCACATCCTCGACCTGCGCCCGATCTACCACCGCAAGGAGGACCGCATCCGCGCCCACGTCCTGCTCTCCTTCCTGGCGCTGCTGCTCTGCCGCGTGACCGAGACCCGCGCGCGCGACACCTGGCGCAACCTCCGCCGCGAGCTCGAGCGGATCCACCTCGGCTACTTCCACGGCTCAGCCGGCCAGCGTGCAGCAGCGCACCGAACTCACCCTCCGCCAGCGCGAGATCCTCGCCGCGGTCGAAGTGCCCGAACCGCCGCCGTTCCTGGCGATCGAGCCCAGCAACGGCGCATAGTAACACGCCGTTCCAAGCCGCCCAACCGGCGTTTTCCCTGCAAACACGCCGTTTTTGGGCGTCTTAGTGTTCCTAGCAACTGTCGAAGTCGGGTTCGAGTCCCGCCCACTTGTCACCCCGTGCGCGCGGACTGAGTGCGAGGTCGGAACCTCGTCGATGATATGACTATATGTTGCGTCATGGGTTTCACTGTCACTCGCACGGACAGTAGTCGCGACATTCCAGTCTTCAATTACTTCCACGTTCTCCGGGGGTACGAACCCGCCACCGAATACGCGCACCGTCACGAAACCTCCGAAGGGCGAGAGATCGCCCTCGACGCTGCACGTCGGCTGCGGTTTCGTAGGGGGTTTCTTAGGGCCACCGCCGCCTCCACCGCCACCGCCCTTGCCGCCGCTGCTGCTGCCGCTGCCGCCGCCGCTTCCGCCACCAACGCCAGGGGATGTTTTCAAAGAGTCCCGTTGGCCCCAGCGGCCCAAGCAATGTCTCGGGGCTCAGCTGAGATATTAATTAGCGAATCCTGAGGCTTGGATCTGCTCGAAACTGCTGCCGTCTCTCGTAGCCCACACGGTTCCGTTGGCGCCTACAAGCCATACTTCACCGTCACCATTGACAGAGATGTCTGCCATGCCACTGCCTCGCGTTGGCTCCCAGTTCCCAGCAATGCCACGATACTGATCGCCTGTTGACGTCAAACCCCAAATACTGCCATTCCAGCGGCGTGCGCCACGAGCGGTGACCATCGGGGACCCGACCCGGCCTCCTGTGCGGCCGTTATCGCCACAACAAGGCCGCGAACTTCGCGGGTTCGGTTCCTCGAGCAGCTGGTCTGGGTCGAGATCACCGGCGCCAAAAGCCAGACGCTGGCGGGGCTACGAGTCGCTCCTGCTCGCGCAGCCCGCTTGAGCGACGCGCGCCCCGTTTTGAGGCGGGCGGTGGGGTCAGCGGGACCTTGTGATCGGCGGTATCGTCACGACATGGCCTCACATCGAAGCGCGGACCGGGACGAGCGGGCCTCGGCCGTTCCGCCCCAGGCACCAAGCGAAGGGAAAGATCTAACCATCGAGATGCTCGACCTGCCTCGAGAGGAATGCCTGCGCTTGCTTGCGTCGCACAGCTTCGGGCGGCTGGCCGTGAGCATGGGCGAGAGGGCCCCTGTCGTCCGTCCGGTCAACTACCTGTTCGACGAGCCGTCGCAGTCGGTGGTGTTCCGAACCGCGGTCGGCTCGGGGTTCCACGCCCTGCTGCGGTCAGCCGAGGCCACATTCGAGATCGACGGCATCGAGGACCGCGCACGTACCGGTTGGAGCGTGATTATGAGCGGCGTGGCCGACGAGGTCACGAACCCGAACGAGATTAGCCGCCTGGACGGACTTGATTTGGACTCGTGGGCGCCGGGGCACATGGCCCATTGGATGCGTATCCGCGCGTTGACTGTTTCCGGCCGGCGCGTCGTCCTGCCCCCCGAGGAGGTGCTCGGTTACCCGGCATAGCCGCGTGCGCGTGCTCCGCGCGATCGCCCCTGAGCGCGATCTCCTGTTCGAGGTGGCCGAGCGCCTGCCCGGCTTCGACGGCCCCGCCCTCGTCGTCTGGGCGGCCGAAGACCGGGTCGCTAGAAACGATGATGGGGTGGTGGGCGAAGTCATTGATAGACCTCCTGATCCTTCATCGGTAGGGGTTACTCGGATTCATCCGTCGTTGGCTGCCGATAGCTCGGCCCGAAGGGTCGCGATCTCGATCACGGCCGCGGTCACGTAGAGCCGGCGCGTGGCCTGGGTCTCCATCTCGAGATCCGTCATGTAGGCCTCGATGTCTGCTACGCCGATGCTCCGAGCAAGCGCGCGCTCCGCCTCGATCTCCACGAGATGAGCGCGAAGCTCTGCCGCCGTCATCTGAATGAGATCGCTGAACATGGCGCAAGAATTCCGCGTCGGCGGCTAGCTGCCCAGCCGGGTAGCTGGCGTCTCGACGTACGGTTGGTTGCCGCTCGCAGTGCGGCCAGCCGTACGAGTCAGGACTCCCAGCCACCCGCTGCTTGCAGATCTGAGGCGGCGAGGGACCGCCGACAGTCACCGCACTGCCCCGCGGCGGCCGCCCTTCAGTTGCGCCGCCGTAGCTCGAGCAGGCGTACCCACCCCGGTCGTGGGCCGAAAGGGGTCGGCCTTCGGACTGCCGCCGTCAGCGGAAGCCCCACCACGACTCCGCCGCACCTCTGCGATAAGGGCGGAGCCGGTCCGGCGATAATGCCGAGCCCCGCCAGGCGGTCAAGCGCTCGGGCATCGTCAAGCGAGGCGAGGCGCACGGACACAGCCGCCGGGTGACCGCGTCAGAGCGGGTGTCCCTGTAGCCCGATGCCTGGCTGAACGGCTTCGTGCAGCTACCGAAGGCGGGCAAGGCTGTGCCAGGGTCAGGGGCTGATGGCCACGCTTCGGGAATATCGACCGCTCGTCGACTGCCGGCAGCTCCGCAGCTCGGCTGCCTGGGCGGCGGTGAGGACATCGGGCGCCGTGGTTGATTGAAAGGTGTGGCGGTCCACGGTCATCGCCTGATCTTCGAGGTCGGTCATGACACGACACGGACCGCTGGTGGTGGGCGCAGCGGGGTCGCGTAGCTCCTCGAGGCCGAGAACCTTGACCGGCAGCCCGCACTCGTGATGATCCTTAGCACGATGCGCTTCCCGGACCTTGTCGAGCCCCCGACAGCTGGCAGCTGCTGGCGCTGATCGGGTCACCGCTCGACAGTGGGCGGCTGCTCGCGTTCTGCCGGGAGGACGCGGTTCCGTTGAGGGCGGGCGAGCCGGCGAAGGGCTCGTGATGCGGATCTGCCTGCTCGGCGGCACCAGGTTCATCGGTCGCGCGATCGCACAGCACCTGGCCGAGCGCGGACACGAGCTGCTGATCGTTCACCGCGGCCGGAGCGAGCCGCACGACCTGTTGAGCGCTCAGCACCTGCACGTCGACCGCGCCGCGCTCGCCGCCGAGACAGGTGCTCTCGAGGCGTTCGCCCCAGAGGCGGTCGTGGACACCTATGCGATACGTGAGCCTTTGGCGAACGATCGGTATGTCGCCGAAGCGCTCGCCCGGCCGGCGCTGGCGCGAGAACAAAAGCAGTCGTCACGAGTCCGGGCGACAGGCGCGCGGATCGGGCGAAGGCAGCAGTCGGATGCGTCTAGGGTGGCGACACCTGCCTTCACCAGATACCGACGGCGCGGCGTGTGCCGCGCGAGCCCGCTCCTTTTGGGGCGCGACAGGCTATCGTCCTCAGGTTGCGCCCAGGGAGATGGAAGATGTCCGGCGGACGTAGGCTAAGGCTCGTGGTAACCCAGCGGCTGCTCGGGGTGATGGCCAGCGCCGTGATGGTGCTGACCGCGGCCTGTTCGGCCAGCGCTCCCGCCCGGCATGCCGCGCGGGCGACGATCGACCGGGCCAGCCCGGTCGTCAAGCACCGCCACCCGGTGACGGCCTCCGGTGACATCACGCTGGCGTTCGCCGGAGACGTGCACTTCGCCGGGCGCATCGCGCGGCTGCTGAAGGATCCGGCCACCACATTCGGACCCATCACCTCCGTGCTGAAGTCGGCTGACTTCACGGCGGTGAATCTGGAGACCCCGGTCACCAGCCGAGGCCAGCCGCAGCCGAAGACCTACCACTTCGCCACCACGCCGGGCGCTTTCGTCGCGCTCCGCGACGCCGGCGTGGACCTGGTCACCATGGCCAACAACCACATCCTGGACTACGGGCAGACCGGGCTGGCGGACACGCTCGCGGCGGCGAAGGCAGCGCATTTCCCTTATGTGGGCGCGGGAGTCAACGCGGCGGCGGCCTGGGCGCCCATCGTCACGACGATCAACGGCACGAAGATCGCGATCGTCGGCGTATCCCAGGTGGCCGAGCTGGCCTCGTCCTGGGTGGCCACGGCACACCGGCCGGGCGAGGCCAACGCGATCAACCTGCGCCAGACGCTCGCGGCCGTCCGGGCCGCGAAACGGCTCGCCCGGATCGTCATTGTGTTCATGCACTGGGGCACGGAAGGCATGCCCTGCCCGGACCAGAACCAGCTGTCGCTGGCGCCGAAGCTGGCCGCCGCGGGGGCGAGCATCATCATCGGCGCGCACGCGCACATGCTCCAGGGCTCGGGCTGGCTCGGCCACACGTTCGTCGCCTACGGCATGGGCAACTTCCTGTGGTGGAAGAACTCCTACAGCACGGCCACCGGGGTGCTGAAGCTCACCTTGCACCCACACGCGCTGTTAACCGCGCGGCTCATCCCCGCTGTCGTCTCCGGCACCGGCCAGCCGATCGAGGACCAGGGCGCCGTCGCCCGCCGCGCCCTGGTGCACTACGGCAGCTTGCGCACCTGCGCCGGGCTGTCCGCGAGCCCGCCTGCAGTGGCGATCACGCCGACGTCGGCCGGTTGATCGCGGCAGCGGCAAGAGCTTCGAGTTCGGCGGAAACGTCGCCGGCTTCAGCCGCGCCGATTCGGTTGAAGATGTCCAGTCGCCTGGCGCAAGCCGGCCCGTCTCTCGGCCGCGTAGCCCGCGGGTAGGGCGCGGCGACCCAGGCCGGCCATCGTGTGAGCCTCGTCCCAGGCACTCTCGATTTCCCGGCCGGCCTCAAAGCTGCCGGAGGACGATCGTCCGATGCCCCGACCGGCGACGCGTTCTTCTGGCGAAGGCAGCAGCCGGGCGCGTGCCCGGAGCCGACGCGTGCCTTCACGCGAAAGCGATCGTGGAGGCGGGGACAGCCCGAGCACGGGGCTACCCCGGGGTGCCTACGCAACGATCAGGCTCAAGCAAATGGCTCGTAGCTTTCGTGTCTCGTCCCAAGCGGCAGCGAGGCCGAGGCCGGGGTCCACTTCCGCTTCGGTGGTCTTGCTTGCTCGTGCGCCGACCCTTAGCTAACAACGGCGGCGAGGTGGACCGATGAGGGCGCTTGCAAGACGCGCGTCGCGCCCAGCAAATCGGCGCGATCTCGTCGACTGTCGCTTCCCGATTGCTGCGCGGCAGCGCGGCAGCGGCCGTCCCGCGCACACGCGCTCATCGTCTCTATGAAGGCGGGCGCGGGCGTCAGGCCCTTCCCGTTTGAGTGTCAGATGCCTGACACCTTCATTGCCACGTTGCCGGGTGAGCGCTGTCGTGTCAAGCGCCTCAGCAAGGTCACTAGAGTGAACAGTTATGGCTGATGACGCTTGACACGACAGCGTGAACCTGGCAGGGGACGTTGTCATGGTCCGCGAGCGGGTCGGGCCCCGAAGGTGCCGACGGGCGGACGATCGAGGCCCAGACAACCCCGGCCGGAACGTAGCGCAAATCTGAAGTCGGCGGGTCTGGCTGGAGTGGGCCTCCCGAGAAGCCGCCTGGCGATCGCGACGGCCCACTGGAGAACGCGATCTCACGCTGCACGCCAACGCATACGCCGCTCTCGCACCGGTGGTACGTTCGCTCCCGCACCGCTGGCGATCGGCGACAGGTGGAGCGCCCGGCCGGCAGGCCGGCTGTCTAGGTGCTCTCGCGGAGACCCCGCGCGACGGCGTCGGCGGCCGTGGCTACGCCGAGCTTGGCTTCCAGGCGCGCGAGGCGGTTGCGGATTGCGTGCAGGCTGAGGCACAGCTCCCGCGCGATGTCGGCCTCTGCCTCGATCGCGGCGGCGGCATAGAGCACCTCGGTCTCGCGCGGGGTCAGGCCGAGGCGATCGAGCGCGTCGGGGCGGAAGCTCGCGACCTCCTCTTCCAGCAGCAGCGCGTGCGGGTCGCCGGGCAGCAGCTGGACGGTGAGGCGCCGCCCGTCTCGCACGCTGACGAGCGGCGGGCGCGGCGGCAGAGCGAGCCACACGACGACGGCCTCGGGCAGCCAGCCCGCGTGCTCGGCCGCCCCGAAGTGCTCGGCGAGCCAGCGCTCGGCGTCGACGCTCGAGTGCTCGATCTCGCCGTAGCGGTCGAGCAGCACAACGGCCGTGCCCGGCGGCGGGTTGGTGGCGAGCGCGCGGACGAGCCGCTCGCGGGCCTGCGCATCCCGCAGCGCGTCCTCGAGGACAGGGCGCACGAGATCGAGCACGTCGCGATCACGTTCTGAGAACTGGCGCTCGTTGCGGCCGAGCCCCGCGACGAGCATCTCACGGCGGTTCGTGCGAACGCCGATCGTGATGGCGTACTCGACGCCACAGGGGTGGAGCAGGTCGCCGTACAGCTCGCTATGGGACAGGCGGCGCGGCTCGACGGCCTCGGATAGCCGCAGCGCCGCACGCCTTCGGATGGCGTGCGCGGACAGCAACGGATGAGCCGCCACGTCGCCCACGATCGCCGCAAACGCACCGGGCGGCTCGGCATCAGCAGGGATCGCCTCGTGTCGCACGACGCCGGTCTCAAGCTCGACGCGGTCCGACGTCAGCACGTCCGCGGGCACGAGCTCCGCGAGCCCCGCCAGCGCCCGGCTGCGCAGCTCGGTCACCGTACGGGCTCCGGAGAGCGCCCGGGCGAACCCGTGCGCCGCGCCCACGTCGGTGTCGGTGAGCCAAGGCATGGCCTCATCCGTCACGATACACCCCGCGATCCGCCCTCCCCTCCTTGTCCGCACTCCCGCCGCGAGCACCGCGAGTGCGCGCAGGACTGCTGTGGTGCAGAGCCGGCCCCCCGGTCCGCCCCCGCGCTCACGCACAGGAGGCGCTGGTCCTTCAGGCCAGAATGCGCGCGGACTTGGCAGACCGACGTGAAACCGCGCCGAAATCCGTTGCGCGCCGCGCGCAGGTAGATCCTCCGGACGCGCACGTGCTGCTCGCCCGCAAGCCGGACGGCGTCCTCGAGACGATCCTCCAGGCGCGCGAGCCAGTGGGTCAGGGTCTCAGCGTCATCGGCGGCGAATCCCTCGAGGTGCCCGGTGGCGAAGCCAGCACGCTCGAGCGCTGCGAGGACCCGCGAGAGGCGCAGCGGCGCCGCGTCCGGGAACACGTAGCGCTCGCAGAACGGTCCGGCTTCCGGATCGGCGTGACGCAGGCGCGCGATGCCGAGGTTGAGAAGACGCCCGCCGGGTCAAAGTGGATTCGCGAGCTGCTGCGCGTAGAGGCCGATCTGGACGCCACCGACGTGCTCAACCATGCGATGCTCGCGACCGCGTCAAAGCGCTCGCCGGTGAGCTGGCGATAATCCATTAGGCGGACGTCGACCCGGGTTTGCGGGCGCCAGTCCCAAGAGTCGCAACTCATGAACCAGGGAGCTCGACCGAAGCGTGCCCGATCAGCCAAATTGGTCGGTTACACGCCTCGAGAAGGAGTACTCTCAACGTAGGGCCGTTACCGGCCGCTGCTGCTCGATTCCCTCGCGCAGGCCCCTGGGCAGGCAAGACCTGCCTCTCGCTGACCTCACGGGCCGTTTCGTCTAAAGCGACAGAAACGCCGTTCACAAGCAGGACCCGTCCTAATTTTGCGGGGGTCTCGGTCGGAGCTCAGTCATGACGATCCTGCAAAAGCTGCTACAGAGCGGCGCCGGGCACGCCGCAAGGGGCTGGCATACGTTCGGGCGCGGCGATCAAGCAGTGCGGTACACCGAGGCCTGGGAGCATGAGACGTTTGCGGAAGAACAAGCGCGATGGGAAAGAGACGATCCAGAGTACGCCCGGATCTGTGAACAGGTCCGACAAGCAAAGGACAGGGGTGAGGAAGCTTCACGGCGCGCGGATCAAGCCAAGGCCGAATGGGACGCTCGCGTCGCTACACGGCGGCAGGCGAACGATGATGCCCAGAGAGCGCACCATGCTTTGACAGCCGACCAGGCGGCCAGACGCCGGCCGGCGACCTCGCGGACCTCGTCCCAGCCACAGAAGAGTCGTTCCCTGGAGAGAACTCGGACGCCGCGCTTGGCGACCCGCGCTCGCGAAGGTGACCACCACATGCACACGACCTTCGCGATCGAGTCCGATGACTCGCCGGCCCCCCGGCATCATCCCGGAGCCCGTGCGCGTCCACGATCAACCCCGCGCGACGACCGCGCCGCGCGGCGAGCGGGAGGCCCTACCCTACCGCTGTGGTTTGGTGGCCCGGCCGCGCGAAACCCGGTGAGCAACGAGCCAACCAAGCTGGAGGTGGAGTAGTGGCTACTGCGCAAGCAACGATCCTGACCGAGAACGAGCAGCTGGCGGGCATCAATGCCGACTACGAGCAGCGCTATGGGTTCCACGACTCTGAGAACTATCTCTACAAGGCGCCCAAGGGGCTGAACCGGGAGATCGTCGAGAAGATCTCGAACTTCAAGTCCGAGCCCAAGTGGATGCGCGACTTCCGGCTCAAGGCGCTCGGCCACTTCTTCGCTCGCAAGCAGCCCACGTGGGGCTCCCCGATGCTGGCCGAACTCGACTACGACAACATTCGCTATTTCGTGCGGGCGTCCGAGACCCCCAGCCGCTCTTGGGACGACGTGCCCGAGGACGTCAAGCGGACCTTTGACCGCCTCGGCATTCCCGAGGCGGAGCGGAAGTTCCTCTCCGGCGTCGGCGCGCAGTACGAGTCCGAGGTCGTCTACCACCAGATTCACGAGGACCTCCAGCAGCAGGGCGTGATCTTCACCGACATGGACACGGCGCTGCGTGAGCACGAGGACATCGTGCGTCAGTACTTCGCGACGGTCATCCCGCCAAACGACAACAAGCTCGCGGCGCTGAACTCCGCCGTGTGGTCCGGTGGATCGTTCGTGTACGTGCCCGAAGGCGTCCACGTCGAGATGCCGCTGCAGGCGTACTTCCGGATCAACACCGAGAACATGGGCCAGTTCGAGCGGACGCTGATCATCGCCGAGCCAGGCTCCTACGTTCACTACGTCGAGGGTTGCACCGCTCCCACTTACAGCTCCGACTCACTCCACTCCGCGGTAGTCGAGCTGATCGCCCTCCCGGGCGCACGCATCCGCTACACGACCGTCCAGAACTGGTCGACCAACGTCTACAACCTGGTCACCAAGCGCGCCGTCGCGTACGCCGATTCGACGGTCGAGTGGGTCGATTGCAACCTCGGGTCCAAGCTGACGATGAAATACCCGAGCATCTACCTGCTCGGCAAGCGAGCCCATGGCGAGGTCCTGTCGATCGCGTTCGCTGGCGCCGGCCAGCACCAGGACGCGGGCGCGAAGATCATCCATGCGGCGCCGAACACGACCTCGAACATCTTCGCCAAGTCGATCTGCAAGGACGGCGGCCGCGGGTCCTACCGCGGCCTGCTTGAGATCGCCAAGGGCGCCCACGGCTCCAGGTCAAAGGTCGTCTGCGACGCATTGCTGCTGGACGAGCACTCGCGATCGGACACGTATCCCACCATCCGGATCAGCGAGGACGACGTCAACGTCGGCCACGAGGCGACCGTCTCGAAGGTCGGCGAGGACCAGCTCTTCTACCTGATGTCCCACGGCATCCCCGAGGACGAGGCCGCGAAACTGATCGTCAACGGCTTCATCGAGCCGATCATCAAGCAGCTCCCGATGGAATACGCGGTCGAGATGAACCGGCTAATCGAGCTGCAGATGGAAGGCTCAATCGGCTAGCAGCCCTACTTCGCAACTGCCCTCGACCCCGTTCCCCTGACCTTGGGGGCGTCAAGCATCGCCCCCTCTCGTATAACGCAGATACGCCTCCTCGACGAGCTTGACCATCTGCCAGTACGCGATGAGATCCCGCTCGGCATCGGTCGTATCAGCGAAGAAGCGACGAGCTATCGTCAGCTCGCCCCGATCTGCACCGGCCACCTGCTCGGCAATCCAGGCGCGATCGATCCGCCTTTGAGCAATCAAACCAATCGCGGACTCGATCTCCGAGCCGGTGCAATCACCTAGTCGCTTGAACACGCCACGACCGATCTCGAGCGACTCCTCTGGGTTGACCTCGCCCATCGCCACATGTTCCTCTCCCCTCCAGATTGATGCGGCGACGCTACGGCATGACCACCGCCCAGCCTGCAGAGCGCTCACGCTCGCGCCGAGCACGGACCCGCTTTCGGTCCGCCACCCGCCTCGGCCTTGATCCGCCGGAAGACCCGCAAGGCGCGGCGAGGAGGGCCCACGCATGGCGACCGGCGAATGGCGAACGGCGGGTCGCGCGTCGGGTTGGGAACGAGCCCTGCATTCGTGCTGCCACGGGTATGGGGCGGGGTGTCCGGATAGCTCCCGTCCAGTGCGAGAAGGCCGCGAACACTCTAGGTGCGTCGACGTAACCGGGCGGCACTCTCCCAAGCCGGTCCCGCAGTAGACGGCAGCTCGGGTTGGAGCGAACTGAGCAATCGCTGCCGATCGCTCTTCGAAGCTCATGTCGTAATCGTTAAGGCGCGGCGCACGTGTGCCGTCGGCGGCGTGTGTGTGTGATCAGTGAGGGCTACGCTCACTGGGTTGAGCTTTCGCATCTCGCGGTCGACGGTTGGAACCGCTATTGGCAGCACTCGTAGGTGGCTTTGCCGGCGCGCTTGTCACCGGAGGCCTGAGTGCGTGGCATGAGCACCGGCGCAGTCGCCGCGCGCTTCGCGCCGCGGCTCGATTGGCGGCGGGTGAGCTGCGGACGATCGAATCGCGTCTGCACACCGCGGTCGCGTCGGGAACTGGGCGGGAGCTGCGGGCGCGTCCGCTCGTTGTCATTGTGGTTGCCATAGCGGTCGTGCTCGTGGTGCGTTTTCGTGACCATGTCGATGCGCGGCCGCCAGCGGCGTGGCCTGAAGCGCCATGAGGCGACTCGGCACGATCTGGCTGAGGCACACGAGCGAGCGGCACGCGCAGAGCGCGATCGCGACATCGCCCAAGAGCAGGCCTCGCAGCCACACGATCCCGATCGCTAGACGGGCTCTCCACCAGCGTAGGGATAGCCACGCGCTCGGTCCCCGCTTGTCGCGGCAACAGAACTCCACTCGCTTGCGCGGTTCGCTGCGAATATCGCCCGCCCGGACTCAGCGTCAACGAGCAGGCCGTGAAGCAGTCCAGCCAGCGCTATCGCGCGAGAACGAGTGCTCGTTTGAGGTTCGCACACCCGATGGGGTCCTCAGGGGGTCGTCGACGGGCCCAATCTTGGTGCGAACATACCGCGGGCCGGTGGGCCCGCGGCTGTGGGCTGAGATCGTCGTAGCCAGAACGCGACCCTCCCCGGTTGTCGGCGTCAGCCAGCACCCCCAGGCTGGCCGCGCGTCATATCGGCCCCGTTGTTCAGCTTCGCGGGCAGCAACAGTCGGACTAGCGCGGTTCGCGCCCTCCGTCGGAGTCCATGCCGGACTCAGTGTGAGCGACGGCGTCGGCGCTGGTGTCTGCGGAGTCGGGCCGCCTACTTCGTGCTGTAGCCGCGCGATGCCTTTTGATCTCGCCGGCCTCCGCGAGCTGGCTCGGGCGGGTTGAGACACTTCCGCGGTCCGGCGTTGCTCGCAGGGCATCTGTGGTGCTTGAATGTCCGCCGCAAACAGGCTGTGCATCGAGCGTCCTCCGTGGGAGGGACCAGACGGCGGATCGCAGAGCTGGGAAGATACAGAGGATCGGATCGCCGAGCATTGCTGGTTCGATGAGGGCGGGAGTCTCAGCGACTATCCCGACGAAGCCGAGGAGATTGAGATGACAGACGTACGACGGACCGGGCCCCCACGACGCCTCGAGGACCGGACGCGATTCGGAATCCCGATCGAGGGTGAGGTCGACGGCATCTGGCAGCGCGCCTTCCACGTCCACCTCGCAGACGAGGTGCGTCGGCAGCCTGACCTCCCTGGTGGCGATTTCTTCGAAAAGTCGCTGACCATCAATCCCGGGGAGATCAAGTTTCGTTTCGTCGCCAGCGCAAGCTTGCTGCCGGACTACCTCAACCTCATCGAGTCGGCTATCCCGAAGGCAAATCGAACCGCTGCGGAGGAGCGTCAGCGCTTGGACGCAGCAGTCGCGGAGGTCGAGCGAGAGGTTCGAGAGCGAGACCAAGACGTCGAGCGGGAGCTAAAGGACTGGGCCGACCAGCGACCCGCGGAGAGCTGAGCAGGAGCCTCCCCCTGGCGGTCGGACCTCCAAGCCGGGGAACGAGAAAGCTCGCCCATCAAAGCCCCGCGATGGGGCCGGACCTAGCCAAGGCGCTTGTTAGGGGGCGGCCTGCAGATGCTCGGACTGTGCGTAAAGCAGGGAAGCCGCAGGCTGGCCGGTCGGCCTCGGGCGAGAATGATATTTCCGTTCCGAGCCTCAACCCCGCTCGATCAGCAAGACCCGAGAAGTGACGCACCTGAGTCCGGTCGGGTCCGGACCTCGCTTGATCTGGTGATCCGGCGAGAGGGAGTGGTTAGTTGGCGTGGAGCAGTGGGCAGAGATCAGGCGCATGCATCGGGTCGAGCGGCTGGCTCGCGCCAGCGCCGCAGTACCAGCCGACGTGGCGTCCTCAGCCACGACTGACGGCCGTCACACTACACATGCCTCGCGTTCCTCTGGGTGGCGTGCGCGCCGGGGCTGCTGGAGCACTGCTTCCCAGCTCGGGCGCACACGACCTGCAACGCGCGCGTGTCGACCACCTCAACGCATTGCTGACCTCCGGTGCCGCGGGTTCGAAGCTCAAATCCGCGTGGTGGCTCGCGGGAAGTCGGACCGATCAGCTCTCGGTTTGGTGTCCGGCGGGGTCCGATCGTTTCGACAGCGCGTCGGTGTCCTCTTGGCGCATCGCGGTGACCGCTTCGCCCACCGAGGGGAAGAGCCGGTCCTCTCCGATGCGCTCGAGCAGGCCGCTTCTGGCCAGGCTTTCGCGTACGTGCTCTCCCGCTCTGGCGATCGCGAACGTGATGTGCTTGCCGTCGAGCGCGTCGAGTACGTCGCGAAGCGAGCGTGAGCCTGTGTAGTCGAGGTCGCTCATCCCGATCGCGTCGAGCACGACCGCTCGCGGGCGTCCGTCGGCGCGTGCCAGCGCGCCGTGCAGCTGGTCACGGAAGTGGGCTGCGTTTGCGTACCAGAGCGACGGCCAAGGCGAACTCGAACGGATCAAACCGCGCGATCGCGAGGAGATCGCGGCCGTGGAAGATCCGCGTTGCGACGAACAGGAGCACCCCGGCCAGGGCCGCGACTGGCACGTCCTTGAGCACCCCCGCCGCGGGTACCAGCAGCAAGATCGCTGCCGCGGCGCCGAGACCGGCTGCCTGCGTGCGGCCGGACGCCGCCGCGACGGCGGCGGTTCTCGGGGGGCTCGCGTTGACGGGAAAGGCGCCAGCGAGGCCGGCCACGATGCTGCCGGCGCCGACTCCGAGGAAGTCGCGGCCGACGTCCACCTCGTAGTGTCCCTGGTCGGCGAACGCGCGGGTAGTCGCCGCCGACTGGGTTACGACGACCAGCGCGACGACGGCGGCGATCGGCGCCACGCTGCGCAGTGTCGACCAGGACAGCCCCGCCAGCCCGAACTGCGGCGCACCATGAGCAAGCGACCCCAGCACCGCGACGCCATGTGCGTGAAGCCCGAGGACGCCGACGGCGATCGTGGAGGCGACGAGCCCCACGAGCGCGCCGGGGCCCGCGGTCCAGGCGATGGCGTTGGGTGTTGCCCGATCAGGAATCGCTCGAGCGCGCCTGAGACGTGCCGGCAGTCCTCGATCGCCCACACCCGCTCAGAGTCGAGCGTCCGCGCCCACCGCAACAGCTTGCCGAACGCGCCCTTGCGGGCGGGCACCGTCAGCTCGTCGCGCGCGGCGGCGGTGAGCGCATCGACCGCCCCGCACGTGTGCGTCTTCTTGTGCGTGTCCGCCCCGATCACGATCATGCAGGCCGTCCCTTCGATTGAGTTGACGAAGCGGACTCCCGGCGGACACGTCTCACTTGGAGCAGCTGCCAAGTTCTTATCAGGTCACGCCGGTGGGCCTCGGGCGGCGACGGGCGACACGACATCCAATAGGTCAGACCACTGGTCGACAGAAGATCCATGAGTCAACCCGCCGCCAGCCCGGGAACCAACCGGAGCGGTCGGACGGCACCGCCGCGAAGACCTTCTCAGTAAGAAGATCAATCCTGGGCGACACGCGCCACCCTTCACGCGCCCCAACCGGAACGGCACCCCCGCTCGTACTGCTTGAGAATCCTGACCGACAAAGCCACGCCGACCACCACAAGCGCGACAAGCGCGACAAGCACGTAAGCAATCATGTTGTTGCCTTTCCGCCGGCGATACCGGTCCGGCGATGTTCACTGAACCCACATCGTCCTACCGCCCCCCGGCCACGCATCCGTTCCAACACCGATCGCGGTTGCGGCATATCCCTAGGGGAGAGTCCTCGGACCTATCGCGCGCAGAGTGGTGCTGCGGGAACGCGAGCCGGCGTTGATCTCGACGGTCTGCGCGCGGCGCGCGAGGACGGCGCACAGCAGTCGGCCGACGGCAAACGAGCGCGAGCCAGGCCTCGTGACTGTTCCGCCAGCGATGAACCGGGCGATGTCGGTGGCGAAGGCGCCGCCCGGCGGCCAGCTCAGCCAATCACTGGATGTGGATGCGAGGCCTGGCCGGGGGCCGATCGATCGGACGACTACTAGGGTTGGTGGGCGGGGGTTGGGCGGTGCGGGCGGCCCGAGATGCTCCAGCGCGTGGCGCGGTGATGAATCCAGTGTTCGCGCTCGGGCCGGCCGCGAGCGACCGGTGGGGCGTGCGGCCGGACGCGGTAGAAGCGGAGCTTGCCGAGCTCCACAAGCACGAGGTAGATGACGATCATCGCCGCGAGCGCGGCGAGGAAGCTGGCGGGTAGCGCGGTGAACCCGAGGACGTGGGCGAGTGGGGAGAAGGGCAGCAGCACGCCGATCGTGACGCAGATCATGGTTGCGAGTGCGAGTGGTGTGCTGGGTGTGCTGTGGAAGAACGGGACGCGGTGGGTGCGGATCGCGAAGATGATCAGGCTCTGCGTCGCGAGCGACTCGACGAACCAGCCGGATCGGAAGAGTGGCGCGTGGGCGTTGAAGACCCAGATCATGATCCCGAAGGTCGCGAAGTCGAAGATCGAGCTGATCGGCCCGAAGAAGGTCATGAAGCGGCGGATGAACGCGGTGTCCCAGTGCGCTGGACGTTGGAGTTGCTCCTCGTCGACGTTGTCGGTCGGGATCGCCATCTCGCTGGCGTCGTAGAGCAGGTTGTTGAGCAGGATCTGCGTCGGGAGCATTGGCAGGAAGCTGAGGAACAGCGAGGCGCCGGCGGCGCTGAACATGTTCCCGAAGTTCGACGAGGTGCCCATGAGGACGTATTTGATCGTGTTGGCGAAGATGCGTCGGCCTTCGACGATCCCGGTCGCGAGGACGTCGAGGTCCTTGTCGAGCAGGACGATGTCGGCGGCGTCTTTGGCCACGTCGGTCGCTGTCTGGACGGAGATTCCGACGTCCGCGTCGTGCAGGGCGACGGCGTCGTTGACACCGTCGCCGAGGAAGCCGACCGTCGAGCCGACGGCGCGCTGGGCCTTGATGAGCCGCGATTTCTGCTCGGGGGTGACGCGTGCGAAGATCGTCGTGTTGGGCAGCGCGACTGCGAGTTGCGCGTCGTCGAGTTGATCGAGCTGGGTTCCGGTGAGCGTCCCGTCGACGGCGAGGCCGATGTCGGCGCAGACCTTTTGCGCGACGCGGTCGTTGTCGCCGGTGATGATCTTGACCTGCACGTCGAGGCGCCTGAGGCGGTCAAGCGCCTCGCCTGCGTCGGCCTTCGGGCGATCGACGAAGGTGAGGAAGCCGGCGAGGTCAAGGTCGCGCTCGTCGTCAGCGCTCAGGCTCGTGCGGCCGGCGGCGGGACGCGTCGCGACGGCGATCACGCGGCTGCCGGCGGCGAACTGGCGGTCGAGCACGACCTGCGCTGCTGGCACGAGGTTCGTGCATCGTGCGAGCACCGTCTCGGGTGCGCCCTTGACGATCACCTGCCGTTCGCCGTCCTGCTCGACGAGGACCGATGCCAGGCGGCGCTGGTAGTCGAACGGCAGATCGGCGAGACGGTGAGCTCGCTCGGCGCCGACGCTGCGGGCGCCCGGCGCCTGCCACAGCGCCTGATCGAGCTGGTTGCCGCCGACCACCTGTCCGTCGAAGAAGCTCGCGTCGTTGCACAGCAGCCCTGCGCGCAGGACGGCATCCGACGGTCGACCGTCGACGTCCAGAGCCGCGGCGAACGTGATGTGACCCTCGGTCAGCGTGCCCGTCTTGTCGGTGAACAGCACGACGATGTTGCCGAGGTCCTCGATGCTCACGAGTCGTTTGACCACCACCTTGCGCTCAGCCAACCGCTTGGCGCCGGTCGAGAGGCTGATCGTGACGATCGCCGGCAGCAGCTGGGGGGTCAGGCCGACCGCGATCGCGAGCGCAAAGAGCACCGAGCCCAGCAACGAGCGGCCGAGCACGACGTTGATCACCAGGATCGAGCCGGCCAGCACGGCGGTCACCCGGACGAGCAACAGCGAGAAGTCCCGCAGACCGAGCTGGAACGCGGTCTGCGGCTGTCGCTCGCCGAGCTGCAGGGCGATCGCGCCGAACTCAGTCCGGCCGCCGGTACACACGACGACCCCCAGCCCGCTTCCTTCACGCACCACGGTGCCCATGAACGCGCACGACGCGAGGTCCAGCGAGGATTCCGGCGCCGTGATCGGATCGCTGCGCTTCTCCGACGGCAAAGACTCGCCGGTAAGCACCGCCTCGTCGCACTCCAGACCATCGACCCGCAGCAGACGCAGGTCTGCCGGCACGACGTCACCGACAGCGAGCCGCACGACATCGCCCGGCACGAGCTCGGTCACGTCGACCGCCCCGGGCTCCCCGTCACGGACGGCGAGCGCCGTGTGGCGCAACTGGGAATGCAGCGCCTCGACCGCCAGCTCTGAGCGGTACTCGTTGAAGAACCCCAGCCCGACACTCATGCAGATGATCAGCAGGATGATCAGCGCGCTGGTGCGCTCACCCACGGCAAACGAGGCCACCGCCGCGGCGACGAGCAGGATCAACAGCGGATTGCGCAGCTGACGCACCAGCACCGCGAACGGCCGCGCGCCGTGGCTGCGCAACGCGTTGGCCCCGACCTGCGCCAGCCGCGCCCGTGCCTCGTCGTGCGAGAGACCGTCGGCCGTGCTCTCCACGCGCCCCAGCACCTCGTCGGCCGAGAGCGCCGCGGCCGACGCCAGCGTCAGCGAGCTCCAACCCGTCCCCTTCGACGACACGCGGGCTTCATCGAGCGCGGCCATCGCCCCATCGTCGCACCGCACGGCCCTCCCGCGTGGGATCGCTCGGTACCGATGCGGTCTGCCGCGTGCACCAAGCGGTCCAGTCATACGCGGAAGTCGTACAGCTTGGTCAGCGACCGTCCCGACACGACTCTGCAGCGAAGAGCCTGCACCGACCCTCCATCGAACTGATTACGAGCACATGTCTCCGGGCGACGGCCAGGCCCGGCGCGGATCTCGTACGGCCGACTATCCTCGGCTTGCACGAGTAACGAGGGAGTGATCATGGCCTTTGAAGTCGGCAAGCGTGTCGTAGCCGAGTCCGAGTCAGCCGACCGCCGACCCCGCTCCGGTGTCGTTGAAGAAGTGCTGCGAGGGGACCCGTCGCCTCGCTATCGGTTCCGCTGGGACGACGGCCACGAGAGCATCAACACGCCCGCAAGCGGCGCCCTCCGGGCCGAACAGCGCCCCAGGCGGCAACCGCAAGCGCCAGCACCGAAACGCTGACCGACCTGACACGGCGACGATCCCCCGCGGGCGGCAACAGACCAGACGCCACGCGCGCAGCCGACCCCCCGGGTCGCGACCGCGCACGACTCATCGACAGGTTGATCGGCTGGAGTCCTTCCACCTGCGCGCGACCGACGACGCGGAGGTCCAAGCGGCACGTCCAGCTGAATCCCGGACCGCGTCCTCGTGCTGTTCCGCGGCGAGGCCTCAGACACGCTCAACGGGCGTCGCGGTCCCGTCACGAGCGACGACCCGAACTCTCTCGGCACGGCAGCCTAGGAGCCCACCACGCGATTGAGGACGGACGGGGGGTTCGGCGCATCGACGCGACGCTGACCCGGTGTGTAGGCTCGCCCCACTATGACCGCTGAATTCCAAACGGGATTGCTGCCAGATATCGCAGCCTCGGTACGGAGCGTGTCAGAGGCCATCGCCGAAGCGCTGGACGATCTGGAAGGCGCGGTCGAGCCGGAGTCCCCAGCCTGCGCCGAGATCAACGACGATGATGTGTCCGTCTACGTGCTCACACCCGGTCTGCTGCATCGCTTGAATGGCAGCAAAGACTCATTCGAGCGTCCAAGCGCGGAGCACCCGCGCGAGTCCAAGTGCGACTACTCGGCTGTACCGATCACGCGTCATGGTCGCTGGTCGCACTC
This sequence comes from uncultured Solirubrobacterales bacterium, assembly GCA_963806475.1. Lineage (GTDB taxonomy): Bacteria > Actinomycetota > Thermoleophilia > Solirubrobacterales > Solirubrobacteraceae > Palsa-465. The sequence continues at coordinate 157,213 of CAWDYK010000030.1, forward strand.
GGTCAGCGTCACAAATTACGGCGAGCAGGCGCGTAGCGTCGAGCGAGCATGGGAGTTCTGGCTCGGCTACGAGGGCGAAACCGAACCGCTCCAGCTCGGAGCGCGACCCGGGGAGACCGAGTTCGCGAGAGCGCTCGCGGCAGCGATCACGGCCGCCAGGCGAGGGCCATCGAGGTAGCCCGGGCGACGTACCCGAGCGCGCCGCCGCTACCCGCTCTCGGGAACCCAGCCGCGAGGCACGAGAAACGCGAGCGCCGAGCCGAACGCATGGTGCAGCCTTCACGGCCCGGATAACCTCCGTGGCCGGAGCCGGAACCCCGAAGTAGAACTCGCCCGGGGTCTCCCATGCTGGGTCGAGGACCTCGCCGTGTTGGTCGGTAACCCAGGCATGGTGCAGGAGCTCGAGCGCCGAGGGAGTGTTCAAGTCCGCCGCCCCGCCGAACCGACCGAGGGAGACTGCGCGAGCCCACCCGCGACTCGCGACGGACGTGAGCGTCGGCTCCGGGCTGGACGGCGACGCCGACTTCCCCGCCGTCCGCGCGAAGCGAGGGAGTCGACGTCGCGCTAGAGACGCTTGTGCCGGATGTGAGCAGATCTCTCACGGCGGCTCGCTTCCCTACTTCCGCGGCCGGATGCTCCCCCGGCCGCACGCTCGCTTCGCGCCGCCGGGTCCCATCAAGGCGGAGCCGCGCGTGTGCTGTCGCCCTGCAGCAGTCGTCAGACCCGGCGTGGCGAGGCGACTCCTACGCGGCGATTGCGATCGCGTGCTCGTCGTCGTTCGCCAGCCGACCGATCGGGCGCTGCCGCCTCGACGCCTGAAGCGGGCACGTCGGCGTGGCGACCGCTTTGCACCGCGTTCGACGGTGACTGCGTGCCGGGCGAAGAACTTGACCGCTCGTCTGAGGAACGCGACCACAGTGGGCGCCTTGTGATTGTGCAGGACCTCGGCGTAGGCAAGGCGGGTGCAGTCATCGATCACGATGTGCACGGGCTCCCAGCCGGCGATCTGGCGGGCGACCCCTGCGGCGTCAACTCGCGTGGGACGGCTGCCCCTGTTCGCCATGCCGACGATGCGGGCTCCGGCGCCTCGCTCGATCCGCCCGAGCTTCTTGATGTCGATGTGAATCAGCTCGCCCGGACGAGCTCGCTCATAGCGCTGCGCTGGCACCAGGGCGACCCGTCCGAGCTTGCCCATCCCAATCCTCGTCAGGATCCCTGACACGGTCGCTGCGGCCATGCCGAGCACCTCGGCGATCTCGGGGCCCGTGAACCGCAGCCGTCTCAGCGCCGCGATCGCCTGCACCCGGTGCTCTGAGGTGCCGGTGCGGGATCGACCCGGGCGCGGAGGACCGGTCAAGGAGCCCGAGCTCGCCTCGGCACGGTAGCGACCGATCCACTTGCGGGCGAAGCGGACGCTGACCTCGGCGGCCGCAGCCGCCTCGCTCACCGTCCATCCGTGCTCGAGAACCCGCCGACAGAGCTGCCGACGACCTTTGAGGCTGAGCGCCGCGTTAGACAATATGGATTGACGGTCTGTCCGGCCCGCGGTGTAGAAAGGGCCGGTCCCCCGACGCCGGTCGTGGGGTGAAATTTATGCCGCGCGGCTCCACCCGCGCGGCGGCCCACAATCGCATAGGAGGAGCCGGCCATGGCGAAGGCTAGAACTACGTCGGTCTGGTCCCGTCCGAGGCAACGACCGGGCAGCAGCGCCGGCTCGGCGCGATCACGAAAACGGGATCCGGGCACGCGCGGCGGCTGCTGGTCGAAGCGGCCTGGCACTACCGCTCCCGCCCGAGCATCGGCCGTGCGCTCACCGACCGCCAGGAGAACCAGCCGCCGGAAGCGATCGCGGTCGCATCGTCAGCCCAGCGGCGACTCCACCCGCACCTGGACACGCCTCGAGGCTCGCGCGAAACGCCGCACGATCATCGCCGTCGCCGCCGCTCGCGAGCTCGCCGGCTTCGCCTGGGCGATCACCAGAATCGAGTAACCACAAGCCCACACACATCGCCTATCCCGTCGGCTGGGTCGGTGGCGGCCCGGCAACGCGCGGGGAACCCGCGAGCTAACTATGAGCAACCCGCCCCCCCGGGGGCTGGCCACGCCCGATCTTAGACAGCGGCTCCCCCACGACGAATCATGGTCCTGCGGCACACCAAACCCGCGTATATCAGTCTGACCGCGCGTCGCGCACAGCCTGCCGGACCGCCACCCACCCAGCCGACCACACCCACACTCACCAGACCAGCGAAAGGCAGGAAATTCGTGACGCCCCACTTGACAAACGGCTCTCCATATCAGTTAGCGTGAAGCTTCATCCGGTGTCCTCCTTCGGACTGATGTGGCTGGGCAGCCATCAGCCTCCAAGGGGGCCCGGATGGACCAACCTACTCAGGAACTACACGTATGCACACTTCGGCCGGAAGGTCCCTCTTTCGGGCCGCCGCCAACGCTTCACACACCCAGGCACAGTGACGGCGCGATCAGGTCCTCGTACGTCGCACGCCCGATCGATCCACCCGCGCGGGCACGGAGCCGCGCCATCATCGGCTTCTTCTCCACGCATCGGCACGGTTCGCCCCGCGCGCTGGGCCGGCGTTCTGACGAGCGGGGTGCCGGCGACCTGCTGCGGTTCACTTCCCCGATACGATCACATCCGGACAGGATCTCCATTTTCGGCTGCGCGCCAACCCACCGTGCGCCACGCCGCGATAGAGCGACCCAACGCTCCGCGGGTCCCGATCATCCAGTTGGACGAGCGGATCCGATTGGCTGGCGCGCAAGCTCACTGCTTCCTTGACCTACCGGGCGACCCCCGCCAAGCCGGCGCGCTTCCGTAGCCGGTTGATCGCGGGCCGGGTGCAGAAATGCAGGATGCGGGCTTGTGGACTCTGTGATCCGTGCTGGCAGGCTGGGCTATGGTGTCAAGAGTGGTCGTTACCCGATCTCTGCGCATGGCGTGCTCGCTGGCGCTCCGGCGCCCGCATATCAGATCCTCTCGTTCCACGGCCGGAATGTTACGCAACCTGTCGGTTGCTCGGCGGGAGTGCTCGAGGCTCGCACCGCTGTCCAGCGGAGGGGGAACCGCACCGTTCGTTGGTTCCCGTGCGGACGCGCCGGAGATAGCTGTGAGTCCCGTCGGGCGCAACCGCGCGCGGCTGCCGACGATCCTAGTCGTGCTGCTTGGTCGGCCAGCCGTCTGCCCAGAACTGGGCTCTGCGATGCTTAGTCGGCTTGCCGTCCAGTAACGAGGGGGAGGTCGACTGATGCCGGGTCCGTTGCAGGTGATCGCCGTGAGCTTTAATCCCGGTTCTGACTTCCAGGGTCGGGTGTTGGCCGAGGTCGATCGACTGCAGGGCCGAGGGGTGTTGCGTCTGCTCGACGTGATCTTCGTCGCCAAGAATGAGGACGGCACGATCGAGCCTGTGGTCGTCGGCGGTGACGACGACGACCTTGGCGCCCTTCTGTCGAGCATTTTGCCGCTTGGCGGCGGCGGTGTTGTCGAGCCGACGGGGGACGTTGGCTCGTCGGGTTTTCCTCTGGATGGCGCGTCGGCGCTGGCGGAGTCCCTGTTGCCTGGGACGGCGCTCGCCCTGCTGCTCGTTGAGCACGGCTGGGCGCAGGCACTCTTTGACGCGGTCTCTGAGTCAGGTGGGGCGCTGTTGGGGGAGGGCTTTCTCACCGCCGAGGCCGGGTTGGTCGTCGGGGCCGAGGTCGCGGCGCTGGAGGAGGCGGCTGAGGTGATTGCGCTCGCGCAGGCCGCCGAAGCCCGCGCGACGCTGGCCGCTATGGCGGCAGAGACCCAGGCAGCCGAGGCGATCGCAGCTTCAAAGGCGATCGTCGCCGGTGCGGCCGCTGTCGCGGTTCGAGCGTTGATCGACGCCGGCATAGTGCAGGAGGCCGCCGCCCACGAGGCCGTTGAGGCCCTGAACGCCGCCGGTCTGATGGTCGCCGCGGCAGACCAGGCCGCCGACCAGGCCGTCGCCGAGGACGCCGCGGCAGTGCGGACCGCCGACCAGGCCGCCGCGGAGGCAGTCGCGCAAGACGCGACAGAAGTGATCGCCGCCGACCAAGCAGCGGCGGAGGCGGTCGCCGGAGTTGCCGCGAACGTCGCCGCTGCGTCGATCACCGTGGCTGAGGCGCGAGTCCTCCGCTACCTGCCCACGCCTTTGACCTTCGCGCTGATCGCGGACAAGCTGGGGATCTCTCGCTCAGCGACAAAGGAACGAGCCGAGCGCGCCTACAAGAAGCTCGGGGTGCACAACCGCGCCGAGGCGGTCAACCGGGCGCGCGCGCTGGGGCTGATCGACTGACCGGCGACAACTTCCCTCAGGCAGCCGCGATGCCGTCGGGTGGCGATCAGCCCGATCACGGTCCGGAATGCCGCCGCGCGCAGCGGTGGCGTCAACGCACCAGCCGTTTGCATCAGCGCGCCGATCTCCGCTGGCGAGTAGATGTATGGGGTGACTCTTGGGCGGCGGGCGGGCAGCAGGTCCTTGGAGGGACCTCGCTTCCAGGGTCGATCGTCGCCATATGCCGGGCGAACCCACGCACGATGCCCAGCCGCGCCCGCCAGTGATGCGGGTGCGCATTAGCGGGCAGCCGCGCCCACCTCACGGCCAGCTCGGTCGTAATCCTCTGACCGAGGGGGGACTTAACCGTCCTTATGCCGATGTCGGCATAAATGCTCTGGACGAATTGCGGGTGTGCTTCGAGGCTGGCCGTGCCGCGCTGCTGCTCGGCGATCGCGAAGCGACAGTCGCCGAAGACGGGACGATTTGCTGAGCGTTGCCCCTCGGCTTGCGAGCGCGCCCCATTGACCAACTGGCCGGTGGTGTTTGCTGCCCTCATACGACGAGCAAGCATGACCGGCCGAAGCGGAAGCGAGGCCGAACCTCGGGTCGGCTGCTGCTTGGGACGAGGAGGAGCAGCGGTCACAGCCGCGCCAATGCCGAACCTCTGCCTATGCAGGAGCCTCGCTCACGACGGCCAGCCGGAGCTCGGTATTGCTGGCCGCGTACCCAGGGCCCTCGAGGCACACGGCCGGCGCGATCGCTTCCGCCGACCAGCCGCTGCGCGTCGCGCGATCGAGTTGGCGACGCTGCGGGCGTCATTGGTGGGCTCGTGCCCGCTTTAGTGGTTCTCGCGCAGCTTGGTGAGGAACTCCGCCGGTGTGAGGATCGGCAAGTCCCCGCGCAGGCCGAGGAGGTGCTGGTCGCCTGTGACGAGGAACGCCCGCCGGTCGATGGCCAGGGCGAGGAGGTAGTCGTCGTCGGGATCGGGCGAGCTGACTGGGACGGTGTCGGGTGGGTCCTCGGCGAGCGTTCCGTGGTCGCGGACCCAGCTGACGAAGGCGGCAGCTTTCTCGGCCGGGATCCGTTTGCGGAGCTTTGGGTAAGCGAGCGCGCGTGTGAGCTCGGCGATCAGCAACTCGGAGACGACCATTTCAAACGCGCCGTCGCGGCTGCTGCGGAGGACCTCGGCCGACGGACCCCGCGCTGAGAGTGCGGCTGAGATCAGGACGTTGACGTCAACGACGGCGCGCACCAGATGCCCGTCGGCGAGGCCTGGTCGCGTGTTGCGCCTCGACCGCGAGCTCGGCAGCCTTGGCTTCCGACAGCGACGCCTTTGACCACAGCTCGTCGAGGACGTCGAGCTTGAGATCGCGGCGGAGCGATTCCTCGATCACCGCGCTATCGGACACGCCAGTCCGCGCCGCACGGATCTTCACCCATTTCAGGACGTCTTCATCGATCGTGAGCGTTGTCCTCACCTTGGCCATGATCGCATCATAGCATCACGATGCGGATATGCAGCTGGGGGGATGCTTGTTTGTCGACCGTAGTCCGGAGACCGCACGGCTTCCCCTTTGCCAGAGCGAGCGGCAGTCCCGGTCTTGCTTGCTCGTGGACGATGGACCGCGCGCAAGCAAACGGGCGACGGCCTGGAAGCGGAAGTCGTCGTCACCCGGGAGGAGACAGCCGCATCGGACGAGACAGAAAGCTTGACGAGCACGCTGGGGAGGCACTGCATGCACCCGCCCTTCTGCGCTATGAGTTGGCCAGCGCGTTGACCGGCTTGCTCGCCGCGGGACTGATGCAGGACGAGCAGCTGGACGAGGCGTGGACGGCCGCGGCTGCCCTGCCGATCACGTCTAGACTCTAGACAAGCGCTCTCGCAGGACCGCAGGAATCACCGCACCGGGATCGCGGAGGTGATCGCCGAGGAGGGGCTCGGCCGGTTGTGGCGCCGCCTGTGGCAGACGCTGCCCTCGCAGGGCGTGTTGTTGAAGAACTACTACGGGACCGGGCACTTCAGCCTTGATAACTACATCTCGATGGTGAGTGGCCAGGCGACGCAGGCCGACACGCAGGCTGACTGTCCGAACTTCGATCAGTTCTCGGGCCACATCGAGACCGCGGGCTCGCTGTGGACGAACCGCAACTACGGTCAGCTCGTGTCGGCTGCAGGGCCCAACGCCGCAGCCGGTTCGAACGGCTGCGTGTATCCGGCCAGCGTGCAGACACTGTTCAACCAGTTTGACGCTGCTGGGGTGAGCTGGAAGGGCTACGCGCAGGATCTCGGTAACCCGGATGCGAGCGGGCCGGTCCACAGCGCCGGCGCGCAGTACTGTGGCGCTCCATACGCCACGCCGGGAGCGACGGGCTGCACCACGCAGCCGAAGCCCGGGAGCGCGAACGCAACCGACCAATATGTCCCCAAGCACTTCCCGTTCCCGTGGTTCGACTCGCTGCTGCAGTCACGCGTTGACTGCAACTCCGCGCACATCGCCAACCTGTTCGACCCCAGTAACGGCCTCTATCACGACCTCCAGAGCGAGGCGACGACGCCGGCGTTCAGCTGGATCTCGCCGAATAACTGCAGCGACGCCCATGAGGCCGTTGACGAGACCGATCGCAGCAGGTCCCCGATCTCCCAGTTCTCGACGAGCTGATCTCTGCGGGACGCTGTCAGATTGAGACCGCGGCGAGCCAGATGACGGCTAGCGGGGGAGCATCACCTCGGCCGAGGCGTCCTGCCCGTGCCATCGGATCGGCTCCGCTTCGATTCCGTTGGGGTTTCCCATGTCTGAGCCGCCGTAGCACGCCGAGTCGGTGTTTAGCACTTCGATCCAGCGGCCGCTGCGTGGGAGCCCGAGGCGGTAGCGCTTGCGCGGGACAGGGGAGAGGTTGGCTGCGCACACGAGCAGGCGCTTGCCTCCCCGCGAGGCCCGCGCGAAGGCGAACACGTTTGATGATGCGTCATTTGACTCGAGCCACCAGAATCCGGCCGGATCGAAGTCTTGCTCGTAGAGCGCGGGCTCCGCGCGCAGCACGTGGTTCAGATCACGCACCAGTCGCTGCACGCCGGCGTGCTCGGCGCGTTCAAGCAGGTGCCAGTCGATTGACCGCTGGTAGCTCCATTCCTGCTCCTGCGCCAGCTCGCCGCCCATGAACAGCAGCTTCTTGCCCGGGTGTGCCCACATATAGCCGTACAGCGCGCGGAGGTTTGCCAGCTTCTGCCAGCGGTCTCCCGCCATCTGCTCGTAGAGCGAGCGCTTGCCGTGCACGACCTCGTCGTGGGAGAGCGGCAGGATGAAGTTCTCCGTGAAGGCGTATAGCAGGCTGAACGTGAGCTCGTGGTGGTGGTAGCTGCGGTACACGGGGTCGTGCTGGAAGTAGCCGAGGGTGTCGTGCATCCAACCCATGTTCCACTTGAAGCCGAAACCGAGGCCACCGGCGAAGGTGGGATGCGAGACCCCGCCCCACGCTGTTGACTCCTCGGCAACGGAGATTACCCCCGGCTCGCGCCGGTGGAGGATCTCATTCAGCTCCTGGATGAAGGCGATCGCGTCGAGGTCCTCCCGCCCGCCGTGCACGTTGGGAACCCACTCCCCCTCCTCCCGAGAGTAGTCGAGGTAGAGCATCGACGCGACCCCATCGACCCGGATCCCGTCGATGTGATACTCGCGTGGCCAGAAGAAGGCGCTCGCTTCCAGGAAGTTGCGCACCTCGTGGCGTCCATAGTTGAAGATCAGCGTCCCCCAGTCCGGATGCGCCCCGCGGGGATGATCGTGCTCGTAGACCGAGGTCCCGTCGAAGCGGGCCAGCGCCCAGTCGTCTCGCGGGAAATGCGCAGGCACCCAATCGAGGATCACCCCGATTCCGTTGCCGTGCAGGTGATCGACGAACCGCTTGAAGTCATCCGGGGGGCCGAATCGCGCGGTCGGTGCGAAGTAGCTGGTCACTTGATAGCCCCACGAGCCCGAGAACGGGTACTCCATCACGGGCAGTAGCTCGACGTGCGTGAAGCCGAGCTCGGTGACGTACGCGGCCAGCTCGTCAGCCAGCTCCAGGTAGCGCAGCGACCTGTTGCCCTCCAATGGGTTGAACCGCCATGATCCCAGGTGGACCTCGTAGATCGACATCGGGCTCTCGTGGGGTCGGGTCGCCCGCCGGCGCTCCATCCACTCTGCGTCATGCCAGACGTGGCGCGAGCGGTGCACGATCGAATCGGTACGCGGCATCAGCACCGTGCGGAATGCGAAGGGGTCGGCCTTGATCCGAATCGCGCCGTCGTCCATGAGGATCTCGAACTTGTATGCGGCGCCCTCCACCGCGCTCGGAATGAAGATCTCCCAGATTCCCGAGGCACCCAGCACGCGCATCGCGTGCAGACGTCCGTCCCAGGAGTTGAAGTCCCCAACGACACTCACGGACCGCGCCGCCGGCGCCCACACGGCGAACGAGGTGCCGAGCGCACCGTCGATCTCGCGCACGTGAGCCCCCAGCCGCTCGTAGATCTCTTCGTGGCGCCCCTCCCCGGCGAGGTGCAGATCCAGCTCCCCGAGCGTGGGCGCGAACGCATAGGGGTCTCGCAACGCAAAGACATTGCCGTCCGGGTAGCTCACCTCGAGCTCGTAGCCCAGCGGCAGGCCAGCACCGTGGACCACCCCCTCGAACAGCCCCGCCGGGTGGCGCTGCGCCAGCATCACGGATTCTCCGCCGTGCAGTCGCGCGAGCACCTCCCGTGCGTCGGGCCGGAACGTCCGGATCACTACGCCGTCGTCGACGGGGTGCGCGCCCAGCACACTGTGCGGATCCCAATGCCGCCGCGCGACGACCCGCTCGATCTCCTCCTCGATCGTCATGCCCGCGACTGGTCCAATTCCTCCGTGTTGCCCGGCGCGCTCGTCGCAGATGTCAACGTCGTCGCTGAGACGGCGATGTTAACGCTCAACCCACGTGGCCAGGCTTCGAGCATCTCGGTTCCATGCAAGATCACGCGGCGTTCGTGGTGGGAGTATCCGTACTTGGCCGCAATGGCGAGCGACCGAGACACGTCGAAATCGTATGTCCGTTTCAATGTGGTTGTAGACTGTCATGGCGGTGGCCGGCGCGCGTGGACGTTAAAGCTAACGCAAATACCTCAGATCGGGGCGGTGCCGCTGCTGGGCCCGATGACGCCCCTTTGCCGCTCGAGTACGGGGACGACCGGCTCGAGTTGATGGTGCGCGATCCCACGTCGGCGCACGCGTATTGGGACCTAAGTGTCGATCGTATCGAAGCTGCTGTCGGGCCTCACGATCGCCGAAGAGCTTTTCTCCGCCTGATCGCGGTTCCGAGCGGATACCTTCTGGCCGAGTATGCTGTCCCGGCTGAACGCGGGAGCCAGCCTTTGGCTCTCCCGGAGGCCGACAGCTCCTACATGGTCGAACTTGCCGTCATGCACAAGTACCAGTGGGTCGTCCTCGCGCGCTCAAACGTCATCCATGCACCCCCACAGACGCCGAGGGCCGGAGGCACGCCCGCGTTCGTGAGCCGTGCGCAGCAGCTGCGCCTACTGGCTGAGGACCATGATCGTGAGCTTGACCGCGCCGGCGGCCATCTTTTGGCAGCGCCGACCGCACGAGCTCGTCACGTTGCGCAGGCCGCCGGCGGACCAGCGAGCGTGGGCGCAGCCGCGCACGTGGGGCCCGACACGCGACTGCTCCCGGCCGGTTCGGAGCACCGGCTTGCTTCGGAGTTGCGCCTCGCTCGAGCTGGCTCGGAGGCTCGACTCACACTGCGTGAGCCCTCGCGTATACCGTTCGTCATGGCCGGGAGTCCCGCAATGACGACGGCGGTGGCTGCCGCACTCGGTGCACTTGCCGCGGCCGTGTGGCATGGACGCGATCCCGTCGAAGTGCTCCGCGCTGGAAACACGCTGCTCAGTGCGTTGGCAAACCGGGGAATCTCAGCTGGACCAGCCGTAGCGATCCTCGACCCTCCGGAGCCGGACGTCGCGCCGCCCGAGCCAGCCCGTCCACAGACTTCCTCACCCGGCACCGATGCGTACACGGTGAGTCATAGTCCCGACGGCTCGATTACTGTCATTGACTCGGACGGCAACTTCATCACGTACACTCGGTTGCCTCCAGCCGGCGTCGATGGTCCGCGTACGCGATCGGCAGCCGCCATTGTCGGGGTCCGCAACGCGTTCTAGCTCCCATCGCCCACGGTCGCGAGTCGCGCGTGGTCGGGAGCCGGACGCGACTGGGCATCTCATCGTGTTCCTGCACGCCCACCTACCCTATGTGCGAGACCCCCACGACGAGAACGGTCTGGCCGAGGATTGGTTCTTCGAGGCCGTAACCGAGACCTACATCCCGTTGCTGGTGATGGCCGAGGGCTGGCTGCGCGACCGCCTCGCGGCGCGGCTTACGGTCTCGTTATCGCCTCCTCTCTTAGAGATGCTCAGAGACGAACTGCTTGTGAGGCGCTACGTCGATCGGATGCACGCGCTCCTCGAGCTTGCCGATTCCGAGGTCCGCAGGACCGCGAGCGACGAGCGGTTCCGGTTGACGGCCGAGATGAATCGCGCGCGACTCGCCGATGCTGTCAACCGCTTCGAGCACCAGTACTCTCGCGATCTCACCGCCGCGTTTGCCTCGCTCCAGGATCGCGGAATACTCGAGCTCGTCACGTCATGCGCGACGCACGCGTTCCTTCCCGGCTTCGACGACACCTACGCGGCAGCGCAGATAGCTCTTGGAGCCAAATGCTATCAGCACCATCTTGGTCGCCGATCGCCCGGTTTCTGGCTACCCGAGTGTGGCTTCGTTCCTGGAATCGATCGGTTGCTCGCACGTGAAGCAATCACCTACTTTGTGGTTGATGCTCATGCCCTGGAGCTCGCCGAGCCGCGGCCCGTTCTAGGCATCTACGCGCCGATCGTATGCCCCAGCGGGGTGGCCGCGTTTGCGCGGGATCCGGAATCTTCAGCACAGGTGTGGAGCGCCGAGGTTGGATATCCCGGTGACCCGCGCTATCGCGAGTTCTATCGCGACGTTGGCCATGACCTCGACGGTGACTCGCTTGGGCGCTTTCTCCTGCCCGACGGCGCCAGACGAAACGTCGGTCTGAAATACCATCGCGTAACTGGACGCGACGTGGCACTTCACGACAAGAAGCCTTATCACCGTGCCTGGGCCCTCGAGGCTGCGAACGAGCATGCCGAGCACTTCGTGCGCGCTCGGGCGCGACGGATCGCAGAGGAGCGGACTGAGACGGCGCGGGCGCCCGTGATCGTCGCGCCGTACGACGCGGAGTTATTCGGGCACTGGTGGTTCGAAGGACCGGAGTTCCTTGACCTCGTGGTCCGCAAGAGTTGCACACAGTCTGCCTACCGTCTGTCGACCCCATCCGACGTGCTTGACAGCGGCCTTGAGTTCCAGATCGCGATGCCGGCGGAGAGCTCGTGGGGCGCATATGGCTTCAGCCAGACGTGGCTCAACAGCGACAACGAGTGGATCTGGCTGCACCTGCATCACGCGACACGTGAAATGTCACGGATCGCCTTGAATCACCTCTGTGCAGAGGGCGTGACGCTCCGGGGCCTCAATCAACTCGCCCGAGAACTTGTTCTTGCCACCGCCAGCGACTGGCCGTTCATGATCAGTATGCGAACGACGGTCGAGTACGCCGAATCGCGCGTGCGCACGCACATCAACCGTTTCACCCGGTTGCTCGACCAGATCGAGAGCAGAGCGATCGACGAGGACTGGTTGTCCACGATCGAAGCCTGCGACAACATCTTTCCGTACATCGACTATCACGACTTTGCTGCAGCGACAACGGTGCTGGAACGGTGAGCCGCGAGCCGCGGGGCCCGAGCCGTGCCAGATGCAGCTGCCGGCGAGAAGTGCCGATCGCCGCTGCCGCCCATCCCACCCGCCCCAATCGGACGACCGCGCGAAAGTGAGGCGTAGCCCTGTTCGTCGTGATGATCGCATCCGAATGCGCACCCGTGGCCCAGGCGGGCGGGCTGGGCGACGTGGTGTTCGGCCTTAGCCGAGAGTTGGAGCTGCGCGGGAACGCCGTCGAGATCATCTTGCCCAAGTACGACTGCATGCGGTATGACCGCATCTACGGCTTGACTGTGGCCTATGAGGATCTCTGGGTGCCCTGGTTCAGCGGTGCGGTCCACTGTACTGTCTGGTTCGGGTTCGTGGAAGGACGCAAGTGCTTCTTCATCGAGCCGCATTCTCAGGATCGTTTCTTCGAGCGCGGGCACCTCTACGGTTCCTCGGACGATGTGCTTCGCTTTGCATTCCTGTCGAAGGCCGCGCTCGAGTTCATGCTCAACGCGAACAAGCGGCCGGACGTGATTCATTGTCATGACTGGCAGACCGCCCTTGTGCCCGTGCTGTTGTACGAGATCTACCAGCATTTGGGCATGGGCTACCAGCGGGTGTGCTACACGATCCACAACTTCGGACATCAGGGGGTCACCGGCGACACCGTCCTTTGGGCCACGGGGCTGACGCGGCCGCATCACTTCTACGACTACGAGCGTCTCCGAGACGAGTTCAACCGCGCCGCGCTGAATCTCATGAAGGGCGGCATCGTCTACGCGAACTTCGTGACGACGGTGTCTCCCCAGCACGCCTGGGAGGCACAGTACACAGACCAGGGCCAGGGTCTCGGCCACACGCTGCACGTCCACGGCAATAAGTTCGGCGGGGTGCTCAACGGCGTCGATTACGATCTGTGGAACCCGGAGGCTGATCGACTGCTCCCGGTTCAGTACGGCAGCGAATGGTTCGACGGCAAGTATGCCAACAAGCGCGCGCTGCGCGACCGGTTCCTTCTCGCTGAGAGCTTCAAGCCGGTGGTCGCCTCGATCGGACGCCTGGACCGTCAGAAGGGCGTTGAGCTGATCCGTCATGCGCTCTTCTACACGCTGGCTGAAGGGGGCCAGTTCGTGCTGCTGGGCAGTAGCCCCGATCCCGCGATCGCTGCGGACTTCTGGCGACTGAAGCATGAGCTCAACGACAATCATGACTGCCATCTGGAACTCGTATTCAGCGTGGAGCTCGCGCATCTCATCTATGCAGGGGCTGACCTGTTGGTGATGCCGAGCACGTTCGAGCCGTGCGGGCTGACACAGATGATCGCGCTGAAGTACGGGACCGTGCCAGTTGTCCGCGCGGTGGGAGGGCTGATCGACACCGTGTTCGACAGGGACCACACGTCGGGGTGGGAGCGAAATGGGTATGTCTTCCACGAACCGGATCCTCCCGGATTGGAATCGGCGCTGAGCCGCGCGATCGGTCTGTGGTATTGCTATCCGGAGGAGTTCCGCGATCTGCAGCTCAACGGAATGCGGACCGATCACTCGTGGGCCGGGGCTGGGCAGGACTACCTAAACATCTACGAGCACATCCGGCACAGGTGAGCGACCACACCTCGCTCAAGTCGATCGGCGTCGCGTGTTCCGGCCGGCCGTTCTCCGGATCCGGAAGGTGCACCGCACCCCGCTGGCGGCGGGATTACCGATCGAGAGAACGGGGGGGGAGCATCATAGACGTGTCGTCGCACACGTACGCTGCGAGCCGTGAGCAGGGCGCGGAATCGCACGAGCAGATGGTGAGGGTATATAGCCGCGGTGACACCGTGATCTCGACCGAGCGCGCCGCACGACGGTGCCATCAGCACCCACTGACGCGCGCCCGTGAGCCTGAGGGCCGGCGCTGGAGACCCCTGTGGTAGATATCGAGTTCGCGCTGGTTCTGACCCTGCACCAGCCGCCCGGCAACCTCGAGCAACTGCTCGACACACAGGAGACGGAGGCGAAGGAGATCCTGTGGGCGATCGATCGCATCCCCCGCTCACTGTGGCAGTACGAGGACCTCGGACGCGTTCACCTCTCGCTCTCTGGGACCCTGCTCGAGACGCTCGCCGACCCCGACTTTCAACATCGTGTCTCCGCCACCGTCGATTGCGAAGCACTGCTGTGGTATGTCCAGAACACCCGCATCATCGAACTCCTCGGCACCGGCCACTACCACCCTGTCCTGCCGCTGATTCGCCCCGCCGACCGGGAGCAGCAGCTCGACCGATGGCAAACGATCGCCACCCACCTCTTCGCGCGCGATCATCTTCCAGGGTTCTGGCCACCAGAACTGGGCTTCTCCATGGACCTGATCCCCACCCTTCGACGCCACGGCTACCGCTACGTGATCGTCGATAGCGAGCACGTCTCGGCGCTCACCCCGATGCGCTGGGACGAGCTCCGTTACCGCCCCCACCTGGCCCAGTTCGGAGGCGAGCAGATCGTCGTCGCCGTTCGCGACCGCGAGCTGTCGAACGCGCAAGCATCTGGCATCGACACAGAGTGGTTCATCGCCGAGGTCAGAGCGCGCACGCAACACTGCGACTTCCCGCCGCTCGTTACAACCGCCACCGCGGGTGAGAACGGCGAATGGTTCCGGCATACCGCGCCCAGCCGGAACTTCTGGGGAAGCTTCCATGCCGAGCTGATGGAAAGGGTACGCGCCGGCTCCGCTGGCGGCATCCGCCCGACTTTCATCTCCGACTACCTCGAGCGATACGGACCTCACGGATGGGTCACGGTTGGACCGGGTGCCTGGAACACCGGCTGGCATCACGGCACCGGGTTCCTTCAGTGGGGTGGCTCACCGCCTCAGCAGGCGGCGCTCACCCGTGTTGCGGAGCTCAGCGAGGCCGTCGACGCCGCCCGGCGTAATGCGATCGCGATCGGTGCCGCCAACCCCGACCTGTACCGCGAGCTTGAGGATGCGCTCGTGCTCATCCTGCAGGCCGAAACGAGCTGCAACTTCTTCTGGGGCGACGCCTGGGTCCAGCGGTGCCATGACGACCTTGACCAAGCAACGAAGCACCTCCAGCAGGCCGGGACCCTGTTCTGATCCTGAAAGCGATGCGCTGTATCCTGGTACGCAGGAGCTCGGGCTATTGCAGCTCGTGACGCGTATGCTCCCATTCCTCAGCCTGATCAGCTTGGGCCCCGGTGACGCCGGGTTCGTATCTGAACGAAACGTCTAGGCGGACACGGTAGCTCGTCACCTTGCCGTTCTTGATCGTGACGTCGAAACGGTGAGCCTCGCCAATACGCAGGTCCCGCAGCGTCTTCGCCGCAGTCTCGATCGCATTACGGGCAGCCGCCTCCCACGATTCGCTACTTACGCCAACCAACTCGGTGACGCGATAGACGCTCTCAGCCATGCTCATCCTCCTTCTCTTGATTGCCCCCTGAAGTGAGACTATTGCAGGTCGCCCGGTCGCGTCCGAGAGCCATGGGAGTGTCCGAGGAACGGTGCGTAACGCGACGTCGCGGCCGGTGTATGAGAGATGCACGAACATACGTTCGGAATAGGAGGGCCAAATGGCTACCGTTGCCAACAAGTCCAAGCCGGTCGCGAAGACGCCAGAGGTTCACGCGGTCGGCATCCCGGCGGTTCGCCTGGCCGGAGTCGTTGATAGGACCGCGAAGCTGTCGGATGAGCTGTTGAAGTCGCTCGAGACGAGCCAGCGGGCCGCGATCGAGGCCGTCGGGCAGTTCCTGATCACCGTCGAGGAGGCGTTCCCCCACGAAGTCACAGGCACGGCCGAGGTGGCGAAAGAGATCACCGAGTCGGGCCTTGAGATGGCTGACCGACTGGTCCACACGGAGTATGACCTGCTCCGCGATGTTGCTGACAGCGCTGCCAACTCGCTGCGCCGTCGCGAAAGGGCAAAGTCCGTCGCCGCCTAGTGGTCATCGACCGCGAACGGCCGGCGCATCTAGCTCGACTCCATGACGATGGAGTCCCTGCTCGGCGCCGGCCGTCCGAGCCCGGCGCGGTGCCGGTAAGCGGCGTTCACCTCCTCGAACAACCATCCAGCGTGTCGCTCAACAGAACGCCGGCAAGCGCAGCTGGCACAGCTTCCTGATTTTCCCGACCATTGCCGCGGGCATGGACGTGATCCCGAAGTTCCTCAAATCCAACGGCCAACGGCTACGGCCCGCTCGGCATCGCCGACGCGTTCGAGAAATACGCGCCGAAAAGGACCGCAACGACCCGAATCTTTACGCCAACATACCGCGCTATGGCGCGTGAAGCCCTGTACCTGGCGCTGTCACAGTCGGCGCGCGCGACCGATCGCGTGCGAGCCGACTGGAAAGGCGATCGGCACGGGGTTGACCCACATGCGCCGCTGGTCTTCAACCTCGAAGCCGGCTTTGGCGATGGCGGTCGGGGTGTCGCGGGCGGTGTGGCAGCCGCCAAATGCACGTGGCCAGAAGATGCGGTCCACGGTCCGTTGGCCGAAGGCAAGGGCCGGGCGGTCCGACAGCACATGTTCGTAGAAGCGCAGCTCGCCACCCGGGCGCAGCACGCGTTTCAGCTCAGCGAGCGCGCGTGCCTGGTCGGTCACGGTGCACAGCACCAGAGATGCGACGGCGGCGTCGAACGTGCAGTCGTCGGCGGGGAGTCGCTCCGCGACGCCGTCGATGACCTCGATCCGGATCTCAGCGCGGGCTGCCGCAGCTTGCGCCTGTTTGCGTAGGTACGGCTCGGGCTCGAAGGCCACGACCTTCGCGACCGTTGATGGATAGTGAGCGAAGTTGCTGCCGGTGCCTGCGCCAATCTCGATCACACGCCCGAAGAGGCCGCCTAGCAGCTCGTCTCGGTGGTGGCGTATGTCCGCGGGCTCGTGCCGGGTCATGATGGACCACAGCCGCGCGAACACGGGGTGACGGACGGCTGACGACAGAGGCTCGCTCACCATTCCAACTAAGTCTAAGCGCCGTGATTCAAGTTCAGGGAGCGGTGTTTACGAAGGTTCCGCTGAGGCTCCGGCACATGTCGGTGAAGACGGTCGAGTCGGTGGCGGCGAGCTCGTCGATCACGATCGAGGCGCCGACCAGGCAATAGCGCCGCGATGGCTCGTGCGTGGCGACCGCGCGGTCCAGGCTCTCGTCGTCCTTGAACTGCGCGTAGGCGACACCAGGACCGCCGGGCCCGCAGACGACGTCGGCCGTGTGCACGGTCAAAGCCGCCCACCGGCTCATGATCGCGGCATGCGACGGTCGTTCGACCATGACGTTCGCACAGGACCTCGGCCACCGGATCGCCGCCTTGATCCGATCCGCGCCGTGCGGGCCGCCGACGCCAGCGATCGCGATGACCACGGCCACGATAGACAGCACGGAGACGACCGCGAGGCCGAGGCCAAGGCGCCAACTCATCTTCTCAGCCTAAACCTGTCAGGCCCACTGGTCGTGGCGTGTCCGTTCGCGTATGGTCGGCTGCACTCGGGGCACAGAGGAAAGGAGCGACGACGGGCGGCCTGGTGACCTCCACCGGGGTTTTCCGCCCCAGCTGCAAGGCACGCTGATGTTCGCGATCGCGTGCTTTCATGGGTACGCGCAGCCTCCGACGCGATGGAGCCGCACAGCACCGGCGCACGCTACGTGAACTTCCTCGCCGACGAGGGCGAGGTTGGCGTCCGCTCCGCCTTACGAGAGAGAAACGTTCACCCGGCTGCAGTACCTAATCTAAGGGCTCACGACTGAATTATTGACGTCTCTGACGGCGTCTGGACGCGCCTGACGCCACCGGCTCGCCGTCAAATACTCCCGGTATTATCGCGGCGAGCCGGCGCCGCCAGACACGCCCAGCCACTCGTCAGATCCTGCCACTAATTCAGTCGCGAACCCTAAAGTCACGCTACGACCCGACGAACCTCTTCCACCTCAACCAGAACATCAAGCCCGCATAGCGGCTCGCCCTGGCGCGACGCGCCTCGACTAGGATCCCGAGCAGTGCAGCTGTGTCTGATGATCGAAGGGCAGGAAGGCGTCAGCTGGTCGCAGTGGCTCGACCTTGCCCGGGGCTGCGAGGCCCATGGCATCCCGGCGTTGTTTCGCTCCGACCACTATCTGAACCTCGACGGCATGCACCCGGAGCGGGGCTCGCTCGACGCCTGGGGAACGGTGAACGCGCTGGCCGCGGTGACCTCGACGCTTCGCCTCGGGACGCTGGTCTCGCCCGCCACCTTCCGGCACCCCTCGATCCTCGCCAAGCTCGTGACAACCGCCGATCACGTCTCGGGCGGTCGTGTCGAGCTCGGCCTCGGCGCGGGCTGGCACGACCGCGAGCACCAAGCCTACGGCTTTGACTTCCCGCCGACGCGCGCGCGGATGGACATCCTCGAGGAGCAGCTTCAAGTCGCGCTCGGAACGTGGGGAGAGGGCCCCTTCTCCTTCCACGGTGAACACTACGAGATCGTCGAGCTCGACGCGCAGCCCAAGCCGGTGCAGCGGCCGCACCCGCCGCTGCTGATGGGCGGGCTCGCCGGGCCCCGCAGCGCCGCACTCGCGGCACGTTACGCCGATGAGTACAACACCGTGTTCCCGACCGCCGACGACGTGCGCGAACGCAAGTCGCGCATCGACCATGAGTGCGAGCTCGCCGGACGACGGCCGATGCCGTTCTCGGTGATGACCGGGGTGATCGTCGGCAGCGACCAATCGGAGCTGCGCCAGCGGATCGCGCGCGTCGCCGAGATCCGGGGAGACGACGCGGACTCCTACCTGTCGGATCCACCGCACGGCTGGATCATCGGAACCGTCGAGCAGGCGGCCGAGCAGCTGACCGCGCTGCGCGACGCGGGGGTCGCCCGGCTGATGTGCCAGCACCTGGCCCACCGCGACCTCGACGCCGTCGCGTTGATCGGCGACGAGCTCGCCCCGCTGGTCGCCTGAGCGCCCTCAGGTCGTGAAGCTGGAGCTCGCTCGCCCGGCTTTCACGACCACGATGACTTGGCCGCCGCGATCGGCGTCATCTCGGGTCGGTCCGCGAGGCCTGCGCGCCGGCGCGTAACGTTACCGCGATGAGCAGCGCGTTCACGAGGGTTTGTCACGACGCCGGCATGGATGCCGTGGCGGTCGAGGAGCCGCTCGAGATCAGGGTCGACGGCGAGCCGCTGGCCGTGACGATGCGCACGCCCGATCACGACGAGGAGCTCGCGCTCGGGTTCCTGTTCACCGAGGGCCTGATCGACGGGCCGCGAGAGGCGGGACCCACCGAGGACTTCGCCGCCAACACGATCGAGGTCGCCGGTCCCCTGCTCCGCGATCCCAGCCGGCGGCGGTTCTACACGACCTCGTCGTGCGGCGTCTGCGGCAAGGGCGCGCTCGAAGAGGTCGCCGTGCACAGCGCCCCGCTGCCGCCGGGCCCGCTTCTGCGGCGGAGCCTGATCGCGGGCCTCCCCTCCCATCTCGAGCAACCGACGTTCGAGCGCACCGGCGGGCTCCACGCCACCGGGCTGTTCGAGCCCGACGGCGTGCTCCTGCTGACCCGCGAGGACGTCGGCCGCCACAACGCGATGGACAAGGTGATCGGCCGCGCGTTGCTCGACGGCATCGTCCCGCTCGGCGAGCGGGTCCTGTGCGTGAGCGGACGGCTGTCGTTCGAGCTCGTGCAGAAGGCGGCGGTCGCGGGCGCGCCGATGCTCGTCGCGGTGGGGGCGCCGAGCTCGCTCGCGATCTCGCTCGCGGAGGATCGCGGGGTGACGTTGTGCGGCTTCGCCCGCCGGGGCAGCGTCAACGTCTACACGCACCCGCAGCGGGTCCTCGAGGACTGAAAGCCCGCGAGCGCGGCGAGCCGCTCGAGCTCCTCCTCGGAGCTCCACGCCCCCACCGACGCCCGGACCATTCCCCACGACGGGATGGACCGCAGCACGAAGCCCTCGCTCGACAAGCGCTCGACCTCGGCCTCAGGGTCCCGTGCCTTCCACGACACAAGCGTGGTATCGCCCCGCGGGCCGACGTCGAGCCCCCGCTGCGCGAGGCCGTCCGCGAGCGCGGCAGCGAGCCGCGCCGCGCGCTCGTGCGCCCAGCCCCAGCCGGCCTCGGCGAACACCGACAGCGACGCAAGCGCCCACGCGTTGCGCAAGCCGACCGGAAAGCCGTGGTCGAGGCGAGCGGTTCCCTCGGCCGGCTCGAACTCGAGCGCGTTCATCGGATCGGCCATCGAGCCGTAGCCCGGCCACGCCACGAGCAGGTCATCGAGGCGCTCCGGTCGCACGTACAGGCAGCCGTTTCCCTCCGGCCCGCACAGCCACTTCTGGCCCGACGCCGCGTAGAAGTCGCATCCGAGCTCGCGCACGTCCACCGGGACCGCGCCGATCGACTGCGCCGCGTCGAGGAGCACCGGCACCCCCGTCGCGCGCAGCGCCTCGACGTCAAGCATCCGCCCGCTCACCCACGACACGTGCGAGCACGCGACCAGCCGGGTGTTCGGGGACACCTCGCCCGGCAGCTCCGCGAATGGAACCACGCGCACGCTGATGCGGTGGCGCTTGCGGGCGCACCCGAGCGGAGCGAGCAGCCCGGGATGCTCCTCGTCGCTGGTGAGCACCTCGTCGCCGGCCCGGAGGTCGAGCCCGCCGATCACCGTGTTGATGCCGTCGGTGGTCGAGCCGGTCAGCGCGAGCTCCGAGGGCTCGCAGCCGATCAGGTGAGCGTAGCCGGCGCGCAGCTCCTCGGCCATCCCCTTGACCCCCTCGAAATACGGCCTACCGCATCGGCCCTGCTCGGTCTCGAGCTCGATCCGGCCGTGGACGGCGGCGGCCGCCGCGCGCGGGACCGGTCCCTCGGTGCCGGCGTTCAGGTAGGAGAGGCGCTCGAGCACCGGGAACTGGCTGCGGAATGCGCTCGGACCGGTCGCCATCGTCGGCACCGCAGCCTACACGCGCGTCGATCGTGGGCTCTGCGCGCAGCGCCGGCGGGACTGCGCGGGGCCGTATGCGTTTATGGGCGCACTTGCGCGCGCCTTCGGTGTCGCCGGCGCTCGTCGGCAGGCAAGCGCGTCAATTCGTGGTTGGCTCGTCGGCCTGCTGCTCGAGCTCGCGCTTGAGCACCTTGCCGGTGGAGTTCCGCGGGAGCACGTCGAGAAACACGACCTCGCGTGGAACCTTGTAGCCCGCCAGGTTGTCCCTTACGTACTTCTTGATCTCGTCCTTGCTCAGCTCGGCTCCGTCCCGCAGCACTACGAACGCCTTCAGCCGCTGAT
Organism: uncultured Solirubrobacterales bacterium; assembly: GCA_963806475.1. Lineage (GTDB taxonomy): Bacteria > Actinomycetota > Thermoleophilia > Solirubrobacterales > Solirubrobacteraceae > Palsa-465. The sequence continues at coordinate 178,574 of CAWDYK010000030.1, forward strand.
CGAACCTCTCATCGTCGACGCCAAGTGCGGCCGCCTCCGCGATCGCGTCGTGCCTCGCGAGCAGCTCCTCGACTTCCGTCGGAAACACGTTCTCGCCGCCGGAGACGATCATCTCGTCGTCGCGTCCATCGATGAACAGCCGGCGCTCGTCGTCGAAGTGCCCGACGTCACCCGAGGACATCAGATCACCGATGCCCTCCTTGTCGCCCCCACCCGTATAGCCTTCGAACTGCGAGCGGTTGCCGACGAAGATCCGTCCCGGCTCGCCCGGTGGGACTTCGTTGCCGTCGCCGTCGAGGATCTTGACCACCGATCCCGGGACCACCTTGCCGACCGTGTTGAGGTCCGCCTCGAGGTCTTGGGGCGTCGCGATCGTGGCGTACGCGACCTCGGTCGAGCCGTACAGGTTGTAGACCACCGGGCCGAAGACGTCGAGCGCGCGGCGTGCCAGTTGCGCCCCGAGCGCCGAACCGCTGACAAAGACGATCCGCAGGTTCGAGCGCTCGCGCGCTCTGATCGCCTCCTCGCCGAGGTCGAGGATCCGCCGCAGCATCACGGGGACGACGACCATTGCGCTCGCGCCATGCTGCTCCAGGCTCTCGAGTGTCGCCTCCGGATCGAAGCGGCGCCTCACGACGAGCGTCGAGCCGAGCGCGACGCCGAGGATCGCCTGCATGAACCCGAGCGCGTGGAACATCGGCACGCACAGCTCGGTCGTCTCCCCCGCGCGGAACGGGACCTTGCTCAGCAGCCCACCGATCAGCGCGAGCGACCTCGGCTGCGTCCGCGGCGCACCCTTCGGCGTGCCGGTCGTGCCGCTCGTGAGGATCGTGATCCTCGCCGAGGCGGACGGCTTCGGGGGCGCGGCGAGATTTCCGCCGCTGATCAGCGCCTCGATCGTGTCCTCGCGCGCGACGTCCGGGTCGTCGGTCCACGCCAGGAAACGACCGCGCGTCGGCACCACATCGCCGAGGACCTCCGCATACTCCTCGTCGTAGACGAGCAGTACGGTCTCCTCCCGCCCGGCCACCTCGCGGATCTGCGGCCCCGCGAACGACGTGTTCAGCAGGATGATCCTGCGCTCCGCACTTCGCCGCCGCAAGCACCGACTGGAGAAAGCCGCGGTGGTTTCGGACCAGGACAGCCACTCCCTCTCCCGCCCTCAGCCCGCGGTCGCGCCATGCGTTTGCGAGCGCGTTTGAACGCTCGTCGAGCTGCTTGTAGATGAGCTCACCCCGCTCGTCGATGATCGCGATCCGGTCGCCGTGCCGAGAGCCGGCAAGCCCGATCGCCCCGCCGAGCATCCCGTAGCGTTCGAACGCCAGCAGCTGCCCGACGAGACGGTGCGGCCACTCTGGCCCGGCGATCCCGGCGCGAATGCAGAGCAGGGCGAAGTAGGCCTCGTCGCCGAGCCGTTCGAGCAGCTTCGCGCCCGGCCCCACAAGCGGCAGCTTGGCGCCGGCGCCGACGATCGCCCTGGGATCGAGATCTACGATCGCGCCCTCCTCCGCCGTGAACTGCAGCTGCGCCTTCCGGTTCGTGTCACTGCCAAGCGATCCATCATCCTTCCCGCGATCACGGTGCCTTTCAATCAGTCACCCAAACCGCGTCGCACACCCGGGTTTGTTTATTGGTCGACGGGTATACGAGATGCGATGCCGGGCGAGTTGATCTTATTGCCTGTGCGGCTCTATTTCCGCGCCGCGCGGTTCGCGCTGCGCACAAGCCTGCGCGCGACCGAGCAGGCGGTCGCGCTCGCGACCGACGTCATCAGGTCAGTCACTCCAGACGGCTCAGGAGAGGTTCCCGAGCGGCCGGCCACGAACGGTGCCGCGGCTCCCCCGCTGCCAGGCCGAAACAGTCACGCCCTCGCCGCGCGCGGAGGCGGACGTGGCGCCGCCACCGAGCTCGTCGAGAACGGGTTCGTGACCGGCGTCGTGCTGTCATGCGATGGCGGCCTGCGGCTCACGTGAGGAGGCGCAGGCCTTGTCAAGCAACCGTTGTCGGCGTTGACAAGCGGTGAACCTCCGCCGCGCCGCATAGCTAGGCCAGTGCTCCCAATTCGCCTCCCTGGTCAGCACGCGGCGCGAACTCGTCGCAGGTTCGTGGCTGCATGAATGCTGTCGCCGGCGTCCCGCCGACAGGGATGAGCAAGCGCGCGCCGAACAGCCTCGTTGTTCGCAAGACGTCCGAAGGAGTTAGGCATGAGCGACTTCGATAGACCCGGCGCGACGCTGCCGGGGCCCGTGAAGCAGCGGCCGAAGGCATCCAGGTTCGCGAACCTTGGCGATCGCCTGGCACGTACGTTCGGCAGCTACGACAAGGATCTGGGCGAGACGCACGCCTGGAGTCCACTGGACGTGTTCAACTACGAAGACGCCGGCAACCCGCCGGCTTGGGATCCGCCCGAGCCGCGGTTCCCGGTGGCCCGCCTCGGCTATGACCGCGGCGCGGTCGACGAGCACCTCGCCGAGCTCGAGCGCCAGCTCGCCGAACTGCAGGCGGGGGCGCCGCCCGGCGAGGTCGTCTCGGCCGAGATCGAGAAGATCGGCGAGCAGACCTCGGCGATCCTCACGGTCGCCCACGATCAGGCACAGGAGATGACCCGCCAGGCCCAGGAGCAGGCGGATCGCTGCCTCGCCGACGCCGCCTCGAACGCGGTGATGATCACCGAGGAGGCGAAGCGGCGGCTGCGCCAGCTCGACGTTGACACGGACGCCGTCTGGCGCGAGCGCGCCAGGCTGGTCGAGGACGTCCGCGCCGTCTCCAGCTCGCTTGCCTCGATCGCCGATGACGCGGTCGCCCGGTTCCCGGCCGAGCCCGAGCACCCCGACCCCGACCGCTCCGAGCCGGCAGATCCCGAGCCTTCCGCGAGCACCCCCGCGGCGACCGACGCCGTCGAGGCGCACCCGCCGGAGCCCGATCAGGCGGCCACGACGCACATGTCGACGATCGCCGAAGACGGGCAGCCGGCGGTCGCGCCGCACGCGGATGGGCAGGCCACGCAGAACGCGCCCGCGGACGAGCAGCCCGCGCACGAGCAGCCGTGGTTCGGGACCTGACTCCAGGGCACCCGATCCGTCTCACCACGCCGCGACTCCGTCACGCGGGATCAGCGGTGCGTGATCGGGGCGCTGAGCCCAGACTCGAGCGCCTGGGGGCCACCAACCGCTGTGATCTGGGCTCCGGTCTACTGCGAATGAAGCTTTAGGGCGCCGGCTGCCCACGCCTCCGGGGGCGTTGAGGGGTGGCCGGCGCCCGCGGGACGCTGGCCGCTCGGTCGCCAGAAGGATGGCTCCAGCGCGCGGCGGTCAGGCGTTCGCCAGCTCTCGCTCGGCCCGTAACCAGTTCCCGAGCTCGTCGGCGTGCCCCTCATCTAGGTGGATGAAGTAGGCACGCGTCGAGATCTCCTCGTGGCTCGGCTCGCGCCGGCGCTTGGCGGGCCGTCGTGAGCCGGCGGGCTTCGTCATGCGCTTGGCCGGCTTGGGCATGTTCTCGGTCACGCGTCTGCCTCCTAGGTTGTCCCGTGCGTCTCCACGCGGCGGAAACGTAGCGGATTTCCCGGTTGTCAACCCAAACGGCGTCGTGGCGGGCGTTGCGATCTCGCCTTGACGCGGCGCTGTCCAGCGTTCCGGATCGCGCTACGCGTGCACCGCCGGGGACGAAGAGCGCCGGTTGACGATCAGCTCGAACGCGTCTGCGACGTGCCACTCGTGCGAGAGCATCACCGCACGACCGCGCGCATCGTAGTCGACCTGGTCGATGTGCAGCAGCGGCGCCCCTCGCTTGACCGCGAGCAGCTTGGCGAGCTTGGCGTCGGCGAGCGTGGGTATCAGCTGGGCGCTCGCCCGCGCCACGGGATGGCCGACCGACTCGAGGATCACATAGAGGGAGCTGTCGAGCGCAGAGCCCGCCGACTCGCCCAGTAGCGCCTCGGGAATCCGGTCGCGCGAGTAGATCACCGGCCGCCGGCCCGCGTGGCGCACGCGCTCGACCTCGACCAGCGACTCGGCTTGATCGAGTCCGAGCTGCTTGCGTTCGGCTTCGCTCGCCGGGCGTACCGTCTTTCCGAGGACCGTCTCGCCCGGCTTGTAGCCCGCCTCGCGAATCATCACCGTGTAGCTGACGGTCGTCTCCAGCGCATGACGCGCGCGCGGTGAGGAGGTCACATACGTACCCGAACCGTGCCGCCTCACGAGGTATCCGGCGTCGATCAGGCCGAGCACCGCGTCGCGGATCGTGGCCCGGCTGACGGTGAAGCGCTCCGCAAGCTCGTTCTCGTTCGGCAACTTCGCGCCGGGCGCGAGCTCACCGCTCATCAGGTCCTCCAGCAGGCCGTTTCGAACCTGGTCTACCAGCGAAGGTCGCTTGCGTGCGTTCATCGTCCGAGAGCCGTCAATGATCGCTAATCCGCGAGCTTCGCTGGATCGGGGCGGACGACCACCGTGCCGGCGGCATCAGGAGGATTACCCATCTTCGTCTGTGCCTCAGCCCGCGAGGCGCGACTGAATCGGCCCGAGCCCCGGGAAGTGAAGCGCCTCCGCGGTGGCGCCCGTGAGATCCCACTCGCGACCCGCGATGTAGGGGCCGCGGTCGATCACTGGGACTTTGACCGCCCGACCGTTGTAGACGAAGATCACCTGCGTTCCGCACGGCAGCGTCTTGTTGGCGACGCCGAGCTGAGGTACGTGCAGGACCCCGCCGCACGCGATCGGCAGCCCGTAGTCGGTGAACACCGAGGCGATGCTGGTGTTGTAGCTGCCCGGTGGCAGCAACGCGGGGTTGATCAGCGCGCCGGCGAGGTTGAGGCGGTCCAGGTGGTACTGCGCCACGGCCGCCTTGAAGCGCGCGATCGCTGCGCGCACCTCTGCGTCGGTCGGAGCACCCTCCGCGGGGGCCTGACTGACACTGGCGGGTTGATTCGGCGATGGCGCATGCGACGCCTCGCCCGGCGGCGGCGCCGGCGGATCCGCGGCGGGGGTGGTGGTGGTGGAGCTCGTGCCCGCCATGCCGGCTGTCGGCTCGACCACCTGAGGGTGGGCCCGAGCCGTGATCGACTGTTGCCCGGCGCTCTGCGGATGCGTTGCCTGAGCTCGGGTGGCCTGCGCTCCGCTCGCCGCCGACCCACCGCCGTGGTTCGTGGCGTTGGAGCCGCAGCCCGCTAGCGCGAGCGCCGTAACCGCTGTCGCTGCTCGCAGCCCGATCGCGTAACTGTATCCGCGAGTCTCACGCGCCGCGTCGCCTCAGGCTCACGGCTCAGATTGAGACGCCGCGCGGTCGTGCCTCACCAGCGCTTGCCACATCTGCTCGAACGCCTGCTCGTCCTCGCGGGTGAGTCGCTTGCCGACGCTCTCGTCGCCAAGCCGCACGCGAGCCGCGCCGTAATGCGCGGACGCGAGATGGACGGTTGGTTGCGGATCGCTCCGGAGGGGATCCGGACCAAGCGCCAGCTCGAGCGGTGGGTGGAGCGGAGCGTCAGCTGCGCGCGATCGCTGCCGCCGAAGGATTAGCTCGAATGGCTACAACGTCCGGCGCATTCGCACCGCGGGCCGATCCCAGACATCAGAGGAGCGGCGATGCTCTCCGCGTAGGGCTGTAGGCCCTCCTTGGCACGTGCGATCGCCCAGTTGTGGTTCGCGCGCAGCGCGGGACGCAGGACCGGCGTGAGGATCCGCAGCAGCGTGCGGTCGGCATGCACTTGCCAGTCGAAGCGCACGTGCACCCCCTCGGCGGTCGGGGTCAGCGTCCACTTTCCGCGACCCCGCAGATCGCCGTCGACCTCGACGGTCAGGCTCCTCCCCGGTTCGAGCTCGGTGATCTCGGAGCGCGTGTGCAGGTGGTACGGGAACCGGCCCTTGAAGTGCTGCGTCGAGGTCCTGCCGACCTCGGGCGGCCCGTCGGCCTCGACCTCGATGTAGACCGGGCGCCACCACTGCGGGTAGCTGCGGGCGTTCGCGATCGCGGCGAACACTGCCTCCGGTGCAGCCTCGACGTCCCACTCGTCGACGAACAAGTACGGCCGCGACGGGCGCGCGATGTTCATCACGAAACCCCCAAGCGCGCGCTGGAACGCGAGCGGCGGAACGCTGGCGTGCCCGGCGTCGCCGAACTCCAAGACAAGCTCGGCTCCGGCGAGCGGGCGCGGGAATCCGAGCCGCCCGATCTGTCCGGTCTTGCAGAGCTCAGCGAGGTGCTCGAGGAACGCCTCGGTGCGACCTGCCGGGCGAGCCTGGATCCTGACCCTCCCCGGGCCGTCGCCGAGCGGGATCTGGCGGTGCGGCGTGCCCGCCGGCACCTCGATCGACTGGCCTTCGGTCAGCACGTGCGCACGGCCTCGCATCATCACCTTCATCGATCCTGACAGGACCTCGATCCGCTCAACCTGCGTGGGGTGCGTGTGTCGCTGCGCCAGGAAACCCCGCGGCCGCCCGATCACCTCGATTTCGGCGAGTTCGCCGCCGGTTTCGATTGCCGGCTGCAGGAGCTCCACCCGAATGCCCAGCGGAGCCATGTCGAGCACCTTGCGTGCTTGGCTCATGTTCACCTCTCAGATCGCACCTCGCGCCCCGTTGGCGCGCTTTGTGCCTCTGTACGCGGCTACGCCGGGGTTGGATCACGCGAGCGGACAAGAGCGTGGCGAAGCATCCGCGCTTCACCACCCTTCTGTCAGCGACGCGGCAGCCGCTCAGTTCAGCGTCGCGAGCACGAGCGGCACGACCCGCTCGGCGCCGACCCGCCGCAGCTGTCCGCCGACCATCGCGAGCGTCCAGCCCGAATGCCGGCGGTTGTCGAGCAGCACGCCCGTACCGGGCGGAGGTGCGGCGATGATCGCGAACGCTCCTCGGACGTTGGCGGCTTGCTGCGTCGCGTTTGCCATCTCGCGCTGCGGCGGCCGATCCTCGACCCGGCGCACGAGCGACGCGTACGGCACCCCGAGCTCGTGCGCCAGCCGGTCGCCCAGCTCGACGATCAGCTCCGAGTCGCGGCGCGCGGACGGCACGGTCGTGACCCATTCCACCGGCGTGCCGCCGCCGCGCAGCACGTCGGCCAGCCCGACCACGACCTCGTCGTCGAACCTCCCCTCGGAAAGTCCGCGCTCGACCGCGGGCCACCAGCCGCCGTCGCCGAAGCGGGCTAGCGCCCAGCCGGATTCGGTGCGCACGTCCTCGGGAATCTTGCGCATCACACCGGCGGGGTCGGGAGCCATCTTCTTGACCTCGAGCTCGACCGGCCGCGAGCGCAGGTGCCGTGCCGCCAGTTCGACCAGGTGCGGAGCGGGACTCCCGGCGAAGCGGGGGCCTGTGCACACCGAGCACCGGCCGCAGTCGTCGGCGTGCGGATCGTCGAGCTGTTCCTGGAGCACCCGCATGAGGCACCGGCCGTCGCCGCCGAAGGCCGCCATCGCGCGCTGCTCGGCACGGCGCAGCTCCGTCACCTGCGCGTAGCGCTCCGCATCGTAGGCCCAGTCGGCATTCGGAACGTAGACCCATCGCGAGCCGTCGCGGCGGACGGCGCCCTCGACATCGAGGATCTTCAGCATCGCCTCGATTCGTCCCATGCCGAGATTCACGACCGCCATCAGCTCCCGCGTGCTGCGACCCGTCTGGCCGGAGTCACGGAGCTCATCGAGCACCGCGGCGACCCGTTCGCGCGAGGGAAACGCCTGCTCGATGAAGAAGTCCTGGATCCGCCGGTCCTCGCCGCCGCGGAGCAGCACGATGTCCGCGTGATCGATGCCGCGGCCGGCGCGACCGACCTGCTGGTAATAGGAGACGACGGATCCGGGAGCCTGGTAGTGGACCACGAACGCCAGGTCGGGCTTGTCGTAGCCCATCCCGAGCGCGCTCGTCGCGACCACCGCCTTGACGTCGCCTCGCAGCAGCCGCTCCTCGGTCGCGATCCGCTCCTCGCTCTGCTGCTCGCCGCTGTAGGGCTCGGCCGCGATCCTGTGGACGTTCAGGAACGCCGCTACCTGCTCGGCGTCGCGCTTGGTCAGCGTGTAGACGATGCCCGACCCCTGTAGTCCTGGAAGTTGCTCGACCAGCCAGGCGAGCCGCTCCGCCGGCCGCGGCAGCTCGAGCACTTCGAGGCGCAGGCTGGTCCGCGCCAGCGGACCGCGATAGGACCGCAGAGCCTCGCCGTCGGCGCTCGCCAGCTGATCCAGGACATCGCGAATGACCCGATCGTTGGCGGTGGCGGTCGTGGCGAGAACCGCGGCGCCCGGCGCCAGCGCATCGAGCATGTCCCGCACGCGCCGGTAGTCGGGCCGGAAATCGTGCCCCCAGTCGGAGATGCAGTGCGCCTCATCGATCACCAGCAGGCCGACCGACGCCGCGAACAGCGGCAGCATCTCGCCGCGGAACCGCGGGTTGTTCAGGCGCTCCGGGCTGATCAGCAGCAGGTCGATCGCGTCGGCGGCGAGCGCTTCGCGAACGCCGTCCCACTCGTCCTGGTTGGTGCTGTTGACCGTGTGAGCGCGCAGTCCCAGCTGCCGAGCAGCTGCGATCTGATTGCGCATCAGCGCCAGCAGCGGGCTGATGATCAGAGTCGGGCCCGCGCCCTCCTGACGCAGCATCGCCGTCGCGACGAAGTACACGGCCGACTTTCCCCACCCCGTCCGCTGCACGCACATGACCCGCGCGCGGTCGAGGACCAGGTCGCTGATCGCCTCGAGCTGCCCCGGGCGGAACCGCGCCCGCCCGTCGCCGGTCAGCGACCGCAAGCGCGCAGTCGCCACATCCGCGAACTCATCGATGGTCGTACTCACCTACCCATCGTGGCACGTGACCCGGAGCCCCTCTCCTCGACAGCACGACTCGGTCGCCGCGTGGCCTCGCCCCGGTCCGGCATCACCGGCTTCTCCCGAGCGTCCAGTCAGCGCGCCCGTCTATTCCATCGGCGATTGCCTCGCCTCGGTGACCGCGGGGCCGCCGCGCCAGGCGGCGAGCGAGATCAGCCAACGGCGCTCGCGCGGCGCCGCGGCGGTGAGCACGCACGTGTTGCCGTGTTTCTCAAACGTAACGATCCACCTGTCGCCGCTCCGAAGCTCCGTCAGCGACAGACCTCCTACACGCAAGCGTCCGGCGTGAGCGGGCACGGCGACGCCGGGGGTGGGGACAACCGTGTACGCGGCGCGCCGACGACCCGTCTCGTAGAAGACCGTCGCTACCTGAACCCCTCCGATTCGGTCATAGCGCGCCGCGACGGGGTGCCAGCCCTCGCGGTCGTGGAAGTTGGGGTAGACGATCCCGTGGAAGCTGATGTTCAGCTGTGAGGGATCCGCGGGATCGGCCGCGACTCTCCTGCTGGTCGCCGGCAGGCTCCATAGCGTCGCCACCTCGGCCGGGTTGGGCGGGGGGCGGGGCCGGTGTTCGACGATCCGATGATCCCCGACGCCAAGAGCGCGATCGCGGCGATCATGACGGCGGCGACCCCGATCAGTTTGACCGGCCAGCCAGCAGGGGCCGGCACACGCGGTCGAGGACCGCTCTGGCGCGCTGCCTGCGCAGCCAGGCGCGCCGCGAGCGCGGGCGATGGGGCGGGCCCGCCGCCGCGGGTCGGGCAAACCGCGATTGCCCTCGACCCGGATCGCGTGACCTGGTTCTTCTTCCTGCATGAGCCCGAAGACAACGTCGTCGAGATCTACCATGCGTGAAACGAGCCCGAAGAGCACGATCCGCCTCGAACCGATCCGCGGGAGATCGATCGCCTGATCTTGGGCGATACATCCCTGCCGCGCACACCGGACTCGGGCAGCTCGACGCTTCGGTCCTACGTGAGTTAGGCTCCACGGCAGTCGACGAAGGGATGGCCATGGCGTTTTCACCTGGAGATCGCGTTCTCGCCGAGACGGAGTCGACCGCGCGGTCCCCGCGCCGAGGTGTCGTCGAGGAGGTCCTCCACGACGACCCGCGTCCGCGGTATCGGATCCGCTGGGACGACGGGCACGAGAGCGTCTATACACCGGCGGACGGCGCGCTGAAGCCGGACGCCTCCGCGGCTGATTCTCAGTAGCGCCAATGGAGCCCCGTTCATCGCGACCGGGGCTCCAGACGACCGGGTGGTCTAAGTGGTTGCTCGTAGGTGCCGCCCAGTGACCACGCCGCGTACCGCCCGCACGGCGGAGCGTCGCGCAGCGTACGATCACGCGGGCCGCCGCGCATGCGGGGCGGCGGCCCGATCCGGAACCTTCAGCTCTGCTCGACGACCATCAGCGTGTGGCCGTCCGGGTCCCGGAACCAGAACATCGGAGGCACCGGATCGCCCATCCGCGCGACCTGTTCATCGACGTCCACGCCGAGGGCGCGAAGCTCCGCGTGCGTGGCGTCGGCGTCGTCCGTGGTCAGCGCGACTCCCGTCTCCATCGGGCTCGGCTCCGCCCCCGGTCGCGGCGGCGCCAGTGCGATGCCGGCCGTGCCCTTGGGCGGGTAGACCTCGACCCACCGATACTTGCCGCCAAACTGGACGTCCGTTCGCTTCTCGAATCCGAGCTTCTCGTAGAACTCGATCGACCGATCCTGGTCGGTCGCCGGGATGTAGACGAGGCTGAGCTCGCCGATCCGGGTTGCCGTCTTGGTCACGACTGGCCTCCTTGGAGTTGGATTTATCCGTTAGACCAGCCGCCGGATCGGAACTAATCGCTCGCCCCGTGGTCGATCTCGCGCTCGCTCGTGCCTCCCCGGCGCCGCTTGACCGAGGAGCCACATGTTCGATGTTGATCTTCACTCGCATATTGCTCGTCATCCGATGTACATGGTCTGTCCTCTCCACAAGCCGCGAACACCTGCGCACGACGCGCTGGTTGGTTTGTAACCTCGCCGAACGAATATATGTGCGGTCGAGCGACATGCATTTGGCAGGATCGAGGTCCAATCGCCGGATGGGGCCGAGCCGCGGATCGTCGTGGCCGCGGACGAGAAGCCAGACCGTTGGATCGATGTGCGGGCAGCGGAGCGGCTGCGCCTGCAGCGGAGCGGCGCGAGCCGCTCGGGCGCCGAACGCCTGGCCGCAGCCCTCGTACCCGGCAGCGTGAGCGAGGCGCTCGAGGGCGGCGAGGCGTTCATCGACGCGGCGCGGGCGGCCGTCGAGTCATCGGACGAGGGTGCGCTGGCCCGGGCGTCGCCGCGGTTCCTGGCGCCGATCGACCCTGTCGCCTATCGGGATTTCATGGCGTTCGAGCAGCACTTCGTCACCGCGGCTCGCAAGCTCCGCGGCGTCGCGCCCGCGCCCGTCCTGTACGAGCTACCGGTGTCTTACTTCGGCAACGCACACGCGGTGCTGCGTTGGCCGAGGCGAGACGTTCCGCGACCAGACGCCCCAGGAGCGGCGCGAACTTGAACAGGCTCGGCCCGGTTAGGCCGAGAATCCCGTCGCGCTCGCACAGATCCCAGCCATCGTGCTCGAGCGGACCACTCGGGTTGATCGAGAACTCGCAGGCGATGACCCGCTCCGCGATCGGATGAAGCGCCGGGAACAGACGGGCGACGATGTCCACCGTCCGCCTGTACGCATCGCGGACATGCTCGGCTTCCGGGAGCTCGGCCGGCGCCGCTTCGCTGAGGCCTATCGCGTAGTGATCGGACCCGTCCATCAACGCGTAGAACGGCTCGCTTAGCGCCTCGTCTCGCTGGATCCAGCACGGGACGGGCGCGTCGAGTCGGTCCCGGAGCGCGAATGAGAACCGCACCGAACGCATCCGCGCCGGCTCGGGTAGGCCTAGCAGCCGGTAGGTGTCCGGCCCGGCACACACCACCACGAGGTCGGCGTCGACCCGTCGGCCGCCTGCGAGCGTCACCCCTCGAGCGTCCACGCCCGAAACCTCCGCCAGCACCACGCCCGGTCCGGACTGCAGGAACCGGATCGTCCTCTCGGCGTGGGTCGTCCCTCCGGTCGGCTCGAACCACCACTCGTCATGGCCGATCGCCAGCGGATGTCGGCGCCCGCTGGCACGCTCGAGGCCGCCGTGGCGGCGCAGGTGGACCTCCCGGTCGGACACCTCGCCGGTCAGCACGAGCCCCACGCGCTCGATCAGCGACTCACCGGCCAGCTCCTCCCACGTCCCCCACAGCTCCGAAGACCTGGCCGCCGCATCGGTCAGCATCGCGTCCGCGTGAGCCAGACGAAAGATTCGCGAGCGCCCCGCTGACTGACGGGCCCCGGGAACATCGGCACTGATCACGGTCACCTGATCGCCGGCGCGCGACAGCTCGAGGCCGACGGCCAGCCCGATGATCCCGGCACCGACGACACATATCAATATGTTCCTGGTCACGCCGCGGGACCCTACGACACCCACGCCGGTGCGCCCTTACTTCACGACGTAGCTGCCGTAGACCGTGCAGACCTTCTTGCCGCCAAGCGTCGGGCTGTTGTCGAACGCGTACGTGACGGTCACGACCTTGCCGGCGAACGTCTCGTAGGTGAGCGTGCCGCTGGCGTCGCGGTCGCCGGTGATGTTCGGTGCGAGGCTGACGCCCTTGCCGAACCTGTTGAACGAGTCGTTCGCGATTACATGCGGACGAACCGGACCCGTCGACCACGTGCCCCAGAAGATCGGCGTTGAATGCGCTCGTGAAGGCGAATATGACCGGAGCGTTCTGCGGGTCACAGCGTGCGTTCACGATCAGACCGTCAGCACTGAGTAGCGTGGTCGTGTGGTTGTTGGTGGTGCTGGTGAAACTGAAGGTCTTCGTCAGCGGTCCCGAGGAATTGGCGGCACCGGCAGTTCCGACCACTGCTGCCACAACCGCGATGATCGACACTATCAGCGCCCCGAGGCCGGGCTTGTTGCCGAGCTTTCTCAATGAAGCTCCCCCTCTCCCGTGGCACGGAGCCACGATCGACTTTGGCCATTGAGCGCGGGATAGTAGTTTGCGGCGCGGCCGGATCGATTGCGAGCGAGACCGCGGCCGGCGGCGACGACGCCGCCGGCCTTGCAACAGCCCCGCGCCAACAGCCGCGCGAGATCGGCGCATCGCCGCGCTGGCGGCCATGCTCACTTCACGGTCAGCGTGCCTTGCATCCCGGCCGCGCGATGCCCATCGACGCTGCAGTAGAAGGTGTAGGTCCCGGGCTTCAACGTCACCGTGACCGTCTTGGTCGCGCCACCGCTGAACGTGGGCGTCGCGCCGACGACCGCCCCTCCGGTCCCTTGCTCGAGCGTGAAATTGTGCGGGAGCGCGGAGGCATTGGTGAACTCGATCGTCACCTTCCCCGCCTTGGCGGTCAACGACGACTTGACGAACTTCAGCGCGCCGCTCGGATCCGCGGCGTCCGTCAGGGTGCTGGCGCCACCGCCACCGCCGGCCGGCGCCTTTGACGTCGCCGACGAGGCGGCGGTCGACGTCGCCGGGCTACTCGACGTCGAGCTGGCCGCGGATGAGGACGTGCCGCTACTGCTGCTGCTGCTCGATCCTCCGCATGCAGCGAGACCGACGGCGAGCGACGCCACGCCGATCGCGACTACTGAAAACCGTTGCACTGTCTGATGCTCCTTTCGGACCTAGGGTGGGCGCAGGTCGGCTGGTTCCGGCAGCGAACCCGGCTCACAGGCTAAAGACGTCTCCGGATCACATTCTCTTCCTGCCGGGGCCGGTGGGTGGCGATTCGCGAGGTCAGATCATCCGTCAGATGCCTCGCACGGACTCGTTCACGCCCCGCGCGGATTGGTTCAGATCCCCGCAACGGATTCGATCAGGCGAGACTGACGCAGCAACGCCCGTCGCGGCGACCGCCTGGGATCAGATGACCACAGGCCCCTCCGACGAGCGAGCCGATCAGCCAGGCCCGGCACCCGCCCCGAGCGCGTTCAGCCACGCCCGGATCGAGCGGCCCGCCGGCGTGACCTGTCCCTCGGTGTAGCCGGTCGTCGCGCGCGCGAGGGTCCGCCCGTCCAGGACCGCCCAGCCGAACTCGATGTCGGTCCCGGTGGGGGCGAAACGCGCGATCGGCTGACCCTGCTGGATGATCCCGACAGGCGCGATATCGGTGATCTGCTCGGCCACGTACTGGACCTTTCCCGCCTGCGGCCCCTCGAGCAGCTCGTAGTACACGAGCGGCTGTCCGGCGAACCAGTTGGGGATCACGGCCAGGACTTTGATACGGCAGGGGGCGATGATCGGGGCGCCCACCGGCATCGCCGCGTCGACGCCTTGGTCCGTCCGCCCCCAGACGCTGACGTAGCGCAGCGGATTGATGTACCGAGTGCTCGTCACGTTCACGGCGATCAGCTGCAGCTTGAGCTCGCGCCTGACCTCGGCAAGCGACGGAGCGTGCGCGTTCGGGTCGCCCACCGGATCGCTGCCGCTCTGCGCCGCCAGGGCCTGCTCGCCCGCGGTCGGCTGAATCACCTGGGGCTTGCCCTGGGGCAGCGCGCCGGTCAAGGTCTCGCCCGCCGCCGGCGCCCCGGGGTTGCCCGTCCTCTGCGAGCCGCACGCACCCACCGCGACCGTAGCGAGCGCAGCCGCGACGACGCGCAGAAGAACGCCAAGTCTCCGCGTCCAGCAAACAGTCATTCCCTGAAACCCGCTCCTACGGTAACACCCGTGACCGAGGCGATCGAAGAGATCGTCGTTCCCCGGACGCGATCGCGGCGCTGCTCGCCGGATGCGGCGGCTCCCACCGGCGCTCGGCCGTCGCATCGCATCCCGCCCTGTTCGCGATCCGCGTCAGCCCCCGCCGAAGGGCGCGGCCCGACTGCCGGGGTCCGCGACCGCGCCGATGGTGTGCACCGTCTACGAATCCACCTTTGCGACCCAGGTGATCTTCGCCTCACAGACGTTCGACGTGAGGGCGGAGTGCAAGGCGTGGGCTCGTAACAGGGCGAACGTCGGCTTCATCTTCACGCTGACGTGGTTGAACGCGATCAGCGCCTCGGGTGTCGCGCTGGCGCTGCAGATCGCCCGAGAACACATGGTCGGCGACGATCCGGCGTCGCTTCAGCCCGGCGATCAGCGCCCTGACCTCCCGGCCGGACCGGCCGCTGCAGCCCAAACACGAGGATCGATCCGTCGCCACGGGAGCCATGCGACTACATCGACTTGAGGAACACCAGGCGCCCAGGACGCAATGCCGCTGCGGCACCGACACGAGCGTTGCGATAATTGGGTTGGGTCGAGATGACATCCACGTCCGCACGAGTGCTCATCGTGGCGCACCGCACGGCGGCAACACCGCTGCTGCTCAACGCGGTCCGGGCCCGCGCGGCGCGATCCCCGTGCTCGTTCACGCTGCTTGTTCCGCGTCCGTACTGGGATCCGGACACCGAGGAAGCCGCAGCTACGCTGGAGCTCGCGATCCCGCTGCTCGAGGAGTCCGCCGTAGGTCGCGTCGAAGGAATCGTCGGCGATGCTGATCCGTTCGTCGCGGTCCGCGATGCCGTCACCAGCACCGGAATCGACGAGATAATCATTTCGACGCTGCCGGCGCGAGTCTCACGCTGGCTACGGCTGGACCTGCCCCACCGGCTGCAGCAGTTCGGGCTGCCGATCACCGTCGTGACCGCCCGGCAGTCAGAGCGCCCCGTGTCCGCTGGCACCTGAGCGAAGATCCCTCACACCCGCGGGTCCCCGAGTCGATCGGGGTGGCGGTCGGACGGCGCTGCCTAGGACCGACTGCCGTTGCGGTAGGCGAGCGGCGGCGTCGGCATGTGAGGGTCCTCGTCCGCCGCGCTCGCTGCCCGGCGTCCTCAGGGGCGCTGGGCATCGCTCCATGCTGTGAGCGTCCCAGATCAGGCACCTCCAGCCGACCTCCTCACGTATCAAGCCACACCCGAGCTTCACGATCGCGGAGATCACCATCTGACGGCCAATCGAGCACTGCCTCCATCCCGACGACAAGCCCGGCACGCGATGACCGTCCGGAGCGTTCAACCGGTTCTGGCGTCAGACACTCGCCAGCACACCACAGCCGTACCGGTCGCGCCGAGCACCACCGCGGGCCATGCCCCGATGATCAGCCCCAGAGGATGCGAGAGCGCGAAGGCGAACAACGCCGCCATCGTGAGAATGACCGCGGTCTGACGCCCGTCGCGTCGCAGCCAAATCGCGACGCAAGCCGTGCCGCAGATCACGAGCACTAAGCCGCCCAGTGACCGGGATCCGGACGCTACGGCGACGCCAAAGCCGCCCATCAGACCGGTCGCTGCAATCGGTGCGGTGGGTAGTCGGGTCACGGAGCTATTGTCGCGGTTCGTCCATCGCGGCAGTCGCGCGGGCGTCTCCTACTGTGCCTGAACATCGAGACTGGCGGCTATCTGGTGCCAGAGACGGCACAAGGGTGTGATGAGGCCCTGGACGTAGGAGCGTCCGCGTTCGCCGTCTTCAAGCGCTGCGAGCCACCGGGTGGGGATCATGTCATAGCCGTCGCGCGCGCCGGCGACCGCGCCAGCCATCGCTGCCACCGTGTCAGTGTCCCCGCCGAGCCGGACTGCGAATCGCAAGGCTGACTCGAAGCGGTCGTGCGCCAGCGCGGAGTAGAGCGCAGCGGGGACCGCCTCGCCGGCAGCTGCCGAGCTGCCTAGGCGCGCGTGCACTTCACCGGGCATCCGCGGAACCTCCAGCAGAGCTTCGACTTCGTCCAGTGCCCGACGCAGCTCTGCCGTCTTGGCTGCGGCGCGTGCCGCCGCAAGGACGTCCTCGCCCCGGAGCGCGGCGCCGATCGCTGCGGCCTGAACGACCGCACCGTCAACGCCGACGGAGTTGGCGTGCGTGATGCGCGCGCTGGCCGCGGCCTCGACGCACAGACGCTCGTGATCATCCCGGAAGCAGACCGCCACGGGCGCCACGCGCATCGCCGCTCCGTCGCCACGCGACCCCTGGCCGTGAAAAATCTGCCCTGCAGCCGTGGCAACTGGTACCCCCGAGCGCCACAACTCGAACACGCGCCGCGTACCGCCGCCGTAGCCGCGATCGGGATCGTAGGCATCCAGGAAGGCGCGCGCAAGATGATCGGCGTCCACCCGGCTTCGGACAATCAGTGACTCAGCCAGGGCGATCATCATCTGCGTGTCGTCGGTATACGTGCCGCGACCCTGCCGCGCCTCCATCATCTCGAGCTCCGCTGGGATCGAAGCGTGCCCAAGCCCCTCGAAAGGCATCCCGAGGGCATCGCCGACAAAGGTGCCGAGCAACGCTCCACCCGCGAGAGCGACGACACGCGCGGGCGCGCTACTCACGTCGACCCGTTCGTCCACCCAAGGAGCATGACGCACGTGAAGGGAGATGGGCCGACCGACGGTCCGTGCTCGCCCGACCAGCGATCCTGTCGGCATGTGCTCTGAACGGGCATTGCGGCGCCCAGATCCTCATGCTCGTCGTCACTGAGCTCAGCCCGGAACGTCGCCGGCCCTCGTGACGTGCCGCGGCCGGGCGCTGCTCGAGGAAGCCGCAGCACTGGCTCCGCCCGACACCGAGCTGGACCTCCGCCCACTCGCGCTGATCGGCTCGCTTCCCCTGTGTTCAACCAAGACCTCGTGGAGCGCGACGGCCTGCCATCCGGAGTCGTCGAGCTGAAGCATTCGCTTCGAGCGCTCAGCGACCTGCGCTGCTCGACTTCGCGTCCGAAGTGGCAGCGCAGCTTTAGACGATGAGATGCTTGCAGAGATATCGGTCTTACCCGCGTGATCATCATTGCCGGGCAGCCCTGGGGTGGCCCGGGCTAGCCCCCGACCTTGCCTGGCGGACCGCCGAGGGCGGCGATCAGGGCGGAGAAGCTCCGCCCGGTCCCGGTGGGAATGCTGTCGGTGTCGTTGGTCGAACTCCACTCGCCACGCTGTGCCGCCAACGTCGCCGTGCCAACCCCGGCCCCCCAGCCGACCTCGATCCCGGCGGCGTAGCCGGCAATGAGCGTCGCGATCGGCCGTCCGGCACGAACCACCTGACCTACGGTGAGGCCCGGCACCGGTGTCACGCCCTCCGCGTAGAAGACGAAGCAGCCGGCGTCGGGCCCGGCGGTCAGCCGGTACTCGATGAACGCTCCGGGCCAGCCGGTGTCGGTCAGCGCCACCTCGGTGACCGTGCCGGCGCCGATCGCCTTGAGCGCTCCAGACCCGGTGTAGTCGACACCCTGGTCGATCCGCTTGGGTTTGACGGTGGCGGAGGCGAGCGGGTTGACATATCCGCTCGAGTTCCCGACCGGCTGGCAGGACGCCGCGCCCACGTCGGCGCCCGCGGTCGCGGCGGTGCGGGCGGTCGCGGCGGTGCTTTGCCCGGGCACCACGAGCGGTGCGCTCACGCCCGCTTTCCGGGCCGATTTGCGCGCCTGCGTCCGCTTCGCCCGCACGCTGTCGCCGCGACCGTCGGAGGCGCCGCGCGACAAGCCCGCCAGCAGCGCGAGCACGACAATGACCGAGAGAGCCGCAACGAACCTGAGCGGGCGTCTGGCCAATGCCGCACGTAGGCGCGGCCCTGCGAACGCCCACAGCAACGACACGAGCGACGGCGCCCCTTCGGCCGAGCGCCCCGGGTCGGCCGAGCGCGCAGGACGAGGCGGCAGGCCCCTCCGCGAGCGCGAGCGCTCGAGCGATTCCCGCCACACCTGGGCACCAGCAAGGTCACGGACGCTGTCCACAAACCCTCTCTTGTCAACCAATCGAGAGCCTGCGGAGTTAGCTGACGGGCTCGCGCGGTGCGCTACGCCTAACTGCTTCGGCGATTCGCCCCAGGACCGACTTCGGTCGCAACGGGTCCCCCGCTCGCCGGGCACGGATGTCCCGGCGACTCGGCTCGGTATGTCGGCGGCAAGGTATCACGCGCGCGGACGGAAAACTCGACGGCGACCCTGGCTCAGTGCCTCCTTTCGCAATTACGACGACATTCGAGCGCGCGAGCCTGCAGCCCGCACGGGATTACTTGACTGACAGGTAAAGATATGGTCGAACGTGATCGTCTTGATGAAACGGAGGAGCGGACATGAAGATCGGCGTGATCGGGGCGGGCCGTATCGGAGGCAACTGCGCCCGCCAGGCGGTGAAGGCGGGCCACCAGGTGATGCTGTCGTTCGCGCGCGAGCGCTCGAAGCTCGAGCGGTTGGCGTCGGAGCTCGGCGATCGGGCGTCGACCGGCTCGCCCACCGAGGCGGCGGCATTTGGCGAGGTGCTGATCCTGTCCGTGCCATGGGGAGTGATCCCGGCGGCGCTCGAGCAGGCGGGCGATCTCGGCGGCACGATCGTGATCGACACGACCAATCAGTTCGGCTCGGGACCGATGCCGGAACCCGGGCAGACGGCGGCATCGTTCAACTCGGTGCGCATGCCCGGCGCCCGCTACACGAAGTCCTTCAACACTTTGACCTCCGCCTTCCAGGAGCAGACCGCGGACCGGGGTGGGGACCAGCGCGTCGTTCAGTGGCTGTGCGGCGACGACGACGAGGCCAAGCGGGTGGTGGCAAAGCTGATCGAGGAGATGGGCTGCGTGCCGGTCGACCTCGGCGGCACAGCGACCTGCGCGGTGATGGAGGCCCCGCGGCGCGAGGGCGCGGTGTACGGCGAGGAGTATCGCGCCGCCGACGCCCAGGCCGTCGTCGATGCGGTTCGCGACGGGCGACCGATCCCCCCGACCCCGAGCTATGGCTGAGGCTCCGGCCCCGGTCCCCGTGCAGCGAGAGCGAACCACGACGCGGGTGACCGACGGGGACAGCAGCGAGTCGCCGCCGGCGACGGTGTGGACCGCGGCAATCAGCTCCTCGGGCCGCGTGGCTTGAGCAGGAAGCCGGATGCGCCGGCGTTGATCGCTCCGAAGATGTACTCATCCTGCTCAAACGGGCGGCTTGCGGTCGAGCAGGTGCGCTGTCCGAGGTCTGCCGACCGGATCGCCTGGCCCTGCTCGTCTACGACATGCAGGAGGGCATCCTCGGCCAGATCGCCGATCGCGAGCGCGTGATCGGGCGCGTGCGCGAGGTACTCGACGCCGCCCGCGAGACCGGGGTGCGTACTTTCTTCACGCGCCACGTCACCTTGCCGGTGGAGCTGATGGGGACCGCACAGCTGCGCATGTGGCGGACGTGGCAGCGCGTCGAGCGCCTCGAGGACGTCCGCTCGCCGTTCCTTCCCGACGCACCCCAGACCCAGATCGTCCCGGAGCTCGCCCCCACCGAGCGCGAGGCCGTCATCGACAAGCTCACCCTGTCGGCCTTCGCCGGAACCCCGCTCGAGCTGGCGTTGCGCGGCTGCGAGATGAGCGCCGTCGCCGTCGTCGGGGTGGCGACCGAGATCGGGATCGAGCCCACCGTCCGCCACGCCGGCGATCTCGGCTTCATCCCGGTGGTTATCACCGATGCGTGTGCTGCGGGCAACCCGGACGCCGGTGCACGCGCGCTCGATACGCTCGAGTTCCTCGGGGATGCGATGCTCACCGACGTGGCTGGTTTCCGCGAGGGACTTACTGCCACGTGATCGAGGACGCGATCAGCGACCCGAGAGGCTGGCCGGCGGTCTGCCCTCCCGGTGCCTCCGCCCTGCTCGATGTCGGAAGCCACGCTTCCTCGAACCGGCTCGAGCTTCTCTCGTCCTCGTCGTCGTCCTGGTCTTCCCCGCTCGAGGACGTAGGATGCCGACATGAGTGATGAGAGCATCGCGGCGCGAATCGAGCGCCTTGTCGCCGAGGAGCACGAGCTTCGTAGCCGCGAACAGGTGGACAGCAAGAACGAAGAGCTGCTCCACGAGGATCAATCGCACCTGCACGCCGTCGAGGTCGAGCTCGATCGGTGCTGGGATCTCCTGCGCCAGCGTCGCGCGCTTCGGGATGCCGGCGCGAACCCCGATGAGGCCCAGGTCCGCGACGCCGACACCGTAGAGCGCTACCTGCAGTGACCGCGGCGCCTGCGCGGCCGAGCGGGGTCGCCTCGCTCACACCCGAGCGGACCTCGGTTCGCGACGACCGGCAGCCGGGACGGAACCGTCAAGCCGTGGCTCACGTCGATGCTTCGGCAGAAGGGCACTGCGCTCAACACCCGCGATGGGACGACGTCGAGGGTGCTGTTCACACCGGATGGTTGCAGTGTGCTCGCGGTCGATGACTCCGGAGGCGGTGTTCTCTGGCCGTCCAACCTGGCCGACTGGCAGCAGCACGCATGTGCGATCGCCGGGCGCAACCTCACCCGGACCGAATGGAGTCGCCTCCTCCCTGGCCGCGACTACGCCAAGGTCTGCTGACGAATGAGGGTTCTTCCAGGGGTCACGCGGGAATACAGGCCCCGTGCCGCTCTATGCATGCAATCGCTGCGGGTTCACAAGCGCAGCGTTTCGGGTCGACGCCGCCCGCACGCACCGTCTCGAGTATCCGGAGTGCGAAGGCTCGATCCAAATCATCTTCCGCTCTGACGATCGCTCCCGCGGCATGACGCTTAGCCCCCACCGGGCGACTGCACACGCGACCGCCTCGACCGACCCGCAGCCACCGCCGGCCGCAGCGCGCCGGCGGGCGTTCGAGATGCGCGAACGACTCGATGCTGATGCGACGTTACGCCTGATCGTACGTGGTGAGCTCGACACCGCGGTCACGGACCGATTGACCGAGCGCCTGCATGAGCTGCATGCGACGGGTCATCCCGTCCGCCTCGACCTCTCGCAGCTGGCCTTCATCGACAGCTCGGGAGTGCAGGCCCTGCTCATTGCGCTGACGGATGCTCGTTCGGACGGGTGGCAGCTTGAGGTCGCCCGCGAGGTCAGTCCGAGCGTTCAGCGAGCGGCCCAGATCATGGGGATCGCCCGGGTGCTGTGGCCCGACTGCCCGGCGCCGGCGGCCCTCACTTCGCAGCCCGAGACGCCACTCCACTAAGGGCCGCCGGCCATCTGCTCTGCGGCATCGGCGCCGCCAAGTGTCAGGGCCATCTCCAGTGGCCGCTCGCGGATCGCACGCCCCATCTGCTCGAGACGATCCGCCCGGGGGTATTCGCCGCCGGCGACGTCCGCGCGGGAGCGTCAAACCGCGTGGCGAGCGCCGTCGGCGATGGCGCGATGGTCGTGCGCTTCGTGCACGACGTGCTTGCGGGCTGATCCGGGCGGAACCTGAGACATGCGCTGCTGTTGCGCGGCCTTGTAGGTCTGCGCCCAGCTGCGTCCGTATCCGCGGGCCAGGGTCCTGTAGCACGCCGTCGCGCCTCGATTCTGGGTGAACATCTTCTCGCTCCTTCTCATCAGCTGATCCGTGGTTGCCGGCTGATGATCCCCCCGCCGAGCCGATCCGACCAGCAACCCTAGGGTGGGTCGGGGTACCACCTTCCGAAGCGGCGGCGAAGGTCCTGCAGCTCGGGCTAGGGTCCTTGGCCCTAGTTCCTAGTAGGGCCGGCTGTTACACCGCCCCTGGGGCCAGACCCGCGCTCAGTAGACCGGCTGCTCGCGGTACTTGCCCCACTCCTGCTGGAGTGCGTGGACGATCTCGCCCTCGGAGACGTTCGCGCGAGCGGCGTCGAGTAGCACCGGCATCAGGTTGCGGCCGTCCTCGGCGGCTGCCTTGAGGTCGGCGAGGGATCGGTCGACGGCGACGCTGTCGCGACTCGCCTTGACGGCGCGCAGGCGCTCGACCTGCTTGCGCTCGAGCGCAGGATCGATACGCAGGATGGGTGTCTCCGCGTCATCGCCCTCGAGATGGGCGTTGACGCCGACGACGATCCGCTCCGAGGCGTCGACCTCCTGCTGCAGCGCGAATGCGGCATCGGCGATCTCGCGCTGGGGGAAACCGCGCTTCACCGCCTCGACCATTCCGCCGAGCTCGTCGATCTTCGCGAAGTACTCATAGCAGCGCTCCTCCATCCGATCGGTCAGCGCCTCGACGAAGTAGGAGCCGCCGAGCGGGTCGATCGTGTTCGTGACGCCCGTCTCGTGCGCGATGATCTGCTGCGTCCGCAGCGCGATCCGGACCGCCTGCTCGGTCGGCAGCGCGAGTGCCTCGTCAAAGCTGTTCGTGTGCAGCGACTGCGTCCCGCCGAGCACACCCGCGAGCGCCTCGATCGCCGTTCGGACGATGTTGTTCAGAGGCTGCTGGGCGGTCAGCGACACGCCCGCGGTCTGGGTGTGGAAGCGCATCAGCCACGACTTCGGATTCTTCGCGCCGAACCTGTCGCGCAGCTCGCGCGCCCAGATCCGCCGCGCCGTGCGGTACTTTGCGATCTCCTCGAAGAATTCGATCTGGGCGTTGAAGAAGAACGAAAGCCGCGGCGCGAAGTCATCGACGTCCAACCCCCGCGCGACCGCGTGCTCGACGTATGTCAGGCCGTCCTTCAGCGTGAACGCAAGCTCCTGCGCCGCCGTCGACCCCGCCTCACGGATGTGATAGCCGCTGATCGAGATCGGATGCCAGCGCGGCATGTGCCCCGAGCACCACTCGACCATGTCGGTCACCAGCCGCATCGCCGGGTCGACCGGGAAGCACCACTCCTTCTGGGCGATGTACTCCTTGAGAATGTCCGTCTGGATCGTCCCGCCGAGCCGTTCGCTCGAGACGCCCTGGCGTTCCGCTGCGACCACATAGAACGCGAGCATGATCGCGGCCGGCGCGTTGATCGTCATCGACACCGTCACCTCGTCCAGCGGGATGCCCCCGAACAGCGTCTCCATGTCGGCCACCGTGTCGACCGCCACGCCCTCCCGCCCGACCTCGCCGAGCGACCGCGGATGGTCCGAGTCGTGGCCCATCAGCGAGGGCATGTCGAACGCGGTCGAGAGCCCCGTCTGGCCGTGGTCGAGCAGGTAGCGGAAGCGTTCATTCGTCTCCTCGGCGGTGCCGAAACCGGCAAACTGACGCATCGTCCACAACCGCCCCCGGTACATCGACGGATACACACCGCGGGTAAACGGGAATTGGCCGGGGAGCCCGATCGCCTCGTCGCCCCTGTCAGGCAGGTCGAGCTCGGTGTAGAGCGGGTTCACCTCCTCGCCCGACAGCGTCGTGAAGGAAGCCTCGCGCTCTGCCGATGAGTCGTACGAGGTGCGCCACCGCTCGAGCGACGCTGGGATGCTGTCGGTGAGGGTCATCTCAGTATCGTATGGCATATCCGATAGTAGGCAGTCAAACTATTCCGGGATGAAGTCGCCTTCGCCGCTCGCTGGCGCCGGAGCAGAGCCGTGATCGTCTCGAGCTCGGCCTCCGTCAGCGGCGCGGTCCCGAACCTGATGTCATTCAGCGCTTGCGTGGCCGTTTCGGCTACTCCGCGCCCAGATTCCGTGATCGCTGCCAGCGTCGTCCGCCGGTCACTTGGATGCGGCGTCCGCTCCGCGTAGCCCAGGCGCTCGAGCCCGTCGACCAGGTTGGTGACGCTCGTCGGATGCACCTGCAGTCGGGCGCCCATCTTGCCGAGCGGCAGCGCCCCCGCGCGGCTGAAGTACAGAAGCATCAGCGCCTCGTATCGCGCGAACGTCAAGCCGAACGGCTCGAGCGTTTCGTTGAGCCGTGCCAGCCAGATCTGCTGGACGCGCATCACCGACGTCACCGCCATCATCGACGGGACCGGCGCGGCGCCCCAGCGCCTGCGCCACTGGCGGCCCGCTTCCTCGATCGGATCAAACCTGAGCGGATCGGGCACGGCGACGTTGGTCAGTGTTTCTGTCTGGTGATCGACGAACGTAAGGAATCTAACGGCGCCCTCCGTCGACACCCCCCGAACGACAGGAGGTCGGCGGGTTGTGTAGAAATCCGCGCTCGTGTCCGGAGCAGCCCAGCGCGACACCGACGTTCCGCGACTCCGCCTGGCCGGGGGCCGCGCGCACGGCCGGCACGCGATTGCAAGACCGCGCCTCGCGTTGCCCGCCCTGGTGGCGCTCGCCGCGATCGGCGCTCTGCTGGTTTCGGTGTCGTTGGCGCGTAACCCGAGATCCGGTGCGAAGGCGTCGCATCGGCCGCCGGGGTGGATCCCCGCCGCCGGCGCGCGGCTCCCCTACGCTTCCGCGGTCAGGGGTAGGTGCGTGACGGTCAACCGCGCGACCACGAACGAGCTGCGCGGATGGGGCGTGTACACCTTCGATCCGGGGCGGGTCCCGGTCATCGGGGAGGGCCGCCGCGAGCTGCTGCCCCCCCACTTTGGCCGCTCGCCGGCGCCCCCTGGGCTGGACCGCTTCGCGTCGAGCTCGACACGACCAGCCGACATCACGCAGTGGCAGGTTGCCGGAACGGCCCGGCAGATGCCGGTGAGCCTGACTGCGGGCTGCAGCGGGCCAATCGCTGCGGCGTCCCCGGACGCGGTCGTGTCGGGCAGCTCAATCCTACTGCGGCGACCCGGCCCGTACGTGTATTGGACCCTCGACCACATCGTCCATTGGACGAAGGTTCCCGACGGCGCGGAGGATCCAACGCCGCGCACATGCGCACAGGACCCTGGTCAGGCCGGTCGCGCCCCCGCGCCCGTCGGGTCTCCCCCCTCCACCGGCAACAACGGCTGGCACTGGGCCGTCGATTCGTTCTGCACGACGGTGCGCTGGTCGACCTTCGATGTTCTCGGTTCATCCGGACGATGCTCCTCGCGCGCCGCGGGCGCGGACTACATCAACCAGTACACGGCTGGCGCGCGTCTCGCGCTGCCCGCTGCTCGTGGCCGGCTCGGCGGCAACGCATGTGGCCCCTCGTCGCTCCTGATGGCCATGCTGCTGTCGGAACGGCGGACCGGACGAGACCACGACACGACGCGGGCGAGCCTCGCGTCACTGCCCCCTCTCGAGACGGTCTTCGACCAGACCATGCAACAGCCCCGCGATCGGGTCTCACCGCACTCCGTTGACGACTTCGTCGGCGTTAAGGCCGTGACGTTCCTGCGTACGCACGGCTGGAAGCAGACAACCCTCGGTCGACTCGGAACCGACGCCGATACGGTCGCGACCGAAACGACCGGCACGGACCTCGACCGTTCGAATGAGGCCACGATCGACCGCGCGCTGCGGCGAGGACCCGTCGTGCTGAGCACGGACCTCGGAAGGGGGCGGTGGGGAACCGCGGGAGACGGGCACGTGATCGTCGTGACCGGGCGCGCCCGCGGCAATCGCAACGAATATGTCGTCTATGACCCGGCGGGCAACTACTTCTCCAATCCAGTGAACCACTACGGGCCGGGATCGTGCGGCAGCGCGGTGCTCTATCCGCGAAGCTGGGTGCTCGCCTACGCGACCGGCTCCTGGTACCTCGCGCTCGGCCCCCGCCGGACAAAGATAGGAGCTTCAGTAACTAATTACTAGTGCTGTGCAAGCACCTTGGCCGGCGACACCTGCGCCGCGCGCCACGCCGGGTAGAGCCCGCCGAGGACGCCGATCAGCACGCCGACGAGCAGCGCGCGGCCGAAGTCCCAGGCGGACAGCTCGGGCGCGACGAACTGCTGCGCGCCGAGAACGTTGACGAGCAGCTGCGCGCCGACGACGCCGAGGAGCAACCCGATCCCGGCGCCGATCAGCGCGGTCGCCACCCCCTCGATCAGCACCCGACCTGCCACCTGCGGCGCGCTCCAGCCGACCGCGGAGAGGAGGGCGAACTCCGAGCGGCGCTCGACGACCGACATGAGCATCGTGTTCATCACGCCGATCCCGCCGATCAGGAGCGCGAGGACGGCGATGACGAGCGCTGCATTCGAGACCAACTGCCCGTTTGCGCCCGCTCGCGTCGCCTCCTCGGGGTCCGAGATCACGAGGATGCCGGGGAAGCGCTGGGTGATCGTGCGCTTCACGGCGTCGGGGCGGGCGCCGACGGCGAGCTTGATGGGGATCGTCGTGGCCTCGCCCTGGCGCCCGCTGATCGCCTGAGCTGTGGCCAGCGGCATGAACACGCCGCTGTCCTGGTACGCGACGCCGATGTGGTAGATCCCGACCACGCGCAGCGTCCGGTGATGAACCTGGAGGCTCGCGCCGGGTTCCGCGTGCAGATGCCCCGCGAGCTGATCGCCGACGACGACCTCGTCTCCCGAGCGGTACAGGCGTCCGCTGGTGAACACCAGGCGCCTCGTCAGGAAGCCGTCGCGCGGCGCCCCGAACGCGACCGCGCCCGGCGCCCTGGGGATGTCGTCGACCAGCAGCACGAGCGGCGTCGCATCGGCGATTCCGGGTGTCCGGCGCAGCGACGGGATCAGCCTCGTCGAGAGGATCGACGTGGTCGGGTCGGCGGCATCCTTCTGAAACAGGCCCAGGTCGGAGGCGCCCAGATGCACGAAGTCGCCGGCGCTGTGTTTTGCGCCGCCTACCACCGCCAGCAGCGCGACGATCGTCGCGATCCCGAGCGCGGTCCCGAGGGCCGCGAGGATCGTCCGCCCCGGCCGGTGCTTGAGGCCCGCCAACGTGCTTGACAACAGCGCGGTCAAGCCACCCCTTCGCGCGCGCGCTGCGGCTCCACCGGTGGCATGAGCCGGCCGTCGATCAGGCGCAGGGCTCGATCGACGCGCTCCGCAAGCGTCGCGTCGTGCGAGGCGATCATGATCGTCGTGCCGTGACGCGCCCGCACCTGGGCGAGGAGATCCCACACCCTCCGCGAGGCGACCGAGTCCAGCGATCCGGTCGGCTCGTCGGCCAGGATCAGTCGGGGCCGTCCCGCGAGCGCGCGCGCGATCGCGACACGCTGGCGTTCACCGCCGGACAGGTCGGCCGGGAGGTCGCCGGCGCGCGCGGCCAGCTCGACCTCGTCGAGCAGCTCGAGCGATCTGCGGGCTCGTTCTCGCCGCGGCGCCCGCCCGGCGACCAGCGGCAGTTCCACGTTCTGCTGCACCGTCAGTGCCGGCAGCAGGTAGTGCAGTTGAAACACGAACCCGACGATCTCGCGCCTGAAGCGCGCGGGACGAGAGAGCTCGCCGACCGACACGTCGTCGACGAGGATCCGGCCCGCGGTCGGGCGGTCGAGGCTGCCGATCAGCTGCAGCAGCGTCGTCTTGCCCGATCCGGATGGCCCGGTCAGCGCCACAAGCTCGCCGGGCTCCACGACGAAGCTGACGTCGTTCAGGACGACCGACCGCGCGTACGCGCGGGAAACGTGCTCGACGATGACGCGTGCGCCGCTCATCGTCTGCCGTCCGAATCGGCGCTCCTGTTCATCTTGCGGCGCGCGGAGCGTCGCCCGGAATTAGTTGTGGCGGGCACAACCATCCTGGACTAGAACAATATACGCCAGGTAGACTGTCTCCCGGGGTGAGCACGAGCGAAGCGTCAGCCATGGTCCCCGCGTACGCCACGGTGCTGATCGCCCGGGTGGCCCGGCTTGTGCGTCAGCGAATCGAGCAGGCGTTGGCGCCGCTTGGCCTCCGCCAGCGCGATCTCGTCGCCCTCAGCTACCTTCGCGGACATAGGTCGACGGCACAGCAGACGCTCGCGGAGCGCTTGTGCATGGACGCCAGCAGCATGGTCTGCCTGCTTAATGCACTCGAGGAACATCATTTGATCATGCGCCATCGGGACCGCAACGACCGGCGCCGCGGACTGATCGAGCTATCCCGCCGCGGCGAGCTCGCGCTGATGGAATGCGACACCGCGCTGCAGACCGTCGAGGATGAGATCTTGGCCGACCTCGAGCCCGAGGACCGCGAGATGCTGCGCGGCCTGCTCGCCCGCCTCGACATCGGCGAGCCGGATTGGGCGCTCGTCGCCGACGACGGGTGATGCGGATCGCCGAGGCGGATGCTCATCGGGCGTCGCCGGCCGCAAACGCACGAGCTTCGGCGCCGCCGAGGCAGAACGCACCGGCGCCGACGATCACCACTCCGGCTGCGAGCAGAGCGCCGTGGCCGGTCGCGGTTCTCCAGCTGTCGTTCCCCAGCAGGGCGATCAGGAGCACCGGGAGCGCGGCCAGTCGGAGCAGCGATCGGCCGGGCTGCGCGTGCTGATTCTGTGTGGGCGCTCGGCGAGCTGCGCCGCGCGGGCCGGCTTGCGGCGCCGGTCTGCTCATCGATCTCCGACCCCGCGGGACTGCACTACTGGGCCCCTCCCGGAATCGACCTGCACCTGCTGTCGTGACCCTAGTCCAAGGCCGAGGTCGACCACATCGCGGGCCCGGGCCGAGCGCTCGCCGTTCGCCCGCTCGCCGATGGCGCCGCGGCGATCGTGCGGCTTGGCGAGCGTTCGATGCGCGCGCTCAAGGCGTGACCTTCACGGTCCAGTCGAGCGTCACCGATCCGAGCTGCGTGTGGACGACGACGCGGAACGTCAGCGGGGATCCCACTGCCCGGCCGGGAAACGTGAGGTTGTCATTCAAGCGCCCGTTCCTCAGCCGGTGCGTCGGCGGGGTCTCGCGCCCGACGACCTGACCGCCGAAGGCGAATTCGCTGTCCACCGTCCCGGCGACCGGGCGCCCGCTTGCGTCGCTCGCATGCACCGTGTAGCGCCACGGCTTGCCGACCTTCGGAGCATGGTTCTCGCCATGCAGCGACGCATGCAGCCCGCCCACCGAGGCCGACACGACCGCGCCGGTCGATCGCTGCCTCCCGGCGGATCCGGAGGCAGCCCGCGTGCTCGCGGCCGACGTCGTGGCACGGGTAGCGCCCGCCGCCGACGAGGCCGTGGAGGTCGACTTCGAGCTGCCACAGCCGGCGCCGTACACCAGCAGTCCCGCCGACAGGAGCAGGCTTGAAACGACGCGGACCGCGCGCGCAGGCATGAGTTTCATCCTGTCATACGGTTGGCGTG
The DNA here is from genome assembly GCA_963806475.1 of uncultured Solirubrobacterales bacterium. Lineage (GTDB taxonomy): Bacteria > Actinomycetota > Thermoleophilia > Solirubrobacterales > Solirubrobacteraceae > Palsa-465. The sequence continues at coordinate 208,146 of CAWDYK010000030.1, forward strand.
CTGCCGACGTGAGAGGATCCGCCGCAAATGGAGTCTCATTCTCAGACGGCATCGGTCAAGGTGTATGGGATAAGCCGCTGGCAGCCGCGCGTGATCGGGTCCGTGTTCCTGCTAATCGGCATCGTCGGTTTCGCGGCCTCTGGTGTGATCCTTCCCCTGATCGTGTTCGGTGTGATGGGCGCTGGAATGCTGGTCGCTGGAGAGCGCACGAAGGTTCAGATCTCGCCGGGCGGAGTCACCTCGACACCACCGTTGGGGCGAGCACGGAGCTATCCGTGGTCGGATATCGACGGGTTCGTCGCCCAGCGCATACCGGGCGGATACGGTGGCTGGACGGTGCTAATGAACGCGAGCGACCGGTGGGTTGCGCTGATCGCAACTCGACGCGGAGGGCTTGGCAGAGGCTCACGGGCTGCCGTTGAGGAACTCGCCGAGCAGCTGAACGCCGATCTTGCCCGCGCCCGCGGGCGGCGGCAGCGTCGCAAAGGTTAGGACTAGGGTCCGTGTCGGCCAGCCGATTTCCGGGCCAGGTCGGATCAGGGCTCGTGGCGATGAACTGGCCCCGGGCTGGATCAGCCGGCTCCCAGCTTGCGATTCAGCCCCCAGTGCCGACCGCCGTCGGTCGAGACATATGCCACCGACCTGTCGATTCTCAGTTGTCCGCCATCATCGCATCAAGATATGTGATGCTATGATGGCCAGGTGCGGACAACGATCACTCTCGATGAAGACACACGCTTGCTCGTCGAGCGCGCGATGCGCGAGCGCGGTGTGTCGTTCAAGGATGTGGTGAACGACGCGATCCGCGCCGGTCTCCGGCCCGGCGAGGTGGGCAGCCGCGGCTACACGACGCCTCGCGCGCTGGGACCGGCACGCGCGGACGTGACCAAGACGCTCGCGCTGGCCGCCGAGCTCGAGGACGAGACGCTCGCGCGACGTCTTGCCGAAGGTCGCTGACGACTCGTGGTCGTCGTCGACGCCAACGTGCTGCTGTACGCGGTCGACCGGGCGAGCCTCCACCATGAGCCGGCACGCTCGTGGCTGGATTCCTCGCTTGCTGGAACGGAAGCCGTCGGACTGGCCTGGATCGCGCTGCTGGCGTTCATCCGTATTGGGACAAACGCGTCGATCTTCCCGACCGTTATGAGCGCCGACGAGGCGATTGCTCAGGTGGAGACATGGCTGGCCGCTCCTGCCGCGGTGGTCGCGCAGCCAACCCCGCGGCATGCGAGCCTCCTGCGCGGGCTCCTGCGCGACACCGGCACAGGCGGGAATCTGACCACGGACGCTCATCTCGCCGCGCTCGCGCTCGAGCATGGCGCGGACATCGTCTCCTACGATCGCGACTTCGCGCGATTCCCCGGCGTTCGGCAGCGGCTCCCAGGTTGAGCTGCCCCGGCCTGCTGGATGATCAGCCTGGCGCCAAGCTTCGAGAGCTCCGAGAGTAACTCCCGGGGGTTCTCGCTGACCCCCACGGCAAGCAGCTGTTCGATCTGCGACTCGATCTTCGCCGATGGCGGCGTCCTCCGACCCGCGCACAAGAACCAACCACCGCATGAGCACCGTCGAACCAGGGCGAGACTTCACGCCCACCCAGAAGCGCAAGATCATTGAACGTTGAGCGGCTCACCTCACAGAAGCGTTGCGCATGAAATCCCCTACCGCGAAGCCCACTGTCGCCCGTCAACCGGCCCGGATCCACCGCGGAGGTCGCGATGTGCAGAAACACGAGCATCCCGTCCTGCGTTTGCACGGGGCAACAAGCCGCCGACTGGTTGGAGAGGAGCTGGCCCTCGCCGAACATCACCAGCTTGGGTTGCCATTCGTGTGCGCCGGGCCGCTCGCCGGGCTCGCGCTGAGCGTGAGCGGCGCGTGCTGGCTGAAGGTCATCGCGCCGTGGCGCGCGCTTCCCCGACGCGGACGCGGCGATGACGGCCACGGATGGTGGCGCTGGGGAAGCGACGAGGCTCCGCTGAATCCCGGGGGCGGTGGCGGAGGCATCACCGTCGACTGGGCAGCGTTCGAGCGCGAGTTCTGGTCGCACGTGGCTGAGATCGAGCACCGGCGGGAAGGCGAACTGGTGCACGCGCAAGGGCGAGGCGGACTCGGGCTCCCGGACGGCGGCGCCGCGCTCGCTATCCGCCGACCAAGCCCGCCGTGAACATGCTCACGCCCGCGGGGTCAGCGCATGCGCGACCATTCGACCTCAGCGCCTGCGACTGCCCCGCCCGAACAGCCCGACGATCAGCACGTCGGTGAGCTTCGCTGCGGCCTTCGTGTACGGGAAGTGGTAGATCTCGCGGTCGAGGCCGAGTCGGGTCACGACCAGGCTCTGTCGCCTGCAGTACTTCTGGATGCCGATCTTGCCGTGGCGGGCACCCACGCCGGACTCCTTGATGCCGCCGATCGGGATCTCCATCGCCAAGTAGTTCGTGAGCGTGTCGTTGACGATGACCGCTCCAGACTGGATGCGCCGCGCGACCCTCTCGGCATGATCCAAATGGTCGGCGAACACACTCGCGTCGAGGCCCATGGTCGAGTCGTTGGCGAGCCGGATTGCCTCCTCCTCGTTCTGGACTCGCATGATCGGCAGCGTCGGGCCGAACGTCTCCTCGCGCATGATCTTCATCGAGTGATCGACGTTGGTCAGCACGGTGGGCTCAAAGAAACGGCCTGCGCCGGCGCGCAGCGTGCCGCCGGTCTCGATCCGGGCTCCCTTCTCGACCGCGTCCCGAAGATGCTCCTCGATCACCTCGACCTGCTCGGAAGAAGTCATGGCGCCCACATCTACCTGGCCGGGCCCGGCAGGGGGGCCTTGACGAAGCCGCTTGACCTTCTCGACCACTTTGGCGACGAACGGTTCGTAGGCGTCGCCCTCGACGTACACGCGCTCGACCGAGATGCAGGTCTGCCCCGCGTTCTGCAGCGCCCCCCACACGGCCGCGTTGGCGGCGCGCTCCACGTTCGCTCCGCGCAGCACGACCATCGGGTCCTTCCCACCAAGCTCGAGCGTCACCGGCAGCAGCCGCTTCGCGCCTTCCTGCATCAGCCGTCTGCCGACGTCGGTGGATCCGGTGAAGTGCAGCATGTCCACAGACTCGACCAGCGCACTGCCGACGGTGCCACCGGCTCCCGTGGCCACCAGGAACACGTCCTCGGGAACGCCGACCTCGCGCATGCCCTCGGCCATCAGCAGCGAGCTCATGGGGGTGATGCTCGCCGGCTTCAGCACTACCGAATTGCCGGCCATCAGCGCCGGAATCGCATCACCGAAGTTGTTGATCAACGGGTAGTTCCACGGCCCGATCACGCCGACCACGCCGTACGGGACGTAGCGGTTGATGAGCTTGCGCCCGTACAGCAGCGGCGAGTGCGGGCGCTCCCGCTCATCAGCCAACCATTTCGAAGCCCTCTTGGCCCAGAAGCCGAGCGCATCCGCGCAGTAGACAAGCTCGCCCTGAGCGTCTTCGTAGGCCTTACCATTCTCGTCGCACAGAGTCCGGATCGCGCGGCTGCGGTTGCTCACGAGCCATTTGCGCATGTCGCGCAGGAGGTCCCCACGACCGCGAAACCCGAGCGCCTCCCATTCAGGCTGGGCGGCCCGGGCGCGCCTAACCAGCCCCAGCGTCTCCTCGCGACCGAGCGACGGGACCTCACCCGCCGCCCGTCCGGTCGCCGGATTCTCGACCGTCAGCACGCCCGCCGACCGGCCGTTCCCGGCCCCCGCGACCACGGTCTCAGCTTCAGACCCAACGCTTGACATCGCTGCCTCCTTCCAAACCGAGCACCCGATTCCAGCACTCACGGAGACCGAGCGACACTTGGCTCACTACAGAACTGGGGCGGAAGCTTAGTGGTCGCGTTCGTAAGGTACGGCGACACCGAGAGGGTCACCGGCGGATGCCCGCTCTATCTCCGATCGACGGGCTCGAGCACGTAGAGCTTCCGAACGCCGTTGCGGCGGTGGTAGGTCTCGTGCGCCGGCCACGCCGCGACCAGCGCGGGCCAGTAGTGCTCCACCTGCTGCTGACGACGACGGGACGCCGGTCCCTCGGGCTCGCCAAACGTACAGGGCCGGAAGCAGATCTCTGGTCAACGGGCTACAGGCAGGTACGGCGCAGGTCGGCATCATTGCCTTGCCAGAGAAGCCCTGAGCACCTCACTTGCGCGATGACACCTGAACGTGCCCATGCCTACCGACGTGTGATGCACACCCTGAGGGAGGTGGGCCCGAGCAAGCTCATAACCGGCGAGCAGGAGCGAATCCGGCATGCGGTCGACAACTTGATCTTCAGCCGCGAGCTGCTCGAAGACGTCGCCGCGCGCGAGGCCCTTCACGACATGGATCGTCTGTGTAGCGCGCTCGTGGCGAGCGGTCGCTGGGAGCAGGCGAGCGCGACGCGCCTTGCCACCGACATCTCCCAATGTGGACCGCCGGCGCCGGCGGAGCTCGAGGCCGCCTGACCGCAGCAGCCCACTCGCGTCGGCTCCTCGGGCGCGGAACGCGATCGCCGAGCCTGCTGAATTTCCAACGTCCGTCAAGATCCAAAACAGCGCGTGTTCTTCACCACGCTCACCGAAGACACTCGGGGTCACGCGTCGAGCGGGGTCACGCCTCGGCTGCCGAACGTCGCGCCGGCGCTGGCGGTGACGACGAGGGCGATCGCCCCGACGTCCAGCGCGCTCAAGCCCTGGCCGAGCACGATCAGGCCGGCGAGCGCCGCCATTGCCGGCTCGACGCTCATCAGCACGCCGAACAGCTGAGGACGTATCCGCCTCAGCGCCTCGAGCTCGAGCGAGTACGGGACGACCGAGCTGAGCATCGCTACCGCGAATCCGACTGCGAGCAGGTCCGGGTGCAGCAGCTGCGCGCCGGCGTCGGCAACGCCCAGCGGGATCAGCGGCAACGCGCCGACCGCCATCGCGATCGCCAATCCGTCGCCGCGGTGAAAGGCGCGGCCGACGCGAGCGCTCAGGAGGATGTAGGCGGCCCAGAAGCCACCGGCGGCGAGCGCGAACAGAACGCCGGCCAGGTTGGGCGTGCCGACGCCGCCGAGCAGGGCGACGCCGGCCGCGGCTAGCAGGCCCCAGACAACGTCCAGCCGGCTTCGCGACCCGGCGAGCGCGACGCCCAGGGGTCCCACGAACTCGAGCGTCACGGCGATGCCGAGGTGGATACGGTCAAGCGCCTCGTAGAAGCTCAGGTTCATCAATGCGAGCGACAATCCGAACAGCGCGGCGAGGCGAAGCTCGCGCGCCGTGTGAGCCCGAGGCCTCGGCCGCCAGATCGCGCACAGAACGACCGCCGCGAACACGACACGCAACAGCACGGTGCCGGCGGGCCCGAGGTGTGCGAACAGCTTCGTCGCAAACGCCGCACCCACCTGCACCGACGCGATCCCGACGAGCACCAGCCCCGGGGCGGGCACGTGGTCGAACGCCGAGTTGCGGCGCCGCATCGTGGTGCTGACGTGCGATCGCATGGGTCCGCACGCTACAGCGGCCGGCGGGAACGTCCGGACCGGCACCGCCAGGGCTGCTGCATCGATCCGCCCCCTCGGAAGGGGTGGCTTTGGCATGCAGCCGCTTATACCCAACCGGATCGAGAACATCGTGGGCGAGCGGCCTCAAGAACCTCGCCACTCGCCCCGGCGCGCCGCATCGCCTCTCGCTGAACCGCGCCGGGCTGCTGACGCGCGCGAGTTGTACACCTGTCCATTGACCCGCCGTGCGCCGTGGTGCACGATCGGTGTTCTCGTGGAGCCGAAGGTCTTCGATCGCGCAGAGCGTGCCGCGCCCGCAGCCGCGGCGGCCACCGACGGGCGTCCGCTCGACGCCGGGGGCGAGGCCTGCGATGCGCTCGGCCGCGACATCGAGCTCTTGACGCAGATCCTCCATACGGTCGTGCGGGCGAGCGACGGGCCCGACGCGGTCCGGCTGATGGATGCGGCGGTGGATCTCACGCGGGCGGTGCGCGCTGGTGATGAGGGCGCTGCCGACCGTCTGGACGAGCTCGTTGCGGGCCTTGACCTGTCGCGTGCGGCGATGCTCGTGAGGTCGCTGACGCGGTGGTTTCAATTGGTCAACCTGGCGGAGGACAACGAGCGCGTCCGACGTATCCGTCGTCGGGAGGTCAGGGTTGCGCCGGCGCCGCGGCCGGGGTCGCTTCGCGAGGCTGTCGCGCTGCTCAGAAGGCGCGGCGTGGGCGCCGGGGAGCTCGCTACGGTGTTGCGTCGGGCCGAGCTGCGCCTTGTCATGACGGCACATCCGACCGAGGCACGCCGCCGGACCACGATCGACAAGCTTGCCCGGGTCTTCGGTCAGCTGCGCGAGCTCGAGTACGGACCTACGGCCGATCGCCCGGACGTGATGCGACGGATGCGCGGCACCGTGCAGGAGCTCTGGGGATCAGACGATCTGCGCGCAAAAACGCCGACAGTTCTGGACGAGGTGCGCGGGGGGCTTCTGCATTTCTCGAGCTCGCTCGCGGAGACGGTGCCGCGCGTTTATCGCGACCTCGAAGAAGCGCTTGCCGAGTTCTACCCCGGAGCGGAGATGGGGGTGCCCCGGCTGCTGAGCTTCGGCTCGTGGATCGGCGGCGACCGCGACGGCAACCCGCTCGTCACGCCTGACCGCACGCTAGGGGCGCTCGAGCTGATGCGCGACCAATGTCTGAGATTCCTGGAGGGGAGGATCGAGATGCTCGCCGGGCGGCTCTCGTTCTCATCGCGAATCGCGGGCGACGTGCCGGAACTCGAGCCGATTCTCTGGGCCGGTTCCGGCGCGTTCCCCGACCTGGCGGCACAGCTCGATGCGCTCAACCCGGAGGAGCCGTATCGCCGTGCGTTGACGTTCATGCGCGAACGACTGCGGGCGGCCGCGCAAGGCAGGGGTGGAGGCTATCGCGATCCGTCCGGGCTGGTCTCGGATCTGCGCCGCGTCGAGACCGCGCAGCTGCGTTCGGGGGCGGCGTTCGCCGCGAGCGCGGACCTCCGCGATGTGATCCGCCAGGTCGAGGTGTTCGGGTTTCACTTCGCCACACTCGATATCCGCGAGCACGCCGAGATCCACCGCCGCTCGCTCCACGAGATCTACACCGGCCTTGGGATCGTCTCCGACTATGCGGGGCTGCCCGACGAACCGCGCATCGAGTTGCTGCGCCGCTCGATCGCCGAGCGACGCCCGCTCATCCCGACGGACATCACCGGCTTCTCACTGGGCACCAAGGAGACGATCGAGACATTTCGGATGCTGCGAACAGCGCTGAGCGGCAGTCACGCGGGATCGATTCAGTCGTACATCGTCTCGGGCACATCGGGACCGGCTGATCTGCTCGAGGTGCTGCTGCTGATGAAGGAGGCAGGTCTCAGCCGCCCCGGCGGTGAGGGCGCCCGTCTTCGGATCGTCCCGCTGTTCGAGGCGCGCTCGACGCTCCTGCAGGCCGGCAGCACCATGCATCGCCTGCTGTCTCTGCCGGAGTATCGCGCCGCACTCGGGTCGGTGGGTGACGAGCAGGAGGTGATGCTGGGCTACTCGGACTCCAACAAGGACGCCGGCTACGTGGCCTCGGGGTGGGCCGCGTACCAGGCACAAACCCGGATTGCCGCAGCGATCGCTGCGTACGGCGCCACCTGCACCTTCTTCCACGGTCGCGGCGGCGCGATCGGCCGCGGTGGCGGGCCGACGAACGATGCGATCCTCGCACTCGCACCCGGCACCGTCAACGGGCGGCTGAAGATGACGGAGCAGGGCGAGGTGCTGACGGCGAAGTACGCGGTCGCGGAGATCGCCCACCGCGAGCTCGAGCTGGCGCTCAGCGCCACGCTGCTCGCCGGGACGAACGCGCCCGCGGATGCGCGCTACGACGAGGTCCTGCAGGAGATGGCCGACGATTCGGCCGAGCTGTATCGCGCGACGGTCTACGACGACCCGGACTTCTTGCGGTTCTTCGCCGCCGCCACCCCGGTCGATGAGGTCTCCCGTCAGCGCCTCGGATCGCGCCCGCCGCGGCGGCGGGCGGACGGGGGCATCGACGAGTTGCGTGCGATTCCATGGGTGTTCTCGTGGACCCAGTCGCGGATCGTGCTGCCCGCATGGTTCGGGCTGGGATCCGCCCTCGAGAGTGCTCGCGAGCGGCACGGCGAGGCGGCCCTGCGCGAAATGATGGCCAAGTGTCCGTTCTTCGCGACGCTTCTGTCCAACGCCGAGATGGCACTCGCGAAGACCGATCCAATTATCGGCTACAGGTACGCACAGCTCTGGGCCGACGAGCCGCCGCGCGAGCGCATCTGGCGCGAGCTCGGCGCCGAGCTGGAGAAGACGCAGGCTGAGCTGCTGCGACTCCGCGGCTACGACCGGCTGCTCGACCGCGAACCCGTCCTGCAGGCATCGATCGACCGGCGAAGCCCGTTCGTCGAACCGCTATCGTTCATTCAGATCAACCTCTTGAGTCGGCTGCGTCACGGACCGCCAAGCGAGCGCGAGGAACTCGAGCGAATCAGCCTCATGACGATCAACGGCATCGCGAGCGGGCTGCGCAACACCGGCTGACCACAAACGTCATCTCGCGGCTTGCGCCGATCCCCTCGGTGAGTGCTTCCCCGCGCGGGCCGAACACGCCGCATCGTGCTGATCTCATGCGTCAACGCCGCGAACGGGCTCGCCGTTCTCGAGGTAGATGCATGAGGCCGCTGCCAAGCCGGCGGCCGCACGGCGGCGGACCGGTCCGCTCAGGAGCTCGAGCGCCCGATCCACCTCCACCAAGCGATAGTCCTCGATCTCGCGACCGTCCAGGCGGATTTCGCCCAGCTGTGGTTCGGTGAACATCCCACAATCGAACAGGAACCTGATCCCGCCCGGCCGGCTCGGCTTGGGGCGCAGAAAGTCCACGCATACGAGCCGTCCGTGCGTGACCTCGAGGCCGCACTCCTCGCGTGTCTCGCGCCGACAGCCCTCCCACGGCGATTCGCCGTCCGCCTCGATCTGACCGCCGGGAATCGTCCAACCCTTCTTGTAGCTCGGTTTCAGGATCAGCAGTCGCCCGTTTCCGTCGCGTATCACCGCGCCTGCGGAGGCGGGGATGCGCGGTACCTCGCGCGTTGTCTGCGCCGCTGCGCTTGAGTCCATGCCGCGATTCTCGCGCCCCGTGGCCTCGGGGTCGACCCGCCCGCCGTCACGCCCCGGTCGCCTACGATGAGTCCTACCCCCGAGCTGTGGCGTTCGCGCTGCTGCTGGTGGCCGTGGTGCGGCGCCGGCGCACGGTCAGCGGCGATGAGACTCGTTCGCCCATATCTTGGGACATTGCGAACCTCGCAATCCGGCACCGCCAGAAGCTGGGAGCTTGATCTCTGCCACGGACACGCCGACCTCCGATCAGGTGAACTGAGCTTGGTCGGCGACGTAGTACGGGCCCTCAACCGCGTTTATGACGCCGATCCTCAGCTCGTGGCCGTTGGAACGCTTCCAGCTGCAGAACGTGTGTCCGAGGGCGCCCTGGCAGCCCTCGAACGACCAGCCGTCGCCCGGTGAGAAGCTCTGGGCGAAGATCTCGGTCACTGCCGCTGGGGTGGCGTTCCTGCCAGCCTGGCCGGCGTTGTGGGCCTTCCACGCGCCGAACACGTCCTTGGCGGCGGTCTGCGGGTCCGGCGCGGCGAGATAGCCGTTGACCAGATGGTTCCAGGTATGCTGTCCGACGATCCCGTCAACCGCCAGACCGAGTAGCGTCTGGAAGGCCCGCACCGCATCATTGGTGTCCGGGCCAAATACGCCGTCAATTGCAATCTGGGCGCCCTCACCGCGCCCGTGGATCTGACTCTGAACGGCGCGCACCGCGTCACCGTTACTTCCCTGCTGCACCTGTACGATCAGCTGCGGCCAGGTCTGCGGCCCGACGATCCCGTCGGCGGCCAGCCCGCGCGACGACTGAAAGGCCTCCACCGCCGCCTTCGTCAGCGGACCGAACACACCGTCCACCCCAGTGGGGTGGCCGTGCCCCGTAACCAGATACTGGACGGTCTTCACGTCCTCACCAGTGGATCCCTCCTGCTCCAGCGGCCACGTAAGCGCCATCTGACATCCCCCTTGTTGCCCAGTGAATTGAACGCGAACATAATCGTGAGCCGGGGGTCACGCCTTGTGACATTTATCACAGGTCAACGATCACGCGCCTCGTCGGTCGTGATCAGTGCTTGCAGCTGGCGGTGGGCGAGGAGTCCCGGTGTCGCCGCGAGCAGGAAGTTGAAGGCGCGATAGGCGACGACTGCGGCGAGCGCCGGCGCCAATGGCTCGCGCACCCAGTAGAGCGAGTACGTCATCAGGACCTCGGTGATGCCCGCTCCGCCGAGCGGGAGAGATCGGCGAGTCGCGGCGTACCCGGTGGCGTACGCGATGATCACCTTGCCGATACCCGGAGCCAGCCCGAATGTGCGCAGCCCTCCGTAGAACGCGCCGATGTCGGCGGCCCAGTACAGCCCGGTGCCGATCCACGCCCCGGCGTAGGTTCTCGGGTTAAGGATCAGGGTGCGGAGCACCCCGATGCCCTCGAGCCCACCGGCAAGCCATCGCAGACGGCCACCTTGGATCCGCGACAGTCGTTCGATCCGGTGAGGGAAGCTCGCCCATATGCCGAACCCGAATCCGAGTGGCACGGCGATCGCCCACGGCCACAGCAGCGACGCCATGATGTTGACCCCCTGGGCCAACATGATGATCGCGGTGATGCACGCGATCGGCGCCAGCACCGCCCATTCGAGCGTTCCCAGCGCGAGCACCCTCACGCGGGCGCTGTGCTCGTCCTCGTGAAGCGCCTGTAGCGCCTGCCGGTCGATGCCAAACCCGCCGGCGATCGAGAACGGCCCAAAACCGGCGATCACGACGCGAGCGACGAGCGGCAAGGCCAGCGCGGGGTGCCCATGGACCTGCGCGATCGAGCGGTAGGCGATCATGTACGCCGCGTAAGCGACGACCTCGGCACCCGCGATCAGCGCGATCCACCTCGGGTCGAGATCCGCGAAGGCCTTTCCGACCTGATCGACGCCGGTCGCGCGCGCGATCGCCACCACGGCGATCGCAGCGACCCCAGTCGCCACTACCGCCAGCACGACCGGCCGCGTCCGAAATCTGCCCTGCACGGACCCGACGATACTGGCCGGCGTCACCACCGGCCTGACGTACGCTTGGTCGCGGCCGTGGACGCTCGCACAGCCATCGCTCTGGTACTCGCGGCCGCATCGACCACGCTGACGAGCGTGGCCTATCTCCGCGAGCACGACGCCGCCGCCTCCCTTCCGTGCCTGTCGATGCGTCGCCCGCTTCACTCGCTGCGGCTGCTGCTCGAGGACCGGAGCTGGATGCTCGGCTTCGCGATGGAGACCGGCGGGTTCGCGCTCTACGCGGCGGCGCTGGCGCTGGCATCACTCGCTCTGGTCCAGAGCATCGCGGCCGGAGGCATCGGCGTGCTCGCGTTCCTGTCCGCGCGAATCGCCGGACGCAAGCTCGAGCGGCGCGAAACGATGGGCGTGAGTCTGTCGGTCGTCGGCCTGCTGGCCCTCGCGGTCTCGCTCGCCAAGAGCAGCGGCGAAGGATCTCACGGCTCGACGGCCACGATTCTGTTGTGGATCGGCGGAGCAGCTCTACTGGCCGCGCTGGCGCTGTGGGTCGGACGCCGTACAGGGACGGTCGCCGCAGCGATGGGCATCGCGGGCGGTCTGCTGTTCTCGATCGGCGACTTCTCGACGAAGCTGGCGACCCAGGGCGGCGCTCGCGTCGCGTTCCTAGTGACCCTAATCATCGGCTACGTGCTCGGAACCTCGCTGCTGCAGCTCGGCTACCAGCGCGGCGCGGCGCTGACGGTCGCAGGACTCGCCACGTTGCTGACCAATGCAGCACCCATCGCCGCAGGGACCATCGTCCTCAAAGAACCGATACCGTCCGGGCTCCTCGGCGCACTGCGAATACTCGCGTTCGCCGCTGTTACCGCCGGCGCAATCCTGCTCGCGATGCGCGAGGTCCCCGCCGAAGCAGGGACCCCGCTGTAACGCCGCACCCCGGCCGGGTTGACGAGCACCGCGCGAGGGCAGAGAATCGGACTCAACTCCGCACGATCGGCCACTGCACTTACGAGTTGCGACTGCGTCAGCGCCACGACACTCCTCCAGTTTGAGTTCGGCACAAACAGGCCGATTCAATCTGATTCCGCGGACGTGTGCGACCAAAGCAGCTTCGCGATCCCTGGAGTTATTCGGGCTAGACCACAGATACGGCAGCCAGAGCATCGTGCAAATGACCACACGTCCGGCTGGAGGCTCCTTCGGCGCGCCCCAGAACCTGACCCTGGCCGAGACCGAGGCGAACCTGGCGCTTGCGATGAACCCGTCCGGCCACGCGGCGACGGTCTCGACGCTTTACGCGCTGCTATGTTCGAGTCAGTTCGGAATGACCGCAGAAGACCTCACGATCATCGAGAAGGCGGGACGCCGATGCTCCGGTTGCCATACCGGACGTCACTGGCGTCGCTTTGAGGTCCTCCGCCGGGAGGGTCACGACCCGGTGGTGACCTGCCCCGGGTGCCGGCCGAGGCTGGCGGCAGCGGCAACCATGGCCGAGCCGCCCGCGCCGACCACGGCGCCGGCTGCCTCGCCACGACCGCCCCGACGGCATCGTGCATCGTCCTCGAAGGGAGAGGATCGACTGAGGCGGGCGCTACGCGATCTGCCGCCTGGCCCTCAGTCGGTCGGACGCATCGCCAGGGCGGCGGGACTCAACGAGCGGAAGGTGCTCTCGAGGCTACGCGCAATGGAGGCGGCGGGGGAAGTGCAGCGCGTCGGCAGCCGGTGGTCCGCGGACCGTCCCTCTACCGATCTCGAAGCTGCGTTCGATCGGCTCGAGGCGCGGACGGGCAACCTCCGGATCATCAGGCCGCACCAACACGCCGATTAGCGCTCCGGCCGTGGTGCCTGGCACGACGACGAGTGCTACCGGGCGGGCGGCTGACCTCGTTCCGGTCTGCGGCCGTCGGCAGATACATGTTCTCCCCCATTGCGAACGTTAGTTCGCGCGCTGGGGCTGCAGCGACGGACGGCCCGATGACGACGACCGGACACCGGTGTAGTTCGTTTAGGGGGCGGGCTCCGTGCGCCTCCCGGCGCCAACTAGCTCGCGATGCACAACGCGGTGGTAGGCGTCACGGATAATCAGCTCGCACGGCCGTCTGTCCGCCGCACAACGGCGTGCCACCACGCGGGCCTCGTCCACGGTCTTGCAGGTGACCCCGCTGGGCTGGTCAAGGACCGAGACCTCCCATGCCCCACAAACGTTGGGTTCGACGCGTACGGTCGTCGGATTCATGGGCGCACCTCCGATCGGTGTCTTGGAAGCAGGTCTCGTACGCCGTGGTGAATGTGGCGGGCTCGCCGCTGTGCCTCGAACGGGGCAACGCGTACCAACCAACCGATTCGTAGATCGCGGAGTTCGCGGGTTGTCAAGCCGATCCCGATTCCAGTGGCCAAAGAATCTCTCCCCGACGGCCGCGTCCTCGATCGAGGCGCCAGTCACTTGCACCATCTTCCGCCGTGTGACGGAAGTTGCACAGTACTAGCACTAGCACCAAGCGCAGGGAATACATCCGTACTTTCCTCGGTCCTTTGGGCGGTGAATTGGACCGGCCACCCGTGCGGCTCGAGGCTTCGCTCACGCTCTCGGGCGGATTCTGAGCAGGCGAGACGGCGCGCCGGCGCCGCCTCAGCTCAGCTCGCCCGGGAACGTTGGATGACCGGCGATTATCGGTGTTGCGTTGCGATGCGCTCAGTGACGCTCCATCGAGAGGCCCGGTGATGAACCCGCCGCTGCGATTGATGGCGGGCGACCGGTCGGCCCTGCGGGAGAGCGCGGTAGAAGCGCCGCTTGGCGAGCTCGATCAGCGCCAGGTAGATGATCACCATCGCCACAAGGAAGACGAAGAATGTGGCGGGTAGTGTCCGGAAGCCCAGGACGTGCGGGAGCGGCGACGCGCCGGGCTAAACGCCGTCAACAATCAACCAAGTTCTAGGTTTTCGTCGCGTTGACCTTCGCCGAGGATGTTCCGGAGTACCTCGAGCGCGCGGTGTCGGTGCCGGTCGAGTTCGGCAACGAGGCGGTCGGCGTCGCCTTTCTTGAGTGCGCGGAGGATTCGATCGTGGGCGGCCGATGCGGCTCGGCGTTCGTCTGACGAGTTGTAGTACAGGGCCCGGTAGGCTTCGGTCGCGTCCCAGAGGAGGCGAATGACGCGGATGTGGTGGGGGTTGTCGGGGGCCTCGAGGATCCCGAAGTGAAAGCGTCGATTGGCCTCGAGCTCGGCGGCGATGTCGCCAGTGGCCGCCGCGGCGTCGCAGTCGCTCGCCGCGAGCGTGATCCGCTCGAGCGCGTCGCCGTCGATCGTGGGTAGGGCGTGGCGCGCTGCTCGTTCCTCCAGCACCTGCCGCAGCCCGTAGATCTCGTCGAGGTCCTCGATCCGCAGCTCGGTCACGAAGTACCCGCGGCGAGGCCGGTAGGTGAGCTGACCCTCCTGTTCGAGGACGCGGAGCGCCTCGCGCACGGGGGCGAGGCTCACTCCGATCCGTTCGGCGATCTCGTCCTGGGTCACGCGCTGTCCCGGTCGCAGGTCGCCGCGCACGATTGCGTGCCGGAGCCAGTCGACGGCGTGCTGCTGGGCGGTGTCAGGGCCGCGGACGATCATCGAGATGAGCTTGATTCTCAATTTTCGAAACTCTAGGATTGTTGCAATGAGTTCTGCGCTTGGCAAGCTCGCGGTGCTCGATTTCTCGCGCGTACTAGCCGGACCGCTGTGCACGATGATCCTCGCCGATTTCGGAGCGAGGGTGGTCAAGGTGGAGCGCCCGGGCTCGGGCGATGACACGCGTCAGTGGGGACCGCCGTTCGCCGCCGATCACCAGGCAACCTACTTCCAGGCGGTCAACCGCAACAAGGACAGCGTCGTGGCCGACCTGCGGGACGCGCGCGATCTGGCACGGGTGAGGACGTGGGCGCGCAGTGCCGATGTGCTGGTCGAGAACTTCAGGCCAGGGGTGATGGACGGGCTGGGGCTGGGCTACGAGACGCTCGCGGGGGAGAACCGGAAGCTTGTGTATTGCTCGATCACCGGCTTTGGGAGCGGAGAGGGGGCGGCGCTGCCGGGCTATGACCTGCTCGTCCAGGCGCTCGGTGGCCTGATGAGCATCACCGGGAAGCCCGGCGGCGAGCCGCAGAAGGTCGGGGTTGCGCTCGTCGACGTGATCGCCGGCCTGTTCGCGACCGTGGGGATCCTGACCGCGCTCGCGCACCGCGAGGCCACCGGCGAGGGGCAGCTCGTCGAGGTCAACCTCCTCTCCTCGTTGCTGGCGGCGCTCGTCAACCAGGCTTCCGCGTTCACGCAGGCGGGCGTCGTTCCCCGCCGAATGGGCAACGCCCACCCGAGCATCGCTCCCTACGAGCTGTACCCGACGGGCGACGGCGACCTCGTCCTGGCGGTAGGCAACGACCGGCAGTTCGCCTCGCTGTGCACCGCCCTCGGAGCCGGGGAGCTCGCCGAGGACCCGAGGTTCGCGGCCAACGAGCAGCGCGTGCGCCATCGCGATCAGCTGCGCTCAGAGCTTGAGCCGCTACTCGCCCGCAGGCCCGGTGGCGAATGGGTACAGCGGCTGATCGCGGCGGGCGTCCCGGCCGGCACGGTCAACGACATCGCCGGCGCGTTCGAGCTCGCGCGCAGGCTCGGGCTCGATCCGATCGTCGAGACCCCGAACGAAGACGGCGCTAGCGTACGGTTGACCCGCAACCCGATCCGCCTGTCGAGAACGCCGGCAAGCTACCGCAGCGCGCCGCCGACGCTCGGAGCGGCGTCGCTCGGGGTCGCGGCGGCGCGGACGACCAGCGAGTAGCCGGGGTCACAACTGCGCTCCCGCGGCCGGCTTCGTCCAGGCATCCCAACGAGGGTAGACTTCGCGGCCGGTGTCGGGGCCGGTACGGCAAGCGTGGAATAGCTCCAGCGCTGCGCAAGCCGCGTCAAACGGCGGCATCGGCGCGATCGCGGCTTGCGCTGGCGCGCTGGCTCTGATCGCGGCGAGCGCGGTGATCGGTTTCGACAGCCCGATTGCGCACCGCGCGTTGAGCTCGACTCCACTGCGCCGACGCAGCCTTCTGCCGCTGCTCGCATGGGCGATCCTGGCGGCGGTCGGCTACGGCCCGTACGTCACGGTTCGCGCGGTCGATGAGCATGCCCAGCTGTTGGATACCACCGCAGTGATCGTCGCGGCGGTCATCGCCGCGATGCCGTTCGCGATCGCGCTCGGCATCGGACGAGGACGCGTGTTCGCGATGACGGCACTCGAGCACATCGTTGCCAATCGAGATCGCGGTGTACTTCTGCTGCGTCGAGGCCCTGCAGAACGTGGCCAAGCACGCCGGGTACGGGACTCGCGCCGACCTCGCCTTCGATGAGCTTTCGGGTGGCCTCAAGTTCGTAGTCGCCGACAACGGCCGGGGTTTCGATCCAGCATCATCTACCGCTACGAGCAGGACTACACGGTGCATGCCGTGCAGACCATGGGCGGCCACCCGTAAACGTCGGCAGGTCAAGGGCGCGCCATGCTCTCAGCGCTGAGGACGTGGCGCGCCCTTGTCTCGAGCCGGCACACCCAGGTCGGACCGGCGCCACGATTCTCGACACGCTTGACTTGGTCTTCGGCGGCTTTACGATCGGGAGCCTGATGAACGAGCGAGCGATGAACGAGCGCACGTTGTGTCAGGGGTAGGGCCGGCATGAACGGCATCGAGTTCACACGCCGAACCCTGACCGCCGAGATGATCGATCCCGCGACCGGCGAGGTGAATCGGACGCGGGTCGAGGTGCGCGTCGACCCGCTGACGGGCCATAGCTCGAGGATCGTGCCCGAGCGCGGCCTGATGCCACCCAACGACTTCGACCTGCCAGCGTTCGCCCGAGAGAACCAGCCGCGCTGCCCGTTCTGTCCCGAGCGGATCGACCAGCTGACGCCGAGGCTGCCTTCCGAGATCAGCGAGCGAGGGCGGATCGAGCAGGGCGAGGCGGTGCTGTTTCCGAACCTACACGCCTACTCGTCGCACAGCTCGGTCTCGATCTACTCGCCGCGACTGCACTACCTGCCGCTCGGGCAGATGCGCGAACGGCTGGTGGCCGACAACCTCGCGACGCAGGTCGCCTACGCCAACGCGGTGATGGCCGCCGACCCAGATTCGCGATGGGCTTCGATCAACGCCAACCACATGCTGCCGTCCGGAAGCTCGCTGTTCCATCCGCACCTTCAGGGGATCGTCGATTCGATGCCGACCACCTTGCAGCGGATGCTCGCGGAGGTTCCGGGAGCGCGGTTCGAGTCCTACCTCGAGGCGGAGCGCCGCAGCGGCGAGCGTCACCTCGGCAACACGGGCCGCGTGGAGTGGCTCGTCGGCTTCGCGCCGATCGCGCCCGCGGAGCTGCGCGGATTCATCCCCGGCGTCTCCTCGCCCGCCGAGCTCGACGACGACCTCGTCGCCGAGCTCGCCCGCGGCCTCGGGCTCGCGGTTTCCGCGTACGCGGAGATGGGTTTCGAGAGCTTCAACCTCGCGGTCTACGGAGCGCCGCCCGGCGCGGCCGGATACCCGCTGAACCTGCGGATCGCGTGCCGCTCGAACGTCAAGCCGTTCTACAGGTCGGATTCGACGTTCCTGGAGCGGCTTCATTGGGAGGGCGCGATCGACCTGCCGCCCGAGACCGTTGCCGAGCGGGTCAGAGACCGGTTCCGGACCTAGGCGGACCCGAGGAAGTCTGCGGCTGAGCGGCGTCGTCTGCCGCTACGGCGAGCACCGTTGCAGGGCCCCGCCAGGACCGCCCCTCCGCCGAGCTTCGCGAGCGTGAGCGTCAGCGCCGCCGCGGTCTGCGCTTGCGGGTCCTCGTAGCGGACGCAGATCAGCGCGTAGATCGCGACGACGGTCAGCTCGTACAGAATCAGGAACTCGAACACGTTGTCGACGACGACCACGCCGACGACGCACAGCACGAGCAGCGGACGCAGCACGATTGAGGCCGTCGGTCCCCGTGCCCCGGTGGAGAGGAACAGCGGCGCCGACACCAGTCCGGTGATGAGGAGGAACAGCCCGGCGAGGCTGTCGACCTCGATGCCACCCCGTCCGAACGGGAACCACGAGAACGGTTTCCACACGAGCGCATTGCCAAACACGGCGACGATTCCCGCAGCCGGCGCCGGGCCGGTTACGAACGGCTCTCGCGCCGGCGCCGGGCCGGTTACGAACAGCATCATCAGCCGCCCTCCGATCCGCTCGAGCTCCGCCGCGATCTCGTCCTGCGCGCAACGCCGTTTCTCGAGCGCGATCATGTCCGGCCTCCGATCACGGCCGCCGCGCTGTGGAGGAGCTCGTTGAAGCGGCGCGGGGATCCACACGCCCAGCACGAGAACGACGGCGAGGCTGCCGATCATCGCGAACGCCATCAGCGGCTGTTCGGGGCGCCGAATCCGAGCCGGGTTCCTGGCCTCTCCGTCGTCCTCAAGCCCCAGGCGAGAGGTGGCGTGTCCGCAGCGCAGATCGGCACGATCGCCGGGACCAACGGTGGGACTCAGGTCACGTACCACAATCACCCGCTCTACTACTACGTGGGCGACCAGAAGCGGGGCCAGGCCGCGGGTCAGGGCTTGGATCAGTTCGGCGGACGCTGGTACGTCCTCTCCGCGCAAGGTCTCGCCGTAACGTCAGCCGCGTCAAGCACGCCGGCCGGCGGCGGGACGAGCTCCGGCGCCGGGTCCGGCTACGGCTATTGACCCGTCGGCCGCGTCCGGAAGGGCCTGAGGTGACCGCGGGCACCGAGATTCCGCCTCCCGGCGGCGATCTCGGTGCGGCGGCGGTCTCGCGCGAATGCTCGCAGCGCCCACGCCTGGGTGCCCTGAACGTCCGGGCCAGAGTCGGCCGCCAAGCCCCGCTCGTCCCCCGACCGCATCGGTCCGACCACTCGTTCCATGCGCCAACGCTAACCCTGACGCTTGCGCGCCAGCCGCTGCAGCGCCCGTCGACGCGCGGGATCGAGCTGCGCGATCTGCTGAGCGAAGTGGCTGAGTGCCGCATCGCCGAATTGTGCGACGAGATCCTCGACCTCCGCCCCCGCCCTCAGGCGCGCGTACTCCTCGCGGTCGTATGCCGGCGCGTAGAAGTCGGTCTTCCCTTCCCGTCTGCGAACCAACATCCCCTTCTCGTGCAGCCGGGCCATGACCGTCATGTACGTCGTGTAGGCACGGTCCCTGTCGGTCCGCTCGTTAACGGCCCGCATCACGTCCCGAACCGATGATTCACCGGTACCCCAGAGCTGGTCCATCACCTCGGATTCGAGCTCGTGTAGGGCCGGAGGATCCCCGCCGCCCTGAGCCCGTATGTTTGAACTTCGCGCCATCTACGACGGAGCATAGCGGGAGCTACGATAGGCGTGTGCCCGTGCGACGGCTGACCTCGAGGGCCGACCGTGAGCCTGCAACCCGCCGCGAGGCGGCGGGCGACCGCGATGCGAGGCGACGGTCCGCGGAGAGAGGTAGAGCTGCTGGCCGATCTCGCGATTGGAGAGCCCTTCGGAGGCCATCCGCGCGATCTGGAGCTCTTGCGGCGTGAGCGCGTCGCGCGCATCGGGCGCGCGACGCCGGCTGGTCTCGCCGGAGGCGCGCAGCTCGCGTCGCGCCCGCTCGCCCCACGGGACGGTTCCCAGCGCGTCGAACGTCGCGGCTGCTTCCGCATGGGAGCGCGCGAGTCCGCGCGGCGGCGATGGCGGCGAAGCCACGCGCCGTACTCAAGCTGTAGGCGCGCGCGCATGAACGGCCAGCGCGCCACCTCGCCCGCGAGCGCCGCCTCGAACAGGGCCTCGGCTGCGTCCTCCTCGGCGAGGATCGGACGGGCGTAGAGAAGCCCGATGCGCAGACCCATCGACGGTGTCTGCTGGGTGAGCGGCTCGAGCTCGGCGATGATCGCGCGGGCCGCGTGCACGTTGCCGCTGTGCAGTCCGGCATCCGCCAGGTACCCGATGCCCGAGAACCGGTCGATGTGGTGAAACGCCGGCCGAGTACCTCCACGTCTTGGCAGTCAAGGACGCCGGCGCTGCTCGGCGGCCGCGCCGCCGACCTGCTCGGCCGACGCCGGGTCCTGATCGCGGGGGCGAGTGTGATCGGCGTGTCGTCGACATGTGCAGGAACAGAAGAACTCGACGACAGCCCCGAGGCCGAACGCGGAGCTGGAAGCGGTCGGCTCCGGCCTGGACGGTCAGCCGTCCGTCGAGCACAATGTAGCGTTCGTCTTGGGGGTGTGTGAAGCGGCGGCGAGGCGCTGTGCGGGCACAGGAACTCCGATCACCGCCAGGGCGATCTCGGGGTTGGTCTCGCCGCGCGCGACATGCAAGAGCACCTCCTGCTCGCGCCGTGCCAGTCGCCGGCCAGTTCGAGCAGCACCGGGTCGCGCCGTCGCCGGCGGCTCGAGTCGGTCGCCGCAGCGCACGGCCCACAGCGCGAGCTCGCCTGCTCGAGCAGCGCCTCGGCGCCCGCCTCGCGCGATTATGACCGCGTCGCGCGGGATCGCCGCCTGGTAGACGTCGAACAGTCTCAGCGCCCCGGCAAGCGGTCGAGGGGTCGATCGCCGCGCCGCGCAATGCGGCACCCTGGCCCCAAGCGTGGTAGCAGGCGATCTACATCGGACTGCGCCGAGTGATATCTTGCCGTAGCTTCCTCCATCCTTCAAGGTATGTAACCTAGGATCGACTGGGGGGATTCGAGAAGGACAGAGGCAAGGCGGGAATGAGATCACGATCTTTGGCCAGCAGATCGACATCGCCGCCTCGGAACTTGACGGAACCGGGCTCGCTCACCCGGCGATTCGTTTGACAGCGCGCGAGCCTGGCACTCTGTCGTGACGGATGCTTCCGACACCCTCGTCGGGGACGTCGTCTCTCCGTCTGACCTCTCACGGGTACGTCGATTGTTCGGGATGTCGGCTGTGCGCGCGGACGCGCCGGTGCTTCCACTCATCGTGATTACGGCGATCGCGGCGGGTCTTCGCTTTACGCTGATCGGTCATCAGGGCTACTGGTTGGACGAGGGCATCACTGTGCAACTACTGCACGATTCCTTCCTGACGATGCTCGGCGCTCTGCCTCACAGGGAGTCCACTCCTCCGCTCTTCTATCTCCTTGGGTGGGTCTGGGCGCGCATTTTTGGCTTCAGCGAAGCTGGCGTTCGGTCGCTGTCCGCGGTGCTTGGCGTCGTGACTGTCCCGGTGGCCTACGCCGCTGCCGCCCACGCGGTGTCGCGGCGCGTTGGCCTCATCACCGCATCGCTGACGGCCTCCAGTCCCCTGCTCGTGTGGTACTCGCAGGAGGCGCGACCGTACGCGCTGCTTGTGCTTCTCTGCGCGTTGTCTGTGCTCACATTCGAGGCCGCCCGTTCCCAGCCGAGCGCGCGGCTATTTCTGGCGTGGGCACTGGTGTCAATGCTTGCGCTACTGGCGCACTACTTTGCCGCGATGATCGTGGTGCCGGAGGCGGTGTGGCTGCTCGTCGAGCATCGTCAGCGATGGGCCGTGTGGCTGGGTGTTAGCTTGGTTGGCGCCGTTGGCGCAGCGCTGATCCCTCTTGCCCACCGTCAGCAACGATTCACAACCTGGATCTCGCTCCTCGCCCTATCTGTTCGCTTGCGCCAGCTCAGCACGCAGTTTCTGCTCGGCTTTGCCGTCCCGGCGTCGCGCTTTCTGTGGTACGTGGCGCTCGCGGTGGTTATCGTCTCGATCGCCCTCCTCGTTTGGAGAGGCGCGCAATGCGAGGTGCGCGGGGCCGTTGGCATGGCCGCTCTCGCCACGGCGGGGTTTGCTATAGCGATGGCAAGCAGAATAACGGGCAGCGACGTCATTAACACGCGCAACCTGATCGAGCTCTGGCTTCCGCTCGCAATCTTCGTCTCCGCGGGGCTCGGTGTCGCTCGAGCCGGACCTCTCGGCCTGGCTGGAACGGTCGTTCTCTGTGGCATCGGGATCGCTGGCACCGTCTACATTGATGCCGACCGCAGCGTCCAACGTCCGGATTGGCGCCCGATCTCAGCGGCGCTTGGCCCTCCGCCGATGTCCGGCGCACGCGTTGTAGTGCTCCTGCGATACGGCTCGCCCTTCCCCCTCATTCTCTACAGGCCTGAACTACAGCGCATTACGCCCCACTGGACTGAACGGGTAAGAGAAGTTGACTTCATTCGTGTCGAGCATGCTCATTCAAGTTTCGCCTGCTGGTGGGGCGCCGCGTGTCAGCTAAGAGGGGCGCGGCTTCGAGGCCACCCTCCGTCGGTTTCCGGGTTCAAGCAGGTCGCAGTGGTGTGGAGAAGCCCCTTCGAGCTAATCCGGTTCCAAGCCCTGACCGCTCAGCGGGAGACGGTCGCGACCATCATGCGCTGGATCCCGGCCATGAGCCGTCCACCGCGCAGCAGGGTCCTGTTTGAGTCATCTCGCATCGGTGGACCGTTCGGCGCAGCCACGCGATGACGCATCAACTCGCCCTGCGCGGCTGATGCTCGTCAATCTAAGACGCTCCCGCCGGACAGTGTCGCTCCTGCCGCGAAGCAGCGATCTTGCCATCCCCGAATTCCGACACCGCCGGGCTAGAGGGGTAGGGGCCCACGGACCGCAGTACCGCGCAGGGGCGTGACGCAGTATGTCTCCCTTTGGGCATGGCTGATTCCGGTGATGAAGCTTCTGTGGAAAGTAGTAATGCCGTCGGTTTCGATCGAGGCGGAGGCATGCAGGTCGTTTGGAAGCATGACCACGGGAAGCACAAGGCTGAAAGTGGTCGCGCCGACGTCGACCGTCTGCTTCAGCGTGACACTGAGAATCGTGCCCAGATCCTCTACCTCGACGGATCGAATCTGGTCACCGTCAAAGACGGTGTCGTGATAGAAGAGCCGAGCCGGTCCACCGGGTCCGACCGGCCCGAAACCATCAGGGAAATAGCTTACGGTAAGCCCGTCTCCAGCAAGGTGGTATTGGTTGGGCGACGCTAGCGACCCAGCGTCGGCCGGATCCACGAGCGCGGGGGCGTGTGTCTCGTCTTGCGTTGACATGGAAAGCTCCTTCCTTCTCGCGCTCAGCACGCGATGTCACGTTGATGATGTATTGCTACTTCGGCCTTTATCTTGGCTGCCGGGATCTGCCCCGAAGCGGCGGCAAAATGCGATCGAGAGTGACCGCCGCGGATCGCTGTTGCCCTACCGGATTGAAACGAGATGGTGTTTCGCATCGGGCGAACGTTCGTCGATTCGTCGATTGAGGTACACGGTGACCAACTGACTGTCGTGGTTGAGTCGCTACTAGAGCACTGAGACGAGCTTGGCATGTTCGTGTCGGACCGTCTGTGAGCGTGGTCACGTACGGGACCGGTCCTAGCTCGGCGAGAACGTCCGGTCGCGAGCGGATTGCTCGATAGGCTCGCCGATATGCACGAGCCCGTGGGACAAGGTCGGCCTGTTTGCTCGCTTGTGACGCACCAGCAGGCGATGGTGCGTGAGGAATGAGGTGGTCTTGATAGGTAGAAGGAAGATTTGACGATGGTGACGGTCAGCTGCTGGTGGCCGGATTGATCGTCGTGCTCGTGGCGCTGCTGGCGCGGCTGGCATCGGTAACGCGCCGCCGAAGGAAGCTGCGAGGGTCCATCACCGAGGCACAAGCGCGCGAGGACACGGCGCCGCTGACCACGGCAATAGGCGTCAAACCGTCGGGGAGCCCTTGACAGGCGTCACTCGATTGTTAGGTTATACGTAACAAAGCGACGCGACATTGCAGTGCACAGCCACGGACGTTAGCTGGGCAAGGGCCTTGGAGCCGGTTCCTGTGGAAGTAGAGGCGGGCTCTGGTGCTGGTTCATTGGTTAGGGAGGCGAACCCGTGTGGACAAGGGATCGGGAAACACTGCCGTGCTGGTTGCGGTCGGCGAGGGTCTGCGGGAGCGAACACCGGCCGCGCACGGATGCGCAGCTAGCGTGTAGAACGGCGTGTACCACAGGCACACGAACTCGTGGACGTGCGCGGTGCGCTCACGTCCGTCCGGGCTGGTGATCGTGACGGGCGTGAAGATCGCTGTCTCGGCGATCTGCGCGAGCGTCGGGAGCTTCTTGCCCTTCAGCGGGGTGCGGCCCTGCTGGCCGGAGCGCCGGCCTGCGGGCGCGAGCTCGTGCACACGCGCGTTCGCGCGCATCCTGGTCGTGACCGTGACGCGCTCAGGCAGCCCGCGCCACGCCTTGCTGGCATAGGCGCCGTCCATCACCAGCTCCACGATCCGGGTCGGGAACCGCGCCAGAATCATGTCGATCAGCGCTCTTGCGAGCTCGGGCTGGGAAGGCCGATCGCCGTCAAGCTCCGGGCGCGCCTTGTCCTTGGGTTCGAACAGCCTCGACAGGACGGGCAGGCCGACCGCCCGACCGCCGAGACACGGAAGCTCGATCACGAGCACGACCACGACCCAACAGTTCCCCCAGCGCGTCCGCTGCCCGGACCCCTCGGGCTGCGCGCCGTCGTGCAGGTAGTGCGCGCCGAACACCTTGCGCCCCGAGCGCCCGAACAGCGTGTCATCGACCGCGAAGCGGATCGGCGCATCCTGCCCGGCGAACACCATCACCACGAAATCCAGCAGCGCCAACCCGACCCGGTCGGGATCCCAGCAACGCCGCGCGAAGAAGTCATGCGCACGACTGTGATGCCATACGCCCGCGAAGCCGACCACTACGCCCGCAGGTGTGCGATGGCCGAGGGCGACGAGATGGCGCCCGGTGCATCGTTGTGCCCGCAAACGCTTCCACAGCGCTTCCATCCGCTCGCGATCAGCCGTCGACCCGCCCGGCCCGCTACCCGAGAACGCCGCCGCTACGGGCGACCCGGCTGATGGGCGGTACTGGACTTGAACCAGTGACCCCCTGCTTGTAAGGTGTCCGCGGCAGGTGCTCGCACGTCGTCGCACGTTGCCGTTAAGCCGATGTCGTGGCGATTCCGACCCTTCGAGGTGCTCACACGTTGCCACTGTTTGTCGCAACTACTTGCTCCCTACTTGTTCCCGGTCATGCGGTGCGTTGCGACCGGCTTCCACGCTGGCTGTGACCTGTGACGTGAAGGACCATGAACAGCCTGACTGTACCGCTCGTCGCCGCGTATTTCCCCGTGTCGCGCAGCCGCTGCGCTGGTCCCTCCCCGTAGCTACACCTCCGCCTCCACTCAGCGCCGGCAGCACGCTTCCAAGAGCCTGCCGCCGAACGTAGAAGCTTCCCGATCTGGTCCCGATCGTCAAGATCCGACCGCTTCGAGGCGGAGGAAATCGAGCGTCTTGAGTGCAGCGGATCGACCCGAGACGGGTGCTTCCCCACCGGTCGACATCGAAAGCCATGCAGTCATCACCAACGTCCAGCGACCGCGTCAGGCGAGCATGTCGGCGACTGCGTCGAGGAACGAGCGCGCAATCTGGATGATCCTCTCGGCGTCCCCAGTCGGCGCGGCCCACGCCTCATAATCGGCCTGCTCGCGCTCGGGCTGCGTCGACTGTGCCGCGACCGCGAGCGCCTCGTCGAACGCGCCGGTCGCGACGTACAGGCGCCTGAACTCGTGCCAGGAACCGCGGTGCGTCCGCGGTTGAACATCCGATTCACTGAGCGCCGCCCTGGCGGCGTAAAGCATCCCGTAGTAGGCGAGGCTGATCGCTCCCGATGGATCCTCGGCAGCCGCAGCCGTAGCCGCATTCAGGCGTCGGCGCGCCGCGTTCAGCAGCTCCTCGGAGCGAGCCTTCACGCGCGACCGGCCAGCACGACCTTGTCGCGATCAACCTCGTCGATGAAGAACGAGCCGATCCTGCGCCGATCACGCAGCCACCCGAGCGTGTGAACATGGATCGCGAACAACCAGCCGACCGCTTTCACCCCAAGCTCGGCCGCCGTGCCGTGAAGCAGAGCGCGGATCCGCTCCTTACGCGCCCACGAGTCGTCGTCCACCAGCACCAGCACATCGACGTCGGACTCCTCGCCGGTGTCCTCACCGCGCGCGCGCGAGCCGAACAACCACACGGCGCGCAGCTCGTCGCCAAGCTCGCCCACCAACACCTCGACGTATCGATCGAGCAGCGCGCGCTCCTCGGCGGACAGGTGTGCCACAGCGATCGAGGACATTACATACTCTACGAGGGCCGCGGGCGCGAGGACCGCTGCCACTCGGGCCGGCGGGCAGGATCCCCGCAAGGCCATCGTCCTCGGGCACCGGAAACCCCTCGCCAGCGTCTGTGATCCCATCCCACGTCCGGAGTCGCCGGAGCGATCCACCAGCCCGCCGGCCATGGGACGGCAGCTCCACCGGCGCTCGGCAGGAGAACGGTCACGACGTTCCGAAAATTTCTCCTAAGGCTTCCGCAGTCGGTCAAAGCAGCGCTGCGACGGTCGCTCGACGATACGGCTGCTCGTCGTCCGATCCAGCAGCCAGCTCGAGGTCGTCGAGGACTTCTGCTTCGGCCTGCTGCCGGCGTTTGCGGGCGAACCGCTCGTCGCCGGCCGAGCAAGCGCATGATCGCATCGAGCGTCACTGCCCCTTCCCCTCGCAGAGCATCACTCTTGCCGCCGGCCACATCGAGACCGCTGGTCTTGCTCAGGAGGAACAGCCGGAGTCGGTGTCGTTGAGGCTGTCGCATTCCGATTGCGAGAGCAGCCGCAGCACCTCGAACCGCGCCCTCGGCGTCCCGGTCCCCCGTGCGTGTCAGCGCGTCACAGGTTGCGCGCGCGGCGCCCGATCTCCTCGTCGATCGGGTAGCCGGCTGCGTCCCAGAACGCGGCCGCGACGGGATTGTCGTGGCCGACAAGGGCTGTGACACGGCGTGCGCCAAGTTCACACAGGTGCGCGTCGCCGACGCTGACCGACTTGCGCGCGATCCCGTGGCGACGGTGATCTGGATGGACCGCAAGCCGGTACATGCTGGAGCGCCAGCCGTCCCACCCGGCGATCAACGCGCCGATGATCTGGCGGCGAGCTTCGGCTACGAGCAGCGATCCCGGTGTCTCGGTCACGAGCCGCTCAAGGTCGCAGGCGCGATGACCACTGCGCTCGAGGGAGCATCTGCTCGAGCTGCCGCGACCCCGAATCGAAAGGGAGAACCAATGCTTTGCGCGTTGACCGTACGAAAGTTGAAGCCTGGCACGTTTGAGGACTTCAAGGGCGCACTGCGCGGGGGCCAATATGGCCAGATCCTGATGCCCCGCCCCCACCGCCAGGGAACGCGGATGCGCCACAGGGTGCTTGCTCGACGCAGCTACAGGCTCCGGCTGGAGTCAATGCGCTGCTGGTTTGGGCTAAACGGAGCAGCTCGCGGGAGCCCGATCGCGACGCCGAGACTTCTGCAAAGGAACGGATCCATCGCTCTGTGGTGCCTGTCGCCACGCTGCTCTGCTTCGGGATGGCGTTACCGGAATTTGCGGTCGCTCGCTCAGTCAGCTACTCGGCGCGACCGGCTGGCTCAATCCGCGCGCTTGAGCTTGCGCCAGCCTCCGGCCCGGTTGTTGGCGATGATCGCCTTGAACATCGCCATGAGCGCATCGGTGTTGGTCGTCTCGTCCTGGCGGATCGCGACCGTGCGCGCGGTCTTGTTCTCGTGCCCCGAGGTGATGATCCCCCCGGGATCGGCGACGATCGGGTCGTAGAGGAACACGTTGACGTGGTCCTTCGCCGCCAGCAGCGCGCAGATGTTCCGGTCAAGCACGAAGTAGGGCGGTCGGTGCGCTTGATCGTCTCCTCTACGTCGGGATCGGCGGCGTGTACCAGCGCGCGCACCTCGCGGCAGATGTGCTGCTGCCACTCCGGCAGCGCACTGATGTAGGCCTCGACGCGGAGGTCAGCCGTGGCCATCACGCCGCCGGCTCTGGCGCGGACGGGTCGTTCTGCCAGAGGCCGAAATCGTTGCCGTGTGGGTCCTTGCAGGTCGAGAACCAGCCCATCCCCGGTACGGGGCGTGGCTCGTTCGCCTCGCCGCCGAGTTCCTTCACGCGCGCGGCGCCGGCGTTGATGTCCTCGACGTCGAAGTAGACGCGCATCCCCTGCTTGCCCGGCTCCATGTCGGTGATTGCCCCGCCCGTCTGTTCGCTGAGCCTGGTCATGTGGTACTCGAACGGGCCCGGGAACGCCTCGAACTGCCACCCGAAGACCGAGCCCCAGAACTCGCGCCCCTTCGCCATGTCATCCGCCGGGATCTCGAAGTGCACTATCTGGCCGGGCATGGCCCTCCCTCAAATCGTCGATCAGCAGCATTCGTGGCCGCCGTGGTCATTCAACATGACCCGGCAGCCGGACGGAACTCATCGGTGCCGGGGACTCGAGAGACCCACCCCCACGAGCCCTCACGAATCCGGACTCTCGGCGGCGAGCTGATCCCAGTCGGCGTGAACGGGACGTGCCGCCCCTACTCACCGCGGTCGAAGCGGGACCGCGTGGGGACGAGCGCTCAGTTCCCAGCTTGGGCCTGAGTGCCCGTAGACGGAGGCGCTGCGCGCCGTTCAGCGCGTACAACCGCCACTCGCCCGGCACGCCGCGCAGTTGGTGAGTCCCGCGATCATCGAACTCGAGCTCCGAGCCCACCACGAGATCTTCAAGCAGTACTTCAAGGAGGGCCGCGCGCTGCGAACCGAGACGACCGTCAACGACACCCACGACTTCGCCGTCGGCCGCCGCCTCACCGCCGCCACCTGGGATGCCCTGGTCGACATCGGCCACCAGGTCAACCAGCGGCTCCTGGACCACCAGCTTGACGCGTGCCAATGCGCGCCAGACGCCACGACGCTTGAGCGCGTGGTGCTGCCATCCACCCACGATGGCCTACCCGCCCCCGGACTGCGGTTCGGCGACCCGCGCACGATGGCGCTGCTCGCCTGCCTGTGCTCCTTCCAGCACCTGTTCGCGGGGTTGACGAACCGCTCACTGCCCGAGCTGATCGCCGGGCTCATCCCCGGCTACGGCGCGCGGCAAATGACCTACGACCTGCGGCCTCGCCCGGAGAACGGGTCGCTGGCCTCTCCACCGCCCGTAGAGCCCGTCGGGACCGCATTGGACGCTCTGACAAGCCTCGCCAGGTCCTGCAGGGGGCGCGAAGTGGATACCCAGCTTCGCGGGAACGCCCGTTGTGTTGTTGAGACGGTCGGGGCGGCGGCGATCGGGGCCGCTGGCCACAGCCGTCTGCTCGAAGGTGATCGCGCCGGCGGTTGGGTTCAGCCGCTGGTCGCGGGGAGCGTTCTGAGTTGTTTGAACGCGGCGATGAGCGCTTCGGTCCATGGCCAGGCGGTCGGGAGGTGCAGCTTGCCGCGGCCGCCGGAGAACGCGAGCCGGGCGGCGACATGGAGCAGTCGGTGGCGCTGCCGTTTCGGTTCGGCTGTGGCGAGCTCGCCGTCCAGCGCGAGAGCTTGGGTCCAGACGATCAGGTCGTGCGCGAGCGCGACGATCTCGACCCACACCTCGTTGAGCGCGAACGCCTTGAACGGGAGCTTCGGCAGCCCGGTGTCCTTGTCGTCGCGGATGCGGTCCTCGACCCGGGCGCGCTGACGGTGACGTGTAGTTCCCGGCTGCCTCCTCCTTCTCCGAATGCGCGGTGATCAGCGTCGCGTCCACGTCGATGGACCGCAGCCAGACGCATCGACAACGCCCGCGTGAGCCCGACCCTGTCCGCAACCTGACCGAGCAGCGCGCTGCCGACACGCGAGACCAAGCCCGCTCCGTCCGCCGTGACTTCTACCGTTACCGACCGTCCGTCACGCATCACGTTCAAGGTGAACCTCCAAGCTCGGGATCGAGGACTTCAGCAATCCCAAGAATCCCTGCCGTGCCGTACGTTCCCGCGCCCTCGGTCACCCCGGGGGCGCGGGCCTTATCGGGGCTAGTGGCCGCGCCGGGAGCGTCGCTGGGCCTGGGAAGCGCGACTGGCGGACGGCTAGGCGCTGATCGATGCCAAAGGCCGCGTGGTAAGCGCGCGGCGGGGAACAGTCTGCGCTCGCCGACTGCCCCTAATGGCGGGCACCGGTCGCGCGAGCGCCTCGCCGCCGCGCTGGCCGGCCGGGCCAACCAGCTGAGCGCCGGTGTCATGAAGTCCACCCCTTGGATGGCTATACGTGGCCGTCCGGGCGAGCGACCATCGACGCGCAGCAGATGACGCAACTCAACCGGGGGAGCCATGGACTCAAGCGTCGCTACGACCTTCGAGGTCGATAACTCGGCTTTCGCACTTTTGAGGTTGTGAGCGGGATGCGGACGCGGCCGGGATGGCCATGTTGGGGGCGGTCGTTGTGAGCGGTTTGGGCGGCTGAGTGGGCGCGCCGCGGAGGTGCGGGGAAGGAGCATCGGCGGCTTCCTCGAAGCGGTGGGTTGTTCAAGACCATTTCCGCGTCGGGTGGGAGGCCCGTTCGCGGCCGCCCATGGGGGTTGCCGCCGATGCTCTGCGTCCCATCTTCGCTGGATGAGCTTCTGCTCCTGTTCGCGCCATGTTTTTCTCGCCCGACGTTTCAGACGTTCAGGGCGATGGTTGTTGGCCAGATCTCGCAGACGTCGCTGCGTACCGTCTGCGGGATGCTGGTCGGTTCGAGGCTCTCCGGGGTCTGGCATCACGCCCGCGCGCACCGGTTCTTCAGTTGGGCGGCCTGGTCGGTCGATGAGCTTGGGTGCAGGGTCGCGGAGCTGATCGTCGAGCGGCTGCTCGGGCCGCAGGAGCCGCTCGTAGTGCCGGTCGATGACACGTTGACCAAGCGACGGGGGCGCAAGGTGTTCGGCTGCTTCTGGCATCACGACGCGACCGCTAACAGCCACAAGGGATCGGTCGCGTGGGGCAACAACTGGGTCACCGCCGGGATCAACGTCAAGCTGCCGTTCCTGAAGCGGACCGTCTGTCTGTTGGTGCTGTCGCGCCTCTGGCTCCCGCGCCGCAAGGAGATCCCGAAGGGCAAGAGCGACCCGGAACGCCCCTCAAAGCCCCAGCTGGCAAGCGAGATGCTGTGCCTGCTCGCCAAGCAGTTCCCGGCTCGCAAGATCCACGGCGTCGGCGACGCCGCCTACGCCTCGGGCACGTTCGCGGGCCTGCCGGAGAACGTGACCATCACCTCCCGACTGCGCTCAGACGCTGCTCTGAATCAGCTGGCCCCGCCCCGACCGCCCAAAGGGCAGCGCAAGCAGGGCCGGCCGCCGGAGAAGGGACCACAGCTACCGAAGCTTGATCAGATCGCGACCGACCCAGCCACCCAATGGGTCAAGACGACCGTCTGCCGCTACGGCAAGACCGAGCAAGTGATGGCCCACGCGTTCCAATGCCTGTGGTACAAGGCGTTCGGCTCCCAGCCCGTCCAGGTGGTGCTGATCCAGGACATCACCAAGCCCTCCGGCTACGAGCTGGCGCTGATCTCAACCGACCTGCAGGCGAGCGCTGCGCAACTGATCGAACGCTACGCCGAGCGTTGGCCGACTGAGGTCGCCTACGAGGAAGGCAAGGAGCTGGCAGGCGTCGGCGAGGCCCGCAACCGTACCGAGAAAGCCGTCCAGCGAACCGTCCCGTTCCAATTTCTTTGCATGACCCTGACAATCGTCTGGTACGCGCTCGCAGGCCACCATCCCGACGACGTCAACGAACACCGCCAACGCTCACCCTGGTACCTCACCAAGACCACACCATCGTTCGCCGACATGCTCGCCAAGCTCCGCCGCGTGATCATCGCCAGCCAATTTCACCCAGGTCAAGGGTCCACGCCCACACCCCGAGAAATCGCGAGCGTCCAGGAAGCGTGGGCCGCTGCCGGACTGTGAACTGCGAAAGCCGACGATAACCAATCGGGTCAAAACATCAGCAACATCGGTGGAGACCAGACGATCTACTACGGCGACCGCAGCCGAGCCGCCCGCGTAGGGAAGATCCTCGCGGCGGTCGGGCTGTTCCTCTGTCTCGTCGGCGTCGCGGTGCTCGTGCCGATCGGCGTGACGACGGCGAAGCACATGTTGCATGCCGCCGGCGGAATTCAGGCGCCGTACACGCAGTACCTCCCGTCCGTCTGGCCTGCGCCGGTCGGGCTCTTGGTCGGCGGCTTCGTCGTTATGCGTTTCGCGCGGATCATGGTGGGGCGATGAGCACGTTCAACATCCGTAGCCAGAACGCCGGATCGATCCAAAATGTCGGCGGCAATATGGTGGTCGAAGGTGGGATCCACGGGACGGCAAACGTGCACGTCATGGAGCTCCGTGACCAGCTCGCTCACCTTGGTGAGGAGATCGACCGGCTCGCGCTGCCGGCCGAGAGACGAGCCGTGGTGAGGTGCGCGCTCGCCGAGGCCGAGGCCGAGGCAGCCGCGCCCGCTCCGCGATCGCACCGGATCGCCCAGAGCCTGCGACGCGTGACCGAGACGCTGGACGACGCCGGAGGCCTCGCGAGCGCAGCGGTCGGCCTCGTGCGTGCGCTCGCCAGCGCCGCATCCGTCGTGGCGCTATTGGCGTAATACCGAAAGGGACGGTGAAGCCCACAGGCCGAACGCGGGCGGCGATCTCTGCCCCGAAGCCGCTGTCACGACCAAACAGAACGCCAACCGACCGCAATCGGCGCCCGCGTCGCCTTCGCACGACGAGAAGCACTCGGCCACGGAGTCGCGCACTGCTGCATGGATCAAGAAGGAGCAGTCCGCGCGACGCTTCCGCTCCTGAGCAGCTGCGACCGTGATCCAGTCGACGGTTGAGCAGATCCGCGACGCGCTCGGATGTGCTCACACTCAGCGGTCGGGGGCTGCTGAATCTCGATCGATCCGGAAGCCAGCCGCCCAGCCGTCCGACGCGGACGGTGGCGCTCCCTGCGAGATGTCACTCAGATCGCTCTCCGTGGTTTGGCCAGACAGGCGGGCGCTCAGGCTCATGCCCCCAATGCTCTCGGCGCAATTCGTCCTCGATCTGCTTCTCCGCGCGTTCTTCGGCGTCCTCAAACTCCTTCATCTCGCCCTCCATATCCCGCTCTTCGCCGGCCATCCGCTGTTCTTGCTTGCGGATCGCTAATTCGTCGCCAATCTCCTCGGCACGCGAGCGGGCCATCTCGTCGCGCTCATCCATGGCGCGATCCTCGCGTACGTGCCGCGACTTCACATCCGCGAATCTCCACGGACTGATCGTAGAAGATGCAAAGACGCCTTGCGGTGATCACGCCTTCCACTAGAAACTAGACAGCAGCGGCGCCGTCGAGCAAGCGTCCGGAGGCGATGACGGTCTCGGCGGGTCGACCCGAAGCTGGCTCGTGGAGACGCTGGCGTTTGCCCGGACCGGCGCGCCCAGCAAACGGCCGAGCCGCAACGAAGTCTCGAACGGGCCGGAAATCTCTTCCGCATAGGACGAGACGCGCAACTACGGCGAGACCGACCGCGAGCTTCTCCTCCGCGAGGAAGCGGAAGTCGTCTCCGGCAGCGACGGGCGCAGGTACTGCCCGACCGCCAGATTTGTGCGAGTGGGCTATCAATCCAGTTCGCTCCCCCGATTCCATGTAGACGCTGATCATGCGGCCGATTCACTGGTGAGGCTGTGGTAGGGGTGCGGTGCAGTGGCGACGGCGCCTTCGAGGAGGCGGTAGAACAGGCCGCGATGGCGCGATCGGCGGCGGTTGAAGCGGAAGGTGAACTCGTCCAGGTAGTAGTCGAGCTGGTCGTGGGAGACCGCGCCTTGGTGTGTGCCGAGCAGCCAGCGCTTGAGCAGGCTGGCGACGCGGTGGACCTCGGGCATGACCACGTGCGCGGGGTCGCCGGAGGCGGAGATGTTCGTGACGACGTGCTGGAAGCGGTAGCGGCCGATGTCGTTGTAGCCGCCCCACGCGTCGGTGTGGACCTCGGCGCCGCGCGCGACGTGATCGAGCACGAACTCGGTCAGGGTGTCGGCCGATGCGTCGGAGATGCGGCGCATCCGCACGCATCCCGGGCCGCTCTAGTCTAGTAGACCTCGACGCCGACCGCGACGAGCGCCTTGCCGTCGGCGCCACGGCCGCGTTTGCCGGGTTTCACGCCGCCGATGAGCGTCTCGTCGACCTCGACGATGCCCTCGAGCGCGTCGCGGCCGGGGCGGACCATTGCCCTGCGCAGCTTGTGTAGCCACGCCCACGCTGTCTGGTAGCTGCCCAGGCCGAGCACTCGCTGCAGCCCGAGCGCGGACACCCCTTGCTTCTGGTTGACCACGTACCAGACCGCCGCGAACCAACTCACCAGCGGCGTTCGGGTGCCGGCGAAGATCGTGCCCGCCGTCACCGATGTCTCGGACCGACACACCGCGCAGCGGCGCAATCCGTCGGCCATCTGCCACCAGCCGCCGCCGGCCGTGCCGCAGAAGCGGCACGCGAACCCGTCGCCCCACCGCAGCCGCTCGAGGTAGCGCAGACACGCCCCATCGTCGGGGAACCAATCCAACAGCTCATGCCAGTTGCGCGGGTAGTCGACACCCGCTCGAGGATGCTCCGAAGCCACTCGGTCAAGCTACACACCGAGGGGGACGGAAGTGGATAGCCCACTTGTGCGATTCCTACAAGCGGAGGCGGCTGACCCCAGCCCGCGAACTCACCGCCCCGCGGCGCGCGACCGCGAGAGGAACAGCGGCGCTCCGATCGCGGTTGCCCGCCTCGTGCATACGTACGACCGGGGTCCTCGACGGCTGCGACGTTGGTCGACCGGGCTGCTGCTATCGCCCAGAAGGAGTCGTCACGAGCGCGGCGACGGGACTAGCGCTTTGCCTATGAACCCGATCACTAATGCCGACTGCGCCGCGTGATTGCTCTCGACGGGAAGGAATCACGCGACGTCGCCGATCGCGACGATCGCTTCTGCCGCCGGCGGCCGCGCGCCATCGCAACGGTACCGTTTGCGATGGTCCCTCGCCGAGGCGGTGGGCGCTAGGGCACCATCGGCAGCTGCGTTCGTCCGCGCGGCGCGCGGGCACCCTGACGCGCCTGGCAGTAGGCGGCCAGCTCGTAGACAGCGGCGCCGCACACGCGCCGGAGCTCCGCCTCCAGGCATCGCCACGCCGGCGTGGCCGCTTCTGTCCGAGAGCAGCGACCAGCGGCCGGAATCTCGACCGTGAGACGGTGGCTGCTTCAGGAGCAGCCACGCCGCCGGTCGAAACGCTGCTCGTTCTGGGCGACAGCGATCGCGCTGTTCGCGGTCACCGAGCTCTGATCGCCGCGATCGGTTCGTCGCGACACAGCTATCGTCCAGATCCCACCGGGCGTTGTCACGAGAGCGGCGGGCGGCAGACCGCGCGCCATGTCGTCATGATTGAGCGTTCAACCAAACGCTGCCTGATGGAGGATGCCCGATGCCTGACCCCGTGAACCTCACCGGCGAGATCACTGCCGCGATCGACGGCGCTGCGCTGCGAGGCCACCAGCTTGCCTTGGCCTACGTCCGCGATGACGGCTCCCCGTCGGTCTCCTTCCGTGGCAGCACGTACGTGCGCAGTTCGACCGAGCTCGCGATCTGGGCGCGCATCCGATCACTGCTCCTTCGCGAGCGGAGCAGGCGTGCCGCGGATCCGCATGTCGCTCGTGCATCTGGGCGGGAGCGGCAGCCTAGCCTCTGCGAGAGCGCCACAAAGGCGACAGAGCAGCAGCCACAGTCAAGCTCGGCCGACAACCGGTCTCTGGGCTCGTAGGGTCACGTTTGGGCCGCCAGCGCGTGGTCGGTCAGCTTTGCGATCATGTTTTGGACGGAGGTGTGACTCGACGGGCGCGTTGAGGCGTCGAGCGAGGCGCGATGAGTGGGCTGACGGGCGGTCTCTCTAGACTTGTTGGCGGGCGTGGTCGA
Organism: uncultured Solirubrobacterales bacterium; assembly: GCA_963806475.1. Classification (GTDB taxonomy): domain Bacteria; phylum Actinomycetota; class Thermoleophilia; order Solirubrobacterales; family Solirubrobacteraceae; genus Palsa-465. Next base: position 244,000 of record CAWDYK010000030.1, read on the forward strand.
AACCGCCGAGCAAAGCGCAGGTTCCGGGACTGAGGCCTGCCGCGCAGCTGTGCCCTTCGAGGGCCATCAACAGTCGCGTCCCATTGCGGCGACCACGCCCACCTCGACGGCTTGGTGGCGGCTGTGATCGTGCGCTGCACTGCCAAGCTGCGAGCGTTTCTGGGCTGCCAGCCTCAGCAACAGGCCGATCCTGGCTGCTCTGAATCAATCCGGATCTGTTTCCAGTCGCGCATCTCGGGGCCCTCGTCCCCTGGTCAGGGAACGTCGCAAGGTCTCGGGCAGTGTTTGGATCCTGGCCGCCAGGGCGGGGGCGAGTTCCTCGGGCTTGTAACCGTCCCGGACCGGCACGAGATCGCGTAGTCGGCGGCACGCTCGACCAGGGTGCCGATCGTGGAGCGGTTCGTCTTCCCGATCATCAGATCACTTTCCCACTGGCCGGGGACCGCGGGCTCGTCGGCTTCCTGCGGGCGCTAGGCGATGTTGATCATGTCCCGGACACGGTTGCGCCGCTGCCCGGCGTGACGGGCGGGCCTTCTGAGCTTGCGTCCGCTGCGCAGACCCGCAGTCAGTTCCCTGCGTGGTGCTCGCCGGGAGGTGACATACAGTGACTGGTAGATCGTCTCGGTCGACATCACATCTCGCGGTCCTCGGGAACGGCACGCGCAGGCGCCGGGCGATCTGCTCGGGAGAGTAGCGGCGTGCCAGGTCACGCTCGACGATCTCCCGCGGGCGCGCATTGATATGCAGCTTGGCCGGCTTCGGTCGGCTCGCGCGTGTCCACGCCAACGCCGGGCATTGGTGTCACATTGGCCCGCCCGGGAGGCTTCGCGCTATCGGGCTCACGTTCCACATCCACCAATCCGAGCAGGGTAGATACGGGCCCTCCCGCGGCGTGACCAGAGCGGGCCTGTCTGCTGGCGCTTGCATCGAGCCGTATCTTATCTTACCTTACCTTACCCCAATTACCCCACCTTACCTTACCTTACCTTACCTTACCTTACCTTTTCCCCGTTCCGCAGCCCAGGGATCACGCGACTCACTTCCGGACCACCTCGACGGTCCATGATCTCCATGATCTCCGCAGATCCGGCTGGAAGATCTCTCCATGTCAAACCGACGAACTGCTTAGTCCTCCAGCCCTTCTCTAGGAATGCTTTGAATACGTCCTTCCCCGAATGGTTGACCAGCACTGCATGTATGAGGTAAGGGGCCCCAGGTCGGAGGGTGCCCATGTACGCCGGTGGTGAGATCCACTCGCCAGCCTCATTAATGAGCACCGGGCCACTCTGGTCTGGCCAGCTGCCTTGCGGAAAGAATCGGTCTGTACCCGCAGCTTGCGTGACGATCTAGATCGTCCGGTCGGATGCCGGGAGAGCTTTGGAGCAGCCTGCAGTCCAACACGTCGTCGATGTAACACTGCCGATGCTAGGTGCTACCGTCCCACGCACGATCGTCCCATCTTGCATCTGGCTACGCTCCGACGGATCAGTGATCCGCACTTTCCGCTGCCGCCCGAGAGGGGCCGGGGTAGGCGAACCAGTTACAAAGCGGCTTACTTCCTGCTGACTGAGTTTGCTCTGTTGCAAGGTGTGGGTAACCAAAGTTGAGTACTGGCCCACGAGATTGGCGAGGGTGTCGCGGTCCGACACCCGCCGCTCCAAGTTGGTCACCTGGTTTCGCAAGTCGGTCCGGTCGGCTAGCGCATTGCTGTAACTTATCAAGGTTGTCACCAGCAGCCCGATGAGAGCCACGACCGCGCCGATGAGAGCCTTGATAATGGCAGCGTTAACGCGTTCGACGCTACAGGCAGGATTAACGACAGCGGACGTTAGGCCGGATGATCTCGTGCTGGGTCAAGTGATACATCCGTGAAGCGCGCGGGTCCCGGCGCGTAGAAATCCGCAGATGTCCCGGAAGGAATTCCCGCGGGTGAGTTTTCGAGCGATAGGGGCCTATGCGGTGAGACTCCGCGGTATCTGGGCCATGTCGCGCCGGGGGAAGGAGTCCGGAACTTGCGATGCGACAGCAATAGCCAAGAATGGATGAGTTAGCAGAGCATTTGCGACCAGAGCGCCGTGAGAGGCAACCCCTAACGACGAGGAAGAGGGGTGGATGGGCTGCCGCCTCGGAATCGCAGCTAGCGTTAGCGGCGGCGCACGACGCGAGCCACCGCGACGAGCCGGTCGGCCTAGCCGACGACTACGAGCGGGCCGATGCTCGAGTGGCGACGGCGACGGCGACGGCTCGTGAATCGCCTGCCACGAGCTCATCCGTGCTGCGCTACACGCCGCCGTCGACTGCTCATTTCTTGTTACGCGGGTCTGGCTCGGCCGGCGGAGGTCGTGTACATGGGCCGGCCTGCTGTCGGTGGCGCCGCTGAACGGATGTCCTGGCATGCGAGCCGCTGAAACACGCGCAGACCGTCAGGTGCTTCAAGCAGCGTCTGATCCATCGCGGCCGCTGACGATTCCTTTCGTCATCCGGCGGCGTCGGACGGGACGAGCGCTTCGGCGACGAGGCACTCGTCCGCGGCGAGGCCGCGCTCTAGCTAAGCTAGGGATCTCGCGCTTGTGCTTGCCATCACGCCCACCCTGACTCGAGCGCGTCCTATCAACGGCAAGGAGGTGTCCGCATCGCGGACCTGCTCCGGCGACGGCCGACTCGCGCGGCGCGCGCTCGCTTCCGGGAAGCCGCCCATCAGGATCTCCCTGCGGCTCGTCGCTGGTGGCTTCTGAGTTCGCGCTGCAGGCGTGGCGGTCAGGCGCCGTCGCGGCTGGCGCGTTTCGTCCGAGCCGCGGTGTGTATCCGCCGAGTGAGACGACCGCTTTCGTCTTGGCGCGCGACGCGCGGCACCGCGGATCGGAGCGTTGTCAAGGCGCCGCGGGCACGATGACGAGCGGGGTGTCGCCGGCCGGCATTGCCTCGAGGTCGAACGCTGGTGAGGACAGGCGCTCGGTGCGGGCCGCACGCCCGGCGAACGCGTCGACGGGCTCGAGGAAGTTGATGCGTTTGGTCTTGTAGTGCATTGGCGCGATGAAGCTCGCGCCCACGGCCGCGCCGATCGGGGTGGTCTGCTCGGCGCCGATCGTCGGACCGCCGCCCACGGGCACGAAGAGCAGGTCGATGGTGCCGAGCGCGGCGAGCTGTTCGTCGCGTAGCACGCGCTGCCCGAGGTCTCCGAGGTGCGCGACGCGTCGTCCTGCGAGGGTGAACACGAACAGCGTGTTGGCGCCGCGCTCGGTGCCGGCGACCTCGTCGTGCTCGGAGGCGATGCTTAGCACCTCGCCGATCGGCGAGTCCAGGCGCCCGGCGGTCGAGCGCAGCGTGCCCGGGTGGCCACCGACGGCCCCAACGCCGTTGTGGTCGAGGTGCTCGTGGTGACGAGCAGCACGTCGGCCTTGACGTCGGCGATCGCGGGGTAGTCCCAGCGCATACCGCGGTCGAGCATCGGTGTCATGTCTGCGAACGGATCGATCAAGACCGTCGTCGCTCCGTCGGTGAGTCGAAACGCGGATTGTCCGTACCACTCAACTTGCATGCTGCTCCTCGGGGTGGGCCGCAAGCAGGCGGCGCGGCATCGGCGCGCCGACGGGCGCGGGGTCTTCGTCGTGAGCGGGGTGCCCGCCGCGCATCAGCGACGCTGCGGCGGCGATCAGGCACGCGACGATTGCGAACAGGAAAGCTGCGTGCAGTCCGTCGCGGAAGGGCGCGGAGATCAGCTGGGGGAAGAACGAGTGGCCGGTCAGGATCGACTGGTTGTGGGCCGAGAGCCCGGCGAGCAGGTGGGGGCCGAGCAGGTGCTGGATCGGGTTGTAACCCAGGAACGCGGCGAACAGGATCGACACCGGCGGGAGCGTCGAGGCGTGGTGGGCGGCGGCGAGCGAGACTCCGTGGGCCTGCAGGCCGGAGCTCATCGTCTGGGGCAGCGTGGAGGCCAGCCCGATGATCATAAGCGTGAAGAAGACGCCGATCGACAGCACCTGCGCGGAGTTCTGGAACGTCTGGTTCATCGCGCCGCCCGCCCCGCGGTCCCCGCGCGGCAGGCTGTTCATCACCGCGGCCCGGTTGGGTGACGCGAACAGCCCCATCCCAATCGCGATTAGCAGCAGGATCAGCCCGAACGGCGCGTAGGAGAAGTTCGTCGGCAGTAACAGCAAAAGGCCGAAGCCGGCCGCCGTTAGCAGCATTCCCGCGGTGGCGAATGGACGCGCGCCGAAACGGTCAGACAGGTAGCCGGAGACCGGCCCGGCGAACAGCATCCCGACGGTCAGCGGCAGCATGTAGATGCCGGCCCACAACGGCGTCTGCGTGAAGTCGTAACCGTGCTGAGGCAGCCAGATGCCCTGCAGCCAGATGATCAGCATGAACATCAGGCCACCCCGTGCGATCGAGGACAGGAACGTTGACAGCGTGCCGAACGTGAACGCGCGTATGCGAAACAGCGACAGACGGAACATCGGATCGTGCGAACGGCGCTCCATGACCACGAACACGATCAGGCAGCCGACCCCCGCCGCGAGCAGACCGAGCACCCGCGGACTGCCCCAGCCGACCGCATGTCCGCCGGCCGGACGGATGCCGTAGGTCACCGCCGTCATGATCAGGATCAGGCCGAGCGCGAACGTACCGTTGCCCCACCAGTCGATCGGCGCCGCCTTCGGCGAGCTCAGCTCACGCAGGCTGCGGTAGGCCCATACCGTTCCGAAGATCCCGACCGGCACCGAGATCAGGAACACCAGCCGCCAATTGACCGGGGCGAGCACACCGCCGAGCAGCAAGCCGATGAAGAAGCCGCTGACCCCCACGATGTTGTTGATGCCCAGCGCCATCCCACGCTGGTTTGAGGGGAACGCGTCGGTGATGATCGCCGCCGCGTTCGCCAGCAGGCACGCGCCGCCGACGCCCTGCACGACCCGCAACCCGATCAGGTAGATCGCCCCATCGCTGCCCTGCATCCAGTCAATCGCGAGCAGCAGCGACGCGACCGTGTAGATCACGAACCCAAGCCGGTAGATCTTGACCCGCCCGACCATGTCCCCGAGCCGCCCGAGGCTGACGATCAGGACGCTGGTCACCACCAGGTAGCCGAGAATCATCCACAGCAGGTAGAACGAGTTCGCCGGGACGAGCGGGTCGAGATGGATGCCGCGGAAGATGTCAGGCATCGCGATGATCGTGATCGAGCCATCCAACGTCGCCAGCAAAACAGCCAGCGTGGCGTTCAGCAGAGCGATCCACTTGTAACGATCCGAGTCGACTGCGCGCATCCGTCCCCGACTATACACAGGCTGCCTGAACAGTCTACCTGCCGAGAATTCGCTAGAATACGCCCATGCCGGTGCGGGAGCCTACGACCGCTCTGTTGGCTCATGAACTGCGCGAGACGCTCGGGCGGCTCGTTCGCCGGCTGCGTGCCGAGCCCGGCCCCTCGGCCGGCCGCATGGCCGTACTCGGACGCCTCGACCGCGACGGCCCGGCGAGCATCAGCGACCTGGCCGCCGGCGAGCGCATGCGCCCGCAATCAATGGCCCAGACCGTCCACGATCTCGAGAGCGACGAGCTCGTCTCTCGGCGCCCCGACCCGGCCGACGGACGACGCGCCTTCATCGAGCTGACCACCTCGGGCCTCGACCTCCTACAGACGACACGCGCCCAGCGCGAAACCTGGCTCACCGGGGCACTAGAGAACGAACTCGACGCCGACGAGCGAGCGACAGTGCACGACGCGCTCGCCCTCCTGAGCCGAATCGCGGACGCCTGAAGCCGGCGCTCGGCCAGCTCTCGCTTCCGTCGGGGAGCATGCGCACCATTGGGAAGCGCCTACGCGTCCTTCGCCGACTGGGCGCGGCCGGCTGGCCGAGAGGCGAACCTACGAAGCCCGGGCCCTTCCCCGCCGCTGGGTGAAGTAGTCCCGTCGGGCGTCGACGAGGCGCTCGAGCTCAGCGGTGCGCTGGGCGATCCGGTCCTCATCGGTGATCAGCCGCCACAGGGTTGAGCGTCGGCTCCCTGTCTGCCGGACTTTCCCGGAGGCCTCGAGCTCGCGCAGCTGGGCCAGGACTCGGCTGTAGCCGACGCCGGCCTGCTCGGCGGTCGCGTCCGCGCTGAGACCGGAGCTCGCGTCCGCCAGCAGCCGCTCGAGCTGCTCGGCAGACAATGACGAGACCAGCCGCTTGCTCGGGGTCGTTGTCGCCGAGGCTCGCGCACGCGCTTTGGAGGCGTCGGACTTCGAGCCTCCCGCCGCCATCGCGGCTACCTCGGGCTTCGGGCTGCACGGGGGTTCGACGCCGGTTTCTTGGTCTGCCGGGTGCGACGAGGTGGCCGTGCTCGTCGCGCGCCGTTGTCCGCGGCCGCCGTTGGCGGCGCGGCGAGGGCTCGTGTTCGCACCGCTGCGCGCGCGTCCTCGAGCGTGCCGATCTCGCTAGCGAGCTCGTCGGGGCGCGTGTGGAGCGATGCAAGAAGCGTGGGGATATAGGACATGTCCGTGAGCGTACGAGAACGGTCGACAACCCACTCCTTCTCGTCGAAGGGCTGACACCCGGGGCAAGCGACGGGGCGCGCGCATCCGCACGGGCAGCATGTCGGGCTCGCGCCGACCGCGTCCGTCGCGCTCGGCCAATCGCGTGCAGGCGGTCGTTGCAGACCCATCAACCGGCCCATCGCCGGAGTCCCGCCAGTCGCCGAAACCAGGGCTCCGGACTCACCGTGCAGAATCCTCGATCTGCCTATGTAGAGCCGGGCCGGACCGCCTCTGCGCTCTGGCCTTGGAAGTGTGATCCGCGGCGATCGGGATGTCGCCAATGTGATCGTGAGCGCCGAGCCGGCGGGGCGATCGGTTCCCGTTGGGCTGCGGACGATCAGAGTGAGTCCAAACGGCGGGGATCGTGAGGAAGTCACATTCCCGCGTGCGGACTACCAAGTATCTCTTGTGTGTCGGTACACGACGCGATGAAGCGGCGGCGGGGTGCGCTGCGCGGCTCGATGGCAGCTCCGGACACTCGCGCCTCAGCGGATCCTGTGAGGTGGCGGCCTGCGTGTCGGCTTCGGTGTCGGAAGCGAGCAAACGACGAGCGTCCTCCGACCATCGTGCTCATGTCGTCTCGGCAACGCGGGGCGGCGTGACAGGACGCGTCAGTGCGAAGGCGGCGCGGACACTATTACCGCGCCGATGGCGAGCCGGCGGCGCGGTCGGCGTCCGTGCGGCGCTGGCTGTCGAATGACTTGCGCAGGCGCCGCTCGAGTACGGTCACCGCGGCGCTCATCAGTGCCGCTAGGAGAGTCCGTTCAACGAGCCCGCGCAGTCGGCGGGCGGCGCCGCGAGGAGTCATCGCCGCCGGATCGCGTCGGCCAGCAGCGCCGCGGTGAGCAGGCTGGCACCGGCCCCGAAGCCTGGAGCGGTCCAGCGCGAGCGGGCCGTGCTCGAGGCGCTCGCGGCGGCGGCGATCATCGCCGTGCCGGCGGCCACGCCGAGCGCGATCCGGCGTCCCGCCTGGTTGATCGCGGTAGTGAGCGCGTCATCGCCGGACATCTGGACCCGGGGCCCGGCGCCCGGTCGGGCGCCGACGACCTGCTCGATCTCGTGAGCAGCCGCTCCGCGCGGACGCGAAGCTTCTGGGTCTCGTAGAACACCTGGCGGGGGCTGGCTGAGCTGCGCAGCCGGCCGGCGAGCTGGCGGGCGTAGAACGAGCCGGCGACCGAGAACGGATCCAGGGACGGATCGAGCTCGGCGGCGGCGAGCTGCACTTGCCCGAACGACTTGCCGATCAGCGCGACCGAGGCCGGCAGGCGGACACCGTGGCGCAGGGCGATCCGGGTGAGCTGCTCGAGCAGCGGCCCGAGGCGCAGGTCCTTGAGCGATAGGTGCCGGTGGGCGGCGATTAGCTCAGCCAGCTCCTCGCGGAAGCCGGCCTCGTCGAAGTCGGGGCGCAGCCGCTCGGAGGACAGCGACAGCATCACCTCGGCGAGGAACGCTGCGTCTTCCTGCCAGAAGGCGAGCAGCAGGAGCAGGAGCGAGCGGCGCAGCTCGGCATCGACCTCGCCGACCATCCCGAGGTCGAGGAGGTAGACCGTGTCATCGCACCACATGAGGTTGCCCGGGTGGGGGTCGGCGTGGAAGAAGCCATCGCCGAGGACCTGCTGGTAATAGCCCTCGAGCATCTGGCGCCCGGCGTCGCGGCGGGCGTCGCCGTCCGGCGCCTGGGCGATCGGGATGCCCCGCACTTCCTGCATCACGAGCAGGCGTCCGGTGGACAGCTCGTCGTGAACGCCCGGGACGTCGAGACGATCGAACGGCGCCAGCACCGCGCGCATGCGCTCGAGGTTGGCCGCCTCGTAGTGAAAGTCGAGCTCGCGGCGCAGTGACGTCGACAGGTGCTCGATGATCGCCGGGACGTCGACGAGCTCGCGGAAGACGGGCCGGTCCGCGGCCTTGGCGGCGAGCTGCTCCAGCAGCCCGAGGTCGCGACCGATCTCCTCGCGGGCGGTCGGGCGCTGCACCTTGATGACCACCCGCTCGCCCCCGACGAGCATGGCGCGGTGGACCTGGGCGATCGTTCCCGCCGCCATCGGCTGCGGCTCGATGCTCGCAAAGACGTCTTCCCACGGGACGCGGAGCTCCTGCTCCATGACCTCCACGACCTCCGTCTCGGTCAGCGGCGTGACCTGGTCCTGGAGGGTGGCCAGCTCCCGCCGGAGGTCCGGGGGAATGAGGTCCGGGCGGGTGGAGAGGATCTGCCCGAGCTTGGCGAACGTCGGCCCGAGCTCCTCCAGGACCTGGCGGAACCGCTGCGCGCGCGCCTGGTCGCTGGAATCTTCGTCGTCGCGGCGGGCGAGGACATCGCCGAGCCGGTACTTGGCGAGCAGCGCGGCGATCCGCGCGGCTCGCGCCAGGAGCTCGCCCTCGGTCGGCTCCCGGTCCTTCTCATCGGCCTGGGCCCGTGGGACGCCGGCCGGGCCGCCGGAGCGCGTATCGACGATGACCACCGAGCACGGCGCGGTGTGCGACACGCGGTTGGGAACGCTTCCCAGCAGGAACTCGGTGCGCGCGCTCATGCTCACGTTGCCGACGACGATCAGGTCGGCGCCCTCCTCGGCCGCCACCTGGACGATCGCGTCGGCGGGTTGGGAGTTGTGTTCCAGCCGCGCCCGGCCGCGCGGCCCGGCTACGCGCGCGGCCAGATCCGCAAGCGCCGCGGCGGCGGCGTCGCCGTTGCCGAGGCTGCCGACGAGATGCTCCGGAGCGAGAACCTGCACAACGACGAGCTCGGCGGCGTATCGCTCCGCCATCTCCGCGGCCCACTCGACCGCCCGGATGGCGGTGTCGGATCGGTCGGTGGCGACCAAGATCCCCACGCCCGAGGCGCAGGCCGAGATCGACACCGACCGGCTCGAGCGGCTGCTCGCCGAGCTCAGGGCCGCTCCGGTCCACCCCGAGCTGATTGGGCCGCTGCGCGAGCGGGTCATCGAGGGCAGCGACGACCAGCTCGTCCGCCTGCGGGCGTTCGCCCTGGCCGACGCGTGGCGCGCCGACCGACTCGAAGTCCTACGGTTGATGCTCCACGCGACCCGCTGCGGCCTGTTCGAGCTGCGCTGGGAACTCATGTGCCCGAACTGCCGCGTGCCCAAGGAGGAGGTCGACAGCCTCGCCAAGCTGCCGGTCCGCTTTCACTGCGAGATCTGCGGCATCTCCTACGGCGCCGACTTCGACGAGAGCGTCGAACTGCGCTTCTCGATCCATCCCTCCGTCCGCAAGGCTGCCGACGTGATCTACTGCATCGGCGGTCCACTACGGATGCCCCACCTCGCCGCTCAGCAATACCTGCGCCCGGGCGAGGAGCGCGAGATCAGGATCGTCCCCTTCGCGCCGCTACAGCTGCGGACGGTAGGCTCGACGCGGCGGCTGCGGATCGTCTCCGGCCCGCGCAACGAGCGCATCACGGCCGTGAAGGTGACCTACGCAGACGGGACCTGGGTCGCTCCCCACAGCCTCGCCGACGCTGGCACGCTCCAATTACCCGAGGGCGCCGCCCTGTCGCTGCGCAACCAGACCGGGGGCGCCGTGCTCGCCGTGCTCGAGGACGACGCCTGGACCACGGACGCGACGACCGCCGCGCGTGTGACGGCGCTCCAGGAGTTCCGGGACCTGTTCAGCTCAGAGGTCCTCGCGCCCGGGCAGGAGCATGCGATCCGGCACATCGCGCTCTTGTTCAGCGATCTCAAAGGCTCGACCCACATGTACGAGGGCATCGGCGACGCGGCCGCCTACAGCCGCGTCAACCGTCACTTCGACTTCATCCGGCAGGCCGTCGTCCGAGCCGGGGGCACCGTGGTCAAGACGATGGGCGACGGCGTGATGTGCGCATTCCCGGTGCTCGACGACGCCCTCGAGGCCGCGATCGGGATGCAGGAGCAAGTGGCGGCATGGTGCCGCGAGCAGGACATCGACCCGCCGCTGACGCTCAAGCTCGGCGTGCATACGGGCCCGGTGATCGCCACCACCGCCAACGACCGGCTCGACTACTTCGGCCGCACGGTCAACATCGCCGCCCGGCTCGGCGACCAGAGCCGGGGCCACGACGTGGTGCTGCTCGGCGATGTGTTCACGCAGGCCTCCGAGCGGTTGACCGGCGCGAACCTCTCGGTCGAGACGCTCACCAGGCAGCTGCGCGGCCTGGACGGCGTGCAGCCGTTCGTGCGACTGTCCGTCCCCCCGGCCGTCGGCGAGGCCGCCGCCGATGAACCGGATCCCGTGCGCCAGCTCTCCTCCCCGCCGGCCTGAAGCCTTCCGCTGGACGACGCCGCAACGCCGGCGACGGATGCCCTCGGCTGACGCCTCTCAGCGTCAGCCTTCGGATCCGCACACCGACGCCACAGCGATCTCGAGTCGCCTCGGGCCGACCGACAAGAAGCTCCGAGCGCTTGAGTTGAGTGGCGCTGCCATGCCCTTCCGCCTCGTGCAGAAGGCACAGCGGCCGCGTCCTCGCTCGCGGAGGTCCGACAGCAAGAGCGTGAGATCACTGAGCAGCCGGATCCGCGCGAGCGCAACGTCGCCTAAGCAATAGCGCGCCGCGCGACGACCCGAGAGCGAAAGGAGTCGCCCGGATGGCCGCCGGGGCACGATCCCATTCCGCGCAGCGCGATCACGAGCTCGACCGGGGCTGCGTGATTGGGTTCCGTCGATAGCGATCGTCCGGTGGCGCCTGCTGGGATGGCTGCTTATGGGCGATTGCGACAGTGCCCCGAGTTTGCTGGACCGCCGATTCCTAGCAAGCACGATCACGTCTTGCGTAGGCATCGACCGTACCGAGGGTCGCCGCGACCTCGATCACCGCGCTATCGCTTGGCCGGGCGAAGCGGTCATCTCATCGCGGGCGACGCACACGGTGCTGCAGCTCGTCCGGACCAGCAGCGAGGTAGGCGTCGACGACGGTGGCTGCTCGGTCACGCGAGCGAGAGCCAGGTGCGCTTGCAGGTCGCCGCGGATTTGGCCGGCAGCAAGCACACCGGCGACACCCGCAAACGCGGCAAAAGCAGGGCCGTCAGATGGGTCGCGCACGGAGTTTGGCGGCCGGCGACGCCGGCAGTCGCGCAAGTGGCGAACAGCAGGACGCGACCGGTCCCAGGGTCGCGTCCCTGCATTTGTGCTGACGCGGGTACCGTGGCGACCTTCGGTTTGATCGGGGTGCTCGCATAGCCTCCGTGAGGCGAAGAACGTGCGAACACAGGCAACAACCAGACACGCGAGCACCGACAGGCCACGCAGGAATCTCTGCACGCCGACGACCACCGCCAAGACAACAGACGCCGCCAACAGAACAAGCGACCCGATCGCAGCGGCCGCCGATTCACGACATCACCAATCACATGAAGTCGCGGGGGCCGCGGAGACGGCCGAGGACAACATTCATCTCGGCCGGGCTCAGCATCGGCCCGGCCGAGGTCAAGCGCCCTTATCTAACGTCGGCGCGCTACGCGCCGTGACGTGCGGCGTGCAACTCTGCGCGATCCAAACATCTCATGCCTCCTTGGTTTGTGTTCTAGCCGGCGCTTCCGGCGGTCTCGATGGCGTGCAGTTCCTTGGCCTCCTCGGCCGACACGAGCCCGATTTCGACCAGGTCGAGCGGGCTAATGAAGCCGTCACTGATCCGGAAACCGCCCGCGCGCGCGATCGCGTCCCGCAGCGGGACCGCCCAGTGATGCTCGAGCAACACGAGCGCCGCGGCCGAGTCGTTTGGGATCTCCTCAAGCACATCCCACGCCTGCTCATCAGAGAAGACCTCTACACCGTCGGCCGCCGCCTCCGCGCCGAGCTCGGCGCCTTGTTCGGCTCCTTCTTCGCCCTCGATCCCAAGACCGATCAGGGCGCCGACCTTGCTGCCGAGCTCGATCGCCTCGTCTTTGCTGAGGTTGCTGAGATGCACGACCTCGATCTCTCCGTCTGCGTCCTTATGGACCGCTAGCGCGTCGATCACGCGGACGGTGTCGTCGTCGTGCAGCCGCTCTAGCTCGGCGATGATCTCACCGTGGAAATCGGGGTGGTTGAAGCCTATGACGATCAGCTGAACAGGTCCAATTGCCATCGATCTCGCCTCTCTAACCGGAGTGTTTGCAGATTATGGAAACGTCGATCCTCGACCGTGGTGGCGCTCCAAGTACAGCCAAGTGTCGCAGCCGTCGGGTCCTAATCACAAGCGTGGACGCGCCGGCTCTCCCGTTCGTCCGGGCGGCTCCGCCGCAGCCCGCCGACTATCGCACCGCCTGCGGCGCCGCACTCTCTTTCGGCGAGAAGCAGACGATCGTGGCGCACGGCGCTCAGGTCCTCCTTGCGGATGAGGCGGCCGGGGTTGAAGCGGGCAGCGCGGTAGAGCTGGCTGCCGACGGTCGGCGGCGGGCCATCACTCGCCGCCCTCTGGGGACGGCGCGGCGTCGATCGTCTCCCGGTGCGCCCGGCGTTTCTCCTCGGCCACGTCATGCTGCAGTTCGAGCACGTCGTCGAGGGCGCCCTTGGTGAAGGTCCACTCGTCGCCCGTCAGGTACGCCTCGACCGCGTCGAGCGTCATGCCGTGCCGAGGGGTGCCCTCGGTGCCCGCCACGACCGCATTCGTACGCGCGTCGAGGATCAGCCACCGGTCATAGTCGATCGCACGCGGGTCACGACGCCTGGACTTATGAATCTCGAGTCCCTGGCGATCGGCCATGCGCCTCAGCCGGTTCTCGCGGACCTTGTCGGACCCGTGCGAAGCGGGCATGAACGTGCGCTCCTTTGAGATGCTGGAGATGATACCAGAAGCTCTACCCGAAGCTATGCTTGAAGCCGGGCGGGACGTCGGCCACTCAGCCGCCGTACGCCACCCAGATCACTCCTTGGCACCAAGACCAGCAGTCTCGACCTCACGGTGCTTGCAGCGTCTGAGCCAGCGATCGGGTCGGAGCAGAAGTCGTGTCGACCTCAGCCGGCTCTGGACCTGAGGAGCACGAGCACTCCGATCGTCGGTTCTCCACGCTCCTGCATTCACGACTGCGCGGGCATCCCGTCGTCCCCGGCGTCGACCCTGCCTTGCGCGGATCTCGGGCACGGCGCGGTTTCGAGAATCCCGAAGGCGCCGTGAGCGACGGCCGAGGCGCGCTTGCCGCGCATTGCAGGGCGGACGCCGACGGCAACGAGATGCGCGCGGCGGCAGTAAAGCAGGAGCGGCGAGAGCAGACGATCAGAGTGGTCCTCCTCCTCAACAGCGGACTGTTGGCCTCCTGCTGCTTCTAGCAAAGCAGCAGTGTGGTGGTTTCGAGAAGCGGCTGCGTCGGCTATGCCGGGGATGGTCTGGGCTTGGCTTGGGCGCCGGGTTGGACGGTCGGGATCCCTCGGGTGAACGGGAGGGCCACGAGCGCGAGGAGCGCGAGGATGGCCTCGGCGGCGCGCAGTCCGTCGATCTGGCTCTTTTCGTTTTGCTTGACGATCTCGTCGGCGGTCGCGGGGGGCACGTTCGCCTTCTGCAGCGCGGCCTTGGCGTCGGCCTCTGACATGAACGGCACGCCGCCTGCGAGCTGGGTCTGTGCCTGGGAGACGACGCTGTCGGGAACGTTGGGGTTGTTCTGGATCCCGGTGAAGAACGACGCGGTCATCGCGGAGATGAGCACCGCGCCGGCGAGTGCCGTGCCGATCGACGCGCCGAGTTGGGTGCCGGTGTTTTGGAGCCCGCCGACCTCGCCGCTCTTCTCGTCGGGTACCGATGAGACCGTCACGGCGCCGAGCTGGGAGGCCATCATCCCGAGCCCGGACCCGGCGAGCAGCAACGGCCACGTGACGATCTCCGGGCCGACGCCAACGTCGAGCAAGCCGACCAGAAGCACGAGGCCGGCGAACAGCATGATGAATCCGAGCCGGACGACGCGCCGGGGTGACGCGTGTGGGCGCAGCTTCGGGACGCCGACCGCGAACAGGAGCAGGGACAGCGACAGCGGCAGCAGCCGCACGCCGGTTTCGACCGCCGAGATCCCGAGCGCGACCGAGAGGAACAGCGGAACGGTGAAGAAGATCCCCGCCTGAATCAGGAACATGAACAGGAATGACATGACCCCGTTGCGCAGCTGGAGGTTGCGCAGCATCGCCGGGTCGATCAGCGCACCGTCGCCGCGCTTGACCCGCCGGTTCTCCCACCACACGAACAGGACCAGCACCACGGCGCCGGCGAAGATCAGCCAGATCACCGGGGACAGCCCGAGCCATGCGGGGGCTTCGGGCTTCGGCTGCACGAAGCCCCACGTCCCGGCCTTGAGGATGCCGAGCACGATCGCCCCGAGCCCGAGCGCGGACAGAGCCGTGCCGACCACGTCCAGCCGGGCGCCTTCCTCCGCCGGCGTGTCGTTCATGCGCCGGGTCAGCAAGAGGATCACGAGCACGATGAGCACCTCCCCGGCGAACACCCATCGCCACGACGCGTAGGTGGTGAATATGCCGCCGACCAGCGGCCCCAGCGCCGCCGCGATCGCGCCGGCAGCGGCGACGAGCCCGTAGGCGCGCGGACGGTCGGGCTTGGCGAAGTTCGACGCGACCAGCGCCACGATCGCCGGCATGATCAACACCGCCCCCAGGCCCTCCAGGAACGACCAGCCGAACATCAGCATTGGCAGGCTCTGTGACAGTGCGGTGGTCAGCGAGCCGCAGGCGTAGATGATGCACCCGATCGCAAACGCCCGCTTGCGCCCGATCATCTGACCGATCTTCCCGCCGGTGATCATCAGCGACGCCATCACTAGCGTGTAGAGAGTGATCGCGGTCTGGATCCCGGTCACGGTCGTCCCGACGTCCTTGGCCACCGTCGCGATCGCCGTGTTCATGACCGTCGTGTCGAGGGCCATCACGAACTGTCCGGCCGCCAGCGTCATCAGGACGATCCCCGCCGCGCCCGCCGCCTTCGCCGTTCCCGCCCCTACCGCCGACGCTCCAACATGCGCGTCGCCGCTCATCCGCACACGCTAGCCGATCCTGACCGACCAGGGATCAAGTGCGCCGATCTCGCGCTCGACTTCCTCGTGCTCGTCAGGCTTGCGTGACTCAACCAAGGCAGATCGCATCGTGGGATCGGGATTCGGCCGCTGGCCACCAGCTGGCCACCGGACCGCCGGACGGCGGACCCGAACGGCGCGGCCGACCCGTTCCCCCAAGGTTTGGGCCTGGCGTTCTGGCCAGCCCGCGTCGCCCGCGCGAGGGGCACAGCCTTCTCGGGGTACTTCAGCTCGAGCCTGTTCTCTCTTCCCGCCGGGGCTGATTGCCGCATCCATGGTTCATGACCGCGATCGGCCCGCAGTGGGCTGACGGACGCGGTCGAGCTAGGGGCCTGTCCAAAAAGGGGGACTCCTCGTGACTTGGGGGTGAATCGGGGGTCTCGGCCAGTTGGTCGTTGGTCTGACGGGTGCCGGCCCCTGGCCGGCGATCATTGCCAGATAGCGGCGCCGAAGCCCGGGTCAAGCGGCCGAATCTCCTGCAAGCGTGGGGGTTCGCCGCGACGCTGGGGTGATCGGGGCTGCCGCTTGACGCGCGGCGTACGGCTCCGCTACGACCGCAGGCCGACGGCGGCGTGTAGGGGCTCGCAAGTTGCGCACGTGCCGGGCGACCCGCCGCCCCCCGCCTTTGGCAGGCTGCTGGCTGTCAAATGTCCAGTTGCCTACGAAGGAGGGCGACGTGCGGGTCACCACCGCATTCAACCGGATGCTTGGGCTTCCGGGAGCATGGGTCAGGGATGTGGAGTTCTCAGAGCGGGCGATGATCGTGACGGTCGTGCTGCGCGCCAAGAAGCCGGTCTGCTCGGGCTGCGGGGCGCGCGGCCTGCCGGTCAAGGAGCATCGCACCAAGCCCTGGCGGCATCTCGATCAAGGCGGGTTGCGCTGCCGGATCGACGAGCTCCGGCGACACGGCCGGGGGGTCCGCGGCGGGCGCGATCCCCAACCCGAGAGCCTCTAGCTCCGCGGCGTGCTGCTCCAGCTCGGTCCTGGTCCTGCTCTTCTGCGTCCTGCTTCTCGTAGTAGTAGCCATGAGGATCTCTTTCGCTCATGCCTACACAGTTCCTCGGACAACCCGCGGGCCCCCCCCGCGTCGGCCTGCGTCAGTTGCTGCGAGGCGACCTCCAAGAAGATCTCCCACTTCTCCTCCGGCGACAGCTGCCGGCGCTTGCGCGGCCTGCCGTTCTCCATCATCACGTCCTCCTGGTTCGGGGCCCGCACAGCCTCCCAGGATTGGTGTGAAAAACAGAGCCAGCTCTATCGCAGCGAGGCGAACGCGGCGTTGGCGAGCCTGCGCGCGAGTCTGACGCCGGTCGATGACGCCGATGCTGAGCAGGAGACCGAGCAGCTGAACGACTGCCATGCAGCCGGCAGTGATCGCGGAGAGGAGCGTGGCTTGCGTGGAAACGTCGCGGCCGCAGTTGCGGTTGGTGGAGCCGCGGACCGGGCCGACACCGAAGCGCACGCAGTTCGAACGCGACGGCGGTGTCGCTCACCGATCCGGACGCGAAGCTGCGTCACAAGCCAGGGCAGCGGCCGCATCTGGTGCACCGCGGACAGGTCGCGGTCGACCCCAAGGCGCGGTGCGTATGGCGTGCCTGGGCGAGCAGGCCGACGGGCACGAGGGCGACGCGCTGGTGCCGATCATCGAGCGCGCCCGGTTCGCATGCCCGAAGCTCGAGTCATGGGTACCGATCAGGGGTACGCCGCCGAGCGGGTCTGGAACGCGGTCGCCGCGACCGGGATCAGCGCGTATGTGCCGCCGCAGCGGACGATGCTCCCCGCCCCGGGCGAAGAGCCCAAAACGTCGGCGCAAGCGGCCGCGAAGGCCGCGCGCGAGCGGTGCAAGAC
Organism: uncultured Solirubrobacterales bacterium; assembly: GCA_963806475.1. Classification (GTDB taxonomy): domain Bacteria; phylum Actinomycetota; class Thermoleophilia; order Solirubrobacterales; family Solirubrobacteraceae; genus Palsa-465. The sequence continues at coordinate 261,343 of CAWDYK010000030.1, forward strand.
CCCGGCCGGTGTGTGGTCCTACATTCAGCGGATGGGCGACGCCGAAGGCGTCGTCGGAGAGCTCAAACGCCAGCACGGGATGGACCGCGCCCGCGCGCGCGTCACCCCGCTGTTCCACTTGCCGCTATTGCTCGGCTGCTCGGCACTGAACCTCAAGCGGATCGCGGCGCACACCGGTCAGGCAGCCAGCGGAGCGGCCGCAGGACCACAAACCGCCAAGGCCGAGGCGATCGAGGCCGGGGAACCGGCCTCATGCACCCTCGGCTGCATCACCTCGCGCCAGATCCCGCGCGCTCCGGCCCACGAGCCGCACGCCGGCCGGCTCACCGTACCCGTCTGGACCATCGCGCTCTCGCTCAACTGACCCTGACCAAACAGCTTCTTGGACAGGCCCCTAGTGCCGGTCGTGCGCGGCAGTCCCTGTCGTGCAGCCCGGCGTTGAGACGGTTGCTCACCGCGACGCGGTCGGTATCGCGCTCAGGCAGGGACGCGCCGTACGGGCGCGAATCTTCGGGTTGTGCCCGTTGAGGGATCAGATTCGACGCGCGCGCGTCGGTTCGCGCGTGGGCCGAGCGATGAGACTGTGCTTCAGTTTGTTGAGCGGATCGGCGATGCGTACGGGCTCGTTCTCGTCCTGATCCTCACGACGTTTGTTGTGACGATGACCTTGCCTGAGCAGGGCTGGGGTGGGCGGGTCGTGGCGGTAGTGGTCGCCGGGCTGACCGCGATCATCGCGCTGACGAGTTCGGATGTGCGACTGGGGCGGGTGCGGTTTGCGGTCGGGGCTGCGCTGGCAGCGGTCCTCGCAGCGCTGCTCGCGCGAGCGGTCTCCTCAGATGCGCTGCTGGGCGTCGCGTTCGTCGTCGACTCGCTGCTGCTCGCGGTAGCGGCGGTCACGATCCTGCGTCGTGTCGTCCCTTCCGCGATGGTCGATTTCCGGACGATCCTCGGGGCGATCAGCGTCTTCACGCTGCTGGGCCTGCTGTTCGGGTTCCTGTTCATCGCGCTCGGACGCCTGGTGGCCGGCGATGTTTTCGCCGGTGTCTCCCACGCGCAGGCTCGGGACTATCTGTTCTTCAGCTACACGACGCTGACGACGACCGGCTACGGCAATCTGGTGCCGGCCGGGGACATCGGCCAGATCCTGTCCGTGTTCGAGATGCTGACCGGACAGGTCTTTCTCGTGACGCTCGTCGCCGGGCTCGTCAGCCTGTGGCGGCCGGGAGCGAGATCGGCTGAGGGGGCTGGGGGGCGCGATGAGCAGCGAGCCTGACGCTCAGCAGACGGACGAGGCGGACGCGGGCGCTGTTGAGCCGGCGGGGCCCTTGGCGCGGGCGCGACAGAGCCTGCGCGTTCCGGGCGTGTTGGTGCGCCTCGCCAGGCGCGATCCGCACCACATTCCCGAGCGGCTGACGATCTACGAGGTCGATCGGCAAGCGGACGGCGCGCGCGTGTGGGCGCGGCGGGCGCGTGACGCCGCACCGGAGAGCTCCCCAGCGGTGCTCGCCGACGGCCAGCGCCGGCGCACGATCAGCACCGCCCGGATCGACGGCGCGGTCGCAGGGACACCATTCTTCATCGCTCTGGTGCCCGCCTACATCGCCTTTTTGCGGCAGGAGGTGCGGTTTCACTTGCGTGTGGCGGCGCTCTACGGGCACGACCCGGCCGACCCTCGCATTGCCGCCGACTTCCTCGTCCTTCGCGGCGTCCACACGGACACAGAGCAGGCCCTCGCGGAACTAAAGGTCGTCCGCGCCACCCTGCTCCCCCCTGCGGGTGAACGTACCCCGCTGAGATCCTGGTATGAGGCGACCGTGCGGATCCTGATCCTCGCGGGCTTCCTGAGCGCGCCGGAGGAGGACGAGCAGACCAGTCAGTTGACGCGCTGGGAGAAGGAGATGCGCGCGGTCCGATTCGCCGTCGCCGGGTTGATCTGGGCGCTGACGTGGGTCGTCCCGGTTACGTTCATGATCATGATGTCCTGGGCATGCGAGAGCGACGCGCGTCGCTTCGGTCAGCGCGTCATCACCCGCTACGGGAACGAGGGCGACGACATCGCGATCGCGATCGCCAGCGCAGACCGCAAGGCCGGAGGCAACAGGGCGCTCACCGTCGCGCGCGGCGCGCTCGTGGTGCTCTCGCTCGCGATCCCGCTCGCGTTCATCGCCGCGACCGTGTTGGGCGGCAAGGGACCGTTCGGCGTCAACGTTCCGCAAGCCGCCGGAGCACTCGTCGCCCTCGCGCTCGTCATCGGCGTCAGCATCGCCGCGCTGCGAGGGTGACCGCGGCGTGTGAGCGCCTGGCCCCCCGCATGTCGCCTGCCGCACCTCCCCTATCGGCCTCGGGTCTTCCTAGCCCAGGCAGCTTCACCGTGTTCGGACGATGTTGATTCGCGTCCGGACCGGACGCTGCGAACAGCATGAAATGGGAGTTGGCGATCGCTGCCGGCGCTGTGCTCATCTTCTGCCCACCAGCGGCGAGCAACGTCGTGGGGAGAAGACGAGATGACCGCCGGCGCCGCGGGAGTCGCCTGATAGCGTCAGGACGCGATGGCCGACGGGCTGAGGAGACGCGGACCACGCGGCTCCGCGGTGGGCGCCCCACCTCCGGGTGACCAGGCCTCGGAGGACTTGGCGAACCTCAACGCGCAACGGTCGCCCACCCACAGCCCAGCGAACGGCCCCGATTCTCCAGCAGCCGCTGCCGAACCCCTGAGCCCGGGAAGCGGGCAGCGGCTCGCCGCGCTTTCGGCGCGCATCGGGTCGCTGGTGCGGGCCATCCAAGACAACGACGAGGCCAAGATTGAGGAGGCGATCCTCCGCCTCAGCGAGTCGCGGCGCGTATTCGCCCCGCTCGCCTTCGCCGTCGGCGCCTTCGCCATGCTGTTCAACGGACTGAAGCTGCTCGTGACCAATTGGCGGCTCACGCTCGTGCAGATCCTCCCGGCGATGTGGATCTGGCTGGCGATGTTCGATCTCAAGGCGCACGTGCTCCACGGCAAATCGTTCAACGTGCTCCGAGGCCCAATCCTGATCCCAATCGGCCTGCTGATCATCGCGATCACAGTCGCGAGCTTCTTCCTCAACGCCGTCTTTGCCTTCGCGGTCTCGCGACCCGGCCGTCCCGAAGTCCGGCCGGCCGTCGCGCAAGCCCGGCATCATCTGAGGGCGATCATTGCCTCGGGCGCCGTCGTCGGCACCCTGCTTGCGTTTTCGACCATTGTCGTCACCCGATGGGGACGCCCCTGGTTCACGATTTCACACGGGATCGTGGTCGGCGTGATGATGATCTCCTACGTGGCCGTCCCCGCACGCCTGATCGGCTCCAAGCCACCCAAACAGTCAAAACGCGACAAGCTGGCGGCCACCGCAGTCGGCGGCGCACTGAGCGCGACCGTATGCACGCCGCCCTACATCCTCGGGCGTCTAGGCATCCTGGCGCTCGGATCGAGCGCTGTCATCATTTTCATTCTTGGCCTCCTCGCGGTCTCGCTTGGAGTGACTCTGCAAGCAGGCGCCACCGGGGCGGTCAGGGCGATCAAGATGAGCGCCACCCTCACCGCAACGCGACGTCCCAGCGACGCGCCCATGAGCAATCCCTGACCGAGACGTAGTCGAAACCGGTCATACCAGGACGCGCTGCTGCTACAGAACGAATCGAAAAAGCGTCGCGCGCGTCCAAGCTGATTAGCGCGCCAGCACATAAGCAGGGCTCCTGCATCGGACGACCAAAGACCTGCTCCTCGCCACTTGCGCGACTGGCGGCGTCGCCGGCCGCCGAATCCGGAGCGGCTCGTCTGACGGCCCTGCTTTGCCGCGGGTACAGACTCGCCGATGTGCTGCTGCCGGCCAAATCCGCGGCGACCTGCAAGCACACCTGGGAGGTCGCTCGCGTGACCGAGCAGCCACCGTCGTCGACGCCTACCTCGCTGCTGGTCCGGACGAGCAGGAGCACTCGCCGATGTTCTACGCCGGGCTGCTGGATCGCCAGGTAATGCAGCAGGAGCCGCCCGGCCCGACGATGTCTCCTGCGTGGGGAGGCCCCCAGCCACGCCGACCTACAGGCCACGGCTGCCGGTCCGTCCCGGCGATGCATCGCCGGCGCGAGCATGATGGTGCCCTCCGCCGTTAGCCACGAACTCGTGAAGTGGCAAGCACGAGAGCAGCAGGCTCGCTGCCCCAGCGTCGCTGTCGGGTTCAGGCGTCAAGCGCCAGTGCGCGCCGCGGCGGTACCGTCGGAGCCATGAAGCGGGACTCCCGGGTCGTGCACTCGACCACCGACGGCGACCTGCGCAAGGCGCGTGACCCCAAGCTCAAGGAGCGCCAAGCCGACGGCAATCGCGTGAAGGTCCGCCGCGAGGTCGCGGGTCGCCGCGGCAAGGCCGTGACCACTGTCTCGGGTGTGCCGGTCGACGATGCGGGGCTGAAGGAACTCGCGGGCAAGCTCAAGAAGCGGTGCGGCGTCGGCGGCTCGGTCAAGGGTGGCGTCATCGAGATGCAGGGCGACCACCGCGACGTGGTGGTCGAGATCCTGACGGCCGAGGGGTACACGCCCGTCCTCGCCGGAGGCTGATGCGCGTCGATAAGTGGCTGTGGACGGCGCGGCTGTTCAAGACACGCGCGCTGGCGGCGGGCGCCGTCAAGGGCGGGCGCGTGCATGTCGATGGCGTGGCCGTGAAGCCGAGCCGCGAGGTCGGGCCCGGTGACGAGCTCGAGATCACCATCGGCCCTGTGCGGCGGACAGTGATCGTGCGCGGCGCGGCCGAGCGCCGCGTGTCGGCCGCAGAGGCGGCGAACCTCTACGAGAGACCGAGAAGAGCGTCGCGGAGCGCGAGCGCCAGGCCGAGTTGCGCCGGCTCGCCGGGCCAGTCGACTTCGGCGGGCGCCCGACCAAGCGCGACCGACGCCGGTACGACGCCGGCCGCCACTAGCGATCGACGTCCGGCCCGCGATCAGCGGCGCAAGACCGCAAGCCTCGGCGCGGCTCCGGGCAGGTGCTCGTGAGTGATCGGAAAGCGCACCGGAACGGGTGAGCAGCCGAATCCGGACGACCCCTATGTCGCCAAGGGGGGTATCGATCAACTCAGGTTGGCCCTCCTCACGCCCTCCGAGCTGTCGCCGGCCCAAAACGGGGAGGAGGTCTCTGTGGCGCCCGGTCGCGCCGGTGGCCCCTCATGAGCACCAGACGACATGCCGCGCCCCATCGGGCCACTCAGCTCGGCTCGTCACCAGCCAACACCTGATTTAGATAGAGACCCCCTTTGTCGCCATTGCACTCGTCCGGGCCGGCCGGCGCCGGGCGACCGCATTCGTTGCATGCCGACGGCCGCACCGCTGGTCGCGGCGAAGGCTGCGGTGAAGGCTGATCGAACGGCGACCGGCTGAGCCAATACCCGGCTGGCAAGGCAGGGCCTGCTCGGAGCCTGCCCGATGTTGCTGGTACGGTCAGGCCGTTTCCGTTGCGCGTGTGGGATGGGGCGCTGTGGTGAGCGCTTTGGCGGGGGGTCGCTGCGCGGGTGAGCTTGCTGCGGGACGGTGGTTGTTGCCCGGGGGAGGAGCCGATTTGGATTGTTCCGCGGAGTAGTTGCGCGCGTTCGCGCATGCCGAGTAAGCCAAATCCGGCGGTGCGGGTGGCTGGGTCGAAGCCGTCGCCGTCGTCGCGGACGCTGAGCTGGACTGTGGTTGCGTCCTCGCGGGTTTCGATCACCGCTCTCGTGGCGTGGGCCGTGCTTGGTGGCGTTGGTCAGCGCCTCCTGGATGATCCGTAGATCGTGCTCTCAAGCTCGGGGGTGTGCCGCATCGGCTCGCGGCCCTGCTCCGAACGCAAGCTCGATCGAGCTGTCGATCTCCAAACCATGGCGGCTGGCGCGCTCACACAGCGCCGCGAGCGCCGCGGCGAGCCCAAACTGGTCCAACGCGGCGGGGCGCAGATCGGTGACGAGCGC
>CAWDYK010000031.1:0-225928 GCA_963806475.1 uncultured Solirubrobacterales bacterium
ATCGAGGCAGCGGAGCTCGACCTCGGAGCGATCTATCACTCACACACGCGCACCGAGCCCAGGCCCTCGCAGACCGACATCAACTTCAGCAAGGCATGGCCCGGCGTGCTCTGGATCATCGTTGGGCTGGCCGGTGACGATCCTAACGTTCGCACCTGGCGCATCGACGACGGCAAGGTGAGCGAGGCCGAACTGGTCGTGGAGTGATGGCCGGGGAGGCTCCGTCCGAGTTGCTCGAATGTCCGGCTTGCGGCGCGAGCCATTCGCCGGAGGAGCGCTTCTGCGCCGAGTGCGGCGTCCCTCTGATCGCACACGAAGCGGCGCCGCGCGGCACCTCGTCAGCGAGCGGCATGAGCGCGCCCGCAAGGTCAAGCCGCAGCTCGCCGAGGGACGGCTGGTTCGCGTCGCGGGAGCGCGCAATCAGGCCGAGGGCGAGTTCATTCAGGGCCTTCTGCTCGAAGAGGGCGTGCCGAGCATGCTGCGCCGCACGGCTGGCTTCGACGTGCCGGACTTCCTTGCGGCGGGTCCCCGCGATGTGATGGTGCCGCAGGCGGGCTTCGCAACGGCGCGCGAGGTTCTGCTGCAGGCCGAGCTGATCAGCCCGGAAACGGCAGCGGCCAGCGTCGCGCCGGTCCGGCTGCTGCTCGGCCTACTGGTGGCCCTGGCGATCGGGGCGCTCGTGGTGTGGCTCGGGATCGTGCTGCTGCAGGCCTGAGGCACGAGCGCCTGACTAGACATGGATGTCGCGACCGGAGGCGCTCGCGCGAAGGGGCCGTGCCTTCCGTGGTGGATCTTATGCGCCCGCGAGTCGCGACAGATGAGAAGCCACGCCCAGCGGAGCTCCGCGATCGCGCGGGCGGGAGTCAGCGGCCGGGAAGGTCGTGGTTGTTCTCCGCGATCACGCGGCGCGTGTAGAGCGACGGGCGCAGCGAGCGCGAGCATCTCGCGCGAGCCCGGCGACGTTCGACGCCCGGGCCTCGAGCGTCGCGGGCGCGAGCACGTGCAGCTCCTCGCGGCCGGCCCAGCCCGGCGAGGTAGCGCCGCGCCGCGGGCGCGGTCAACAGCCGGCGCAGCGGCAGCGTCGGATTCGACAAAGCGACAACGACGGCCACGCGCGTGGAGCACGACCGTCAGCTCGCCGACGGTGCGCGGGAACAGCGTCATCGAGCCGGTCTCGCGTCCGCTCGAGCGAGTCAGCACCCGGTCGGCATCGTCGGCGTGCGCGGAGTCGTGCCGCGCACGGAACGACGGCGAGACCGACTCGACCCAGGGCATGGGAGCGTGTCGCGGGTGCACGCGTGGGCGGCGGACAGGCCAGCGATGGGTGGCCGCGCATCGGCCACCCATCGATCATCGGGCGATCAGACCAGGACCGGCTGGCGGTCGGAGGCGATCGCGGCGATCTCCTCGGACGCGCGCTCGAACTCGTCGTCGGAGAGCACCGGGGTGCCCTCGAACGGCAGGTCGCGCGTCAGCTCGAGCCAGGAGCGGCAGCCGCCGTACTCGTCGCGGACCTTGACGGTGACCGGACGGGGAATCCGGTAGGTCCGCAGCAGGATCACGTGGAGCGGGTGACGACGCTTCCACGCGAGGCGCTTCTCGGCGTAGTCGGTGGTCCACACGTAGAACGGCGAGAGCGCGTCGACCGCGCGGCGGTCGGTGATCGTGTAGTGCGCGGCGACCTCGGCCCAGGCCCGGATCCGGACGCGGTCGGGCTGGGGAATCTCGTCGTCCCGCAGCAATGCGTGCGGCGGCGGCTCGCCGTCGCTCCAGACGCCTTCCTCGAGCGCGCGAGCCAGTTCGGGGCGGTGTGATTCGCGCACCAGATCGGTGCACTGATGGTCGAACGTGGGATATAGGAAGAATCGGTCGTAGTCGAGCTTGAAGTGCTTGCCGGGCTCGCGGATGCCGCCCTTGCGAAGCGTTACGAGCTGCTCGCCTTCGGCTAGAGCCCGCACGGTCACGGCCCATTCTTTGAAAGCAATCGGCATGTATTTCGGGGGGGAGATGGAAGGGGGTTTACGAGCAATCCCCGCGCGCGCATCGAAACTGCGAACGGCGCAGCGGGGACGTTGGATTCTACGTCAGAACTCGGAAATCCCAAAATGTTGCTGCAAACGTGGGGGTTTTCTGTCCCTACGCCACTATAGCTTCGTGCCTGCCTCGGACTCGATCACCTCGATCATCGCGGCGAAGTCGTCATCTCCATAACCGCGCCCCGCAGCCGCGGCCATGATCTCCCGGGTCAGCGCGGCGAACGGAAACGGCGCTCCGACCGCGCCGCCCTCGTCGAGGCACAGGCGGACGTCCTTGATCATGTGGTCGAGCTTGAACAGGGTCGTGTAGTCGTGCTCGCGCATCGGCCGGGCCTTCAGCTCGAGCATCGTCGAGGCCCCGGACCCGGCGCCCATCACTTCGGTCAGCGCGTCGAGATCGACCCCTGCCCGCTTGCCGACGACGAGGGCCTGGCCGACGACGGCGGCGTTGGCGGCGGCGACCGCGTTGTTTACGAGCTTGACCATCTGGCCGTCGCCGAGCGCTCCCGCGTACACGATCGTCGTGCCCATCGCCTCGAGGGCCGGCTTGCCGCGGCCGAAGTCCGCGCGCTCGCCGCCGACCATGATCGTCAGCGTCCCATCCTCCGCGCGCGGTGCCGACCCCGTCACCGGCGCGTCGAGCATGCGCAGGCCCCGCTCGGCCAGCGCTCGCGCCGATCGAGCGGGCCCAGCTCCGACCGATCGTCGAGCAGTCGATGAACAGCGTCCCCGCGCTCGCGCGCTGCGCGGCGCCGTCGTCGTCCAGCAGGACGTGCTCGACCTGGGGGCCATCGACGACCATCGTCACGACAACGCCCGCATCCGCGGCCGCCTCCGCGGGGGTGCGCGCGAGCCGGGCCTCGCGGTGCTCGGCGCAGAACGCCTCGGCTCGGGCCTGCGTTCGGTTCCAGACCGGCAGCTCGAACCCGGCCTTGATGAGGTTGGCGGCCATCCGGGAGCCCATGATCCCGAGTCCGAGGAAGGCGACGCGCTCGCTCATCGCCGGGATGATGGCGACTTCCGGTCCGCGCCGCTCACCCGGGATCGGTCGTGCGGCCGAAACCGCCCCCGCCCGGCGTTTCGATCCGCAGCCGCTGCCCTGGCTCGAGCTCGCCGCTCACCTTCGGGGGCAGCTCCTCGCCGTCGAGCAGGTTTCGTCCCGCGGCACCCGGCTCACCGTCCTCGGCGCCGGGCGGACGATGGCGCCGGCGGTCGGTCAGCAGCGAGTAGCGCAGCGGCGCCAGCGCCTCGAACTCGCGAACGACGCCGTCGCCGCCGCGGTGGGCGCCCCTGCCGCCGGTGCCCCGCCGCAGCGAGTATTCGACCATTCGCAGCGGGAACTCGAGCTCGAGCGCCTCGATCGGGGTGTTGAGCGTGTTGCTCATCGCGACGTGGACGCCGCTCGGACCGTTTGCGTCGGGACATCCGCCCTGGCCTCCGCCGATCGTCTCGTAGTAGACGATCTCCTCGCTGCCGATCGCCACGTTGTTCATCGTGCCCTGGCCGAGCGCGCGGCCGAATGCGCGCATCACGACGTCGGCGATCCGGGAGGAGGTCTCGACGTTGCCGCCGACGACCGCGGCGGGAGGGCGCGCATTCAGCAGGCCGCCCTCGGGCGCGATCACCTCGATCGGTCGGTATGCGCCCGCGCTCGGCGGAATCTCGGGATCCGTGAGCACGCGCACGGCGAAGTAGCAGGCGGAGTGGGTCACTGCGAGCGGGCAGTTGAGGTTGCCGTCATACTGCTCGGCAGAGCCGGTGAAGTCGAGCGTCAGATGGTCGTCCTGCACCGTCGCAGTCAGCACGATCTGCAGATCGCCCTCGCGCGCCTCAAGCAGATCCCGGGCCCTGCGAACACCGTCGTCGAGTTCCAAGAGGCACGCCCGGGTTCGCCGCTCGGCGTAGTCGAGCACCTCGGCGAAGGCGGCCCTCAGCGTGTCCGCGCCGACGCGTTCGTGCAGCTCTCGCAGGCGCCTCACCCCGACCCGGCCGGCTGCGAGCTGGGCGCGAAGATCCGCCCGCCGCTGGTTGGGCTGGCGCATCTGGGAGCTCAGCTCGGCGATTGCCTCCTCGTCGAGCACGCTCGGGGAGATGACGACGCCCTCGTCAGCCAGAGTGCGGCTGTCGGCGGGCATCGAGCCGGGTGTGGGGCCGCCGACGTCGGCGTGGTGGGCGCGGTTGGCGGCGAACGCGATCAATTCGTCGCCGGCGAACACGGGCGCGATCACGGTGATGTCGGGGAGGTGGGTCCCGCCACGGTAGGGGTCGTTCAGGATCCAGGGTCGATCCGGCGCGTGGTCCTCGTCGAGCACCGCCGCGACCGCGGCCGGCATCGCGCCGAGGTGGACCGGGATGTGCTCGGCTTGCATCACCATCTCGCCGCGCGGGTCGAACAGCGCCGTCGAGGCGTCGCGGCGCTCCTTGATGTTGGCCGAGTGGGCGGAGCGGATCAGGACCGCGCCCATCTCCTCGCAGATCGCGCGCAGGGCGCCGGTCAGAACCTGGAGCTCGACCGGGTCGATGCTCACCGCTCGTGCTCCAGCCGGATCGTGCCGGTGGCGTCGACGGCGCCGCCCCATCCGGGCGTGACCAGCAGCGTCGACTCCGGCAGCTCGACGATTGCGGGCCCCGCGATCTCGGTCCCGGGTGGGGGCGAGCCGCGCAGCACCTCGACAGCGGTCTCCGACCCGTCGATCACGGCCGTGCGGGCGCCGCGGCTCGGCGCGGTCTCCTCGTCACTCCCGGCGAGCTCCACGTCCACGGCTGGGACGATCGCACTCACGCGGATCGTCACCAGCTCGAGCGTTTGCGCCGGGTCGCTGTAGCCGTAGCGCTCCTCGTGCAGGGCCTCGAAGGCGGTTCGCAGCTCATCCGGGTGCGGGCTCAGGTCCCCGGGCACGGCGAGCTCGAACGCCTGGCCGCGGTAGCGGAGCTCGTACACCGCCGTCAGCTCGGCGTCCCGGTCGCCGAGCGCCCTGCGCGCTCGCTCGCCCAGCCCGGCGACGACTTGGGCGATCGTCTCGGCGCTCAGCGCATCGCCGGAGAGCAGCACGCTTCGCTGCACGTCGCGACGCCGGGGCGAGACGACCAGCCCGAGCGCCGCGAGCACGCCCGAAGCCCGCGGACAGACGATCGTCCCGATCCCCAGCTCCTCGGCGATCGCCGCGGCGTGCAGCGGCCCGGCGCCACCGAAAGCCAGCAGCGCGTAGCGCCTCGGATCGATCCCGCGCCGCACCGTGACGACCCGTAACGCTCGGATCATCTCCGCATTGGCGACGCGGACGATCCCCTCGGCGCACGCGGTCGCCTCGAGGCCGAGATCGCGCGCGAGCGTTCGCACCGCGCGCTCCGCGGCGTCGCGGTCGAGCTCGACGCCGCCCGCGAGCGGCGCGTCGGTGCCGAGGTAGCCGAGCAGCAGGTTTGCGTCGGTCACGGTCGGCTCATCGCCGCCCTGTCCGTAGCAGGCCGGGCCGGGATCGGCAGCGGCCGAGCGAGGCCCAACCCGCAGCGCCCCACCGGGGTCACGCCAGCCGATCGAACCGCCGCCGGCGCCGACGGTGTGCACCGCCAGCATCGGCAACGCGAGCGGCCGATCGGCGACATCGCCGGAGCTCTGCTCCTGCACCGACCCGTCGTCGACGACGCAGACGTCGCAGGACGTGCCGCCCATGTCGAAGCAGAGCGCATCCGCCGCGTCCGCCGCGCGCGCAATGAACGCGGCGCCGGCAGCACCCGCCGCCGGGCCGGAGAGGACCGTCCAGGCGGCGTGTCCTGCGGCCGAGTCGAGATCGACCAGCCCGCCGTTCGATTGCATGATCGCCGGCTCGGGTAGGCCGGCCGACTCGGCCCGGTCGACGAGGTGCCTGAGGTAGCCCGCCAGCAGCGGCGAGAGCGCCGCGTCGACCTCGGTTGTGGCCGCTCGCTCGTACTCGCGGAACGTCCCGACGACCTCGTGCGAGAGCGAGATGTGCGCGTCGGGCAGCGCTTTCGCGAGCGCCTCGCCGATCGTTCGCTCGTGCTCCGGGTGGCGGTAGGAGTGCAGCAGCACGACGGCAATCGCCTCAGGACCGGCGTCGGCCACGCGCGCCACGAGCGCGCTCAGCTCGCCCTCCTGCGGAACCCGCAACGGCCCTTCCAGGGTCATCCGCTCAGGCGCTCCGAAGCGCAGCCCGTCGGGCACGAGCGGCGCCGGGCGCGCGGCGCACAACCTGTACAGATGCGCCCGGTTCTGCCGCCCCAGCGCGACGACATCGGTGAAGCCCTCGGTGGCGACCAACGCGGTGCGCGCGCCGCGACCCTCGAGGAGCGCGTTCGTCGCGACCGTCATCCCGTGCGCGAACGCGCGCACCTCCCGAGCCTCGAGACCGCCACGCTCGAGTGCAGCTGTCACCGCGGAGATCACGCCCTCTGACTGATCGCGAGGGGTGCTCGGAGCCTTGGCCGTGACGATCCGCCCGCCGAACGCGAGCACGGCATCGGTGAAGGTTCCGCCGACGTCGACACCGAGCAGCATCGGACGGAACCCTAGTGGTCGTCGACAGATCCCAGCCCCGCACGACCGCGGGGTCGCCGCAGCCAGCCCAACAGGCCCCGCGCAAGCGGGGCCCATACACAGAAAACTACGCTGCGAGCGGCGACTCGAGCTCCTCGGTCTCGGCGAGGTGCTGGTGCGACGGGCAGTAGCCGTTGTGCGGCAGCGGCATCCGCTGGCACTGCGTTCCCTTGCGCGTGCTGGCGCGGCATTGCAGCGGGTTGCCGTAGACGTCGAACCCGTTCTGCGGCTGGCGCCTCAGGAACTCGTCGGCGAACTGCAGATACCGCTCGATCACCCGGAGCACCCGCAGCTGTGATGTCACCGGGAAGTGCACGCGGATGTCGGTGAACAACGTTCGCGCCGGTCGCGCGAAGTAATGGCGATCGGTTGCGAGGCGCTCTACCGCCGCCTCGCATGCCCGCAGCACGCGCTCATGATTCGCATGAGGACACGAGCTGTGTGGGTCCTCGATTATGTCTCCAGCCAGCTCCCGGTAAATGGCGCGACTGAACCGGTACATGCACACTCCTAAACTCCGTTCGACTCCCTGCCAGGGCGCCTTCCGTTGGCGGTACGCGAGTATTCACCTCGCGTGTGAAGCGCAAAGGGCCGCGATTGTTAACTGGGCGTTAAGCAGGAACTTGGAGTGTCGACCGCGTGGCTACGGGTTACGGGCCCTTAGCTCCAACGCACGGGGGTGGCGCTGCGGTCGCGCCCGATCATCACGTGCATGCCGTCGAACGCGGGGCTGAGGTTGGGGAAGTCGAGGCGCCGATGCGCGCCGCGGCTCTCCGTTCGCGCGAGCGCGCACTGGGCGATCAGCCGCACCAGCGGGTGCGGATCGCGCGTCAGCTCCTCGAGGCCGGCGCCGTCGCGCTCGAGCCCGGCTTGGCGCCACAGGGCCTCCCGACTCGCCCCGGTGAGCGGCGGCGGCTTGGTCGGGGGCTCCGCGGTCGCGCCGGCGCCGGGCGGCGGGCTCGGCTCGGCGAGCGCCGCGCGCGCGGCCCGGGCGCCGAACACGAAGCACTCGGTCAGCGAGTTCGAGGCGAGCCGGTTCGCCCCGTGCAGCCCCGTGCACGAGCATTCGCCGACCGCGTAGAGCCCCGGCGAGTGTTGCGCGGCGCGTGAAGATCGGTGGCGATTCCGCCCATCATGTAGTGCGCCGCGGGCGCAACGGGAACGAGCTCGTGCTCGGGATCGATGTCCGCGCGTCGCAGCGCGCTGATCACGTTCGGGAACAGCGATGGGTCGACGGCGCGCATGTCGAGGTCGACCGAGGCGGCGCCGGTGAGCAGCATCTGATGCTGGACCGCGCGGGCCACCTCGTCGCGCGGCGCCAGCTCGTTGACGAAGCGCCGGCCGCCGCTGTCGAGCAGCGTCGCACCCTCGCCGCGCACCGCCTCGGTGACAAGGAAGCCGTCGGCTCCGTTCGGAGCGGCGACGGCGGTGGGGTGGAACTGCATCAGCTCGAGGTCGGCGAGCTTCAGCGCCCGCCGCATATGCGAGCAGCAGCCCGCCGCCGGTCGCGCCCGGCGGGGTTCGTGGTCCGCGCCCACAGCGCGGCCGCCCCGCCGGTCGCGAGCACGGTGCCGGCGGCGGCGATCGTCTCGCCGTCGGCGAGCCGCACGCCGACGGAGCGCTCGCCGTCGGTCAGCAGCGCGGTCACCCGGCGGTCCTCGAGCACCTCGATTCGCGGGTGCTCGGCCACCAGCGCGCTCAGCTGGCGGATCACGCGCCGGCCGGTGGCGGCGCCGCCTGCGTGCACGATCCGCCGCGCGCTGTGACCGCCCTCGAGTCCGAGCGCGAGGCGGCCCCGGCGGTCCGCGTCGAAGCGCACACCGAGGCGAGTGAGGTCCTCGACGGCGAACGGCGCCTCGTCGCAGAGGACTCTCGCCGCGGACTCGCGGACGGCGCCGCGTCCGGCTGCGATCGTGTCGGCCAGATGGAGCGCGGGACTGTCGTCGTCGGACATCGCTGCGGCAAGACCCCCCTGCGCCCAGTAGCTCGACGACCCCGCCAGGGGCATCGCCGACACGAGCGTCGCGCGCCCGCCTTCGCGCGCCGCGGTCAGCGCTGTGTACAGCCCGGCGGCGCCGGCGCCGACGACGGCGACATCGGTGCTTCGAGGAGCCTGCACGGACAGGTACGGTACTGCGATGGCCTCAGCGCCCGTGTTTCTCGAGAACCCCCTCTCGCTGGACCACGACACCGGTCCACATCCCGAGCAGCCGGCGCGGATCGTCGCGATCGAGCGCGAGCTCGAGGTGCGCGGTTGGCTCGGCTTCGCCCGGGTCCTCTCGCCCGCGGTCGACCGCTCCACGCTCGGCGCCGTGCACCCGGTTCGTTACATCGATGAGATCGCGGCGGTGTCGGCGCGCGGGGGCGGGCAGCTCGACCTCGACACGGTGATGAGCCCGCGCTCGTTCGAGGCGGCGCTGCACGCCGCGGGCGGCGCCGTTGCGCTCGTCGATATGGTCGTGTCCGCGGAGGTGCCGACCGGCTTCAGCGCGCACCGCCCACCCGGTCATCACGCCTCGCAGGCGCGCGCGATGGGCTTCTGCCTGTTCAATAACATCGCCGTGGCGGCACGGCACGCGCTCGACCGGCTCGGCATTGAACGGGTGATGATCTTCGACTGGGACGTTCACCACGGTAACGGCACGAGCGACATCTTCTACGCCACCGACGAGGTCCTGTTCGTCTCGATCCACCAGTCGCCGCTGTATCCGGGCACCGGGTCGGCGTCCGAGGTGGGGAGGGGACCTGGCACCGGATACACCGTCAACCTGCCCGTGCCGCCTGGCTCGGACGATTCGTCGTACCTGTCGCTGGTGGAGCACGTCGTGTCGCCGCTCGCCCGTGTGTTTGAACCCCAGCTTTTGCTGATCTCGGCGGGCTACGACGCTCATGTCGAGGATCCGCTCGCCGAATGCCACGTGACCGATGCGGGGTTCGCGGCGATGACTCTGGCCGTCCGGCGGGTGGCTGCGGAGGTCTCGGCGCCGCTCGGTTTCGTGCTCGAGGGCGGCTATGAGCTCCGGGCGCTGGCACGGTCGGTGGCGGAGACGCTGTCGGCTCTGTCGGGGCCGCTGCGGGCGCTCGACGGCGATTCGATTCGGGTGGCGCCGATCGCGAGCGCCGCGCGGGAGCGGCTCGAGCCGCACTGGGGGACGCTCGCGTAGGGCTGACGTTGTCTTCGGTGTGGGGTTGTCTTCGGTTGGCGCTCGGTCGCGATTGGCGGCGAGGGGCGGGGGGCGGCGAGCGCGGTGGCCCGCTTCGCGATCGAGCCCAGCGGCCCGCTTCGCGATCGGGGGCGGGGGGCGGCGAGCCCAGCGGCCCGCTTCGCGATCGGGGGCGGGGGGCGGCGAGCGCGGTGGCCCGCTTCGCGATCGGGGGCGAGGGGCGGCGAGCCTCGGCGAGCCGGCCGATCGTGCCGTGTCCGCGAAGTCATCCCGGCCGCATCCGGACTCTCTTTCTGCGCGGGCGCTTATGTCCGGGAATCTCCGCACCGCCCACGGCTCTGCCGAGATGAGCGCGCTGGCCGCGCTTATCTCCGCGATTCTCCGCGGTTGCTGGCATCTTCCGGACTTATGCACGCCGAGACGCCGAGTGCAGGCACCGCCGAATCGTCGGAGAAATCGTCGGAGAAATCGTCGGAGAAATCGTCGGAGACGCTTATCGTGGCGCAGCTGGGGCTCGCTTGAGACTGCGTCACGTTATGCAGCTCACACCTGCTTATCGTGACGGCGTCGCGGCAGGCGCCATACGCCGTCACCATAAGCACCGTGCTCAGAGCGAAGCGCACAGGCCGAGGCCGCGGAATGTCTCTGAGAGGGACGCGAAGGCGCGGAATGTCCCCGAGGGATGCGAAGGTGCGGAATGTCTCTGAGAGGGATGCGAAGGCGCGGAATGTCCCCGAGGGATACGAAGGCGCGGAATGTCCCTGAGGGAAGGCACGCGACGCCTCCGCGGGGGTACTCGAACGCGCGGAATGTCCCCCCGACGGACGCGGCGGCGCGACGAATCGCCGGCCATTGTGGCCCTCCTTGGATGCCAAGCCCGACCCCGCCGGCGCAGTCCGGGGCGGGGCCCCAGCCTGGCTTCGGCTTCGCTCGAGCTAGCTCCAGGTTGTCAGGCCGGCGCCCGTACCACCCGCGGACCCCGCGCCGCCTGCGTTGCTCGTGGGGCCGATTCCACTCGCAGCCGACCGACGGCCCGAGGCCGCGCGCCGTCCCCGACGTGCGTCCAACGGGGACGTCCGTCCGCCAGCGGCTCTGGCACCATGCCGGGATATGTCGATCTCGCGAGAGCAACCCGTCGGAGTGTTCGACTCCGGTGTCGGCGGACTCACCGTCCTGCACGAGCTGCTGGTGTCGCTGCCGACCGAGGACTACGTCTATCTTGGCGACACCGCGAGGTTCCCGTACGGCGATCGCAAGCAGGAGGAGCTGCAAGCGTTCTCGATCGAGATCGCGGAGCACCTGCTCGAGGCGGGCGCGAAGCTGATCGTCGTCGCCTGCAACTCCGCCAGTGCCGCCGCCCTCGACGCGCTCGAGCACCACTTCGCCCGGACCGGCCGCGGCGTCGATGTGATTGGAGTGCTGAGGCCGGCCGCGCAGCTCGCCGTCGTAGCGAGCCACACGGGGCGGATCGGGCTGCTGGCGACACCGGCGACCGTGGCGAGTGGCGGCTACGAGCGCGCCGTCTCGGCCGCCGACCCGCACGTCCACCTGGAGAGCGTGGCGTGTCCCGATCTCGCCCCGATCATCCAGGGTGGGTTTCCGTTCGACGAGCACGTGGTCGAGACGGTGCGGGCGTACTGCGCACCGCTGCTCGACGCACAGGTCGACACGGTGATCCTCGGCTCGACGCACTACCCGTTGTGTGCGCCGATCCTCCAGCGGATCCTCGGCCGCGGCGCGCGCCTGGTGTCCGCCGGCGCCGGTGTCGCCCGCAGCGTCGAGCGCGCGCTGGCCTCCCGCGGGCTGCTGAACCCGCGGCGCGGGGAGGGCAGCTACCGATTTCGCTGCACCGCCGACGTCGACTCGTTCAAGACGCTCGGCACGAGGTTCCTGCAGATGCCGCTCGGCGAGGTCGTGCACGTGGAGCTGGCGGCGGGGGTGGCCGCTTGATGGCGGCTGACCTTGACGGCGGGTGACGGCTTGATGGGTGACGGCTTGATGGCGGCTGACGGCTTGACGGCGCGTGACCGCTTCACGGCGGCGGGGGTAGTCGCTTGAGCACCGCCGCCGTCGAGCGGAGCTATGGCAGGACCGCCGACGCGCTGCGTCCGCTCACGATCGAGCCCGGGTTCCTCCGAACCGCAACCGGATCGGCGCTGATCTCGATGGGCGAGACGCGCGTGATCTGCACTGCGTCGGTGCAGGAGAGCGTCCCGCGCTGGCTGCTTGGATCCGGGCGCGGCTGGGTCACCGCGGAGTACGGGATGCTTCCCGCCTCGACCGGCGAGCGCAAGCAGCGTGACGTCAGCAAGGGCAGGCCCGACGGCCGCACCGTCGAGATCCAGCGACTGATCGGGCGCTCGCTGCGTGGCGTGATCGACTTCACGGCGCTCGGCGAGCGCACCATCTACGTCGATTGCGACGTCCTCCAGGCCGACGGCGGCACCCGGTGCGCGTCGATCACGGGCGGGATGGTTGCGCTCCGCCTGGCGTGCGAGCGGCTGATCGGCGCGTCCAAGCTCGAGCGCTCGCCGCTGACCGGCACGGTCGCCGCCGTGTCGTGCGGAATCGTCTGCGGGGTTCCCTTGCTCGATCTCGACTACTCAGAGGATTCGGCCGCCGAGGTCGACGCGAACGTCGTCATGACCGGGGACGGCGGGCTCGTGGAGGTTCAGGCGACGGCGGAGCGGACGCCTCTCTCTCGCGCGCATCTGGACGAGCTGCTGGCCCTGGCCGCCGCGGGGATCGAGGTGCTGCGCGTCGTCCAAGACGAGGCCGTCGCGGCCGCCGCCCGCTGAGCAGATGCCTCGGAAGGGCTGATCCCACGCCTGGGCGCCCGCTGGGGGGCGAGCAGCTCGTGCTGGCGACCCGCAACCTGCAGAAGGTCCGCGAGGTCAGCCGCCTGCTGGCGCCGATGGGGATCTCTGTGGAGCCGCTACCCGACGGCGTGCAGCTGCCGCCGGAGGTGGGGGAGACGTTCGAGGACAACGCGCTGTCCAAGGCACGGACCGCGGCGGCCGCGACTCGTCGCCGGGCGATTGCCGACGATTCGGGCATCGAGGCCGAGGCGCTCGGGGGCGCCCCGGGCGTGCGCTCGGCGCGCTACGCCGGGAACGACGCCACCGATCAGGGGAACCTCGAGAGGCTGATGCGGGAGGCGCCGGCCGGGAGCCCGTTGCGTTACGTGTGCGCGGTCGCGTACGTCGACCCCGATCCAATCCTCGGCGAGGAGCGCGTGTTCTTCGGCGAATGCCGCGGGTACCTGGCGGCTGAGCCCCGTGGGACCGGCGGCTTCGGCTATGACCCGGCGTTCCTGGCAGAGGAAGATGGGAAACAGCGCACCATGGCCGAGATGAACGATCGCGAGAAGGACGAGATCAGCCACCGGGCGCGCGCCATCCGGGAGCTTGGGCGATGGCTGGCGGGGTGAACGACAGCGGCGCCGAGGTCATCCCGCAGACGAAGCGGCGCACGGCGGCGCTGTCGGTCTTCTCCAACTCGGGGCTGATTCTGCTCAAGGTGATAGCGGGATCGGTCACGGGCTCGGTGGCGATCCTTACCGAGGCGATCCACTCGAGCATCGACCTGGTGGCCTCGGTAGTCGCCTACATCTCGGTCCGGAAGTCGGGCGAGCCGGCCGACGAGGAGCATCGCTACGGCCACGAGAAGATCGAGAACCTGGCAGCGGCGATTGAGGGGATTCTGATTCTGGTGGGTTCGGCGGTGATCGCCTTCGAGGCGATCCGCCGTCTAATCAAGGGCGGCGAGATCCACACGATCGGCCTCGGCATCGCGGTCGTCGGCTTCTCGATCGTCGTCAACGTCGCCGTCTCCGGCGTGCTCGCGCACAACGCGCGAGTGACCTCCTCGCCCGCGCTCGAGGCTGACGCGGCACACCTTCGCACCGACGCGCTGACCTCGGGCGGGGTGCTCCTCGCGCTCGCTCTCGTCAAGGCGACTGGCGCCCAATGGCTCGATCCGATCGTCGCGCTGATCGTGGCGGCCTCGATCGTCGTCGCGGGCGTCAGGCTGCTGACGCGCTCGGGCCAGGTGCTCGTGGATCAGTCGCTCCCCGGGCCGGAGATCGACGCAATCCGAACCGCGATCGAGGCGTTCGCCCCGCGCGGGGTGGTCGGCTACCACGAGCTCAGGACGCGCCGCGCCGGCGCCCGGCGCTACGTCGACCTGCACGTGCAGTTCCGCATCGGCACCTCGCTCGAGGACGCCCACCGCACCGCGCACGAGCTCCAGGACCTGATTGCCTCGCGGCTCGACGGCGCGGACGTGCTGATCCATCTCGAGCCCGCGGACCGGGTGCGGCCGGGAGAGGTGCTGGCGAGGACCCCGGCCGACGCCGACGGCGCCCCTGGGAGCCACTAGCTAGAACAGGTTGATTCCGGCCGAGACCGCCACTGCAAGCGTCACCAGCGCATAGCCGTAGTAACCCTGGAGCGTCAGGATCAGCACCGCGATCAGGCACGCCGTGACGGTCGCGAGCCAGCCGATTCGGGCGAGGTCCACATCCGTATTCTCGTCCTCACGGGGGACGCCCGCACTCATGACCCACCGCTCCCGGGCGGCCACGAAATCAGCTCCACCACAATGCAGAAATCAACGCGGTCCTAGAGGCGTGAATGCGGAACGTGTCGCGTGACGGGCTGGATCATCGGCGCCGGGCAAAGCTGTACAAACGGGCCGAGATCTACGCAAATAGCGGAAAACCTGTTACGCGAGATCGTGGGCGACCGGGGATTGACTGTAGACAATGGCCGTCCTGGCGTACACAGCGAGTTCTCAGCCGTCCGCGAGGCGTGTTAGCGTCGAAACACCTACGACCTCGAAGGAGGTAGCAAGTGACGAAGTCAGAGTTCGTCGACCAGGTGGCGGATCGCACCGGGTTGAGTAAGAAGGATGCGGGAGACGCCGTGGACGCCTTCCTCGAGACGATCGAAGACGCGCTCAAGCGCGGCAGCGACATCACCTTCTCCGGCTTTGGCAAGTTCAGCGTCTCCTCCAGGAGTGCACGCGAGGGCCGCAATCCGGCGACCGGAGAGACGATCCAGATCGCTGCCTCGAGGGTGCCGAAATTCACGGCCGGCGCTGCTCTCAAGAAGGCAGTCAACTAAGGGCCCGTGAGCAGCGGCAAGGCCCCACCACGACGATCTCCGCGTCGCCCACGCGGCCGTGCGCGATCTTGGAGCGGTCGTGACGGCTGAAGGCATAACCCCGGGCGCGGCGCTGGCGGACCCGGAGACACCGTCCGCTAGCGCCCGGTCAGCAGGGTTCGGTGACCGGCTTGCTCGCCAGGTCGCCGAGCGCGGCTCCCAGCTGGTCTTGGGTCTCGACCCCGACCCGCAGCATCTGTGGCCCCGTGCGGTCGATCTCGCGCGCCCCCGGCCCGGTGAGCCACCTGCGGCGCTGGCGGCGCGTGCCTTGGCGCTGCACTGCGCGCTGGCGATCGAGGCCACGGGCGCGCACTGCGCTGCGATCAAACCGCAGGTGGCGTGCTTCGAGCGGCTCGGCGCACCTGGGTGGGCCGCGCTGGCGGAGACCGTCGAGCGCGCTCGGGAGCGCGGGCTGCTCGTGATCGCCGACGCCAAGCGAGGAGACATCGACGTGACCGCCGCCGCGTACGCCCAGGCGTACTTCGGCGTGACCTCGACGCCGTTTGGCAGCGTCCCTAGCATGGGCGCGGACGCGATGACCGTAAACCCGTTGCTCGGGGCGGACTCGCTGCAGCCGCTCGTCGGCGCGGCGCGAGACGCGGGGGGAGGGCTGTTCGTGCTGGTCCGCACCTCGAATCCCGGGGCGGTGGACGTCCAAGAGCTGGTGACGGACGGCGGCCGGTCGATCAGCGAGCGGCTCGCCGAGCTGGTCGCCGGGCTCGGTGACTCGTCTGTCGGCGACGGCGGTCTTGCCGACATCGGCGCGGTGGTCGGCGCAACCGCGCCCGAGCGGCTCGAGCGGTTCCGTGAGCTGATGCCACACGCACCGTTCCTGCTGCCCGGCGTCGGCGCGCAAGGGGGAAGGGTGGAAGACCTCGCCGCCGCGGTCGCCCCAGGGCCCGCCGGAGGGCTGATCTCGGTCTCGCGCGGCATCGTCGCCGCCTACGAGCGGCTCGGCGGCGACCCGGCGCGCGCCGCGCACGACGAGGCGGCGAGGCTGCGAGAGCTCGCGTGGAGACTGGGGCGGTAAGACGCGCTCGCGTTGGCGGCCATCATGCGCTTGCCGCGCTTGTATGATCGCCGTGCGATGGTGGGTCGTAGTCGAGCGCGCTACGTGGCGCCGATCGCTCTCGCCGCCGTGATCGCCGGTACTTATCTGGTGGTTCATGCGGGGCTCACGAAGAAGCATTCGGTCACGCAATCCCCGGCGCGGCGTGCCCACCAACCTCACCACAAGTTCGCGAGGGTGAAGTTCTACGTCGTCAAGGCCGGCGACAGCCTGACGAGCATCGCCCGCGACACCGGAATCCCACTCTCGACGCTGGTGTCGCTGAACCCGAGGGCCGACCCGAACGCGTTGCAGACCGGGCAGCGCCTGAGGTTGCGACGGTGACTCGACGGTCAGTGGGTGTCGCCGCGTCGCTGGCGCCGTACTCGCGCGTCCGCGCCGCCGCCATCGCAGCGGTCGCCGCTGTCCTCGGCTGTGTCGTCGCGCTCGCGAGCGCGACCGCTCCGGCGCGTGCACTCGCCGGGCGGCCGCAGCTGTCGGTCCGCAGCGCCGCGCTGATCGAGCTGAGCACAGGCCAGCGCCTGTACGGCTCGGCCGCCGATGAGCCGGTCCCGATCGCGAGCGCCACGAAGCTCATGACCGCGCTGCTGACGCTCGAGCACGTTCACCACCTCGGCAAGATCTTCACCGAGCCGCTCTACTACCCCGCGCCCGCAGATTCGCAGATCGGGCTCGTCCCCGGCGAGCGGATGAGCGTCCACGACCTCCTGATCGCGCTGATGCTGCCGAGCGCCGACGACGCTGCCGAGAACCTCGCGTACAACGTCGGCCACGGGTCGGTCGCGCGCTTCATCGGGATGATGAACGCGCGCGCTCGCGAGCTGGGCCTGCACCACACGCATTACTCGACGCCGATCGGGCTGGACACTCCCGGCAACTACTCGAGCGCATCCGACCTCGTCAAGCTGGCGAGCTACGACCTAACCCATAGCCGGTACTTCGCGAGGATCGTGGCGCTGCCGAGCGCGGTTCTGCGTTCGGGCAGCCATCAGCGCTTCGTCATCAATCGCAACGATCTCGTCGGCCGGGTCGCGTGGATAAAAGGGGTCAAGACCGGACACACTTCAGGTGCGGGCTATGTCCTCGTCGGTGCTGGAAAGCGAGGAGGGATGACGCTGCTGAGCGCGGTATTGGGGACCGACAGCGAGTCATTAAGAGACAGCAACACGCTTGCCCTCCTCAGCTACGGGTTCGCGAACTTCAAGCTGGCGACGCCGGTCAAGGCAGGCGCGGTCATGGTCCGGCCCCGGGTTCGCGACCGTCCCGGCTTCCGCGCCGAGGTGATCGCGGCGAAGACGATTTCGCACGTGCTTCGGAGGAACGCCCACGTGCGCGTTCGCATCGAGGCCCCTAGGCAGATCGCCGGACCACTGGAATACCACGCTCACATCGGGACTGCGGTTGTCGTCGCGGGCAGGCGCGTGATCGCTCGGGTACCGCTTGTGCTCGCGCGCCGGCTGCCGGCTGTGAGCCCGATCACGCTCGCGGCCAGGTTCATTGCGCGACCCTTTACGCTGGTGTTGCTCGCGGTGCTGCTCGGCGGTGCCATCGGGCTCGTCGGGGTTTTGCGCTGGCGATCAAAGGTAAGAAGCGCGGCCGATCCGGAGCCTGCATGATCATCACCGTCACGCTGAACGCGGCCCTCGACAAGACGCTCGAGGTCCCCAACTTCACCCCGGGTCGGCGGCACCGCACGGTTGATCAGACGACCATGGCCGGTGGCAAGGGCGTGAACGTCGCGCGCGCGATCAAGAGCCTCAGTCAGCCGGTGATCGCGACCGGGTTCACCGGTGGCGCGACTGGCAACCGGATCATCGAGGCGCTCCACGACGAGGCGATCCTCAACGGGTTCGTGCGGATCCGAGAGGATTCGAGGACCAATACGGCGGTGCTGGACCCGACGACAGGTCTGCACACGGAGATCAACGAGCGCGGGCCGTCGGTGTCGGCGCATGAGCTCGAGCTGTTCTACGAGAAGCTCATGTACCTCGCGAAGGGGGCGAGCATCTGCGTGTTCGCAGGAAGCCTTCCCCGTGGCGTCGACCCGGACGTGTATGCGGGGCTGATCCGCGACGTCCGCAAGCTCGGCGTGACCACCGTCATCGACACCGAGGGCGAGCCGCTGCGGCTGGCGATGCGCGCCGAGCCCGACGTCGTATCGCCGAATGAGCTCGAGGCCGAGGAGCTGGTCGGACACGAATTCAACGACGTCGATGATCGCGCGCACGCGGTCGCCGAGATCACCCGGCTTGGCGCCGCCGAGGCGATCATGACCGTGCCCGACGGCTGCTACGCCCACGTGCTCGAGGCGGGGGCGCCCAGGCTCTACCGGGTGCGCGTCGAGGAGCAGGACGTCCGCTCCGGCATCGGCTCGGGCGACGCGTTCCTTGCGGGCTACGTTGCGGCGAGGTACGCGCGCCGTCCGCCGGTCGAGTGCCTGCGCTTCGGTGTCGCTTGCGGGGCGGAGTCGACGCAGCATTCTGGCGCCGGATTGATCGATCCCGCGAGGGTCGAGAAGCTGCTCGGAGAGGTCGAGGCAGAGCTACTCGAGGTCGGCGCCGAGATCGGCTGACGACATCGGCTGGGGGCTCGCCGGCCATCCGCAGCCCCGGAGAACGGCGTCGGACCGCTGCTACGATCATCGATCCGATGGTTGCCGCCCTCGATCGCTCATCAGAACGATCTCGACGGTGGCGCCTGTCCCGTCCGCGCCGAATTCTACGATGCCGCGATGGAAGTAGAGATCGGACGCGGTAAGAAGGCTCGCAGGGCGTACGGATTCGACGAGATCGCGATCGTCCCCTCGCGGCGCACGCGGGATCCCGACGACGTCGACATCTCGTGGACGCTCGGTCCGTACAGGTTCGACTTGCCGCTGCTCGCGGCCGCCCTCGATGGCGTCGTGTCACCGGAGACGGCGGGGCTGATCGGAAAGCTGGGCGGGCTTGCGGTCCTCAACCTCGAGGGCATCTACTGCCGCTACGAGGATGCCGACGGCCAGCTCGAGCGAATTTCGACGTTCTCGCGCGACATCGCGACCCGGGAGATGCAGGACATCTACCGCGAGCCGATCAAGCCCGAGCTGATCGCGCGGCGGATTCAGGAGATCAAGCGGCACGGCGTGGTCGCGGCGGCTTCGCTGACGCCGCAGAAGGTCCGCACCCACTACGAGGTGGCGCTCGAGGCGGGACTCGACATCCTCGTGATTCAGGGGACGGTCGTCTCTGCCGAGCACGTCTCGCGCGATGAGACCCGTCCGCCGCTGAACCTGAAGGAGTTCATCCGCGAGCTGTCGCCGACGCCGGTGGTCGTCGGCGGCTGCGCCTCCTACCACACCGGGCTTCACCTGATGCGAACCGGCGCGGCGGGCGTGCTCGTCGGCGTCGGGCCGGGCGCGATCTGCACGACTCGCGGTGTGCTCGGGATCGGCGTGCCGCAGGCCACCGCGATCGCCGACGTCGCGGCCGCGCGCTCGCAGCACATGCTCGAGACCGGCGACTACGTGAAGGTGATCGCCGACGGCGGCATGCGCAACGGAGGCGACATCGCCAAGGCGATCGCTTGCGGCGCCGACGCGGTGATGCTCGGCTCCGCGCTCGCTCGGGCGTACGAGGCGCCCGGCCGCGGCTACAACTGGGGGATGGCGACGTTCCATCCCACGCTCCCGCGCGGCACGCGCGTGGCGACGACGCCGAACGGAACGCTCACCGAGATCATCAGGGGTCCCGCGCGCGAGAATGACGGCACGTTCAACCTAATGGGCGCGCTGCGGACGTCGATGGCGACGTGCGGCTACCGCGACATCGCGGAGTTCAACCGCGCGGAGTTGCTGGTCGCCCCGGCGGTTCAGACCGAGGGCAAGCACCTCCAGCGGGAACAGGGCGTGGGCATGGGCGCGAGCGGCAAGGCGGCAACGGTCGGCGTTGCAGACTGAGACGCCCATATTGGAAGGCCGGACCGCATGGGGTCCGGCCCCGCGGGCACATGCGCCCGAGGCTAGCCGGACGACGTGGGCGCCGCGCGATGAACCGAGGCCGGATCCCGAGGGCGCGGCAAGCCCACGGCGCATGCGCCCCCCAGAAAAACAGCATGAGGAGGTTGTGGTCCTCGACTACGGTGGTCAGTACTCCCAGTTGATCGCGCGGCGTGTCCGCGAGTGCGGGGTGTTCTCCGAGCTTCTGCCCCACCATGTCGGCGCCGAGGAGGTTGCGCGGCGGCGGCCGACGGGCGTGATCCTGTCGGGCGGGCCGGCCTCAGTGTACGAGCAGGGCGCGCCGCGGCTCGACCGCGAACTGCTCGAGCTCGGCGTGCCGGTACTCGGCATCTGCTACGGGATGCAGCTGATCGCGCTCGAGCTCGGCGGGCGCGTGGAGGGCGCGGAGGTCGGCGAGTTCGGCCGCTCGCAGCTGACTGTAAGCGAGCCCGGCCGGCTGCTGGCGGGCACTCCCGCCGAGCAGACCTGCTGGATGTCGCACCGTGACGCGGTGTTCTCGGCGCCGGCGGGTTTCAGCGCACTGGCGTCCTCGACGGCGTCGCCGGTCGCCGCGTTCGAGTCGATCGAGCGGGGCGTGTACGGGATCCAGTTTCACCCCGAGGTCGTCCACACGCCCTACGGCCATCGGGTGCTGACGACGTTCCTCGAGGACGTCTGCCGGTGCGAGCGGACCTGGAGCGCGAGCTCGGTGATCGAGGATCAGATCGAGCGGATCCGGGCACAGGTCGGCGCCGGCCGCGCGATCTGCGGGCTGTCCGGCGGGGTC
Organism: uncultured Solirubrobacterales bacterium; assembly: GCA_963806475.1. GTDB lineage: Bacteria > Actinomycetota > Thermoleophilia > Solirubrobacterales > Solirubrobacteraceae > Palsa-465. The sequence continues at coordinate 20,747 of CAWDYK010000031.1, forward strand.
GACTCGAGCGTCGCGGCGCTGCTCGTGCACCGCGCGATCGGCGAGAAGCTGACGTGCGTTTTCGTCGACCACGGGCTGATGCGAAAGAACGAGGGCGCGCAGGTGATCGCCGCCTTCCGCGACCACTTCCACGTCCCGCTCGTCGCGGTCGACGCGTCCGAACGGTTCCTCGACCGGCTGAAGGGCGTCAGCGATCCCGAGGAGAAGCGCAAGCGGATCGGGGCCGAGTTCATCCGCGTGTTCGAGGAGGAGGCGGCGAAGCTGCCCGACGTGGGCTTCCTCGTCCAGGGCACTTTGTATTCGGACGTAATCGAGTCGGGCGGCGGCACCGGAACGGCCACGATCAAGTCCCACCACAACGTCGGCGGGTTGCCCGAGGATCTCGGGTTCGAGCTAGTCGAACCGCTGCGCGCGCTGTTCAAGGACGAGGTCCGCGCGGTCGGCGCCGAGCTCGGCCTTCCCGAGCGACTGGTGTGGCGCCAGCCATTCCCGGGCCCGGGCCTCGCGATCAGGATCGTTGGGGGCGAGGCCAGCCGGGAGCGGCTCGACACGCTCCGGGAGGCGGACGCAATCCTCCAGGACGAGATCCGCAAGGCGGGCATGTACCGCGAGCTGTGGCAGTCCTTCTGCGTGCTCCCTGACATCCGCACCGTCGGTGTCCAGGGCGACTCGCGCACGTACGGCAACGTGATCGTGATTCGCGCGGTCACCAGCGATGATGCGATGACCGCCGACTGGGCCCGGCTGCCCTACGAGCTGCTCGAGAAGATCGCCTCGCGGATGATCAACGAGATCCGCCCGGTGGGGCGGGTCGTGCTTGACATCACAAGCAAGCCGCCCGGCACGATCGAGTGGGAATAGGTCGGCGGGGTCTCCCCCTGCGGGCACCCGCGGGTCGGCGGGGTGTCCCCCCGCCCCGGCACCGTTGCGGCGGCCCTGCACGGCGTCCCGACAACTGAAGCGTCCAGCGGGTGCCGGGCGGGGGACACTCCGCCTTCAGCTAGCGCTCCCGGCCGCGGATCGCTCCGGGGTCGGAGGCCAAGAGGCGCCTCAGCACCGGATGGACGTACTGGCCGATGTCTGCCGGAAGTCGCCCGAGGGGGAACCAGTTCGCTGTGTAGAGCTCGCCGAGGTCGAGGGTGAGGGCCGGGTCGCGGATCTCGGCGCGGAAGCAGTGCAGGGTGTCGCGGCGGTGCTGGGCGCGGCCGCAGACTTCGCCCAGGGAGGACCAGTGGTCGATCGCGACGCCGAGTTCCTCGTGCATCTCGCGACGGGCGGCGTTATGGGGCTCCTCACCCGACTTGATCGAGCCGCCCGGCAGCTCCCACTCGGGGCGTCCGTAGGTGTGACGGACCAGCAGCACGCGGTCGCCGTCGGTGAGCACGCATTTGACGCCGTGGGTGCTGGGCCGGGTCAGGAACCAGTAGACCGACAGGACGGCATATGCCAGGCGATAGCCGCGACGTCGGAGGCCGACCGGAAGCTGGGCGGACAGTGCCACCACTCCAGCGTAGGCGCTGGTCCGGGCGCGTAGGCGCTGGTCCGGGCGGCATTCCCTATCATTGAGCGGGGCCGCGCCAGAGAGGCGCGGTTTATGCATGCCATGAAGACCTACGTAGCCACACCAGCAGACCGAGAACGTAACTGGTTGGTCGTCGACGCCGACGGGCAGACGCTCGGCCGGCTCGCCACGCAGATCGCCGATGCGCTGCGCGGCAAGCGCAAGCCGACGTACACTCCCCACGTCGACACCGGGGACTTCGTGATCGTGGTCAACGCGAAGAAGATCTCGGTGACCGGGAACAAGCGTGCGGACAAGCGCTACTACCGCCATTCCGGCTATCCCGGCGGATTGCGGTCGAGGACGCTGAACGACATGCTCGAACGGCGGCCGGAAGAGGTCATTCGCCTCGCCGTCAGGGGCATGCTGCCCCGTAACCGGCTGGCCCGCAAGCAGTTAACCAAGCTCAAGATCTACGCCGGTCCCGACCACCCTCACGCTGCCCAACAGCCGCAACCGATGGAGATCAAGCAGTGACCGAGTTCGAGCACCCCGAGGACGAGCACCGCGGCGAGGACGAGGATCTAGCGTCCGCCGAGGCGCCCACGCGGCCGGCCGATGAGCCCGTGGCCGCCGCCGAGGAGCCGGTGGCCGCCGCGGAGGAGCCGGTGGCCGCCGCGGAGGAGCCGGTGGCCGCCGCCGAGGAGCCGGTGGCCGCCGCCGAGGAGCCGGTGGCCGCCGCGGAGGAGCCGGTGGCCGCCGCGGAGGAGCCGGTGGCCGCCGCGGAGGAGCCGGTGGCCGCCGCGGAGGAGCCGGTGGCCGCCGCGGAGGAGCCGGTGGCCGCCGCGGAGGAGCCCGAAGAGCTCGTGGCCGAGGCGCCCGAGTCCGAGGAGGCCGAGGAGGTCGAGATCGTGGCGACTGAGGATCCGACCGGGGAAGTGCTCATCGACGTCGGGGTTGCGGGCGACGGGGTCGAGGGGGAGGAGGACGAGGGGGTGGAGCTCGAGGTCGAGCTCGCGCCCCGCGAGAAGCCCGAGATCCCCGGCGCTGACCTCGAGCCCGACATCCTCCCCGAGGGCGAGGAGTTCCTCGACGCGGAGGCGATGGCGGCCGCGGAGGCCGAGGCGGAGGCGGCTGCGGCTCGGGCGGAGGAGGCCGAAGACGAAGCTCGGCCGATCGCGGATGCGACGATTGACCTCGCCGCCGGCGCCCGCTACACCTCCACCGGCAAGCGCAAGACGGCGGTGGCGCGAGTGATGCTGAAGCCCGGAACCGGCACGTACACGATCAACTCCAAGCCGCTCGAGACCTTCTTCCCCCGCGAGACCCTTCAGCGGATGATCCGACAGCCGCTCGAGACCGTGGGCTACGAGTCGCGCATGGATGTCGTCGCGCGAATGCACGGCGGCGGCGTGGCGGCTCAAGCCGGCGCGCTCCGGCACGGCATCTCGCGCGCGCTGATCGTGGCTGACCCGCATCTGCGCGGTGAGCTCAAGCGCCGCGGCTTCCTCACTCGCGACCCGCGAGTGAAAGAACGCAAGAAGGCCGGTCTCAAGAAGGCTCGCAAGCGGCCGCAGTTCTCGAAGCGTTGACGTAGTGGCGCGCCGGCTCTTCGGCACGGACGGGGTTCGTGGCCGAGCAGGACATTTTCTGACCGCCGAACTCGCGCTGGCCCTGGCGCGCGCCGCGGTCGCAGGGGAGCAGGAGGAGAGGCCGCAGGTCCTGATCGTTCGGGACACGCGCGAATCGGGTGAGATGCTCGAGTCGGCGATCGCCGCCGGGGTCACCGCGGCGGGCGGCGATGCACTGCTCGCCGGGGCGCTACCGACCCCTGCGGCGGCGCTGCTCGTTCGCCGACACGGGCTGAACCTGGCGGCGGTGATCTCGGCGTCCCACAACCCCTACGAGGACAACGGGATCAAGCTGTTCGCCGGCGACGGCTTCAAGCTCGACGACGACACCGAGCACGCGATCGAGGCCGAGCTCGACAAGGCGCCGGAGTCGCCGGAGCGGATCGGACGCGTGCGGCGATTCCACGGCGCGCTCGAGGACTACCTGCGGGAGCTGCACGTCCGCTTCGCCGGTCTCGATCTGACCGGCCGCCGCGTGCTGCTCGACTGCGCCAACGGCGCCACTTACCGGGCCGCTCCCGAGATCTTCCGCCGCCTCGGCGCCGACGTCGACGTCGTTGCCGACCAGCCCGACGGGCGCAACATCAATGACGGCTGCGGCTCGACGCACATCGAGCGAATCGCGGCGGAGATGGCGCGCGGCGGACACGGGCACGATGTTGCGTTCGCGTTCGACGGCGACGGCGATCGGGTGCTCGCAGTCGATCGAAAGGGCACCGTCGTCGACGGGGACGAGCTGGTCGCTCTGGCGGCGTTCCATCTGCGCGAGCGCGGGCAGCTCGGCGGAGATGGCGTGGCCGTGACGGTCATGACCAACTATGGCTTTCACACCGCGATGCAGGGGCACGGGATCGCCGTCGCGACCACCGCGGTCGGCGACCGCTACGTGCTCGACGAGCTGCGCCGACGCGGCTGGACGTTCGGCGGCGAGCAGTCCGGCCACATCATCGACCTCGGGTTCAGTCCCTCCGGTGACGGGATCGCAAGCGCCCTGTTGACGATGGAGGCGCTCGGAGCGCGCGACCTGTCGCAGCGAGATGTGATGCAGAAGCTGCCCCAGCGGCTCGTGAACATCCGCGCCGGCGATCGCGCGTCGCCGACGGTCGCGATGGAGGACCCGTCGGTGAAGGCCGCGGTGGAACAGGAGCACGCCGCGCTCGCCGGCCGTGGCCGCGTGCTCGTACGCGCGTCGGGGACAGAGCCCCTGATCCGGGTGATGGTCGAGGCTCCGACCGGCCACGAGCTCGACGAGGTATGTGGGCGGCTGTCCAGCGTCGTGGAGTCGGCACTCGGCGCCACGGCAGATCGAAGAGCCTGACGGCTCGGCGGAAGGCCGCTCGCGCCGCCGTGTATCCTGCCCGCCGGTTCGCCTACCCGGCGTGATTCGCTGCGAGGGGCGCCCGAAGGAGCGAGCATGTGCACGCGCGTCTTGTGGAACACAAACCGCCTGGCCGTTCTGTCGTGCAGGACGATGGACTGGCCGGAGTCGACCGAGCCCGTTTTGACCGTGTTCCCGCGAGGCCGGAAGCACGACGGTGCGCTGCTCGGCGGCCAGGCGACCGTCGACTTTTGAGCCAGCGCGGTTAACATGAGGGTCTCGTTCGCCGGCGGGTGCGCCGGTGAACGCGGGCCGCCGCTGCGGCTCGATCCGAGGATTTCATCGACCCGAAAGCGACTCCAGGAGCCCAGCACATGTGCGGCATCGTCGGCTACGTCGGTCCACGATCAGCGCGGCCGCTGCTGCTCGATGGGCTCCAGAAGCTGGAATATCGCGGCTATGACAGCGCCGGGATCTCGGTGCTTATCGACGGACACATCGACGCAGTCCGAGCCGTCGGCAACCTCGATGCGTTGCGAAATGCGCTCGAGCTTCGCATCGCGGGCGGCGGCAGTGCGGGCGGCGGCAGCGCGCACCAGGCGCAGGATCGCGGGACCGGCATCGCCCACACCCGCTGGGCCACGCACGGGAAGGTGACCGAGGAGAACGCGCATCCGCACTTCGACACGACCGACCGCGTGCACGTGGTCGTCAACGGCATCGTCGAGAACTACGTCGCGCTCAAACGGCGCCTGATCGATATGGGCGCGCGGTTCTCATCGGAGACCGACGCCGAGGTGATCGCGCACCTGGTCGCCCACCACCTGGCACTGGGAAGCCTCGTGGATGCGGTCCGCGCGGCCTACGCGGAGCTCCGCGGCCACTACGCATTCGTGGCGATGAGCGCCGATGAACCGGGCGTTCTCGTCGGCGCGCGGAAGGAGTGTCCGCTGATCATCGGCCGCGGCGACGGCGAGCAGTTCATCGGTTCGGCGATTCCCGCGTTCCTGCGCGAGACCCGCCGCGTCCAGTACATCTTCGACGACGAGATCGTCGTGCTCACCCCGGAGGGAGTCGAGTTCCAGACGGCCGGCGGTGAGCTGCTCTCGCGCGAGGTCACCGAGGTCGATTGGGATGCCGAGACCGCCGAGAAGCAAGGCTTCGAGACGTTCATGCTGAAGGAGATCCATGAACAGCCCGACGCGGTGGCGGAGACGATCGGCGAGCGCGCGGCGCGGGGAATCGGCGTCGATCTCGGCGACATGGGAGGCATCACCGACGACGACCTCCGAGCCGCTCGCCGGATCGTGATCGTCGCATGCGGTACCGCGTACCACGCTGGCCTGATGGGGCGCTATGCGATCGAGCAGTGGGCGCGCGTGCCGGTCGAGGTCGACATCGCCTCGGAGTTCCGCTATCGAAACCCGCTCGTCGGCTCGGGCGAACTCGTCATCGGCATCTCCCAGTCGGGGGAGACCGCCGACACGCTCGCGGCGATGCGGATCGCGCGCGACAGCGGCGCGAGGGTGCTCGCGGTCACGAACATCATGGGCTCGCAGGCGACGCGCGACGCCGACGGTGTCCTGTACACGCGCGCCGGGCTCGAGATCGGCGTGGCCGCGACGAAGACGTTCCTCGCCCAGGTCGTGCTCATGGACCTGCTCGCGCTGCGGATTGCGGAGCTGCGCGGGACGATGGATCGCCAGCAGCTCCGGACGGCGATCTCGGCGCTCAAGCACCTGCCGACGCTGGTCACCGAGACGCTCGAATCGGCCTCCGACGATGTGCGGCGGATCGCCGAGGAGTGGCACGCCGCCGAGTTCTTCATGTACATCGGGCGCCACATCGGACTGCCGGTCGCGCTGGAGGGGGCGTTGAAGCTCAAGGAGATCTCCTACATCGCCACCGACGCATATGCGGCGGGCGAGATGAAGCACGGCCCGATCGCGCTGCTCGACGAGACCACGCCGGTCGTGGTCGTCGCGACGGACTCGCCGGTGCTCGAGAAGGTGATCTCGAATATCCAAGAGGTGCGCGCGCGCGGCGCTCGCGTGATCGGCGTCATCAGCGCGGGCGACGACCAGACCCCTCAGCACCTCGACGAGGTGATCCCGATCCCGGAGACTCACTGGATGCTCGCGCCGATACTCGCGGTGATCCCGCTGCAGCTGCTCGCCTATCACGTCGCCCGCTTCCGCGGCCTGAACATCGACCAGCCGCGGAACCTGGCCAAGACCGTCACCGTCGAATGAGAGTGGGGATCGATTTGCTCGAGATCGAGCGGCTCGAACGGGCGCTCGAGCGCCGCCCGAAGCTGGCCGAAAGGCTCTTCACCGACGGCGAGCGCGCCTATGCGGCGGGGCGCGCACGCCCCGGCCAGCATCTCGCCGCGCGCTTCTGCGCCAAGGAAGCAGTGGCCAAGGCGCTCGGGCTCGAGGCGTGGAGCTTTCGCGACGTCGAGGTGATCGGCGCCGGGGGACCGCCGCAGATCAGGCTTCACGGGGCGGCCGCGGCGCGTGCGGGCGAGCTCGGCGTGCAGGTCGACGTGTCGCTGACACACACCAGCCGCGAGGCGGCGGCGATCGCGATCGCCGGATGAGGCTCCCCGATTGGCTCGAGCCGCTTCCTGACGCCGCGCAGCAGCGCGCGCTCGACGAGTGGGCGATCCGCGGGCGGGGGATTCCCGGACTCGAGCTGATGGAGCGAGCGGGGCGCGGGCTGGCCGATGTAGTTGCGGCGCTGGCCCCTGAGGGGTCGATCGCCGTCGTCTGCGGCAAGGGCAACAACGGCGGCGACGGCTACGTCAGCGCGCGGCTCCTGCGCGAGCGCGGTCGCGATGTCCGCGTACTTGCGCTCGCGCCGCCCGAGGAGCTCCGAGGAGGTGCGCGGACGAACGCCGAGCGCCTGCCGGGGGCACCGCCAGAGCCATTCGAGCCGACGACGCTGCAGGGCGCCGCGGCCGTCGTCGACGCGATCCTCGGCACGGGCTTCGCCGACGCCCCGCGCGAGCCGGCGCTCGGCGCGATCGAGGCGATCAACGGAGTCGCCGGACAGGCCGCGATCGTGGCTTGCGACGTCCCGAGCGGCGTCAACGCCTCAACCGGTGAGGTCGAAGGCGCTGCCGTCAAGGCGCACGCCACCGCCACTTTCCATGCGGCCAAGCCCGGGCTGTGGATCGCTCCCGGCAAGGCGTGTGCCGGCAATGTGACCGTCGTTGACATCGGGATCCCACCCGGGGGGCCCGGCGAGCCGACGATCGGGCTGATCGGCGACGCGGTGCTCGATGGGATTCCGCGCCGCGGGACCGATTCGACCAAGTTCGCCGCGGGCAGCGTGCTCGTGTGCGGCGGGTCGACCGGGTTGACGGGCGCTCCGTGCATGGCGTCGGAGGCGGCGATGCGCGCCGGCGCGGGCTACGTCACCGCCCTCGTCCCGGAGTCGCTGCACCCGATCTTCGAATCGAGGCTACTCGAGGTGATGACCGTTCCGCTGCCGGACGCCGGCGGCGTACTCGTCTCGGGCGGGGTGGAGGAGGCGCTCTGTCGCAGCCGACGCGTCGAGTCGCTGGTGCTCGGCCCGGGACTGGGTCGGGAGCATGAGAGTCAGCTGTTCGCGCGGGAGCTGGCGCGCCGAGCGCAGCTGCCGCTGCTGCTCGACGCCGACGGGCTGAACGCTCACGCGGGGATGCTGGAGTCACTCGCGGGACGCACCGCACCGACGGTCATGACCCCGCATGCGGGGGAGCTCGCACGACTGCTCGAGACCGACAGCGGAGAGGTGCAGGCGCATCGGCTGCGCTCCGCCCGGGGGGCCGCGGCTCGCGCCCAGGCGGTGATCGTGTTGAAGGGCGATGACACCCTCGTCGCCGAGCCCGACGGCCGCGTCGGCGTCAGCCGGGGCGGAGCGCCGGCGCTCGCCACCGCCGGGACCGGCGACGTCCTCTCGGGGGTGATCGGCGCTTACCTCGCGAAGCGGATGCACCCGTTCCACGCGGCCTGTGCCGGCGTGTTCGTGCACGCCGCGGCAGGGCGGCTGGCGGCGCGAACGATCGGCCCCGAGGGGGTGATTGCAGGCGACGTGGTCGCGCTGCTTCCACGGGCGCTGGTATCGGGCTCGGATGGCGACCGGACGGCACGAGCCAGCGCCTAGGCACTACGCTGAGTGCCATCGACATGGTTGCTGACATCATGAACAGCGACGTCATGGCGGTCCATCCCGAGGACGACGTGCACAGCCTGCTCGAGCTGATGCGCAAGCACGAGCTCCCGGGCGTGCCGGTCGTCGACCATTCCGACCGCGTGATCGGGATCGTGACCGAGGCGGATCTCGTGATCCGCGAGGAGGACGCCGACATCAGGCTTCCGCACCACATCGACCTGTGGGGCGGAGTGATCTTCCTCGAGTCGACCAAGCACTACGAGGAGAGGCTGAAGCGAGCATTCGCGGCGACGGTCGGCGAGATGATGACAAGGGATCCGATCACCGTTCGGCCCGACGACAGCGTCCGGCACGCTGCGCGGCTGATCGCGGAGCGCAAGCACAACCGGCTGCCGGTGGTCGATCCCGACGGCAAGCTGGTCGGGGTCGTCACCCGGGTCGACGTGCTCGAGGCGCTCGCGGCCCAGAGCTAGGAGCGGTTAGGCGGAGAGGGCTCGCGACGATGCCGCTGCGTGCCCTTGCCGGCGTCAATCTCGCCGCGATCGAGCGGAACGTGGCTCTGCTGCGGGCACGAGCGGGCGGCGCGGCGCTGTGCGCCGTCGTCAAGGCCGACGGCTACGGTCACGGGGCCGTCCACAGCGCACGGGCGGCGCTCGCGGGCGGCGCCCAGAGGCTTGCGGTCGCCACGGCGGTGGAGGCGCTCGAGCTGCGCGAGGAGGGGATCGAGTCGCCGATCCTGGTGATGGGGGCGCTCAGCGACGACGAGCTGCCGGTGGCGCTGTCGGCCCAGGCGGACCTGGTCGCATGGAGCGAGGAGTTCGTTGCCGCCGTCGCGTCCAGTCGGTCGCGGTCGGGGACCGTGCGAATCCACGTGAAGCTTGACACCGGCATGGGGCGGCTCGGTACGCGCGACGTCTCGCAGGCGTTGCGCGTGGCTCGGGCCGTGCTCGAGTCCGCGCGGGGGTTGGAGCTCACCGGAGCGATGACGCACTTCGCCACCGCCGATGACGACGGCGAGTTCGTGGCGCGGCAGCTGGCCGCGTTCGCGCCGTTCGTCGAGGAGATGCGGCGGATGGCGCCTCGGATCATCGTGCACGCCGGCAACAGCGCGGCGACGCTCCGCGAGCCCGCCAGTCACTTCGACATGGTGCGCTGCGGAATCGCGATCTACGGCTGTGACCCGATGAACAATGATCCCGACGATCACGGGCTCGAGCCGGCGCTCTCGCTGACGTCTTACGTCGCCACGGTCAAGGCTGCTCGGGTGGGCGAGAGCGCGGGGTACGGGCGCCGGTTCGTCGCCGAACGCGACACGTTCGTCGGCACCATGCCGATAGGTTACGCCGACGGCGTGGCTCGTCGGCTCACGAACAACTGCGACGTTCTGATCGCGGGATCGCGCTACCCGCTCGTCGGAACGGTGAGCATGGACAACATCACGGTCGACCTCGGGCCCGACCCGGGGGTCGTGGCCGGAGAGCCGGCGATCATCATCGGGACCGACGGGAACGAGCGGCAGACCGCGGAGGATCTCGCCCGCCGGCTTGGCACGATCAGCTACGAGGTCCTCTGTGCGATCTCCGGGCGCGTGCCTCGCGCCTACCACCGCGACGGAGAGAGCGTGTGCCCGCGCCGCTCTCACCGCGACGGAGAGAGCGTGTGCCCGCGCCGCTCTCACCGCGACGGAGAGAGCGTGTGAGCGCGCCGCTCGAGGCGCTCGCGGAGGTCATCGAGGGCGACGCATGGCTGGTCGGCGGGGCGCTGCGTGACCGGCTGCTGGGACGATCGACCGCGGACCTCGACGTCGCCGTCGACGGCGACGTGCGGGCACTGGCGAAGGCGCTGGCGCGCAATGTGCACGCGCACGTGTTTGCGCTGTCGGAAGGATTCGGAGGTTGGCGCGTGATCGCCACAGACCGGCGCTGGCAGTTGGACCTGCTCCCGCTCGCCGGCGAGACGATCGAGTCGGATCTCGCCAAACGCGATTTCACGGTCAACGCGATCGCGGAGCCGCTTCGCGGCGGCGACTACGTCGATCCGTTCGGCGGGCTCGGTGATCTGGGAGCCAGGCGGCTGCGGATGGTGTCGGCGGCCGCCTTCGCCGACGATCCGCTCCGCACGATCCGTCTGGCCAGGCTGTCGTGCGAGCTCTCATTCGCTGTCGAGCCGGCGACGGCCGAGGCGGCGCGGTCGCATGCTCGCCGCCTTGGCGCCGTCGCTCCGGAACGGATCTTCGCCGAGCTCAGGCGGATCGTCTCGGCCGACCGAGCCCTCGCCGGACTGCGGCTGATGGACGCGCTCGGCGTGACCGCGGCCGTGCTGCCGGAGCTTGCCGAGCTGCGTGGCATCGAGCAGAGCGACTACCACCATCTCGACGTGTACGAGCACACGCACGCGGTCGTGGCCGCGACGATCGACCTCGAGCGAGCGCCGGGACGCTACTTCGGCTCGCAGGCGGACGCGATTTCAGGGCTGCTGTCAGAGCCGCTCGCAAACGAGCTGACACGAGCGCAGGCGCTGCGGTTCGGAGCGCTTCTCCATGACATCGCCAAGCCGCAGACGCGGGCGGTCACGGATGAGGGGAGGGTCACATTCATCGGGCACGATCAGGCTGGTGCGGCGCTGAGCGTCGCGATTCTCGGGCGGTTTCGCGCTTCCGAGCGCCTGCGCCAGCACGTGGCGGCGCTTGCCCGTCACCACCTCCGGCTCGGATTCCTCGTGCACGAGATGCCGCTGAGCCGCCGCGCGATCTACAGCTACCTGCGCGCCTGCGATCCCGTCCAGGTGGACGTGACGCTGCTGAGCGTCGCCGACCGGCTCGCCACCCGCGGGCGCGGCTCCGGGCAGGCGATCGCCAAGCACCTCGAGCTTGCTCGGCTGCTGCTGGAGGAGGCGTTCGCGTGGCGTGCAGATCCGCCGCGGCCGCCGATTCGGGGCGACGAGCTCGCGCGGGCGCTCGACCTGCGCCCCGGACCCGAGCTCGGACGGATCTTGCCCGAGCTCGAGGCCGCGAGCTTCGCGGGCGAGATCGCGGGGCGCGAGCAGGCGATCGAGCGGGCGCGCGAGTTGTTGAGGCCCGGCGCTCTGTAGTCTGCTCGGCCGTGAGAACCGATCCCGACTGCATCTTCTGCAAGATCATCGCCGGCGAGCTGCCCGGTCAGATCGTCGATCAGGACGAGCGCACGGTGGCGTTCATGGACATCAGCCCGGCGACCCGCGGGCACCTGCTGGTGGCCCCGCGCAACCACGCGCGCGACCTCCTGGAGATCGACCAGGAGGACCTCTGCGCGGTCGTGCTGGCTGCTCAGCGGATGGCCCATCGTGTCCACGATCGGCTGGGGGCCGACGGCGTGAACCTGCTCAATTCGCGAGGCCAGGCGGCTTGGCAGGCCGTGTTCCACTTTCACATGCACGTGATCCCCCGCTACGCCGACGATCCGCTGCGGCTGCCGTGGATTCCGGCGCCCGGCGATGCCACGGAGATCGCGGCGGCGGCCGAGCAGCTGAGATGAGCCACCGGACCGGGCGGCACGGGGTGTGGGCGATTCGCACAGCCGTGCGCCGGGCAGTCGGCGCAACAGGTTCCCTGCTACTTTTCCGCGCGTTTGATCGGGGACCATGTGGCTCCCGATGTGTTCACCGAGTAGCTCCGAAGGGGAGTACATGGCAACGGGTACCGTGAAGTGGTTCAGCGACGACAAGGGTTTCGGCTTCATCACGCCTGACGACGGCGGCCGCGACCTGTTCGTCCATTTCAGCGGGGTCAACGGCGATGGCTATCGCTCGCTGGCCGAGGGCTCGAAGGTCTCCTACGAGGAGGAGGCCGGTCCGAAGGGTCCGAAGGCGATCAACGTCACGAAGATCTAGAGCTCTGAACTGGGCACCGGGCCCGAGCCACTCGGAAAACAGCGCTGCGGCCGTTCAGCGGCGCCGATGGGGCCGCGGCACGCGCGGCACGGCGCAACTGCAGCCGGCCCTTCGTGTTCAATGGGAGATATGAAAAGCTCCCGCATGACCGCCGCTGCCGCCGGCGGGCTCTTGGCTGCGCTCGTGCCGGCATCCGCATCTGCGGCGGTCATCGAGCTTGGGGCGACGACCTCGAAGCTTGTCGCGCCAACGTGCCCGCCCGGCGTCACACCGCAGAACTGCCGGATCGTCCTCACGCACGTGACTGCGCTCGAGACGCTCAGCGACGGCGTCGCGTACCCAACCACCGTCAAGAAGGCGGGCGTGATTGTGGCGTTCACGCTCGGCCTCTCTACGCTCGACAGCAACCGCGCCAAGGCCAAGGCCGACATCCACTACCTCGACACCAAGTTCGGCGGCACGACGCAGGCCGGGATCACAGCCCTTCGGGCCAAGGGGCCAAAAGCCAAGCGCCAATGGACCGTCACGGCCGAGAGCCCGGTGTTTCATCTGCAGCCATACCTGGGCCAGGTGGTCCAACTTCCGTTGCCGGCGCCACTTCCGGTCAAGCCCGGTGACGTGGTTGCGCTGTCGGTGCCAAGCTGGGCGCCCGTCCTGACGTTCGCATTGGCCCCGAAGAAGTTCGCCTACCGGCAGAGCCGCTCGACAACCTGTAACGTAGCCGCTGCGACCGAGCAGGCTCAGCTGACGATCGGCTCGACCGCGGCGTATGGCTGCAACTATCCCGGCACCCGCGTCGAGTACACCGCGACAGAGATCACCAACCCCGTGCCGACCAAGAACTACGTCCACGCTCCGAACCGCCGCCGCCGATGAAGGTAGGGGTGCTCGGGAGAGGCGACGTGGGTCGCCGTCTGGCCGCCGCCTTCCGAAGGCGCGGCCACGACGTCGTGGTCGGCACCCGGGACCCCGACAACGAGGAGCTCCAGGGCTGGCTCGCGGGCGAGGGTGCCGGCATCGGCGCCGGCTCGATGTCGGACGTGGCCGAGTTCGGTGAGCTGCTCGTGATCGCGGTGCTCGGCAACGCCGCCGAAGACGCGATCGCGCTCGCGGGACCGGAGCGCTTCGCGGGCAAGGTGGTGATCGACGCGACCAACCCGCTCGATTTCTCCGAGGGCCCGCCACCGCGCCTCGCGATCACCGGTCGCGACTCCCTCGGCGAGCGCATCCAGCGGGCGATCCCCGAGGCGAAGGTCGTCAAGGCGTTCAACACGATCGGCAACGCGTACTTCGATGATCCGAGCTTCGCCGAGGGGAAGCCGACAATGTTCATCGCCGGCGACGACGAGGGCGCGAAGAAGACCGTGAACGAGGTGCTCGAGAGCTTCGGCTGGCCTCCGGCCGTCGACATCGGCGGGATCGAGGGCTCGCGGGAGCTCGAAGCGATGTGCATCCTCTGGGTCAAGATCGGGTTCCGCCGCGGCGCCTTCGACCACGGCTTCAAGCTGCTGGTCGGCTAGTGGGCCAGGCTTGAAGGATGGTCCACTAGCTGCCGTCTGGCAGCGGCCGGGGCCATCGGCCGAGGAGCGAGCATCCGAGGAAGAAGCATCCATTGCGCCGGCACCGCCCGCCGGCGCCGCGACGACCGCTCAACACGCTCCGGGATTCTGCTGGCAGAACGCCGAGCCGAGCCCGGCGCCGCCGCTGCTCGATCCGCCCGAGCCGCTGCCAGAGCTCGCACCCGAACCCGAACTCGCCCCGCCGGAGCTGGCGCCGCCGGAGCTGGCGCCGCCGGAACTCGTGGTGCCGGTCCCCGCGGACGTTCCGCCGGCGCCGGTGCCGCCTCCGATCGTGGTCGAGCCGCCAGACGCGGCGGCTGGAGCCGTCGAGGCGCCGCCCGTGGTCGACCCGGGCGAGCTCGACCCTGACGAGGCCGAGGCGCCGCCGCTCACGGCAGCGGTAGTGCTGCTGGTCGTCGAGGTCGAGGTCGTGGACGCAGTCGGAACGTCCGCCGCGAGCGCCGAGGTGCCGGCCGGGACCGTGAGCGGCGAGGCGGCGTTGGTGTCGGCGGTCGCGGCGCCGCCGCCGCCGCAGGCGGCAATCCCGGCGGCCAAGGCGAAACCTGCCAGCAGACTGGCGATCAGGCGGGACCGGCTGATCATCATCGGGCCTACGAGCCGAGCGGCTCCATTCGCCTGCCGCAATGCGGGCAGTCGTTCAGGTCCTTCTGTGCGAGCTGGTCGCACCAGTTGCAGAACCGGAGATTCTCCACGGCCCAGGGGAGCTCGGAAACGGTTGGACCGAGCGGCAGCAGCATCGCCACCACCTCGAGCTCCTCGCCGGTTTCGCGGTCGAAGTACTCCCGGCCGGGCTTGGACTCGACGATCACTTGTCTGCCGGTCGAGGGCGTCAGCATACGGTACTTCTGGCGCGTCCTCATTCGAGCTGATGCTACCAGCGCCTTCGGCGGCAGGGCTCGACGTCCGGCTCGAGGTCATGGCGCCTCCGCGCCGTGCGCTCGGATAGAGTCCCCCCGCATCGATGGTGAATGCCCTTCTGCGCAGTCCACGAAGCCTGATCGCTCTCGTCCCGGCGGCGGTGCTGGCCACGGTGGCGGGCGGCTGCTCGCTGAAGCACTCTACGCCCGACCTCGTCCAGGGCAAGAAGCTGTTCGTTCAGAAGTGCGGGTCGTGTCATACGCTCAGCCACGCGGGCTCGAAGGGAACGGTGGGCCCGAACCTCGACGATGCGTTCCGTCAGGACCGGACCAACGGGCTGCGAACCTCGGACATTCGCGGGCTGGTCGATTACTGGATCCAGTATCCGAGCGAAGGCGGGGTGATGCCCCCGAAGCTTTACGATGGCCAGGCGGCACAGGATGTCGCCGGCTACGTCGCGGCCGTGGCCGCGAAGCCGGGCCAGGACACCGGCGCGCTGGCGGAGGCGGTCCAGGCGCCCACCCAGAAGGCCGTGAAGGAGCAGAACGGCCTGCTGCAGATCGACGCCGACCCGAATGGTCAGCTGAAGTTCCTCGCGTCGAGCGCCACCGCCACCTCGGGTCATGTCACGTTGCGCATGGCCAACAAATCTTCGGTCCCGCACGACATCGGGGTCAAGGGACAGGGCATCGATCAGGTCGGACCGGTCGTCTCGAACGGTGGCACGTCGACGGTCGGCGTGACGCTGAAGCCCGGGACGTACACGTTCTACTGCTCGGTCGACGGCCACGAGGCCGCCGGCATGAAGGGCACGCTCACGGTCAAGTAGTTGGTGCGGGGGTGCCGATGCGCTCCCGGAGCTCCTCGCCCCGCCCGGCCGCGACCGCTCGGGCCGCTCGACGCTCGTCGAGCTCGACGCCCTGGGCCGCCGCGTAGTCGAGCAGGAGCTGGCGCTCCTCGGCCTCGCGCGCGACCTTCAGGAACAGCCAGCAGAACAACCCGATCGTCAGCAGGCTCTCCTCGACCATCATCACACCCGCGGCGCTGATCTGGTCGGCCAGTGAGCTGATGTGCCAGTGGGCGTCGCCGGCGCGGTAATACGGGTACCAGACGGTGCCGGAGAAGATCATCGCGTTCGCCAGCACCGTCCCGATCAGCCGCACCGCGATGATGTAGACGAGGCGGGCGCCGTTGCCGAACCACTGCGGCTTCGGCAGCGGGCCGAGCAGGCCCATCCATACGGCGACGCCGAACCCCAGGAACGTCGCGTGCTCGAGCGCGTGCAGCCAGTCGTGGCGCAGCGCGGCCTGATAGAGCACCGGGAGGTGCCAGACGTAGAAGTTGATCGCCCAGCTGCAAACGGCGACCACCGGATGTGTGAACACGCGCAGCCACCCGATCCACCTGATACGCAACAGCGGCGCAAGCAGCGGACCGGTGAGGCCGAGCACGATCAGCAGCGCGGCGAAGTCGCCGATCAGCAGGTGCTCGGCCATGTGGGCGACCAGCAGCTCGTCGGCGAGCTTGTCGACGGGTGGGCTCAGCGCAATCGCGAGCACGATCAGGCCGGCGGCGTAGCAGCCCTGGCGCCACCCTGGGACCGCGTGGCGCTGCGAGCGCGCCAGCGTCCGGCAGCGGGCACGGTAGGGCAACCAGCACAGCAGGACCAGGATCGGCGCGATCAGGCTGCCGACAGGCCCGACGACCGCTGGGGTGAGGCTCACCCGAACAATGGTGCCACGATGAGCGTGGAGCCCGGCGCTGCTACGTCAGCGCCTGAACGACGAGCACTACCACCACGATCACCGCGACGGCCGCGACGAACCACACGAGGACCTTGAAGGCCTCTTCTTCGGAGCGAAGCGGGTTGATCAATGGCCGGGCTCAGATCACGTAGACCGTCGTGTAGACGATGATCCACATGATGTCGACGAAGTGCCAGTAGATCCCGGGCACCTCCATCCCGCGGTGCTCCTCGGGTGAGTAGTGCCCGCGGAATGCGCGGATCGTGACAATCAACAACGCGCACAGGCCGATGAACACGTGGACACCGTGCAGTCCGGTGAGCGAGTAGAAGACCGTGCCCTGGGCGGAGTCGTGCGGCGCGAAGCCGACGTGCACGTACTCGTTGACCTGCACGGTCAGGAACGTCAGGCCGAGCAGGAACGTCGACACCATCCCGGCCTTGAGGCCGAAGCGGTTGCCGTTCTTGATCGAGTGGAGTGCCCAGTGGATCGTCAGCGACGACGAGAGCAGGATCGCCGTGTTGACGCCAGCCACAGCCTCGGGAAGCGTCGTGCCCGGCGCCGGCCAGGGGTCGTTGGTGACGACGCGGATGAAGAAATAGGCCGTGAAGAACGCTCCGAAGATCATCACCTCGGAGATGATGAAAAGGAGCATCCCGAGCGTCGCGGGCTCGGCTCGCGACGAGCGGTGCGCCGCGGGCGGGCCGTGATGCTCGGCGTGGGCGATCGAGGCTGCTTCCACTGGAGATCTCCTCTAGGCCACTAGGCGACCGCGGACGGCGCGTCGGCGTGGACTACGTGCTGTACCGGCTTGCCCGTCGTGCGTTGGACGCGCTCGATCAGGTTGGTCCGCAGCCAGCCGGACTTGGTCTCCGCGAACGTCGAGATCACGATGTCGTCGACGCGGAAGTACTGCAGCGCGTTCATGATCGCGGTGTGGGGATCCGGGTCGCCGATCATGCCCGCGGCGTACAGGCCACGTACGGTCAGCCGGTCGAGCACGAGCTTCAGCCGCGTGCGAGCGCGCCTGGCGGAGTGTCCGTCACCGCCCTCCTGGGGAACGACGACGATGAACAGCTGGCGGCGCTTCTCGTCGGTGAACTGCTCCGCCTTGCGTCTCAGCGCCTCGAGCAGCTCATCGCCGGAGGCCGTGCGGTTCGCGACGGCGAGCGTGACGTGAAACAAGTGCTCACCCTCGCCCTCGTCGTCGACGACGTGGCCCACGGGCAGGCGCGTCGACTCGCGCACCCGCTCGATCAGGTCGCGTCGGAGCCATCCGGAGCGCGTCGCCGGATAGGTGGAGATGATGATCTCCTCGGGGCGGTACTCGTGGGCGGCGTCGATCGTCGCGGTGTACGGATCGGGATCGCCAACCTCGCCGATCGCCCGAATGCCCATGTCCCGGAGCACCTCGAGCGCCAGGTCGAGCCTGACCTGGGCGGCATCGAACACCGAGTCGTCATAGATGACGTAGCCCGCACGGGGCCGGTTCTGCGGTACGCACAGCACGAAGCGCACGTCCGCGGCCGCACGTTCGCGGACCGCCTCGAGTAGGTTGGCGCCGCCAAGAGTCTCGTTGGCGACGACCAGCACGGTCCTCGTCGCCGGGTCCGGGGCTCTCATTCGCGGCGCTCCTGGCTAGGCGGCGTCGCGAGGCTGCCGCTCGCGGCTCCGCCGGCGACCGCCTTCTCCGCCTCGACCGGCGGTTTGAAGATGCCGTGCACCGCCCCAGGGACGCCGTACTCATACGGGCCGCCGACGACGGTGGGCACCGCGTCGAAGTTGAAGATCGGCGGCGGCGAGGACACCTGCCATTCGAGCGTCAGGGCGCGCCAGGGGTTGGCGGCGGCGCGGGGCCCGAAGCGCCAGCTCGCGACGATGTTGTAGAGGAAGATCAGCGTGCTGAGGCCGAGGAAGAAGCTCGAGATCGAGATGAACAGGTTCCACGCTGCAAACTGCTGCGAGTAGTCGGCCACCCGGCGCGGCATCCCCTGGATCCCGATCAGGTGCATCGGGGCGAACGTAAGGTTGAAGAAGATGAACGTGAGCCAGAAGTGGAGCTTGCCGAGGCGGTCGTCGAACATCCGCCCGGTCATCTTCGGGAACCAGTAGTAGACGCCGGCGAAGATCGTGAACATCGAGCCGCCGAACAACACGTAGTGGATGTGGGCGACGATGAAGTAGGTCTGCGAGACGTGGATGTCGAACGGGATCATCGCGAGCATCACGCCGCTGATCCCGCCGAGCGTGAACATCGTCAGGAAGCCCAGCGCGAACAGCATCGGCGTGTCGAGATGAAGCACGCCTCGCCACAGCGTCGCCAGCCACGAGAAGATCTTGATCCCCGTGGGGATCGCGATGATCGCGGTGGTGATCATCATCGGGATCCGGATCCACGGCTGCATGCCGGAGACGAACATGTGGTGTGCCCACACAGTGAAGCCGAGCACGACGATCGCCAGCAGCGAGAACGCCATCATCCGGTAGCCGAAGATCGGTTTTCGCGACTTCACCGCCAGGATCTCAGAGATGATCCCGAATCCCGGCAGCATCATGATGTACACGGCCGGGTGCGAGTAGAACCAGAACACGTGCTGGTACATGATCACGTTGCCGTTCAAATGCGGGCCGACGAACGCGTCGAAGAAGCGGAAGTGCAGCGCCGTCTCGAGCAGCACGAAGAACTGCGACGCGGCGATGAACGGCGTTGCGATCACGACCAGCAGCGAGGTCGAGAAGTTCGCCCACACGAGCAGCGGCATCCGGAAGAAGCTCATCCCGGGCGCCCGCATCGTGATGATCGTCACGAGGAAGTTGAGCGCCGTGAAGATCGACGAGAAACCCGCAAACTGCACGCCAATGCTGAAGAACAGCTGTCCGACGGGCATCGTCGTCGACAGCGGCGCGTACGCGGTCCAGCCCGACGCGAACGAGCCACCCGGGGCGAGGAAGCTCATCATCATCATGATTCCGCCGAGCGGCAGCAGCCAGTAGGAGAGTGCGTTCAAGCGCGGGAACGCCATGTCGGGCGCGCCGATCATCAGCGGCAGCACGTAGTTCGCCAAGCCGGCGAACACCGGGACCACGACTACGAAGATCAGCATCGATGCGTGGACCGAGAACAGCCCGTTGAACTCCTGCGGGGTGACGAACTGCATCCCCGGCTGCGCCAGTTCGGCGCGCATCAACATCGCCAGCATCCCGCCGACCAGCAGGAAGAAGAACGAGGTGACCGTGTACTGGATGCCGATCACCTTGTGGTCGGTGTTGACCCGGAAGTAGTCGCGCCAGGTATAGGCGCCGTGGGCCGAGTGATCCTCCGGCCGGGTCCGCCTCCCGGCCGCCCAGTACGCCCAGTAGTCGCACGTGCCGATCCCGAGCAGGAAGAACAGCGGCACCGCGATCGCCGCGACGATCGTGATCGCATGACCGTCGACGACCGGGTGCTGGTGCATCAGCCACCTGATCAGCACGGTGATGCCGACCGCGAAGCCAAGGCCGAGCACGTCGAACAGCGCCGCCCGGTACCAGCCCGGCGCGCGGAGCTTCGGCGGCAGGGGCACGCGCGTCCGTGTCCGCTCAACGAGCGCTTCGGAGGCCCCGTGCGCCGTGGTAGCCATCAGCGGATCTCCTTCCTATCCAGGATCACGATCATGCAGTGCGGCCCCGCGGTGGAAAGGCTACCTCTCACTTGGTCACGCTCGCAATGAAGTTGACCAGCGCCTGGATCTGCGTCGAGGACAGCTGCTGGGAGAAGGTCTGGGGCATGATGTTGGGCTGGTAGCCGGGGGAGATATAGGCGTTCGGCTTCGTGATGGACTCGAAGATGAACTGCTTCAGAGGGAGGCCCCGCTTGTTCGCGTCTGGGACGGGCTTGGTGCCGAGGTTCGGGCCGGTCGTGCCGGTCGTGCCGGCGGCGCTCAGCGTGTGACAGGAGCCGCATGCGGCCGATCCGGTGAAGACGGCCTTTCCGTCCGCCGGGCTGGTCGCCGAGGAGGAGCTCGGCGCAGGAGCGCTCGAGGAGCTCGTGGAGGTCGTCTGCGTGCTCGCCTGAGGAACGCCCGCGGAACCTGACGCGCCGACGCCGGACGCGCTCGGCGGTACGTTCGCATTCGCGGGCGGTGTGCCGACCGGCGGCGGAGCGTTCGCCGGCCGGGACTTGCAGCCACTGCCGGAATGTCTGGGGAGTGACGACGTGGACGGTCGTTCGCATCAGTGCGTGGCCGGCCCCGCACAGCTCGGTGCACTCCGCCGGGTAGGTCCCCAGGCGCGTCGGCGTCACCCGCAGCGTCGTCGTGATGCCTGGCACCGCGTCGAGCTTCTCTGAGAACTCGGGCACGAAGAAGCTGTGGATCACGTCGTAGGAGCGGAGCTTGAACACGTACGGCTGGTCCTTAGCGAGGTACAGCTGCGGCGAGAGCACCGTCTTGCCGCCGGGAGCCTGGTAAGCGAATTGGAACGCGAACTGGCGCTCGGTGATGTTGATCGTAACCTCGTTGCTCTTGGAATCCTCGTTGGAGCGCAGCACCGTGTAGGCGTAGGTGCACAGGAATACGATCAAGATCGCGGGTACCGCCGTCCAGACGACCTCGAGGCGCGTGTTGCCGTGAATCGGGGGCCCGTCTTGGAGCTCCTGGCCCGGACGCATCCTGAACTTCCAGACCGAGAACAACACGACCGTCTCGACCAGCACGAAGATCGGCACCGACGCGATCAGCAGCACGTCGTAAAGCGTCCTCACGTTGCCGGCCTGACGGGCGCCATTCGCCGGGAACCACGGGATGATCAGCGCGACCGGGATCCCGATCGCCACCGCGACCACGCCAATCACGATCATCTGGGCGATCGGGCGGTCACGCATGCTCAGCACATCGCTCCCGGCCCGGCGCGCGCTCCAGCCGCCGACCCTCCGCGCCGAATCCCGCCACCACAGTCGGCGCCGCGGGATATGGAACTGACCGTTGGCCGCTCGCCATCACTCTGCCCGCATCCTATGCGTTCTGCGCGACGAACGGCACCGTCCCTGGAGCCCGCGATCGGCACCGGGCCGCGGTCCGGATCGGGGCGAGCGGAGACCCGTCGCGGCTAGCCGCCCAGGGCCGACTCTGGGGCCGACTATGATTGAGACGATCGTTGCAAACGACCGGGAGAAGCTATGCAAGTGCGTGATGGGATGTCGGACGTCGTGCTCACCGTCGGTCCCGGCCATACGCTTCGCAATGCCGCGGCTGCGATGAGCCGCCGCGAGGTTGGCGCGGCCGTAGTGGTGGACCCAGATGCCCCAGGCCCCGGTGTCATCACCGAGCGCGACATTCTGCTCTCGCTCGGGCGCGGCGAGGATCCCGACAAGGAGCTCGTCGTCGATCACCTTACCTCGGACCTCACGTTCGCCGCCCCCGAATGGTCGCTCGAGCGCGCGGCCGAGGCGATGGTGAGAGGGCGCTTCCGCCACCTGGTCGTGGTCGAGGGAAGCGCGCTCGTCGGGATCCTGTCGATGCGCGACATCGTCCGCTGCTGGACCGCCGAGGGCGCGGCCTCCGAGGTCCCCGCCGCCGCCCGCGCCTAGGGCTCTTTCCTTGATAACTGACGTGATGAGAGTCCGGAATCCGAGCGTTTCCGGCCGTGAGGCTCCCCTCAACACCGCCAGTTATTCGGAGGAGAGCCCCTAGTCCTCTAGGGGTGGTGCTCCTCCGGGAGCTCGGACACGTCGCGGCGGGTGTCGCGGATCCACATATAGACGCTGACGATGAAGATCACGGCGCCAATCGCCGAGAAGATCCAGTCGATCGTCGTGCCGATCACGATCAGCGTGATCCCGATCGCGCAGGCGAACGGGATCAGCGTCGGGCCGGGGAGGTGGATCTCCTCGCCGGCCGGGGGCGCGTTCTGGTCGATCTCTGTCACGCGTGAACGTAGATCGCGGCGGCCACGAACGTGATCCCGAACATGAACAGGCAGATCGCGCCTGCGATCAGGCCGGAGCGGATGTTCTTGTGGGCGAGCTTTCGGTCCATTGAGATGCTGGAGCCTACAGCTTCGCGTCCGCCACCATCGCCCCGAACAGCAACGCCAGGTACGTGAGCGAGAATAGGTACAGCCGGAGCGCCGCGCTGCGGTCGGCGCGGCGATAGAGCCGCAGCGCGCCGCCGATGAACACCCATCCGAGCAGCATCGACGCCCCCAGGTAGATGCCGCCGAACTCGCCCGCGCAGAATGGCAGTTGGGTGACCGCGTACAGCAGCAGCGCGTATAGCACGATCTGCCGCCGGGTCTCGCGCTCGCCCTTCACCACCGGCAGCATCGGCACGCCGACCTTCTCATACTCGCTCTTCATCAGCAGGCTGAGCGCCCAGAAGTGCGGCGGCGTCCAGTAGAACACGATCGCGAACAGGTACACAGCGGTCCACGACAGCGAACCGCGCGTCGCGGCCCAACCGACCAGCGGCGGGACCGCACCGGCCGCGCCGCCGATCACGATGTTCTGCGGAGTCCGGCGCTTGAGCCAGACGGTGTAGACGCCGACGTAGCCGACGAACCCGCCGAGCGCCAGCGACGCCGCCAGCAGGTTGATGGTCAGCGACAGCAGCACAAACGAGCAGGCCGCGAGCACGCAACCGTAGATCAGCGCTGCGCCCGGGGCGATCCTCCCGGCCGGAATCGGCCGCGACGCGGTCCGGCGCATCTGCGCGTCGATGTCCCGGTCGTAGTAGTGGTTGACCGCGCCGGCCCCGCCCGCAGACAGGTAGCCGCCGATGCACGTGAGCGCGATCCTCGAGACCGAGGGGCTTCCCGCCACCTCCATCGTCGTCACCGTCGTGAGCAGCAGCAGCGACTGAACCTTCGGCTTGGTCAGCTCGATGTAGTCGCAGACCAGCTGGCGCGCCCCGGCCGCCGCGGATACTGCCCTGACGGCCGTGCCGGCGCTTGCGCTCGACGCACTCAAGCGTTCACACCCTCGAGTAGCGTTCGCTGCCGCCGACCTTCTGCCTCACGCCGGTCTGGCGCTCGATCTGCCGGCGGATGTCGCGCATCGGCTCGACCGACCGCACGCGGGGGACCTCATCGAAGTTGTTCACCGGCGGCGGGGAGGTGGTGAACCATTCGAGCGTGTTGCCCTTCCATGGGTCGGGTCCCGCCACCGCGCCGCGCTTGAGGCTGCGGGCCACGTTCACGATCGTGAGGATGACCCCCAGCCCGAGGATGAACGAGCCGATCGTCGAGATCAGGTTGTAGGTCGACCATCCCAGATTCGGCGCGTAGGTGTAGACGCGTCGCGGCATGCCCGACAGTCCGAGCGCGTGCTGGACGAAGAACGTCATGTTGAAGCCGATGAACATCACCCAGAACGAGATCTTGCCGAGCGTCTCGTTCAGCAGACGGCCGGTGATCTTCGGGAACCAGTAGTAGAGCCCGGCGAACACCGGGAACACCGCGCCACCGATGATCGTGTAGTGGAAGTGGGCCACGATGAAGTACGTGTCGTTGATCTGCCAGTCGACCGGGAACGTGGCGCAGAAGATGCCGGTGATCCCGCCGACGAGGAAGATCGCGATGAACCCGACCGCGAAGTACAGCGACGCGGTCGTGACAATCGAGCCGCGCCAGAGCGTGGCGATCCAGTTGAAGATCTTGATCC
This sequence comes from uncultured Solirubrobacterales bacterium, assembly GCA_963806475.1. Taxonomy (GTDB): domain Bacteria; phylum Actinomycetota; class Thermoleophilia; order Solirubrobacterales; family Solirubrobacteraceae; genus Palsa-465. The sequence goes on from CAWDYK010000031.1 coordinate 45,041, forward strand.
CGGTTGGGACGCCGATCAGGAACGAGCTCAACATGAAGAAGCCGAGGACGACGATCGGCACCGGCGAGGCGTACATGTGGTGCGCCCACACCAGCGTCGCCAGGAACGCGATCACGGCCGTCGAGGCGGCGATTGCCTTGTAGCCGAACACCGGCTTGCGCGAGAACACGGGGATGACCTCGGAGATGATCCCGAACCCGGGCAGGACCATGATGTAGACCTCGGGGTGGCCGAAGAACCAGAACAGGTGCTGCCACAGCACCGGCGAGCCGTGGTTCGTGGGGTTGAAGAAGTTGGTCCCGAAGTGCCGATCGGTCAGCAGCATCGTGACCGCGGCGGCGACGGGCGGCAGCGCGATGATCAGGAGGATCGCGTAGATCAGGATCGCCCACACGAACAGTGGCAGGCGGCCCCAGCTCATCCCGGGGGCACGCATGTTGACGATCGTGGCGTAGAAGTTGATCGCGCCGACGAGAGAGGAGATGCCGGTTATGTGGATCAGGAAGATCCACGCGTCCTGGCCACCGCTGGGTGAGAACTGGATGCTCGAGAGCGGCGGATAGCTCCACCAGCCCGCCTCGGGCGGCTGGTAGAAGAGCGTCGCGTAGAAGACGATGCCGCCGAACAGCAGCAGCCAGAAGGACAGCGCGTTCAGCCGCGGGAAGGCCATGTCGCGCGCCCCGATCATCAGCGGCACTAAGTAGTTCGCGAACCCGGCCATCACCGGCACGACGAACAGGAACACCATCGTGGTGCCGTGCATCGTCAGCAGCTGGTTGTAGTGCTGGTTGGAGATCAGCGTGTTGTTCGGGACGCCCAGCTGCAGGCGCATCAGCAGCGCCTCGATCCCGCCCAGGCCGAAGAACACGAACGTCGTGACCAGGTACATGATCCCGATCCGCTTGTGGTCTGTGGTGAGGATCCAGTCCACCCAGCGCTTGGTCTGCCGCGGCGCGGTGATCTCGTGGGCGATCACCTGCGGAACCGGTCGGATTGCGTAGTCGGTGGTGGCCATCGGGGCTTCGGTTCTCCTAGTGGTTCGTTTCGTAAATACGGCGACACCGAGAGTGGTCACCGGCGGATGCCTGGCGAGGACGCAGGAGGCGACGTGCAGCGGCGCTGCACGAGCCGACGAGGACAAAGCCAGGCGCCGCCGGGGGCCGCTCGAATGTCGTCGTATTGACGAAACGGGCCACTAGAGGTTTCCGTTCGCTTGCAGTTGCTGGCGCAGCTGGGTCACTTGAGCGTTTGCCGCCTGGATCTCGTTTCCCTGCGTCGTCAGCCAGCTGGAGTACTGATCAGCGGGGATCACGTGCACGAACGCGGTCATGGCCGCATGCTGGCGCCCGCAGAGCTGCGCGCACTGTCCGTGGAAGGTGCCGGTGTGCAGCGCCTTGAACCACGTGTACGTCGTGTAGCCGGGCACTGCGTCGACCTTGCCGCCGAGCGACGGAACCCACCATGAATGAATCACGTCGGTCGACTGGATCACCAGCACGACCGTCGTGTTCGCCGGGACGACCATCTCCTGGTAGGAGTAGGGCAGCTTGTCGTTGAACGCGTTGTTCACGCATTGCGCTCCGTACGTGTAGCGCCAGATGTACTGGCGCCCCTGCACGCAGACGGTTAGCTTCTTGCCGTTGGGCGGCTTGGGGGCGGTCAGCGAGGCCGACAGGAACCCGTTGGCGCTCGAATTCGGTGGGTTGATGATGCTCGGCAGCTTCACGAACGTCACCACCGTCAGCACCACCAGGATCAGCGCGGCCGCGATCGTCCAGCCGATCTCGAGCCGAGTGTTTCCGTGGATCTGGGCCGCGACCGCGCTCTTCTTGGCCCGGAACTTGTAGACCGAGTAGACGAGCGCCCCCTCGACGACCACGAACACCACCGCGGCGATGTACAGGATGATCTTGTACAGGCTCGCGATCTGGTTGGCGTTCGGAGACCCGCCGGATTTGGGCGTGATGAAGCCGGCGAACGCGGCGGGGGCGAGTATCAGCGAGCCAACCAGCGCCAGCGCGACGGCGAGCGCTGCGACTCGGCGCCGTCGGTGTGGCTTGGCGTCAACGGGGCGTCGCAAGGCCGCGGCATTCTATCCAGCGGGGGCCGCGACAGCGCTGCTCCCCGGCGCTCCGTCCGACCGCGGCGCCGGGTCGCGGCACTTCCGGGCGGGACACGGTCAGACGGCCGACATCGCTCCGGATTCCTATACTGGCCTCTCACTTGCGCGCGTCGAGGGGGATCCGAGTGGCCGCATGGGCCCTCGTCGCGGCGGGGGTCGCTGCGCCTGCACTCCGAAAGCGCCTCAGGCTCCCATCCGGAGCGGTCCTCGGGATCTCCGGGCTCGCCCCGGCTGCCGTGTGCGTCGCCACACCGCGTACACGCGCGCGCGACGTCACGGTGTGCCTGCTCAACATGTGGGCGTACCTGGCTGCCTACGAGATGCCCAACGACGACCCGGAGCGCTTGGCGGCGCGCGTGCACGTCAGTTATCCGATCGCGGTCGACCGCGCGATCGGCCTGGGGGCTACGCCGACGGAACGGCTGCAGCGCGCGTTCTCCGCGTCGGGCACGATCAACCGGTTCGAGCGCGTGCTCGTGTGGTGCCATTGGATGTGGTTCCTCGTCCCGCACGGGAGCGTCGGATACGTGGTGCTCCGCGATCGGGAGCGGTTTCCCACCGCCGCCGCGTGCATGTACGCCGTGTTCGACCTCGGTGCCGTCTTCTACTGGACGATCCCGACGGCGCCCCCGTGGTGGGCCGCGCAGCACGGGGCCCTGGGGATCTACGGACCGACCAGACCCGGCGGATGATGATCGAATACGGCGAGCAGTTCTGGGGCGACAACTGGGCCGCCCTCTACGATGTCCTTGGAGGAAATCCGCTCGCCGCCATGCCGTCGCTGCATTTCGCCACTTCTCTGATGGCCGCCCACCTGCTCTCGGAGGCTGGACCGATCGGCGGCGCGGTCGGATGGGCATATGCCGGGATGCTCGGCCTCGCTCTCGTGTACCTCGGTGAGCACTACGTGGCCGACCTCCTCGCGGGGGCCGCGCTTGCGGAGACCGTGCGGCTGGCGGCCCCGAGGTCGATGCGGCTGGTGCGGCGGGTCTCACGCGTCGTGCAGGCGCTGGAGGCACGGGCAACGGCACCGAGGCCACCGGGAGGAGTGTGACCGACAGGGTCCCCACGACGCAGCGGCCGCCAGAGCACACGGACGGCGGCGGGAGCGGGGACCGGCGGCGGGAAGAGATGCCGCGCGTGGTGTTCACGCGCAGGCGGCTGCTGATGTCGGTGCTGTTCGTCGTCTCGACGGTGGCGCTCCTGTACTTCGTGCTGCCGAAGCTGCTCGGCCTGCAGGAGACCTGGAACCGGATTCGGCAGGGCAACGTCTGGTGGCTGGGGCTCGGGGTCGTGCTCGAGGTCCTCTCGTTCGCCTGCTACGTCGTGCTGTTCCGCGCGGTGTTCGTTCGCGGTGAATCCCGGATCGACTGGCGCGAGAGCTATCAGATCACGATGGCCGGGCTGGCGGCCACGCGCCTGTTCGCCGCGGGTGGAGCGGGGGGAATCGCGCTGACCGCGTGGGCGCTGCGGCGATCCGGGATGGAGGGGCGGATCGTCGCGTGCCGGATGATCGCGTTCCTCGCACTGCTCTACGGCGTGTACATGGCGACGCTCGTGATCGACGGCCTCGGCATGTACCTCGGCGTGTTCCCCGGGTCGGCCCCATTCGCGATCACGGTCGTGCCGGCGATCTTCGGCGCCGTCGTGATCGTGCTGTTCCTGTCGGTGTCGCTGCTTCCTGGCGACTTCGAGCGGCTGGTCGCGCGCTGGACCAGCGGCGGCGGCTGGATCAGCCGCGCCGCGCGGCGGCTCGCCGCCGTGCCGGCCACCGCGGCCACCGGCGTGCGCACGGCGCGCTCGCTCCTACGAACGCGCAACCCGTACCTGCTCGGGGCGATCGGCTGGTGGGGATTCGATATCGCGGTGCTGTGGGCGTGCTTTCACGCGTTCGGCTCGGCGCCCCCCCAGGCTGTGATCGTGATGGCCTACTTCGTCGGGATGCTCGCCAACACGCTGCCGCTGCCCGGCGGGATCGGCGGCGTCGACGGGGGCATGATCGGTGCGTTCTCGGCGTTCGGCGTGCCGGTCGAGATCTCGGTCGTCGCCGTGCTCTCGTATCGAGCGGTCGCTTTCTGGCTGCCGACCATCCCCGGTGGCGTAGCGTATCTGCAGTTGCGTCGCACGGTGAACCGGTGGCGCGCGGCCGAGGCGCCTAGCTATACTTAATGAAGTGTCTGACCAGCGGATAGAGAACGTCATCATCATGGGCAGCGGTCCGGCCGGTTACACGGCCGCGCTGTACACGGCGCGAGCGAACCTCGATCCGCTGGTGATCGAGGGATTCGCGTGGGGGGGCCTGCTCCAGCAGACGACCGACGTCGAGAACTACCCGGGGTTCCCCGAGGGGATCATGGGCCCGCAGATGATGCAGCACTTCCGCGACCAGGCCGAGCGGTTCGGGGCGCGGCTCGAGACCGACGATGCCACTCGTGTCGAGCTCTCGCACAGCGGCGGGCTCCACAAGGTCTGGGTTGGCGACGACCTGCACCTGACCCGCAGCATGATCCTCGCGATGGGTGCCCAGCACCGCAAGCTCGACGTCGTCGGCGAGGAGGAGCTCGCGGGCCGCGGCGTCAGCTACTGCGCCACCTGTGACGCCGCGTTCTACCGCAATGCGGCGACGATCATCGTCGGCGGCGGCGACTCCGCGATGGAAGAAGCAATGTTTCTTTCGAAGTTCGCCTCGAAGGTCGTGATCGTCCATCGTCGCGACGAGTTCCGCGCGTCGAAGATCATGCTCGAGCGGGCTCGTCGGATCCCGAACATCGAGTTTCTCACCCCGTTCGTGGTCGAGAGGTTCTCTCCGGGCGACCAGGGCTCGCTCGGCGTGGCTACACTGCGCAACACGGCCGAAGACTCCACGCGCGAGCTCGAGATCACGGGCGCGTTCATCGCCGTAGGGCACGAGCCGCAGTCGCAGCTCGTCCAGGGCCAGGTCGAGACCGACTCGGCGGGGTACGTCGTGACCCAGGGGAAGTCGACGCTGACCGGAGTGCCCGGGGTGTTCGCGGCCGGGGATCTCGTCGACCACACCTATCGCCAGGCCGTGACCGCCGCCGGGTCAGGCTGCCAGGCCGCGCTCGACGCCGAGTGGTACCTGCGCGACAACCCGCTCCCTTTGGGCGAGGCCACTGACAAGTCGGTCCGCGCCGCGAGCGCGGCGTCATAAGGGCCCACCACAACGCTCACTCGTCGTAGTCGAAGAATCCCCCGCCGGTGTCCCCGCCCAGCCGGCCCGATAGAACCAGCCGCGTCAACATCGGGGCCGGGCGATAGCGCTCCTCCCGGCGCTCGTCGCAGAGCGCCAGTAGCACCGCGAGCACGTGGTCCAGACCGATCGTGTCCGCCCAGGACAGGATTCCGCGCGGGTAGCTCAGGCCGTGGACCATGCCCGCGTCGATGTCCTCGGCGCTGCCGACGCCCTCGCCGAGGGCGAACGCCGCCTCGTTGACGACCTGACAGATGATTCGCCCGAGGACGAGGCCGGGCGCGTCGTCGACCCACGTGGTGTGCTTGCCGAGTGTCCCGAAGAACCGCGCGGCCGCGTCGGCTGCGGACTGGGCGGTCCCTGCCCCGCGCGTCAACTCGATGAGCGCGCAGTCGCCGAGCGGCGGGAGCGCGTGAAAGCCGACGGCGGCTCCGCCGGGATCGAGCGCTGCGAGCGAGCCGCCGGCACAGCAGATCGCCTGTGGCGCTCCCTGGAGCGGGGCGGAGGCTTCGTCGCCGCCGTCGATCGTGAGATCCAGGATCAGCGTGGGCACGTCGGCGCCGGCATCCTCGGGTCCGGCGACATCCCACCCGGCTGCCGCGGCGGCGGTCGCCAGCTCCTGCGCGAGCGCGGTGTCGCCGGCGATTACGACGAGTCCGTCGCCGCCGCCGTGGTCCTTGGGCTCCGGATCCGGGGGGCGGTGCGAGTCCGCGCCGCCGCTGTAGTCGTAGTAGCCGCGGCCCGCCTTGCGTCCGTGCCGGCCCGCGGCGACCGTGCGGACCGTGACTGGGGAGGGTCGCCAGCGCGGCTCTCCGAAGCTCTGCTCGAAGAACGAGCGCGACACGTCGAGGCCGACGTCGACGCCGACAAGATCCATCAGCTCGAACGGCCCCATCGGGAAACCTCCCCCGAGGCGGCAGATCTTGTCGATCTCTTCTAGCGGCGCGACGCGCTCCTGCAGCAGCTTCAGGGCCTCGAGCCCGAACGGGCGGTTGCAGCGGTTGACGAGGAAGCCGGGGCCGTCGGCGGCGTCGATCACGTGCTTGCCCATCGCCTCGCCCGCCTCCCGGGCGAGCGCGAGGGCCGCCGCTCCCGACTGCGTTCCGGCGACGACCTCGAGCAGCCGCATCACGGGCGCCGGGTTGAAGAAATGCATTCCAACGACGCGCTCGGGGTGACTGACGTGGGCGGCGATCGCGGTCACGAGCAGCGACGAGGTGTTGGTGGCCAGCACGCAATCCGGTTCCACGACCTCGTCGGCGAGCTCGCCGAGCAGCGCCCGCTTGATCTCGAGCGACTCGGGCGCCGCCTCGATCACTAGCTCTGCGGGCGCGAGGTCGGTCAGGTTCGGCGCCGGCTCGACCCGGGCCGCGGCCGCCTCAGCTTCGTCCGTCTGCAACCGTCCGCGATCGACGCTCCGGCCGAGCTGACGCTTGATCCGATCGATGCCTTTGGTGAGGGCTTCGGGCACCGGATCGTGGAGGAGCGTGCGGGCGCCCGCCAGGCACGCGAGCTGCGCGATCCCCCCGCCCATCGTCCCGGCGCCAGCGACGCCGATTGTCCTCGGCGGTTGGGTCATCGTGTGGTCAGCTCGGCACGAGCGCGTTGATCGGACGCTGCTCGTCGCTGAAATCGAAATCCATGCTCCCGGCACGGTATCTGAGAGAACGCCGGGCAGCTGGCGTTTGTGCGCAGCGGCTCCACAGGGGCCGACAAGCGGTCCCCAAAAAACGCCCGGCCTCCGGCCGGGCCATCCCCACCAGAACTGGCCATCAAAGAGCCGACCGACCCCCGCCGCCGAGCGACGGGAGCCGGTCGAGCATCCCCCTGACTACGAGGCGGGTGGCAGTGACCCAGGGGAAGCCACGCCGGTGACCGTGATCGTCACCGGTGCCGATGCGCCTCCGAGGTTGGCCGGGCCGCCCGGGATCCGCGCGCGGAACAGCTTGGTCCCGGCGCTGCCGAACGTCCAGGTGAACTGGAACGACGCGTCCGACCGCACGAGCCTGACCTCGACGTTGTGCCAGTCGCCGTCGGGGCCCTGCTTCTGCAGGTAGACGACGTGCCCTGACTTGTCGGGGGTGACGGTGCCACTGACTGTCACCTGACCGCCGACCGTCGAGAAGGACGAGCTCGAGGAGAGCGTGACCTTGTCGCGGACGCCTTCGAACAACGGGGCGGTCTCGCGATGCGGCGGCAGCGTGGTGCGCACGAAGTAGATCATGTTGTGCAGCGGGGACACTGTGAAGCTGTAGTGCCCGTCCGCATCGGTCGAGGCTGCGCTGAGCCCGCGGAACTGTCCTTGCACCGTGCGCCCGAACAGATTCACAGCGGTGTTCGGCTCCGGTGTCGTAGTACCCGGCTGGTACAGCGTGCCGGAGATCGTCGCCGACTTCCCAAAGTCGATGATCGAATCGGAGCTCTTAATCGTGAAGTCGGGCACCTGGGCTTGCTGGATTGTCACCGTCGCCGGGTCGGACGCGCCGCGGATGTTGCGAATGTCCGTGCGGACTACGACGCGAACCACGTGGGCGCCGGGAACTCGCCAGGCGTATGGAATCGAGTAGTTGGAGCCCGGGCCGAGGATTCCGACCTTTAGCGTCCGCCAGTCGTCGCTGTTGCCCTTCTGCTCCTGCAGGAACACACGCTGGCCCGCGTGGTTGGGCGTGACGTGACCGGAGAAGACGATTGGCTGCCGCGTAAAGGCGTTGGCGGTGGGGGGCGACAGGCTCACGAGCGCCGCAACGCGCTCGTATACCGTGCGGCTGTGGACTCCGGGAATCCCGGCCTCTCGCACGAACCAGCTGCGGTTGGTCAGCACTATTCCCTCGGCACGAGTGAACTCGTAGAAGCCGTGGCTGTCGGTTGTGGTGCTGCTGATCGGCGTGTAGCCCTGATGCGAGCCGGAGATGTGGTGAAACAGCGTGATCGTCTGACCGGCGACCGGCGGGTTGTTCAGCTGGCCGTAGATCAGCACTCCGTCACCCGCGTCAATCGGGTTCGGGGTGGCGTTGATCGTCAAGCCACGATTATGGTTAGGCGCCGCGCCGGCGACTCCTGGAACCGCAACGACCACGAGCGCGCACAGCACAGCGGCAAGCACGGCAAGGCGTGGGCGCATGAAGGCCCTCCTTTCCCAAGCAGTGTGGATAAGGCCGCCGCCGGACCCCGGCTCCCGTCCGAGCGGTGGGCTGATGGCGTCCCCTACAACACCGCTGGTCTCGCGAAAGTTGCGCCGGTGCTAACTCGGTCTCGTTCGCGGCGTAAGGGTCTCGGCGATGAATAAGTGCGCCGTTGAGGCGTTCGAGGAGCGAGCATGGCAAGGACGCAGTACCGAAGGTGTGGCACTGCCACATCGAGGTCCGAGGACGCAGCCAGGCGAAGCTCATTCGGACGACTCAACAAGCAGTTATTTGTCGGCGGGCCCTAAACTCCGAGCCGGTGGATCCGTTCGCGCTGGTGCTTCTCGGAGGTTTTGTTGCGCTGATCCTGTGGATCTGGCTGCTCGGCAAGTACCACCCCGGCAGCGGGCTCGAGCAGCTCGGCCTGCGGAGCGCGCGCGAGATCACCGAGACGCGCGAGGCGCTCGACGCCGAGGACCTCGAGCAGATGCTCGCCGCACATAACGCCCGGCGACGCGCCCGTGGGGAGTCGGAGGCGTCGGTCCCGGATCTCGAGCTGCGGGTGATGGAGGATCTGTCCGATCAGCGGCGCCGGCGCGCCCAGTACCTGGCGGATCGCGACCTCGACCAGCTGCTCGAGGCGACGAACGCACGCCGGCGCGCGCGGGGGCTTCCCGAGCGCACACGCGCTCAGGCGCGCGAGGAGCTCGGCGGTCGCGACTCATCGACGACCGAGGGCTGATCGGTCGCGGTCCCTTGGCACGGTGCTTGATCATCGGGTGTGGCTGCCGCGGCCAGGCGCTGGCGCGGGAGCTGCAGGGCCGGGGGCACGCGGTCCGCGGCACGACACGCTCGGCCGAGCGGGTGGCGGAGATCGAAGCCGCCGACGCGGAAGCGTTCGTCGGCGACCCCGACCGGGTCGCCACGATCGCGCCGGCGTTCGACCACACGAGCATCGCTTGCGTGCTGCTCGGGTCGGCCCGAGCATCTGCGGAGGGTCTCGCCGCATTGCACGGCACGCGGCTGCAGATGCTGCTCGCGCGAATGCTCGACACCACCATACGCGGGATCGCCTACGAAGTTACCGGAACCGTCTCGGGGGATCTGCTGGAAGCCGGCGGTCGGATCGTCGCCGACACATGTACGGACTCCCGGATCCCGTTCGAGCTGCTGGACCGCAGTCCGGCGGATCCTTCCGCCTGGCTCGAGGCTGCGGCGGCTGCGGTGTCGCGGCTGCTTGGCGCGCCGTAACGCGGCCGTGGTGACGGGCTGCTCGGCGCGCCGGCGGCGGCCGCGCTCAGGCGACGTCGGGGGACACGAGAGGCCCGATGCGGTCCAATAGGTCAGCGAGGATTCGCGCCGTCGCACCCCAGATCAGGCTGTTGCCGACGCGATAGGTGTCGGTCCTGATCGGAAGTCCGCGGCGGACCAGCCGCCGGCGGGCATAGCCGGCGACAAGCGCCGACAGCGGCAGCTCGAGCACCTCCGCGACCTCGCGCGCGCTCAGCGTCCAGGTCCGCCTCGGTGCGATCAGACCAACGAACGGATACACCGCGTATCCGGTTGCAATCGTCGGCGTGGGTTGCAGAGCGCCAACGATCTCGACGGCTTCTCGCGGCAGCCCGATCTCTTCCTCGGCCTCCCTGAGCGCGGTGACTCGCAGGTCGCTCTCGCCCTCGTCGTAGCGGCCCCCAGGGAACGAGATCTCGCCGGGATGGCGGCGCAGGTCGTCGCGGCGCCTCGTGAACACGGCGTGCAGTTCGCCGTCCTCGACGTACAGCGGCACCAGCACACCAGCGTCGGTGCGCCCGTGGACCTCGAGCGAGGTGGCCTCATCGGGCGAGAGCAGCACGCGCCGCAGCTCATCGCGAACCGTTTCGGTGAGCAGGGCCATCTACCTCACTATATTTCGAGAAGTAGGTCCAGCCGCCGTCGCCGCTCACAACGAACTCGGCGGCGGAGGCGCACTAGACCGAAGTTGGGACTAGCGCTGAACCAGGGGCACCGGTGGCCGTGCGGGTTCCGGTGCCCGGCGCGCGGTCGAGATTCGGTGCCCCCGGGCGCGCGGCGCTATCAGACCCTGGCGGGCTCCTTGAGCTCGATCTCGTCCTCGAACATCACCTCACCCTCCAGCGTTCGGTGGACCGGGCACTTCGCCGCGATCACACGGAGGCGTTCGATCTGTTCATCCGTGCAGTTGCCTCCCAGACGAAGCTTGAGGCTGAACTTGGTAGGGCAGCCGCGCTCGGCGGGCGTGTACTCGCATTGGACCTCGACAGGCCCGAGGTCCCAGTTCTTGCGCTTCGCGTACATCTCGATCGTTACGGCGGTACACGATGCAAGGCTGGCCGCGAGCAGCTCCTGAGGGCTCGGGCCTTCGTCGTCGCCGCCGTGCTCGGTCGGCTCGTCGGCCACCAGCTGGTGGTGACGAACATCGACTCGATGGGTGAACGCAGTGGATCCGGTCCGGTGCGCGGTGGCCTTCATTGGCGAGTCCTAACTGGTTGCTTGTGCCCGGTAACGAGAATCATCGTAGCGCTGATGGTCGACCTACCTGCCTAACAAGTTGAACACCAGCCCTGTGGGAACCTTTGGGAAGAAGTAGGTCGACTTTGGAGGCATGCTCTCGCCTGAGGCCGCGACCGCCTGCACGCGCGCAATCGGGGTCGGCGACATCAAGAACGCCGCGTCGAACTCGGCGCTTTCCACCAGGCTCAACGCGTGATCCTGGTCTCGCGCGTAGCCGAGCCCGTCGAGGTGGTCGATCCGCTCGTCGGTCATGCCAAGCGCGCCCTTCAAGATCAGCGCCTCGAGCACCGCAGTGTCGAGGCGGCGATACGGTTCCGCGCGATCGGGCAGCGCCTCGTCAGCGAGCCCGGGATCCTTCAAGGTGAGCATGAACGGGCGGCGGAAATGCGCATCGATGTAGCCGATCCGGATGCCGTCGCCGGCGGGCGGGCTCAGCTTCGAGGTGTCATCGAGCGCTTCGATCTCGAAATCTCGCCGGATCGCGTTCGCCAGAGCTTCGTGCTGGTCCGGCCCCAGGCCCCGTACCAGCCGGTGCGTCGGGAACACGGTCAGGCCCGGATCCTCGAGCGCGACCAGGCACATCAGCACGTATCGGTGTGGCCCCTCGCCCCCGATCTCCTCCGCGTAGACGCGCGCCGTCTCGTAGCGGTGGTGTCCGTCGGCGATCAGTAGCTCGGCGCCGCTCGTCGCGCGCACGATTGTGTCCATCGCCTGCGCGTCGACGACCCGCCACAGACGGCTGGTGGTGCCGTCCTCGTCGGTCGCCTCGCCCCAGGGCGCGTTCCGGTCGCGTGCGGCGTCGAGCGCACGCCAGGCAGCACCGTCGCGGTCCGAGTACAACGAGAAGATGGGGGACAGGTTCGCGCCGGTCGCCCGCGTCAACCTCAACCGGTCCTCCTTCGGACCCGGGTGGGTGCGCTCGTGCGGGCGGATCCTCCCCGGACCATATTCCTCCACGCGCACGCGCGAGAAGAACCCCCGCCGGATCCGGGCCTGTCCATCGGGGCCGGTGTAGTCCTGCTCGAGCGCCCATATAGCCGGCTCCTCGTCACGGACGACCGCGCCATCGGCCTCCCATTCGCGCAGCAGTTCGGCCGCGCGCTCGTAGCGGTCGCCGTTGCCCTCCGGGAGGTCGATGCGCACGACGTTGTATTCGGAACGCGCGGCGAGGTCGGCCCGCTGCTGCTCGTCGATCACGTCGTACGGCGGCGCGAGAACTGGCTGCAGCCCGCCCGTCTTCTCCAGCACGTAGTGAAGCGCGCGCAGCGGCTGGATCTCGGCCATCGGGCTCGGAGGCTACTCAACGCGACCGCGGGTCGGCTGGGCGCCATGACGGCGTGGGCGGTGCGCGGCGTGGTCAAGTGTGAGCCGGCTCCTCGGTGCTTGCCGGCTGCTGCCGGTCGGCGGCGCTGGCGCGGGGGCGGCCCTCCGCAGCGCGCCGCGGGGCGCGGTCAGTCCATAGCGGGTCGTGCGAGACCGTCGGGACGCGGCAGTACCGACGAGACGAAGGGCGTACGCCGGATGCTGCGCACCGAGTCGGCCGAGCGCAGCGGAGAACCGCCTAACGGGGTCCAGTCTCGCGCAGGTCGGCATGTCCGGAGTTTACCTTCCGTCCTGCAGTCGTGCGAACATACGTTCGAGTCGAATATGGCGTATCCAGCGTATCTGAGGGAACGAGCGAGGGAACTGCGAGTGACGAAGCGGTTGTCACTCGACGAGCTTGCCGAGCGGCTGGCGGTTCCGAAACCACCGTCTACTGCTGGATAGCGGACCTGCCCTTGGAGCGAGCCGCGACGTCGCGGGTCACGCATCCCGGAACACGGGCGATGCAGGCGAAGTACCGCGAACTGCGTGAGCACGCGCACGAGCAGGGACGGGCGGAGTACGACCAGCTGATCGGATGCCCGTTGTTCCGCGATTTCGTTGTGCTGTACATCGCGGAGGGCTACAAGCGGAGGCGACAATGCGTCGGATCGGGCACTCAGACGACGGCGTCGTTGCGATCGCGGCGGCTGGATGGCTGCGGCAGTTGACGTCCAAAGCCGCTGACCTGTTCGGTGCAATACCACGCTGACCAGGATCTACGAGGAGCTGAGGCGCCATCTGGGGCGACGTGCTCGGCATTGACGGAGAAGCCATCCGGCTGCAGCGCAAGTCGAACAGCGGCAGCATTGAGCGGTCGGACGTGGAGGTCCGAGCACGGCGTGCTCACGCTTTGGGCCGCGGACACGCTGCTCAGGGCCCGTCTGCAGGCGTGGATCGACCGGGTTCGGGAGGAGTGGTGGCTAGACTCGCTCGCGACGAGCGGGGCGTAGCGCAGCCTGGTAGCGCGCCTGCCCTGGGAGCAGGAGGTCCCCGGTTCGAATCCGGGCGCCCCGATTAAATCCCGCGCATGGATCGCCGGTTCAAGAACGTGCCCGCAGACGCCTAGACGCCGGCGACTCGGGGGGCCGGCCTATCGGGAACCCGCGCAGCAGCCTCGAGAAGATCGCCGCGCAGCGTGTCCTTGCCGTACGCGTGCGAGCCGTCATGCATCGTCAGCACCGCGATCGACGCACGCGCAGCAGCCGCGCTTGAGCAGCACGACCTGGTGGTCGACGAGACCCGTACCGGAGCCCCAGCCGCCCTTGAAGTACGGAGTCCAGCCTCTCGGCGTGACCTCGCCGATACCCCACCGTTGCGACGGTGTGATCGACGCAAGCAGGTGCATGCCGTAGCCGCGATGGAGCGGAGCGATGTAGCTGTCGATGCTGTAGAAGAACTTGGTTTGGTCAGCCGCCGTGATCTGGGTCTCGCCCCAGATGGGCGCGGTCGCGAAGTTGCGCATGCGCACACGGTTCGCGAGCGCCTGCAGGCCGTCGTCCCCGACGATGCCGACGACGCTGGTCGCCGCGGTGTTGTCCGAGCGGGTGATCATCGGGATGAGCAGCGAGTTGTCGTACGCGTTGACCCGCCGGTGGGCGACCGAGGGCGTGTCGAGGTAGGCGACCATTAGCATCGCCTTGACGACGCTCGCGGACCATTCGACGTGGTTGGCCCGGTAGCCGTAGAAGCGATGGTCGGTCCTCACAGCGAACGCGATGTCCGCGACGCGGGAGCGCGCGTAAGCGACCGCGGCCGTCACGTCTGGGCGCCACAAGTGATTAAGGCTCTTCCTGTAGCCGGGAACCAGACACGGCGTCGCCGCGACATGGCGCCGCGCGACGCCGACCGCACCGGCGGATCCGGCCGCGACGCCAACCGTGGTCAGCCCCGAGCCGACCAGCCCGGCTCCGACCGCGAACCAGCCCACGGTCCCCAGTGTCGCGATTCTCCGCAAGCCGAGAACCCGCCCCAACACGTCTACAGTCTTGCTCCTGACTAGCCCCCGTAGCTCAGCTGGATAGAGCGACGGCCTTCTAAGCCGTGGGTCGCAGGTTCGAATCCTGCCGGGGGCGTGCGATGCGTGCGGACCTTCTGGGGTACGACGGAATTGAACACGGATCCGATCCTGTCGACGCCGGGCCAGCCTATCCCGCTCGCGGTGGGGCCTGACTCGGCACGTTGTGTTCGAGCGAGTGGTTCGTCCAGCCGCGGGTCGCTGTCCCATGATGGGCTCGTGTGGGCTGCTGCTCGGGGCCGGCCCGACCATCGTGTCGCCGAGTCGCACACTGGGAGGCCTCCTTATGGCCTGTAGAAGAATAAGTTGTCGTTTGAGGCGCCCGATGAGCGTCGCGGATGCTTCGTCCTCGGATGCTCGCGCAGCGCTGCTGCGCCACGTATCCTGCGTTCTCGCCCCGCTCGCTCCTCGGACCCCTCATTCCGACACCTTATTCTCCTACGAACCCTTAGCGCGGCCGGCGGCGGCCATCCAGGACCCTTGTCCAGCGGACGCGTCGGTGATCATCTCGAGGCATGCGCTACGCGTGGTGTGCGCTGCTAGATTCCGCTTTGTCCACGGTGGGCGTAGCTCAGCTGGTAGAGCTCCTGGTTGTGGTCCAGGCGGTCGTGGGTTCGAGTCCCATCGCTCACCCCTCGCGAAAGACCTGGATTAGCGGGGCTTTCCTTTCGGCCGGAGACGGTCCGATGGTCCGGGAGACGCGGTCGTTGTACCACTTCGTTGTACCACTCGGGCCGGTTTTTGCAAGCCATCGGCACGCGGACGACCGCTAGCAGCGCGTCTGCAAGCGGCGGATGCGCACGTTTGGCGAAAACGAGGTGCGAGGCCCGTCCGGCGCTCCAGACCCGCTTTGGTGACAGCACAGTCCTTCGCCCTGCGCAACGGACTACAATTCTTCCGCTCCCTGCGAGAGGATCACTGGACCGGCATCCATGCCCGAGCTCTCGCGTCTGGTCCAACCGGGAAGAGACCGGAGCGCTCGAGCTGGCGCCTGCTCGATCACAAGAGCGACAGCGCCGGGGCGCTTGCTGGCCGGCACGAGTCAGGCGATCGGCGTGGCGGCCGCGCTCGCGCGACGGTCGAGGTCGGTCATCCTCCAGTCGGGTTGGGGTTGGTTCAGACGAGGTTCGTCATTTCGCGCACGGCTGGACGACCTGAGCCGTGGCGGCGTCGCGTCGAGTTCCTGCGGTGTGAGGCTGCTGGCGGCGGCCGACGAAGCTAGCGAACTCGCGATTGTGCTCCGTGCCTCACCTGATCTCGAGCTTCCGCTGGATGCCCTTGACCCGGCTGAGAGGGCCGGGCTGATCGAGACTCAGGAGGGACGAATCAGTTTTCGCCACCCGCTCGTGCGCTCCGTCGTCTATAGGCCGCGACCTCCAGCGAGCGTCGGCGTGCTCATGCCGCCCTGGCCGACGCGTGCAGCGGCGATCAACAGGCAAATCGGCGACTCTGGCATCGAGCGGCTGCGACGCTCACCACGGACGAGGACCTCGCTGCCCAGCTCGAAGCGTCCGCCGAGCGCTCGCAGCGCCGCGGCGGACATGCCTCGGCGGCGACCGCGTTCGAGCGCGCCGCGAAGCTCAGCGAGGCCGAGGCATCGCGAGGCAGGCGCCTATCCCGCGCTGCGAACGCCGCCTACGTTGCGGGACAGGTGGAACGGGCCAGCGACCTCGTAGGTCGCTCCCGATCGCGGATCAGGCGGAACGCGCGCGTCTGCTTGGCCTACGCGGAGTTATCGATGGGTATGCCGGCCTCGGTCCTGACCGGTTCGCTCGACACACTGGCGGAATGCCGCGGATCAGCGCCTTCTACGGAATCGTGATCTGGATGTACCACGACGAGATCCAGCATCTGGGCAGGCCGCACTTCCACGCTCGGTACGGCGACGACGAAGCATCGATCGAGATCGAGACTCTCGGCGTTCTAGCCGGCGCGCTGCCGCAACGAGCATTGCGACTCGTGAAGGAATGGGGCTTGGAGCACCGGGACGAGCTGCGAGATAACTGGGGGCGCGCCCGTCGCCATGAGCCATTGCAGCGGATTGAGCCGCTCCGCTGAGCCTCTACGATTCCCAGTATGCGAAGCACTCCGCTGCTGATCGACGCCAAACCGCTCGGCGGTCATGTCGTGAGTGTCCGCTTCGAGGACGGGACCGCGGCCGACGTCGATCTGTCATACCTGACCGAGTGCGGCGGCGTGTTCGAGCCGCTGAAGGATCCGGCCTACTTCGCCCAGCTGCGCGCTGACGCCGAAGCGGGCACGATCGTGTGGCCGAACGACGTGGACATCGCGCCCGAGACGCTGTACGGGCACGCGAAGCGTCTCACGACGACAGCTGTTTAATTTAATCGATGCGCGCTGCTTCGGTCGCCGGCACGGCC
The DNA here is from genome assembly GCA_963806475.1 of uncultured Solirubrobacterales bacterium. GTDB lineage: Bacteria > Actinomycetota > Thermoleophilia > Solirubrobacterales > Solirubrobacteraceae > Palsa-465. The sequence goes on from CAWDYK010000031.1 coordinate 61,785, forward strand.
GGACGCAAGGCGTCCTCGACCCACTCGGCCTCGCGCTCGCTCGGCGCGTAGTCGGCGTAGATCAACGTCGTCTTGAAGTCGCGGTGACCCATCAGCTCCTGCAGGACGCGCATCGGGACGCCCTGCGCGGCCATCCGCGTTCCGAAGGTGTGCCTCAAGTCGTGAAAGCGAACGGCGCGAACATCTGCGCGGCGCAGCGCGCCCTTGAAGCGCTTGAGCAGCTTCGAGCGATCGATCGGCTTGCCGGTCGCGGGGTGCGCGAATACGAGGTCGTCGTCCCGCCTGTACTGCGAGTCCTGGAACAGGAGCTCGAGCTCCGCCGCGACCCGGCTCGCGAGCGGGACGCTTCTCGTCGAGCGCTTGGACTTGGGCGTGCCGAACTCGCCGCGGACATAGTTGCGCCGCACGCGGATCCCTCGCGCGCTCCAGTCGACGTCTCGCCAGCGCAGCGCGAACAGCTCGCCTGGCGCATCCCCGTCATCGCCGCCGTCAGGGGGTTCGAGTCCCATCGCTCACCCTCCTCTTATAGCGAAGGACCCGGTGCTGGTTTCTCCTTATCGAGTGGCCTGAGCCAGCCCGAGCAGGTTGCCCTCACTGTCGAAGAAGAACGCGCCCGCGCTCGCCCGCGCCCTTGCTCGGGTAGTTGTCAGGCGCGACGACGATTTGGTCGGTCACCTCGAAGCCAGCCATGTCGAAGGTTGCGAACTCCAGGCCGCGCGCCTGCAGGTCGGCGACGGTCTGGTCGAGGTCCTCAACCTCAAAGGCCATCTGTGTCGAGCGGCCCGAGGCCGCGCCCGATGACGCGAAAATGTGGAACTCCGTGGTCCCGCGCAGGTACCGCAGGCCACTGGTGCGTTCCTCGACCGGTTCGAGGCCGAGTCGGTCGCGGTAAAAGCGACGCGCCCGGTCGAGGTCCTGCGCGGGGATCTTGGTAACAGCGCGCGCGGCGCCGGGCGGAGTGGTCATGACGGTCGACTCCATGGATCGGGTCTTATCACGTTGGACCGGTCGCGAGCTGAAACTCATCGCGGCGCGCGTGTCCATTACTTCCGCGCGCTCTTGCATCCAGGCGCGTAGGTCCCTGGGTAGCTCCGGCGCTGTCAGTGCGAGGGAGAGCAATTGGTGCTCGCCGAGGAGCGCGCGTGAGACGAGCGCGCTCGTCACGCCATGCGCGGGACGGGCCACCACATTGATCGCGTCGCGGGCGGCGATGGCGCCCTCACGGAGGACCCGGAGGTACGTGCCTGGTCGGCCGGCTTTCGCGAAGCGCTTAAGGAAGCGGGGATCGTCCATCCGCAGCGCGAGCTTGAAGCAGGGCAGGCGCGGCTGGGAGACCTGGAGCAGCGCGGTACCGACCGCCCACCGCTCGCCGATCACCGCCTCCGAGGCCGGGAGGCCTCGAACGATGAGGTTCTCCCCGAAGGCGCCGGGACCGAGCGGGCGCTCGAGTTCTGTCTCCCACCATTCGGTGTCCTCGATCGCATAGGCGTATACAGCCTTGTCTGCTCCGCCATGGACTGTCCGGTCGGCCTGATCGTCACCGCGAAAGTTCACGCCGCGCAGCGGCACGAGACCTTCGACCGGACGCTTCCAGATCGCCGTCAGGATGGTGTGCTCGTTCACCTGAACGGCGCGCGGCGCGCCGACGTTCAGCGACGCAACGGTGCCGATGGTGGAGCGAGAGCGGTTGGTCATGTCAGTTCGGGGAGTGCGCCGCCCGGATTGGATCCGTTCGAGTCGAGGCAGCGAGCGGGCCTTCCGAGTGCCGTCAACCGGTGAACTCCGCCGGTGGCTGTCCAACTTCGACGATGTAGGTGGAGAGCATCTTGCCGGTATCGGGACCGAGATCGAGCGCGTTGTGAGCGGTGCGGGGCGGCATCAGGAACCCGTCGCCTGTGTGCAAGGTTTGGGTGGGCTCTCCTTTGATCTGCATCTCCACGGTCCCGGCGAGGATGTACCCGACTTCCTCGCCGGGATGCATGTGCCAGCCCGACTCGACGCCGGCGGGGATCTCGGTGAGTACCTGCACGATCTCGCGGCCGGGCCCCGAGGATGGGCTGTGCTGGAGCTCGGTGCGCTTGAGTGTGCCGGCGAGGGCGTCACTGGCCTCATTCGCGTTTGTGACTGTTCGGGATGACATGTTTGAACTCCTAATCTAGTGAGCAGAAGCGACCAGCTGACTCACGAGCGTGGCGGCGGTAAGACATCAGAACGTCATCGGCGCTGGCGATGCAGCCGATCAAGCGGTCGCGCTCAGGTAGCCCCCGCAGTCCTCATGCGGGCAGGCTCCCTTTGCCGCCACGAGAGCTGGGGTGGTGGCTGCATTCCCGGCAGCCGAGTCGCTCGCGGGTGGCGACCAGCGTCTCGGCGGCGCCGCACGCCGGACACCGCACCCGCGCGAACTCGCCGGCGGCGACGATCCACGACAGCTCGAACGGGAAGGCCCGGGTGCCGCGGCGGATCTCGACCGGCAGCACGAACGCGGGCAAGTGAACGAGGTGTATCCGGAAGGGGCGGATCTCGTGGCGAGGCATCGTTCTCCTCCTCGATCTCGCGCCGGCGGCGGGCGCGTTCGGCACCGCGTCGCCTGGGCCTGGGCGTCGAGCAGTCGCGCGCGGTCCTCGGTTGCGTTCGCCCGGCGCCGCTCGATTGACGCGAGCGCGCCGGCGTAGTAGGCGTCTCGGCGCGCGCCAGTTCGAGCTCGAGCGCGCGGCGCGTGTTCGCTGCGAGCGTCGCCTGCGCGCTCCGCGGCGAGCCGCACGAGCGTGCGTGCGCAGCGGCGAGCGCACGCTCGAGATTGCAGTCGAGCTCGCGGCGTGGGCCGTCCGGGCGCGATAAGCAGCGGCTTGCCGCGCGCGCGCGGCGAGCACCGCGCCCGACGGGACGATCCCGGTCCGGGCGTCGACCCACGCCTCCTCTTGCTCCTGGAAGCGAAGCGACAGCGAGGCGGCGTAGCTGACCATCGCACCGACGCGCAGCAGCGGTAGGTACGCGGCGATCGGCTCGCCGACCGCCTCGATCCGGCCGTGGTCGATGGGTGCGCGCTCGCGCGCCCTAGCCTCGAGCGCCGAGCGCAGCGGCGGGCGCGACGACGGCCAGGCAGGTAGCGCGCTGCCGACGTCGCCTGCAGCGAGCACCGAGCCTGCCGCCTGCTCGACCGCGGGATGCCCGGCGATCATCAGCACCGCGCCGTCGTCGCGCGCCACGTCCGGGTCCGAGGTGACGGTGAGCTCCTCCGGCAGCCCGATCACGCGCTGCAGCCTCGGCCGGTAGCACGACCAGCGCGTGGTCGCCGTGACCCTCGATCAGCGCTCCTCCGCGCTCGGCGTACGCCAGCCAGAAGCTAAGCGCAGGCTCAGGTCGCTGACGGCCGGCATCAGGCGACCAGTCCGTCGATCCGCTCGCGGGTGTCGAGGTACTCGGCCCGTGCCCGCGCCAGCTCGTCGCCGACGCCTCCGAGACGCGTGGCGAACTCCGCGTCGTCGCGACTTGTGACGTACTCCTGGAACACGAGCGTCTCGAAATCGAGCTCGTCCGACACGCGGCCGAGGATCATGTCCAGCTCGCCGACGACGAGCTCGAACAGGTTGATCTTTGCCTCGAGGACCTCGAGCAGTCGCTGTTCGAGCGTGCCGCACGCGACCAGGTTCGTCAGCTGCACGTCGTGCGCCTGGCCGATCCTGTGGATCCGTCCCAGCCGCTGCTCGATCTGCATCGGGTTCCAGGGCAGGTCGAAGTTGACCATCACGTGGCAGAACTGGAGGTTGCGGCCCTCGCCGGCGGCCTCCGTGCTCGAGCAGCACGGGCGCGTCGCGTGGCGAAGGCGCTCGATCGCCGCGTCCTTCTCGGTTCGGCTGAGGCTCCCGTGGTACACGGCCGCCTCGATCCCGCCGCTGGACAGCAGCCTCGACAGCGCCTCGAGCGTGCGGCGAAAGGCGGTGAACACGACCACCTTCTCGCCACGATCCCGGTGACGAGCGAGCAGCCCGAGCAGCGCCTGGGCCTTGGCCGAGATGCGCACCCCGGACGCCGCCGCAGCGAGGTCGCTCCAGCCAAGCTTGCCGAGCATCCCAGCGCACGCCCACGGACTCGAGCCCGCGAGCTGCTGGACGCTGCGGAGCGCCAACAGCCGCCCGGCGCGGGGCCTCGCGCGCCTCCGCTCGGACCCGCGCCGAGATTCCCCAATACAGCTCCGCTTCCTGCTCGCACGGCTCGACGCGGACGGTTTCGGCGAGCCGCCGCGGCAGCAGCACGCGTGATCTCGCTCCGCCTGTGCCGGACCATCAGCTCGCGCAATGCGAGCTGCAGGGAGCCGACGTTGCGGACGGCGGTACCGTCCCCGCCCCCGTGACGGGTGCGAAACTCGGCGGCAGCTCCGAGCAATCCGGGTCGCGCCAGGCTGACGAGCGCGAACAGGTCCGCCAGCCGGTTCTCGATCGGGGTTGCGGTGAGCAACAGCATGTACCTCGCGCGCAACCCCCGCGCGAGGCGAGCCGAGGCGCTGCGCGGGTTCTTCAGCCGGTGCGCCTCGTCGGCGATCACGAGGTCCCAGCTCACGCCCGTGAGCTCGTCGTGCAGCCGCCCCGCCGGGCGGCCGCCAGCGACGCGATCACGACCGGCACCGCGCCGCGACCGGTGCCAGCGCAGTTACCGGCGCCAGCGCAGTCGCCGGCGCGGAAGCGCCCGTCGGCGACCGCGCACGGGAGCCCGAACTTGCGCTCGAGCTCTTCGCGCCACTGCCGAACGAGCCCGGCCGGAACGACCACGAGCGTCCTGTCCGCCAAGCCGCGCAGGCGCAGCTCCGAGAGCACGATCCCAGCCTCGATCGTCTTGCCGAGCCCCACCTCGTCGGCGAGGATGGCTCGGCCCTGCATGTGGCGGAGCACACGCGCGGCCGCCTCGAGTTGGTACGGGAACGGTTCGAACCGCAACCGCGGCCGGCACATGAACGTCTCGAACCCCGGCCGTGCCCATACAGCCAACGCCTGATCGACGAACGCCGAGTGCTCGTCGAGCACCGTCGAGCCGGCTCGCAGCCGTTCGAGCAGGGGGGCGTAAAGCTCGAGCGGAAGGGCGCCAACGTCCGCTTGCTCGGGCGTCAGTGTGGCCGAATGTCTTGCCGTCGCAGACAACCGCATGATGATCGCGCGGGCAGCGGACAGATCGCCGAGGCGGCCGAGTGGATGCGTCCTCGCCGTCTGGTTCATCAAAGCCCCGTCCGGCAACCCTTCCGCCGCGCCGAAGGCACCTTCCGACGATCAGCGAATGCGTCCGGGACACGCGCCGCGGGATCACACCGCGGCGCGGGTCGGGTTCGGTTGTTCGCGGGAGCGGGTTACCCGTCGCCCAGGAGGCCGGCCGGCAGGTTTCGCCCCGGCACCTACGTCCCAGCTGTCCTGGCTGGAGGAGACGTTGAAGAAGTTTGCGTACTCTCCGTAGTCCTTGACGCTCAGGCCTGCGTTCTTCGCAGCGTTCCAGATGAACCCGTCGCGCTGGTAGGCGAGCGCATCGCCGCCCTGGGCGGGATACGACCGATAGAACGCACCGAATTCCTTCTCGGCGTAGTCGTTCGCCTCTGCCTGCACGATCCAGTTGTGGCCGTCGGCGGACAGGGTTCCCTCGTCGTAGAAGTTGTCGAGGTCACCGAAGCGGAGGGCCAGCGCGTGCAAATTCGGGGTCACCTTCGCTCCGAACTGAGCGAGCGACGGGTCGCCATTTCCTCCGTCGCCAAGGTCGCCCAGCACCTGGTCGTAGGTACGGTTCTCCTTGACGATGACGAAGACGTGCTTGATCGGCGACGGTCCGCCGACCTTAGGCGGGATCACGTTCGGCGCCGAGTCGCCCTGTCCCCGCTGATTTGCGGGCAGTCGGTTCCAAGCGTTGTTGGCGAACACCATGCCGGTGTCCTGCTTGAGTGCGTCATCGGCCGGCAGGTTGAACTGGGTCACACTCCCGGTGTCGTTGTAGGTGTTGTGCCCAGTCACCGGCATCGTCGCCGGGGACGTATTCGGGCCCTTGTTGAGTGGGCATTCCACAAGGCATGGCCCGCGGGCGCCGATGCCCTTGTCGTTGGTGACGACGATCGCGTTGCCGAGAGCAGGATCGGGCTGCACCTGGACCGGATAACCAGTCGGTCGGGATCAGGCCCTCAAACCTCAGGCCCCCGCTCAGCCCATCGTACCGGTAGTCGGCGATCGCATTATCCCGGCCGATGCTGACCAGGACATGCTTGGCGTCCGGCATCGAGATCGCGTTGGCATAGCTACCGACGGTCGCGCCGGGGACGGGATTGATGTCGAGCGTCTGCGCCACTGAGCCCTTGTCGGTGTCGATGACGGACACGCTGTCGTCGTTGGAATTTCGCCACGAACAGCGCACCGTCCTGGCGATTCAGGTACATGGCGGTCGGCTGCAGACCGACCTGAGCTCGGTTGTCTCCTTCTGCGCGGTGAGGTCGACGATCGACACGGTGCCGGTGATCGCGCCCCCGGTCCTGCGATTGGACACGATCGCGGTGCCGTTGGAGAGGTTGGTGAAGTCCCCGCCGTCCGCCGGCCGGCCGCCCTCGTTGGAGACCCACGCCTCGTTGCCCTCGAGGATGACCTGCCTCGGAGCGTTTCCGACCGGAATCTGCTTTACCAGCGTATTGGTGCTGGTGTCGAGAACTCCTAACGTGTTGTATCCGTTGAGCACGACGTAGGCGGTGCTCGAGCCGGGGACGAACGCCATCCCCGATGGCAGCGCCGCGCCGCCTGGCCCATTTGTCGGAAGCGATACAACGGTCGGAGACGACGCGACCGTGCCGTCGGAGTTCACCGCGAATCGCAGCAGATCGGAGCTCTGCGGGACCCACAGCGTGGACCCGTCGGGTGAGTAGAACGGCCCATCCGCCGCGACTGTCCCGTCGCCCGGCAGTGACGGTTGGCCTGGGCCTCCCACCTGCTGGCGGATCGTTCCCGTCTTCGGGTCGATCAGCGTCAGAAATCCTGAGAAGTCGTTCCAGCTCAGCGCCGCCACAGTCTTTCCGTCCGGGCTCAGCGTGCTTGAAACCAGGCGCGCATTGTTGACCAGCGTCCTCTGTCCAAGCGGCGAGATCCACTGGTTGGTCGGCAGCAGAATCGCCCCGTTAACGGTCTGGCCGACCTGGTCTGACCCGAACGGGTCATAGCCCGTCACCGCAGCGGCGGCGACTCCCACGATTCCGATCCCCGCGAATGCGGCGACCAAGCTGAGGGCGCGCCCGCGCACACGCGCGCGCCTGGCATGCTGCTGATCGGCTCGACGTTCGACCTCTGGCACGGGCTGTTCGCCGGCCGGCCCTTCTACGGTTCGCTGGTCGTCGCCGCGATCGTTGCTTTGACGTGGACGGCAGTCTGTCTGACCGCCTCCTGGGAGCTGCTGCGCCGCCGAGACTTCGCCGGTGCGCATGTCTCGCGGGAGCAGGCTGGGTCAGGCCGGTACGCCTCGCGGTGATCGCGGTCGCCGTCGTGGCGCTCCTCGCGGTGGCGGGCAACTGGGGCCCGGTGGGCGTCACGGCCGTGCGCCTGCAGGCCACCTTGACGCCTGAGTTCAGCAACATCAGCCTGCTCCAGCAGCGCTTGCTCGGCCGCATCGTGCCCCCGAGCGCCAAGCTCGACGTGGTGCCCTACTGCAACCGACACTCCGGCCCGCGCCAGGGTCCTGGCGACTGGTCGTGCACCCTGAACGTTTTCATCCCCACACCCGGCAAGCTTCCTTTTCAGGAGACTCCGGTCACCTACGACGTCAGCGTCCAGAGAAGCGGTCGCCTCATGACCGCCAAACCTATGATCCGCAGTTGATAGCTATGGAGTAGAGTTTTGCCAAGCGCGCGATTCAGGGGCTGCGCGACCGGTTGCGGCGGGCGCGCGCCGCGTCCGCCCGAACCGTGGGCCGCTGCGCGTACACTACGGAACGTAGCTATGGCATCGAATGAGTTGACCCTGTTCTCCTACGAGATCCTCGGGCTGGTGGGCCGAGGAAGTGTCGGGCCCCACGACTTGCGCCGGATGGTCGGCCAGGGTCGGATTCTCGACTGGGCCGGCGAGAGCCAGTACTACGTCGAGCCCAAGCGATTGGCGAAGCTCGGCTATCTCGAGGCGCGAAAGGAGCCAGGGAAGACGCGCGAGCGCAGTGTGTACACACTGACCAGCAAGGGCCTGCAAGCCCTCCGCGACTACGCCAACACTCCGGTCACCTTTCAGCCGGTCAAGAACGAGTTGTTGATCCGGCTGTTGATCGGCGACCTCGTCGGCGAAGAGGTGACCCGACGGAGCGTCGCCACGCTGCGGGACGAGATCGTCGACCTCGAGGCTCGGCTCAATGCGGCCGAGGCGAGCGCCGACACGCTGCCGCATCGCCGGAAGTACCTCCTGCTGATCTTCGGCTTCCTCCGTCGGCTGCTCGATCTCCACACTGACTTCGTGGCCCAGGTGGAGGGAGAACTGACGCCCGAGCAAGATCGGCCAGACCGGTCGAAGCCGCGAACGTCGAAGCGGCGAGAACGCACCGCGAAGAGCGACCCGCACGGGTGAGTGTGCGGCAAGCGTGACGCAGCAAGCGAATCGAGTAGTGACGGGATCCCAGCTGCGCTCGGGTGGCGCTCGGTCGCGACGGGCCGCGTGGGCCAGGCTGGGAGGACCTCGCTGGGACGGTGCCCACCTCACGCCACGTCCCGGGCGACGCAGAGTCGCTGGAGGCGCTCCATCGCCTCCGCGGGTCGTTGCGGAAGGACGTCGAGCGCGTCCGCGGCGACGCGGAGGTCGTCGATCGTGACCCTTCTCCCCTCGAGGGCAAATCGACCGAGCCATCGCACGGCTGCTCGCTCGTAGCGGTCGGGCTCGCCACCGCGGAGCACGAGGCAGATCCGCAACGCGTCGTCGAGGGCGATTCGCGGCAGCTCGAGGGCGGCGGCTGTGACCAGCGCCTCGTTGCCCGTCTCGAGGGCGCGTCTGAATCGGCTGTATGGGTTGCCGTCGCTGGTCACGAACATATGTTCGCATCATGGGCGGACGGACCCGGGGGTTCGGGCGATGGACGTGTCATCCCACTCCGACCGGGTTTCCGTCGCGTTCAGACCGATCGTGGAGGAAGCGGTGCAGTTCGAGCACGCTACCCCGGGCCGCAGTACGCTCCGACCGGCGGACAGAGATCGGAGAGCAATAGCGTGATGGCGGTCAAGGCGGCCGAGCTCGAGTCGGAGCTGATCGACGCGGTTTGTGAGCAGCTGCGGGAGCGCGTACCCGAGCAGCAGGCTGCGGCCGCCGAGTCGTTCGTTCGCCAGTACTACCACTGGGTGCCGGCCGACGACCTGTCGGACCGCAGTCCAAGCGATCTGTGCGGAACGGCGCTCAGTCAGTGGTCGCTGCTGCGGCACCGCGGGGACAGGGAGATCAAGGTTCGCGTCTACAACCCCGACGCAGAGCGCGACGGGTGGAGCTCGCGCGGCACGGTCGTCGACATCGTCACCGACGACATGCCGTTCCTCGTCGACTCGGTGACGATGGAGCTGGCGCGCAACGGCCACTCGATCGACCTGGTGATCCACCCCGTGATGTGGGTGCAGCGGGACGCCGAGGGAAACCTGCTCGACGTCGTCGAGCCGGGTGGCGAGAAGCAGGTCGGGGTCGCCGAATCGATCCTCCACGCGGAGGTGGCGCGCGAACCCGACCCCGAGCTGCTGTCGAAGCTGCGGTGCGACGTCGAGCGCGTCCTGCGCGAGGTGTACGCCGCGGTCGAAGACTGGCACGAGATGCGCGGGCGGGCGAGGGCCTTGATCGAAGAGCTCGACGCGTCGCCGCCCCCGTCGATTCGGCAGCGCGAGATCAAGGAGACGAGAAGCTTCCTCGCGTGGCTCGAACACAACCACTTCACCTTCCTCGGTTACCGCGAGTACGAGCTCGTGGACGGCGGCCTGAAGCTGGTACCGGGCTCCGGCCTCGGAATCCTGCGCGGTACGCCCGCAACGCAATTCACGAAGCTCGGACGCAAAGCGCTTGTTCTCGCCCGCGACCGCCACCTGCTGGTGCTGACGAAGGCGAACTCGCGCGCGACGGTCCACCGGCCCGCGTACCTCGACTACGTCGGCGTCAAGCGGTTGGACGAACACGGCGAGGTGATCGGCGAACGTCGCTTTGTCGGCCTCTACACGACTGCCGCCTATAAGGCGAGGGCGCGCGAGATCCCCCTGCTGAGGGGCAAGCTTGACGCCGTCCTCAGGCGCGCCGGGTTCCCTCTCGACAGCCACGACGCCAAGGCTCTGATCGAGATCCTCGAGTCCTACCCCCGCGACTCGCTGTTCCAGGTCGGCGTCGATGACCTGTTCGACACCGCAATGGGCATGCTCGCCCTCGGTGAGCGCCAGCGCGTACGGCTGTTCGTGCGCCAGGACCCGCTTGACCGGTTCGTGGACTGCCTGGTGTGCATTCCGCGCGATCGCTTCAACACGGAGAATCGCGAGCGCTGCGCACGGATCCTTGTCGACGCCTTCGGCGGCAGCCACGTCGATTGGACGCTGCAGCTGTCCGAGTCGCTGCTCGTGCGGGTCGACTACATCATCCACACCCCCCACGGCGTGCTGGACACCTATGACGTGGCCGCGCTCGAGTCAATGCTGGTGCGGGCGACGCGCGCCTGGGCGGATGACCTGCGGGTGGCTCTGATCGACAGCCACGGCGAGGATCACGGGCGCAAGCTCCACAGGCGCTATGAGCGTGCCTTCCCACCCGCCTATCGGGACGACCGGCGGGCCACCGAGGCGGTCGCGGACATTGACCGGATCGAGGAGCTGACCGGTCGCAGCGACGGGCCGATCATCAGGCTCTACCGTCCTTCCGAGGCCCCGACCGGCGCGGTGCGCTGCAAGCTGTTCAGCGCCGGTGGCGTATTGCTGTCGGACGTGCTCCCATCGTTCGAGCACATGGGCGCGAAGGTGGTCGACGAGCGCCCCTACACGATCACGCCGGCGGACAGGGACCCGGTCTGGATCTATGACTTCGGCCTGAGGTGCATGGCGGAAGACGTCGACCGCGTGCGCGAGCTGTTCCAGGACGCGTTCCTGAAGGTGTGGAACGACCAGCTCGAGGACGACAGCCTCAACGGGCTCGTTCTGCGCGCCGGTCTGAACGGCCGTCAGGTGACGATCGTACGCGCGATCGCCAAGTACCTGCGGCAGGGCGGCAGCTCGTTCTCGGACGCGTACATCGAGCGGACCGTCCTGGCGCACCCGGAGATCGCGACGCTGCTGATCGACCTGTTTACCGCCAGGTTCGACCCGGACCACCGCGAGCCGGCGAGAGCCGAGCGGCTCGGGCGCGAGGTCGAAGGCGCGATCGACGCGGTCGAGAGCCTCGACGAGGACCGGATCCTGCGCAATTTCCTGACCGTGATCCGCGCGATCGTCCGCACCAATTACTTCCGCACGCAAGACGACGGCACCCCGCCCGAGTACCTCTCGTTCAAGCTCGAGCCGTCGCTGATCCCGCTGCTGCCGTTGCCGCGCCCGCAGTTCGAGGTATTCGTGTACTCGCCCCGGGTCGAGGGCGTGCACCTGCGCGGCGGGAAGGTCGCGCGCGGCGGCATCAGATGGTCAGACCGCCGCGAGGATTTCCGCACCGAGATCCTCGGACTGATGAAGGCACAGATGGTCAAGAACGCGCTGATCGTCCCCGTCGGTTCGAAGGGCGGCTTCGTCGTCAAGAGACCCCCGCCGGTCCAAGCGGGACGCGACGCGCTGAACCGGGAGGCGATCGCCTGCTATCGCACGTTTCTCTGCGGCCTACTCGACCTGACCGACAACATCATCGAGGGCGATGTCGTCGGTCCCGATCGCGTGGTCCGCTACGACGACGACGACCCGTACCTCGTGGTCGCCGCCGATAAGGGCACCGCGACCTTCTCGGACATCGCCAACGAGATCTCGGCCGACTACGGCTACTGGCTCGGCGACGCGTTCGCCTCGGGCGGCTCGACGGGCTATGACCACAAGCAGATGGGGATCACCGCGCGCGGCGCCTGGGAGTCGGTCAAGCGCCACTTTCGCGAGCTCGGAACCGACATCCAGGAATCCGACTTCACGGTCGTCGGGATCGGCGACATGTCGGGCGACGTGTTCGGCAACGGAATGCTGCTCTCGCGGCACATCAGGCTGCTGGGGGCGTTCAACCACATGCACATCTTCATCGACCCCGATCCGGACCCCGCGGCCAGCTACAAGGAGCGCGAACGCCTCTTCCAGCTTCCGCGCTCCTCCTGGAGCGACTACGACGAGAAGCTGATCTCGGAGGGAGGCGGCGTCTACTCCCGCAGGCAGAAGAAGATCAGCATCTCGCCGCCGGCCAGGGATGCGCTCGGGATCGACGACGATCTGCTCTCGCCAACCGAGCTGATCCGCGAGATCCTGCGAGCGCCCGTCGACCTGCTCTGGAACGGCGGCATCGGGACGTACGTAAAGGCGTCGGGAGAGACCCATGCCGACGTCGGCGACAAGGCCAACGACGCGATGCGGCTGGACGGCTCGGAGCTCCGCTGCCGCGTCGTCGGCGAGGGCGGAAACCTCGGTTTCACCCAGCGGGGCCGGATCGAGTACGCGCTCGCGGGCGGCCGCATCAACACGGACGCGATCGACAACGTCGCCGGCGTGAACTGCTCGGACCACGAGGTGAACATCAAGATCCTGCTCGACAGCGTCGTCGCCGCCGGGGAGCTGACGGTGATGCAGCGGAACGACCTGCTGGTCAAGATGACCGACGCGGTCGCCAAGCAGGTTCTGCACGGCTGCTACACGCAGACGCAGGCGATGAGCCTGGCGCTCGCGCAAGCGAGGCCGATGATCGACGTCCATGGTCGCTTGATCCGCCACCTCGAGCAGGTAGCCAGCCTCAACCGGGAGCTCGAGTTTCTGCCCGACGACGAGGCGATCGCGGAGCGGCGCGGCAACCATCAGGGACTGCTCGCGCCCGAGCTCGCGGTGCTGATGGCGTACTGCAAGATCCACCTCTACTCGTTGCTACTCGAGTCGGATCTGCCCGAGGATCAGTATCTCGCCCTCGACCTCGAGCGCTACTTCCCGCCGCCTCTGCCGGAGCGCTACAAGGCGAAGATGCGCAGCCACCGCTTGCGCCGGGAGATAATCGCCACCGTCGTCGCCAGCCAGCTCGTCGATCGCGCGGGGTCGACGTTCGCGTTCCGGCTCGAGGAGGAGACGGGCGCCCCCGCCTCGATCCTGGCGCGCGGCTACGCGGTCGCGCGCGAGGTCTTCGACATGTGCTCGTTCTGGTCGGCCGTCGAGGCGCTCGACAACTGGGTCGAGGCCGAGACCCAGCTGACGATGCTGATCGAGGGGCGCCGGCTGGTTGAGCGTGCCACCCGCTGGCTGGTCCGCACGAACCCGCGCTCGATCCACATTGCGGTCACCAGCCACTACTACGAGCCCGGGGCGCGGATGTTGCTTGCGGCCCTGCCCGACGTGCTGGACGGTGGGGAGCGCGAGGCGTTCGACGCGCGCGCGGCCGAGCTGACCGACGTGGGGGTGCCTCTCGCGCTGGCGCGCCGAGTGGCGGCGATGCCGGCGCTGATCTCGGCGTTCGACATCGTCGAGGTCGCAAACTCGACGCGGCACGATCCCGACGCGGTGATGAGGACGTACTTCCACCTCGGCTCGACGCTCGAGCTCAACTGGCTGCGCGACCGCATCATCGAGCTCCCGCGCGGGAACCGGTGGGAGGCGCTCGCGCGAGCCGTGCTCCGCGAGGACCTCTACACGCTGCACCGCCAGCTGACCCAGGAGGTGCTCGATGTGGGCGGGGTGAGCGCGGACAGTCAGGCGGCGATCAACGCCTGGTCGCATCGCAACGGAGCGGCGATCGAACGCGCGCTCGGGATGCTCGCCGACATCAAGAGCTCGCGGGCCTACGACACCACGACATTGCCGGTGGCGCTGCGCGAGGTCCGCAACCTGATTCGCGGCGCCGCGATCACCGGAGGGAGCATCGCCAGTGAGTCCGTGACGACGCCGGGGTAGCAATGTTATGGCTCTACCGGGTCGTGCCGCGTTGCCTTCGCGCCGGGCACTAGCCGCCAGGCGATTCCGGGACTCCTCAACGGTTATCATCCGTTCTCTCCAGGGCGCCACCCCCTGTGATGCGCACCGGCCCCCTGCCCATCCGTAGCAGCACTTCTCCACGACCCACCATGAGTATCCGACTCGCGATCGAGCACCGGACGGCGTACCGCTACGATCGGCTCGTTCAGCTCGGCCCGCACGCAATCCGGCTGCGACCGGCGCCCCACTGTCGCACGCCGATCCTCGCGTACTCGCTGCAGGTGACGCCGGCCGAGCACTTCATCAACTGGCAGCAGGATCCGTTCGGCAACTACGTGGCGCGGTTCGTATTCCAGAAGCCGACCCGCGAGTTCTCGGTGGCGGTCGACCTGGTCGCCGACATGACCGTGATCAACCCGTTCGACTTCTTCGTCGACGAGCAGGCCCGCGACTGGCCGTTCGTATACGAGCCGTCGCTCGCCCACGACCTCGCCCCGTACCTTGCGCTCGACGGCGCGACTGGGCCGCTGCTCGATGCGTGGGTCGCGTCGGTCCCTCGGGCAGACACGCCGATCAACGACTTCCTGGTGGAGCTCAACCGCCGCGTGCTGAGTGACGTCGCCTACTCGGTCCGGATGGAACCGGGCGTACAGACCCCGGATGAGACGCTCGAGCAGGCGATCGGCTCGTGCCGCGACAGCGCGTGGCTGCTCGTGCAGATCCTCAGGCGGCTCGGAATCGCCGCGCGGTTTGCGTCCGGCTATCTCGTGCAGCTCGCCGAGGACGACCCGCCGGACGACGGCAAGCCCAAGCAGACCGACTTCACGGACCTGCACGCCTGGGCTGAGGCATACATCCCCGGCGCCGGATGGATCGGGCTCGATCCGACGTCGGGGCTGCTCGCCGGCGAGGGTCACATCCCGCTGGCGTGCACGTCATCACCTGCCTCGGCGGCGCCGATCACCGGCGCGGTGGACGCCGCCGAGACGACGTTCGAGTTCTCGAACGTCGTGCGGCGGATCCACGAGCCCCCGCGCGTGACGCTCCCGTACACCGAGGAGCAATGGGCGCAGATCGACGCCCTCGGGCGCTCGCTCGACGCCAAGCTTGAGGCCGGCGACGTCCGTCTGACGATGGGCGGCGAGCCGACTTTCGTCTCGGTCGACGAGATGGACGAGCCCGAGTGGAACACGCTGGCGGTCGGCGGCGCCAAGCGCGAGCTCGCGAGCGCCCTGACCAAGCGCCTCACCGCGGCGTTCGCACCCGGGGCGCTGATCCAGCACGGGCAGGGCAAGTGGTATCCCGGCGAACCGCTGCCGCGCTGGCAGATCGGGGTCTACTGGCGGACCGACGGGCAGCCGTTGTGGCGCAATCAGAGCCTGCTCGCCGATCCGACCACCCCTGGGTCGGCCACGACCGCGGATGCGGCCACGCTGATGAGCGCGATCGCCGACGCCCTCGGGCTGCCCGACGACGTTCGTTACCCGGCCTACGAGGATCCACTCGAGCGGCTGTGGCGCGAATCGCGGCTGCCCTCTGGGCAGCCGCCGTCGCGGCCCGCTCCCGACCCGGCCGATCCGGCGCTCGCGCAGGCCCGCGCCCGCGCCGAGATCGTCGACGAGCCTCGACGCTGAGCGCGGCGAGCCGCGGGGCTGGGCGATGCCCCTGCACCGCGAGCCCGGTGAGCCCTGCTGGTCGACCGGTCGCTGGCTGCTGCGCCGCGGGCACTTGTTCCTGATTCCGGGCGACTCGCCGATCGGACTTGCGCCTGCCACTCGACTCGCTGACGTGGACGCCACCTCCGCAGGTCGCCGAGCAGTCGCTGTTTCGCCCCGTCGACTCCCTCTCAACCGACCTCGATGCAGTGGCTGCGACAGCATCCGATCCGCCGCCGATCACCGCCTTGTGCGTCGAGTTGCGAGACGGCCACGTCCGCGTCTTCATGCCCCCGATCGAGGAGCTCGCCCACGCGGCCGAGCTGATCGCGGTCATCGAGGCCGCCGCCGCGAAGTCCGGCATCGAGGTCGTGGTCGAGGGCTATCCGCCGCCGCGTGACACCCGCTGCGCAGCAGTTCGTGGTGGCGCCGGACCCCGGCGTGATCGAGGTCAACATCCACCCGAGCGCATCGTGGCCGGAGCTGGCCGAGCGGACGCTGACGATGGTCCGCGAGGCCCGCCAGGTGGGCCTCGGGACCGAGAAGTTCGCGCTCGACGGTACCCACACAGGCACCGGTGGTGGCGGCCATATCACGCTCGGGGGTCCGACTCCGGCCGACAGCCCGCTGCTACGCCGCCCGGACCTCCTGCGCAGCTTGCTCACCTACTGGCAGCACCACCCGTCGCTGTCGTACCTGTTCTCGGGCCGGTTCATCGGGCCCACCAGCCAGGCACCGCGGATCGACGAGGGACGCGACGAGAGCCTGTACGAGCTCGAGATCGCGTTCGCCGAGCTGGAGCGGCTGAGCGCGGTCGGGCCTGCTCCGGCGTGGCAGGTCGATCGCCTGCTGCGCCATCTACTAGTCGACGTAACTGGGAACACCCATCGCGCCGAGTTCTGCATCGACAAGCTGTTCAGCCCCGAGTCCGAGCGTGGACGGCTCGGGGTCGTCGAGCTCCGCGGGTTCGAGATGCCACCGCATCCACAGATGGCGCTCGTGCAGGCGCTGCTGGTGCGGGCGCTCGTCGCGCGGTTTTGGGCCGAGCCGTACACCGGTCCGCTGGTGCGCTGGGGCACTGAGCTGCATGACCGCTTCCTGCTGCCGTGGTGGGCCGAGGCCGACATCCGCGCTGTGATCGTGGACCTGGGCGACCACGGCTTTGGCTTCGAGATGGCGTGGCTGCAGCCGTTCCTGGAGTTCCGCTTCCCGCTGCTCGGCGCCGTCAATGTGCAGGACATCTCGGTCGAGCTGCGCGCTGCGATCGAGCCGTGGCACGTGCTCGGCGAGGAGTTCGTCGCCGCCACCGCACGATACGTCGACTCTTCGCTGGAGCGACTCCAGGTTCGCGTCGACGGGCTGACCGAGCCGCGCTATGCCGTCACCTGCAACGGCTTTCCGGTGCCGCTGCAGCCGACCGACACGCCGGGCACGTACGTCGCCGGCGTTCGCTACCGCGCGTGGCAGCCGTGGTCGTCGCTGCACCCGACGATCGGGGTCCACGCCCCGCTCACGTTCGACATCGTGGACCGCTGGAGCGAGCGCTCGCTGGGAGGATGCAAGTATCACGTCTCGCACCCCGGCGGGCTTGCGTACGAACGATTTCCGGTCAACGCCGCCGAGGCCGAGACCCGCCGCGCGAGCCGGTTTGAGCCGATCGGGCACACTCCTGGTTCAGTGAGGCTGCCCGAGGTCCGCCGCACCGGGGAATACCCTCGGACTCTCGACCTGCGTCGCTATCCCCCCGCCCCCCCCGCGCTGACAGGGAATCAGTCACGCTCGGATCGAAGAGCACAATGACGAGCGGCGCCCCGCCACCTTCCCCCGCATACAAGCCACTGCCCGGCTGTTACGACGAGATGGTCGACCAAACGGGTGCTCCCCGGCCTCACTGGGAGCACATCGCGGGTGCGTTCGCCGGGCTCGGCGTGGAGGAGCTGCTGCGCCGCCAGCAGGAGGCCACGCGCCTGCTCGATCAGGACGGCGTGATGTACAACGCTTACCGCGAATCCCCTCGCCCGGGTCGGCGCTGGCTGCTCGACCCGCTGCCGACCGTCGTCTCGAGCCGGGAATGGGAGGCAATCGAGACCGGCGTGATCGAGCGCGCCGAGCTGCTGAACCTGATCCTCGACGACCTCTACGGGCCGCGCGAGCTGCTGCGCCGGCGGCTGCTTCCGCCGGAAGTCGTGTTCGGCCACGCCGGGTTCCTGCGCGCGTGCGATCAGGTCCGGCTGCCCGGCAGCCAGCAGCTGTTCAGCTACGCAGCCGACATCGGCCGCGATCGGGAGGGCCGTCCCGCGGTGATCAGCGACCGGGCACAGGCCCCGTCCGGCTCCGGCTACGCGCTCGAGAACCGCACCGTCATCTCCCGGGTGCTGCCGAGTCTGTACCGCGACTCGCAGGTCCACCGGCTCGCCCCGTTCTTCCGCTCCCTGCGGGTCGCGTTGCAGGAGGTCGCCCCGCCTGGGGTGGAGGACCCCAGGATCGTCGTACTGACCCCGGGTCCGTTCAACGAGACCGCGTTCGAGCATGCGGTGCTGGCCTCGTCGCTCGGCTACCCGCTCGTCGAGGGACGCGATCTGACGGTCCGCGGCGGCCGGGTGTGGATGCGCTCGGTCGGCCAGTTCGAGCCGGTCGATGTGATCCTGCGCCGGGTCGACGGCTGGTTCTGCGATCCGCTCGAGCTGAAGCCCGACTCGCAGCTCGGCGTCCCGGGCCTGCTCGAGGTCGCGCGCCTGGGGGGGGTATCGGTCGTCAACACGCTCGGTTCGAGCGTGCTCGAGAACCCCGCGCTGATGGCGTTCCTGCCGCGTCTGGGCGAGCACCTGCTGGGAGCGCCGCCGAGGCTCGCGAGCGTGCCGACCTGGTGGTGCGCCGAGGAGGACAGCCGCGCGCACGTGCTTGCCAACCTCGAGCGACTGATCGTCCGTCCGACCTCCCGCGAGGCCCGACCGGCGTCGGTTCGCGGCTGGGAGCTGGGCGAGGCCGAGCTGATCGAGCTGAGAGCCGCGATCGAGCGGCGACCGCTTCAGTGGGTCGGGCAGGAGCCGCTGACGATGGCCTCCGCGCCCACGCTGACGCCGGCGGGGCTCGAGGCGCGGCCCAGCGTGCTGCGCGCGTTTGCGATCGCGCGCAACGACTCTTATGTGGTGATGCCGGGCGGCCTGACGCGCGTGGCTCCTGACCGCGGCGCGAGCCGCATCTCGAACCAGGCTGGAGCGATCACGAAGGACACGTGGGTGCTGGCATCCGAGCCCGAGCCGCTGACGGGCTTCTGGCTGCAGTCAGGGCCGGCGGTCGAGGGGATCGATCCGATGTCGTCGATGCCATCCCGCGCAGCGGAGAGTCTCTGGTGGCTGGGACGATACGCCGAGCGGGCAGAGGCGCTGACGCGGTTGCTGCGCACGGTTCACGACCGGCGAAACGACTTCCATGGAAGCGCCAACCGGGCCGGGATCGTGGCGCTCCGGGCGCTGCTGGTGGCGCTGACCGAGGTC
This sequence comes from uncultured Solirubrobacterales bacterium, assembly GCA_963806475.1. Lineage (GTDB taxonomy): Bacteria > Actinomycetota > Thermoleophilia > Solirubrobacterales > Solirubrobacteraceae > Palsa-465. The sequence goes on from CAWDYK010000031.1 coordinate 80,996, forward strand.
AGCACGACCTACCCAGGCTTCGTCGGTGGGGGAGCTCAGGAGCGGCTCGACGCGCCCGGGGCGGAGCTGCTCGATCTGGTCGTCAACGACCGCCGGCCGGGGACGCTCGCACACGCGGTCCGGGCACTGCTGGGCAACGCTTACGCGGTGCGCGATCAGCTCTCGCGCGACACGTGGCTCGTCGTCGGGCCACTCGAGCGAGCGATCTCGGAGCTGGCTGGAACGGCCGAGCCGAACGCAGCGACGCAAGCCGCGCTCCAGCAGGTGATGCGCAGCCTGCTCGCGCTCGGCGGGCTCGGCATCGAGAGCATGGTTCGCGACGTCGGGTGGCGGTTCATGGACGCCGGCCGCCGGCTCGAGCGGGGCATCCAGCTGCTCTCGCTGCTGCGCGCCACGGTTTCCGCTGCTCGCGGGACCGCCACCGACAGCCTCGTGCTCGAGTCGGTCCTGTCGGCCGCCGAGAGCATCATCACCTACCGCTTCCGTTATCGCTCGCACGCGCAGCTCGAGACGGTGCTGGACCTGCTCCTGCTCGACGGCGGCAATCCTCGCTCGCTCGCTTACCAGCTCGACCAGCTGACCGAGGACCTCGACGTGCTACCGAGCCCATCCGACTTGCGGCTGCCCGAGGAGCAGCGGCTCGTGCTCGAGGCGTCCACGGCCCTGCGCCTCGCCGACCCGGCGGCGCTCGTGACCGCCCTCGAGGACGGTCGCCAGCCCGCTCTCGATGCGTTCCTCGGGCAGCTGCTCGAGCTGCTCAGACGAACGGCGCGACGCCGTCGACCGGACCCATTTCGTCCACCTGGCGCCGACGCTTCGCGCTGATCGGGCCGGCGGGATCGCGAGCCATCGATCGGGCGGGCCGCGTGATGACGACCACGTACCAGGTCACCCACCGGACCGAGTACGCCTACGAATCGGAGGTGTCGGCGAGCTACGGCCAGCTCCATCTGCTGCCGCGCGAATTGCCTGGCCAGCGGTGCCGCTCGGCAGCGGTCACGGTCGATCCGGTGGCCGAGGCCTACCGCGAGCGCGTCGACTACTTCGGCAACCGCGTCTGCTTCCTCGCGATCCACGAGCCGCACCGCGCGCTGACCGTGACCGCGAGCAGCGTCGTCGAGGTCGACGAGCGCCCCGGCGGGCATGTCGCTGTTCGGTCACCGGCCATGGGAGGACGCGCGCGAGGCGCTCCGCGGCGGGCAGCGTCCCCGACCCGGTGGACGCTTCCCAGTTCGTGCTCGACTCGCCTCTCGTCGAGGCCACCGGCGCTTATCGCGAGTACGCCGCCGCCTCGTTCACGCCTGGCCGCAACCTGCTCGACGCGGTCATCTCCCTGTCCGCCCGGATTCACGCCGACTTCGCGTACGAGTCCGGATCGACGTCGGTCACGACGCCGCTCGCCGAGGTGTTCGCGCAGCGCAAAGGAGTGTGTCAGGACTTCGCGCATGTGGGCATCGCCTGTCTGCGCTCGGTCGGGCTGCCCGCCCGGTATGTGAGTGGGTACCTCGAGACCGACCCGCCGCCCGGGCGCCCGAAGCTGACCGGCGTTGATGGTTCGCACGCCTGGTTCTCGGTGCTCGTGCCGGGAGCCGGCTGGCTCGACGTCGACCCGACCAACGACCAGTTCGCAGGCGGCCGCTACATCGTGACCGCGTACGGCCGCGATTACAGCGATGTCCCGCCGATGAACGGCGTGATCTACACCGAGGGTAAGACCGAGAGCCTGCGCGCCATCGTCGACGTCGTTGCGCTCGGCGACCAGGAACGGTCGTACTAGACTAGCGGCCCATCCTGCAAGTCCGTCGCGGTCTGGCGGCTGCAAATCTTCGCGTGCCGGCGTCCTCGGACCTCGATGTGCCAAAGGCACAGCTTTCGGTCCTGCGTCCTTGCCACGCTCGATTTTCGCTCGCCAGCCCATCAACGGACTCACAGGATGAACCACTAGCTCCGGCCGGCCGCGATACTGGAGCGCCATGCGCGCGTTCAGCTGCGGCCGGTGCGGTCAGCTCGTGTTCTTCGAGAACAGCGTCTGCCTGCGGTGCTCGGCCCCGCTCGGGTTGGTCCCGTCGCGGCTCGACCTGGTCGTGCTCGACGACCCGCAAGCGCCCGTCGCGAGCCTGTGCGCCAACAGCGTCACGGCCGAGTGCAACTGGGTGGTCGAGGGCGGCCACCCCGGCCCGCTGTGCTTCAGCTGTGCGCTGACCCGCACCCGTCCCGCCGACGGCGACCCCGATGCGCTCGCCGCGTTCGCGCGGTCCGAAGCGGCCAAGCGCCGACTCGTGTTCCAGGTGCTCGACCTGGGGCTGGCGATCGGCGAGGACTTGGCGTTCGACCTCCTCTCCAGCCGCTCGGGTCCGGTCGTCACGGGTCATGACGAGGGAGTGATCGCGATCGACCTCGCCGAGTCGGATGACGCCCGGCGCGAGCAGCGCCGCACCGAGCTGGGCGAGCCGTATCGCACGATGCTCGGCCACTTCCGGCACGAGATCGGCCACTACTACTGGCCGGTGCTCGTGCGGCGCGCCGGCGCGCTCGAGCGCTGGCGCGAGCTGTTCGGCGACGAGCAGATCGATTACGACGCCGCGCTCCAGCGCCATTACGAGGAGGGACCGCCGGGCGACTGGAGTCAGTGGCATGTGAGCGCATACGCGGCGGCGCACCCATGGGAGGATTGGGCGGAGACGTTTGCTCACTACCTGCACATCCGCGACACGATGCAGACCGCGGCGGCGTTCGGGCTGTTCGTCGCAGGTCCAGCCGTGACGGCAGACCTTTCGCTGAGCGCGGCTCCTGTCCAGGAGGACGACCGCCGTCCGTTCCAGGAACTGGTCGCCGACTGGCTCCCGCTGACATATGCGTTGAACGCCGTCAACCGCAGCATGGGTCGGGGCGACCTGTACCCCTTCACGCTCGCGCCGACCGTGATCGAGAAGCTGGCGTTCGTCCACGACCGAGTGCGGGCGATGTCGGCCGCGGGTGATCAGCGGGACGCGTGATCGACACGCGCCCTGGCCCGGCGGATCGACGCACGCAGGGCGGACACAGCGAACGCCCCGAGGTCGAGCATCCAGGCCACGAAGAACGCAATCGGCCCGGTGAGAAGGCGGGCGGCGGGCCTCCAGAGCACCGGCGGAAGCTATCGTCTGACGCATGGTCGCGCTATCACCCCTCAAGACAAGCGTCACCGAGCTGCCCGAGTCTCGCGTGCGCGTGGATGCAGAGGTCCCGGCCGAGGAGGTCGAGCGCCGTCTGCAGCAGGCTGCGCGGCAGCTCGGCAGGGAGATGCGCGTGCCCGGCTTCCGGAAAGGGAAGGTGCCGCCGCCGGTCGTGATCCGGCGCCTCGGGCGGGAGGCAGTGCTCGATGAAGCGCTCAGAAGCTCTCTCGGAAGCTGGTACGTCGACGCGATCGACCGCTCCGGGATCGTCCCCATCGGCGAGCCCGAGCTCGACGTCGGCGACCTGCCCGCCGAGGGTCAGCCGCTTAAGTTCTCGCTCGAGATCGGCGTCCGTCCGCGCGCCAGGCTGGGCCAATACAGGGGTCTCGAGGTCGGACGCCGCGAGCCTCGCGTCGAGGACGGCGCGATCGACGCCGAACTCGAGCGGCTGTGCGACCGCGTCGCAAAGCTCGAGACCGCGGATCGCCCCGCGGCCGGCGGCGACCACGTCGTGATCGACTACCTCGGCAGCCTCGACGGCGAGACGTTCGACGGCGGCGAGGCCCGCGACCAGTTGGTCGAGCTCGGATCCGGGCGGTTGATCCCGGGCTTCGATGAGCAGCTGATCGGCGCCGGCGCGGGCGATGAGCGCATCATCGAGGTGACGTTCCCCGAGGGCTATCCGAGCGATCTCGGCGGCAAGCAGGCGCAGTTCGCGGTCAGTGTCAAGGAGGTGAAGGCCAAGCGTCTCCCCGAGCTCGACGACCGTTTCGCGTCCGAATCTGCCGGGTTCGACACGCTCGCCGAACTGCGCGAGGACATCGCGAGCCGGCTCAAGGAGGCCGACGAGCACTCGATCGAGCACGAGTTCGAGGAGGCGGTGCTCGACGCCGCCGTCGCCGAGGCCCAGATCGACGTCCCCGACAAGCTGGTCCATGCCCGCGCGCACGAGCTGCTCGACCAGACGCTGGCCTCGCTGCAGCGCCGGGGGATCTCGAAGGAGGCGTACCTGCGGATCGCCGGCAAGGACGAGGAGACGCTCGCGCAGGAGGCTGAGCCCGAAGCGGCGAACGCGCTGCGGCACGAGGCGGTGCTGGCCGCGGTGGTCGCGGCCGAGCAGATCGAACCGAGCGAGGAGGATATCCGCAAGGCACTGGAGCCGACCGCCGAGCGCACGGGCACGAAGATCGACAAGCTGCTCGACCAGCTGCGCAAGAACGGGCGGTTTGACCGCGTCCGGGAGGACGTCGCGAGCGCTCAGGCGCTCCAGCTGCTGGTGCGCGAAGCCAAGCCGATCAGCGTGGAGCAGGCAAGGGCGAGGCAGAAGCTGTGGACACCGGGGAAGGATGACGCGGGGGAGGGGCCGGGGCGTTTGTGGACCCCCGGCAGCTAAGTGGCACCGCCGCTTGGCGCCGCTTGGCGTAGGCGAGCACGGCGGTGCACACTAGAAGTTGCCCGTTTCGTAAATACGACGACATTCGAGCGGCCCCCGGCGGCGCCTGGCTTTGTCCTCATCGGCTCGTGCAGCGCTGCTGCACGTCGCCTCCTGCGTCCTCGCCAGGCATCCGCCGGTGACCACTCTCGGTGTCGCCGTATTTACGAAACGAACCACTAGCTAGGAGAACAACAGAACGCTGACGCGTAGTTCTCCCGGACCGGTCGTACAGGCCGGTTGCTACATTCGGCAGGAATCCGGCTGCGCAAGCAAAAGAAGCGAGGACTATGAGCCCACTCGTACCGATGGTGGTGGAGCAGACCTCCCGGGGGGAGCGTGCCTTCGACATCTACAGCCGGCTGCTCAACGAGCGGATCATCTTTCTGGGGACCCCCGTCGATGACCAGATCGCGAACCTGATCGTCGCCCAGCTGCTGCATCTGGAGTCCGAGGACCCCGACAAGGACATCTCGGTGTACATCAACTCTCCCGGCGGCTCGGTGTATGCGGGTCTCGCGATCTACGACACGATGCAGTTCATCAAGCCGGACGTGCAGACGATCTGCGTCGGGATCGCGATGTCGATGGGCGCCCTCCTGCTGTCAGGTGGCGCAAAGGGCAAGCGGATGGCGCTGCCGAATGCCAAGATCCTGATCCACCAGGTTTCTTCTAGTTTCCAGGGACAAGCCACGGATATTGAGATCCACGCTAAAGAGATCATCGATGTCCGCCGACGACTCGATGAGATCATTGCCCACCACACCGGGAAGGACCTCGACCAGGTGCGTTCCGACACCGAACGCGACTACTTCATGAGCTCCGAGGAGGCGAAGGAATACGGCATCATCGATCGCGTGATCTCACAGCACTGAGGCACCAGTCTTAGGCTGAGAGTTCAGGCGCCCGCGGCCCGTACTCTGGAGAGAGGAATCGAATGGCACGTCCCACGGACTCCAACGAACAGCTTCTCTGCAGCTTCTGCGGCAAGTCGCAGCGGCAGGTCAAGAAGCTGATCGCCGGGCCCGGCGTCTACATCTGCGATGAGTGCATCGATCTCTGCAACGAGATCATCGACGAGGAGCTCACTGCCCCGCCGAGCTTCGACATCGAGAACCTCCCGAAGCCACGCGAGATCTACGACGTTCTCAACGAGTACGTCGTCGGGCAGGAGCAGGCCAAGCGGACGCTGTCGGTAGCGGTCTACAACCACTACAAGCGCGTCCAGATGATGCAGTCCGATGAGAACGACATCGAGCTGCAGAAGTCGAACATCCTGCTGCTGGGTCCGACCGGATGCGGCAAGACGTTGCTCGCCCAGACGCTCGCGAAGATCCTGAACGTTCCGTTCGCGATCGCCGATGCCACCGCCCTGACCGAGGCGGGCTACGTCGGCGAGGACGTCGAGAACATCCTCCTCAAGCTGATCCAGGCCGCCGACTACGACGTCAAGAAGGCCGAGACCGGGATCATCTACATCGACGAGGCTGACAAGATCGCCCGCAAGGCCGACAACCCCTCGATCACGCGCGACGTGAGCGGCGAGGGCGTCCAGCAGGCGCTACTGAAGATCCTCGAGGGCACCACCGCGTCGGTTCCGCCGCAGGGCGGCCGCAAGCATCCCCACCAGGAGTTCCTGTCGATCGACACGACCAACGTCCTGTTCATCTGCGGCGGCGCGTTCGCGAACCTCGACCGCGTGATCGAGCGCCGAATCGGACACCAGGGCGTCGGCTTCGGCGCCGCGATCCAGTCCAAGGAGCAGCGCGACACCGGCGAGATCTTCGAGCACTGCCTGCCCGAGGACCTGATCCAGTACGGCTTGATCCCCGAGTTCATCGGCCGCCTGCCGGTGATGTCAGCGATCCACCAGCTCTCGAGAGACGAGCTGATGCAGATCCTGACCGAGCCGCGTAATGCGCTCGTCAAGCAGTTCCAGCGATTCTTCCAGTTCGACGGGATCGAGCTGGTGTTCTCAGACGACGCCCTCACGTCCGTCGCCGACAAGGCGCTCGAGCGCGAGACCGGCGCTCGCGGCCTGCGCTCGATCATCGAAGAGGTCCTGCTCGAGGTCCAGTTCGAGCTGCCCTCGCGCCGCGACGTGCGCAAGTGCGTGGTCACGAAGGACACGATCGAGAAGGCGACGCCGCCGACGCTCGTAACCGTCGCGGCGCCGGAGGAGGAGGCGGCTTAGGTCGCTGCTCCCGGAACCGGCCGGGGCACGCAGCCGCGGGCGGCGGTGATCTGGCGGGGTGTGGCATTGATGGAGGGCCTCGATGGCGGGCGCTCCATCCAGGCTGCGGGCCCATCACGGACAGCTGCTCTCGCCTCCACGCTCACGCAGCAGCAGGCCCGGCCGCCGAAGCCAGGTGCGGCGCCGGCGTAAACCGTGCGTTGGCAAGGAGGCTGGCTATCGTGCACACTCCCGGCGCCATGTCAGACCTCGAGTCGAAAACCCGTTACGACCCCTCCGAGGTCGAACCTCGGATCGTCGAGGAGTGGCTGCGGTCGGGGCTGTTCCATCCCGACGCCGAGGGGACGGCCGAGGAGAACTACTCGATCGCGATCCCGCCGCCGAACGTGACCGGCGCGCTGCACATGGGCCACGCGCTCAACAACTCGATCCAGGACAGCCTGATCCGGGCGCACCGGATGCGCGGTCTGCGGACCAAGTGGATCCTCGGCACCGACCACGCGGGCATCGCGACCCAGACGCAGGTGGAGCGTGCGCTCGAGCAGCAAGGGACTAGCCGTGAGGAGCTCGGCCGCAAGGCGTTTGTGGAGCGCATCTGGCGCTGGCGCGAGCAGTACGGCGGGACGATCATCGAGCAGCTCAAGCGCCTCGGCGCCTCGTGCGACTACGACGCCGAGCGGTTCACGCTCGACCAGGGGTACGCGAAGGCGGTGCTCGAGGTGTTCACGGCTCTCTACCACAAGGGCTACATCTACCGCGACCGCTACATGGTCAACTGGGACCCCGGCATGCGCTCGGCGATCTCCGACCTCGAGGTCGAGGACCGCGAGGTCACCGACACGCTCTACTACATCGACTACCCGCTGGCGTCGGGCAGCGGCGCGGTGACGGTTGCAACGGTGCGCCCGGAGACGATGCTTGCTGACACCGCGATTGCCGTGCACCCCGAGGACGATCGCTACCGGCGCTTGATCGGGGAGACCGCGATCCTGCCGCTGGTCGGCCGCAAGCTGAGGATCATCGCGGACGAGTACGTCAAGCCCGAATTCGGCACCGGTGCGCTGAAGCTCACGCCCGGACACGACCCCAACGACTTCGACATCGGCCGGCGGCACAGCCAGCAGCTGATCACTGTGATCGACGAATCCGGGTGCATCGGCGACGAGGCGCCGGGGCGGTTCGTAGGGATGCCGGTCGACGACGCCCGCCAGTCGGTCGTCGCCGAGCTGCGCGAGCAGGGACTGATCGCACGGACCGAGGGCTACACGCACACGGTGCCGTTCTCGCACCGCTCGGGCGAGCGGATCGAGCCGCTGGTCTCGCGGCAATGGTTCATGCGCATGGACGAGCTCGCCGCGCCCGCGATCGCCGTGGTTCGCGACGGCACCGTCAAGATCCATCCGGAGTCCGAGGAGCGCCGCTACCTCGACTGGCTCGAGAACATCCGCCCATGGGTGATCTCCCGCCAGCTGTGGTGGGGCCATCAGATCCCCGTCTGGTACCGGGGCGAGGACACCTACGTCGGCACCTCGGCGCCCGAGGGCGAGGGCTGGGAGCGCGACCCAGACGTCCTCGACACGTGGTTCAGCTCGGCGCTGTGGCCGTTCGCGACGCTGGGATGGCCCGAAGACACACCCCAGCTCGAAGCCTTCTATCCGACGAGCGTGCTCTCGACCGCCCGCGACATCATCTTCCTGTGGGTCGCCCGGATGGTGATGATGGGGCTCGAGTTCACCGGCAAGATCCCGTTCTCCGACGTCTACGTTCACTCCATCATCCAGGCGCCCGACGGGCGACGGATGTCGAAGTCGCTCGGGACGGGGATCGACCCGATCGATCTCATCAACGGCGGCCCGCGACCGCCGAAGGCGTTTTCGCAGGGGGGCGACTTTCCGGCGTACGGCGCCGACGCAGTCCGGTGGGGGCTGCTTGCGATGTCCTCGGGCCAGGACGTCAAATTCTCCGAGGACAAGATCGCCCAGGGTCAGCAGCTGACGAATAAGCTGTGGAACGCCTCGCGGCTCATCTTGCTGCGCATCGATCCGGATGTGCGAGCGGCGGTCTCGCCGTCCAGCGTCGAGGACCGCTGGATCCTCTCTCGGCTCGAGCGCGCGAAGAGCGAGGTGAGCGCGCTGATCGAGCGCTTCGACTTCTCGCACGCGGCGCTTGCGTTGTACGACTTCATCTACGGCGAGCTGTGCGATTGGTACCTCGAGCTGGTCAAGCCCCGGCTGTATGCAGGCGAACGGGCGGCGGCGCAGACGCTGCTGCACGTCCTGGTCGAGACGCTCGCCATCGCGCACCCGATCATCCCGTTCGTCACCGAGGAGATCTACTCGTATGTCCCGGGAGCCGTTGGGCTGCTCGCGGCCGGCACACACGCTCCGCCGGCGGCGATCGACGAGGCCGCCGAGCGGTCGCTCGCGCGCGCGATCGAGGCGGTCCAGGCGCTGCGCGGCTGGCGTGACTTCGCGGGCGTCAAGGCGGGCGCCGAGATAACCGCGAGGCTGGCAGCAGACGGCTACGACGAGACCGCCGCGCACCTCGAGCGGCTCGCGAGGCTGTCGTTCGCGGATTCCGACGGCGGCGAGCCGGTCGCTGCCGTCGCGGTTCCGGGCGGAGCAGTCGAGATCCTCGCGAGCGCTGGACTCGACCTCGGCGAGGCGGCGCGCAAGGCGCAGGCGCGCCGCGTCAAGCTCGAGGCGGAGATCAAGCGCGCCGAGCGGAAGCTCGCGAACGAGGGCTTCGTCGCGAAGGCCCCGCCGAGTGTCGTCCAAACCGAGCGCGACAAGCTCGAACAGCTCCGCGCCGAGTTGGAAGCGCTGACGTGAGTCCGTTCCGGGGGCCTGGTGCCGCGGCCTGGACCCGCGAGGAGGCGGAGCGCTACCTGCTCTCGCTCGAGCTGTTCGGGATGCGCTTCGGCCTCGACCGGATGCGCCGTCTGATGACCGCGCTCGGCCACCCCGAGCGCCGGTTTGAGTCGATCCATGTGGTCGGGACCAACGGCAAGTCTTCGACGGTCAGGATGATCGCGGCGATCCTCGCCCGCCACGGACTCCGAACCGGCTCCTACCTGTCTCCCCATCTGGTCTCGTTTGCCGAGCGGATCCGGGTCGAGGATGCGGACCTCGATCCCGCGGCGTTCGGTCCGGCCGTCCAGCGCGCCGCGCACGCTGCCGAGCTCGTCGACCGCTCGCTCGACGGCGAGGACCGGGTCACGCAATTCGAGGCGCTGACCGCGGCCGCCTATTCCGAGCTCGCCCGCCGCGGCGTCGAGGTCGCGGTGATCGAAGCGGGCCTCGGGGGCCGCTACGACGCGACCAACGTGATCCCCTCGATGGTGCAGGTGCTGACGAGCGTAGGCCTGGAGCACACCCGCTGGCTCGGGCCCACGATCGGCGACATCGCGGGCGAGAAGCTCGACGTCGTGCAACCGGGGGCGAAGCTCGTCCTCGGTGCGGGGCTGCATCCGGACGCGGACGCCCGTGCCCATGAGATCGCCGGGCAGCGGGGCGCACGAATCGTCCACGCCAGCAGTGATCCCGGCGTGCCGGTGGGCGCGCTCGGGACCTTCCAGCGGCGCAACTTCGCGCTCGCCCGCGCCGCGGCGGAAGCCTACCTGGGGGAGCTCGACCAGGCGGCGCTGGCGGCGGCGGCGCAGGTGCGGGTTCCGGGCCGGCTTCAGATCGTCGGCGAGAATCCCCTGACGCTCCTCGACGGTGCCCACAATCCGGACGGCATGGCGGCGCTAGCCGAGTCGCTGCAGGAGGTGTTCGCGGTCGGCCACGATCGCATCGTGTCGGTCGTCTCGATTCTCGACGACAAGGATGCGGCCGGGATGCTCGGGTTGCTGTTGCCCGTTTGCGACGCGCTCGTCCTGACGAGCAGTCAGAATCCGCGCGCATTGCCGCCACCCACCCTGCAGTCCCTGGCGCGTCAGCTCGGCGGCCCGCCGTCCGAGCTCGTTCGCCATTCCCGCGTCGGCGGTCGAGCGCGCCCGCGAGCTCGCCGGCCCGTCGGGCATGGTGATCGCGACCGGATCGATTTACCTGGTCGCCGACCTGCTCGCGCCGGAGGGGCAGCGCCGCGCCTCGATGCTGTGAACGACCGCGACGATCATCCAAGCTTTCTGACGATGATCGGACTGGTGGCTCTGATCGTCGCGGTGGTGATTCTTGTGTTCTTCGGGATCGGATACCTGTTCGGACGCGTATTCCTTTAGGAGCTTCATCGAGTTCCGGGAAGTTCTGGAGAAGGTCATCGACCGTTTCGTACGAACACCTAAAGCGGAACGACCATCGCGCTTTACACTCGCGTCCTTAATGCTCTTCCTGGTCGGGATCTTCGGGATCAAGAACAACACGATCAGCCTGGTCGTCGACCTGGTGATCCTGTTTCTCGTCGTGATCTGGCTGGCGCTGGTCTACTGGACCTACGCCGACGCCAGGCGGCGGATCGGCGACCCGATGCTGATCGGTTGCGCGACGGCAGCATCGCTGTTCCCGTTCGTCGGGACGATCGTCTACATGATCGTCAGGCCGCCGGAGTACCTCGACGACGTGCGCGAGCGCGAGCTCGAGATGCAGGCCGCCGAGGCGCGGCTTGCGGAGGTCGGTTACCACCTCTGTCCGCACTGCGACTACGAGGTCGAGAAGGACTTCTTGCGCTGCCCGAACTGCATGCGCAAGCTGAAGGACCCGTGCAAGACGTGCGGCCGCCCGCTCGACCCGGCGTGGAAGATCTGCCCGTTCTGCGAGGCCGAGATCGGCGCGGTGCCGACGGCGCCGCGCCGCGCCCGCCGGCGCCGCGAGGGCGCGGAGCAGCCGGTCGCGGGAACGGCGGGCGAGGCCGGCTCATCGCCCGCTTCGTAGAGCTCCGGGATACCGAAACAGCGGGCGCCGTATAGCGTCCCGCCGCGTCGCGGCCTCCGCGGCAGTCACAACCCACACCGAGAAGGAGACCAGTCGCAGATGGAGCGAACGCTGATCCTCGTCAAGCCCGACGCCTTCCAGCGTAATCTGACCGGAGAGATCATCGCCCGGTTCGAGCGTAAGGGGCTGCGCCTGATCGCGCTCAAGCAGATGACGATGAGCACCGAGCTCGCCGAGCGCCATTACGCAGAGCACGTCGGTAAGCCATTCTTCGAGGAGCTTGTGACGTTCATCACGTCGGGCCCGCTCGTGGCGATGGTCCTCGAGGGCGACTACGCGGTCGAGGCGGCCCGGCAGGTGATCGGGGCGACGAATCCGCTCCAGGCGACGACCGGCTCGATCCGCGGCGATTACGCGATCGAGGTCGGCCAGAACATGGTCCACGGGTCGGATTCGACCGAGTCGGCGGCCCGCGAGGTCGCGCTGTTCTTCCCGGAGCTGGCGTAGAGGTGCCCGGACGCGGATCCCGACAGCCGGGAGTCCGGTAGGCACGCCCGGTGGCGCCGCCGCGCGTTGTGATCCTCGCCTCGCGCTCGGCCCAGCGCCGCGCGATCCTCGAACAGCTCGGGATCGAGTTCACCGTCGCCGTGTCCGACGCCGATGAGCTCGAGGCCGGCCCGCCGCACGAGGTGGCGGTCGAGAACGCCTACCGGAAGGCGCGGACGGTCGCCGCGATCGCGGACCCCGGCGCACTGGTGCTCGGCGTCGACACCGTCGTCTGCGTCGGCGCGCGGCTGTACGGAAAGCCCCGGACGAGGCCAAGGCGCGCACGACGCTGACCGCGCTCGTCGGGCCGCCGGCACACGGTGATCGGCGGCCTGTGCCTGATCGAGAACGGCCACGCGCGGACCGCGGCCGCGAGCACCGCGGTCGAGTTCCGGCAGCTCGACAGCGCCTGATCGACTGGTACATCGCCTCGGGGAGTGGCGCGAACGCGCCGGCGGCTACGCGATCCAGGGGCGCGGCGGGGCGCTCGTCGCGAACATCGAGGGCGACTACCTCAACGTCGTCGGGCTGCCGGTGGCGACGCTGCTCGAGCTTGCGCCCGAGCTGCTCGGAGTTCGATGATCGCATAACTCGCAAATTCCTAACGCGCGAGTGCTGGCAATCCACCCCGCCTTCGCCCGTTTTCCAGGATTTTCTGGGGTGATCTCGCGCGGCCTCGGGGGAACTGCTCATGCGCGAGTGTCCGATACACTCAGGTGCGGACGGAGCGTGCAGCCCGGGCGCGGCCCTTCGTAACAAAACTCGCCACCCCGTCCGTCGCTTCCTCCTACCTGCTGATCAATTTTGGGTTTCTTTACGTACCTGACCGGCTTCGGTGGCCGCGACATGGCGGTCGACCTCGGGACCGCCAATACGCTGGTATATGTCCGCGGGCGTGGGATCGTGCTGTCCGAGCCGAGCGTGGTCGCCGTCGACTCGCGCACCGGCGAGGTGCACGCGGTCGGAATCGAGGCCAAGCGCATGCTCGGGCGGACGCCGGGGACGATCTCCGCGATCCGGCCGCTGAAGGACGGGGTCATCGCCGACTTCGAGGTCACAGAGGAGATGCTCCGGCACTTCATCCAGAAGGTTCACCAGAACCGCTGGGCGCACCCCCGCGTGGTGGTGTGCGTCCCCTCCGGCGTCACCGGCGTCGAGAAGCGCGCTGTCGAGGAGGCGTGCCTGAGCGCCGGCGCGCGCCAGGCGTACCTGATCGAGGAGCCGATGGCGGCCGCGATCGGCGCCGGGCTGCCGGTCGGCGAGCCCACCGGTTCGATGGTCGTGGACATCGGCGGCGGCACCAGCGAGGTCGCGGTGATCTCGCTCGGGGGGATCGTCGTCTCGCAGTCGATCCGGGTCGGCGGCGACGAGCTCGACGAGGCGATCATCGGCTACGTCAAGCGCGAGTACAAGCTGCTGATCGGCCAGCAGACCGCCGAGGAGGTCAAGCTCGAGATCGGGTCCGCGTTCCCGATGAGCGAGGAGGTTCAGGCAGAGATTCGAGGCCGCGACATGGTCTCCGGCCTGCCCAAGACGGTCGTGCTCACCAGCGAGGAGATCCGGGGCGCGCTCGAGGAGCCGGTGTCGCAGATCATCGACGCCGTCAAGGAGACGCTCGACCGGACGCCTCCGGAGCTCGCCTCCGACATCATGGATCGTGGCATCATGCTGGCTGGAGGTGGTTCGCTGCTACAGGGGATCGAAGAGCGACTGCGTCACGAGACGCAGATGCCGGCCCACCTCGCCGAGTCGCCACTCACGTGTGTCGCGGTCGGGTCGGGGCGGTCGTTGGAGGAATTCGAAGCGATCCACCGTTCGAGCAAGAATTCGCGTAATCGGCGACGCCGATACTAGGTTGAAGATCCGGACCGGACCGATGCTGAGCAAGACTTTGGAGACACGCCCCCAGTGCACGACAAGCAAGTCCGACGGAGACGCGCAGTCCTCGCGCTGCTCGTCGCCGTTTCCCTGATCCTGCTGACTGCATACTTCGGTGAGTCCCCGAGCAGCCCGCTGCATTCGGTCCAGCGGGGCATCGTCGAGGTGCTCTCGCCGATCCAAGAGGGCGCGAGCAAGGCGCTCAAGCCGGTCCGCGACGTCGCCGGCTGGTTCTCCTCGACGATCCATGCCAAGGAGCAGCGCGACCAGCTGCGCGCGGACAATGCGAAGCTGCGCGCCGAGAACGCCAAGCTCCAGCAGGCGGTGATCGAGAATGCCCAGCTCCGCGCCGAGGTCAAGCTCGACAACAGCATCGGGATCATCTCCTACCAGCCGGTCGCGGCGCACGTGATCCAGCGCGATCCGACGGTGTGGTACGCGACCGTCGAGGTCGACAAGGGCTCATCGGACGGCGTGGACAAGGACGATCCGGTCCTGGCCGACGGCGCCCTCGTCGGCAAGGTCTCGACCGTCGCGCCGACGGTCGCGATCGTGACGCTCCTTACCGACCACACCTACGCCGTGACCGCCGAGGTCCAGGACACCGCGGGCGACACCGGCGTGCTCGTGCCAAAGGTCGGCAACCCCAACCAGCTGCTGCTCCAGTTCCTCCCGCCGCAGGCGCAGATCGCGAACGGCCAGCAGGTCGTGACGGCCGGGTTCAAGTCGAACGGGCTGGACTCGCTGTACCCGCCGGGGATCCCGATCGGCACGGTCTCGAGCTTCAACCAGAACGACCTGCTCAACAACCACCAGGTCCAAGTCAGCCCGGCAGCCGACCTGCGCCATTTCGACAGCGTGCAGATTCTGACCAAGCCGCAGGCCACGACCCAGCGGGCCCAGGTGCCGTGAGTGAGCTGAAGCTGACAGTCCGGCTCGTCCTGCTGGCGTTCTTGACCGTCGTGCTCCAGCAGGCGGCCGTCTCGCAGATCTCGATCTTCGGCGTCAGCGCCGATCTGACGCCGCTGGTCGTGATGTCGGTGGGGCTGCTGACCGGGTCGTTGCTCGGGGCAATCACCGGCTTCGGGATCGGACTGTTCGTCGACATGGTGCTGGTCCAGACGCTGGGCGTGACCTCGCTGCTGTACATCACGATCGGCTACTGGTCGGGGCGGCTGCGCGAGCTCGGGACCCGGCGCACGGCCTCGTCCCGCTGGCGGTGGGGGCGGTGGCGACGGCGTTCGCGGGCATCGGGATGACGCTGATCCAGTTCCTGCTCGGGGTCGATGCGCCGGTCAGCCTCCTGCTCGTGCAGCAGATCTTCGTCACCGTGCTCGTCAACACGCTGATCTCGCTCCCGGTGTACGCAGTCGTCCGCCGGATTCTGCGGCCGGCGCTGCCCGACGATCCCCGGCGCCGCCGCCGCCGCGCGTACACCACCGGCGGGCTGAGCCCGTTGCAGAGTCCTTCTTCCGCCCGCGCCGGCCAGATCCCCCGCTCGATTTCGCGATGATCCAGCTGCCCGAAGACCGGCGCCCTCCGCTGACGCCGCAGCTCGCGCTGCGGGTCGCGGTGCTGGGCAGCATCGCGCTGGCGATGTTCGCGATCATCTTCTTCCGCCTGTGGTTCCTGCAGGTGCTCTCCGGCGACAAGTACCTGGCGCAGGCGAGCGTCAACCGCGTGCGCCACATCGACGTCCCGGCGCAACGCGGCGACATCCTCGACCGCAGCGGCAGCATGCTCGTCGACAGCCGACCGTCGATCGCCGTGCAGCTCTCCCCGCCCGATCTGCCACGCAACCCGCGCCGGCGCAGCGCGCTGTACGCGCGGCTCGAGTCGATCCTCGGCATCCCCGCCGAGCGCCAGGGCTGCCCGATCGCCGGCAAGGGCACGCTGCGGCTCGGGCCGATCCGCTGTGCGGTGGCCCAGCAGCAGGCGCTGCTGCCCTATGCCGACGTGACGATCAAGCAGGACGTGTCGAAGTACGTGCAGTACTACCTCGCCGAGCGTCAGGACCAGTTCCCGGGCGTGAACGTGCGTCAGATATGGCTGCGACGCTATCCGCTCGGCACGCTGGCCGCGCAGCTGTTCGGAACGGTCGGCCCGATCAACAAGCAGGAGATCCACGAGGCGCGCTACCGCGGGGTCTCGCAGAACGCGATCGTCGGCCAGTCCGGGCTCGAGTGGTACTACGACCGCTACCTGCGAGGCAAGGATGGCTCGGACACGGTCCAGGTGGACGCGCTCGGGCGCTTCAAGGGCTACGTCTCGCACAAGGCCCCCGTCGCCGGACACTCGCTGAAGCTGTCGGTCGACGTCGGGCTCCAGCGGGGCGGACAGCAAGCGCTCGCCGAGGCGATCGCCAACAATCCGCCTGCGCCCGCCGGAGCGTTCGTCGCGCTCAACCCGCAGAACGGCGAGGTGTACGCGATGGGGTCCTACCCCACGTTTGACCCGAACGATTTCACCAAGCCGATTTCGCAGAAGAAGTTCGACGCGCTATTCGGGCCGTCGAAGGGCTATCCGCTGATCAATCGTGCGATCCAGGGTGCATACCCCACGGGATCGACGTTCAAGGGGATCAGCTCGATCGCGGCGCTCGAGAGCGGCGCCTGGAGCCTCGGCGAGATCTACGACGACACGGGCGTCTACATCAACGGCACCGGGGACACGCGGCACAACGCCGGCAACGCCGCCTACGGCGCCGTCGACCTGACCCAGGCGATCATGGTGTCCTCCGACAACTTCTTCTACAACATCGGGCGGCTGCTGAACGTCGACAAGCCGGGCGGGGGGCCGCTTCAGCGGTGGGCGTACCGCCTGGGGATGGGGCACAGGACCGGGATCGATCTGGGCGGCGAGAGCTCCGGCATCCTGCCCACCCCGGAATGGCGCGCGAGCCGCAACAGGCTCGAGGCGGAGTGCGACGGCGCGAGGGGCCCGTTCAGGTACACGAACGGGCAGAGCTACGGCCCGCGCAGGCTTCCGGGCTGGCACCGCAGTCCCAAGCATCCGCCCGGCGGGTGCGGCATCGCCGATGGGACCAACCGCCCATGGTCTGTCGGAGACAACGAGAACCTTGCGGTCGGCCAGGGCGACCTCGAAGCGACGCCGCTGCAGCTGGCCGTCGCCTACTCGACGATCGAGAACGGAGGGCACGTGGTCCGCCCGCACGTCGGGCTCGAGGTCGATGCGCCCGACGGCACGGTGCTGCAGCGGATCGACCCGCCTCCGGCGCGCGACGTCTCGATCCAGCTCCAGTACCTCGATGCGATCCGGACGGGGTTGCACGACGCGGCGTCGGTGTCGGGCGGAACGTCGGCCGACGTGTTCGCGACCTGGCCGCAGAACCGCTACCCGGTGTACGGGAAGACCGGAACTGCGCAGCACTTTGGGCAGCAGGACCAGTCGTGGTACGTGTGCTACGTCCCCGATCCGGTCAAGCCGATCCTGGTCGTGGTGACGGTCGAGCAGGGCGGCTTCGGCGCCCTGGCCGCCGCGCCCGCGGCCCGGGAGATCCTGTCGCAGTGGTTCTTCGGTAAGCGCGGTCAGTTCGTCGCCGGCAACTCGAGGACGCTGTGAGCGCGACGCCGATCCAGACTCTCGAGGAAGAGGTCGTCACCCCACAGGTGCGGCGGATGCCGCGGTTCGACCCGCTGCTGCTGATCGGCGCGCTCGGCCTCGCCGTGTGCTCGCTGATCACGCTGAAGGGGGCGACCCGGACGGCGGTGCGGGGCCAGCCGCTGTTCTACGTCGAGCGCCAGGCGATCTACGTCGGCATCGGCGTGCCGGTCGCGCTGCTGCTCGCCCGGATCGACTACTCGCGCCTGCGCGAGTACAGGTACGGCTTCTACGGGCTCCTGATCGCGCTCAACGTCGTCGTGTTCGGGATGCCGATCGTCCGGGGGGCGCACCGCTGGATCCCGCTGCCGTTCTTCCAGGTGCAGTCCTCGGAGTTCGGCAAGGTGCTGCTGGTCGTGTCGCTGGCGGCGTTCGCCGTCGATCGAACGCGGCGGTTGCACGAGCGGCGGACGACCGCGCGGATCATGCTGCTCGCGCTGCTGCCGGCGATGATCGTGATCCCGCAGCCCGACCTCGGGACCGGCCTCGTGTACGTCGCGGTCGCGTACATGATGCTGGTGTTCGCGGGAACCTCGTGGAAGCAGCTGACCGCGCTCGCGGCGATGTTCATAGCCTCCGTCGTGCTCGTGCTGGTGGCCGCGCCGGCGCTCGGCGTGCACGTGCTGAAGCCCTACCAGGTGCAGCGGCTGACGGGCTTCCTGAACCCCTCGCGGGATCCGGGCAACCAGACGTACAACATCCTCCAATCGGAGATCGCGATCGGCTCCGGCCAGAAGACCGGCCGGGGCGTCGAGAGAGCAACCCAGACGAGCCTGCACTTCCTCCCCGAGGGCCAGACCGACTTCATCTTCGCGGCGGTGGGGGAGACGTACGGGTTCGCCGGCGCGGCGCTTGTGCTATCGCTATATGCATTGTTGATATGGCGCACGCTGCGAATACTCACGCTTGCCAAGAACCTGTACGGAACGCTGATCGCCGCCGGCATCCTCGCGATGCTGATGTTCCAGGTGTTCGTGAACGTGGGTATGACGATCGGGATCATGCCCATCACGGGCGTCCCCTTGCCGTTAATGAGCTATGGCGGCTCGTCGGTGCTCGTCACGTTCATCGCCATCGGACTGCTGCAGTCGATCAACATCCAAGCCAGGGTCGCGGCTGCAGGCAAGGGACGGGCACTGGTCTCGTGATTGCTCCGACCCTCGCGCAGCGCAACCGCCGCAGCTTTTCGCCCCCGCCGCTCCATTCGGAGCGCTCGCGGGGCACCGCAAGTTCCGTCCGTGCCGCGCTACGCGCGCCGGGCGACTAGACATAAAGGACTGAGAACAAATTGAAGAAGCAAGTGCTGGTCAGCGTCGACCGTGGGGAGACCCGTGTCGCGCTGCTCGAGGCGACCGGAACGGTCGCCGAACGTAAGCCGAGCTCTAGTGGGTCGCGGCGCCGCCGCAAGACGACCAAGCCGGCGCCGGGCTACCACGTGGCCGAGCTCTACCTCGAGCGACGCGGAGCTCGCTCGATCGTCGGAAATATCTACAAGGGCCGCGTCGACAACGTGCTCGCCGGACTCGAGGCCGCGTTCGTCGACATCGGCCTCGAGAAGAACGGGTTCCTGCACGTCGATGAGATCGTGCTTCCCGGAGTCGAGGCGCCGCGGCGAGGCCGAGGCGGCAGCCGCGAGGGACGCCAGATCACCGATCTGCTCAAGCCGGGGCAGGAGGTCGTGGTCCAGGTCGTCAAGGACCCGCTCAAGACGAAGGGCGCGCGCCTGTCGATGGACCTCACGATCGCAGGCCGCTACATGGTGCTCGCGCCGTTCGGCGAGGGGGTCGGCGTCTCGCGACGGCTCGACGACAAGGAGCGCGAGCGGCTGCGCAAGGAGGCGGCCAAGCTCGACCTCAAGGGAACCGGCGCGATCATCCGCACGGCCGCCCAGGGCGCCAAGCACGCGGACCTCGAGCGCGAGCTGCTGTACCTGTTCAAGCTGAACGAGGTGCTGCAGAAGCGCGTCGCCGAGTCGCCGGCACCGGCGCTCGTGTTCCAGGAGGCCGACCTGTCGGTGCGGGTGGTGCGCGACATCTTCTCCGACGATTTCGAGCGGGCGATCGTCGACGACGCCAAGCAGCACCACCGACTGGTCTCGTTCTTCTCCCGGACCGCGCCGGAGCTCGTCGATCGCGTCGAGTTGTGGGAGGAGCAGCAGCCCCTGTTCGAGGCGTTCAAGGTCGAGGGCGTGCTCGACTCGACGCTGTCACGCCGAGTCGACCTGCCGAGCGGCGGCTATCTGATGATCGACTACGCCGAGGCGCTCACGGTGATCGACGTCAACTCCGGGTCGTTCATCGGCCGCGGCAAGGGCGCGAAGCTCGAAGACACGATCACGAAGACCAACCTCGAGGCTGCCGAGGAGGTCGTGCGGCAGCTGCGGCTGCGCGACATCGGCGGGATCATCGTCATCGACTTCATCGACATGGCCCGCGCGCGCAACCGCGACACGGTGCTGAAGACGCTGCGCAAGGCGCTCGACGAGGACCGCACGAAGACGTTCGTGGTCGAGATCTCGCCGCTGGGGCTGGTCGAGATGACGCGCCAGAACGTCACCGACGGCGTCCGCGAGATCATGACCCGACCGTGCCCGACGTGCGACGGCGAGGGCGTGATCAAGTCCGAGGAGACGATCGCGATCGAGTTCGAGCGGCGGATGCGCGACCTGGCGAAGGAGAGCTCGGCGGAGGCGATGCTGATCCAGATGAACCCGCGCGTGAGCGCTCAGTTCACCGGCAACGACGCGCGCGTGTTGCGCACGATCGAGGAGGAGACCGGCAAGTGGTTCCACTTCGAGGGCTCCGAGGGCCTGCCGCTCGAGCACTTCCAGGTGCTGCTCCAGGGCGACCGCGAGCAGGTGCTCGAGCGAGCGCTTCCGTTCCGCGAGGGCGAGGAGGTCCACGTCGAGATCGTCGAGCCGCACATGTACAGCCCCGGCGACGCTGTCGCCAAGATCGACGGGTACATCATCTCCGTCACCGGTGGGACCCCGTACGTGGGGCAGAAGCACCTGGTGCGGATCGAGGAGGTGGGCCGCACCGAAGCCCGCGCCTCGCTCGTCGACGTCAAGGTCGAGCTCCGCGCCGCGGCCTCCGACGGGGCCGCGCCCGGCGAATCCGACAATGGACTAGAATCGAGGTCTCGGCGTCGTGGGCGCAGAGGCGGGCGGCGCCGCTCCGGCGCCACAACCGAGTCGGCTTCTGCGGCGCCGTCGTCCTCTGACTGACTTCACTCGGATGTCGTACGCAATCGTAAGAACAGGTGGTAAGCAGTACCGCGTCGAGCAGGGCCAGTCCCTGCTGGTCGAGCGCCTGCCCGCCAATGACGGCGCCGCGGTGGAGCTCGAGCCGTTGCTGTATGTCGACGGCGACACCGTACTCGACCGCTCCGAGACTCTGTCTCAGGTCAACGTCGAGGCCCGCGTCCTCGCCCACGAGCGCGGGCCCAAGCTCCGCGTGGTCAAGTTCAAGCCCAAGCGCGGCTACAAGCGCCGCACCGGGCATCGCCAGGAACTGACGCGGATCGAGGTGACAGAGATCAGGCTCGCCGCAGGCGAGACGCAGACGACGACCAGCGAGGAGGCCGGCGATGGCGCATAAGAAAGGCCTTGGCTCCTCCCGGAACGGCCGTGACTCGAACGCGAAGCGCCTCGGCGTCAAGGTGTTCGCTGGTCAGACAGTCACCGGCGGAGAGATCATCGTCCGCCAACGCGGAACCCGCTTCAAGCCGGGCGACGGCGCCGGCATCGGTAAGGACGACACGATCTACGCCCGCTCCGCAGGGACGGTCGAGTTCACCCGCGGCCGCCGCGGACGCGTGATCTCGATCGTTCCGTCTGACGGCGAATAGCGCGCAGCTGGTCGAGTTACGCGAGCAGCGCTGGCGTTTCTCGACCAGCTCCGTAGTTACGCGGCCACGAGCTGATCGAGCGGCGTGTCCTGATCGGCGAGCACGCGAGGGTCGACGGCCGAGCGGGACCGGATCAGCGACTGGATCGGGGCGGTTACGTCCCAGACATTCACATTCATGCCCGCGACGACGCGATTGTCCTGGAGCCAGAACGCGATGAACTCGCGGCTCGCTGGATCGCCGCGGAACGCGATCTCCTCCCAGCGCGGGGCGTAGCCCGAGTACTCCATCCCGACCTCATACTGGTCGGAGAAGAAATACGGGATCCGCGTGTATGACTCCTCTCGCCCAAGCATGTTGCGGGCGGCCGACGGCCCCTGGTTGAGCGCGCCCGCCCAGTGCTCGACGCGGACGCGCCGCCGGTAGTGGGGGTGATAGGCGGCGGCGGCGTCGCCCGCGGCGAAGATGTTCGGTGCGCTGGTGCGCAGGTGCTCATCGCACGCGATTCCGTCCGCGAGCTCGAGCCCGGCTTCCTCCGCCAGTCCGACGCGCGGCTCCACCCCGATGCCGATGACCACGAAGTCCGCGGAGATCAGCCGCCCGTCGGCGAGCCTCACGGCGGCGACCTTCGTTCCATCGCTCTCGATCGCCTGGACCGCGGCGCCGCCAACGAACTCGACCCCATGATCGGTGTGGATGTCGCGGTAGATGCCGCCGAGCTCGCGGCCGAGCACGCGCTCGAGCGGCACCTTGGTCATCTCCACGAGTGTCACGTCGCATCCCCGCTGCCGCGCAGACGCGGCGACCTCTGCGCCGATCCAGCCGGCTCCGATCGTGACGAGCCGACCGCCCTGATCGATCCGGCGGCGGATCGCATCGCTATCCTCGACCGTGCGCAAGTAGTGCACGCCGTCGAGGTTGGCGCCCGGAATCGAAAGCCGCCGGGGCTCGGCGCCCGTCGTCAGCAGCAGGCGATCGAACTCGAGCGCCTCACCGCCGGCGAGCTGCACCCGCGAGTCGCCGGGCTCGATGCGAGTGACCTCGGTGGAGGTTCGGAGCTCGATCTCGTGCTCGCCGTAGTAGGACTCGTCGTGGACGAACGGCTTGCTGTCGGCCTCACCGCGGAGATACTCCTTGGACAGCGGCGGTCGCTCGTAGGGGCGGTCGGGTTCGGCTCCGATCAGGACGACGCGGCCATCGAAGCCCTCGGCGCGCAGAGTCTCGGCCGCCTTGGCCCCGGCGAGACTGCCGCCGACTATCACGAACGTTGCTGTGGGCATCTCTGCTCTCCAGGGGTCGTTGTCATCCACTCGTTGGCGACTTGAGTACGCCGTCTCCTACCTGACGCAATCATCGCCCTCCGAGTTCCCGCTGCTGCGTGCGCTCGAAGAAGTGCAATGCTGCCACGCTGCACCGCACCGATGCGATGCGACAGGAGAGAGGTAGTGAGAAGAGCTGCGGTGTCGACGGTGCTTGCGATCTTCACCGTGTGCGTGGCGCCCGCCGGCGCGGCGGTCACGGGTGGGAGGGGCACGCAGGCGTCGGGCCCGGCCGGCCGGCTGCGACTCCAGGCGCGGGGCAGCGCCGAGCAGGTGTACGTGACCGGGGCCCGGCCCGGCGTCACTCTCACGCTGGTTGACGGCCGCGGGTTGGGACCGCCGTCTCGTACGGATCCGCGTCATCATCTCGGCGCCGAACGGCGACCAGCCGCTCTGGTCGTTCCGGAACACCGTTCCCGCCGGTGGGCGTGCAACGGTACTGATCGCCCACTCGCGGCAAATGCCTTCGCGCCTGATCCTGCCGCTCGTCTCCGGCGTGAGCGTCCCGACCGGCCTCCCGCCGTGCCCCGGCCTGCGGGGCGAGCCGTGCCGGCGCTACGTGCCGACACCCGGATGAGGCATGTCAGCATGATCTAATGCAGGACAGGGCTCGCATCCACGTACAGGCCGGCGGCGGCGGCAACGGCTGCCTCAGCTTCCGGCGAGAGGCGCACGTGCCCCGCGGCGGACCGGACGGGGGCGACGGCGGCCGCGGGGGCGACGTGGTGCTCGTGAGCGATGACTCGCTGCGCGACCTGGAGCGCTTCCGGCGCCGCTCGCACTTCAAGGCTCGCCGCGGCGGTCACGGCGAGGGCTCGCTGCGCCACGGCGCCGACGGCCAAACGCTCCAGATCGCGGTGCCGCCGGGAACCGAGGTGCTGGTCGAGCAGGACGGGACGCGCCACGACCTGGTCCGGCCCGGCCAGCGCGCGCTCGTGGCGCGGGGCGGCCCGGGCGGGCGCGGCAACAAGCGCTTCGCCGGACCGACCCATCAGACGCCGAGGTTCGCCGAACGGGGCCCGCCCGGCGATGAGACCTGGATCACGCTGCAGCTGAAGCTGCTCGCGGACGTCGGGCTCGTGGGGCTGCCGAACGCCGGCAAGTCCTCGCTGTTCGCGCGGCTGACGCGGGCGCGGCCGAAGGTCGCTGGTTACCCGTTCACGACGCTCGAGCCCGCACTCGGCACGCTCGAGCTCGACGACCGCCAGCTGGTGATCGCCGACATCCCGGGATTGATCGAGGGCGCCAGCGCCGGCGCCGGCCTCGGGCACGAGTTCCTGGCCCACGTCGAGCGGACCCGCCTGCTCGTCCACGTGCTCGACTCCAAGCCGCTCGACGGCTCCGATCCGGTGGCCAACCACGCGACCGTCGAGCGCGAGCTCGAGCTGCACGACCCGAGGCTCGCGGCGCTGCCGCGAATGCTCGCCCTGTCCAAGGCTGACCTCGTGGACGCCGACACGGCGGCATCGGCGCACGAGCGCTGGCGGCAACGGCTCGGCGACGAAGTCCCCGTGATCCTGACCTCGGCGGTGACGCGGGCGGGGCTCGACGAGCTGGCGCGTGAGCTCGTGCGACGGGTCCCGGCCCGAGACCCGGGCGACGGCGACGGCGCCGGCGCCGGCGACGACACGCTGGCCGAGCTCGACCAGCTCGCCGCGCACCGCGTCTTCCGTCCTATCGCGGATCGCGCCTACCGCATCGAGCGGACCGGCGAGCGGAGCTTCCGCGTCACCGGAACCGGGATCGAACGGCTGATTGCGCGCTACGACCTCGAAAACGAGGACGCGCTGGCGCACCTCGAGCGGCGGTTGCGGGGGATCGGAGTGATCCGCGCGCTCGAGACCGAGGGGTTCGAGCCGGGCGACGAGGTCGAGATCGCGGGCGTGGCGTTCGATCTCGATCCCAATCTGTAGATTTTCCCGGCTGGCCGGACAGCCAACCAGGAGCGAGGAGACGGGATGCGTCAGGGGCTCCCACCTGAACACGACCAGCATCTTCTTCAAGGACGACAAGACCGTGACCCTGTACGGGACCCTCTCGAGCAACTGGAACGGCGCACCTGGGATCAGACCTACGCCAGCAACTTCAACGGTTCTGGCCGGCCCGCTCTACCCTCCACGGCGATGGATCCCCTCGTCGTCAAGCTTGGGTCGAGCGTCGTCGCTGACGAGCGCGGCGCTGTGCGTGACGACGTGTTGGCGCGCATCTGTGACGAGCTCGCCGAGCTGCACGACGCCGGCCGCGCGGTGATCGTCGTGACCAGCGGCGCGATTGCGCGCGGAATGGGCGTGATGGAGATCCCGCTGCGCCCGCGCTCGATCGACGAGCTGCAGGCGGCGAGCGCCGTCGGCCAGGGCAAGCTCTATCAGGTCTACGACGAGCTGCTGCGCGCCCGCGGCGTGCGCAGCGCGCAGGTGCTGCTCACGTTCTTCGACATGAGCGCGCGGACCCACTATCTGAACGCGCGGCAGACGCTTCGAAAGCTCCTCGATTGGCGCGTGGTTCCGGTCATCAACGAGAACGACACGACCACCACCGACGAGATCTCGTTCGGCAACAACGACTTCCTCGCGGCGCAGGTGGCGATCCTGCTCGGCGCCGAGCTGCTGCTGCTGCTCACCGACGCAGCCGGCGTATTCACCGCGGACCCGCGCACGCACCCGGATGCTCGACTCCTCACCGAGGTCGCGGAATTCGAGGACCTAGACGGCCTCGACATCGGCCACACGCCGTCGCCGCTGGGCTCGGGCGGGATGCGCTCGAAGATCGTCGCCGCGGAGATGGCGACCGCCGCCGGGATCACGACCGTGATCGCCGGCGGAATGGAACGCGGCGCGATCGTGGCGGCGGCTGCCGGGGCGCCCACCGGGACGCGTTTCGGCGCCAGCGAGGGGCGCTACTCGAGCTTCAAGCTGTGGCTGAAGTACGCCAAGCCGGTTCGCGGCCGCGTGTTGGTCGATGCGGGCGCCGCGCGAGCGCTCCGCGAAGGCGGGACCAGCCTGCTGCCGGTCGGCATCGTCGACGTGGCGGGGGACTTCGACGCGGGCGACGCGGTCGAGGTTTCGCACGAGGGCGAGCGGGTCGGCAAGGGCATCTCCAACTACTCCGCGGGCGAGCTGCATCGGGTCCGCGGGCTGAAGTCGGCCGACGTCCGCGAGCTGCTGCCGCGGGCGAGCGAGGAAGCGGTCCACCGGGACTACTTCGTACTCGCGTGACCGGGGATTCCTTCGCGCTCCCGTAACCTGTTGCCCAGGATGGCCACGATCACGACGTCGGTGTCCGATATCTGCCTGGCGGCCAAGCGAGCGTCGCGCCCGCTCGCGGCGCTCGGCTCGGACGTCAAGGACGCGGCGCTCGAGGCGATCGCGGCGGCGCTGATCAAGCGCACCGACGAGATCCTCGAGGCCAACGCCCGCGATCTGCAGGCGGGCCGCGAGGACGGGCTGTCGGCGACGCTGATCGACCGCCTCGCGCTCGACTCTGAGCGCGTGGCCGCGATCGCGGCGGGCGTACGCAAGATCGTGTCGCTGCCCGACCCGGTCGGCGAGGTGATCGGCGGCGGCCGGCTCCCCAACGGCCTCGAGGTCCGCAAGGTGCGGGTACCGCTGGGGGTCGTCGCGGTCGTCTACGAAGCGCGCCCGAACGTCACGATCGACGCCGCGGCGCTGTGCCTGAAGTCCGGAAACGCGATCGTGCTACGCGGCTCGAGCTCGGCCGCGCATTCGAACGCGGTGCTGGCAGCCGTGGCGGCCGACGCGGCGGTCGCGGCCGGGTTGCCCGACGGGGCGCTGTCGCTCATCGCGGGCGGCGGGCGCGAAGAGCTGACCGAGCTGGCAACGCAGACGGGCGCCGTCGACTTGATCATCCCCCGCGGCGGCGAGGGGCTGAAGACGGCGCTGAAGGGCGTGGCGACGGTGCCGGTGATCTACGCGGCATCCGGCAACTGCCACGTGTTCGTCGATGCCAGCGCCGATCTCGACGACGCGCGGGCGATCGTACTCAACGCCAAGCTCCAGCGACCGGGCGTCTGCAACGCGGCCGAGACGCTGCTCGTGCACGCTAAGGTGGCGGACGCGTTCCTGCCCAGCGTTGCTGAGGCGCTGCACGGCGCCGCCGTGACGCTGCACGGCGACTCGCGCGCGCGAGCGGCGGCGCCGAGCGTCCCGATCAGCCCCGCGGCCGCGGACGACTGGGATACGGAGTACCTGGCGCTCGAGCTCGCGGTCGGGGTCGTGAACTCGGTGGCGGACGCGATCGATCACATCAACGCGCACGGCAGCGGTCACTCCGAGGCGATCGTCACCCGCGACACGGAGGCGGCGCGGATGTTCAGGCTCGGCGTCGATGCTGCATGCGTATACGTCAACGCGTCGACGCGGTTCACCGACGGGGGAGAATTTGGGATGGGCGCGGAGATCGGCAACTCGACCCAAAAGCTCCACGCTCGTGGCCCTATCGGTCTGCGCGAGCTCTGCACGTTCAAGTATCTGGTCGAGGGCGACGGCCACATCCGCTGATTCGGTGCGCCTCGGGATCATGGGCGGGACCTTCAACCCGCCGCATCTTGGTCACCTGGTCTGCGCCCAGGAGGCGTATCTTCAGCTCGAGCTCGACCGAGTGACGCTGATTCCCGCGCGGATTCCACCACACAAGCCGGTCGACGACGAGCCGGGCACGGAGCATCGCCTCGAGCTGTCCAGGCGCGCGATCGGCCACGACGATCGATTCACCGTCTCGGACCTCGAGATCCGCCGCGAGGGGCCGTCGTATACGGTCGATACCCTAGAAGGGCTGCATTCTCAAGCACCAGACAGCGAGCTGTTCCTGATCCTCGGCGGCGACGTCGCGGCAGGTCTCCGCGGTTGGCACGAGCCGGAACGCGTCCTTTCCCTGGCGACGATCGCGGTTGCCAAGCGGCGGGGGACGGCCAGGAGCGCCGTGGACAAGGCCCTTCGCTCTGTTCGATGTGGCGACACAGCGCGGTTCTTCCAGATGCCTCAGATCGGAATCTCGTCCACGCTCGTGCGTCGTCGGGTCCGGGCGGGGATACCAATCAAGTACATCGTTCCCGATGCGGTCGCGGCCTATATCGCGGAGCACGACCTATACGGAGGTCCCAAGAGTTGATGACGCCCGAAGGGATCGCAACAGCGATTGCCGAGTACGCCTCAGACCGGAAAGCGCTCGACGTCGTCCAGCTCGATCTGCGAGGGATCATCGGGTACACCGACTACTTCGTGATCTGCAGCGGGCGCACCGATCGCCAGACCAAGGCTATCCATGACGCGATCCACGCCGGGATGAAGCGCGAGCACGGCATCCTGCCCCGGCGGGTCGAGGGCCTCCCCCAGGCGCGCTGGATCCTGATGGACTACCTCGACGTGGTCGTCCACGTGTTCACGCCCGATATGCGCGAGTACTACCGGCTCGAGCAGCTGTGGGGCGAGGCCCCGGCGCTGGCGGTCGGCGCGGTTTAGCCCTGGTTTAGCCCGGGTTTAGCCCTGGTTTAGCCCGGTCTTGCCCCACAGCTACAGCGTCGCCAGCAGCTTCGGCGCCACTTCCTTCTTGCGGCTCATCACCCCGGGGAGCTCGATTGTGCTGTCGTGGGGTTGGACGCCGAATGAACGCGCAACCGCCGTCGTGTCGCCCGCGACCAGCAGCTCGGTCGTCTTCTCGAGGATGTCGGTGATCATCAGCGCGTAGATCTGAAGGCCTTGGCGCTCGCGCTCGGCGCGCAGCGCCGCGAGGAGCTCGTCCTTGCGGTCGAGCAGCCCCTTGCCGACGACCTCGATCTGGGCGATGCAGATCGTCTGGCCGCTCGTGAGCTGATACTCCTTGGCGTCGCGCGCGATGATCTCGTCGGCGCTGACCGCAGATAGGTCGGCCGTCGCCTCGAACATCTCGCGACCGATCGTCTCCGCATACACCGCGAGCACGCGCTCGAGGTACTCGACGACGGCGTGGTCGCGTTCGGTCGTGGTGGGGGAATTCAGGATCACGGTGTCCGACAGGATCGCCCCGAGCAGCATCACCGCGGTGGCGCGGCTGGGCTCCATCCCGTTCTGGCGGAAGCGCTCGATCACGAGCGTCGCGGTCGATCCGACGGGGTCGAACGTCGCCCGTACCGGCACTCGCGTCTCGATCGAGCCGATGTGATGGTGGTCGAGGATCTCGACGATCTCGGCCTGCTCGACGCCGGGTACGCTCTGACTCTGCTCGGCGTGATCGACCAGCAGCACCCGGCGTCGAGGCGGGGCGACCAGGTCCGAACGCCTGACTAGCCCGACCGGACGCCGCCTCGCGTCGACGACGACCGCCGCACCGTAGTGGACCTCCTTGACCTGCTCGGACATGTCGGCTACAAGGTATTCCGTCGTGACCGTCAGCGGGTCGTCCTCCATGTAGGAGCGGCACGGAGCGGCGAGCGTGATCATCCGGCCGGACACGTATGTGTCGAGCGGCGAGACGAGGATCGCCGCGCCAAGCTCGCGCGCGAACTCTCCGATCTCGTCGGACGGCTCGGAGCCGTTGGAGAGCACAAGGAGCGCCGCGCCGAGCTGGATCGCTAGGCGCTGGGCGTCCGCCCGGTTGCCGATGACGACCACGTCGCCCTCGGAGATCCCGCTGCGGGTGTTCACGTCCATCGAGTGCACCCAGACTCCCCGGCGAGCTCGCGATCCTCGCCGATGACGAGCTTGCCCTCGAGCACGTCGACGACCGCGCTGATCGGCGTCGGCGCGTCCGCCAGTGTCGAGGTCTCACGGGTCTCGCGGACGAACCGACGCGCGAGCGCGCGCTCCGTCACGACGCCCGCCAGCGCGCCGTCGTCGTCGACGACCGGAACCAGCTCGAGCTGCGCGCGGGCAAGCACCATTCCCGCGGCCCGGATTGGCTGGTCCTGCCCGACCACCGGGAACTTCGTCTGCATCACGTCGCAGGCGCGCAGCAGCACGTGCGGAACGAACTCCGGTTCCCGCGCCCCGCTCCGTTCGAGCACCCACTTCGTCTGCGGATTGCATTCGCCGAGGCGGATCGGGACGTACTCGTTGTTCGGGTCCAGGCGGCCCTTCAGCTCGGCGTAGCCGATCGCCGAGGCGATCGAGTCGGTGTCGGGATTGCGATGGCCTGTTACGTAGATCGGCGGCACGAGCCCGATTATCCCCGAGTCGCGAAGCTCGCCGGCGATCGTCCCGATCGTCCTCCCACGACCACCACTGGCAGCCCCCACCCGGGCGCGATACCGTCCGCTCACACGGTGCGGCAGCGGGGGTCCGTCGCTGCCGCGAAAGCCACGTCCCTGACACAGAGAGGTCTCAAATGCCCGCGGCGCCACAGATCCTTCCGACGCAAATCACGCAGGGCGCAGCGCCCGGGCTGAGCTACCGGCTCGAGGGCGAGCTCGTCCCGGTCCTGCACATGGCGCTGGACGGGCAGGTCCCGGTCTACTTCGAGCACCACGTGCTGCTGTGGAAGTACCCGCAGATGCAGATCGGCCTGCACCCGCTGAAGAAGGGCCTGAAGCGCAGAGTGTTCGGCGGGATGCCGCTGCTGCTGCTCGAAGCGCAGTCGGGTGGTGAGATCGCGTTCAGCCGCGACGCGCCGGGACACATCGCCGCCATCCATCTGCAGGCGGGAGAGAGCATCGTCGTGCGCGAGCACCAGTTCCTCGCCGCGACCGGACGGGTCGAGTACGACTACAGCCGGATCAAGGGGTTCGCGAACATGCTCTACGGCGGTGGCCTGTGGGTCGACCACTTCCTCGCCACCGATCACGAGGGCGTCGTCTGGATCCACGGGTACGGGAACCTGTTCGAGAAGGTGCTCGATCCCGGCGAGACGATCGACATCGAGCCCGGCGGCTGGGTCTATCGCGACCATTCGGTGCAGATGACGCAGGAGGTGTACGGGTTCAAGACGGGGTTCCTCGGCGCCGGCGCCGGCAACCTCGTGTTCAACCGCTTCACCGGGCCGGGCCGCGTCTGCCTGCAGAGCGCCTACTTCCAGCCCGCCGTCCAGGAGGGCGCCGGCGGCGCCGCTCAGCGCGAGGGAGGTGGGGTGCTCGGAAACGTCATCGGCGGCCTGCTCGACCAGCGATGACGTTCGGCCCCCGATATCTCGCCGGGCATCCGTTGCCGACGGGCATCGTCGGCGCGCTCGCAGTCGGCGGCTATCAGCTGCTGGCCGACGTCGCCGGCGTCGGCGCCGGGCGGCTGGGACAGCAGGTGTTCCTGCTGGTCGCGCCCGATCCCGACTCGAGCGTCCCCGATCCAGGAACGCAGATCTCGCTTCACCAGCCGAAGCTGCGCGACGAGAGCGATGCGTTCGCGTTCACGCAGCTCGCGGCACAGCTCGGCTATCTGCGGCTGTCCGGCTACCGGTTGTCGCTCGAGCGCTCCGGGCTGCGGAGCAAGATCCACGTCGTCAACCCCGCGACGGGCGGTGTCGTGACGACGATCCCCGAGAAGTATCCGGGGAGGCTGTTCGGCGGCGGGGTGAGCGTCTCGCGGCTGCTCGCGACGGCGCGCTCGCTGCCGCCCGCGGGACCGCCGCCCGACACGGCGAACCCCGAGCTGATGCGCGAGCTGCTGCTGGCGCTCGCGCTGCGCGACGAGTCGGTCGGCGGGGCCGAGGCTGCCGATCTCGCCGATCGCGCGCTCGCGCTCGCGCAGCAGAAGGCGCTCGATCCTCCCGCCGCGCTCGACGCAGCGAAGAAGGGGTCACCGACGAGCTCTACCCGTTACACCACTACATCCGACTTGACTGAATGAGCTTCGCCTGGCTGCGTCCTCGGACCTCGATGTGGCAGGGCCACACCTTCGGTCCTGCGTCCTTGCCATGCTCGCTCCTCGAACGCCTCAACGGCGCACTTATTCATTCATCGCCGGACTCCGCCACGATCTGGCGTGCGCGTGTGTGACCGGTGAGGCGACGGAGGTCTCGGGGCGGCTGGCGGCGAAACCGGCTGCGGTGAGCGAGCCGAGTGGGACGGTTGGGAGCCGATCCTGTATGCCTGCTTCTCGCGGTTTTTGCGCGGCGACCAGGAGCGGGCGGCGGGGATCCGCGAGGTCGTGCGGCGGCTGCTCGCCGCGGGGGCGGACCCGAACGCCTCGTTCATCTCTGATGACGGGTGGCTTCGTCCGGATCCTCCTCGCGGCCGGAGCAACCGTCCCGGAGCGGGTCGGCGAGAACGGCCTCGACGGCATGACTCTGATCGCAGAGCTTTGCATCGACCCGCCAGCCTGACCGGCCGGGAGACATCACTCATCTAATCCTAATCAGTTGCATCATTGACCTCGGTGCTTGGCCTCCCGCCGGCTGCCGGCCCGTCAGGGCGATCGAGATCAGTGAGGCGCCACCGCGGCGACTTCTGCTTAGATTAGTTGAGGGCCTGTAGAAGAATAGAGTTGTCGTTTGAGGCGCCCGATGAGCGTCGCGGATGCTTCGTCCTCGGATGCTCGCGCAGCGCTCCTGCCTCGGGGCAGGCCCGCTCGGCGTCCAGCCTCGCCACGACCGGACCGCCCCAGAGTCGTCCGGCTGCGTCCTCGCCCCGCTCGCTCCTCGGACCCCTCATTCCGACACCTTATTCTCCTACGAACCCTAGAATCTAGATCGGTGCTTCACCACTCGTGGTGCACGATGTTGATGACGTTGCCGTCTGGCGCGCGGACGAAGAACCGGTGCACACCCCACGGCTCGGTCGTGAGCGGGTACACGATCTCGTAGCCGAGCTCCTGAGCCTCTTCGTACGCGGCCTCGACGTCGGGCGTGTGGACGGAGATAACGGGGTCGACGGGCGCGGTTGCATCGTGCGTGACGAGCTGCACTCGCGTCCTCGCGTCGAACGAGCTGGTGTCAGGAGAGGTGTAGCGGGCTACCCATCCCATGTTGAACTCCTCGGTGCTCAGCCCGAGATAGTCGGTGTAGAAACTCTTTGCCGCCTCAACGTCAGCCACGTGAAGGTCGGCCATGATACGTATGACGCGCATGCTGTTCTCCTCCACAATACAACTACAACAGATGTGGGTGATTGTCCGAACGCTGCGGTGTGTCGACTCCTGCACTCCGGTGATCGGTGATCTCCCGTGGTGAAGGACGCGAGCCGGGCACTCGCGTCCGGCTGGTGGCCGGGTCGCGTCAACCGGACCTCTGGGACTGGCGCCACGTGGCGAGACGGTCGGACAACCGGTCTACCTATGCGCCGAGGAGCTTGGGCATGGGGTCGAACAGAGTTCCTGTGGCGCGCTGACGGCCACGGGTTTGGGTGCGGCGCGTGCTTCGTTGGCAGCCTCGGCGGCGCACTGTTCCAGCTCCTCTCGGATCTCATCGTCAGCCACGACGAGACCTCCGGGTGCGATCTTGAACGCTTGCCCCAAGCGCGGACTCCTGCTGCGCGTGGCGGTCGGTTGTCGCGGCCCCGAGAGTCGCCAGCTCCCCGTCGAGGAGGTCGAATGCCCGGTTCGTGGCGTTGGCGAGCCGGTCGGCGATGGCGTCGACCGATCGGCCGGCGAGGCTGTCGCGCCGGGCGTGGTCGAGCAGGCTTCGCAGCGCGGTGAGGATCGCGGCAGCAGCCGTGGCGACGATATCGGTGGCAGGGATGGCTAGTTCGTCGGCGATGGTCGCGGCGAGGTGGGCGGTGGCGCGGTCAACCATGGGGTTCGGGCCTGCAGGGCGGGGCTGCGGTCTGCGAGGCGGTAGAAGGTCCGCGATCGACGGGACCAGTCAGGCTCGCCAGTCGCGCGCCGCCACCAGTTTCAGCATGTCCCGCCGGCAGCCGGCGGCGAACGACTTGCCCGACAATCGGGCAAGCACGACCCGGCTCAGGTGCTCGACGACTTCGTCCTGGCGGTCGAAGAAGAGGTCCTCCTTGGTCGGGAAGTGGTTGAACACGGTGGTCACGCCGACCTCGGCGGCCTCGGCCACGGTCACCTCGTCGAACCCCCGCGCCGCGAACAGGCCCATCGCGGTCTCGGCGATGAGAGCCCGGGTACGGGCCTTCTTTCGTTCCCGAAGTCCGCCCGAGGTGGCTGCGATGGGATGAAGCTACCACGAACCTGTTGCTGAATCAATCTTAGTGTGACACCATAGTTGGCATGACGCCGGACCAGTTCCGCGCCCTGCCCATTCGAGCCAGCGCCAGCCGACGAAGCCAGCCGAGCACCCGCAGCCGGCCCCGAGCGGCGCGGCCACGGGCTCATCACCCGATCGAGTTCCGCCGGCGACAGACAAAACCACCGCTTGGCTGACCGCGAAGCCATCGGGTCGACTCCCGGCGAGCTCAGCCCGGGCCACGCCGACCCGGGACGTTTGACTCGCAACGGATGACGTTCGAGTAAGACGCGTCAGGCCGTTCGGAAGTAAGGGTTCGCGACTGAATTAGTGGCAGGATCTGACGAGTGGCTGGGCGTGTCTGGCGGCGCCGGCTCGCCGCGATAATACCGGGAGTATTTGACGGCGAGCCGGTGGCGTCAGGCGCGTCCAGACGCCGTCAGAGACGTCAATAATTCAGTCGTGAGCCCTAAGTAAGTAAGTGGAGCTAGCGGGGCTCGAACCCGCGACCTCGGCACTGCCAGTGCCGCGCTCTCCCAGCTGAGCTATAGCCCCGTCGCATTCGAAGTCTTCAGCAAGGGTAATACATGCTCGCTGCCCCTTGGCGGCGGGGTCGACCGCAGACGCGCCTCATGCTCGCGCGGACGAGCTCGGCCGCCTTCCTCGCAGCCAGGGTGCGACCGTGGAGCCGTGGATCGGGCGGAAACGGAATCGACTTCTCGGACCGCCCGCCCGCCGACTCGCAAGTAACCTCCCAAGAGTCATGTCCGAGCGACGATATGACCCCAAGCAGATCGAGCCCAAGTGGCAGCAGCTGTGGGCGCGCGAGCGCACTTGGGAGGTGTCGAACGAGCCCGCCGCGGAGGCCGGCCGGGGCGGACACGGCGACCTACCGGAAAAGTCCTACGTGCTGGAGATGCTGCCGTACCCGAGTGGCGAGCCTCACATCGGGCATCTCAAGAACTACGCGCTGGGCGATGCGATCGCCCATTTCCACCGCCGCACCGGTCGTCGGGTCCTGCACCCGATGGGGTACGACGCGTTCGGTCTGCCGGCGGAGAACAACGCGATCAAGACGGGCATCCACCCTCGCGACGCGACCAACCAGTCGATCGCCTCCTACAGGCACTGGTTCCACCGGTGGGGGATCTCGATCGACTGGTCGCGCGAATTCGCCACGCACGAGCCAAGCTACTACCGCTGGACCCAGTGGATCTTCCTGAAGCTGTTCGAGCGCGGCCTCGCGTATCGCAAGCAGGCTGCGGTCAAGTGGTGCCCGTTCGACCAGACAGTTCTGGCGAACGAGCAGGTGATCGACGGGCGGTGTGAACGCTGCGGTCACGAGGTCGAGCTGCGCCAACTGGAGCAGTGGTTCTTCCGCATCACCGACTATGCCGACAGGCTGCTGGACGATCTCAACGAGATCGATTGGCCGGAGAAAGTCAAGGCGATGCAGCGCAACTGGATCGGCCGCAGCGAGGGCGCCGAGGTGGTGTTCCGCTGCGAGGAGCTGGGGATCGATTACCCCGTGTTCACGACCCGGCCCGACACGCTGTTCGGCGCGACCTTCTTCGTGATGGCTCCCGAGCATCCGGACGTGTTCCGGCTGGCCGCCGGTACCGACTACGAGCAGCGGGTCCACGACTACGTAAACCACGCGATGAGCGAGTCCGTCGAGGAACGCGGCGCGGCCGAGAAGCCGAAGACGGGCGTGTCGCTGGGGCGAACGGTGACGAACCCGGTCAATGGTGAGCAGCTGCCGATGTTCGTCGCCGATTACGTGCTGATGGAATACGGGACGGGCGCGATCATGGGCGTTCCGGCGCACGACGAACGGGACTTCGCGTTCGCGCAGGCGTTCGGCCTGCTGATCAGGCGCGTCATCGGCAGCGACGAGGAGCTGCCGTACACCGGCGACGGCCCGATGCTCAACTCGGGCCCGTTCGACGGCATGCACAACCGCGAGGCCCACCAGGCGATCATCGATTGGCTCGACCGCGAAGGCCGGGCCTTCGCTTCGGTCAGCTTCCGCCTGAGGGACTGGCTCATCTCCCGTCAGCGGTACTGGGGCTGCCCGATCCCGATCGTGTACTGCGACACCTGCGGGATCGTGCCGGTCCCGGAAACGGATCTCCCGGTCAAGCTTCCCGACGTCGAGGATTACCAGCCGAAAGGGCGATCGCCACTGGCGACCGCCGAGGATTGGGTCAACACCTGCTGTCCGCGGTGCGGCCGGCGCGCGCGCCGCGAGACCGACACGATGGACACGTTCGTCGACTCGAGCTGGTACTTCCTGCGCTATTGCGACGCGCACAACGACAGGCAGGCTTGGGATCGACAGGTGGTGCGACGCTGGATGCCGGTCGACCAGTACATCGGCGGCATCGAGCACGCCATCCTCCACCTGATGTACGCGCGCTTCTTCGTCAAGGCGCTCGCGGACATGGGATACCTCGACGTGCAGGAGCCGTTCAGCGCCCTGTTCACGCAAGGGATGATTCTCGGGCCCGACGGCCAGAAGATGTCGAGCTCGAAGGGCAACGTCGTCGCGCCCCGGCCGATCATCGAGCACTACGGCGCCGATGCGGCGCGCTGCTACATCCTGTTCATCGGACCGCCCGAGCAGGATGCCGCGTGGTCTGAGACCTCGACTGCAGGGCGTCCATAAGTTCTTGGCGCGGCTGTGGCGTCTCGGCGACGATCTCGGCGATCCCGCCGCCGGCGCCGACCCTCCGCCGGATCCACGGGGCAACGGGCTGACGCTCGTGCGAAAGGCGAACTGGGCGATCGAGAAGGTCACCGGCGACATGACCGGCCGGTTCGCGTTCAACACCGCGATTGCGGCCATGATGGAGCTCGTCAACGAGATCTACCGCCACGCGGGCGCCGAGCCGGTGGCGAGGAGGTTCGCGACCGCGACCGCCGCGTCGCTGCTGTTCCCGTTCGCGCCGCATTTGGGCGCCGAGGTCTACGAGCTGTTGACCGGGCGGCGCGTGTGGGAGGCGCCCTGGCCGGACGCCGACCCCGAGATGCTTCAGACCGAGACGTTCGAGCTCGTCTGTCAGGTCAATGGCAAGGTCCGCGACCGCGTCACCGCGCAGACCGGCGCGCCGCGGGAGGAGCTCGAGCGGCTGTGCCTGGCCGCGCGCGGCGTTCAGGGGCGCCTTGACGGTCACGAGATCGCGAAGGTGATCGTCGTGCCCGACAAGCTCGTCAACGTCGTCGTGCGCTGAGTCAAGGGCATGAAGGCCGCGCCCTACGTCGCGGTGGTAGGCCCGGGCGAGGCGAACGCGCAGGAGCAGCAGGACGCCGAGTCTGTCGGGCACGCGCTCGCGCAGGGGGGAGCGACGGTCGTGACCGGCGGGGTCGGCGGCGTGATGGCCGCCGCCTGCCGCGGCGCTGCCGGTGCCGGCGGCGTGACAGTCGGCATCCTCCCAGGAGCCGATCGCCGCGCCGCCAACGAGTGGGTCGCGGTCGCGATCCCGACAGGGCTGGGGGAGCTACGAAACGGCCTCGTGGTCCGCAGCGCCGATGTCGTCGTTGCGATCGGCGGGGCCTATGGAACGCTGTCCGAGGTCGCGCTCGCGCTGAAGACCGGGGTCCCCGTGGTCGGCCTTCGTACCTGGATGATCGACGGGATCGAGCGCGTGGACACAGCGCGCGAGGCCGCGGCGCGCGCGCTCGAGCTGTGTCTCGGATCCCAGCGCACCGCCGAATAGCGAGGCGCGCACGTTCTCCGAGAACCCGTGAGCGACGCGGTTGTTTGCGGTCGGGCGCGCCACCTAGACTGCTGGGTGTGCCCACGTTCAAGCCGGCGTACCTGATTCACGGCGACGATCACGGACGTATCGGCGAGCGCCGAAGCCGCCTGCGCGCGCTCGCCGAGGCGGCGAGCGGCGCCCAGGGCATCGAGGTGTTCGAGGGCGAGAACTCGACTCCCGAAGCGGTCGCGCGCGCGCTCGACGCGATGACGTTCGCGCTCGGCAGGAGGTTCATCGTCGTCGACGGCGTGGAGCGCTGGAAGGAAAAGGATCTGAAGCCGCTCCAAGAGGCCCTGAAGAACGTCCCGGCCGACACGACCGTCGCGTTCTTCGCGCGCGAAGACAGTAGGACGAAGGCGCCGAAGGGACTGCGCGACGCGGTCACGCAGGCCGGCGGCGATATCAGCGCCGAGGACAGCGTCAAGCCGTGGGAGCTGCCCAAATGGGTGAGGACGAGCGCCAAAGAGCTCGGGCTCGAACTCGATCCGGATGCGGCGCGTGCGCTCGTGCAGCAGGTCGGGGACCGGCAGCAACGGCTCCTGCGGGAGCTCGAGAAGCTCGCGCTCGGCTCCGAGCCCGGCGCGCGCGTCGATGTGGCGGAGGTCGAGGAGCTCAGCGCGGCGTCCGCCGAACACAAGGCGTGGTCGCTTGCAGACGCCCTCGTCGCCGGGGACGCGGCCGCCGCGACCGGGCGCTACCTCGCGTTGCGCAGTCAGGGAGAGCGCGTGCCCGGCCTCCTGTACTGGATGAGCCAGCGGATCAGATTGGCGCACAAGGTCGCGATCGCGCTCGAGGCAGGACAGCCGGCGGCGCAGATCAAGCGAAGCCTGCGCATGCCTTCGCGCGCCGCCGACGGCCTGATCGCAGACGCTCGTCGCACTGGTTCCGATCGGCTCCGTCAGGCGATCGTGGAGATCGCTGATCTCGAGCTTGCTTCGCGTGGAGGAGCGTCCGGCGCCCAGAGCGAGGACACGGCCGCAGTGCGTGCGATCCAGCTGATCGCTTCGTGAGCCGCCGGCACACGTCAGGGTGCACCGCTGTGCAGCCCGCGGACGATCTCGTACATCTGACTCGCCGTCTCACCCATGCTCGGGCAGCAATGCGGGCCGCCCGGTGCGCTGATCCCGATCTCGAGATGGGGCGCGCTCGAGATTCCGACGCTGCCGCAGCCGACCTCGGCAATTGGTTGACCGGGATGCACGACCGTTCCGGGCCGCACCAGTGCTGGTTTCGCGTGGCCGTAGTAGATGTAGCGCCCGGCGAGCGGGCCCGCGTGAACCTTCAGGACCGGCGCGTCGGGACCGAACCCGTCGATGCCCTCCTGGACGATCGTGCCGGTCGTCATCGCCACTTCGATCACACGGGAGCCGCAGGCGTTGCCGACGGTGCCGATGTCGACTCCCTGGTCGAGCGTCCAGGAGGATGGCGGCAGCACGCGAGAGCGGGGCCGGAGCGGAAACACCCAGCCCGACCCGCCGGGCGTCGGGTCAGTGCCGGCGCGACCCACGGTCCTCCGGGCACGCACCCAGCTGCCCAGCGTCGTGGCGGTCCTCACGCCGACGGTGCCGCTGGGCGGGCTGAGGTGCGCGGCGCGCTGGAAACGGGCAACGGACGCCTTGGTCCGCGGACCGAACACTCCGTCGATCGTGGTAAAGACTCGAACTTGGTTCAACCAGTGTTGCACCGTCATGACGTCGCCGCCGCGAGCGCCGACCCGCAGCACCCGAGAGAACGGAGACCGGCGCGCCCCGGCCGCGGTGCTCGACGCGAGGGCGCCCCACAGCTGGAGCGCGGCGCACACCGCCAGGAAGCTTAGGGGCAGAAGCCTCGTCGGGCGCAGCGCGAGCGCGCATCGTCTTGGCTTGCTGGCGCACCGGGTAAGGGAATTTGGCAAGCGGGATCCGTTCGATGAGGTCGAATCGCATTTGTGCCTGTGCCTGCGGAGTTAGCTGACGGGCTAGCGCTCGATGGGCGAGCGCTTCCTACGGATCACCGCGGGATTCGCCCCAATCCGACTTGGGTTCCCCGCTCCCCGGGACGGCATTCCGGGGATTCGGCACCGGTAATTACACGCCGGGCGGCGAAAGGTTGCACAGTCTTGGAACCGGGGTTCGGACCGGAACAGCGAGGGCTGGGTTGCCGGCGTCTACGTAGCCGTCAGCTGGCGACGCCGCGGCGCGCGCGCGCTGCGCGAGACTTCTTGCGCGCGCCTGCGTTGCGGTGGAGCGCGCCGCGCTTGACGGCCTTGTCGATCGTCTGCACGAGCGTCCGGTGCTCGGCTTCGACTTCGGTCTCGTCACCCCCGGCGACGGCGCGCTCGAGGCGGCGGAAGTAGGTCTTGATCTTTGACGTGTAGCGGCGATTCTCGAGCCGCTCGCGCTCGGAGCGCAGGATCCGCTTCTTCTGTGAGGGGATGTTGGCCATGGGACGACGAGGCAGACGGAAGCCGCGGCGGCTCCGCCGCGGCCCGCGCCTACTATAGCGAGCCCGTGGCCGACGACACCATCGCTGTGAGTGCCCCAAGACCGCGACGCCGTGTCAGTGTGAACACGGCGATCTTCGCGATTGCGACAGCGCTATCGCGGATCGCGGGGCTTGCGCGGGAAATCGTCGCAGCGAGCTACTTCGGCACGGGCGGCCCGGCGTCCGCGTTCACGATCGCTTCGCAGATCCCGAACCTGATGTCGAACCTGTTCGCGCAGGCGGCGCTGTCGGCCGCGTTCGTGCCCGTGTTCACCGACCTGCTCCAGCAGGGACGCAGGCGAGAGGCCTTCCGGCTCGCCTCGACGCTGTTCTGGATCATCCTGATCGGCCTCGGCGCGCTGACCGCGGTGGGGATCCTCACGGCCGGGTTGATCATGCCGCTGTTCACCGGCAGCACGTTCGGCCCGGCGCTCGACCACCTCACGGCGGGTCTCGCGCAGGTGCTCTACCCGGTCGTGCTGCTGCTGGGGCTCACCGGCCTGCTCGTCGGCATCCTTCAGTCCTACGACGAGTTCACGATTCCCGCGCTTGCGCCGGCGGTATGGAACCTCGTGATCGTCGTCGGCCTGGTCGCATTGCACGGACACTTCGCGCCCGGCAAGCAGATCTACGCGTACGCCGTCGCCTGGCTGATCGCCACCGTCGTGCAGTTGCTGATGGTCGCCTCGGCGCTGCGGCGGATCGACTTTCGGCTGCAGTTCGCGATCGACTGGCACGACCCGCGCGTTCGGCAGGTGTTCGTGCTGATGCTGCCGGTCACGATCGGGTTGGGAATCGTGAACCTCGATCAGCTGCTGAACTCGGTGTTCGGCTCGCTCGTCTCGACGCAGGCGCCGCGCGCGATCGACAACGCGTTTCGCATTTACATGCTGCCGCAGGGCGTGTTCAGCGTCGCCGTGGCGACCGTGCTGTTCCCTACCTTGAGCCGGCAGGCGGCGCGCCGCGACGTCGCCGGTATGCGCCGCGCGGTCGGAATCGGGATGCGGCAGATCAACCTGCTGCTGATCCCGGCTGCGGCGCTGATGATGGTGCTGGCGACGCCGATCACGCGCCTGGTGTTCCAGCGCGGGCACTTCACACCGCATTCAACGCACCTGGTGTCGATCGCTTTGTTCTGGTTCGCGTTCAGCCTTCCGTTCGGCGGGCTCAACCTGCTGCTGACGCGCACGTTCTTCGCGGTCCAGCGCCCTTGGATCCCCACCGGCCTCGCGGGCCTCAACATGATCGTCGACGTCACCGTCAGCATCGCGCTGTACAAGCCCCTCGGGATCGCTGGCCTCGTCATCGGTACAGCGGCCGCCAACGCGGTGATGACCGCGCTGCA
This sequence comes from uncultured Solirubrobacterales bacterium, assembly GCA_963806475.1. Taxonomy (GTDB): domain Bacteria; phylum Actinomycetota; class Thermoleophilia; order Solirubrobacterales; family Solirubrobacteraceae; genus Palsa-465. The sequence goes on from CAWDYK010000031.1 coordinate 122,476, forward strand.
GTACCGACGATTGCGGATCGGCTTCAGCGGCCGCCTCGAGGGATCCCAGACGAGGATGATCACGGTCCGGATCCTCGTCGCCTCAGCGCTGCTAGCCGGCATCTCGTGGGTCGCCTGGTACGGACTCGACTCCCTGCTCGGGCGCTCACTCCCGGCGCAGATCATCTCCATCGGCGTCGCGATCTCGCTCGGGATTGGGGTCTACTCCAAGGTGACCCTGGCGATGCGGATTCCCGAGGCCCGGCAGATCGAGGAGCTGGTGCTCGGTCGCCTGCGCCGCGCGGCCTTATGAAGTGCGGCGCGCCAAATACCCTTGAGGGTGGAGCACCATGTCCGACCAGGCGCACATCCGCAACTTCTCGATCATCGCCCACATCGACCACGGCAAGTCGACGCTCGCCGATCGCATCCTCGAGCTGACGCACACGGTCGACCCGCGGGCGATGCGCGCGCAGCTGCTCGACTCGATGGACCTCGAGCGCGAGCGCGGGATCACGATCAAGGCGCAGGCCGTTCGAGTGTTCTATGAGTCGCCCCGCGACGGCCAGACGTATCAGCTGCACCTGATCGACACGCCGGGCCACGTCGACTTCACCTATGAGGTCTCCCGCAGCCTCGCCGCATGCGAGGGAGCGCTGCTGGTCGTCGACGCCTCGCAGGGGGTCGAGGCGCAGACGGTCGCCAACACTTACCTTGCAATCGACTCGGGACTGGAGCTGATCCCGTGCCTGAACAAGGTCGACCTGCCCGGGGCCGAGCCCGAACGGGTCGCGGAAGAGGTCGCCGACCTACTCGGCGAGCCAGCCGACCACGTGAGGCGAATCAGCGCGAAGACCGGCGCGGGGGTCACCGACGTGCTCGACGAGCTGGTCGACCGTGTCCCGCCGCCCAGCGGCGATCCCGAGGGAAGCCCTCGTGCCCTGATCTTTGACTCCGAGTTCGACCAGTACCGGGGCGCGATCGCATACATCCGCGTCGTCGACGGAACGTTCACGAAGGGCGAGGTGATCGTCGCGATGCAGGCGGGAACTCGGGCCGAGATCGACGACATCGGCTTCTTCACCCCGCAGATGACCTCGGCGGAGCGTCTCAGCGCCGGCGAAGTCGGCTTCCTCATCACCGGCATCAAGGACGTCACGAAGCTGCGCGTTGGCGACACGCTGACCACCAGGGCCGATCCGGCGAGCGAGCCGTTGCCCGGCTACCGCGAGGTCAAGCCGATGGTGTTCTGCGGTCTGTTCCCGATCGACTCCGACGATTACCCTGACCTCCGCGACGCGCTCGAGAAGCTGACGCTCAACGACGCCGCACTCAGCTGGGAGCCGGAGACATCCGATGCACTCGGGTTCGGCTTCCGGTGTGGGTTCCTCGGCCTGCTGCACATGGACATCGTCCGCGAGCGCCTCGAGCGCGAGTACGACCTCGAGCTGCTCGCGACGATGCCGAGCGTGGAGTACGAGGTGACGCTCACCGACGGGACGGTGCTTCCCGTGCACAGCCCGACCGACATGCCTGAGCCCGGGGTGATCGCCGAGGTGCGCGAGCCGTATATCCGCGCCTCGATCCTCACGCCGAAGGAGTACGTCGGGCAGATCATGGAGCTCTGCCAGGATCGCCGCGGCGAGCATGCCGGAATGCACTTCCTTTCACCAGAGCGCGTGCAGCTCACCTACGATCTGCCTCTCGCGGAGATCGTGCTCGACTTTTTCGACCAGCTCAAGTCGCGCACCCGCGGCTACGCATCGCTCGACTACGAGCTGATCGGGCTTCGCACCTCCGACCTCGTCAAGCTCGACATCCTGCTCGCGGGCGACGCGGTCGACGCGTTGTCGATGCTGGTCCATCGCAGCAAGGCCTACGACTCCGGCCGCACGCTGACGGAGAAGCTGAGAAAGACGATCCCGCGCCAGCAGTACGACGTCCCGATTCAGGCCGCAATCGGCTCCCGGATCGTCGCCCGCGAGACGATCAAGGCCTACCGCAAGGACGTGATCGCCAAGTGCTACGGCGGGGACATCACCCGGAAGCGGAAGCTGCTCGAGCAGCAGAAGCGCGGGAAGCAAAGGATGAAGCAGGTCGGCCGGATCGAGGTCCCGCAGGAGGCGTTCCTCGCGGTGCTCGAGCTCGGAGAGAAGAATTAGGGATTGGCCGGCCGCGCGAGACGGCTACAGCCAGCCGCCCGGCCCGGCGGTGCCGCGTGCGTGATGGCCCCACCAGCGCTGCTGCCCGGGACCCCAGCCGCGAGCGTGGTAGCGCCGCGGAAGTACCGGAAGGCGGTGCCCGAACACCCACATTGCGACCACGACGATGACCGCCCACATCGCGAACATGCTGACGATCAGCAAGGCTGCCGCCACCGCGACCGCGACCGCCATCGGCATCCCAATCAGGATCGCCAGCGCGATCGCCATCTTCGGGATGGGGAGGGCGCTCGAGCGCCGCCCGCGACGCGCCAACTCGTGCGGAAGGTCGGCGACCAGCGGCTCCAGATCCCCGTAAGTGCGCGCCGAGAAGGTAGCCGCAAGCCGGTGCTCGAGCTCCTCGGTCAACAGGCGCCCCTCGGCGGCCGCCTTGCGCAAGCGCTCGGCGATGTGCTCGCGATCCGCGTCCGAAGCTCTGAGGCTGGCTTGCCGGGACATCTTCGCGCCAAGGCTAGCGCGGCACGGCTTCTGCCACAAGCGACTGGATGGCACGTGTGCTCCGATGCGCTCGAGCGCCGGCTGGACGGCAGCGAGGAGGGAGCGATCACGGGCGCGAAGTCGCCGTGGCGCGAGTACTGCGCCGAGTATGAGCGCCCAGGACGCCCACCTCGTCGAGGTGGGCCAGCAGGTCGAGCGGATCCTCGTAGACCCTGAACGCGCCCCCGTAGATCAGCTCCTCGCGCCCGTATCCGCCTGACAGCAGGCCGATCCCGATAGACGCTGTCGATCAGCGTCCCGTCGAGATCGAACAGGAACGACAGCCGGGCTGTGGAGCTGCGAGTCCGCCACGATCCCGCATTGTTCCCGCTCGAGCCTCCTCTGAACACCCGTGTGAGAATGAGCGGCGATGGACCTTGGCCTACGCAATCGCGCGTGCATCGTTACCGGAGCCTCCAGAGGGATCGGGAAGGCCACCGCGGCCGCGCTCGCGGCAGAAGGAGCCGTCGTGCTGCTGGTGGGTCGGAGCGAGCAGGCGCTCGCCGATGCGGCGCGGGTATGCGAGGCCGGCGCCCGCCGCGCGGAGGTGCTCACGCTCGACGTCACCGGATCGGATGCGGGCGAGCGCCTCGTGCAGGAATGCCTGACCCGGTTCGGTCGCCTCGACGCGCTCGTCAACAACGCCGGCACCAGTGCGCTGCGCTCGCTCGAACAGCTGACCGACGAGGAATGGCAGGCGCAGTGGGAACTGCACGTGATGGCGCCGATGCGGCTGATGCGCGCCGCCGCTCCGGTGATGGCCGAACGTGGCTGGGGGCGCATCGTCAACGTGTCCTCGTCTTCGGGCAAGCGGCCGTCGAAGACGAACGTGGCCTACTCGGTGACGAAGGCCGCGGAGCTGTCGCTATCGCGCGCGTTCGCCGACGAGTACGCGTCCCGCGGCGTGCTCGTCAACGCGGTCACGCCAGGGCCGGTCGCAGGCGAGATGTGGCTGGCACCCGGTGGCCTGGCCGATCAGACCGCAGAGGCCCGCGGCATCAGCCGCGAGGAGGTGCTCGAATCGACCGCCGCGCGCGTCCCGAGGGCTCGCCTCGGCACCGAGCAGGAGATCGCCGCGGTGATCGTGTTCCTCTGCTCCGAGCGCGCCTCCAACGTTGCGGGGGCGGCGTGGTCGGTCGACGGCGGCGCGGTCCCGGTGATCGTCTAGTGGTTCATCCTGGGAGTCCGTTGATCGTTGATGGCTGGCGAGCGAAAATCGAGCGTGGCAAGGACGCAAGACCGAAGGTGTGCCTTTGGCACATCGAGGTCCGAGGACGCCGGCACGCGAAGATTTGCAGCCGCCAGACCGCGACGGACTTGCAGGATGGGCCACCAGAGCCGTCTAGAGGCCCCATCGGATCATCGGTATCGTGCCGCCACCATGACCGTCGACACGCGGTCCATCGGTAAGGCTTACGAGCCGATCACCTACGCCGTCGGGCGCGAGAAGATCCGCGAGTACGCCGCTGCCGTCGGCGAGAAGAACCCGCTGCACTTCGACATCGAGGCGGCTCGCGCCGCCGGATACACCGATGTGGTCGCACCGCCGATGTTCGTGGTGGTGTACACGGCCAGGTCGGTGGGGCCGGCGATCCTCGACCCCGAGGTCGGCATCAACTTCGCGATGATGGTTCACGGCGGCCAGGAGTTCGTGTGGGGGCCGGTCGTCATCGCCGGCGACGAGATCACGACCACCATGACGGTCAAGGAGATCGCCGACCGACGAGGGATGGGGTTCTACGTGTTCGAGTCCGTGTCGAGGAACGAGCGCGGCGAGACAGTCTGCACCGGCACCTGGACAAACATCGTGAGGAGCAACGGATGAGCCTCGAGCCAGGCGACAAGATCGACCTTAGGGTTATCCCCGATCCGTACGTGACGGTGCGCTATGCGGGCGCCTCGGGCGACTTCAACCCGATCCACATCGACGAGGAGTACGCCGCAGGGGTCGGACTCCCGGGCCGTATCCTCCACGGGCTGTGGACGATGGCTCAGGTCGCCCGTGCGCACACCGACGCGGCCGGCGGTCCCGAGAAGCTCGCGCGCCTGAGCGTTCAGTTCCGCGGGATCGGCAGGATTGGCGAGGAGATCGTGGTCAGCGGAACGGTCCGCGAGGTCGACGGCGATACCGCGATCGTCGAGTCCCGGGCCGTCCAGTCCGGCCGCAGGATCGTTCGCAATGCCGTCGCGGAGCTGCGGGCCTAGCGGACGACCACCGGCCCCGGGAGGTGCTGCCAGGCCCGACCTACAATCACAGCTGTGCTGACAGAACGCCAAGAGCTGGTCTTGCGGAAGGTCGTCGAGGAATACATGGCGGTGGGATCCCCGGTCGGGTCCAAGTCGCTTTCGGCAGAGGTCGTGTGGGGACCCTCGACGATCCGCCACGAGCTGGCGTGCCTCGAAGAGCTCGGATTGCTCGCCCACCCGTACACGTCTGCCGGACGCATGCCGACGGAGGCGGGCTACCGCTACTTCGTCGATCGCCTGCTGCCCGCCGAGGACAGTGCTCCGCGGCTGTCGCTGTCGCTGGTGCGTCGCGAGCTCGACGAGGCCATGCGGGTCACGACCGAGACGCTGTCGCAGGTGACGAACCTGCTCGCGATCGTCACCGCCCCACCGATCGAGACGTCGACGATCCGCCATGTCGAGGTCCTGATGCTCCAGCCACAGGTGCTGATGGTGGTCGTGATCACCTCGACAGGCGGTGTCACGAAGCGGTTGTTCACGTTCTCCACGCCGGTCGATGCGGGCCTCGCGGACTGGGCGGCGAGCTACTTCAACGAGCGGCTCGTCGGCCTCGGCCTGGGCGCCCGGATGCTCCACCAGCGGCTCTACGACCCGTCGCTGTCAAATACGGAATCAGAGTTCATCGAGGTTCTATCTGCGGTGTTCACCGATCTCGAGCAGGACAGCTTCGAGACGATGTACGTCGAGGGGACGTCCCGGCTGCTGAGCGGTGACCGGATCAGCGGGGTGACCGAGCTCAATTCGCTGATGGACATGCTCGAGCGGCGGGTGACGATGCTCGGCGTGCTGCGCAGCGCGCTCGCCGAGCGCGACGTGCTGGTGCGTATCGGGGCCGAGAACGACGCCCCGGCGCTGCGCTCGCTCGCGTTGGTGGCGGCCGCGTACGGGCTTCCGCAGCGACGGCTGGGGGCCGTGTCGGTGATCGGGCCGCTGCGGATGGACTACGGACGCGCGATCCGCTCGGTGCGCGACGCCGCTTCGCAGCTGTCGAGCTTCATCGCCGAGGTCTACGACGAACGATGAGCGCAGGCCAGGTACCCCGCGACTACTACGACGTCCTCGGCGTTCCCCGTGCTGCGAGCGAGGCCGACATCAAGAAGGCGTTCCGCCGCCTGGCGCGAGAGCTGCACCCGGACGTCAACAGCCACGATCCAGATGCCGAAGACAAGTTCAAGGAGGCGGCTGAGGCCTACGAGGTCCTGTCGGACCCGGAGCGCCGCGCCACGTATGACCGCTTCGGCCACGAGGGGTTGCGCAGCGGCGGCTACGCGCCCAACTTCGAGGGGTTCGGCTCGGTCGCCGACATCTTCGAGGCGTTCTTCGGCGGCGGCGCATTCGGCAGTCCGTTCGGCGGTCGGGCCACCGCGGGCCCGACTCAGGGCGGCGACGTCGCGCTCGGCGCCGAGATCTCGCTGGCAGAGGCCGCGCATGGGACCAAGGCCGAGGTCAGCTACGAGGTCATCACGACCTGCGAGCATTGCCGCGGCAACGGCGCCGAGCCGGGCACCCCGATCGAGCGATGCCCGCGCTGCGGCGGCACCGGCCAGCTGCGGACGGTGTCCCGCACGCCGTTCGGTCAGGTCGTGCGGTCCGCAACGTGCGAAAGGTGCTTAGGCGAGGGAAAGGTCCCGCGCGAGCCATGCGACGTCTGTGACGGTCGCGGGCGCCGGGTCGAGCACACCAGGGTCGCCGTCGACGTCCCCGCCGGGATCGCCAACGGCCAGCGGATCCGGATCGCCGGGCGCGGCCACGCCGGCGAACGGGGGGACCGGCCGGTGATCTCTACGTCCAGATCCGCGTCCGCGAGGACCCGAGGTTCCTGCGCGACGGCGACGATCTCGTCACCGCTGTGGACGTGTCCGCACCCTACGCGGCGCTCGGCACCACCGTCGAGGTGCCTTCGATCGATGGGCCGGTCGAGCTCGACATCCCCGCCGGGACCCAGCCGCACGAGGTTCTTGTGATTCGCGGGAGGGGGATGCCGGCGCTCCGCGGCAGGCGAACGGGCGATCTGCGCGTGGTCGTCAACGTCGTGATCCCGCGCCACTTGAAGCACAGGCAGCGTGAGCTGCTCGAGGAGCTCGCGGACTCGATGACCGAGCACAACCTGAAGACCGACGAGGGCGTGTTCGGCAGGCTCAGGCGCGCGTTCGGCGGCCACTAGCGAGCCGTCGTCCCGCCCGGTGCTCCGACTGGCGATCCGCGTGCGCCGCGAGCAGGCAGAGCTGGTGCTGGCCGAGCTGCTCGAGCTCGCGCCCGGCGGCTTCGAGGAGGTGCTCGCCGGCGAGGAGGTGATCGAGTACGCGGTGTACGGTGCGCCCGGCGAGCTGCCGGCGCTCCCCGAACTTCGAGCTGCCACCGCCGGCGCGCTCGTGGAGGTGTCGACGGAGGAGATCGGCGACGACTGGGCTGACCGCTGGCGCCAGTTTCACCGCCCGCTCGTGCTCGAGGGCCGGCTCACGGTTCGGCCCCCGTGGGAGCCTCCCGGGTCAACGCCGGTCGATGTAGTGATCGACCCGGGGCGAGCATTCGGGACGGGCGCCCACGCGACCACGAGGATGTGCCTCGAGCTGATGGTGGGGCTCGAGCCCCGATCCCCGTTCGTGGATCTCGGCTGCGGGTCCGGTGTGCTCGCGATCGCCGCCGCGCGGCTCGGATACGCGCCGGTGATCGCGCTCGACAACGATCCCGCGAGCGTCGAGGCAGCGGCGCTGAACGCGCGCGTCAACGGAGTCGCGATCGAGGTGCGCCGCCATGACCTGCGCACGGAGCCGACGCCGCCCGCCCACACGGTGGCCGCCAATCTGCTGGCGCCGCTGCTGCTGGGCTGGGCGCCGGCGCTCGGCGCGGCTGACCGCGATGCGCGGCCACGCCGGGTGATCGCGAGCGGCCTGCTGGTGAGCGAGGCCGACCGGGTCGCGGCGGCGTTCGCATCGGCGGGGTTCGGCGAATCCGCGCGCCGCACGAGCGGCGAGTGGGCTTCGCTCCTGCTCGAGCGGGCTGCGCCGCTGAGCCGGGCTGAGCGGGGCTGAGCGGGCGACGGCGGACACGCGTGTGGCCAACGTGCGCGCCGCGAATTCTGGACATGCGGACACTGACCGATCGTGGGCGATGGCTCATCCTGCATACCACAGCGATCCGGGAAATCCTCAAGGAGGTGAGTCCAGTTGCCTAACCCGCTCGCGATCGGCGTGACCATCGGTGGCCTGCTCGTCGACCTCATCGCCCCACGGCCCAAGCCTCGGGCTGGCTTTTCGCATGAGTTCTCTCTCCTCTCTGCATCCGCTGTCCCGAGGACACCGCGCGGGGCGAGAACGATCAACGAGCACGACGGGGCGCCGGTCGCGAGCGGCCATACCATCTGAGCGCGGGGGCCCGGCGTCATCCGGGCGCCGGGTCCACGCCTAACCTAACCCTAACCGCGCTACCGTGAGGCGACCGATGGGTTCGTTCGCCGTCAAGTTCCTCGGCTGCAAGGTCTCTCACGCTGATGTGATGCTTGCCCGGCGCTCGTTGATCGCGTCCGGCCACACCGAAGTACCGGAGGAGGACGCCGACGTGCACGTGATCAACACGTGCTGCATCACCGCTGAGGCCGAGGCGAAATCACGCCAGTCGGTGCGGAGATCGCTGAGGGCGGCGGAGCGGGTGTACGTCGCCGGCTGCGCCGCGAACCTGAACGCGCGCCAGTTCGGCGAGATCGACGAGCGGGTGAAGCCGGTAGTCGGTACCGCGGAGGATGTGGCCGTCGCGCTCGCCGACGACGTCGGGTCATGCGTGGATCTCGAGCATGATCTGCTCGCCCGCGAACGCGCGGGAGCCCGAGCCGGCGCCGAGCGCGCCTCCCGCACTCGCGGCTTCGTCAAGGTCCAGGACGGCTGCGACTGCCAGTGCGCGTACTGCATCATCCCCACCGTTCGCGGCCAGGCGCGGTCGCGGCCGGCGGGCGCCGTGCTCGAAGAGGCGCGCCGCCGCGTCGCCGAGGGGCAGCCCGAGCTCGTGATGACCGGCATCAGCGTCGGCGACTACCGCGATCCGGAGCGGGGGCTCGAGCTCGGGCAGCTGATGATGGAGGTCGCCCGGGTGCCCGGGATCGCGCGCGTCCGCCTCTCGAGCGTCGAGGTGATCCACGTCAAGGAGTCGCTGATCGAGGCGCTCGCCACGGAACCCAAGGTCTGTCCGCACCTGCACGTGCCGATGCAGTCCGGCGACGACGGGGTGCTGCGGGCGATGGGACGCCACTACACGGGTCACGAGTATCTCGACCACATCGCCCGGCTGCGGTCCGCGGTGCCCGATGTCAACGTCACCACAGATGTGATCGTGGGCTTTCCGACCGAGGACGAGCAGGCGTTCAAGCGGACGCTCGCCGCCGTCGACGCGGCCGGGATCTCGCGCGTCCACACGTTCTCGTATTCGCCCCGCCCGGGAACGGTCGCCGCGCAGCTCGGCGACCTCATCGAGCTCGCGGAGAAGAAGCGACGCTCGCAGGTGCTACGCGGACATTCGGAGGTGCGCTCGCGCCATCACCGCGCAACGAAGCTCGGTCGCGTCGACCGCGTGCTTGTCGACAAGGTGGCCGACACCCAGTGCTCCGGCTACACCGCCGACTACACCCGCTGCTACCTGACCCCGGGGTCGGGCGCCGCCGGGGAAGTGGTCGAGGTCGTGTGTGAGGGGCTGCAGGCCGACGGGATTCGCTGCCGCGTGCGATGAGCGCCGGCCGCGGCGGCCCGGCCTGATCTCGGCTACCACCAGCCGCCACGGGCAGCGTCCCGCGCCGATGGGGCGCCGCGGAGCGGCGTATCCTTGGCCATAAGGATGACCGTCACCGAACAGGTTCGCAGCGACATGACCAGCGCGATGAAGGCCGGCGAGAAGGGCCGGGTCAGCGCGCTGCGACTCGTCCTGTCCGAGCTCCAGAAGGACGCGAAGGAGGGCGCCGGCGACGAGCTCGCGGTCCTGCGGCGCGAGCGCAAGCGCCGGCTCGAGGCGGCCGCGCAGTTCCGCGACGGCGGGCGCCCGGAGCTCGCCGAGCAGGAGGAGTCGGAGGCGAAGATCATCGCTACCTACCTCCCCGCCGAGCTCGACGATGCCCAGCTCGCGGAGGTCATCCAGGCCGCGATCGGGGAGACCGGAGCGAGCAGCCCCAAGGACATGGGGCAGGTGATGAAGGTCGTGATGGCGAGGTCCGAGGGCCGTGCCGACGGCACGCGGGCCTCGGCGGCAGTCCGCGAGGCACTACGGAAGTCTGGAGCCTGAACGGCCTCCGTGCGCAGAACCCTCGAGCTTGACAACGCTGCCGCCGCGGAGCTGGCCGGCAGCGAGGACGCCGTCCTGCGCGCGCTCGAGGGTCATCTGGATTGCGAGGTGTACCTCCGCGGCAACGTGCTGACGCTCGACGGCGAGCCCGATGCCGTCGACGCCGCCGCGGCGGTAGTGCGCGAGCTCTCGGAGCTGATCGCGCAGGGTCACGAGATCGCGCCCGGGACGATCGAAGCGGTGAGGCGCGCGCTCGACGAGCACGAGTCGCCGGCGCGAATCCTCGAAGACGTGGTCTGGCGCCACCGCACCACGAAGGTCGCACCGAAGACCGTCAACCAGAAGCGCTACGTCGACTCGATCCGTCGCAACACGATCACGTTCGGGATCGGCCCCGCCGGCACCGGGAAGACGTTCCTCGCCGTCGCCCTTGCGGCTGCGGCGCTCAGCCGACGCGAGGTCAACCGCATCATCCTCACCCGGCCCGCCGTCGAGGCAGGCGAGCGGCTCGGGTTCCTGCCGGGGGACCTGATGGCGAAGGTCGACCCCTATCTGCGGCCGCTGTTCGACGCGCTGCACGACATGCTCGAGCCCGAGCGCGTCTCACAGCATCTCGAGCGCGGTGTGATCGAGGTTGCTCCGCTCGCATTCATGCGGGGTAGAAGCCTTAACGATAGTTTCATCATCCTCGACGAGGCCCAGAACACTACCCCGGAACAGATGAAGATGTTCCTCACGCGGCTCGGGTTCAACTCGAAGATGGTCGTGACCGGCGACATCACGCAGATCGATCTGCCGCGCGAGGAAACATCAGGTCTCGTCGTCGTTGCGGACATCCTGAACGAGGTCGAGGGGATCGAGTTCGTGCGCTTCGGCGACGAGGACGTCGTCCGGCACAAGCTGGTCCGGCGGATCGTCGCGGCCTACAACGAGCACGCGCAGCGGCTGACGCCGGAGCTACGGCCCCGCAGACGGGCGTGAGCTCGGCGCTCCGGACCGCCGGCGGCGGCTGCGCCGCGCTCGGGGGCGGCGATTAGTGCTGGATATCGAGGTGATCGGGATTGACGTGGTCGCCCCTGCCGATTCGGGCGGCGATCCCGGGCGTCCCACGGGCGTTGAGGTGGAGGAGCTGTGCGCGCTCGCGTTGTCCTCGGCGGGGATCGGCGAAGGGCACGTGGCGATCGAGTTCGTCGACGAGGACCGTATCCGCGAGCTGAACCTCGAGCACAGGCGGATCGACTCTCCGACCGACGTGTTGTCGTTCGGGATCGACGAGGACGGCACGTCCGCCGGGCCCAGGGAGCTCGGCGACATCATCATCTGCCCTGCGCACACCGAGGACATCCGCGAGGCTGTCGTGCACGGCGCCCTGCACCTCAGCGGCATGGATCACGAGACCGACGACGGCGAGATGCTCGCGCTGCAAGGCGAGCTGATGCGGTGGGTGCGGTGACGCCGGGTTGAGCCCGCGGGACCAACCGGCAGCCCCCCGCACCCGTTCCGGCTTCATCGCGCTCGCCGGCCGGCCCAACGTCGGCAAGTCGACGCTCGCCAACGCGATCGTCGGCGCCAAGGTGGCGATCGTCTCGGACAAGCCGCAGACGACGCGCCGCGCGATTCGCGGCGTCGCGACCGGGCCGGACTGGCAGCTGGTGCTCGTCGACCTCCCGGGCGTGCAGCGCCCGCGCGACGCGCTGACGGAACGGATGCAGCGGCGCGTCGAGCGCGAGCTCGCCGACGCCGACGGCTGCCTGTTCGTCGTCAACGCGGAGCAGGGGATCGGCGCGGGCGACCGGTTCATCGCCGGCCTGCTCAGGTCGGCCCCGGTCCCGGTCGTGATCGCGGTCAACAAGGTCGATCGCACGGACCGCGCGCGCACGGCGGCGGCTCTCCAGGCGGCGGAGGAGCTCGATGTGGCCGATGAGATCTTCCCGGTGTCCGCGCGGACCGCCTCGGGCGTGGGGCCGCTGGTCGATCGTCTGGTTTCGCTGCTGCCTCCCGGGCACTTCTACTTCGCGCCGGACCAGCGCTCCGATCAGCCCGAGTCGGTGCGGCTCGCCGAGCTCGTCCGCGAGCAGGTCCTGGCGCGTACACGCGAGGAGGTGCCGCACGCGGTCGAGGTCGAGCTCGAGGAGATCGCTGATACGCGCCCCGACCTGCTCAGGGTCGAGGCGGTGATCCTGGTCGAGACCGAGTCGCAGAAGGGGATCCTGATCGGTGCCGGCGGCCAGATGGTGAAGTCGATCGGGATCGCGGCACGGGGCGCGATCGAGCGCGAGCTCGGCTCGCGCGTGCATCTCGAGCTGTCGGTGCGGGTGCGACGCCACTGGCGCGCCGACGAGCGGGTCCTCGACCGCCTCGGGATCGAGTGATCGGTCCGGTACGTGGAAGGATCCCAGTGAAACTGCCCCATCACGACCTCCACCAGGCGGCGAGCACGCGCCGCCAGTTGCGCCACGCGATCGCCTCGATCTCGCTGGAATCGAAGTCGGCCTGCTCCAACGATGCCAGCACCATCGGCATTCCGGCGGCGTCGCCGAGCTCGGCCGGGATCGGCGCGCCGTCGAAGTCCGATCCGAGCCCGACGTGCTCGACGCCGCTCCGATCGGCCACGTATCGCGCGTGCCGGGCGATCAGCTCGATCGGCGTGTCGGTGTCCTCGAAGCCGTCGGCGCGCAGGAACGGGCACGCGAACACGATCCCGACGAGGCCGCCGCTGGCGCCGATCGCGTCGAGCTTCGTTGTGGCCGTCGAACACCGCAATCACGCCACGCATCCTTGCAGCCCAGCGCCACTAGTCTAGGGGCTCGCGCGGAAATTAGTGCCGGAATTTGACGAGTGGCCGGCCGTGTCTGGCGCCGCCGGCTCGCCCCGATAATGCCGGGAGTATGTGAGGGCGAGCCGGTGGCGTCAGGCGCGTCCAGACGCCGTCAAAAACGGCAATAATTTTCGCGCGGGCCCAGCCTAGACTCGATCGGGTGAGCTTCTTGAGGGGATTCGACGGTTCCGAGCGCGCCCGCGCCGACCCGATCGGGCGGGCCGGGCTGCACGAGGAGCACCGCGCGACGCGTGCCGGGCTGCTCGCGATCGGGACGCTCGCGTGCAGCCGCTGCGATGCCCCGGTCGCGCCGACCATTGCAGCGATGTCGCCCGCCGACCCGTTGACGTGCCCGTTCTGCGATCACACCGGACGCGTCCGCGACTTCCTCTCGCTGAGTGCCCCCTCCCGCCCAGCGCGCGTTGAGGTTCGCGTCGTGCATCGCCGCGCCGCCCGCGGACGCTAGGCCGACCATAGAATCGTCGGTGGGATGGACGACACCGAGATCGCATTCGACGAGCGCGGGCTGGTGCCTTGCGTCGTCCAGGACTGGCGCAGCGGCGAGGTGCTGATGCTTGCGTACATGAACGCCGAGGCGCTGCAGTTGACGCGCCAGACGGGGGAGATGCACTTCTTCAGTCGCTCCCGGCAGGAACTGTGGCGCAAGGGCGCCACGTCCGGCAACACCCAGGCGGTCAAGGAGATCCGCTACGACTGCGACGGCGACGCGCTGCTTGCGCTCGTCGAGCCCGCCGGCCCGGCCTGCCACACCGGCGAGCGAACCTGCTTTCACCGCGGCGAGCTGAAGCCCGCCGCGCCCCACGAGGCGCTCCCGACGCTCGAGCGCACGATCGCGCAGCGCGCGCGCAGCCGGCCGGAAGGCTCGTACACGGCCGAGCTCCTGGCCGACCCGGAGAGGATCGGCGCGAAGGTGCGGGAAGAGGCCGAGGAGGTGGCTCGTGCCGCGCGCGAGGACTCGGACGAACGCGTATCGGAGGAGGCGGCCGACGTGATCTACCACCTCGCGGTCCTGCTCCGCGGCCGTGGCCTGTCGCTCGCGGACGCGGAGCGGGTCCTGAATGGCCGTCGCAAGGGTTGAGACCGCGGGCGCGAGTCCCACGCTCGAGGAGGTTCGGGCGCTCGCCCGCGACCACAACCTGATCCCGCTGCGCGAGACGTTCATCGACGACTGCCAGACGCCGGTGTCGGCGTTCCTGAAGCTCCGCGACGCGGATCGCGCGCACCCGGCGTTCCTGCTCGAGTCAGCCGACCAGGGGCGCGTCGGCCGCTACTCGTTCATCGGCTTCCGGCCGCGCAGCGTGTTGCGGTGGTCGCTCGGCGATCCCGGCGACCCGTACGAGCTCGCGAAGGCGGAGCTCGGCCGGTTTCGCGCGGCGCCGCTGCCGGAGCTGCCTCCGTTCGCCGGCGGGGCGGTCGGAATGTTCGCCTACGACCTCGTGCGAACGGTCGAGCCGCTCGGCCAGCCGAACCCCGACCCGATCGGCGTGCCGGACCTCGCGCTGATGCTGACCGACGCGCTGGTCGCGTTCGACCATCTGAAGCACACGGTCACGGTCGTCGCCAACGTCTACGCGGACGACGATCTCGAGGCGTCCTACCGCCGCGCGATCGACGCGATCGCCGAGGTGCGCTGGAGGCTCGCAGGGCCGGTGCCCCGCCCGGGCAAACCCCCCCAACGGGACCGCGAGGTCCCGCCATTCACATCAAACATGCCCCGCGAGCAGTTCGAGTCGATGGTCTCCCGGATCATCGAGTACATCCACGCCGGCGACGCCTACCAGGTGGTTCCGTCCCAGCGCTGGTCCGTGCTGGTCCCGGTCGAGGCGTTCTCGATCTACCGCGGGCTGCGCGCGGTCAACCCGAGCCCATACATGTACTTCCTGGACTTCGGCGATTTCGAGGTCGCGGGCGCGAGCCCCGAGCCGCTGATCACGGTCGCCGGCCGCAACGTCTCGACACGGCCGATCGCCGGCACCAGGCCGCGTGGCGCGAACGCCGAGGACGACCGGTTGATCGCCGAGGAGCTGCTCGCCGACCCCAAGGAGCGCGCCGAGCACGTCATGCTCGTTGACCTCGGGCGCAACGACCTCGGCCGCGTGTGCGAGTACGGCACCGTCGAGGTCGAGGACTTCATGGCGGTCGAGAACTACAGCCACGTGATGCACATCGTCTCGAGCGTCGTCGGCAGGCTGCGCGACGGCGTCGGCGCGCTCGACGCGCTGCGCTCGGTGCTGCCCGCGGGGACGCTGTCAGGCGCGCCCAAGGTTCGTGCGATGGAGATCATCGACGAGCTCGAGCCGGTCAAGCGCGGCGGCTACGGCGGCGCGATCGGCTACGCCAGCTACTCCGGCGACCTCGACACTTGCATCCACATCCGCACGGTCGTTGTCAAGGACGGCGTCGCGCACGTGCAGGCGGGCGGCGGCACCGTCGCCGATGCCAAGCCCGACTACGAGTACCGCGAGTCCGAGGCCAAGGCCCAGGCGGTGCTGCAGGCGGTCGCGCTGGCGGTCGCGCAGCCCGAGTGGCCGTAGGAGTTGTTGGGGATTTGGTGTGTCATATATACCCCAAATCCCCCACAGCCCGCCGCGCAGGGTTCTCGTTACCGTTCGCAGCCAGCCGTGCGCGTGCTCGTCATCGACAACTACGACAGCTTCACCTACAACCTCGTCCAGTATCTGGGCGAGCTCGGCGCCGACATCGAAGTGGTGCGCAACGACCACGCGACCGTCGATGATCTGCTGATCCGCGGCTACGACCGCCTGATCGTCTCGCCCGGACCGTGCACGCCGAACGAAGCGGGGATCTCGCTCGAGGCGGTGCGACGGTTCCCGGCGGCGCAGATCCCGACGCTCGGCGTGTGCCTGGGGCATCAGGCGCTCGTGCAGGCGTGGGGGGGAGAGTCGTCCGGCACGAGCCGATCCACGGCAAGACGACGATGATCGAGCACGACGGCCGGACGATCTTCAAGGGCCTGCGCAACCCTCTCGAGGTGGGGCGCTATCACTCGCTCGTCGCCGACCCGGCGCTGCCGGAGCCGCTCGAGCGCAGTGCTTTCGGCGGCGACGTGGTGATGGCCGTCCGCCACCGCGAGCTGCCTGCCGAGGGCGTGCAGTTCCATCCCGAGTCGGTCCTCACCGAGCAAGGCCGCGAGCTGCTCGGCAACTTCCTCGACGGGGCGCGATGAGCGCCGACCAGGACCTGCTGACGCGCTCGATCGACGCGCTCGCCTCGGGACGCGATCTCAGCCTCGAGGACACCGCGGCGGTCCTGGCGGAGATCATGGCGGGCAACGCGAGCGAGATCCAGATCGCCGGATTCCTGATCGCGCTGCGGACCAAGGGCGAGACGGAGGCTGAGCTGGCTGGGCTGGCGAGGACGATGCGCGCGCTTGCGGCGCGGGTGTCGGTGCCATCGGGAAAGCTCCTCGACACTGCGGGGACCGGCGGAGGTCGTCGCACGTTCAACGTCTCGACGACCGCGGCGCTGATCGCGGCCGGGGCCGGGTGCACCGTCGCCAAGCACGGCAACCGCTCCGCCACCGGGCTGTCAGGGTCGGCCGACGTGCTCGAGGCGCTCGGCGCGCGCATCGACCTGACGCCCGACGCGGTGGCCCGCTGCATCGAGGACGTCGGGTTCGGCTTCATGTTCGCGCCGGCCCACCATCAGGCGACCCGCTACGTGATCCCCGTCCGCCGCCAGCTCGCGGTCCGCACGATCTTCAACTTCCTCGGTCCGCTGACCAACCCTGCGGGCGCGACGCGCCAGCTGATCGGGGTGTCCGATCCTTCGTACCTGGAGACGATGGCTGGGGCGCTCGCGCTGCTAGGGACAGAGCACGCGCTGCTGGTCTCGAGCAAGGACGGGCTCGACGAGCTCAGCATCTCGGCGCCGACGCGCGTCGTCGAGGTGCTCGACGGGCAGCTGCGGCGCTACGACGTCTCCCCCGAGGACGTGTCGCTGTCGGTCCATCCGGCGGAGTCGGTGCCGGGGGGAGATCCACGGCAGAACGCCGACACCGCCCGCAGGATCCTTGCGGGGGAGGCCGGGGCGGCGCGCGACCTTGCGGTTCTGAATGCGGGCGCCGCGATCTACGCGGGCGGCGGCGCCGACTCGGTGGCCGACGGCGTCGCGGCCGCGCAGGAGGCGATCGACTCGGGCAGGGCGGCGTCGGCGTTGAAGCGGTTCGTGGACCGCACCCAAGCACTGGTGACGACGAGGTGAACGCGCTGACGCCGATCATCGCGAGCACGCGCGCGGACGTCGCCCGCCGCCGCGCGGCCGCTCCGCCCGCCGAGCTTGAGGCTGCCGTCGCCGCTCGTACCGACCGGCGCTCGTTCATCGCCGCGTTGCGCACGCCCGGTCTATCGGTGATCGCCGAGCACAAGCGGCGCTCCCCGTCGGCCGGCTCGATCCGCGAGGGCGTCGCGCTCGAGGAGGTCGTGCGGGCCTACGAGCGCGGCGCCGCCGCGGCGCTGTCGATCCTCACCGAGGAGCGCAACTTCGGCGGCTCGCTCGATGATCTCCGCACCGCGCGCGCCGCCGCAAGCCTGCCGCTGCTGCGCAAGGACTTCGTCGTCGACTCATACCAGGTGCTCGAATCCTGGGCCGCCGGCGCCGACGCGATCCTGCTGATCGTCGCTGCGCTCGAGCGCTCGCAGCTCGTGGCGCTCCAGGCGCAGGCGCTCGAGCTCGGGCTCGACGCGCTCGTCGAGATCCACGACCGCAGCGAGCTCGGGACGGCGCTCGGCGCGGGCGCGACGCTGATCGGCATCAACAACCGCGACCTGACGACCCTCCGGGTCGACACCCGCCGCACGTTCGAGCTCTTGCCGCACCTCCCGACCGATGTCACGGTTGTCGCCGAGTCGGGCTTCAGCGCGCGGGCGGAGCTAGACGAGCTCGCCGGCGCCGGCGTACACGGCGTGCTGATCGGCGAGGCGCTGATGCGCTCGCCGGACATCGAAGCCGCCTGCCGTGGGCTCACGGCCCGCGCCGGCACGCACGCGCTTTAACAGTTCACCGCCTTCGCCACACTGGCAATCAGTCGAGATGGCCGGCGTGCCGCGCGCCGACCCGCCGGCCGCGTGATCGGCATCAACTCGCAGATCGAGACGGCCGGCGACGGCGCTGGCGGCAGCATCGGGATCGGGTTTGCGGTTCCGATCGACACTGCGGAACGGTTCCTGCCTACGATGTGCAAGTGCCAAAGATCAAGTTCTGCGGGATCACCACGCTCGACGACGCGCGCCTCGCGGTAGGCGCCGGCGCGTGCGCGATCGGGATGATCTTCTGGCCAGGCTCGCCGCGACGGTGCGACCTCGACGCCGCCGCCGAGATCACCGCTGCGCTCCGTCGCCGGGTCGAGGTCGCCGGCGTGTTCGTCAACGCGAGACTCGAGTACGTGAGCCGCACGGCCGAGGCGCTCGATCTGTCGATGGTGCAGCTGCACGGCGACGAGGGCCCGGCGTACTGCGCCGAGGTGCGCCGCCGCACCGGCTGCAAGGTGATCAAGGCGATGCGCGTGCGGAGCCGCGCCGACATCCAGGCGCTGGCCCAGTTCCACACCGACTACCACCTGCTCGACACCTATAAGGAGGGCGTGGCGGGCGGCACCGGCGAGACGTTCGCCTGGGACCTCGCGCGAGCGCATATCGGCCCTACGCCCGTGATCCTGTCCGGCGGGCTCACGCCCGGCAACATCGCCGAGGCGATCGAGATCATGCGCCCGTTCGCGGTCGACGTCGCCAGCGGTGTCGAGCGTGAGCCCGGACGCAAGGATCCGGACAAGGTCAAGGCGTTTGCGGCTGCTGTGGCAGGGGCGCATGCGACGACCGGAACACGGTCATGACAACGATCGAGCACCGCTTTGGCCCCTACGGAGGCCAGTACGTACCCGAGACGCTGATGCCGGCGCTCGCGGAGCTCGAGGCGGCGTGGCTCGCGGCGCGCGACGATCCGGTGTACCGCTCGGAGCTCGAGCTGCTGCTGCGCGACTACGTCGGGCGGCCGTCGCCGCTGTATCTGGCGTCGCGACTGAGCGAGGCGGCGGGCCGCCCGATCTACCTGAAACGAGAGGACCTCAACCACACCGGCGCCCACAAGATCAACAACGCGCTCGGGCAGGCGTTGCTCGCCAGGCGGATGGGCAAGCGGCGGATCATCGCCGAGACCGGCGCCGGGCAGCACGGAGTCGCGTCGGCGACCGCGTGCGCGCTGCTCGACCTGGAGTGCATCGTCTACATGGGTACCGAGGACATGCGCCGGCAGAAGCCGAACGTCGATCGGATGGGCCTGCTCGGCGCGCGCGTCGAGCCGGTGCAGGCGGGCGCCCGGACGCTGAAGGAGGCGGTGTCGGCGGCGATCCGCGACTGGGTTTGGAACGTCGAGACGACCCATTACATCATCGGCTCGTGCGTGGGCCCGGCGCCGTACCCAGCGCTGGTGCGCGATCTGCAGCGCGTGATCGGCGTCGAGGCGCGCACGCAGATCCTCGAGCGCGCCGGCCGGCTCCCGCAACGCGTGATCGCCTGCGTCGGCGGCGGCTCGAACTCGATCGGCATGTTCGCGGGGTTCGTCGAGGACGAGGACGTGCAGCTGGTCGGGGTCGAGGCGGCGGGGGAGGGGATCGAGACCGGCCGCCACGGCGCGTCGCTGACCGCGGGCGGTCGGGGTGGGCGGGGCGGCATCCTTCACGGCGCGTACTCGGCGATCCTCCAGGACGAGGACGGGCAGATCCTCGAGGCGCACTCGATCTCCGCCGGACTCGACTATCCCGGCAGCGGCCCCGAGCACGCGTGGCTGCGCGACTCCGGACGCGCCCGCTACGTCGCGGTCACCGACGCCGAGGCGCTCGAGGCGTTCGCGCGGACCTCGCGGCTCGAGGGCATCATTCCCGCGCTCGAGAGCTCGCACGCGCTCGCGTGGACGCTGGCGAACGGGCCAAGCGAGCTCGACCTCGTGTGCCTATCGGGGCGCGGCGACAAGGACCTCGCCGAGGCGCTCGAGCTGCTCGGGGACACGTGAGCGGGATCGAGCGGATCGCCGAGGCGTTCGCGTCGGCTCGCGCGAGCGGCCGCAGGGCGGCGCTGATGCCCTACCTGATGGGCGGGTTCCCCGATCTCGAGACCTCGCGGCGGATCGGGATCGCGTACGCCGAGGGCGGCGCCGATCTGATCGAGCTGGGCGTGCCGTTCTCGGATCCGCTCGCGGACGGACCCGTGATCCACGCAGCCGGGACGGCGGCGCTGGGAGCTGGGGCGACCGTCGACGGCGTCCTCGCTGTCGGCCGCTCGATCGCCGAGCACGTCCCGGTGGTCGTGATGTGCTACGCAAACCCGATCTACGCGCGCGGGCTCGAGCGGTTCGTCGGCGCGATCGCGGCCGTCGGCGCGAGTGGTCTGATCGTCCCCGACCTGCCGCTCGAGGAGGCGCCGTCGGTGCTCGACGCCTGCGACGAGCGAGGATTGGCGCTGGTCCCACTGGTCGCGCCGACCACGCCCGATGAGCGCCTCCGACGAATTGGTTCGCGCGCCCGCGGCTTTCTGTACACGGTGTCGCTGACCGGGACGACCGGCGAGCGAGCGGGCCGCGACGGCTCCCTCGCACGGATCGTCGGGCGGGCCGCGGCGAGCACGGAGGCGCCGGTCGCGGTGGGCTTCGGGATCGGCACCCCCGAGCAGGCCGCCGCCGCGGCGGCGGCGGGCGCCGACGGCGTGATCGTCGGCAGCAGGCTCGTTCGGGCCGCCGGCGAGGGCGAGGATCCGCTCGGCACGGTCCGGGCGTTGGTCCAGGGTTTTGCCGGCGCGCTGCTCGGTTAAGGGCCGGTTGTTCGTTGCACCGACGAGCCTGACCGGGATCGGTTCCCGTAGGATCTCTTGCCGATGGGCTTGATTCTCACCATCACCGCTGGGCTGTGGCTGTGGATCATCTTGTGGTCGCTCGGCGTCTCGGGGTTCGATGCGATCCTGATCGGGATCCTGATGGTGCTGATCGCCATCGGGGTGCGAACCGTGCTCCCGTACCTGCCGGGCCGGCGCGGCTGAGCGATCAGCCCATGCGCAGCAGCGTGCTCGGATGGAGCCGCGCGCGGCTCCGCGCTCGACCGCCAAGTGAGCCACTAAGTCCTTCCCGCTTTCGGTGGGGAGGACTAAAGGCACTCGGCGGCGGTGCGTGTGCGCTGCTTGCGGCGGGCGTCGTCGGGGGATGCGCGGCCGCCGGGAGCTCGAGCGTTAAGGCCAAAGGCAACACGCTGACGATCTACGCCAGCGCGCCCCGGGGATCGGCGTCGGATCAAGCGGTGCAGGACGTGCTCGGCGCCGAGCGCCTGGCGTTCGAGAAGAAGAGCCGCGAGGTCACCGCGTTCAAGCTCGCGTTCCCGCCGCCGCTCACCGGCGGCAAGCTCTCCGACCACGCGCGTACCGCGATTAAGAACACCGGCGCGATCGCTTACATCGGTGAGATCCTGCCCGGCGATTCCGCCGACACGATCGGGATCGACAACGCGCAGGACCTGCTTCAGGTGGCGCCGACCGACACCGCGCTCGAGCTGACGCTGCCCACGCCGGCGATCCGGAATACGCCGGGGCGCTACTACGAATCGCTCAAGACCTACGGGCGAACGTTCGCGCGGGTGGTCCCGAACTCGCTGCAGGAGGCCAAGGCCCAGGTCGAGGAGATGCGGTCGCTGTCGGTCGGCAAGCTGTACGTCACCGACGACGGGAGCGACTACGGGAGGGCGATCGCCCAGGCCGTCAAGCAAAGCGCGCCGCCCGCGATCACGGTCGTGCAGAGCCGGGCGGAGGCCGATGCGATCTTCTATGGCGCCCGCAGCGACAGCGCCGCGATCCGCGTGTTCAACAACGCGCTTGCAGCGAACCCGACGGTCAAGCTGTTCGGCCCGTCGGCGCTGGCCGAGCCCGCATTCGCCGCTGGGATCAGTGCTGGGGCCAAGAACGTGTTCATCTCCGCGCCGGGCTTCCTGCCGTCGCACCTGCCACCGGCCGGCCGGCAGTTCGTGAGCGACTTCAAGCAGACATACGGGCGGGTCCCGGGGCCGCAGGCGATCTTCGGCTACGAGGCGATGGCGGCGCTGATCGATGTGCTCAAACAGGCGGGCAAGTCCGCGAACGACCGCGGGACCGTCGTGCAGGACTTCTTCTCGATCAAGAACCGCTCCTCGGTCCTAGGCACCTACTCGATCAATGCCAACGGAGACACCAGCCTGGCGCCGTTCGTCTTCAACCGTCTGCGTGCCGGCAAGCTGGTCCCGTTCAAGTTCGTCCAGCCGCAGGGGTGAGGGGCGCAGCGCGCCGGGGCCCGAGCGTCAGGCGGTCGCTCGCGCGCGCCGCGACGATGCTCGCCCTGGCGCTGTTCGCCGCGGGCTGCGGCGCCTCGAAGCAGATGGAAGTCGCCGCGATCCGCGGCAGCACGCTGACGATCTACTCGAGCGTGCCGTTGCACGGCGCCTCGCGTGTGAGCGGCGAGGCCGTCGTCGGCGGCGAGACGCTCGCGCTCACACAGGTTCACCACCGGATCGGCAGGTACCGGATCGTGGTCAAGCCGCTCGACGACTCGACGCCCGCGCGGGGCGAATGGGATCCCGGGCAGACGACCGCGAACGCGAAGCTCGCCGTGCAGGACGCGACGACGATCGGGTACATCGGCGAGTTCAACTCGGGCGCCAGCGCGATCTCGATCCCGATCCTGAACCGTCTGAGCATCCCTCAGATCAGTCCGGCGAGCACCGCCGTCGGCCTCACCTCGGGTGGTGCCGGCGCGGCCCCGGGAGAGCCGGAGAAGTACTATCCCACCGGGGTGCGGACGTATGCCCGGATCGTTCCGAGCGACGCGGTCCAGGCGGTGGCGCAACTGAAGTTGCAGCGGAGCCAGGGCTGCACCAAGACCTACGTGCTTGACGACGGCGAGGTCGATGGGCACGACAGCGCCATCAGCTTCGCGCTCGCGGCGCAGCGCTCTCCGATCCGCGTCGTGGGCTCGCAGAGCTTCGATCCGAAGGCGAGCGACTACCGCTCGCTGGCCACGGCGGTCGCGAAGACCGGCGCGAACTGCGTGCTGATCAGCGCGATCACCGACAACAACGCCGCCGCCGTGACCAAGGCGATCGCGGCGGCGATGCCCGCCGCGAGGATCTTCGGCCCCTCCGGGCTGGCCGAGAGCACGTTCACCGACGCGGCTCAGGGAGGGATCCCGTCCGCGCTCGACACGCAGGTGATGATCACCGCGCCGACGCTCGATCCGGCCGCGTATCCCGCGGCCGCCGAGGCGTTCTACCGCGCTTACGCGCACGCCTACGGGGCACCGCAGCCGTATGCCATTTACGGCTATGAGGCGATGAGCTTGATGCTGAGCGCGATCGCCCGGGCGACCGACGGCGGCCGCAGGCCCGTGCGCCGGTCGGACGTCGTCGCGGCCCTGTTCAAGACCCGCGATCGCCACAGCGTGCTCGGCACGTACAGCATCGAAGGCGACGGCGACACCACCCTGCGCCGCTATGGCGCGTATCGCGTCGTCGGAGGCCGCCTGTCCTTCTGGAGGGCGATCGACGCGTGACCGTTGCCAAAGTCTGGCACCCATGGCGGGGCGGGTTTGGGTAGTGTCATGGGCCATTGAGGTTGGGTTAGGGGAGGGGTTGCGAGGTCTTGCTGAGGTCCGAGGCCGTCACTAGGCTCCGCGCCTACCGGACATCCGAGACCGGGCATCAACTACAGAGGAGGAGCATGCGTTTTCTCGGCAGAGTTATGGGCACCGTCGCGCATCGGGGCAGGTACGTCGTCGCGGGATGCCTGCTCGCGGGCAGCGTGCTTGCGCTTGGGGCCTGCGGCAGCAGCAGCAGCACCAGCACCAGCAGCGCAAGCTCGGGCGGCGGCGGCGCGAAGACCGTCGACATCTACTCGAGCCTCCCTTTGCAGGGCTCCACGAGCGCGCAGACCGTTCCGATGGTCAACGGCATCAGGCTGGCGCTCTCGCAGGCGGGCGGCAAGGCCGGGCAGTGGACGGTCAACTACCACTCGCTCGACGACTCGACCGCGGCAGCGGGCGGCTGGGATCCGACCCAAGCCGCGGCCAACGCGCGCAAGGCGGCGAGCGACCCGAAAGTCGTGTACTACATCGGCGAGTTCAACTCGTCGGCGAGCAAGATCACGATCCCGATCCTCAACCAGGCCGGGGTCCCCCAGGTCAGCCCCGCGAACACGTACGTCGGCCTGACGACGAACGATCCGGGCAGCGTCCCGGGCGAGCCCGCGACGTACTACCCGACCGGCAAGCGCACCTACCTTCGGATGGTGCCGCGTGACTCCTTCCAGGCACCGGCCGGTCTCGCGGCGATGAAGGCGGCCGGCTGCAAGAAGGTCGCCGTGGCCAACGACAAGTCGACCTACGGCGCCGGTCTGGCGACGCAGTTGGAGCTCAACAGGGCCAAGTACGGGATCACGATCATCAGCAACACGGGGATCGACCCGAAGGCGCCGAACTACCGGGCGTACGCGCAGACGATCAAGGCGCAGGGTCCGAACTGCTTCTACTTCGCCGGGACCGTGGACAACGGCGGGGTGCAGCTCACCAAGGACGTCAACGCGGCGCTGCCGACAGCCAAGATCTTCGGCGGCGACGGCATCTGCACCGGCTCGTACACGGGGGCCAAGCAGGGTGGCGTGCCGGCGAGCATAGCTCCCCTGATCGAATGCACGACCGCCTACCAGCAGCTGTCCGCGTACCCCGGTGGAAAGAATCCGTTCCTTCTCCAATATAAGGCCAAGTACCACGTCTCGAACCCCGACCCCTACGCGATCTACGGCTACGAGGCGATGAAGCTCGGGCTCGCCACGATCGCTGGGCTGGGGTCGAAGGGCAACGACAAGGCGGCGGTGCTCGCAGCTTTGTTCGCCACTAAGGCCCGCCACTCCGTGCTCGGGACCTACGGCTTCGACAAGAACGGCGATACGACGCTGAAGGGCTATGGCCTTTGGAAGGTCGGGCCGGACGGCAACCCGGACGTGTTCGTGCGGAGCATCACGCCGTCGTAGGTCCGACGGCTGCGATAGAACAAGGACGGTGGAGGGGGCGCGAGAGCGCCCTCTCCGTCCGTCGAACGAGCCAGCCGCACCGCGTGGAAGCCCGGTCATCTCTCGCCACACCGCCGCCGGTCCTGATGCGGCTCGTGGGCGCGCTGCGCCGCGCGACGGGTCGCTGGGGACTGCTCGCCGCGCTCGCCGCGCTGCCCGTCTACTACGCGATTCACGACCTCGCGTCCGGCTACCCGGGCTATGCCAACGGACATGCGTCCGTCCACCACGACCTGTCGTACATCGCGGGAAACATCGTCCAGGGCCTGTCCAACGGTGCGATCTGGGCACTGATCGCGATCGGCTACACGCTCGTGTACGGGATCATCGAGCTGATCAACTTCGCCCACGGCGACGTGTTCATGATCGGCTCGTTCGTGGCCGCCGGCTTCTGGGCTTCGATCGGCCTGAGTCTCACCACGGGACCGCTCGGGCTGGTCGCAGGGCTGCTGCTGACGCTGGTGATCTCGATGCTCGCCTGCGGAAGCCTCAACACGCTGATCGAGCGGGTCGCCTACCGGCCACTGCGCAACGCGCCGAAGCTGGCGCCCCTGATCACCGCGGTGGGCATGTCGTTCATCCTCCAGAACGTCGGGCTTCTGTGGCTCGGCGGCTCGCCGACGGGCGTGGACAACCTCGTCCGCCAGAACGACCCGGTGCTCACGATCTCCGGAATCACGATCCGGCGCGCCGACGTGCTCTCGATCGCCGTGACCATCCCGCTCGTGATCGCGCTGACGTGGTTCATCGGCCGTACGCGCCCGGGCAAGGCCATGCGCGCCGTCGCCCAAGACCCCGAGGCGGCGCGCCTGATGGGCATCAACATCGATACGACGATTTCGCTGACGTTCCTGCTCGGCGGGATGCTGGCAGGCGCCGCCGGCCTGATCTACGCACTGTACGAGACAACCGTGTGGTACTTCCAGGGCTTCGAGGCCGGCCTGATCGCGTTCACGGCGGCCGTGATGGGAGGGATCGGCAACGTGCGGGGCGCGGTGCTCGGAGGGTTGATCATCGGCTGCATCCAGGTGCTTTGCGACAGCCGCATCAAGCCCGAATGGACGCCCGCGGTGGTGTTCGCCTACCTGATCATGATCATGGTGCTGCGCCCGCGCGGCCTGTTGGGCGAGGAGACGCGGGAGGCCGGATGAGCGAGCTGGTCGCGCAACTGGGCGAGTGGCGCTCGGCGATCGAGCGCGTGCTGCCGCCGTGGTGGACGCGTGCGCTGGCGGTGATCCTGATCGCCGGCGGGATCGCGCTGCCGTTGTTCTTCTCGCAGACGAGCGGCTTCATGACCGCCACGATCATCGCCGTCACGTACGCGACGATGGCGCTCGGGCTGAACGTGGTCGTCGGCTTCGCGGGGCTGCTGGACCTCGGCTACGTGGCCTTCTACGCGCTGGGCGCGTACGCGACCGGCTGGTTAGGGTCGACGTTCTTCTTCAAGGCGCACGCGCATGTGCTCGTCTCAGTCGCTCGCGAACCCGATCGGCATCCACTTCAACTTCGTCCTGATCCTGATCTTCGCGGTGTTGCTCACCTCTGTGGCCGGGAGTGATCATCGGACTGCCGACGCTGCGGCTGCGTGGCGACTACATCGCGATCGTGACGCTCGCGTTCGGCCAGATCATCGGCGTGATCGCCGTCAACGGGACGGACATCCACATCGGCGGCGGCATGACGTTGACCGCCGGCAACCAGGGCATCAGCCCGACGGACCCGATCTACATCCCGGGCCTTGCTCCCTCGACCAGCTGCACCTGCGAGCCTGGTACTGGGTGCGTTCGCGATCGTGCTGATCGCCCTGTTCGTCAACCTGCGGCTGCGTGACTCGCGCCTGGGCCGCGCCTGGATCGCGCTGCGCGAGGACGAGGTCGCGGCGGTCTCGATGGGCATCCCCCTTGTTCGCACGAAGCTGTTCGCGTACGCGATCGGCGCCGCCTTCGGCGGCATGGCCGGGGCGTTCCTCGGCAGCTTCCTGACCGTGGTCAACGCCGACGATTTCAAGTTCTCGTTCTCGATCTTCGTGCTCGCGATGATCATCGTCGGCGGGCTGGGATCGATCTGGGGCGCGCTGCTGGGCGCGCTGCTGCTGTCGTACATCAACTACTACCTGATCCCCGACGTGCTCAACACGCTGCCCTCCAAGCTCGGGCTGAACTTCGACTTGACGGATCTGTCGTTCGGGATCTTCGGCTTTCTGCTCGTGCTCGTGATGGTGTTGCGGCCGCAGGGCCTGTTCCCTGAGCGAAGGCGCAAGCTCGAACTCACCGCGCAGATCGCGCCGAGGACTCCCAGCTTGTCGGAGGGGCCCGGTTGACGCCGGACGCCCAAGCGCCTTCGGCCGACGCGGTCATGCGCGCCGACCACGTGATGAAGGAATTCGGCGGACTCGTCGCCGTGGACGACGTATCGCTCGACATACCGCGGCACTCGATCGTTTCGCTGATCGGACCGAACGGCGCCGGTAAGACGACTCTGTTCAACATGCTGACGGGCCTCTACAAGCCGACCTCGGGCAGGATCCTGCTCGGCGACCGGGACATCACGCCATTCACGGCCCGACGTGATCACCGGCCTGGGCGTCGCCCGCACCTTTCAGAACATCCGCCTGTTCGGCGCGATGAGCGCCGCTCGAGAACGTGATGATCGGCCGCCACGCCCGGATGCGAGCTGGGCTGTTCGGATCGATCTTGCGGCCGCCGCGGGTCCGGCGCGAGGAGCGCGAGGTCCGCGTGCGGGCCAGAGAGCTGCTCGAGTACGTCGGCGTGCGCCGCGGCGCGTTCGGGCGCTCGGCGACCCAGCTGTCCTACGGGGACCAGCGCCGCGTAGAGATCGCCCGCGCGCTCGCGAGCGATCCGCAGCTGCTCCTGCTCGACGAGCCGACAGCCGGCATGAACCCGCAGGAATCGGCCGAGCTGACCAGCTTCATCCGCAGGCTGCGTGACGAGCTTGAGCTGACGATTCTGTTGATCGAGCACGACATGAAGGTCGTGATGGGCGTCTCCGAGCGGGTCACGGTGCTCGACCACGGCGAGAAGATCGCCGAGGGCCCGCCCGCCGAGGTGCGGACCGACCTGCGTGTGATCGAGGCGTATCTCGGCAAGCAGGACTGACCCGTGGCGCTGCTCGAGGTAACGAGATGCACACCCACTACGGCGCGATCGAGGCGTTGAAGGGGGTATCGCTGACCGTCGACGAAGGCGAGGTCGTGACGTTGATCGGCTCCAACGGCGCGGGCAAGTCGACGACGCTGCGGTCGATCTCCGGCCTCACGCCCGTCGAGCTCGGGCCGGATCACATTCGCCGGCGAGGAGATCACACGCGTCGCCGCGCACGAGATCGTCAGCCGCGGGATCGCGCTGTCGCCCGAGGGCCGCCACTGCTTCCCGCGCATGACGGTGCGCGAGAACCTCGACCTCGGCGCCTACCGGCGGCGTGGCCCCGAGATCGCCGAGGATCTCGAGCGTGTGTTCGAGCCTGTTTCCGCGCCTGCAGGGAGCGCGAGGACCAGAAGGCGGGGACGATGTCGGGTGGCGAGCAGCAGATGCTCGCGATCGGGCGCGCGTTGATGGCACGGCCGAAGCCTGCTGATGCTCGACGAGCCCTCGATGGGTATCGCGCCGATCCTGGTCCAGCGGATCTACGAGACGATCGGCGAGATCAACCGCGCCGGCGTCGCTATCCTGCTGGTCGAGCAGAACGCGAACTACGCGCTCGACATCTCCCGCCGCGGCTACGTGCTGGAGACGGGCAGCGTAGCGCTCGCCAACGACTCCGCATCAGCTCCGCAATGACCCCGAGGTCCAGCGAGCGTATCTGGGCACATGAACAACCGCTTTGCCCACGTCAGGACTTTCCGGCGATGACGGCCTTCGGCCTGATCGGCGCGAAGGCGCTGTATCTACTGTTCCGTGGCTGCTGTCCGCGCCGCTGCGGGTCGTGGCTGTCGGACCGCAAGGGTTACGGCGAGCGCGTCGGGCTCACCTTCGGCCTGCTGCTGTCCGCGATCGGTCTGGTGATCGTCCTGCTGCTCCCGGGCAGGCCCGGCTCGCGCTGGAAGGTCGAAGGTCCACTGCCGCACGCGCGTCCGGCGGCGCGGCAACTGAGCCGCCTCCCGCGCTGTCCGCCGGGGGGGCCCGCGGGTCAAGGTCGCCGGCAGGACCCTGAACTCCTCCGTCGACCCGAACCCCATCTCGGCGCCCGCCCCCGCGGCTGGCAGAGCACCGAGGCCATCACGCCGGAGGCCCTCGACCTCGCGAAAGCCGGCAGCGTCGAGCGCGGCCAGGAGCGCTCGCCAGCGTGACAACCGCCGTGCCGCCGCGGGTCGTCGAGGCGTTACCGGGATCGTCCAGCTCCGCTCTCGAGCGCGGTAGTCGATGTCGAAGACGTCAAGCGGGATCCACGGAGTATGCGCCCGCCAGCGTCGACCCGCCGAAGCCTGGCGCGAACGCCGGCAGCACCACGGAGCACGATCTCCTCCGGATCGCGTGACGTCGAGCGCACGATCGGGAAGGCGTGACGTTGGCGAACGCCTTGAACAGCATCGCCTTGCCCTCCATCGACCAGATCGCGGCACGCGGGCGAAGTCGTCGAGCCAGCACGCGTCCCGGTGATGACGGCGACGGCATTCCACTTGATCGAGTACCGGAAGGCCTCGTCCGAAGTCCGAGGCGGACGTCGCACCAGCACGCGCGCGACGCGGGTCGTGCAGCGCAATCACAGGCGCACGAGGTTCGCAGTGGAGCACCTGGTTGCAGTCGATCTTGCCGCTGGCGGGCAGCGAAGGTCCGGCGCTGCGCGTCGAGCACGCGGCGAGGTAACAGCGCATCGACGCCTGGCCGAGCCGCGGCCAGTCGGCAGCGTCGGCGGTTTCGACCGTGATGTCCCGGATCGTGTGCGCGCCCCCGACCTGCACGATGTCGATCGCGCCGATCGTGCCGCCGGCGTCGCCGATCGCGCTGGCGACCTTTCCGAGCATGCCGGGGCGGTGCGTCCATCTCGACGCGCAAAGTCAGGCTGTACTGGGCGCTGGGGTGAGTCGTCATGAGGCCAGATAGCCTGACATAGGCGGATAGAAGGTACGACTGACGATGCCGGACGAGCTATTTCCTGATCGACGGCAACAGCCTCGCCTACCGCGCGTTCTTCGCGCTGCCCGAGTCGATCGCCACCTCGACGGGGATGCCGACCAACGCGATCTTCGGGTTCGCGTCGATGCTGGTGAAGATCCTGACCGACTACGGGCCGAAGGCGACCGTCGTCGTCTGGGACGCCGGCTACTCGGGCCGGAAGGAGATCTTCAGGAATACAAGGCGCAGCGCTCGACCCGCCCGAGCCTGCTGAAGGAGCAGTGGCCGCACCTCGAGCCGCTCGTCGACGCGTTCGGGTACCGCAACCTGGCGGTCGACGGCTACGAGGCGGACGACGTGATCGCCTCGATCGTCGAGAAGGCGCGCCGCGAGCAGCCGCCGATCCCGGTGATGGTCGTGACCGGCGACCGCGATGCCTACCAGCTGGTCGACAACGGCGTGCGGATCATGACGACGTCGCGCGGGATCACCGATACGCGCGTGTACGACCGCGAAGGGCGTGGTCGAGCGCTACGGGATCCCGCCCGAGCTGATCCCGGACTTCATCGGGCTCAAAGGTGACACCAGCGACAACATCCCGGGAGTCCCGGGCATCGGCGACAAGACCGCCGCCGAGCTGCTGCACCGATTCGGGTCGCTCGAAGAAGTGCTCGGCCACATCGGCGACATCTCCGGCGCAAAGCGAAAGCAGAACCTGACCGAGCATGCCGACGCCGCCCGGATCTCGAAGCAGCTGGCGACCGCGCATCGCGACATGCCCTCGAGCTCGATCTCGCGGGGTTCGTCTCGACGCGATCCGGACCGCTCGAAGCTGCGCGACGTGTTTCGCCAGTTCGAGCTGCGGGAGCCGCTGCGGCGGCTCGAGGAGGCGCTCGGCTCCGCGGATGCCGCTGCCCCGGCGCCGGCGGCCGAGACAGCCCTCACGGCCCGCGTGCGAAACGCCACGCTCGAGGACGTCCGCAGCGCCTGGCGCAGGCCGAGGTCGCGATCGCCGTGCGCGCCGCTGAGATCCCCGAGGGTGCGCTGTTCGCCGACGATCGGCATGGCGGTTCGGCGCGTACGCGGACGGCGCCAAGGACGTGCTAGCGGGCGTCGCCGGGCGGCCCGAGGATCTGGTCGAGGCGATCGGCACCCGGCCGGCGGTCGCCCACGACGCGAAGTCGCTCGGCGAGGTCCCGGCGACGCTCGCTCACGACACCGAGATCGGCGGCTATCTGCTCGAGCCCGCGCGCCGCGCCTACCCGTTCCGCGAGCTGTGCGAAGAGCGCGGGCTCGGCACCGACGTCGAAGATGAGGCGGCTTCCGACGCGATTCTCGTCAGCGCCCTCGCCAAGTGGCAGCGCGACGAGATCCGCGGACGCGGGCTCACGGACCTGCTCGAGCAGGTAGAGCTGCCGCTGGTGAGGCTGCTACGAAAGATGGAGCAGGCGGGACTGAAGCTGGACACCGATCGCCTGAGGGAGATCTCGACACGCGTCAAGGCCGAGGCCGACGCGCTCGAGCGTCGAGATCTTCGAGCTCGCGGGCGAGGAGTTCATGCTCGGCTCTCCCAAGCAGCTCGAGGAGATCCTGTTCGGCAAGCTCGGGCTGTCGCGAAAGCGCCGCGGCAAGACCGGCTACTCGACCGACGCGCGCGTGCTCCAGGCGATCCGGACCGAGCACGAGATCGATCCCGAAGATCGAGCGGTGGCGGGAGCTGACGAAGCTGGCGCAGACCTATCTCGACGCGTTGCCGCTGCTGATCGCCTCCGACGGCCGCCTGCACACCACCTTCAACCAGACGGCCGCCACGACCGGACGTCTGTCGTCGAACAACCCGAACCTCCAGAACATTCCGATCCGGACCGAGCTGGGGCGCGAGATCCGGGCCTGCTTCGTGGCCGAACCCGGGAATCTGCTGGTGAGCGCCGACTATTCCCAGGTCGAGCTGCGGCTGCTCGCGCACATCGCGAACGAAGAAGTCCTGAAGGAAATCTTCCGCCGCGGAGAGGATGTGCACACCGCCACGGCGTGTCGCGTGTTCAACGTAACGCCGGAGCAGATCGATCCCGGCATGCGTTCGAAATCGAAGATGATCAACTACGGCATCGTCTACGGCCTGTCGGCGTACGGGATGGCCGACCGGCTCGATATTCCCCAATCCGAGGCGGACGAGTTCATCCAGCGCTACCTCGCCGGCTTCCCCGCCGTCGGGAGCTTCATCGAGGAGACGATCGAGCAGGGGACCGAGCACGGGTACGTCTCGACGCTGTTCGGTCGTCGCCGTCAGGTGCCGGAGCTGCGCGCCCGTCGCTGGGAGCTCCGCAAGCAGGGTGAGCGGTTCGCGGTGAACATGGTGATCCAGGGGACTGCCGCCGACATCATGAAGGTCGCGATGGTCCGAGCGGACGCCGCGCTGACCGAGGCGAGGCTGAGGTCGCGGCTCGTGCTGCAGATTCACGACGAGCTCCTGTTCGAGGGCCCGGCGGACGAGGCTGACGCGGTCAGGGAGATTGCGTGCCGGGAGATGGCGGGGGCGTTCGACATGGATCCCCCGCTCGCCGTCGAGGCCGGCATCGGCCGTGACTGGCTGAGCGCGAAGTGACCTGCCGCCTCGCGACCAGGCGCCCCACTGCGACCGGGCGCCGCACCGCGACCCGGGCCCGCACTGCCGTGCTCGCCGAAGGACCGCAAGAAGAAGCGCGAGCGGCGCCGCTGAGCGTGTCCTAAAGTAACCACTCAGGCTGCAGCCGGCAGTGCGGCACGGCCTGGTGACCCATGAGCAACGAAATCGGGGTGCGCGACGTCAGGTAATGGCCGAACGCCCAGTCGACGAACTGCTTGCGTTCCATCGCGCCCAGCGCCCCGGCGAGCAGCCGCGGCGCCACCCGCGGAATCAACCGCTGCACCCGCAGCATCAGCCGAAACGGGAGCGCATGGCTCGCCGAGAACGCGTGGTAGCGGGCGAGCGCCCGCTCGCGGGACTGCTGACCGCAGACGACGGCCCGCAGCTCCCGCCCGCAGGCAATCCCGAAGTACAGCGCCGTCCGGATCCCCTCGGCGGTCAGCGGCAGGCAATGGCCGGCCGAGTCGCCGGCGAAGAACACGCCGTCCTCGGTGCCGTCGCGCAGCGCATGCGGGATCCAGTTGCCCTGGTAGCGGACCGTGTCCGCTCCCAGGTCGCGCGCAAGCCGCTCGGTCGGCTCGCGCACGTGAAAGCGAGGATCGAACGAGCCGACCCCGATGCGAAGCTCGCCGTCGGCGGGAAACGACCACCCGTACCCGGCGGGGACGTAGGAGCGGTCGATCCACACCTCGAGGTCGCTGCCCGATCCCAACGGATGGACCTCGAGGCCGCGGGACAGGAGCGCGTCGGGGGGCTGGATGTTCGCGCCGACCCCGAGCACGCGCCGCCAGCCGAGCGCATCGACGATCAGCGGCGCGCGGATCGACCCGCGGTCGGTGAGGACCTCGGCACCCCGCCGGCCTTCGACCTTGGCCGTCTCGAACTCGAATGAGCCCTGATCGGCGAGCAGCCCGCACAGCGTGGGGTAGTCGAACGTCGAGAAGGTCCACGGCAGGTCCATTCGCGCGGTCGTGAACGGCGTGTGGATCACGAGCTCGCCGAACGTTTGCTGAAGCGAGTCCTGAAGTCCCATCGCGCGGAGCCACAAGGTTGGGATTCCGCATGCCGAGGTCTGACGTTCGCCGATCTGATAGCGGTCGATTACGAGCACGCCTGCCCCGCTCGAGGCGAGCTCGCGGGCCACTGCAAGGCCCGCGAAGCTGGCCCCACAGATCAGGACGTCACAGTCGCGATCGAGCGCGGTGCGCTCTTCGCCTCGCTTGGTGGCACGACGCGGCATCGGCCGGTTGATGATACGGAGAGGGTCGTATAGAGATTGCGGCTATCCTCCGACACAAGCATGTCCACAACTACAACCCTCAACCCACTCGCCGATCAGCCTAACGCCAGGGTCGTCGAAGGTTCGAACGGCCTGCTGCTCGAGATCGACGGGCGGATCGTCCCCAACTACGACGCCACACTGCATCCCTTCCAGGAGGGAGATGTGGTCACCGGCCACGTCGTCCGCATCGACAACGACGAGGTCCTCGTCGACATCGGCTACAAGTCCGAGGGCGTCATCCCATCCAGCGAGCTTTCGATCAGGAAGTCCGTCGACCCCAGCGACGAGGTCTCGCTCGGCGAAGAGGTCGACGCGCTGGTCCTCACAAAGGAGGACCAGGACGGCCGCCTGATCCTGTCGAAGAAACGCGCCCGCTTCGAGAAGGCCTGGCGCCGGATCGAGGCCGCCGCCGAGTCCGGAGAGCCGGTCACCGGGCTGGTGATTGAGGTCGTCAAGGGCGGCCTGATCATTGACCTGGGCGTGCGCGGCTTCCTGCCGGCGTCGCTCGTCGACATCCGCCGCGTGCCCAACCTCGACGAGTACATGAGCCAGGAGATCGAATGCAAGGTGATCGAGCTCAACCGCTCGCGCAATAACGTCGTCCTCTCCCGCCGCGCCGTGCTCGAGGAGCAGCGCAAGGAGGATCGCGAGCGCATCCTTGACCGCCTGCAGCCGGGCCAGGTGGTCGAGGGCAAGATCTCGAACATCGTCGATTTCGGGGCGTTCGTCGACCTCGACGGCATCGACGGCCTGATCCACATCTCCGAGCTCTCGTGGTCGCACGTGAACCACCCGAGCGAGATCCTGTCGATCGGCGACAGCGTCAGCGTCAAGGTGCTCGACATCGACCGCGACCGCCAGCGAATCTCGTTAGGCCTCAAGCAGACCCAGGAGGACCCGTGGCAGCGGGTGGTCGACACCTACAACATCGGCGACGAGCTCGAGGGCAACGTCACGAAGGTCGTCACGTTCGGAGCATTCGTCGAGATCCTCGACGGCGTCGAGGGGCTGGTGCACATCTCCGAGCTCGCCCAGCATCACGTCGAGAATCCGCGCGAGATCATCCAGCCCGGCGACCCGGTTCGGGTCAAGATCCTCGAGATCGACTCCGACCGCCGGCGGCTGTCGCTGTCGATCAAGCGGGTCGAAGGGCAGGTGCTGCCCGGTCCGCCCGATAGTGCCGCCCTCCGACGGCGACGGTGGTGGCCTCGATGACATGCCCGAGCTGGGCCTTTCAGAAGACGTGTTCGCGGGCAGCGACAGCGAGCTGACGGCCGGGTCGGCGCCGCAGGAGTCGGTCGAGCCGTCGGCTGTAGCCGAGGCCGCGGCGGACACCCGGTCGGCGGCCGGCGACGACGCTCACGCCGAAGCCGCCGGACGCCGAGGGATGCGACCGAAGTAGTGGCAGGACTGACGCAGTGGCTGGGCCGATGTCGCGGACGGCGCCGGTCGCCGCGATGATACCGGGAGTATGCGGCGAGCCGTGGCGTCAGGCGCGCCAGACGGCGCCGACGTCAAGGATGCGCCGGCGAGCCCTGAGTCCCGCGCGTCGCGTGATCCCCTTCATCGGGCTCACGGGCGGGATCGGCGCGGGGAAGTCGACCGCGCTGGCGGCGCTCGAGCGGCTCGGCGCCGCCGTGCTCTCGACCGACGCCGTCGTGCACGAGCTGTACGCGGACGGGGAGGTGCGCGACGCGGTCGTGGAGCGTTTCGGGTCGCTGGTCGCGCCGAACGGGACGGATCGACCGGGCGGCGCTGGCCGCGGGCGGCGTTCGCGACCGAGGAGAGCCGGCGCGTGGCTCGAGGCGCTGCTGTGGCCGCGTGTGGGGGAGCGGATGGCCGCGTGGCGCGAGCGGCTCGAACACTGCTCGCCGCACCCGCGCGCCGCCGTCGTCGAGGTGCCGCTGCTGTTCGAGTCGGGCATGGAAGCCGCGTTCGACGCGACGATCGCGGTCATCGCCGAGGAGGCGGTGCGCGCGCGAGCGAGCCTCGGCGCACGCGGGCACGAGGCGCTCGATGGACGCGCTCGGCGCGACAGCTTCCGCAGCAGGAAAAGGCGCAACGTGCGACGTACGTGGTGCCCAACGATGGCAAGGTCGAGCAACTCGAGACGCAAGCTGTCGTCCGTCCTTGAGATGCTGAGCGCCTAGTCATGGCTCCGCAGATCGCCAGCGTCGCGCAACGTCGCTCTGCCTGCTGCGGGCCGCGGCTCGCCGCCGATCCGCGCGCCAGGCGCCGCCGCGCCCTGCTGTTCGCAGTCGTCGGGCTGAGCCGCGGTCGCAGTCGTATTCGCGATGCCGCTGTTCCGCAAGGCGGTCAACGAGTTCACGCTGCCGCTGGCGTATCAGGAGTGATCCGCCGAGCAGGCGGCAGCGAAGCGGCTCGACCCGGCGCTGATCGCGGCCGTAATCTACGCCGAGACCAAGTTCGATCCCCGGCCGTCGTCGGCCGGGGCCCAGGGACTGATGCAGATCATGCCGGCAACCGCCGAATACCTTGCGCATCGCTCGGGGGCAACGACCTTCACGACGGCCGACCTCGCGACCCCCGCGGTCAACATCGCCTACGGCAGCTACTACTTGCGGTACTTGCTGAACGAGTATCACGGGCGCATCGTGCCCGCGCTGGCCGCCTACAACGGCGGTGAGGCGAACACGAACCGCTGGGTGGCCGAGGCGCGCGTGCGCGGACACCCGCTTGGGATCTCCGACATCCCGTTCCCGGAGACCCGCGCGTACGTGGCGAAGGTGCTGAAGGCCCAGTGGAAATACCGTCACAGCTACGCCTCGGAGCTTGGGTATCGCTAGACCGAGCCAGTTTTAGTCCAGGCTGCGCGGGCGGCCCGCGTGCTCAACAGCTGCGACCGTCCCAGCGAGCTCTACCGCCTCGTGCTCTTGCAGGGTCGCGATCGTGATCCGGATCCCCGGAGACGTCATGACCCTGAAGCGTTCGCCCGAGAGCACCGACCATCCCGCGTCGGAGCGTGCGCGCATCATCGGCGCCTCCTCTCCATTGCGGACCGGTGCTGACCTCTGGCGGCCGATTGCCGTCGGCGCGGCATCTATCCTGAGACGTCTGCCGCCATGCCCAAGTTCGAACTCGATGCAGCCTACCGCCCGACCGCCGATCAGCCGGCGCGCGATCGCCTCGCTGGCCGAGGGAATCGACGCCGGCGAGCGCTACCTGACGCTGCTCGGCGCGACCGGCACCGGCAAGACGATGACGATGGCCGCGACCGATCGAGGCGGTCCAGAAGCCGACGCTCGTGATCGCCCACAACAAGACGCTCGCGGCGCAGCTCTGCAACGAGTTCCGGACGTACTTCCCGCGCAACGCGGTCGAGTACTTCGTCTCCTACTACGACTACTACCAGCCCGAGGCGTACGTCCCGAGCAAGGACCTCTACATCGAGAAGGACTCGGCGATCAACCAGGAGATCGACCGCCTGCGCCACTCGGCGACCGCGGCGCTGTTCGCCCGGCGCGACGTGTTGATCGTCGCCAGCGTGTCCTGCATCTACGGCCTGGGCTCGCCCGAGACCTACGACGAGAACCTGCAGACGCTGAGCAAGGGCGAGTTCATCGACCGCGACGCGCTGCTGCGCAAGCTCGTCTCGATCCAGTACACGCGCAACGACACAGCGCTCTCGCGCGGAACGTTCCGCGTGCGCGGCGAGACGCTCGAGATCTTCCCGGCCTACGCCGAGACCGCGTATCGGATGGCGCTGTTCGGCGACGAGGTCGAGCACCTGCAGCACTTCGATCCGCTCACCGGCGAGATCCTCGACGACGACCTCGAGCACGTCGGCGATCTGGCCGGCCTCGCACTACAACGTGCGCGAGGGGATGATCGAGGACGCGGTCGCCGAGATCGGCCGGGAGCTCAACGAGCGCTGCGCCGAGCTCGAGGCCGCAGGGCAAGCTGCTCGAGTCGCACCGGCTGCGCCAGCGCACCCAGTACGACATGGAGATGCTGCGCGAGCTCGGATTCTGCTCCGGGATCGAGAACTACTCGCGGATCCTCGACGGCCGCCGCGCCGGCGACCGCCCATACTGCCTGCTCGACTACTTCCCCGAGGACTTCGTCTGCTTCATCGACGAGTCCCACCAGACTGTCCCGCAGATCGGCGGCATGTACGAGGGCGACCGCTCGCGCAAGCAGACGCTCGTCGACTACGGCTTCCGCCTGCCGAGCGCGCTCGACAACCGTCCGCAGACCTTCCAGGAGTTCCTCTCGATCACGCCCCAGCTCGTGTTCGTGTCGGCGACGCCGGGCGAGTACGAGCGGACGCACTCGAACGCGGATCGTCGAGCAGATCGTCCGGCCGACCGGGATCGTCGACCCCGAGGTCGAGGTCCGCGAGACGCGCAACCAGATCGACGACCTGATGAACGAGATCCGCGCGCGCGTCGAGCGCGACGAGCGCACGCTCGTCACGACGCTGACCAAGAAGATGGCCGAGGACCTGACCGACTACCTGCTCGAGATGGGCTTCCGGGTCCGCTACCTGCACTCGGAGGTCGACACGCTCGAGCGGATCCAGATCATCCGCGAGCTGCGCCTCGGGCGAGTTCGACGTGCTCGTCGGCGTCAACCTGCTGCGCGAGGGGCTCGACCTGCCCGAGGTGTCGCTGGTCGCGATCCTCGACGCCGACAAGGAGGGCTTCCTCCGCGGCGAGACCTCGCTGATCCAGACGATCGGCCGCGCCGCGCGCAACGTCGAGGGCAAGGTGCTGATGTACGCCGACAAGGAGACCGCGGCGATGCGTGCGGCGATCGAGGAGACCGACCGCCGCCGCGCGATCCAGCGCGCCTACAACGAGGAGCACGGGATCACGCCGGAGACGATCGTCAAGGGCATCTCGGACATCGCCGAGTTCCTGCAGGTCGGAGTCGAAGGTCCCCGCGTCTCGTCGCCGGCGCCGGCGGCCGGCGGGGGCGATGCCGCCGGCCGAGATCGAGAAGACGATCGTCGAGCTCGAGGAGGAGATGCTCGCGGCCGCCGAGGATCTGCGCTTCGAGTACGCGGCGAAGCTGCGCGACGAGATCCGCGACCTCAAGCGCGAGCTCGACCAGGCGATCGCAGAAGGTCGGGCGCCGGCCGGCTGACCGCGATTGCCGCGTCCGATACGCTGCGCCTGCTGCCCTGATCCTTGAGCCTGGAGGTTAGCTACGCGTGGCGCTGGAACGACAGAGCATCGAGAAGAAGGACTTCCCGATCGGCCGTCGGGGCTACGACCCGGAGGCGGTCGACGCCCACCTGAGCGCGCTCGCCGATGAGATCGAACGAGCTCAAGCGCGCCTCGCGCCGCCGCTGCCGAGACCGTCGCCTCGGCAGCCGGCGATCAGGTCCGTGCGATCGTCGAGGCTGCGGAGAAGAGCGCTGCGGAGATCCAGCGCCACGCCGAGGAGGACGCGCAGCGAGATCCGAGCCGAGGCCGCCGCCGAGGCGCAAGCGACCCGCGAGCGGGCGACCGCGCAGGCGCGCGAGTACGTGGGCAAGGTGTCCGAGTCGACCAGCGATGATGCTCAGCGGCTCGACGCGATGGAGAGCGAGCTGAGCGCGCTGATCGAGTCGCTGCGGACCGGCGTCGAACCGGCTGAACGCCGATCTCAGCTGCTCGAGGCGCAACTGGCGAGGTCACGGACGCCGTCGTGCCGCGGCCGCGAGCGCGGAGCCCGCGGCGCCGCGCTCCGAGCGGCCCAGCAGCGGCGCCGCAGCCGGATCGCGGTCGAGAGCCGCGGCGGCGGCCGCGACGGCGCGTTCGGGCACGCTCGGCATCGGCGGTCCCGCGGCCGGCGAGGCCGAGCGAGGGCGCCGCGGCGAGCCCGAGAGGCCGCGACGGCGCCACGGGGCGACGACCGAGGGCGCGCGGCTGATCGCGCTGAACATGGCGCTGAACGGCACCCCGCGCGACGAGACCGACCGCTACCTGGCCGAGAACTTCAGGCTCTCCGACCGCCGCCGAGCTGCTCGACGAGGTGTACGCCTCCGTCGGACCCTAACGCGGGCCGCGCCGGATGCGCGGCGTGGACTGACGCCGGATGCGGTCTCGTTCGCCGGACGCGCGGCGCGTCGAACCTCGCAACACGCGGCTTTCGATCCAGGGGAACGTCTGTTCGGTTCACTAGACTCGCTCGATGTGGACCAATTGATCGTCTCCGGCGCCCGCGAGCACAACCTGAAGGACATCACCGTTGCGATCCCGCGGGCGTCGCTGACGGTGATCACGGGGCTGTCGGGCTCCGGCAAGTCGTCGCTGGCGTTCGACACGATCTACGCCGAGGGGCAGCGGCGGTACGTCGAGTCGCTGTCGGCTTACGCCCGTCAGTTCCTCGGCCAGATGGACAAGCCGGACGTGGACTCGATCGAGGGGCTTTCGCCGGCGATCTCGATCGATCAGAAGACGACCTCGCGCAACCCGCGCTCGACGGTTGGCACGGTGACCGAGATCTATGACTACCTGCGCCTGCTGTGGGCGCGGATCGGCCATCCCCACTGTCACGTCTGCGGCCGGCCGATCAGCGGGCAGTCGGCCGAGCAGATCATCGACCAGGTGATGGAGCTGCCCGAGGGGACGCGGTTCATGGTGCTCGCGCCGATCGTCCGCGGGCGCAAGGGCGAGTACGGCAAGCAGCTCGAGGAGCTGCGCGGCGAGGGCTTCGGCCGCGTCAAGATCGACGGCGAGCTGCGCCGGCTCGACGAGGAGATCGTGCTCGACAAGAAGTACAAGCACGACATCGCGGTGGTCGTCGACCGGCTGGTGATGAAGGGCGAGCTGCGCAAGCGCCTGGCGGATTCGATCGAGACCGCGGTGGCGCTCGCCGACGGGCTGGTGGAGATCGAGCTCGTCGACAGCGACGAGATCCAGACATACTAGCGAGAAGTTCGCCTGTCCGGTCCACGGGCCGAGCCTGGTCGAGCTCGAGCCGCGGATCTTCTCCTTCAACTCGCCGCACGGTGCGTGCCCGCGCTGCACCGGGCTGGGCTCGCAGATGGAGATCGACCCCGAGCTCGTGGTGCCCGACCCGACGCTGTCGATCGGCGAGGGCGCGATCGCGCCGTGGTCGGTCAGCGCGTCGGACTACTACGACCAGCTGGCGCAGGCGATCGCCGAGCGCTATCGGCGTCGATCTCGAGACGCCATGGCAGGACCTGCCCGCCGAGCAGCGGGACTTCTTCCTGTTCGGCACCAACGGCGACCGCGTCCAGGTCTCGTACCGCAACCGCTTCGGGCGGCGGCGCTCGTACGCCACCCAGTTCGAGGGGATCGTGCCGAACCTCGAGCGCCGCTACCGCGAGACCGAATCGGACTTCTCGCGCGAGAAGATCGAGGAGTACATGACCCTCCGGCCGTGCCCGGAGTGCAACGGGGCGCGGCTGCGACCGGAGTCGAGAGCGGTGCTCGTCGCCGGCACCCCGATCCACGAGTTCGCGGCGCTGTCTGCGCGGCGCGCGCTCGAGTGGGTGCGGGGACTGGAGCTGACCGAGCACGATCGGCGGATCGCCCGGCTGGTCTTGCGCGAGATCGAGGAGCGGCTGCTGTTCCTCGAGAACGTCGGCGTCGGCTATCTGTCGATGGAGCGGGCGGCGGCGACGCTGTCCGGCGGCGAGGCGCAGCGGATCCGCCTCGCGACTCAGATCGGCTCATCCCTCGTCGGCGTCCTCTACATCCTCGACGAGCCCTCGATCGGACTTCACCAGCGCGACAACGCGAAGCTGATCGCGACCCTGGAGCGGCTGCGCGATCTCGGCAACACGGTCCTGGTCGTCGAGCACGACGAGGGCACGATGCGCGCTGCCGAACACCTCGTCGACATGGGCCCGGGGGCCGGGGAGCACGGCGGCTACGTCGTGGCGCAGGGTACGGCCGCCGAGGTGGAGGCGGTGAGCGAATCGCTCACGGGCCAGTTCCTATCCGGGGCGCGAGCGATTCAGACGCCGGCTCGGCGGCGCAAGCCGTCGGGCTACGTCGAGATCGAGGGAGCGGCGGAGCACAACTTGCGGTCGATCAACGTGAACGTCCCGCTCGGGGTCCTGACGTGCGTGACCGGCGTATCGGGCTCCGGCAAGTCGACGCTCGTCAACGAGGTCCTCTACAAAGCGGTCGCCAACCGCCTCCACCGCACCAAGCAGCGCGCCGGCGCGCACCGCAGGATCGTCGGACTGGAGCAGCTCGACAAGATCATCTCGGTCGACCAGTCGCCGATCGGCCGAACCCCGCGATCGAACCCGGCCACGTACATCGGGCTGTTCGACCAGATCCGTGAGCTGTTCTCGAAGACACAGGAGGCCCGTGCCCGCGGCTACAGGCCGGGCCGGTTCTCGTTCAACGTCAAGGGCGGCCGCTGCGAGGTGTGCCGTGGCGACGGCCAGATCAAGATCGAGATGCACTTCCTTCCCGACGTGTATGTGCCCTGCGAGCAGTGCCACGGCAAGCGCTACAACCGCGAGACGCTCGAGGTCCGCTTCAAGGGCAAGACGATCGCAGACGTCCTCGAGATGCCGATCGAGGAGGCGCTGGAGTTCTTCGCACACATACCGAAGATCCGCCGCAGGGTCGAAACGCTGAACGATGTCGGGCTCGGCTACATGCGCCTCGGGCAGCCCGCGACCACCCTCTCCGGCGGCGAGGCACAGCGGGTCAAGCTTGCCGCCGAGCTGTGCAAGGTCGCGACCGGCCGCACGATCTACATCCTCGACGAGCCGACCACGGGGCTGCACTTCGCCGACATTCAGCGCCTGCTCGAGGTGCTCGAGCGGCTGGTGGACGCCGGCAACTCGGTCGCCGTCATCGAGCACAACCTCGACGTGATCAAGGTTGCAGACCGGATCATCGATCTCGGACCCGAGGGCGGGGAGGAGGGAGGCCGGGTGATCGCGAGCGGCACTCCGGAGCAGGTCGCCGCCACCGCCGAGTCGTACACCGGCCAATTCCTCGCCGGCGTGCTGCCGGCGCCGACGGCCAAGGAGACGAAGGCTCCGCGCCGACGGTCGTCCTCGCGACGGCCCGCGGCCGCCGGAGCGCGCTGAAGGCGCGCGCTGCGTGCGCGATCCGCTGCCGGATGGGTGGAGCTCGATTCACATCGGCGTCGTCCCGCCGCCCGCAGCTGCCAGAATCCGTAGCCGTGGCGGAGCGACCGTCGGGCGAGACGCCCTCAGCCGACGGCGCCAAGCTCAGGCTGTGGGCGCAGAAGTGGCGCTGGTATGAGCGCGACTCGCTGCCCTGGAACCGCGCCCGGATCCATTGGGAGTTCATGAAGCGCGAGGCGTTCGTGCGCTGGCCGGTGCACGGGAACGTGCTCGAAGCGCTCCTCGAGGGCCGGCTCGAGCTCGGCGCCCACGTCCTGTTCGAGCCAGGCGTGTGGATCACCGCGCCCGGCACGGCGCGCGTCCGGATCGGCGGCGGCACGTTCCTGAACCTCGGCGTGATGGTGGCGTCCGCTGACCTGGTCGAGATCGGCGAGCACTGCATGTTCGCCAACGGCTGCTTCATCAGCGACTCGAGCCACCGCTACGACGACCCGCACAGGCCGGTGCCGTGGCAGGGCTTCACGACGAAGGGGCCGACGCGCATCGGGAACAACGTGTGGTGCGGCGCGAACGTCGTCGTCACCAGCGGCGTCACCATCGGCGAGCGGTGCGTGATCGGCGCGAACTCGGTCGTGACCGCCGACATCCCGCCGTTCTCGATCGCCGCCGGCGCGCCCGCGCGGGTGCTGCGGACGATCCGGTACCGCGTCTAGTGTACAGGCCGAGGTAGTCGGCGACCTCCTCGGTGTAGTCGACGATGTCGTCGAGCGCCGACGCGAGGGCGAGAATGTCCTCGCGGTCGATCGGGGTCACGAACGTGTGGTTCAGACGATCGATGATGTCGTGTGTGATCCGGTCGCCCTCGTGCTCGCACACAAGGATCTCGCCGGCGAGGTCCTTACTGTCCGGGTAGTTGGACAGCAGACGGTCGAGCAGCTCCGACGCCTGCAGCACGTTCTGCCCGGCCTCTTCGAACAGTTCGAAATACACCCGATCGCGGGGGGCGAACACGTGCGCGAGTCGGGGCATTCCTCGGATGGTATTGCCCGTCAGCTGTCCGGGCGCAGCGGCGAGTGCAGGCCGGCTCGGACCTGCTCGAGCTCGTCGTCGTCGATCG
Source organism: uncultured Solirubrobacterales bacterium (assembly GCA_963806475.1). GTDB lineage: Bacteria > Actinomycetota > Thermoleophilia > Solirubrobacterales > Solirubrobacteraceae > Palsa-465. The sequence continues at coordinate 166,719 of CAWDYK010000031.1, forward strand.
AGTAGACATGCTCCGGGCCGGGGAACGTCCGCGCTCGAACCTCGGCGGCGTACTGGGCGACGCCGGCGACCATCTGCGTCCTGATCTCCCCGTAGCGCTTGGCGAAGCGCGGGGCGTGTCGGTCGTAGATCCCGAGCAGGTCGTGGAACACGAGCACCTGGCCGTCAGTGCCGGCGCCGGCGCCGATCCCGATCACGGGGATCTCGAGCCGCGGCACCAGCACGTCCGCGACGGCTGCCGGGATCGCCTCGAACACCAGCGAGAAGCACCCCGCGTCCTGCAGCGCGAGCGCATCGCGGGCGACGGCGAGCGCGCGGTCGGCGGTTCGCCCCTGGGCGCGGTAGCCGCCGAGCGCGGTGGCGGTCTGCGGGGTGAGACCGACATGGCCCATCACCGGGATCCCCGCGTCGACAATCGCCCGGGCGCGCTGCACGCTGGTGCCGCCGCGCTCCAGCTTGACGGCGTCACAGCCGGCCTCCTTGATGAACCGCTGGGCCGTGGCAATTGCCTGCTCGTCCGACCCCTCGTAGGAGCCGAACGGGAGGTCGCCGACCAGCAACGGCGTCTTGCACCCGCGGCGGACGGCGGCCGCCAGCATCAGCATCTCATCGGTCGACACCGGTACCGTCGAGGGATACCCGAGCACGGTCATCGCGCCCGAGTCACCGACGAGCACGACGTCGGCACCGGCCTCCTCGACGACCTGGGCCGAGGGGTAGTCGTAGGCGGTGACCATCACGATCGCCTCGCCCAGGCGCTTCTTCTCCGCGAGCCCCGGCAGCGTCATCGGCAGCGGCGCGTCGAGGGTCTGGGGCACGGGCACGCGGGGCGTTGCAGACATCGTGGCGTCCTCCTCTAGGCGACGGTCGGCGCCCCGAGCAGGGTCGCCACCTCGCTGTCGATAGCTTGGATCTCGTTGTGCGCGTCCACGTGCACGACGCGCGGGGTGTAGTGCGTGAGGTCGTCGGGGTCGTAGCCGCCGTAGGAGATCACGATGATCGTGTCGCCGCCGTGCACCAGTCGTGCCGCCGCGCCGTTGATCTTCATGTCCCCGGAGCCGCGCTCGCCCGCGATCGTGTACGTCTCGAACCGGGCACCGTTGTCCACGTCGATGACGGCCACCTGCTCGAACTCCCGAATGTCTGCGGCATCGAGCAGGTCACGGTCGATCGTGATCGATCCGACGTAGTGCAGGTCACAGTCGGTCACGGTCGCACGGTGGATCTTCGATTTCAGCATCGTTCGTTGCATCTCAGGGTCTCCCGGAGTGGTCGTGTCTGCTGCCGTCCTGTGTCGAAAGCCGGTGGTTGTCGATCAGACGCGTCCCGCCGACGCGTGCCGCCACGAGCGCGACGACATCGCCCTCGACGCGCGTCACCGGGGCGAGCGTGCCGGCCGCGACGAGCTCCAGGTAGTCGGGCTCGATCGCGGCGCCTGTCAGCTCCCTCATCGCACGGTCCGTCACCCCCGCCGGGTCGCGAATCCCCTCGGCGACGGCGCCCTCGGCTGCCACGAGCGCGCGGTGAAGCGTTGCCGCTCGCTTCCGATCCTCTGCCGACAGCAGCACGTTGCGGCTGGACATGGCGAGGCCGTCTGGCTCCCGGACGGTCTCGCACACCTCGATCCGCACGGGCATGTCGAGGTCGCGGACCAGACGTTTGATCACGACCGCCTGCTGCGCGTCCTTCTGGCCGAAGTATGCGACCTCCGGGCCGACCATGTTGAACAGCTTCGCAACTACGGTGGTGACGCCGTCGAAGTGTCCCCGCCCGCGGTGGACGCCCTCGAGCACGTCGGTCACGCCCGAGACCGACACGGTCGTGGCAAAGCCGGGCGGACACACCTCCTCGACCGGTGGCGCGAACAAGAAGTCGACTCCGAGCTCGACAGCCTGCGCCGCATCGCGCTCCTCGTCGCGCGGGTATGCCTCGAGGTCGCCGGACTCGTCGAACTGAGCGGGGTTCACGAACAGCGACACGACGACCACCGCGCATTCGCTCCGAGCCCGGCGCATCAGCGACAGGTGACCCTCGTGAAATGCTCCCATCGTTGGGACCAGCCCGATCACCTGCCCCGCCCGTCGCGGCTCGGTCAGCGCGGCGCGAAGATCGTCGACCGTGCGAATCGTCTTCATGCCGGTTGAGGCTCTTGGGTCGGGCGCCCGGCTCGCGGGACGGTGTCGCGGTGCGCGACTCTCCGCGTCGCCTCGGCGAGGGCGTCGAACAGCCCCAGTAGCTCCGGGTCCTTCCGTTCGATCGAGGCGCGCTGTGCCCTGACGGTCGCCTCGTCGCCGCGGGCGATCGGCCCGGTCAGCGCGCGCTCGGCGCCGAGCGCCGCCCAGTTCTCGACCGCGGCGCGCACGAGCGGGACGAGCAGCGCCCGATCGATCCCGACGCGAGCGGCCAGCTGCTCGGCGGCCGCCTCGACCGTGATCAGGAAGTTCGATGCGATCGACGCCGCGGCGTGATAGGCGGGACGATCTGCCTCCTCGACCTCGACGGCGCGCATGCCGAGCACGGACGCGAGCCCGGCCGCACAGTCCCGCGCCCTCGCCGTGCTCCCGGCGATCGCCGCGCCGGCGCCGGTGAAGCTTGCGCCCCCCGCGGTGACGGTCATCAGCGGGTGCAGCGAGAACGCCTCGTGTGGGAACAGCACGTCGAGGCGCGTGGCCCCGGAGCAGTGGCCGACCAGGCGGCCGGGCGCGATCACTGCGGCCGCATTGGCGATCTCCGCGTCCGGCACGCACAGGAGCACTACATCCGAACCGGACCCGTCGGCGCCGCGGGCGAGCGGGCCGTCGACCTCGAACCCAGCGCCGGAAAGCGCCGCCGCGAGCGCGTTGCCCAAGCGCCCCCGACCAACTATCGCCGGGCGATTACAAGCGGGGGTGTCGGAGTTGGGATCCCGTTCCAGTTCTCGCACTCGAGATACCGGTCGGTGGACGCGAAACGGTGATGGTCTTCGAGGTCCGGCCCGTCAACGGTGACGGCCTCGCCACGAAGGATATACCCGAACGGCAGAGATCCGACGCAGGGTGGGGGCGTGCCACCGGGCGGGTGGGGGTCCGGGCGAGGGCGCGAGTTGGATGCCGGTCGGTCCGGGGCGAAGGCGCGAGCTCTTTCCCGGTGATTGCGCAGTCGGTGCCGGCGCGGGGTCTGAGCCGTCGGGGCCGGTCTCTACCATGGCGAGCTGTGAGGACGTCCACCGAGCGTCGCGACCTGCTGAGGGGCGTGTTCGAGGAGGCGCGGAGCTGTACTCGCTGCGCTTTGCACCACACGCGCACGACTGTGGTGTTCGGGGCCGGCAACGCCGATGCCAATCTGATGTTCATCGGGGAGGCGCCCGGGGCCAATGAGGACCGGATGGGCCTCCCATTCGTGGGACAGGCGGGCAAGCTGCTCGACAGGTTGCTCGCGGAGATCTCAATGGACCGGAAACAGGTCTTTATTGCGAATACGCTAAAGTGTAGGCCTCCTGACAACCGCGATCCGCACCCGAACGAGATCGAGGCCTGTCAGGACTATCTCCGGCGCCAGGTCGACCTGATCGAGCCGGTCGTGATCTGCACGCTTGGAAACTTCTCGACGAAGCTGCTGCGCGCCGACACCACCGGGATCTCGAGGCTGCACGGCCGCGAGGAGGTGCGGGTGATCGGCACCCGGGCCGTGCGCCTGTACCCGCTGTACCACCCGGCGGCCGCGCTCTACACGCCCTCGACGCTCGAGGCCCTGCGCGCGGACTTCGACCGGATCCCCGAGCTACTCGCGCTCGGACCGCCGCCGCAGCCGGCGGTGATCGGCGAGCCCGTGCCCGCGATCGAGGAGCCGGTGCCGGACACTCCAGAGATCGACGAGCCGATCCCGGAACCCAATACCTCCGGGACCGTCGCCGCGCCGGAGCCCGAGCCGGCCGCGCAGCTCGGGCTCTTCTGATGACGCGTACGCGGGCGCGCGCTGTCCTCGCTGACGCGCTCGATCAAGAATGAGACGCGAACGTGCGCGCGCCACTCCTCGAGCTTGTCGCCGCGCAGCCCGACCGACACGACATCGACCGCCTTTACGTTACGCAGCGTCGCCTGCGCCTCGGCAAGGGCGGCCCTGACCGCGTCGTCCGAGCTGGTGAATGAGCTGCCTACGAGCTCGATGATCTTCGTGACCGCCATCTCGACCCTCCCATCGGTGGAGTAAGTGCGGACCCTAACCCGGACACCTCGTGGACGCCCAGCCACGAACAGGCGACGATAGCTCTCGCTCAGAAGCTCGTCAGGCGTCGACGGACAGCGGCCGAGGCTGTCGCTGAGCATCGAGCGGCGCGTGGCTGATGGCGCGATCCTGATCGCCGCCCGGAACCGGCTCCGCGCCGGTAGGTCGCTCTGGGCGTAACGCGAGCGCGAACGCGACCAGCGCTCCGACGGCCTGGACCGCGAGCACCACGATCGCGAAATCAGCTGGCTTGCGCGAGGCGTGAAGCAGAAACACCGGCTCGGCGACGGCCACGATCCCGATCGGGATCAGGAACCAGAAGCGTCTGAGCGCGAGCATGTACTGGATCGCGAGGTAGGTGCCGGCGAGGACTGTGAACGCGACCCCCAACGGCAGCAGCGAGTTCGTCGCAAGCAGCCGATGCGGGCCGAACGCGGCGCGCAGCAGGGGACGTGCGCCGAACGCGAAGATCAGCAGACACGGAATCGCGCACACGAGGATGATCCCGAGCGCCTTGGCCAGCACCGGGCGCGTGTCCTCGCCCGACGCGCGACGGCGAGACACCTCGGGCACGAGGTAGAAGCCCGCTCCAATCGCCACCCAGATCAGCACCTTTGCGGCGACAGCAGTCGCGGCATATGAGCTGGCAAGATCCTTGGTGTTGTTGAAGCGATGCTTGGCGGCGATGATGTCGATGTTCTGCAGCACCGCGATCACGATCAGCCCCGCGATCGGCGCCCACGCCCGCTTGACGTGCGTCCACAGCGTGATCGCGACCTGCGGGACCTGGATGTTGGCCGCGGACGCACCCTCGAGTCGGCGGCGCAGCTGAAGCGCGCAGTAGCCGCACATCACGATGAACGAGATCGGGGTCCCCAGGTATGCGCCGGTGACGCCCAGACCCGCCGCGGCGAGCACGGCACCGACGACCAGGCGCGTCGACTGCTCGCCGATCAGGCTGAGTCCGACGCTCTTGTAGTCGCCGATTCCCTGCAGCGCCCCGCGAAGGATCGACAGCTCGAGCCACAGGCACCCGGCGGGAACGCCAATCGCTGCCGCCCACGGCTCGTGCTTGACGCCGACGGCCTGAGCGATCGGGTCACGGGCGAGGATCGAGACGACCGTGAGCGCGAGCGTGAGCCACACCATCGTCCGCGTCCATCGCTTCAGCGTTGCGATCAGCGCGAGGCCGCGCCCGAGGTGCCCAAGCACCCCCTCGCGGGCGGTCGCCACCTGAATCGCCTGACCCGCAACGGACAGGATCAGGAAGTAGCTGACCAGCGCCGCGAGCGAGCCGTAGTCCGACAGCAGCCGCGCGAACACGACCGTCGACCCGAGCGCGATCACGTTGTTGGCGATCATCGCCGCTGCCAGGCCCGCCGCCTTGGCGGTATCGGATCCCCGCAGCGCAGCGAGCGATGGCTCGTAGCGGCGCCTCAGTTTCGCGATGCGACCCTCGGATCTCTTCGGGGCACGGGTCGACATGTCGCTGCTGAAGGTACCGAACGGAGCGGTGGGCTTGCGGCTTTACCGCCTCATCTACAGTGTCGGGGACCGATGTCGAGCCGGCGTGAATCGCTCAGCGCAGCGGAGACCGAAGCGCTGGGTGCGCAGCTGGCGAGAACGCTCGAGCCCGGCGACGTCGTGCTCGTCGAGGGCGAGCTCGGCGCCGGGAAGACGACGTTCGTCCGCGGCGCGTGCCGCGTGCTCGGCATCACCTCGGTCGTGACCAGCCCCACGTTCTCGATCGGCCAGCGCTACGAGGGTCCGATCCCCATCGCGCACGTAGATCTGTTCCGGGTCGATGACCTTTGCGACGAGGAGCCTGACCTGCTCGCGGATTACCTTCGTCCCGACACGATCGCGTTCGTCGAGTGGCCGCAGGGCGCCGAGCCCGCGCTCGCGGAGTTGGGCAGGATCTCTGCGCGCGTACGTGTCGAGCACGCTGGCGCGGATCGCAGGATCGTGCTGATCGAATGAGGATCCTCGGGTTGGACACCGCCACGCAGGTCACCGCTGCCGCGCTGTGGGACTCAGAAGCGGGCGACGGCGGGGTCGAGGCGCGGGATGATCCCCCGCCCGGCGTGCGCCCGCGCCACTCGACTCGGCTGCTGCCGTCGATCGTCGAGCTGCTCGAGCGCGAGGCGGTCTCGTGGGAGGATCTCGATCGACTCGCGGTGGGGGTGGGTCCGGGTACGTTCACGGGCTTGCGCATCGGGATCGCGACCGCCAGGGCGCTCAGTCGAGCCCAAACGATTCCGCTGGCCGGCGTCTCGACCCTCGAGTCGCTGGCCCTCGGCGGAGCACGATCCGCCCAGGGGTCCGAGTCCGCCGCCGCGGTGGTCGCGGTGATGGACGCGCGCCGGCGCGAGGTGTTCGTCGCTGGGTGGCGGCTGAGGTCCGGGAAGATCGGCGCGCGCCTGGCGGAGCGTTTCCTCGAGCCGCAGGTGCTCGCTCCGGCCGACCTTGCTGAGCGCCTCGAGGCGTTCGGTCCGAGGATGCTGGCGGTCGGGGACGGGTCGGTAGAATTCCGAACAGTGCTGGAGCGTTCGGGATTGTCGATCCCGGACGACGGCTCGGAGCTCCACAGGGTCAGCGCACTCAACCACTGTCGGCTGGCCGCCGGCCACAGGGCAGGTGCGCCTGGCGAGATCCGCCCCGAGTACGTCCGCCTGCCCGACGCCGAGATCGCTCTCCGGGCAGCAGGCAGGAAATGACCACCGAACCACTGAGAGTCCGCTCCCTCACCTACTCCGATCTCCCGCAGGTGATCGCAATCGAGCGGCGCTCGTTCCCGACGCCGTGGTCGCTGGCGATGTTCGTGCTGGAGCTTTCCAAGCCGTCGGGTGTGTGCCTGGCGGCGCTGGCGGAGAACGTGCTTGCGGGATACTTGATCTGCTCGCGTTACGACCGGGTGTGGCACCTGATGAATGTCGCCGTCGATACGCGCTCCCGGCGGCGAGGGATTGCGACGGGGCTGCTTGATGCGATGATCGAGCGCGCCGGGCCCAATTCGTCGTACACGCTCGAAGTGCGAACCTCGAACGCGCCCGCGATCGCGCTGTACGAGCGCTATAGATTCCGCCCCGCTGGGACCCGGCCGCGCTACTACCAGGACACCGGCGAGGACGCGCTGATCATGTCGCGCACGGCTGCGCTGCCCTCGACCTCAAGCGCCACCGGCTAGACGGACGTTGCGATGATCCTGGCGCTCGAGACGAGCTGCGACGACACGTGTGCGTCGGTCGTTACCGCCGACGGGTCGATTGCAGCGAACGTAATCTCCTCGCAGGGGATCCACGACCGCTACGGCGGGGTGGTCCCGGAGATCGCCTCCCGGCATCACCTCGAGCTGGTCGGGGCCGCGGTCGACGACGCGCTCGCTCGCGCCGACGTGACGCTCGATGAGATCGAGCTGGTCGCGGTCACCCGCGGTCCTGGGCTGGTCGCCGCGCTGCTCGTGGGGGCCTGCACCGCCAAGGCGCTGGCCGCCACGCGCAAGCTCCCGCTCGCTGCCGTCGACCACCTGCACGGTCACGTCGCGGTGAGCTTCCTCGAGCCAGAGCCGTTCGATCCTCCGTTCCTGAGCCTGATCGCCAGCGGCGGCCACACGATGCTCGCGCGCGTGAGCGATCGCGGTCCGCACTTCCAGCTGATCGGCCAGACGCTCGACGACGCCGCCGGCGAGGCGTTCGACAAGGGCGCACGCCTGCTCGGACTCGGTTATCCAGGCGGCGCCGCGCTCGAGCGACTCGCCCGCGATGGCGACACGGCGGCCTTCGACTTCCCGACCGGATCGAAGCTCCCGGGACTCGACTTCTCGTTCGCGGGGTTGAAGACGGCGCTGCTGTATCGCATTCGCGACCTCGGCCCGGCCCAGGCGGAGCGCCTCAGGGCCGATCTCGCGGCCTCCTACCAGCGCGCGATCGTCGAGGCGCTCGCGATCCGGGTCGAGCGGGCGCTGTCGTGCACCGGGATGCGGCGACTCGCGATCGGTGGCGGCGTGGCCGCCAACGAGCCTGCTCCGCGGGCGGCTTGCGGAGCTCGGTGTCGAGCTCGATGTACCGCCCCGGGAGCTCTGCACCGACAATGCGGCGATGATCGCGAGCGCCGCACGATATGTGCATCGGCTTCCGTATCCCGAATATCTCGGCCTCGACGTCTACGCGACCGGCGAGCGAGCTGTCGCCGCCTGATGCAGGACGTCGTCCTATACGGCCGGGCGGGCTGCTGTCTATGCGACAAGGCTCGGAACGTGCTGCTCCGGGTCCGCGCCAGGCGTCCTTTCGCCTTCCACGAGCGGGATATCGAGCAGGACGAGGCTCTGCTCCGCGCCTACCTGGAGCGGATCCCCGTCGTGAAGATCGACGGTGTCGAGGCTTTCGAGCTGGTTGTCGACGAGGACACGTTCGAATCTCGGCTGATCGAATACGGCGAGGCCAATGCTCATCAGTAGAGTGGATAGGGGATGAGCTACACCCTCGGGCGTGGTACGGAGATTGCTCAGCCGGGAGCCGACCGACCGGGAGAGAAGCTTTCGCTCGGCGTCGCCGCCCGGCTATCGCGCTATCTGCAGGTGCTGACGCAGGCTCGCAAGATCGGCAAGGAAACGATCTCCTCGCAGGAGCTGGCCGACTACACGCACGTGAACTCGACGCAGATCCGCCGCGACCTCTCGGGCTTCGGAAAGTTCGGCAAGCGCGGCGTGGGCTACAACGTCGAGTCGCTGGTCTCGCAGATCCGCAAGATCCTGCACACGTCCGGCCAGCACAACATCGCGCTGTTCGGCGCCGGGCATCTCGGCACCGCGATCGCCACCTCCGACATCTTCGCCGACCACGGCTTCCGCGTAGTCGCCGTGTTCGACGTCGACGAGCGGAAGGTGGGAACGCGGATCGGCCCGCTGGCCGTGCGACCCAACTCGGAGGTTCGCTCCGTGATCGAGGATGAGGACATCGTCGTCGCGGTCCTCGCGGTGCCGTCTGCCGCCGCGCAGGACCTCGCCGACGATCTCGCCGATGCGGGCGTCAAGATCATCTTCAACTATTCCGACGCCCTGCTCCAGGTTCCGCCGGAGGTCACCGTCCACACCTCGAGCCCCGCCGTCGACCTCCTCTGCGCGCTCTACTTCTACCTCACCTGAGCCGATCCGAGTGGACCTCGACCTGGATACCGCCCGCGAGGCCTTCGAGCAATCGACCGATTTCACGGTTGGGATCGAGGAAGAGTTCGCGCTGCTCGACGCGCACGATTTCGGGCTGACGTCGAGGTTCGAGGAGCTCAAGGAGGCATCGGCGGCAGATCCCGTCCTGGCGGGCTCGATCGCCGGCGAGCTGATCGCCTCGGAGATCGAGATCCGATCGGGAAAGGGAGAGGACCTCGCGGCGACGATCGCAGCGCAACGAGATCGGCGCAGGCGGCTGTTCGCGCTGGCCGACGAGCACCAGGTGGCGCTCGGCTCGACCGGCACGCATCCCTGGTCGGACTACCGTGAGCAGCACATCATCGAGACCGAACACTACCGGCGGGTCGAGGCGGGCCTCAAGTACGTGGCGTGGCGAAACAACGCCTTCTCGATGCACGTGCACGTCGGGGTCAGGGGCGCCGACCGCGCGGTGCGCGTGTGCGACCGGTTGCGTCCGGTGCTGCCGCTTCTGCTCGCGGTCTCGGCGAGCTCCCCATTCCTCGACGGCCGCGATTCTGGTCTGCACAGCGCGCGCTCGCAGATCTTCACCCGGAGCTTCCCGCGCTGCGGGATCCCCGACGCATTCGGGACCTGGGAGGCGTACGCGAGCTACATCGAGTTCTTGTTCCGCGTGCGCTCGATCGTGGAATACACACAGGTGTGGTGGTCAATACGACCCCACTTCTCGTTCGGAACCGTGGAGGTGCGCATCTGCGACGCACAGCCCACCGCGAGTGAGTCCGAGGCGCTCGCCTCGCTGATCGTCGCGTGCGTGGCGCAGGCCGCGCACGACATCGACGAACGCGTCCCTGCCCAGGATCTGTCGAACCGCATGATCGAGGAGAACCTCTGGCGCGCGATCCGCTTCGGACTCGACGGCGAGCTGCTCGACCTCGAGCGCCGCGAGCCGTTCCCTGCGGCCGAGACCGCGGAGCGGCTGCTGAAATGGACGGCGCCGATGCGCGCTGAGCTCGGCCTCGAGGTATCGCTGCCGCCGCTGAACGGTGCTCAGCGTCAGCGGCGGATGATCGAACAAGGGATCGGCATGATGGAGATCTTCAGCTCGATGGTCGCCCACACCCGCGACACGTATGCTGGCGTCGTGCGAAGCACTGCGGAGGTGACAGGATGAGCGAAACGGGTCACGGCGCAGCAGGGCAGCAGCCCAGCGAGGAGGAGCTGCGCGCCGCGTACGAGGCGGAGATCAAGAAGATTCGGGTCGAGCAGGTGCTGCTCGAGCAGGTGGTGACGCTCATCAACCTGGGAATGCGGCGCACCGGCATCGCGCCCGGCACCGAGAGCGAGCGCGATCCAAGCCAGGTTCGGATCGCGATCGAGGCGGTCCGGGCCCTCCTGCCGCCGGTAGAGCAGGTCGCGGCCGCGCAGGCCGGGCCAATCCGCGATGCGCTCTCGCAGCTGCAGCTCGCGTACGTGAAGATCGGCGGTCAGCCGCCGTCGGCGGGCGCGCAGGCAGGCGCCGCAGCTGCATCGACGGCTCCAGGATCCTCGGGCACAGCGGGGGGCGCTCCCGGCGGAGGGCCGGGAACCTCGCCCCCGACGAGCCATCCGGACGCACCGACGCCGGGCGAGCCGGGGCCGGCTCAGCGCAGTGGTCGGCTCTGGGTTCCCGGCCAGTAGGCCGGTCCCGGGCGCCTCGTGCTTGCCAACGCCGCAGCGTCGCGGCGGCGGTCGATTGCGCACAACATCGGCGGAGGAAACGTCCTGCCGGCCGGCACGCTAGACTCACGCGCCGTTAGTTGCGGGCCTCCGCTCGAGCTGGGTGGCGGCCCTTTCCCGTGTTTGGCTGCGCCTTCGCGCGCCCACTCGAACTGAGAGCTTCCCGGAGGATCCTTCTTGTCCAGCTTTCTGACGCACCACGGTGTGCTGGTCGCGCTCGTCTGCGCGGCGTGCGCAATCCTGTACGGCGCGCTGACCTCGCGCGCGCTTCTGGCCCTGTCGGCCGGGAACGAGCGGATGCGCTCGATCTCGGCCGCCGTCCAGGAGGGCGCTCGCGCATATCTCAACCGCCAGTACGCGACGATCGGCGGAGTCGGCGTGCTCCTGTTCATCGTGCTGATCCCGATTCAGAACATTCGCGTCGCGATCGGATTTCTGATCGGCGGCCTGTTCTCAGCCGCGGCCGGCTACATCGGCATGAACGTGTCGGTGCGCGCCAATGCGCGCGTGGCGGAGGCCGCGCGAGGCGGCGTCTCGCCGGCGCTGTCGGTCGCGTTTCGCGGCGGCGCGGTGACGGGGCTGCTCGTCGTCGGGCTTGCGCTGATCGGGGTCGCCGGCTACTACGGCGTGCTCACCTGGATCGCCGGGGAGAGCCAGAGGAGCGCCATCGATGCGCTGATCGGTCTCGGCTTCGGCGGCTCGCTCATCTCGGTCTTTGCCCGTCTCGGTGGAGGGATCTTCACAAAAGCTGCAGACGTCGGTGCCGACCTGGTCGGCAAGATCGAGGCCGGCATTCCCGAGGACGATCCGCGCAACCCGGCCGTGATCGCCGACAACGTCGGCGACAACGTCGGAGACTGCGCCGGGATGGCCGCCGACCTGTTCGAGACCTACGCGGTGACCGCCGTCGCCGTGATGCTGCTCGGCGTGCTGCTGTTCAACCAGCAGACGACCGTGGCCCTATATCCGCTGGTCCTCGGCGCGCTGTCGATCATCGCCTCGATCATCGGCACGTTCGCGGTCCGCTCGAAGGTGGGCAACGTGGAGCGGGCGCTCTACCAGGGCCTGATTCTGTCCGGAGGCCTGGCCGCGCTCGCGTTCCTGCCCGTGACCTACTGGATGATGGACAAGGTCACTCTGACCTCCGGGGGAACCCCGGCCTGGTGGAAGTTCTACCTGTGCTCGCTGATCGGCATCGCCGTCACGGCGTGCCTGTTCGTGATCACCGATTACTTCACCTCCACGCGCTTCGCGCCGGTGAAGAGCACCGCGCGGGCCTCGCAGACGGGGCACGCGACGAACATCATTCAGGGCCTGGCGCAGGGATTCCAGTCGACGGCGCCGCCGGCGATCGTGATCGCGCTAGGCATCTTCGGCGCCTGGAAGCTCACCGGCGGGCACACGCAGGGGATCTACGGGATCGGCGTCGCGGTGATGGCGCAGCTGTCGCTGACCGGACTGATCGTCGCGCTCGACGCGTTCGGCCCCATCACCGACAACGCGGGCGGGATTGCCGAGATGGCCGACCTGCCCGAGGACGTCCGCAACCACACCGACCGGCTCGATGCAGTCGGCAACACGACGAAGGCGGTCACGAAGGGATACGCGATCGGGTCCGCGGCCCTCGCGGCGCTCGTGCTGTTCAACGCCTTCGAGCGTGAGCTCATCGCCAAGGGCAAGCATCCGGATTTCACGATCAGCAACCCGGCCGTGCTGATCGGGTTGCTGATCGGTGGCCTGATGGTCTACCTGTTCGTGTCGCTGGCGATGGAGGCCGTCGGCCGGGCAGGCGGCGCCGTCGTCGAGGAGGTCCGCCGGCAGTTCCGCGAGAAGCCGGGGATCATGGAGGGGACCGAGCAGCCCGAATACGGCGCCGCGGTCGGTCTGGTCACCCGCGCGGCCCAGCGCGAGATGATCCTCCCCTCGCTGATCCCGATCCTCGTCACGTTCGTCGTCGGGCTGGTCAGCATCGAGGCGCTCGGAGGCTTGTTGATCGGGGTGATCGTCGTCGGCCTGTTCGTCGCGATCTCGATGACCTCGGGCGGTGGCGCGTGGGACAACGCGAAGAAGTTGATCGAGGACGGCGCCTACGGCGGCAAGGGCTCCGAGGCCCACGCGGCGGCGGTCACCGGCGACACGGTGGGCGATCCCTACAAGGACACGGCGGGGCCGGCAATCAACCCGATGATCAAGGTCGCCAACATCGTCGCACTGCTGATGATCCCCCTTATAACCTGAGTCGCTTCGGTGGTCGCCCTCCCCGAGGGATGGCGCTAATGTTGTGGCGGTGCGGGCTGTTGTGCAGGGCCACGCAAGTCCCTCGGGGAGGGCGAGCACCTACGCGGCCGTGGCGGTCGGGGAGCTCATTGCGGCGCTGACGCTGCTTGGCTGTGGGGGAGCTACACGCTCTTCCGGGACGCAGAGCGAGGCCGCGGCGCCGCAGGGGCGCGGCTGATCACGGTGACGGTGGGATGGCGGAAGGCGGCGCTTGCGCGCCAGCGGGCGTTGGCCGAGGCCACGGCGCGGCGGTATCTCGGGCCGCTTCAGCCGAAGGCTGCGGATCCCAACGGGACGGGGTGACGGCCGCGCTACGCTCGGCGCGACAATGTCGCTCTCCGTACAGCTCGGACTGGTGCTGGCGATCCTGACCGCGTTCGGTTCGGTCGCCGGGTTCCTCTACAAGTTCCGTGGTGCCCGCGAGGCGCCCGCGGTCGACATGCGCCGGCCTCTGAGCAGCTCGATCGCGCTGTTTCGCTCGCCGCTGTACACGCTCGGGATCCTGATCGCGCTCGGATCGTGGGGGCTCCACGTCGACGCGCTCGCGCTCGCCCCGATCTCGCTCGTTCAGTCCGTGATCGCCGGTGGCCTGGTGCTGCTCACCGTCGTCGCCGACCGGCTGTTCGGGGTCGCGGTGAGCCGCCGCGAATGCCCCGGCCAGCTCATCCGCACACGACAACGCAGCAGCGTAGAGTCCCAACCGTCGTGTTCATCCTGATCATTGGTTCAGGCCGAGTCGGTTCGGCAGTCGCCAAGCGGGCACTCGCCGCAGGTCATGAGGTCTCGGTGATGGACAGCGATCCGCTCTCGCACGAGCGCCTCGACAAGGACCAGACGACCACTTGGGAGGACTCCGGGGGTCGCTTCACGGTTGGGACAGCGCTAGAGATCGACGGGCTGATCGAAGCCGGGATCGAGGAGGCCGATGTGTTCCTCGCGGCCACCAGGGGCGACAACACGAACCTGGTGATCGCGCAGATCGCGCAACGACGGTTCAAGGTGCCGCGGGTCGTCGTGCGCGTCGCCGATCCGGGACGCGCCGCGTGGTACGCAGAGCAGGGGCTGCTCACGATCTCTCCGACACAGGAGGCGATCGACCAGGCGGAGAAACTGGTGCTGGCCACATGAGGAGGTCGAGCGTTCAATGTACGTGATCATCACGGGCGCCGGAAAGGTGGGGTGGAACCTCGCGCGTGAGCTGATCGCGAAGGACCGTGAGGTGACCCTGATCGAGTCCGATCACAACCGCTACCGGATCGTCGAGGAGGAGCTCGAGCACGCCGTCCAGTACGGCGACGCCACCGAGCTGTGGGTGCTCGAGCGCGCCGGGATCCAGCGCGCGGACCTGGTGATTGCCGTAACCGGCGACGACGAGGACAACATTCTGATCTCCCAGGTTGCCAAGGAGAAATACGGCGTGCAGCGGATCGTCGCTCGCGTCAACAACCCCCGCAACCTCCAGCACTTCAAGCTGCTCGGCATCCAGCCGGCCGTCTCGGCCACCGACCTGATCCTCCGGCTGATCGAGCACGAGGTGCCCGAGTACGGCCTCGTCCAGCTGCTCGCGCTCGAGGAGGAGCATCTCGAGATCATCGAACTCGAGGTGGGAGAGGGCTCAGCAGCGGCCGGGCGGCGGGTCCAGGACGTCCGCCTGCCGGACGGATCGCTGATCATCTCGGTGCTCCGTGGAGGCGCCGGATTTGTCCCGAAGGCCGACTCCGTGATCGAGGCTGGGGACCAGGTCCTGCTGATCCTCGACCCGGGGCTCGAATCGTCGATCACCCCCCAGTTCGCGCCCAACGGGGCATCCGGGTACACCGGCTGACCGTGCCGGAGATTGCAAAGGCGCTCGCCCAGTGGCCGACCGTCACGTCGACTACCTGCTGATCGGCGGCGGCCTCGCCGCGGGCAACTGCGCCCGCTGGCTGCGCGAGTCGGGTGCCGACGGATCGATCCTGGTGGTCGGTCGCGAGCCGGACCTGCCGTACAACCGGCCGCCGTGCTCGAAGGGCTACCTGCAGGGAAAGGAGACACGCGACGACGCCCTGTTCCGCCCGGCGCGGTGGTTCGACGAGCAACGGATCGAGGTGCTGACCAAGGTCTCGGCGATGAAGCTTGATGCGGGCAGTCGCGCGGTGAAGCTATCCAACAAGCTTGAGGTCCGCTTCGAGCAGACACTCGTGGCGACCGGCGCAAACGTCCGTCGGCTGGGCGTTCCCGGGTGCGAGCTCGAAGGCATCCACTACCTGCGCACGCTCGGCAACAGCGACGCGATCCGCGAGGATGCCGCCGGCAAGCGCGTCGTCCTGATCGGCGGCTCCTACATCGCCAGCGAGGTCGCCGCGAGCCTGACCGAGCTCGGAAGCACATGCACGATGGTGATGCTCGAGCCGGTGGCGATGAGCCGCCACTTCGGCGAGCGGGCCGGGAGGTTCCTCCAGAGCCGCCTCGAGGAGCACGGGGTGACCGTCCACGGCGGCGATGAGCTCGAGCGCTTCGAAGGCGCTGGCGGCCGCGTGACCCGCGTCGTCACCAAGGCCGGACTCGAGCTCGATGCGGACGCGGTGGTGATGGGGACGGGCGCGGTTCCGGACGTGATGCTTGCGCGCGGCGCCGGGCTCGAGCTCGGGCCAAGCGGCGGCATCGTCGTGGACTCGGGCCTACAGACTGCAGTCCCCGGCATCTACGCCGCGGGCGACATGGCCGAGTACGAGAGCGTCGTCAACGGCGGTAGGCGGCTGCGGATCGAGCACTGGGACGTCGCCTTCAACCACGGGAAGACCGCGGCCCTGAACATGCTCGGGCGCGACCAGCCACACGACGTCGTCCCGTACTTCTTCTCAGACCTGTCCGACTGGGCCTCGCTCGAATACGTCGGGCCGGCCTCGAGCTGGGATCGGGAGATCGTCCGCGGCTCGATCGACGACGGCGAGTTCAGCATCTGGTACGTCGAGGACGGCCGCGTTGTGGCGGCCCTGTCGATCGGCAGACCTGACGATCTCGAGGACGCGCGCCGCCTGATCGCCTCGGGCACCGATCTCGGCGTGCGGGTGGCCGAGCTCGGCGATCTTTCGAGCGACCTGTCCGCGATTTAGCCTTAGCGGAGTCGTGCTCGCGAACATATGTTCCCATCGCGACCGGATGGAACTGCTTATACTCGGCAGCGGTTCTGTGCGTATCAGTCAATGCACTGGGGAATGGTGTAATGGCAGCACGCGACGCTCTGGACGTCGAAGTTGGGGTTCGAGTCCCTGTTCCCCAGTTCTTTCTGTTCTGATGGTCCACTAGGGGACCAGGACGACCTTGCCGACGTTGCGCCGCTCGGCGATGAAGCGGTGGGCGTCGGGCGCCCGGTCGAACGGGAAGGCCTCGGCGATGATTGGCTTGAGCTGCCCCTTTTCGAGCGCCGGTAGCAATGGCTCAATTACCCGGTCGAGGCTTCGCTCGGTGTCCCACCAGGAGAGCATGTTGAGGCCGAAGACGCCCTTGTTCTCGTTCATCACCCCTAGTCCCTTCCACCACGGCATCGACGAGAATGGGCCCTTGGCAAGGGTCCGGAGCGCGGTCGCGACGCTGCGCCTCTCGCCGGTCTGCACCTCCGAGGCGCCGTACATGATCAGCCGCCCCCCTTGGCGGAGCAACTTGTAGTCCTTGCGGAAGCTCGACGGGCCAAGGGCGTCGAAGGCCACGTCGATCCCCTCGCCGCCGGTGACGCGGCGCACCTCCGCGGCGAAGTCCTCGCTGCGGTAGTCGATCGGATGGTCCACTCCCTGCTCCCGGATCGCGTCATGCTTTGAGGCCGACGCGGTGCCGAACACCTCGGCCCCGACGCGCTTGGCGATCTGCGTTGCCGAGATCCCGACCCCACCAGCCGCGGCGTGGATCAGGACCCGCTCGCCCTTCTTCAGCCCTCCCATCACGACAAGACCGGCCTGGGCGGTCGCGTAGTTAACCGGGAAGGCGGCGCCCTCCTCGAAGGAAAGCTGCTGGGGCAACTCGTAGACCATGTTCTCGCGAACTGTGACCAGCTCGGCCTGGCCGTTGAAGCGCGTGCCGGCGAGCACTCGATCGCCCGGCGTGACCGACTCCACTCCGTCTCCCACCGACTCGACCTCGCCCGCCACCTCGTAGCCCACCACGCAAGGCACCTTCGGCGAGTCTCGGTACAGACCGGTTCGGGCAAGCGTATCGGCAAAGTTGATCCCCGCCGCCTTGACCGCGATTCGAACCTCACCCGACCCCACCGGTGGGTCGGGCCGCTCCTGGACTTTGAGGACCTCAGGCCCGCCGTGCTCGGTGATCACTACCGCCCGCATCGTGTGCGCACTCTATGGGAATCCGAGGCGCCTCAGTTCCTCCGCACGGAGAGAGCGCCGCGGTGACCGCGGCGCTCCCTATGAGGAACCATGATGCTGTGCGTCCAGAGGGCGCGACGCGCCCCCGTTGCCGCTAGGCGGCGACGGCTTCGCACGCCCAACCCGAAAGCGGAGCGCTGACGAAGTGCGCGTCGGGCTCTCCGAGGGAGAAGCCCTCCGGAGCACCGCTTGCGACGTCGAGTAGGAACTCCGGCTCGCCCCACCGCTCATACTGCTCCGCGTCGATGTAGAACGGGGCGCTGCTCACGTGCCCAAGCAGAACATCGTTGGGGCCCGGCGGCAGTTCGCTCGTCTGCAGACACAACGGCAGTGAGCCATCGCAGCACCCGCCGGACTGGAAGATGGCGACCGGTCCGTGCTTATGCGCGATCCGGCGGACCATTGCCGTGGCCTGGGGAGTGGCGGTGATGGCGGTGAGTTCGTCTGTGGCGAGCAATTGGGGTTCCTCTCTGGTCACTAATCGATCGAGACGTCAGCGTAGATCCAGGATCGCTCGCGCACCTCGGGGCAACGCCGTGAAGCTGATCAGGGTTGGCGCCGGCCGCCGGCTGCGTAGTTGCCCACACCCCGTCGCGGCCGATCCGCGGGATGCTGCGGGCTTCTGCGCGAGACGACCGCCAAGCTCTCCTATTCAGCGTGCATCCGGTCGAAGACTCAGGAGGGAACCATGAGCAACAATCACGTCGGCGCCGGTGCGAGCAAGCACCTCACCGTCGCGAGATTGCCCTCGAGCACGACGTCAGGGGTCCGTGAACCTGGCCGGCTCGCGCGAGAGCCCGGCACTGACCGCCGCGAGCTGGTTCGGCGATCCGATCAGGTCGAGCTGGATCGCGGCCTCGAGCCCAAGGGTGTGCTCCGGGTCGCCGGTCCAAACCTCGTCGTAGAGGCGCTTGGCGCCCCGGACCGCGTCGGGAGATCTGCTCGCGATCTCCGCGGCCAGAGCGCGCGCCGCGGCGAGCGGGTCGTCGACGACGTGGGTCACGACCCCGAGCTCCCGGGCCTCGGACCCGGTCAAGGTGCGCGCCGTATACGTGAGCTCCTTCGCGACGTCGATCCCGACGAGCCGCGGCAGCGTGCGCGTGATCGACATATCGGGGACGAGGCCCCACTTGACCTCCATCACCGACAGCCGCGCGCCCGGCGTCGCGAACCTGATGTCTGCGGCCAACGCGATCTGGAGCCCGCCGCCGAGACAGTTGCCATGGATCGCCGCAATCACCGGGACCGGCACGCGGATCCAGTCATACGCCGCGCGCTGGAAGAAGTTCGGAACCTCGCCGCTGAGCGTGTCGGCAAGCCCGCCGATGCCGGACTGCGTGCCCGCCAGGCTCATCAGGTCGATCCCCGAGCAGAAGCTCGGTCCGTCGCCATGCAGGACGATCGCGCGCACGCCCGGCTCGTCCATCAGCCGCTCGGCGGCCTCGATGATCGATTCGAACATCTCGAGGTCGAGCGCGTTGTGCTTGTCGGCCCGGGTGAGCGCCACGAGCGCGACGTGGTCTTCGACCTCGATGCGGACCCGGTCGGGGTTCATCTGCCGGGAGACTACTGGGCGGCTGACACGGTGTCGCCGACGCGAACGGCGCCGCCGCGAGCCCCGAGACGACGATCGAGCACATTCCGGAGGATTCTAAGCCGCCGCCTGCTCCGCCCAGTCCCGGTACAGCTGCCAGTAGCGTCGCGCCCGCGTCGAGCAGCTCCTCGTGCGTGCCCTGCTCGACGATCCGGCCGTGCTCGAGCACGACGATCCGGCTTGCGTGCCGGATCGTGGAGAGGCGGTGGGCGATCACGATCGCGGTCCGTCCTGCGACGAGCCGCCGCATACCCTGCTCGATCAGGCTCTCGGTGTGGACGTCGACGTTCGAGGTGGCCTCGTCGAGCACCAGGATCCGCGGGTCGGCGACGAGCGCCCGCGCGAACGCGATCAGCTGGCGCTGGCCCGCCGAAAGCTGTACGCCGCGCTCACCGACCTGCGTATCGTAGCCGTGCTCGAGCGCTGAGATGAACTGCGTGCGCCCCGACGGCGCTCGCCGCCGCGATGATCTCCTCATCGGTGGCGCCCGGGCGGCCGAACGAGATGTTCTCGCCGCACCGTGCCGCTGAACAGGAACGCCTCCTGCGGCACGATCCCCATCTGCGAGCGCAGCGAGTGCGCCGAGACGAAGCGCAGGTCGTGGCCGTCGACGAGCATGCGTCCGTCGGTGGGGTCGTAGAAGCGCGCCACGAGCTTCGCGAACGTCGACTTGCCGGCGCCGGTGGCGCCGACCAGCGCGACCGTCTGACCGGGCGGGATCGTGAGGTCGATGTCGCGCAGCGCCCAGGGATCGTCATCGCTGCTGCCGTAGCGGAACGAGACGTCCTCGAAGCGCAGCTCCCCGCGGATCTGCGGCAGCTCGAGCGCGCCGCGGCGCGTCGCTCAGCTCGGGCTTCTCGTCGAGCAGCTCGAAGATCTTGTCGAGCGCCGCCATCCCCGACTGGTAGGTCGTGTAGAGCTGCGAGAGCTGCTGGATCGGGTCGAAGAAGTTGTTGAGCGCCGCGATGAACGCGAACACGACGCCGGTCGAGGTGTGGCCGTTGATCGCCTCGATCCCGCCGATCACCAGGATCTCGACCGTCACGAGCGCGCGACAGCAACTCGACCGCCGGGAAGTAGGCGGCGTTCAGGTAGACGGTCTTCATGTTCGCGTCGCGGTTCTCGTCGTTGAGCTCGACCGAAGCGCCCGATGTGGCGCGGCTCCTGGCCGAACGCGCGCACGACCCGGATCCCGGACAGCGTCTCCTGCAGGTAGCCGGTGATCCACGCGATCTTCTCGCGCGTGACGCGGTAGGCGTCGGCCGAGGCGATCCGGAAGGCGAGCCCGCCGACCGCGAGCAGGGGCAGCGCCAGGAGCGTCAGCAGCGCCAGATGCGCGTCGAGCACGAACAGGATCACGACCACGCCGATCAGCGTCAGCCCCGACTGGAACAGCGTCGCCATCCCGTCGGAGACGAGCTGGTCGAGCGCCTCGACGTCGTTGGTCAGCCGCGAGATGATCACGCCCGCGCGGTTGCGCGAGTAGAAGCCGATCGACAGCGACTGCAGGTGCGCGAACAGCCGCACGCGCAGGTCCTGCAGCGCGCGCTGGCCGACCCAGCCGACCAGGTAGGTCTGCGCGTAGGACGCGACCGCGTACAGCGACCGCCGAGAGCAGGAACGCGCCGACGATCAGGTCCAGCGCGCCGGCGTCGTGGCGCTGGATGCCGTCGTCGATCGCGAGCTTGGCCAGCGGCGCCGGCGCCAGCGCCGCGGCGGTCGCCGTCAGCGAGCGACACGAACATCGCGACCACCCGCCAGCGGTATGGCGCGCAGCAGCTCGATCAGGCCGCGGAGCTTGCGCCCGCGACCGCCGGTCTCGCGCAGGCGCCGGCGCTGATCTCTGCCACGGCGAGCCAGCGTCACAGCCCCGCCACCTGCGGCCTCGATCGGCTTGCGCGTCAGGAACACCTGGTCGGGCATGCCCTTCTCGACGATCTCGCGGTACAGCTCCGAGCGCTCGAGCAGCTCGTCGTGGGTGCCGTGGGCGGCGATCTCGCCCGTCCTCGAGCACGACGATCTCGTCGGCCAGGGCGATCGTCGAGAGCCGGTGGGCGATCACGAACGTGGTCCGGCCGGCCATCACCTCGCGCAAGCGCGAGCTTGATCTCCTGCTCGGTCGACGCGTCGACCGAGGAGGTCGCGTCGTCGAGGATCAGGATCCGCGGATCGGCGAGGATCGCGCGCGCGATCGCGATCCGCTGGCGCTGGCCGCCGGACAGCGTCAGCCCGCGCTCGCCGACCAGCGTGTCGTAGCCGTCGTGGCAGCGTCTCGATGAAGCCGTCGGCCTGCGACGCGCGCGCCGCCTCGCTGCACCTCCGCGCGGCGTGGCATCCGGGCGCGCGTAGGCGATGTTGTCGTGGACGCGTCGCGCGAGAACAGGAACGGGTCGTCGGTGACGACCGCGATCTCGTGCCGCAGGCGACCAGGTCGACCTAGCGCACGTCGGCGCCGTCGATCAGCACCGCGCCCGCGCTGACGTCGTAGAGCCGCGGGAGCAGCGACACGAGCGCGGTCTTGCCCGAGCCCATCGCGCCGACCAGCGCGACCGTCGTGCCCGGCTCGATCTCGAGGTCGATGTCGCTGAGCGCCGGCGCGTGGCGCCCTCGAAGGTCAGGCTGACGCGCGCAGCTCAACCCGGCCCGGCCCGTCCGGCAGCGGCGGCGCGCCCGCCGGGCTCGTCATCCGCGGCGCGCGGTCGAGGACCTGGAAGATCCGCGCGCCCGACGCGGTCGCGCGCTGCGCGGCGCCGAGCATGTAGCCGAGCGTGCGCATCGGCGAGATGAGCATCAGCAGGTAGGCGTAGAACGCGGTGAACTGCCCGACCGTGAGCGTGCCGTCGATCACCTGCCGGCCGCCGACGAGCAGGATCATCGCCAGCCCGAGGTTGGGCAGGAAGCTGATCAGCGGGCTGTAGACGCGCCTGGATCCTGGTCGCGTAGATCGCCTGGTCGAACACGCGTGCGACCGAATGGCGGAAGCGATCGAGCTGGCGCCGCTCCTGCGCGAACGCCTTCACCACGCGGACGCCCGAGACGTTCTCCTCCGCCTCGGCGGTCAGCTCCGCGATCCGCTGCTGGACCTCCTGCATCGCCGGCCGCGAGCGCCGCCCATACGGCTGCGCGATCAGGACCACGAACGGCACGGGCGCGAGCGCCAGCGCAGCGAGCGCCGGCCGAAGCGCGAACATCGCGACCCCGCGAGCACGATCGTCAGCAGCGACTGCGCGATGAAGATCAGCCCGTAGCCGAGGAAGAAGCGCACCGCCTGCAGGTCGACGGTCGCGCGCGACATCAGCTGCCCGGTCTGCTGGCGGTCGAAGAACGCCAGCTCGAGCCACTGCAGGTGCCCGTAGAGCATGGTTGCGCAGGTCGAGCTCGACCCCCAGCGACACCCGCCCGGCGACGAGCCGGCGCGCGACGCTCAGCGCCCAAAACGGGGCGCGAAAACGTAGCCCCCAGGCGATGTGCTCGGGAATGACCCTCTAATTCGGATGGTGGGAGGCGTGGAGGTCGCGGCAGCTTCGCCTTCCCGCCGCGGGCGGGCGGGCCGCGGTAGCGCGGGTTTCGTCGCCTTTCTCGGGCGGCGTGAAGTGCTGCCCTGCTTCTGATCGCGCCGGTGGTGATCTTCTTCATCATCTGGAACACCATTCCAATGCTCTGGTTGCTCGGCCTCAGCTTCTATCGTTTTTCGCTGACCAGCGGCCGACCGCCGATATTTGCCGGCTTTTACAACTATGCGAGTATTATCGACGACGCGGCAATCTCGTTCGATCTCAGCCGGACCTTCATGTTCGTCATTTTCGCCGTCGGCATCGAGACCGTCGCCGGATTGTTGCTCGGGCTTCTGTTCTGGAACAGCGATCGGCTGCCCGGGCGTCGCGTGGCGCTGACCCTGTTGTTCACGCCGATGGTTCTGACCCCGGTGGATGCCGGAACCTTCTGGCGGCTCATCTACGATCCGACGTTCGGCGTGCTGGACGGTTCATGATGCCTCGTCGGGCTGCCCACCGTCGGTTTCTTGAGCGACGCCAACCGCTTTCTGGGCGGTGCTCGCGGTCGACTGCTGGATGTGGACGCCGTTCATGATGCTGATGACGCTGGCTGCGCTCGGTTCCGTGCCAGCGCAGAGCTGGAGGCGGCGGAGATCGATCGCGACCCTGTTCCAACGCTTACGCCTGGTCATATTGCACCATGGCAAATTCATCTTGATGCTCGGGATCCTGCTGCGTACGATCGACGGCTTCAAGACAATCGATCTGATCTTCGACATGACCTATGGCGGCCCAGGCCAGGCCACAAAGCTTGTCGCGATCGACACTGTACAGGAGGCCTTCGAGAGCTTCAATATGGGCTGGTCGTCGGCCTGGCGGTCATGCTGCTTCTGATCTCGATCGCCTTCACCGCGATGTTTCTTTACATTTTGAACATTCGGGAACGCCGGAACGCCTAGACATGAGCCGCGTATTCGAGAAGGTCTCTACCACGTCGTCCTTTGGCTGGTCGCTCTCGTCTTCTTCGCTCCCGTCCTCTGGATCGTGCTTTCCTCATTCAAGACGCGCCCAGATCCTGGCCGTGCCGCCGAAACTGTTCTTCCGCCCGACGATCGAGAACTACGCCAGGCTGTTCGCTGATCCCTCCTCGAGCATCTGGCTTCAACAGCGTGGTCTTGTCGGATCTCGCCGTGCCGGTTACCGTGACCGTCTCCTTCCTCGCCGCCTTCTGCTTCTCGCGCTTTCAACCGGAGGCGACGGACTTTCTGATGTTCCTCCTGCTGTCGATCCGCATGCTGCCGGGTTCGGCAGTCATTTTGCCGGTTTACCTGATGTATGTAGCGTTTGGATCGAAGGGCAACCACATCGGGATGACATGTTCTACGCGATGTTTTCGGTGCCGTTCTCGGTATCGATTCTGAAGGGGTTCATCGACGGCGTGTCGATTCGCTATGACGAGACCGGCATCGTCAACGGCGCTTCGTGGTTCACGTCATCGTCAAACTCGCGTTGCCTCAGGTCAACCCCGGTCTCATCGCCGCATTCATCTTCAATTTCATTTTCGTTTGGAATGAATTCCTGTTCAACTACATCATCGGTGGGATCAACACGTCGAACATACCAGTGCTGCTCGCGACAAATCTTTCGCAAGGCGGAGGTATCGACTGGACGTTCCTCTCCGCGCTCACCACGATCTACATTCTGCCGCCGATTCTCGGGGTCTATGTCTTCCAACGCTATTTGTTGGTCGGGATGACCTTCGGCGCCGTTCGCGGGGAGGTCTGAGGCGGTGGAAAGCGGAATTCTCCCGCGCATCGAACTCCTGCTGATCGTGCTGATGATGGCGGGCTTCGCGCTAATCGCTCAGCAATGGAGCTTCTCCCTTTACCAGATCGGCCTTCTCACCGTCATCTTCGCCGCCATCCTCAACATAGCCGTCGGCAATGTCCCGCGAGCCGCGCGCGGATGAGCGCACGCTGGGCGACGTCATCATCATCCTTGGCGTAACGGCCGCCGTGGTTGTGGTCGGCATCCTCCTCGTGCCCTATCTCTCCAGGCTGGGGCGGTCGGGGGTCGGCCGGATCCGCTTCGAAGGGGTCAGCAAGTCCTATCGCCGCACCACGGCGCTGGATCGAAATCGACCCGATAAACAACCGGCGGGCCTGACGGTTGTCTGCAGCCCGCCCGGAAGCGGAAAATCGGTTCTGGCGCAAATCCTGATCGGGCTCGAGGCTCCCTCAGCCGGTCGTATCTTC
The DNA here is from genome assembly GCA_963806475.1 of uncultured Solirubrobacterales bacterium. Classification (GTDB taxonomy): domain Bacteria; phylum Actinomycetota; class Thermoleophilia; order Solirubrobacterales; family Solirubrobacteraceae; genus Palsa-465. The sequence goes on from CAWDYK010000031.1 coordinate 191,758, forward strand.
TTTGACGGAGAGGACATCACGCAGGCGCCTGCGGCCGAACGCTCGATCGGATATGTCGCAGAATCCTTTGCTGCTCTTTCCGCACATGAGCGTGTTTGACAACATCGCCTATCCCATGGCGCTGCAGGGCGTGCCGCGCTCCGACATCGCCAGGCGTGTGGACCAGGTGGCCGGGAATACTGCGCATTGGCCCACTGCTCGCTAAGCGGCCGAGCCAACTTTCGGCGGCGAGAAGCAGCGCGCCGCGATCGCCCGCGGCCTCCTTAAGAATGCCAGTATCTTCATCCTCGATGATCCCCTGGTCGGGCTCGATTTCAAGCTCCGCGAGAGCCTCATGGAGGATCTGAAGGACATGCGCGCGGAGATCGACGCCACCTTCCTCTACATCACTTCCGATCCGCTCGGGAGAGGCGCTGACCATGGCCGAACACCTCGTGGTCCTGGAGATCAGGGGCAGCTGGTCGAAGTTCTGGTCCCGTGGACGCGGTTTACTACGATCCGACGTGGCTGCGCACGATCGAACTGGTCGGATTTCCCCGCTGCAACGTTTCTTCCCCGGGCGCCTCGACACAACGAACGCAATGTGCGCCACCGCCATAGGCCGGCTGCCGATCACTCTCGAAGACGGCGCGACGTCGCCCGAAGCGATGGTGGCGATCCGACCTGAGGACATCGCCCCGCCAGCCGCCGGTGTCGCGCCGCTCGGTATGCGCAGGCAACTGAGTTGCTGGTGGAAAATCTCGGGTCGGAGTCCGTCGTCTACGTCCAACTCCACGAGACGACCCTCGTCACTACGGTTCCCGCCAGGGCCCTGGCGTCGCTCGATCTCGGCGACCCGTTTCCCTTAGCGGTGCGGCCCGGCGGGACCGGAGAGTATTCGACCGGGCGAGCGGTCGACGCATTGGCCGCGTTACATCGCCATCCAGCGAGATCCGCAATGGCTGACGTGCGCGTCGAGGGACTAAGACGCGAATTCGGCTCGCTCGTCGCGGTGAAGAGCGTATCCTTCGTCTTCCCGGAAGAGGCCGTGACCTGCCTGCTCGGCCCATCGGGTTGCGGGAAGACGACGCTGCTGAGAATGATCGCCGGGTTAGAGCGTCCAAGCGCGGGCGTCATCCGCTTCGGCGATCGCGATGTGACGGCGCTTGCCGCCCCCCGGCGCGATGTGGCGATGGTCTTCCAGTATCCGGTCATGTACCGGACGCTGAACGTGACCGAGAATATTGAGTTGCCGCTTGCGAACGACCGTACAGTCACGCCGGCAGAGCGGCAAAAACGGTGGAAGGAAGCAATACGACATCCACCATTCGAACTAGGCGACGCCCGCCGGCTGCACATCGATCGCCTTACGACCTCGGGGCGCGCCAGAAGGTCGCGATGGGCCGCGCCATCGCGCGGCGCGCTGCCGTCGCGCTGTTCGACGAGCCGACGACCAACGTCGAGGCGCACGCGAAACTCGCGCTGATCCGGGCCTTCAAACAGCTCGCGAAAGCACGTCCGGCAAACGATCGTTTATCGCACAGCACGACCAGACGGAGGCGATGACGCTCGCCGACCAGATCGCGTTGATGCGCGATGGCGAGATCGAACACTGCGCGCCGCCGCCTGAACTCTACGACCGGCCGAACAGCGGAGTTCGGAGGCTGGTTTCTCGGCAACCCCGCGGCATGAACTTCCTGACTGTGCGGCCGGCGGGAGCCGGAACACGTCGTCGACGGCGTGCCGTTCACACTGGCCGCTCCGCAAACGGGGCTCGACGATCTCCGTTTCGGCATCCGGCCCAATATATCCGTATCGACAGCAGCCGCGCGCCCGACAGCGTACCGGCGCGAGTCTTGTGGAGGGCCGTGGCGATCGGCGGACAGCATCTGCTCACACTTGACGTGGGTGGGAGCCGCATCAAGGCGAAGGTATCGCCGGCTGCGGGCCCTTCGCGGACTGCGCCGGAGGTCGGCGCGAACGTCTTTATCGTATGCCCGATCGAACACGCGATCCTGTTTAGCCGTGGCGTACGGGTGACCGAGCTGCCGCGCCGCCTCGATTTGTCGACCGACGGCTAGCTAGCTAGAAGCGCGCGCAATAAAATGCCGGCTCTCAACGAAGAACGACTGAAGACTATCATCATGGAGGAGGCCTACCGCACCATCAGGGTCAGCGAAGGCAAGCGTCAGGTCACAATCCCAATCGCCAAGGCTGTCGTCCGCGCCCTCGCCGTCAACGCGGCGCGAGGGCAGCCGCGCTCCCAGCAATTGTTTGCAAGGCTGCTTTCCGAGACCGAGCGTGCGAACAAGGCGTTCCGCGACGAGTTTTTGGAGAACGCGATCAAGTACAAGCGCGATTGGGATCAGGAGCTTGAGCAGCGCAGGAAGCTCGGCGTTCAATTGCCCGACCCAATACCCCATCCGGACGACGTCATCATCGACATGAGGACGGGTCAGGTCCGAATTATTGGACCGATGACCAAAGAGGACAAGGCCCGGTGGGACCGTATGTGGGACTGTGTCGAAGCATGCGACGAAGCCATTGCGGTGTACTCGAACGACTTGAAGTTGCGTGAGAACAAGCCATACCGACAAAGCATTGAGGATGAGATCGCTTACGAAAAGCGCATCCGAGCCATCATCGTCGACGGAATCGGAGAGCCGAGACGCCGAGTTCCGAAATCAACGAGACGACGACAGGTCAAGGGCTGCCTGAGCATCCCAGAGCATCCCGCCGATCCCTTACCCATCTCGGATTTCGTTGAGACCGCGGATGTCATCGATCATCAAACCAGGTCTTTATAGGTTGACCTGATGTCTTATGCCTGATACATCAATGTGGACCGAGGAGACGTCTGGTTGGCCTGGACTGACGGCGGCGCAGCGCGAGAAGGAGCCAGGGCAGTGAGCTTGTTTGCCTTCAAACCGGCCGCCGGATGAGGCTTGTCAGTCAGATGCTCAGTCAAGATATGAGAATCACCTTCATCGAAACGAATAGGTGACATTCGTGTTCAACCGGGCTTCCCTCAGCGAACAAGTCGAAGCCGCGTTACGACAGGAAATCACGCTTGGGCGTCTGCGGCCAGGCCAGAAAATCAACGCATCCGACTACCTGTCCAATTGGAACGTCAGCATCACACCCTTCCGCGACGCGGTCCGGGCTTTACAAAATCAAGGCTTTGTCACGGTCGAGCCTCGCAAGGGGGTCTATGTCGCCCCGCTAAACCTGAAGGCTCTGCAAGAAATCTTCGAGTTGCGGATCGCACTGGAATGCATGGCGATCGAACTTGCCACTTCGCGCGCGGATGCGGGAGAGGCGGAGCGCGTCCGCGCGGCCTACCTCAAAGCCGGTGTTCGAGTCCGCAAGGGCGATCGCGCGTTGCTGGCCGAGACCGACGAGGCCGTCCACGATTTCGGCCGCAACTGCGTGCGGCAACGCACGTCTGCAGCAGCTTCTGTCCTCGCACATGGATCTCATCCAATGGACCCAGAATACGGCGATCCGCAAGTTTCCTGAATCCCGTGAACTGGCGTTGCCGGAACATATCGCAATCATGGACGCGGTCTGCGCGCGCGACGCCGCCAAGGCTTCGAGCGCGATGCGGACTCACCTCGACAATGCCTATCTGCGGATGGCGGATCGGTTCGAGGCGGCGCAGGTCGCAAGTTCCGGCGACGGCGCCCTGTGAAGGTCAAATCGGTCGGCTCGCATATCCTTCGCGCCCCGCTCGGCGTGCAGAAGTTCTATTCGTCCCAGGCCGCTTTCCCGGAGCGGAACAGTTACCTCGTTCGCGTCGAGACGGACTCCGGTCTCGTCGGTTGGGGCGAAGGGGGGCAGTATGGTCCGCCGGAGCCGGTCGCCGCCTGCGTCGACGCTGTTTTCGCCCCGCAGCTTATTGGGCGTGACCCCACCGAGCCGGTACGGATTTGGGAGGACCATTACGCGTTCTCTCGCGATTTCGGGCAGAAGGGAACATATATCGAGGCGATCTCCGCCATCGATATCGCTCTCTGGGACATCGCCGGGCAGGCTGCGGGTCTGCCCGTCTGGAAGATGCTCGGGGGACGTTTCCGCGACAGCGTGACTGCCTACGCGACGGGCTGTTACTACCCGGACAATTTCCGCGACATGCCAGCCGTCTTGCGTGCGCTCGAGAAGGAGGCCTCAGGCTACGCGGACGCCGGCTTCCAGTTCCTGAAGATCAAAGTCGGTCTGCTCAGCCTCCGCTGATGATATCGAGCGCCTTCGCGTCATCCGAGCGGCGGTCGGTCCGCGGATCGGCCTGCTTGTCGACGCCAACCATGCCTACAATGCCGCTTCGGCCGTTCGCATGGGCCGGCTCATGGAGCCGTATCAGATCGAGTTTTTCGAGGAGCCCGTTACGCCCGAGGATCACGAAGGCTACCGAAAAGTGCGCCGTGAAAATCCGATCGCCGTGGCGGGGGGCGAGTGCGAGTTCACGCGTTACGGATTCCGCGATCTGATCGGCGGAGGTTGCGTCGATATCGCCCAGCCCGATCTTGCTTGCGCGGGCGGCTTTTCGGGCTGGCTCGATATTCTCGCGCTGGCGAAGAGCTACGGCGTGGCGACGATCCCTCATGTCTGGGGGTCCGGAATCGCGGTCGCGGCGGCGCTCCACGCGGTCGCGTCCATTCCGCCTTTCCCGCATACAGCCAATCCGCTTCCGTTGCTCAACGAGCCGGTGATTGAATTCGACCGCAAGCACAATCCGCTGCGAGACGAACTCCTCGCCGAGCCTTTCGCGCTAAAGGACGGACGCCTCATGGTTCCTGATCGTCCGGGGCTCGGCGTCACGGTAAGAGACGACACACTCAAGGCCTACAGCCGATGACGGACGCATCTGCCTTCGATGCGCTTTGCGCAAAAGAATGTGCTGATCACAGGCGCAGCCGCCGGCCTTGGCCGGCATATTGCTCGGGCTTTCGCCGCCGAGGGCGCGGACATCGCCATTCTCGATTTTCAGGACGCGAGCGCAACGGCGCGAGAGATCACTGCGCTCGAGCGCCGATGCGAGGTCTTTCAGGTCGGACGTTCGCGACGAGGATGGCGTCAAAAAAGCAGTCGGCGGAGCGGCGGACTTTTTCAGCGGACGCATCGACATACTCGTGAACAATGCGGGGTTCAACGGCCACTACAGCCTGATCAAGGATATGCCGCTTGCGCACTGGCGCGAGACGATCGAGATCAATCTCACAGGAACGATGCTGGTCACGCGAACGGTCCTGCCGTTCATGCTCGATCGCAAGTCGGGCGCGATCGTGACCACCGCATCGAACGTCGCCCGTCGCGGGTCTGCCCTATCGCGCCGACTACGTCTGCTCGAAATGGGCAATCCTTGGCTTCACCCAGACGCTCGCTCTCGAAGTCGCGTCCCAGAACATTCGCGTGAACGCGGTTTGTCCGGGCCCGATCGAAGGCGACCGGATCGAGGACGTCATGGCGCGTCACGCCGAGGTCGAGGGCAAGTCGCTCGCCGACGTGCGGCGCGAGTGGGAGGCGACGCCGATGAACCGGTTCGTGAAGCCGCAGGAAGTCGCGTCGGTGATGCTCTTTCTTTGCAGCTCGGAGGCGAGCGCAATGACCGGTCAGGCCATCAACGTGACCGGCGGATTCATCATGACCTGAGCCTGTCATTCGTCCGTCGTCGCGCGCTATTTCGTTCTGCAATGGAGGAAGATTACAAAGATCTCACTCTGCACTTCTTGACTGCTACACCAACAGTTCATAAACACACAGGAATGGCCGTCGTTTTACTAAACATCGCCATCTTGGAGCGGCCGTATCGCCGCGCGAAATCAAGTTGAAAGCCAGCGACGTCAATCATGGCGTTGCGCAATGAGAGGAAGAACCATGATCAACTCGAATCTGACTGCTCGCCCAAATCGCCGCCGCTTTCTTCACGGCGCGGCGGCTCTAGGCGTCGCGGGCGCATTGCCCGCAATCCGGACGTCGGCTTTTGCCGCGGACGCCGAGACTTTGGTTCCCAAGCAGCACTATCTTATCGCCTTCTCGAACGGCGACATGAACAATTCCTGGCGCGCCGCCTTCGTCAACTCGATGGAGCAGTGGGGTAAGAAGTTCAAATCGGTCGGCCCGGGCGTCGACTACGTATGGACGAACAGCGCGGGCGATTCCGCCAAACAGCTTCAGGACTGCCAGACCCTGCTCGCGCAGAAGCCGAACATCCTCATTCTTTCCCCCAACCAGGCGCAGCCATTGGATCCCGTGATCGACATGGCGACCAAGGCGAATGTTCCGCTCGTGGTCATCGACCGTGCGCTCATTCGCAAACCGCCGACTGGCACCTACGTGCTGAACATTACGCAAAACTATGGCGTGAGCGGCATGACCATGGCGGCTTACGCGCTTGCCCATCTCAAAGAGAAGCACGGCGACTACAAGGGCAACATTGTCGAGATCCAGGGCGAGCTGGGCTCGTCTCCGAACAACGACATGTATGTCGGGATCCGCGAGGCCATCAAGCACTATCCCGACGTCAAAATTCTCTCGACCGAGGAAGGCAAGTGGTCGAACGACGGCGGCCGGCGCGTAATGCAGGGATTCCTGCAGCGCTTCACCGACGACCAGATGGATGTCATCTTCACCTATTCGGACGCCGAGGGTCTCGGCGCGATGCAGGCGATCAAGGCCGCGGGGAGGAATGAACTGCTCGACGGCCGCATCGCGTCGAAGGACGGCGACGTCGCTTTCATCCAGGCTATAGCCGACGGTAAGGCCATGATGTCGACGGAATGCCCGCCTTATTACGGCGCCTTTGCGATCCCCGAGGCCATCCAATATCTCAACGGGACGCTGGATCAGAAAGGCATCCAGTATCTCAAGCTGCGCGTCTGGCCCAATCCCAACGCGCCGACCCTGCTGAGCGTTTCGGACGCCGAGGTGAAGGCGATCCTCGCCAAGCAGATCAAATTCACGCTGGACGCGAAGCTGCCGCTCATTCCGCCTGAGACCGGCGACTACGAGCAGCTCTATTTCGACGCCTCGAAGGTCAAGGGCTACGACGATGTCCAGGCCTACCTGAAGACCGGGGAAGTTCCGAAGGACATCGTCGACCTCCAGAACGCCAAGTAACTGGCCCAAACGGCGTCCGCGTCTGGCGACGATCGTTGGTCGCCAGACGTCGGGCTAACCGTAATCGCGAAGAGGCGCGCTCGTCGCGCGCTGAAGCGCGGACGGGCGCGACCGTCGCAGCGTTCGGCCCGCTTTCCGCCTGATAGACCCGAGGAGACCGACTGCCCGTGGCCTACCGCCTCGAACTCGAGAACGTCTCGAAGCACTACGGAAATACGCGCGCGCTCGAGGCGGTCAGCGTCGCGATTCCGTCAGGAAAAATCCGAGGGCTGGTGGGCGAGAACGGCGCGGGAAAATCGACGCTCTCGAAGATCATCGCCGGCGACATCAGGCCAACGTCGGGCACGCTGAAACTGAACGGCGCCGAGGCTCCGTATTTCACGCCGACATCCGCGCGCCGCGCCGGCATCGCGATCGTTCATCAATGGGGGGACCTGGTGCCCACCATGACAGTCGAGGAGAACATCTTCCTCGGCAGCGAAATCCACGGGCCCTTTCGAATGCTGAACAAGAGCGAGATGCGGCGCAGGGCTCGCGAGGTTCTGAACGAGCTCGGCGTCGACGTCGATCCAAGCTTGCTTGTGAGCGAGCTCTCGCCTGCTCACAAGCAGATTGTCGCGATATCTAAAGCGCTCGTGCGGCAATGCGATCTTCTGATCGTCGATGAGGGCGGCGTCTCGCTCGACAAGAAGGAAACGGTGCTCCTGCATGCGGTCTTGCGCCAATTGCGCGGCCAGGGCGTCACGATCATCTACATCTCGCACCTTCTCGACGACGTGGTCGAGCTCAGCGACGAAATCACGGTCTTGAGGAACGGCGCGCTCGTCGAAACGCTCGACGCCCGTTCGACGACGGCCGAGGACCTGGCCGTCGCGGTCGTCGGCCACGACATGCGCCGCCCGTCGCGCGAGGAAGACACGCACGATTTCACACAGCGACGCACGCTGCTCGATGTCAAAGGGCTGTCATGGACGCACGATGCGGCCGAGTTCTCGCTCAAGGTCCGGGAAGGCGAGATCCTTGGCGATTACCGGGCCTGAGGGCGCCGGAAAATCGGAGCTCTTGAGAACCATCTTCGGACTGATGCCGCCAACGCGGGGAACGGTCTCGATCGACGGCAAGACCATCGATGCGCGAAGCCCAGGGCAATGCTGAACCGCGGCGTCGCGCTTCGTGCCGGAAGATCGCTTTGCCGAAGGCGTCCTTCTCGATCGCAGCATCGAGGAGAATATCTCTCTTCCCAAGATCAGCTTCGAGAAACGGTTCTTTCCCCCGACGACCGAGCTCAGGGCGGCCGCCATCAAGAAGGCGGCTCAGATCAAGACGAAGATGGCGTCCATCAATTCGCTCGTCAGCGAACTGAGCGGCGGCAATCAGCAGAAAGTGGTCGTGTCGAGGTGGCTCGAGGATAGCTATCGGCTGCTCTCTGTTGGATGAACCCTACAAGGAAATCGACATTGGGGCCAAGGACGACATCAACGAGGCCATTCGCGCGATGGCAAGCGCGGGCCGGGGCGTGATCGTCATCAGCACCGAATTCGCGGAACTCGTCGGGCTTGTCTCGACGCTTCTCGTGATCGTCAACCGCAAGATCGTGACCACGCTCACCGGCGCGTCGATCACGCCTCATGAGATCGTTCGATATTACCAATACGAAGTCGAAACTCCGAGTCCGAGCTTCGAAGGGACCAGCTCGCCGGCTGCGATGAGCTAGGCCGCGAAGCCGAAGTCGAACCGGACAAGGAAACCAAGCTTGCCCCAAAGCTTCAGATCGATCCTCAAGGAGCTCGATGTCGTCGTCATCCTCGGCGCCCTCTTACTCGTCGCCGCGATTTTCAAGGCGAGCACCTTCTACAATCTCTCGAACCTGTTCACGATCCTCGAACTGTCGGCGGTTTTGGGTATCGCGACGCTCGGCGAGGCGATGGTCCTGATCGTGCGGGGCGTCGACGTTTCGGTCGGCGCCGTCATGGGCCTTGCGGGCACGCTCTCTGCATTTCTGATCCCGGATTTCGGGCTCACTGCTTCGATCCTCCTTCCTCTTGTCGTGTGCGGCCTGGTCGGCCTCGGGCAATGGCTTGCTGGTCGAGAAGGGCCGCGTCCCGCCGATCGTCGCCACCATCGGCATGATGTGGGTCGTCAGCGGCTTGGCCGGAGGCATCAGCAACGGGCGCCTCATTCCGATCCTCGATAGAATCGTTCCAGCAGATTGCCTTGGGCAGCGCGTTCGAGATTGTGCCGCTCTTCTTTGTCGGGCTCATCGTCATCGGCGCCGTCGCCTATTTCGTTCGATCAAACTTCGCGATCGGCCGATACGTCTACGCCATCGGCGGCGACGAAGGCGCCGCTTATTATTCGGCAATTCCGGTCGCGAAGATTCGGATCGGCGTCTATGGGGTGGCTGGCGTTCTCTACGGCGTCGCCGGATTGCTCATGGCCTCTTACGTGCGCTCCGGCATGCCGACCGTCGGTAAAGGCTACGAGTTCAAGGCGATCACAGCTGCTGTCCTGGGTGGCATCGCCCTCACCGGCGGACGGGGAAACATTTTCAAGGCCATCGTCGGGGCCGTGATCCTGATCGTCCTCTATGGCGTGATCACCGCCTTCGCCGTGTCCCCCTACATTCAGGGAATCATCCAAGGCGCGATTTTGGTTGGAGCGGTTTATTATGCAACTCGCAACGACTAAGGCAAAAGCGAGCCTGCGGCGCTACAATCAGCTTTTCCTCTTAGGTGCGGTCCTCATCATCGCCATCGTCATTTCGCGTGGCGTGTTCATGAGGCCGGCGAATCTGATGGTTGTTACCGCCAGCGCCGCCGCATTTGGGCTCGTCTCCTTCGGCCAAGCATTGGTGGTCATTGGCGGCGGCTTCGACCTGGCGGTCGGTTCACTCGTGGCCATGTCGATTTCGGCGATCGTTTTTTTTCGCTCCGACTTCGGCATTGTTGGGGGCACGGTTGCGGCCCTTGTCGCGGTGACGGTCGCGGGCCTCATTAGCGGCATCTTCGTGTCACGAACGAAAATCCCTCCGTTCATCGTCACGCTCGGCATGCTGTCGGTCGCGGAGTCGATGTCGTGGATCCTCGCTGCGGGTCAGCCGATCACAGTGCCGGAGTACAACGACGCCATCTCGCCGTTGTTCGAAGTCCCTGCCGCTCGGCGAAAACATATTTCCGATCATCGTCCTCATTGTTGGATTTGCCGCCACGAGCCTGCTGCTCCACCGGAGCAAATGGGGACGTTACATCTACGCAATCGGCGACAACGAAGCAGCCGCTCGAATCGCCGGTGTGCCGGTGATGAGGACAAAGCTGCTCTGCTACGGCTTGTCCGGCTTTTTATGCGCGGTCGGCGCGATCATCTATCTCTACCAGAACATCAGCGCGACGCCCGGGGAGGGGGCGGACTATCTGCTCCTGAGTTTCGCTGCGACAATTCTTGGCGGCGTCTATATGTACGGGGGCGAGGGAACCATTCCCGGCGTGCTTGTCGGGGTGATCTGTCTCGCCAGCATTACAAGCGCGTTGACGATCGCGGGCGTTCCACCGTCGATCTATCAAGGCGTCCTCGGGATCATCGTTCTTTCTGTCGTGCTGTTCCAAGCTAGAATACGAAGATGATAGGCGGAGCCAATTCCGGATTTAATCGACCGCGCTCCTGTCGGCGTTGGAGCTTAAAGGTGTTCGCCGACGTTCGCGCTAATTCGCTTCAGGCTGGGGGACCTGCTGGGGGACGAGGCGTCCTGCGCATTACAATTATATAGCTGAAACAGCACAGTAGCCGAAATCATGGTGGGGGAGGTAGGACTCGAACCTACGAAGGCTTAGCCAGCGGATTTACAGTCCGCCCCCTTTGCCGCTCGGGACACTCCCCCGCATCCACAAAATGCATGTCTCGCGGACGAAAACGCCCCGGGCTGGCCGAGGCGGGTTGCGGTAAGGCTTATGTTGCCTTGGCGCCCGGCCTGTCAACTGCAAATGCGCCATCGAGCGGATGGCCCCGCCGCGGCGCCTCCATGCCAAGACCCCCAGGCACTCCCCTCATCCAGGCAGGATAATGGCCTTAAGCCCGCCGTCGCGATGCGAACTAGATTCCTGTTCGGTCGCGATCCAAATCGGATTCGTTCCGCCACGCCGCCCGTCAGAGCCCCTTCGACGCACGAAAAATCAGGGGGTGCTTGGGAGTTGCTCGGCGCGAGGCGCGAGGGTCGACGCGCCTGACTGAAAGGGCTTTTTCCCGAGAAATCATTCGATTCCAACCAACCCTTCTTTCGCGATGACCGGCGAGCCGCCACGGCGGCTTCGCGCGCCCCGCTCTCCGGACTGCGAGTTCGGCGCGCCTCGCCCTTCAGTACGGCGTCCCGTCCTTATGCGCCGTCCGCCGCTGGCCCTCGATCGTCACCACCGCGAGGTCGTCGTCAGGGTAGTTCACCGCGTCGCCGGCGGCTGCGGTCGCCGATCTCGAGATAGACGACGTCCGCCGCCGTCTCGTTGACGAGACGATGGGCGTCGCCGCGTTCCCGCCTTGAAGCCGGCGCACATGCCAGGCTCAAGCGCCGTCCGGCCGGCGTCGGTGACGAGCGTCGGGCGCCCTTCGAGGATATAGACGAACTCGTCCTGCTTCGTGTGCGCGTGGCGCAGGGCCGAGGCGCCGCCTGGCGCAAGGCGGGTGATGTTGACGCCGAAATTGTCAAGCCCGAACAGGTCGCCCAGCGGCCGCTTGTCGCGTCCGGCCATGCGCGAGGCGAACGGCTCGGGATAATTGGTGCGAAACGGGCGCGCCGGCGCATCGGCGGCGAGAAGGGCGACGGGACGGCTTGGCGTCTGTCGGACATGGGGCTAAGGCCTCCGCGCCGTTCCATAGCCAGTCCGCGCCCGCATGTCATCGCGTCCCGCCCTAGCGGATCGCGCCCCTGATCGCTAAATGAGGCCCCTGAACAGGAGCGCGTCGCCATGGAAGGGTTCCTTATTCGCGCGGCGGTGGTCGCGGTCGGCCTCTGGCTCGCCTCGAAGATCGGCCACGGCGTTGCGTTCAGTTCGACCGGGACGCTGATCGCCGCGGCTCTTGCTGCTCGGCGTCGTCAACGCTTTCGTGCGCCCGATCATCATCATCCTCACTTTGCCGATCACGCTGCTCACGCTCGGCCTCTTCCTGCTCGTCATCAACGCGCTGATGATCCTGCTCGTCGCCTGGCTTCTCCCGGGCTTCCTGGTCGCGGGCTTCTGGTCGGCGGTCTTCGCCGCGATCGTCGTCAGCCTGACGAGCTGGGTCATGTCGGGCTGGATCGGCCCGCGCGGCCGGATCGAGGTCATGACCGTGCAGTCGCCAGGCGGGCGCGGGCGCTGGTGAGCGGCGTCCTGGGCGCGTCGCTGCTAGCCGAGTTCGAAGGTCGTCACCCCGAAGCAGCGCTCGAGCCGCATTCGGGGCGCGCCATTCTTGTACATGCGCGCCGTCTCGAAGACGGGCGCCATCGCGTAGCGCGCCGCGAGCGCGACAGCGGCCGGGTTGGCTTCGGGCGTGTCAAGAAAGACGGGCGCGCCGGGCGCGCGAGCGATGAGCCCCGCGAACAGACGATCGGCGGTCTCCTCGTCGTCGGCGAACAGCGGCCCGATCTTGAATCCTTCCCGGCACGCCCGAAGAACGCCGTAGCCCTTCAGCCGGCGCTCATCGACGACGCCGAGCGCGACAGCTTGCGGCTGGCGATCCAGGACTTGAGGAACGCTTCGCGCGGGCGCCGGGAAAGCGGTCTCGTCGTAGCGCAGGATCTCCTCGATCGGGATCGCCGCAAGGTCGGTCGAGACCGGCGAGGCGCCGCGCCGCCGCCCCCGCCCCTCTGACGGATGTTGCGGAAGGCGAGCCGGAAGCCCGACTTGCGGTAGTTCTCCTGCTGGGCGACGACGCCGTCGAGGCCGATCACGCGGTCGCCGAGATGGTCGAGCGCGGCGCGCCACAGGTCAAGGCCGAAGCCTCGTCCGCGGATGCTCCGCCTTGACGATGTAGAGGCCCAGGAACCCGAAGCCCGAGCCGTAGCGGACGGCGGACACGCAGCCGATCGGAGCGCCGTCGAGTTCGCCGAGAAAGAACCCTTGCGCGATCGGCGGCGTAGAAGCAATGCGCGTCATGGAGGCCGGGATTCCAGCCCTCCGCCGCGGCCCATTCGAGCGCGCGAGCGCAGATCGGCTTCGGTCATCCGCGCGCAGAACGAGACTCCTGTCGGGCACAGGGTCCTCTCCCTCAGCTCAGTTTCGCCGCCGCCACATCCCCGTCCGTGACGTAATGATTGACGCGTACGGCGAGCGTTTCCCCGGCGCGGCGCAACGCGACGTCGCCGATGGCGCCGCTCCTTTTGAGCTCGGACACGATGAAATCGCGCTCGGCGTTGACGTCATTGTCGGTCGCATGGGTGAACTGGAAGGTGAACTTGGTGAAGGAGAGGCCGGTGTCGCGCGTTCCCGCCCCCACCCAGAGCGCGGGTTCGCCAATCGGCGGCCGATCGGCGTTCAGCCAGAATTCCGGATTGTTCAACGGCTCGTCGCTCCGCTCCAGGCTCAGCGCCCAGAAGCGGACGTGGTGGCGCTTGCGCGGGCTCATGTCGATCGCCTTCTGAAAGCCGACGTCCTGGCCGCGCCCGAACAGAAAGAGCGTGCTGAACGGCGCGGCGGGATAGGGCCGGTTGAGCACGAAGGCGACGACCATCCGCCAGGAGCTGGTCAGATTGAGCGGCTCGGCTTCCGTCCAGCCGGCCGCGAGAAAGGCGGCGCGAAGCTTGCCGAATTCGCCCATGAGCACGAGATTGACCGGGTCTCCCGGAAATCCATCGCCGGTGACGGTGAAGCTCGGCACGCTCTTGCGCTGGAGGATCTTGAGGCTCATGCGCACGATGCGCGGCAGGATCACGTAAGCCGCAAGCCCATAGACCAGGCTCAGCGCCAGGATTGTCGGCAGCCTGCGAGTCGGTGAAGCGGAAAACGAAGACGATCAGCCAGACGCTGAAGGCGCCCAGCGCAAAAACGGCCAGGCGCCGATAGATGAGCGCGAGAAGCCTCACCGTCCCAACCCCAACCCGATGGCCGCGATTCTTGCGATTCGCGCCGACGAAATGAACCTGCCCCGCGTCGATGGGCTGCGCAAGGGCGAACTGCACGTTGCCGTCGGCAAGAGCCGGCCGCGCGATGAACGTCAGCGCGACAAGTCCTCGGCGAGGCGCTCGAGGAATTCGAGGCAGGCCGCGAGCTGCGCCTCGTCCACGAATTCGTCGGGCTTGTGCGCCTGGTCGATCGAGCCCGGCCCGCAGACGATGGTCGGCAGGCCGGCGCCCTGGAAATGGCCGGCTTCGGTCGCGAACGAAACGGCGATCGCGCTGGTTGGAGCGGGTGAGCCTGCAGCGCCAGCGTTTCGGCCGCGGAGCCCGGCGTCGGCGGCGAGCGGGGGCACGTCGACCTCGATCGTGGTCGCGATCGACGGGCCCGACACGAAGCGCGTCAGCCTCGGCGTCGCCACCTCGTCGACGAACGCCTGCACCTTCGCGAGCGCCGAGGCGGTCGTGACGCCCGGCAGGCCGCGAAACTCCCAGTTGAACACGCATTCGCGCGCCAGGATGTTGCGCGCCGTCCCGCCGCGGATCATGCCGACATGGAGGGTCGAATAGGGCGGCGTGAAGCGCGGGTCGAGCGGGCCCTCCTCATAGGCGCGCGCGAGGCGGCCGATCTCGCTCACCACGTCCGCCGCCGCCGCGATGGCGTTCGCGCCCAGCGCCGGCAGGGCGGAATGGGCTTCGTGTCCGGTGACGACGGTGCGGAAGGTCGCCACGCTCTTGTGCGCGTCGGCGACCGCCATCATCGTCGGCTCGCCGACGATGGCCGCAGCCGGAAGCGGCTCGTCCTTGCCGAACCAGGCGATGACGTCGCGCGAGCCGAGGCAGGTGGTCTCCTCGTCGTAGCTCAAGCACGATATGAACCGGGCGCTTGAGGCCGGCGTCCCGGAACGCCGGCGCCATCGCCAGCACGCAGGCGTCGAAGCCCTTCATGTCGCAGGCGCCGCGGCCGTAGAGGCGCCCGGACGCCTCGCGCAACGAGAACGGCGGGCTCGACCAGGGCTGCCCCTCGACCGGCACCACGTCGGTATGGCCCGACAGAACGACGCCGCCGTCGACGCGAGGCCCGATCGTGGCGAGGATCGCGGCCTTGTCGCCCGCCGCATTCGGCGCGCGGCGCGATTCGAGCCCATGCCTCGCGCAGGTAGCCTTCGACAAAGTCGATAAGCGGCAGGTTGGAGGAGTCGCTGACGCTCTCGAAGGCGATGAGCCGCTCGAGCAGCGCCTTGGCCTCGGCGAGGCGGCCTTCGCCGCGTCATCGGAGCCGCTCCGAAAACATGCGGCGCGCGGCGCCGAACACAACCACGGAGACGGTGGACGGCGCGACCGGCGCCGCTAGAATGACGATTGCATGTACGAGGCCGTCACGCATCAGGTCAAAGTCACCGTCGAGCCGACCTTCGATCCGGAACGCTCCGATCCGGACGAACGCCGCTATTTCTGGCGCTATGCGATCGAGATCGTCAATCTCGGCGACAATCCGTGACGCTGATGGAGCGACACTGGCGGATCACCGACGCCGACGGCCGGCAGCAGGAGGTGCGCGGACCCGGCGTCGTCGGCGAGCAGCCGACGATCGAGCCGGGCAAGTCGTTCCGCTACACCTCGGGCTGCCCGCTGACCACGTCGAGCGGGCTCATGGTCGGCGAATACCGGATGGTCGATCCGGACGGACGGAGTTTTGAGGTCTCCATCCCCGCGTTCTCGCTCGATTATCCCGACGGCAAGCGGGTTCTCAATTAACCCGGCGATCTTCAATCTTCTCGGCAACCACGCGGCCTCACTGCGCGAGGCTCGCGATATAGGCGCCAAGATCGCTGCGCCTCGTCGCGCGTCAGTTGCATGTCGGGCATCTTGGGATGCGGATTCATCAGGAATTGCGCGAGCTTCTGCGGGCTGAAGCTCGGCATTTTGGCGATCGAGGCGAAGCTGGGCGCGGTGTCCGAGCCGCGCTTTTGATCGGCGGACACGATGTGGCAGGCCGCGCACCATCGCTTCGCCAACCGTCCGCCATGAACGGCGTCGGCGGGCGCGGCGACGCCGGTCGATAAGGCGGCGAGGAGCGCGAAGGCCGCGACTTCGGCGCGCCTGGAAGCGGCGACCGCGAGAGGCGCCCGGCGAGACGGCCTGGTCATTGATCATGGCTCCTTGTGGCAGGGCGCGCCCTTCTTAGGCGCGCGCCTCGGTTCTGACCCGCGGGAGGATAGTACGCGGCGCTTCGCCGGCATAGAGGCGAATGGACAAAGCGGCGAATGCGGCGAACGGCAGATCGCGCCTGCAAAAAGGGCGGGCCAAAGTCCGCCCTTCTCAGGCGAGCCCGACAGCCTTCCAGCTCGGCCCGGGATTGGGGCTGACGGCTCCGCCGCTGACGATACTGGTTCCGTTCATGTCCCAGATCGCGATCTGGCCGTTCGTATTCTGGAACAGGATGTCGGAAGGCCGTCGCCATTGAAATCGCCCGTTCCGATGGCGTGCCAGCTCGGCCCGGGATTGGCGCTGACGAGCCCGCCGCCGATCACGTTGTTCCCGTTCATTTCCCAGATCGCGACTTGCCCATTGGTGTTCTGCCACAGGATGTCGGAATGGCCGTCGTCGATTGAAGTCGCCGGTCCCGATCACTTTCCAGCTCGGCCCGGGATCGGCGCCGGCGACTCCGCCGCCGATCACAGTTGTTCCCGTTCATCTCCCAGACCGCGGCCTGCCCGTTGGCGTTCTGCCACAGGATGTCGGAATGGCCGTCGCCGTTGAAGTCGCCGGTTCCGACCGCTTTCCAGCTCGGCCCGGATTGGGGGTCACCGCCCCGCCGCCGATCGGGGTGTTCCCGTTCATGTCCCAGACCGCGGCCTGCCCGTTGGCGTTCTGCCACAGGATGTCGGAATGGCCGTCGCCGTTGAAGTCGCCGGTTCCGACCGCTTTCCAGCTCGGCCCGGGATTGGGGGTCACGCGCCCCGCCGCCGATCTGGCTGGTCCCGTTCATGTCCCAGATCGCGGCCTGCCCGTTGGCGTTCTGCCACAGGATGTCGGAATGCCCGTCGTCGTTGAAATCGCCGGTTCCGATCTCCTTCCAGCTCGGCCCCGGATTGGGGCTCAACGCGCCCCGCCGCGCGATCAGGCGGTCCCGCTCCATGTCCCAGATCGCGGCCTGCCCGCTGCGTGTTCTGCCACAGGATGTCGGAAAAGCCGTCCTTGTTGAAATCGCTCGCGGCGGGCGGCTTGGCGACGGTCGGACCGATCGTCCCGTCGCCGTTCAGGTCCTCGCCGAAGGACGTTTCGAGGCGTTGCAGGGCATAGCTCGCGCCTGAAAGAACGCCGGTGGCGGCGCCGGTGTAGGCGCCGTTGCTGTCAGTGTTCCAGACCGTGTATTCGTTCGCGCCGAGAAGGCTCCAGGCGACCTCGTATCCGGTCGCGGTCTTTTCCGCCCCGACCGGCGTCCAGCCCGGGAACTCGCCGACGGTGACCGTGCTCCCGTTGTACGTCAGGAACGGCCCGGTGCCGCTGCTGACCGCCTCCAGTTCGTACTGGCTCCCAAGCTGAACAAGGCTGGTCACGCCATTGGTGGCGATTGTGACCGGCTCCGGCGGCGGCAGAAATGCGGTGATGTCGGTTGGGGTCAGCCCGCCCCCGCCAGACTAGGCGCCGGGAACCGCGACCTCGCTCGTGCCTGCCGACGTCCCGTCCGTGATCCACAGACCGAACTTCTACCGGATACTGGTCCACGCCTTCGAACAGCACCTTGTTGCCGACAACGCGAAACCATCGGCGTCCAGCCCGATCCCGGCTAAAGCGAGTTCGTGTGGTCCCCGCCGAGGTCCCATCGGTGATCCAAAGATTGTTGTGACCCGTTGCGTCGGCGCCAACGAACAGCACCTTGTCGCCCAGAACGATAAATTGAGGATCGATTGCAGCATAGAACAGCCCGGCCGAATCAGCTCCAGCGACTGTCAGTTCGCTGGTCCCCGCGGAGGTTCCGTCGGTTACCCACAGATTGCGGTGACCGCTCGCATCCGTGCCCAGAAACACTGCCTTTGCGCCGAAAACCGTAAATTCAGGCTCCTGATCACGTAAGAAGGTTGGAGAACAGCCCACTGGAGGAGGCTCCGGCAACCGTCAACTCGCTTGTACCCGCCGAGGTCCCGTCCGTTATCCAGAGATTAGGATGAGCGCTGGCGTCATAGCCGACGAACAGCGCCCTGCTACCCAGGGCGGTGAAATCAGGCCCTCCGGTGTAACTAGGCCCTCCATAGACACCGGAAAACAGCCCATTGGAGGACGCTCCGGCAACCGTCAGCTCGCTTGTACCCGCGGAGGTTCCGTCCGTGACAAAAGCCCGGGTCAACCAGCTTGGCTCCAAGCCTTCGAACACCGCCCTGCCGCCGATGGAAGTGATGTCTATCGGGGCACTGTCGTTGGCGAACCCGCTCGTGCCCGCCGCAGTCCCGTCCGTCACCCATAGGGTGAGGAGGGGGTTGCCATAGGGATCGGTCCGCCCGCGCGGGTCCAGTCCGGAGAATAAAGCCTTGTTGCCGAGAACGGTCAGGTCACCGGGATATGGCCCCGTTGGAAACGCTGCCGTCAGATCGGTCGTGCCCGTTGCCGTCCCGTCGGTTACCCAGAGATCACCCCTATTTCCCCCTCCCGCCCCGCGAACAGAGCCTTGCTCCCGATGACGGTGAAATCGGAGAGGCCGGACAGCCCGACCGGCAGTTCGCTTGTCCCGGCGGACGTTCCGTCTGTCACCCACAGCTTGTAATGACCGCTCGTGTCTGACGCCTGTAAACAGTATCCGTGTGCCGAGAGCGGTGAAGTCAGGGCTAGCCGTCTAAATCTAACAACCCATAGTAATAGGCTCCGGCCGGGGTGAGCTCGCTTGTCCCCGCCGCGGTGCCGTCAGTAACCCAAAGATTGATGTGATCGCTTGCGTCTAAGCCTGAAAAGACTGCCCGAGAGGTCATGGTGACGTTTCCCCCTTAAACCATTCAGCCACAGACTACGCGCGTCGACGGAGGAGAAAGAGTTGTGATGTCGCGCGGCGCCAGCCCGCCGTAGGAGCATTCTCCGGCGACGGCCAGCTCGCTCCTGCACGCCGGGTCCCGTCGGTTATCCAGAGATTTGTGTTGCCGCTCGTATCCTAGCCGGCGAACATCGCCAGAGTTGTCACGCCCCTATCTCCTTACGTGCTCGGCGTTGTGGCCATTTCAGGAATGCCACCTGCTGGGGTAAGCGCGTTGTTAAGTCGATGGGGAAAGGTGAACTGCTCCTTGGGCCGATCCCTCCCACATTCCCAACCATGAGTTTCATTCAATCAGGAGTGCCCACGAATTTATCGCTGCGGCCGCGGAAAACGCAACAATCTATGGGTTGCATTCCTTTCGGGATTTGGAGATCAGATCATGCTCGCCTCCGTCTTTCGTGCAAGGCCGGAGCGGCGGCGGGAGGCGCGAGTCGCAACGCGGGGGATCGTCGTCACCGGGGCCCGCGGGGACGCGGCGAGCCAGAGCCGCCGCTCCGGCGCTGCAACCCTGGATTGCTTCCCCGTTTGTCCTGCGTCGGAGGGCGAGCGCGGGCTTCCTTGGGGCCGAAACCCGCGGCCTTTTGATGCGGAGGCCGCGCTCGGCGAGCGCTTTGGGCCTCGGATGCGTCAGGACAGAGGGGCCTGGCGCGGACAAGCCGGCGGGAAAAATATCGGCGCTGCCGGCGGCGCTAACGGGAAATTGATGCTATCTATATTCTGTTCGTCGGAATTCAGACCGAGCGCCCGGCGGCGCACGGGAAAGCGCGGGTTTGACGCGCCCGGGCTGGTATTAGACGCGTGTCGCAGGAATGGCGGGAGGCAGAAAAAGTTTTCCTTGTTTTTTCTGGCCGTAACCTATTGAAAAGGCCCGTTTCGGACGAATAAAATCAAACAAATCCAAGCCTTTTTGCTTAGATTTGTTTGGATCTGGCCTGGATTGTCTTGGTTTTGCTTGGGCGACTCCGGCGCAGTCGCGGGCCGTGTCCCCTAAGCAAAGGGCGGCCGCTGCGGGCCGCCCCCAAACGACAGGCCGATCGCGGGCGGCTCAGTACGAATAGTACATGTCGAACTCGACCGGGTGCGGCGTCATCTCGAAGCGCATGACCTCGGCCATCTTGAGCTCGATGTAGCTGTCGATGAAGTCGTCGTTGAACACGTCGCCGGCCTTGAGGAAGGCGCGGTCCTTGTCGAGGTTGCGCGAGCGCCTCGCGCAGCGAGCCGCAGACGGTCGGGATCTTCTTCAGCTCCTTCGGCGGCAGGTCGTAGAGGTCCTTGTCCATCGCCGGGCCCGGGATCGATCTTGTTCTTGATGCCGTCGAGGCCGGCCATCAGCATCGCCGCGAAGGCGAGGTAGGGGTTGGCGGTCGGATCGGGGAAGCGGACCTCGACGCGCTTGGCCTTCGGGTTGGCGGTCCACGGGATGCGGCAGGAGGCCGAGCGGTTGCGCGCCGAATAGGCGAGCAGCACCGGCGCCTCGAAGCCCGGCACCAGCCGCTTGTAGCTGTTGGTCGAGCGGGTTGGTGAAGCCGTTGAGCGCCTTGGCGTGCTTGATGATGCCGCCGATGTAGCACAGGCACTCCTGGCTGAGGTCGGCGTATTTGTTGCCGGCGAAGACCGGCTTGCCGCCCTTCCAGATCGACTGGTGGACGTGCATGCCCGAGCCGTTGTCGCCGTAGATCGGCTTCGGCATGAAGGTCGCGGTCTTGCCGTAGCTCTGGGCGACCATGTGGATGCAGTATTTGTAGATCTGCAGGTGGTCGGCCATCGTCGTCAGCGGGCCGAACTTGAGGCCGAGCTCGTGCTGGGCGGAGGCGACCTCGTGGTGGTGCTTCTCGACCATCGCGCCCATCTGCGCCATCGCCGCCAGCATCTCGCCGCGCATGTCCTGCGCCGAATCCTGCGGCGGAACCGGGAAATAGCCGCCCTTGGTGCGCACGCGGTGGCCGAGGTTGCCGCCCTCGTAGTGCGGTGTCGGAGTTGGTCGGCAGTTCGATCGAGTCGATCTGGAAGCCGGTGTTGTAGGGCTCGGCGGCGAAGCGCACGTCGTCGAACACGAAGAACTCGGCCTCCGGGCCGAAGAAGACGGTGTCGCCGATGCCGGTCGACTTGAGATAGGCCTCGGCCTTCTTGGCGATGCCGCGCGGGTCGCGGTTGTAGGGCTGGCCGGTGGCGGGCTCGAGAACGTCGCAGATGATGACCATCGTCGAGGCGGCGAAGAACGGGTCCATGCAGGCCGAGGTCGGGTCGGGCATCAGCGTCATGTCGGATTCGTTGATCGCCTTCCAGCCGGCGATCGACGAGCCGTCGAACATGATGCCGTCGGCGAAGGCGTCCTCGTCGATCAAGCGACTGATCGAAGGTCACGTGCTGCCACTTGCCGCGCGGGTCGGTGAAGCGCAGGTCGACATATTTGACGTCATTGTCCTTGATCGCCTTCAGGACATCCTTGGCGGTCTTCATGATTTGCCTTTCCTCAAGATTGAAGGTCCGATTGTTCCCGCTCGCCGCGGGGAGCGGCGAATCGCCCTTTGATCAGCCCCCGAAATGGCCTTCAGATCGCGTCCGCGCCGGTTTCGCCGGTGCGGATGCGGATGGCCTCCTCGATGTGCGATACAAAAATCTTGCCGTCGCCGATGCGGCCCGGTCTGGGCGGCGTTGCGGATCGCCTCGATCGCCGCGGCCGAGCATTCTCGTCGGCAGACGACGACCTCGATCTTCACCTTGGGCAGGAAGTCGACGACGTATTCGGCGCCGCGATAAAGCTCGGTGTGGCCCTTCTGGCGGCCGAAGCCCTTGGCCTCGAGTGACGGTGATGCCCTGGATGCCCGCCTCCTGCAGCGCCTCCTTCACCTCGTCGAGCTTGAACGGCTTGATGATCGCTTCGATCTTCTTCATGTGCGGCGAAACTCCTCATCGCCCGCTCGGCCGCGCGATGCCTTTGCCCCTCTGGGCCGCGGCGGCGGCGATAACCGCGGCGGCGCTCCCATAGCATCGGATGGCGGATCGCGCTACGGGCGCCCGCTGAGAGGTCAGGAAGGCGGCGGCGACCGTTGCGGCGCCTTTCGGATAGGCATCTTGGCCAAAAATCGGGCGATCGCTCAGACCGTCGGTCCCCATTCGCCCGAGGCGAAGATCCGCCACGACGTCATCCCCGCCTTGGCGACCACGATCCGGCCGGACTTGGCGACCGCGACGAGATGGGCGAACACGCGCGGATGGCGCCAGGCCATCGGCTTCTCCGGCGCGCAAACGGCGCGGTATTCGTCGCTGTCGGCGTCCTCCATGAGGATCGTGCCGACGAGGTCCGGGCGCAATTGCCGCGGCAGATCGCGGCGGGTCAGCCATTCGCACTCGAAGTCGCGACAGACTTCCGGGCGCTCGGCGTAGATGGCGCAGCCGCCGCCAGCGCGGCAATTGACGCATAGCGGTCCCGCGGGCTTGCTGAAATAGTCGATCTCCAGCGCCGAGCAGCACATCGTGCACGCCCCGCAGGATTTCCCTGGCGCCGCCGTCATCAGGTCCCTCGCGCTGCCGCCCGGCTGTCGAATTCCGGCGGGCTCAGACCATCCCTATCACTGTTCCGGCGCGACAGAGAGGCGGATTTGCAAGTCCGCGTCGACGATGAGCGCGCTCCGCGCCGTCGAGCGGCGGGCCTCGCCGCCCGCCGCAGGATCAGCGCGAGCAGGGCGGCGATGGTCAAGGGCGCAAGCGGCAGGCCGGCCGCGCCGGCGACGACGCGCGAAACGAGGGGCAGCGCGAAGGCGAGCGCCATCAGCGCTTTCTCGAACGGCAGAAAGCCGGATCGGACATCCCTCGCGGAGCAGCCAGACCAGCGGGATGGCGAGCAGCGTCAGATCATAGTCGAGCACGAACGGGCTCGCCAGCAAGCCGGCGCAGACGACGGCGGGCGCCTCCGCCGCCGGTCCGAAAGGCGCGCCGCTGCATGAGCCAGAGCGCGGCGACGGCCGAGAGCGCCATCAGGACCTGCGCTCCCCAGGCGAGCGCGAGCGACCCATGCAACAGCCGGACGGCGGCGAATACGCTCTGCATCTTCTCGTTGCCGACGAGATTGTTCTCCAACGCCGCGCGGGCGAACGAAGCATCGGCGAAGAAGCCGCTCCACGCCCCGGCGCCGAACGCGGCGAGCGAGACGAGGCAGAACGCGGCGGCCGCGGCCGCTGCGGCCGATCAAGACGGTCCATCGGCGGGCGAAGACGAGCGCGAACGGGATGACCAGCGCCAGAGTGCGGCTTGAACGCCATGGCGCCGAACAAGCGCCGGCGAGCACAGGTCCGCCGATCCATCACGAGCAGGCCGCCGCCGATCAAAGCCGCGCTGAGAAACCCGTTCTGTCCGTGGTCGGCGTTCACGAACACGGCGGGAAAGGCGAGAAACGCCGCCGGCTCGAGCGATGGCAGGTAGCCGCGCAAGACGCGATAGAAGGCGAAGCCGGTCGCAGCGAGCCAGACCGCGAGCGCAACGAAATAGGGCGCGAGCGCAAGCGGCAAATAGATCAGGAGCGCGGGCGGCGGATAGAAGAACGCGGTATAGCCGAGCTCAGGACCGAACAGCGCCTTCTGAGCCGCCCAATGGGCGCCGACGTCGTAAGCGAGATCGGCGCGGCCATCGAGCGCCAGACGCGAAGCCGTATAGAAGCCGACGAAGTCGGCGCCGATCGGCTTGCCCTGGCGATCGAGGCCGCCGGTGCTGAGCGCGATCGCAGCCGACGGCGCCAACCAGCGTGACCACAAGCAGGATGCGCGCATAGGCGCGTGCGCGCCCGGCGTCGAGCCAGGCGCAGTCGCTGAGCGATTTCACGACCCCGCTGACGGAGGGGACCATGTCCTGGCCTCGCCGATGCCCCAAGCCTTCATGCTAATCCAGGCCGGTTAATGGACGCGTAAGTCAGCGATTGCCCTGGTCGGGCGCGCTCGCCCGCTTGCGCCCGCGCGCCGTCGCCAGCCGATAGGCGCCGGGGGTCAAGCCGACCGATTTATGGAACTGGCGGGTGAACGCCGGCCTGGTCGGCGTAGCCGCATTCGAGCGCCAGATTCGCTTAACGGCGCGTCGGTATGCCGGAGCCGGTCGCACGCCCGATCGATGCGCAGGCGGGAGAGATATTGTCCGGCGGAGAGGCCGAACAAGGCCCGGATTCTCTGATCGAACTGGAACGGCGAAAGCCCGGCTCGCGCGGCGAGCTCGGGAATGCGCAAGGGCTGGTCGAGATGGTCGTCGATATAGGCGAGCGTCGCTGAAAGCGCCGCCGAGACCGACGCCGATCCCGACAGGGCCGGCGCGTCGCGCGAGATGCCGGCAAGCCCGCGAATTGACGCCGCCGCCGTCGATCAGCGGCTCCTTCCAGGTCAGGCACCAGCCTTCGCTGCCGTCCGGATAGAGATGGAGCTCCATCCGGCCGCGGATCGAAAGCCCTTCGGCGATGACCTTGAGATCCTGCGCTTCGTAACGCTCGCCGAGCGGGCTCAGAAGACCTCGCTCGCCTTGCGGCCGATCAGCGCCTGGCTGTCGGCGAACCCGCAGCGGCGGGCGAGCGTTTCGTTGACCGCGACATAGCGCGCCTCGTGGTCCTTGATGAAGAAGACGGTGTCGGCGACACGGTCGAAAAGCTGGATTCCCGGAAACGGCCGCCCGAGGGCGGCGGCGAGCGCCGCGGCCGGATCGGCCTTCGTTCGGTCGCGGGCGCGATTGTGCGGATTTTCAATTCCCGGCCTGCGTTTTCATCAAGAACGAGGGCGCGAGGACATGCGAACATGGGCCAGCAACGAACCCGACTCTAGGGAGCCCGAAGATGCCGTCGCAAGTCTTTTCCGGAACCATTCCGGCCCTCATGACGCCCTGCGGCCCCGACCGGCGGCCCGACTTCGACGCCCTCGTGAAGATGGGAAAACATCTCGTCGGCGCCGGGATGTCGGGGCTCGTCTATTGCGGCTCGATGGGCGACTGGCCGCTGCTGACGATCGAACAGCGGATGGAGGGCGTCGAGCGTCTGGCGAAGGCCGGCCTGCCGGTCATCGTCGGCACGGGCGCGCAGAACACCGAGCAGGCCGCCGCGCTCGCCCGTCACGCCAAGGAAAAAGGCGCGCGGGGGCTCATGATCATCCCGCGCGTGCTCTCGCGCGGCTCGTCCGCGGCGGCCCAGCGCGGCCATTTCGCGCGCGTGCTCGAGGCCGCGGTCGACCTGCCTTCGGTCATCTACAACAGCCCCTATTACGGCTTCCAGACCCGGGCCGAGCTCTTCTTCGAACTGCGCAAGGAATTTCCCCATCTCGTCGGGTTCAAGGAGTTCGGCGGCGCGGAATCGCTGAGCTACGCCGCGGAGCATATCGCCGGGCGGTCGGACGACGTCGCGCTCATGGTCGGCGTCGACACCCAGGTGTTCCATGGCGTTCGTCAATTGCGGCGCCTGCGGCGTCATCACCGGCATCGGCAACGTGCTGCCGCGCGAGGTGCTGCGGCTGGTCGAGCTTTGCGAGCGCGCGGCCAAGGGCGACGCTCAGGCGCGGCGCCTTGCGCTCGAGCTCGAGAGCGCGCTCGGCCCGCTCTCGGTCTTCGACGAGGGCGTCGATCTCGTGCTCTATTTCAAGCGCCTGATGACGCTCGTGGGCCACGACGAATATGCGCTGCAGCTTGAACGCCTTCGACGCCCTCGAGCCCGTCGCAGGAGGGCATGGCGAAGCGCCGGTTCATGACGTTCCGCGCCTGGTACGCCTCCTGGCCCGGCGCGAAGGACTGAGCGCGATGCGGGTCATCGACTCCCATACCGAGGGCGAGCCCACGCGCGTGATCGTCGACGGCGGGCCGCCGCTCGGCGACGGGCCGCTTGCTGAGCGGCTGCGCCGCTTCGCCGCCGAGTTCGATCATGTCCGCCGCTTCGCCGTCAACGAGCCGCGCGGCCACGACGCGCTGGTCGGCGCGCTCCTCTGCGAGCCGCATGACACGTCATGCGCCGCGGGCGTCATCTTCTTCAACAATGTCGGCTATCTCGGCATGTGCGGCCACGGAACGATCGGCCTCGCCGTGACGCTCGCGCATATGGGCCGGCTGCAAGCCAGGGCGCCATCGCTTCGAGACGCCGGTCGGCGACGGTCGGCGTCGAGCTTGTCGATGAGCTGCACGGCGACGGTCGAGAATGTCGAGAGCTATCGCTTCGCCGAGGCGGTCTCGGTCGAGGTCGAGGGGCTCGGCGAAGTGCGCGGCGACGTCGCCTGGGGCGGCAACTGGTTCTTCCTCACTTCGACGCGCCGCCTTGCGATCTCGAGCTGGCGAACGTCGGCCGCGTTGACGGAGGCCGCGACCGCCATTCAGCGACGCGCTTCAAGCGCAGGGCGTGCGCGGCAAGGACGGCGCCTTGATCGACCACATCGAGTTCTTCGCCCCGCCGCGATCGAGCGACGCGAACAGCCGCAATTTCGTGCTCTGCCCCGGCGGCGCCTACGACCGGTCGCCATGCGGAACCGGAACCAGCGCCAAGCTCGCCTGCCTCGCGGCCGACGGAAAGTTGCGCCCCGGCGAGGTCTGGGTTCAGGAAAGCATCATCGGCAGCCGCTTTCGCGCGAGCTTCGAACCGGGCCCGACCGGCGGCGTTCTGCCGCGCATCAGCGGACGCGCGTTCATCTGCGCCGAAAGCAAGCTGGTGCGAGGACCCGGCGGACCCGTTCCGATACGGGTTCGGCGGTCAGCCTCAGCCTAATCCCTTTTCGGCTTAGCCAAATCCCGCGCTTGACAGCCCCGCCTCGGGCCGTGTCTGTGCACCGCCGCTCGCCAGGGCGCGAGCCGAGTCGCCCTTTCGCGTTCAGTCGGGGAAACCGGTCCATGAAGACGGCCTTGGTGTTTCCGGGTCAGGGCTCCCAGACGGTCGGCATGGGGAAAGCGCTGGCGGACGAATTTCCCGTCGCGCGAGAGGTGTTCGACCGCGTCGACGCCGCCCTGTCGCAGAAACTTTCCAAGCTGATGTTCGAGGGGCCCGAGGCCGAACTCACGCTGACCGCCAACGCCCAGCCGGCGCTGATGGCCGCGAGCATCGCGGCGCTCAGGGTTCTCGAGACCGAAAAGGGCTTCAACCCAGCCCGGCAGGCGGCCTATGTCGCCGGCCATTCGCTCGGCGAGTATTCGGCGCTTTGCGCGGCAGGATCGCTTACTCTCGAGGACGCGGCGCGTCTCTTGCGCCTGCGCGGCGAAGCGATGCAGAAGGCGGTTCCCGTCGGCGAAGGCGCGATGGCGGCCATCCTCGGCCTCGAATTCGGGGCGGTGGTGAAGATCGCGACCCAGGCGGCGAGCGATCTCTACCTCACCGGCGCGATCTGCCAGGCCGCCAACGACAACGGCGGCGGCCAGGTCGTCATCTCCGGCACGAAAGCCGCGGTCGAGCGGGCGATGGAGCTCGCCAAGCTCGCCGGCGCGAAGCGGGCGCTGCTTCTGCCCGTCTCGGCGCCGTTTCATTGCGCGCTCATGCAGCCGGCCGCGGAAGCGATGGAGGAGGCGCTGAAGGGCGTCGCGATTCGTCCGCCCAAGCCGCCCCTGGTCGCCAATGTCGAAGCCGAGGCGGTCACCGACCCGGAAGCGATCCGCTCCGGCCTCGTCGCGCAGGTGACCGGAACCGTGCGCTGGCGCGAGAGCGTGCTCTATATGAGCGCGCACGGCGTCACGCGGTTCATCGAAATCGGGACGGGCAAAGTGTTGACCGGCCTCATCAAGCGAATTGTCGGAGGGCGCGACCGCGATCAGCGTCGGCGCGCCCGCCGACGTCGCCGCCTTCAGCGCCTCGGCGAAGCCCTGATCAATCTGGCGAGAGGGACGACGCTCTTGTTCGATCTGACAGGAAGGACGGCGCTCGTCACCGGCGCCTCGGGCGGACTTGGCGGCGCGATCGCGCGCGCCCTTGCACGCGCAGGGCGCCTCGGTCGCGCTCTCGGGCACGCGGCCGGATGCGCTCGAAGCGCTCGCCGCCGAGCTCAAGGTTCGGGCGCATGCGGCGCCGTGCGATCTCGCGGACGCCGTGGCGGCCGAAGCGCTCGTTCCGGAGGTCGAGGCGCGCGCTCGGGCCGATCGACATTCTCGTCAACAACGCCGGGGTCACGCGCGACAGTCTGCTCATTCGCATGAAGGACGCGGATTGGGACACCGTTCTCGCGATCAATCTGACCGCGGCGTTCCGCCTGTCGCGCGCGGCGCTCAAGGGCATGATGAAGCGCCGCTACGGCCGGATCATCAACATGACGTCGGTTGTCGGCGTCCAGGGCAATGCGGGCCAAGGGAATTACGCCGCCGCCAAGGCCGGCATGATCGGCATGTCGAAGGCGCTCGCCGCCGAGGTCGCGACGCGGGGCATCACCGTCAATTGCATCGCTCCCGGCTTCATCGACAGCCCGATGACCCGGCGCGCTCGACCAGAAACAGCGCGATGCAGATCCTCGCATCGATACCGATCGGGCGCCTTGGTTCGGACAAGGAGATTGGCGCGGCGGCCGTGTATTTGGCGAGTTCAGAAGCGGCTTACGTGACCGGACAGACGCTGCATGTGAACGGCGGAATGGCAATGATTTGATGGCCTTGGAGTGGCCGGAAAGCCGCGGCGCGACGGGGCTTGCGCCCTCTCGCGTTGCCGGAAAAGATATGCTATCGACGCCGTTTGTCGCAGGGCGCGGGAGGGGCGCATCATCCGAGCGTCAGCGTCGGCGAACCCGAGCGAACCTGTCACCGCCTTGAGGCAGCGGAGCAGGCGGCCGGATGGCGAGAATCGTCCTCTGTGCGAGGTCGGTCGGGGAATTGATCAAGAGAAGTCGGGCGGCGAAGCCCGATGCATAAGGGAAAAGATACATGAGCGATGTCGCAGAGCGGGTGAAGAAGATCGTCGTCGAGCATCTCGGCGTGGAGGCCGACAAAGTCGTCGACAGCGCCAATTTCATCGACGATCTGGGCGCCGACTCGCTCGATACGGTTGAATTGGTGATGGCTTTCGAAGAGGAGTTCGGCGTCGAGATTCCCGACGACCAGGCCGAAACGATCGTGACCGTCGGCGACGCGGTCAAATATCTTGAAAAGGCGTCGGCCAAAAAGTAGCGGCGGAGCGCGCTGAGCCGGCCGCAGACCGGCTTTCGTCAAGACGTTTTTGCTTCGAGGTGCGCGGGCCGGCGTCCAGTCCGGCCCTTGTCGTGTTGGGCGCGGCACCTGCAACCGTGCCGCGGTTGAAGCGAATGCGAACGGGAACAGTCAGAGTTGCGGGAATGGAGCGAATGAGGCGGGTCGTCGTTACGGGTCTTGGCATGGTGTCCCCGATGGCTTGCGGGGTCGAGCCGACGTGGCGCCGCCTTCTCGCCGGCGAGTCGGCGAGCGGCCCGGGTCGAGAACTTCGACGTTTCCGACCTCCCCTGCCAGATCGCCGCGCAGGTGCCGCGCGGCGCCGCTCCCGACGCCTTCAATCCCGACGACTGGATGGACCCCAAGGAACAGCGCCGCGTCGACGACTTCATCATCTACGGCATGAGCGCCGCGACGCAGGCGCTCCGCGACGCGAACTGGGCGCCCAAGACCTACGAGGAGGAGATCGAGACCGGCGTCCTGTTCGGCTCGGGCATCGGCGGTCTCGGCGGCATCTACGACGCCTCCGTCACCCTGCACGAAAAGGGACCGCGCCGCATCTCGCCGTTCTTCATTCCCGGCCGGCTCATCAATCTCCTGAGCGGGCAGGTTTCGATCGCCCACAATCTGAAGGGCCCCAACCACGCGGTCGTCACCGCCTGCTCGACCGGCGCGCACGCGATCGGCGACGCCGGGCGGCTCATCGCCCTTGGCGACGCCAACGTGATGGTCGCCGGCGGCGCGGAATCGGCGGTCAACCGCCTTTCGCTGGCGGGCTTTTGCGCCTGCCGCGCCCTGTCGACCGGCTTCAACGACCGGCCGAAGCAGGCCTCGCGCCCTTACGACCGCGATCGCGACGGTTTCGTCATGGGCGAAGGCGCAGGATGCGTGGTGCTCGAGGAACTCGAGCATGCGAAGGCCCGCGGCGCGCGCATCTACGCCGAACTGGTCGGTTACGGCCTTTCGGGCGACGCCTATCACATCACCGCGCCCGCGCCCGACGGCGACGGCGCCTTTCGCGCCATGAGCATGGCCCTGAAGCGCGCCGCGATCTCCGCCTCGGAAATCGACTACGTCAATGCGCACGGCACCTCGACTCCGGTCGGCGACGAGATCGAATTGCGGGCGGTCGAGCGCCTGCTCGGCAATTCGGCCGCCAAGACGACCATGTCCTCGACCAAGTCGTCGATCGGCCATCTCCTCGGCGCGGCGGGCGCGGTCGAGGCGATCTTCTCCATCCTCGCCATTCGCGACCAGGTCGCGCCGCCGACGCTCAATCTCGACAACCCCTCGGTGGAGACCGCGATCGATCTTGCGCCTCATGCGGCGCGCAAGCGGCCGATTCAGGCGGCGCTGTCCAATTCGTTCGGCTTCGGCGGCACCAACGCCTCGCTCATCTTCCGCGCGCCGAACTGACCGGAGCAGCCCGAGGGCGATTCGGTGTTTCCCCGCGGCGCCCGGTCGGCTAAGCTTGGCGCAAGCCCGCGGCCGGCGTGTTCAGCCCCGCGCGGGATTTGAACGGCAGGATCAGCGGCCGAAGGCGAAAGAAGCGGCAGACGACATGAGCGCAGATCACGATTCCGGCGACGGAGACGCCCCTCGGCCGCGCGTGAGCCTGTTCGGCCGTGCGACGCAAGCCTGCGCTCGGCGATCCGGCCCCGCCGCCGAGCCGACCGCCGCGCAAGCCGCGCCGGATGGGTCTGTCGAGCGTGAGCGGATTGCTCACTTTCGTTCTGCTCGGGGCGCTCGCGACGGTCGGCGCGCTCGCTTGGCTCATGAAGGAAGCGCGAAGCCCCGGGCCGCTCGCCGCCGACAAGGTGGTCATGATCGTGCGCGAGGACGACGGCGGCAGCATCGCCGATCAGCTCGAACGCGCGGGCGTGATCGACAGCGCGATGTGGTTCAACATTCTCACGCTGCTCGACGGCAATCGCGGCGCCTTGAAGCGCGGCGAGTACGCGTTCAAGGCGGGCATGAGCATGAACGAGATCGAGAACGAGCTCATCGCGCACCGCGTGGTGCGATACAAGCTCACCATCCCCGAGGGTCTGACCAGCGAGCAGGTCGTCGACCGGCTCCGCGAGGACACCGTTCTGACCGGCGAGATCAGGGAGACCGCCGCGCGAGGGCTCGCTGATGCCCGACACCTACTATTTCGAGCGAGGCGACACGCGGCAGTCGATTCTGTCGCGCATGGCGAAGATGCAGGCGAAGACGGTCGAGGAGATCTGGAAGGGGCGCGCGCCGGATTTGCCGATCAAGTCGCCATGGGAAATGGTGACCCTCGCCTCGATCGTCGAGAAAGAAACGGGCAAGCCTGAAGAGCGGCCGCGCGTCGCCGGCGTGTTCATCAATCGACTCGAAAAGCACATGCGGCTCGATTCCGACCCGACGATCGTCTACGGCCTGGCTCCGGGCAAGGGCACGCTCGGCCGCAGCATCACGAAGGCCGACCTCAATCAGCCGACGCCCTACAACACCTACATCATCGACGGCCTGCCGCCGGGGCCGATCTGCAACCCAGGCAAGGCGGCGCTGGAGGCGGTCGCCAATCCGGCGCGTAGCAAGGACCTCTATTTCGTCGCCGAC
Source organism: uncultured Solirubrobacterales bacterium (assembly GCA_963806475.1). Classification (GTDB taxonomy): domain Bacteria; phylum Actinomycetota; class Thermoleophilia; order Solirubrobacterales; family Solirubrobacteraceae; genus Palsa-465. Next base: position 223,641 of record CAWDYK010000031.1, read on the forward strand.
GGAACCGGAGGGCATGCGTTCGCCGAAACGCTGGATCAGCATCAGAAGAATGTCGCCCGCTGGCGCCAGATCGAGAAGGACGTCAAGGACAAGCTCGCGCCGGACGTCGCGCCGGGCCCGCGATCCGCGGCTCGATCGAGCCGGTCGATCCGGCGCAGTTTGGCGCGCTTGTCGCGCCAGGGCAGGGTCAAGCTCCCGCCTCGGTTCTCGCCCGCTGAGCAAGATCGGCGCGGACCGGAACACGAAGAGGCGGCGCTGCTCGCTCTCGCCAGGCGTCAATCGATCAAGGAATGAGCGCGTCGCGGCGAGCGTTGCGCCAGAAACGCTGCGGCGGGGACGGGCCGTCGCTCGGCCTCGCCGCAGTTTGGCGCGCTCGCTGCGCCGGCGCAGGGACAAGCGCCGGCCTCGCTTCTCGCCCGTCTCAGCAAGATCGGCGCGACCGGAACGCGAAGGATGCGGCGCTGGCGTCGCTTGCCGCTCCGGCGTCAAACGATCGAGGAATCGGCGCCGTCGTCGCCGGCGTCAACGATGCGCCGGCGGAAGGCCTCGCCTTCGGCGACGCGGACCCGCCGGCGACGGGCGCGGGACCCGTCGCCTCCGCTCCCCTCTCGCCGGCCATGCTCGCGGACCAGAAGGCGCGCGAAGCCAAATACGGAACGGCGACGCTGGCTTCCAGCCTCCCTGCCGACAGCGCCGGCGCCGCGCCTGCTCGGCGCCGCCGGGGACCGCTTCCGGCCGTCCGCGCATCTACGACGCCTCCGAAGGCACTCCGCTCGACCCCCTGCTCAACAAGACCTACGATCTGAGCTACGCCAAGGTCGTGCCGGCCGATCGCTTGAAGTGAGGCCGCCGGCGGTCGCGGCCTTCCTCACGCCTTGGTCGGAAATGCGCTCATGCACGAGCGCGAGCGCGATGGCGCAGGCGTTCGAGACGTTGAGGCTCTTGATCGCGCCTGGCAGATCGAGGCGGGCCATCCGATCGCATCGCTCGCGCGTCAGCCGTCTCAAGCCCCTGTCCTCGGCGCCGAGGACCAGCGCCAGCGGGCGCGTGAGCGTCTCATCGGTGAGCCGGATCTCGCGCCTCCGAATCGAGCCCGATCCGCCAATAGCCCATGTCCCCCATCTCGGCGAGCGCCCGCGCCAGATTGGGGACGCTGCAAATCGGCACGTGCTCGAGCCCGCCCGAGGCCGATTTCGCCAGCGCGCCGGCGAAGTCGGGCGAGTGGCGCTCGGTCGTGACGAGCGCGTCGACGGCGAAGGCGGCGGCGGTGCGCAGAATCGCGCCGACGTTGTGCGGATCGGTGATCTGGTCGAGAACCAGCACGAGGCCGTTCGCCGGCAAATCCGCGACGTCGATCGGCGCGAGCGGCCGGGCCTCGAGCAGCAGCGCCCTGGTGAACCGCGTCGCGGGGGCGCGGGCGGAAATCTCTTCGGCGCTCATGATCCTGCGTCTCGAGCCCGCGCGCGGCGATTTCGGCGCCGAGCCGCTCGGCCGCCGCGGGCGTGGCGTAGAGGCGGATAAGCTCGCGCCGCGGCGCCTTGAGCGCGGCCGCGACGCTGTGAAAGCCGTAGATGAGCGAAACCTTGGCCTCCCGCCGCTCGCCCGGACGATCGCGAGCGCCCGAGCGCGCGGGCGGCCGCGCCGCCTCGGCGGCCTGCCTCGCCGTCTGCCGCGCCGGCGGCGGCGCGGCGGCTTGCGCGAACCGAGGGAAGGGGAGCTTGAGCGGCGGTCGCGATTACGGGTCATCGGCTGGAACGCTCACGAGATCGCCAAACATGTGGCGCCGGCGTCGCCTTGGCAAACGACGGCCCCGCAAGGGTCGCCGTCCGCCGACGCAGCGGAGCGCTCCTGCCTTAGGCTTGTGCGGGCTATTCTGAGTGCAGACAGACCGTCGAGGTCAAACTCGCGGCCGGCCTCGGATCGCCATGCCATTAATGCGGCGCGCCGCCGCGGGGGCCTGAACCTGAGCAGGAGTTCTGATGGGTCCGGGCGCCGGATCGGGCGCGCCGCGCAGCCTTTGACCCCCTCACGATCCCGGGGACAACCAGGTCGCGAGCCTCCGTAACGGCCAATGGAGATAAACGTTCGTGAAACGCTCGTAAACGTGCATAAGCGCCAGCAAAATAGCTGTCATTTACTAGCGTTTATTTTTCCGAATCGAGCCTTTTCAAAGGGTTGCGCGCGATTCAATAAGAAAATCTCTTCCTCGCCTCCCGGCTCACGCGCCGGTGTGTTTGAGCCAGCCTTTTCAAACAGCCGCCGCCTCTTCCTCGCCGCCTGACCGGGCG